>NZ_AP025760.1:1353256-2706513 GCF_045862805.1 Qipengyuania nanhaisediminis
CTTTGCGATCATCCTCGATGGCGAAGTGATATCCGCGCCCGTCTTTAACGAGCCGATCTTGGGAGGCAGCGCGCAAATTTCGGGCAATTTCACTGCCGAAAGCGCCAACCAGCTCGCGATCTCGCTGCAATCCGGCGCGCTGCCGGTGCCGCTGACCGTCATCGAGGAGCGCACCGTTTCGGCCGAACTGGGCGAGCAGTCGATCCGTTCGGGCCTGATCGCGATGATGATCGGGTCGATTGCGGTTATCGTGCTGATGATCGCGACCTATGGCCGCTTCGGCATCTATGCGACCGGCGCGCTGGTGTTCAACGTGCTGATCCTGCTCGGCATCATGGCGATCGGCAATTTCACCCTGACCCTTCCCGGGATCGCCGGTTTCGTCCTGACGGTCGGCGCAGCGGTCGATGCCAACGTGCTCATCAACGAGCGTATCCGCGAGGAACGCAAGCGCGGGCGCAAGGTCGTGACCGCGGTCGAGACCGGTTACAAGGAAGCCAGTCGCGCGATCTATGACGCGAACATCACCAATTTCATCGCCGGCGCCCTGTTGTTCTGGTTCGGCTCCGGCCCGATCCGCGGCTTTGCGGTGGTTCTGGTGATCGGGCTCGTCACCTCGGTCTTCACCGCGCTCGCTCTCACCAAGATGTGGGTGTCGGGCTATCTCGCTGCCAAGCGTCCCAAAGACCTCACCATCTGATCCGGAGGAGACAGGAAATGAAACTTCTCAAGCTTGTCCCCGCGGACACCAACATCAAGTTCCTCAAGCTGCGCGTGCCGTTCTTCGTGCTCAGCCTCGTGCTGATCATCGGCAGCTGGGGCGTCGTGGCGGTCAATGGTCTGAACCTCGGCATCGACTTTGCCGGCGGGCAGGAAATCCGCCTCACCTTCGAGGAAGAGAACGCCGCCCCGGTCGGCGAATTGCGCGAAACGGTCGCAGGGCTCGGATACGGCACCCCGGTGGTGCAGGAATTCGGCGCGCCCAACGTGGTCTCGATCCGAGTGCCGCTGCCGGACGATGTCGAATCCACACCCGGCCTCGCGACCGAGATCGGCAACCAGGTGATCGCCGAGATCGAGAGCGCCTATCCCGATGTCCGGACCGATGGCAACGAGACCGTCTCGGGCAAGGTCGCCGAGGAATTCAGCCGCGATGCGGGCCTCGCCTTGCTCGCCGCCATGCTGATGGTGGCGCTGTATATCTGGATCCGGTTCGAATGGCAGTTCGGGGTCGGCGCGCTGTTCGCGCTGTTCCACGATGTCTCGGTGACGCTGGGCATGTTCGCGCTGTTCCAGCTCGAATTCTCGCTCCAGATCATCGCCGCGATCCTCGCGATCATCGGCTATTCGCTCAACGACACCATCGTCGTCTATGACCGCATCCGCGAGAACCTGAAGAAGTTCCGCAAGATGCCGCTGCCCGAATTGCTCGACCTGTCGGTCAACGAAACGCTTGCGCGCACGGTGATGACCTCGCTCACCCTGCTGGTCGCGCTCGTGCCGCTTCTGCTGTTCGGTCCGGCGAGCCTGTTCGGCCTCGTCGCGGCGATCACGGCGGGCCTGTTCATCGGCACCTATTCGAGCGTCTATCTCGCCTCGCCGCTGCTGATCTGGATGGGCGTCACCTCGAACAGCTTCGTGCCGCAGGAAACCGAGGCGGATCGCCAGGAAAAGAAGGTGCTGGGCGAAGCCTGACGCGCTTTCGCGCCCGGTGCTGTGTCAGCGCCGGGCAACCAGCCGGTCGTAATGCGCGGCAAGCTCGGCGGCGTTTGTGGCCCAGCTGAACCGTTCGGCGCAGGCGGCAACATTGCGGCGCAGCGGCGGATTGTTGAGCACTTCGTTGATACCGGCCGCCACCGCCTCGGGCGTGCGATCGACCAGCCTTCCGGCGGTGTCCGACCGGATAAGCTCACGCGCGCCGCCGACATCGCAGGTCACGACCGGGGTTCCGCAGGCGAGCGCTTCGACCCAGGCATTGGCAAGCCCCTCGTTCACGGTCGGAAGCACCATCACGTCCGATGCCGACAGCACTAGCGGCAACAGGTCGTGATCGAGCGACCCGGCGAAATGGACGCGGTCGGCAAGGCCGAGGTCGCGCGCCAGCTCGGCGAGATGGGCCCGGTCATCGCCCTTTCCAACCAGGATCAAACGCGCGCCCTCGACTTCGGCAAGCGCGGCGATCGCGATATCCTGGCCCTTGCGTTCGATCAGCGCTCCGACACAGGACAAGAGCGGCGCGTTGTCGGGAATGACGAAGCCAAGCGCCTCGCCCAGCTGCGCACGCAGGCGGGTGTGTTCGAGCGGGCGAAAACGGTCGCGGTCGAGGCCGGTGTAATGCACGGCGATCTTGTCGCGCGGCATACCGATATCGACCATTTCTTCGCGCAGCGCCTCGCTGACGGCGAGGATCCCGTCCGCACATTCGGCCGCCTCCAGCATCTGTTCGCGCGCCCAGTCGAAACCGCCCCAATAGGTGATGTCGCTGCCGCGCGCCTTGAGCGAGAGTTTCACTCCCAGTTCGCGTGCGACCCAGGCGGCGGCAGGGCCGTCGGGGAAGAAGAATTGCGCATCGATGACATCGATCGGGTCTTCGGCATGGATCTTTTCCACCAGCGGCATCGCGGCGCGCGCTATGGCGTGTGCATTGCGCCGCGCGCCGACTGCCGGGATGAGGGTGAAACGCGGCCGGTGGACGCTCACCCCGTTCTCCTCGCTGAATGCGTCAAGCTGCGATAGCGCGCGGTAGCGGCCGATCGCTATCGGCGGCAATCCGATCGGATTGACCACGCTGACCTGCCAGTCACCGTGTTCGCGCCCGCGCCGGGCCAGCGCCTCGAGCGAGCTTGCGACAAAAGCCCCGAACCGCGGATTGACCGCGTTGGGATAAAGCGTGGTGAGCGAGAGGACATGTTTCATCGGGCAGGCTCTGGCGCGACCGGGTCGCGGTGACTGGGCATTGGCACTGGCATAATAGCACGGGAGTTAAGGCGGGTTTGCGGCCCCTCGCGCCTCACAGCGGCCGCACCAGCATGGTCGCAACCGCGATCCAGGGCGGATTGTCGATCACCTGCTGTTTCATACCCGCCTGGCTGGGAAGGATGCCGACCAGCGACCCCTTGCGATCGATCAGGCGGCCAAAGGCATACCGTCCGCCGGGGCGCGGGACGAGGCAATCGCGGTTCATGGCGGTGCCGGCATCGTCGGGATCGATCCGGCGCATCCACAGGGTATCGCCCGGCCGGTATTCCCCGAGCGCGGCAGTCACTTCGAGGACCAGCATCGGCTCGTCCCCGTGCGCGGCCGCGATCTCGGTTGGTAGGATCGCCTCGCGCGGCTTGGCCAGTGCCTCGGGTTCGCTGGCGCCGAGTTCCGCGATCACCTGCGCGCGCGCCGCGGTCTCCGAGCGGACGAGCACCTGCGGGTCGACCCCGAGGGCCGCCGCGATCCGGTCCATCCACTTTGTCGAGAGGTTGCGCATGCCGGTTTCGAGCCGCCCGATCGTCTGTGCGGTCGTTGGCGGACTGCAAGCCTCGGCCAGTTGCGCCAGGGTCAGGCCCTTGGCCTTGCGGATTTCCCGAATGCGGTTGATCATGCGCGCTCTCTCCGATCCGGTGCCATGGCGTGGCACGAACTGCGTTTTTCGGTTTCCTACAAGTGTGGCAACAATGCAAGCCCCCGCTAACCAAAGTGGTAAAAGGGGGAAGCCGGAATGCGCAAACTGGTCGAACGCGAACTGTCGGCGGAAGGGCCGCTGCGGAAGGGCGGCGCGCGGGCAAAGCGGCGCAGCGTGACAGTCAATATCGCCGAATCGCCGATTGCCTGGCTGCATGCGCGCGGTCATCTCGACGATCGATTGTTCGATGCGGGCGAAAAACTGCGCAACGATTACGAACGCGCGCAACTCTCCGCAAGTGTGACCATGCGCTGGGAGCCGGTGCGGGTGAAGACCGGATACCGTTCATCCGCCGATGCGGGGTTGACGCCGAGCGAGCGCCAGATCGCGGCCAAGGCGCGTTTCGACGCGGCGATCGGGGCGGCGGGCAAGGGGCTCGACGAGATCTTGTGGCGGGTGGTGTGTGCGGGCGAAGGCCTGCCGGAAACCGAGAAGTCGCTCGGCTGGCCGGCGCGAAGCGGCAAGCTGGTGCTGCGGCTCGCGCTCGACCGGGTCGCTGATTTCTACCGGATCGTGTGAGCCAGTTTTTTGCCCCTGGACAGTGTTCCATGTGTTCCATCCCCACACGGGTTCCGGCGGCTCATCGGCGCAGATGGCGGCGCACCTTCTCGCGCAAACGGGGGAGGGTTTCTGCCTCGAACCAAGGGTTCTTCTTCATCCAGGTCCGCACCCGCCATGCCGGATGCGGGAGCGGGAAGAACGGTGCGAACTCTTCGCCCCGCCGCACACGCTCGGTCATTGACCACTTGCGGGTCTCGGGCAGATATCGCTGCTGGGCATAGATGCCGACGAGCAAGGTCAGGCGGTTCTCGGGCAGATGGGCGAGGACCTTGTCGTGCCAATGCGGCGCGCATTCCTTGCGCGGGGGAGCGTCACCGCCGCTGGCCTTGCCGGGATAGCAGAACCCCATCGGCATCTGCGCGATTTGTTCGCGATCGTAGAACACATCCTTGCCGATGCCGAGCCACGCGCGCAGCCGGTCGCCGCTGTCATCGTCCCACCCGATGCCGCTGGCGTGAACCTTGCTCCCCGGGGCTTGCCCGATGATCAGGATGCGGCTTTGCGATGAGAACTGGACGATCGGGCGAGGGCCATGGGGAAGCTGCGCTGCGCAAAGCGTGCAAGCGCCGATCGCGCGCCGCAGAGCCTCGGCGTCGGAACTGGCGGGCGAGGGGCCAGCCCTCACGCTCATTCCTCGACACGCTCGGCGATCTGCAGCCATCGTTCTTCGGCAGCCTCTTTCTCGGCACGCGCGTTCGCGATGCCCTTGCTTATGGTGGCGAAGCGATCGGGGTCGGCGGCATACAGGTCGGGATCGGCGAGAATGGCTTCGCCCTTGGCAATCGCTGTCTCGAGCCGTTCGATCCGCTGCGGGAGCAATTCGTAATCGCGCTGCTCCTTGTAAGACAGTTTGTCCGAACGTGGAGGGGGCGGGGACGGGAACGGGGAGGCCTCGGTGCTCGCCGTGCGAGACCCGCGCGCCTTGCGGGCTACCGGCTTGCGCCGTTTCGCCTCCCAGTCGGCATAGCCGCCAGCGATCACATCGACTGCGCCCGATCCATCGAGCCCGAGCGTGAGCGTGACCGTCTTGTCGAGAAAATCGCGATCGTGGCTGACGATGATCACGGTCCCGTCGAAATCGGCGATGACTTCCTGGAGAAGGTCGAGCGTTTCGAGGTCGAGATCGTTGGTCGGTTCGTCGAGCACGAGGAGGTTGGCGGTTCGGGCGAACTCGCGCGCGAGCAGCAGCCGCGATCGCTCGCCGCCGGACAGGATGCCGACCTTGGTATCGACGAGCTTCGGATCAAACAGGAAGTCCTTCAGATAGGCCTGAACATGCTTGCGATTGCCCCGCACATCGACCCAGTCTCCGCCCTCGGCGAGGATGTCGCGCACGCTCGCACCGGGTTCGAGCAGCCGGCGCTGCTGGTCGATCATCACACCGGTCAAGGTGCGCGCATGGCTGACGCTGCCGGTGTCGGGTTCCAGCTCTTTCGTCAGCATCTTGAGCAAAGTGGTCTTGCCAGCGCCATTGGCTCCGACAATCCCGATCCGGTCGCCGTTCTGGATGCGCAGGCTGAACGGCTTGATGATCGCGCGCCCGTCATAGGTCTTGGAGATATCCTCGGCGACGATCACCGATTTCGATCGAAATTCCTCGTCATTGGCAAGCTTCAGCTTGGCCGTTCCGGCATCGGAGATCATCGCTGCGCGGGCCGCACGCATCTGGTGAAGCTTTTCGAGCCGCCCCTGGTTGCGCTTGCGGCGAGCGGTCACGCCGCGCTCGAGCCAATGGGCCTCGATCTTGAGCCGCGCGTCGAGCTTTTCGGCCGCGCGCGCTTCCTCGGCATAGACCTGTTCCTCCCATGCCTCATAGCCGCCAAAGCCGACCTCCTTGCGCCGCAGCGTGCCGCGGTCGAGCCACAGGGTCGCCCGCGTAAGCCGCTTGAGGAAGGTCCGGTCGTGGCTGATCGTGATGAACGCGCCCTTGTAGCGGGTGAGCCAGTCCTCGAGCCAGTCGATCGCCGACAGGTCGAGGTGGTTGGTAGGCTCGTCGAGCAGCAGGAGATCGGGGTCCTGGGCAAGCGCGCGCGCAATCGCCGCTCGCCGCCTTTCGCCTCCGCTCGCCGACGCGGCATCAGTGGTCATGTCGATGCCGAGCTGCCCCGCGATCGCCTCGACCTCGTGTCGTTCGGGCGCGTGCGAGCCGGACAGCGCGAAGTCCATCAGCGTTTCGAACGGGCTGAAGTCGGGCTCCTGTTCGAGAAACACGATCCGCGTGCCCGGCTTGACCCGCCGCTTGCCTCGATCTGCCTCGATCCGGTCGTCGATCATCTTGAGCAGCGTGGTCTTGCCCACTCCGTTGCGCCCGATCAGGGCGAGCCGGTCACCGGGCAGGACGTGGAGATTGATCGGCTCGACATCAGGCCCACCGAACAGCCAGCGGCCGCCCTGCTGAAGGCCGAGCCCTTCCCAGGAGAGGATTGGAGGTTGTACCATTGGTTGCGCCAAGTAGGCATTCGCGCTGGAACTGCCAAGCAGGTTCAGCGCTTGGAAAGGGGAAGGCGGCAAGGACCGCCAAAAAGGAGGAAGCCATGACCATTCGCACTTTTCTCGCAGCTCTTTCGGCCGCCGCTCTGACCTTGCCTGCGTCAGGCGCGCTGGCAGCCGAGGTTGAGATCACCGCGCAGGGTCCGGTCATCGAATTGTCTGTTTTCGAGAGCGTCACCGCCGATCCCGATCTCGTCACGATCGGAGCGGGCGTCACCAGCGAGGCGCCCACCGCAGTCGAGGCGATGCGCCAGAACGCCGCGGAGATGCGCCGCGTGATCGACCGCCTGATCGCGCTGGGTGTCGCCGAAGAGGATATCCAGACCACCGGGATCAATCTCAACGCCCGCTATGACTATGACAGGACACGCGAACGCCAGGTCTTCCGCGGCTATCAGGTATCGAACCGCGTCAGTGTGAAACTGCGCGAGATCGAGGAGACAGGAGCCGTGCTCGATGCCCTGGTCGTCGCCGGGGCGACCAATCTTTCGGGCCCCAGTTTCAGCATCGAGGACGACGAGGCTGCCAAGGATCTTGCACGCGAGCGTGCGATCGATCGGGCGCAGGCGCGCGCCGAAGCCTATGCTCGCATGCTCGGCTATTCGGGCGTGAAGGTCCTTTCGATCAGCGAGGCCATCCAGGGCCGCGGTCCTTCGCCCCAGATGGCGATGCGTGCCATGGACGTGGCCGAGCAATCGATGACAGCGCCGGTCCAGCCCGGCCAGGTCTCGACCGGGGTATCGATCGCGATCAAGTACGAGATGATCGGCGGGGGCGCGCGGTAGGCTTGGCTGAACGCGGCTCTCGCCCTCCATTCACGGCTTGTTCAATGCTTCGCGGCTAGGCATGTTCGCACGATGAAAGGCAAATTCTCCCTGTTTGGCGCAATGGCTGGCGCCGCGCTGTCGGCTTCGCTTTTCGCGAGCCCTGCGGGCGCGTCTGCGCTCGAACAGCGCGCGCAGGAGCATTCGCGCTCTGACCAGGGCGAAGCGCGTCGCGAGATGCGTGCGGGCAACCAGCTGTCCTTGCGCCAGATCGAGCGCCGCATCTTGCCGCAGATGCGCGGGAGCGAATATCTGGGGCCGTCTTATGACAGCACAGCGCGCGCCTACCGCCTCAAGTTCATTCGCGACGGACGCGTGACCTATATCGATGTCGATGCGCGCACCGGTCGGGTGATCGGGAGATCGAACTGATCGGCTTGCGGTCGGGTTCGGGCGATCTAGTCCGGACCCCTCCGCGCCGAACGCGCCGCCGCCTGCTTGACGAGCGCAGCGCAAACGCGCAACGAGCGCGATCAAATCACACGGAAACTGGTGGAATATGCGCATCCTTATCGTCGAAGACGAACCCACGCTCGGGCAACAGCTCAAGTCCACGCTTGAGCAGACAGGCTATGCGGTCGATCTTTCGACCGACGGCGAGGACGGCCATTTCCTCGGCAGTACCGAGGATTACGACGCGGTCATCCTCGACCTTGGCCTGCCCGAAATCGACGGACTTTCGGTGCTCGGCATGTGGCGCAAGGAAGGGCGCGATTTTCCCGTTCTGGTCCTGACCGCGCGCGACAGCTGGTCGGACAAGGTCGCAGGGCTCGATGCGGGTGCCGACGATTATCTGGCCAAGCCGTTCCAGACCGAGGAACTGATCGCCCGTCTGCGCGCGCTGATCCGTCGCGCTTCGGGCAACACCTCGTCCGAGCTGACGGCTGGCAATGTCCGGCTGGATACGCGTTCGGGCCGGGTCACGCTCGATGGCGAGCCGGTCAAGCTGACCGCACAGGAATACAAGCTTCTGTCCTACCTGATGCACCACAAGGGCAAGGTCGTCAGTCGGACTGAGTTAATCGAGCATATCTACGATCAGGATTTCGACCGCGATTCGAACACGATCGAAGTGTTCGTCACCCGCATCCGCAAGAAACTCGGCGCAGAGGTAATCACTACGATCCGTGGCCTCGGTTACAGCCTCGACGACCCCGCAGACGCACCCAGGGCATGACGGGTCTGCGTCCGTGACCGCCGGGCAGGTGGGCACGGATGGCGGCCCGATTGGCGGAGAGGACGGCGACAGCGATGTCGAAGCCGGCCATCAAGCCGCGGGCTTGAAGGCGCAGGGAACGGGCAGCCTCGCCCGGCGCATGGGGCTGATAGCTGCCGGCTGGATCATCGTGCTCCTGCTTGGCGGGGGTATCGCGCTCGAAAGGACGCTTACCCGCCAGGTCGAGGCCAATTTCGACGAGCAGCTGGAATACCAGCTGACCGCGATGGTGGCCTCCGCCGAGATCGACAGTTTCGGCGAGGTCTGGTTTTACCGGACGCTCGGCGACCAGCGCTTTCTCGAACCCAATAGCGGGCTCTACTGGCAGATCAGCGGGGAAGGGTATGAACCCTATCCCTCGCGCAGCCTTTGGGACAGGACGCTCGACCTGCGCCAAGGCGATGCGAGCAGCGGGCACTTCGACAGCGAAGTTCATTTCTACGATTCAGACCAGTTCGAGGGCGAGCCATTGCGGATCGCCGAGCGCACCGTGATCCTGCCGGGAAGCGAGACGCGCTGGACCTTCGCCGTTGCCAGCGCCACCGAAGAACGTGACTTCCAGATTGCCCAGGTGCGTTCGATCCTGATCTGGAGTTTCGCGGTGCTCGGCCTCGGGCTTCTCGTCATGGCCTTGTTGCAGATCCGCTATGGCTTGTGGCCCTTGCGGCGGGTGCGCGCGGCCATTCAGAAATTGCGCACCTCGGGTGATAATCGCATCACCGAGCCCCTGCCCGCCGAGGTCGAGCCCCTGGTCGAGGAGATCAACATGCTGCTCGAACACACCGAGCGGCAGGCCGAAGAGGCGCGCACCCATGCCGGCAATCTTGCCCACGCTTTGAAGACCCCGCTCACCGTCCTGACCAATGCCGCGACCGCGCGCGACCCCAAGCTTTCCGAAGCGGTATTCCGCGAAACGCGCACCATGCAGCGCCATGTCGAACACCATCTCGCCCGCGCCAGAGCGGCTGGCCGCCGTGCGGTCGGACAGGCGCGTACAAATGTGCGTCAGAGCGCGGAAGCCGTGCGCCGCGCTGTCGAAAGGCTCTATCCCGACGGGCGGCTCGACATTGCAGGCAGCCGCGACGCGATGGTCGCGATCGAGCGGCAGGATCTCGACGAGATCCTCGGCAATCTCATCGAGAACGCGGCCAAATATGGCGGCGGCAGCGTGTTCGTGACCGTCGATCACGAACTGGGCAGCCCGCTTTGCCGGATATGGATCGAGGATGACGGTCCCGGCATACCCGAGGAAGAGCGGATCCGGATTTTCGATCGCGGCGCGCGGCTCGACACCGGCAAGCCAGGCACCGGGCTCGGCCTTGCGATCGTGCGCGATGTGGCGGAGATCTACGGCGGTTCGATCAGTCTCGGAACGAGCGAGGATCTCGGAGGACTGCTCGTCGATTTGCGCTTGCCGCGCGCCTGACGATCAGCCGCGCCGCGCCTTCTCGTGGTGGCGGATCACTTCCTCGATGATGAAGCGCAGGAACTTCTCGCTGAATTCCGGATCGAGGTCAGCTTCCTCGGACAGCTTGCGCAACCTGTCGATCTGGCGCTGTTCGCGCGCGGGATCGGCGGGTGGCAAGGTGGCCTTGGCCTTGTAAGCGCCGACCGCTTGCGTGATCCGGAACCGTTCGGCGAGCATGTGGATTATCGCAGCGTCGATATTGTCGATGCTTTTGCGATAACCCGCGAGCACGCGGTCTTCTGCCTCATCGGGCGAGGGTTGCATTTGCTGCGCCATGACCCGCGAAAGTAACACCAATTCTGCGCTTGCCAACCACGCGCGCGCAGCCGTAAGGCGCATTTCTCATGACCGCAGATGTCGTTCCCTTCACGCGCAAGCAGCCGACGCTCGACCCGATGCTGGCTCTCACCGCGAGCGGGATGAACGCGGTCAACACCGTGATCCTCGAAAGAATGCAGAGCGATATTCCGTTGATACCGCGTCTGGCGGGTCACCTGATCGCGGGCGGTGGCAAGCGCTTGCGCCCGATGCTCACGCTGGCTGGCGCGGCATTGGTGGGCTACGAGGGAACCCGTCATCACAAACTGGCCGCCGCGGTGGAATTCATCCACACCGCCACCTTGCTGCATGACGACGTCGTCGACGGAAGCGAATTGCGGCGCGGCAAGGCTGCTGCGAACATCATCTTCGGTAACCCGGCCACCGTGCTGGTGGGCGATTTCCTGTTCAGCCGCGCCTTCGAACTGATGACCGAGGACGGGTCCTTGCGCGTTCTCAAGATCCTCAGCCATGCCAGCGCCGTCATTGCCGAAGGCGAGGTCTCGCAGCTTACCGCGCAACGCCAGATCGAGACGAGCGAGGAACGCTACCTCCACATCATCGGCGCCAAGACGGCAGCATTGTTCGCCGCTGCCAGCCAGATCAGCGCTGTCGTGGCCGAATGCAGTGACGAGCATGAGCGCGCGCTCGAGGATTATGGCCGCAATCTCGGCGTCGCATTCCAGCTTGTCGATGACGCGATCGATTACGATTCGAGCGCGGCCGAGATGGGCAAGGACCAGGGCGACGACTTCCGCGAGGGCAAGATGACCTTGCCGGTAATCCTCGCCCATGCGCGCGGGAACGAGGAAGAGCGCAAGTTCTGGAAGGATGCTGTGATGGGGCATCGCAGCGACGCCTCGGATTTCGACGAGGCGGTAAGGCTGATTGAAAAGCACCATGCCTTGGAAGATACGCGCGAAAAAGCGCGTCATTTCGCCCAACGCGCAATCGATGCGATATCGATCTTCCCGGACAGCAAGGCGCGCGCCGCCATGACCGAGGCAGCGCATTTCGCGGTCGCCCGAGGCTATTGATCAGCCGGGTTCATTCTCGCCAGGCTTCGTAACGCAATAGGCTGTCATCGCGCGGATCGGTTGCGACAACCGTCATATTATCGCCTTTTACCGTAATCTCGGTCAGCCCGACGATCTTTTCCTTGCGGAAATAGGTTTCGCGATAGCGGTTGTCGCCGATGCGCTCAGCGGTGACCAGCGTCCCGCTCTCGCTGCCCTCGATCCTTGCCGGTTGGCCGCCTAATACCGCGCTCCACGAGCCGCCATTATAGGTGACGGTGAGCGTGTCTCCGGTGAGACTGTATGTCGTTCGCAAGGCAGCAGCGCTGATCTTGCCATAGCCAGCGAGCGACCATGTTCCGGACAAGGCGTGAGCACCAGCTGGCGCGTCGCTCTTGCGGGTCAGCTTGACTGTCCCCTCGGTGGGTTCATCGGCATCGAGGTTGACGAAGACCTGGGTCAGCGATTGCCCGTCCTCGCTCACGATCCAGGTTGCCCGGCCCATGTCTCGGCCCTTGAACCGCGCGGCGGACCGGACCGTAGAGGCATCGACAACCTCGAGCCGGACCGCATCGATGCCCGGCCGATCCACCTTCTGCCATTCGCCGTTGGCGATGTACGAATAGGGGGGAATGCAGCTGTTGCAGGCGAACACCCCATCAGCGAGGAGAAAGCTTGCATCGTTGTTTTTCGCTTGCGCACTGGATGGATCGGCAATCCAGGTCCCGGTGATTGTATCACCCGCTCGTGCATCAACCCTGGCCGAGCGATCACGGTCACAAGCTGCCGTCGGCAGTGTGAAAGCGAGTGCAAGCGCGGCAAAAGCTGAAGCCCTCATCACCATCCCGAACCCCTGTCTTGGCGAAAACCGTCGGGGCGATTTCCGCCGTCCCCGAAATCGCGAGACCGGATCAGGCCGGCGCGATTGCGGCAAGACATTTACGCCTGACATCGCCAATGTCCACGCCGCGGGTCGAAAAGATCGGCCTGTGGTGGTGCTGGCCCGGAAATGTCGGTGGCATAGGGCTGCGTGAGCGGCGCGATTGTGTCATGGACCGCGGCGTGTCTGCCTTTCTGCCAATTCTCGAAGTGCTCGGCGATATCCGGGCGGCGATGCGCGAACATGGTTGCGGTGTTCTTGTGGCTCCTCCGGGTGCCGGCAAGACGACAGCCGTCGCACCGGCCTTGCTCGGTGAAGCGTGGTGCGATGGCCAGATCATACTGACCTCGCCGCGCCGGGTTGCAGCGCGCGCAGCTGCCGAGCGCATGGCCGAGGCGCTGGGCGAAAAGCCAGGCCAGACGATCGGTTACATGACCCGCCTAGACACCAGGGTCTCGGCTGCGACCCGCGTGATCGTGATGACCGAAGCGATCCTCGTAAATCGCCTTGTCGGCGATCCCGAACTGCCCGGTGTCTCGGCAATTCTTTTCGACGAGGCGCATGAACGCCATCTCGACAGTGATCTCGGTCTCGCACTCGCACTCGAAACGCGCGCGATCCTGCGCGATGACCTGCGTGTTCTGGTCATGTCGGCGACGATCGACGGAGAACGGTTTGCGCAATTGCTGGGCGAGGGTGCACCGGTGATCGCCAGTGAAGGACGATCACATCCGCTCGCGATACGCTGGCTGGGATCGAACCCCTCGAGGCGGCTGGAGGACGAGGTCGCCGCGGCGGTGATGACCGCGTGGCGCGACGAAGTGGACGGCGATATCCTCGCTTTTCTTCCCGGGGTGGGCGAGATCGAGCGCACCCGCGAACGCATCGCGGCGCGGCTGCCTGATACGCCCGTGTTGGCGCTGCACGGCCAGGTCGAGCCGGCCGAACAGCGCGCTGCAATCCGGCGTGACCCGGATGGACGAAGGCGCATCGTGCTCGCAACCGCGATCGCCGAGACATCGCTCACGCTCGACGGGGTGAGAATAGTCGTTGATAGCGGCCTTGCGCGCTATGCCGAGTTCGATCGCGCGGCGGGAACGACGCGGCTTGTCACGCGCCGGGCGAGCCAGGCCGCAGCCGAACAAAGGGCTGGGCGCGCGGCGAGGCAGGCGGCAGGGGTCGCCTACCGATTGTGGGAGGAAGGCGGCCATCTTGGTCGACCGAAATTCGCCCCGCCCGAAATCGAGATCGCCGATTTGACGGGCCTCGTGCTCGACCTCGCCCGCTGGGGAACGAGCGACCTGGCCGACCTTGCCTGGCTCGATCCACCGCCCAAGGCTTCGATAGACAGGGCGCGCGCGGGGCTGGTGGCCATGGGCGCGCTCGATGCCGGCGGGCAGATCACTGCCTGGGGCGAACGAATCGCGCGGCTGCCGATCGATCCCATCTCAGCTGCCGCCGTGCTGTTCGGCGCGCAGAACGGTGAGGCTGACAGGGCGGCCGAACTGGTTGTCCTGATGCAGGAGCGCGGACTTGGTGGGCGCAGCGAAGATCTTATCGAGCGCCTGGCCGGCTGGCAGCGCGAACGGTCGAAACGCGCCGATGGAGCGCGCACGCTCGCAAGGCGCTGGTCCGACGCGGCGCGAAAAATGATCGATGGCGGCCCGCGCGAAGCGGGTGAGCACGCCAATCCGGGCGTGTTCCTCGCCAAGGCGAAACCCGATTTCCTTGCTCGTCGGCGTGGCCGGGACGGAGCAGACTGGCTCAGCGCAGGCGGCCGCGGCTTCGTCCTCGACCCGGCCTCGCCGCTCGCACGCAGCGAGTGGATCGTGATCGCTGACGCGCAAGGGCAGGCCAAGGGTGCGCGTATCACGGCTGGCGCTGCTTTGACCGCGCGAGATGTCGAGGACAATTTCGCTGACCGGATCGAGCAGTCCACGGTGCTGGCCTGGAACGAGACCGAGCAACGAGTCGAGGCGCGCCGCGAAAGGCGTCTCGGTGCGATCAAATTGGCAAGCGTGCCCGATCCCGCTCCCGATCCGCAGCAGGTTGTGGACATGCTGGTGGGAAAGGCACTGGAAAAGCTGGAGACGATGTTTCCGACGGGTTTCCTCGCACGCGCCCAATTTGCCGGTGTCGATGCCCTTTCACCCTCCATGCTGAAGCAGAATGCGGCCCAGTGGCTGGCCCCCATGCTGGAAGGACGGCGCGATTTGTCGTTTCCTCGCGAAAAAACCGCCGAGGCCGCGCTCCATCTGCTCGATTGGGAAAGCCGCAGAAAGTTGGACGAGGCTGCCCCGACGCACTTCGTTTCGCCGGCAGGGACGCGTCACGCAATCGATTATACAGGCGATGACGCCCCGTCGGTCGAGGTGCGCGTGCAAGCTCTGTTCGGGTTAGATCGCCATCCGATGATCGGGCGTACGCCGCTGCTCTGCAAGCTGACCAGCCCGGCAGGGCGCCCGATCCAGTCAACCCGCGATCTGCCAGGCTTCTGGCGCGGCAGCTGGGCCGATGTGGCAAAGGACATGAAGGGTCGCTATCCCAAGCATCGCTGGCCCGATGAGCCATGGCGCGAGGCACCAAGCCTCAAGACCAAAAACGCCTTCAATCGCGAACGCTAATCGACTAGATGCGCATCATGACCGCACGAATCTACCAGCAACCCAAAAATGCCATGCAGTCGGGCAAGGCCCGGACCGACACCTGGGTTCTCGAATTCGAACAGAGCGAAGCGCGCAAGCCCGACCCGTTGATGGGCTGGACGGGCAGCGGGGACACCCAGGCGCAGGTCAGGCTCAATTTCCCGAGCCTCGATGCGGCCAGGGCCTATGCGGACAAATATGGCATCGCCGCGCGCGTGCACGCTACGCCGCCAAAATCGCTGAAAATCCAGGCTTACGCCGACAATTTCCGCTAGTTGACCTGCTTTCTGGTCGACGGGTCTTCCGCCAACCAAAGCTCGCCTCGGTTCCAAGCGCTTTCGCAATCGGTTGCACCGCGCCTCGGATCCTCATCGAGAAGCGGGGTAGGAGTCATACCCGGACCTTGGAAGCGAGGATCATAGCATTCGCTGTCATTCGCCCACATCGACGATTTGTTATATCTGCAAAATGGGTTGAAAATTAGCAGACGCTCGCCATAGAGGGTTGCGGGAGTCGGGTGGACGTTTGCGTTCGCTCACCGGGTCAGGTCCGGAAGGAAGCAGCCCAGGTGAATTGCGACGGGTCGCTCGGCTCCTTTTTCCCTCATACTTGTGCATTGAGCGCCATGACAAACGCCCCGCGAGCGCGTAGCTAATCGTGCATGGGTGATTCACCGGAAAACACGGATACGCCTCCCTGGGAAGGGGAAGGCGTCAGCGAGCAGCAGCCGAGCGCGGCCGAACTCGAAGCGGCTGGCCAGAACTCGATGTTCGGCGATGCCCCGGACGAGACCGAACAGAAGCCTGCCGCCCCGCAAGCCGAGCCGGCGCCAGTTCCAACCGCAGATTCTCCGACTCCCGCCGCGAACCAGCCCTATCGGGTTCTCGCGCGCAAATACCGGCCGCAGACCTTTTCGGAACTGATCGGTCAGGACGCGATGGTGCGCACGCTGGGCAATGCTATCGCCCGCGATCGGCTCGCGCATGCCTTCCTGATGACAGGGGTGAGGGGGGTCGGCAAGACCTCGACTGCGCGTCTGATCGCCAAGGCGCTCAATTGCGTGGGGCCGGACGGGCAGGGCGGTCCGACCATCGATCCGTGCGGTCAGTGCGAGCCCTGCCAGGCCATCGCCGAGGGCCGCCATATCGACGTCATCGAGATGGACGCGGCATCGCACACCGGCGTTGATGATGTGCGCGATATCATCGAGCAGGTCCGCTATGCCGCGGTTTCGGCGCGCTACAAGATCTATATCATCGACGAGGTCCACATGCTCTCGCGCAACGCTTTCAACGCGTTGCTCAAGACGCTCGAGGAACCGCCGGCACACGTGAAGTTCCTCTTTGCCACTACCGAGGTCGAGAAGCTCCCGGTGACGGTTCTCAGCCGCACCCAGCGTTTCGACTTGCGGCGAATTCCTGCCGATCTTCTCGCTGCGCATTTCGCCCGCATTTGCGAGCAGGAAAATGTCGAAGCCGAAGAGGAAGCGCTGAAGATCATCGCCGCTGCCGCCGAAGGTTCGGTGCGCGATGGCCTGTCAATCCTGGATCAGGCGATTGCCCATGCCGACATGGATGCCGGCGGCCAGGTCAGCGCCCAGCGCGTGCGGGACATGCTCGGCCTCGCAGACAAGAGCGCGCAGCGCCGCGTGCTCGCCCATCTGCTCGAAGGCGATGCCAAGGCTCTTCTGGCAGGGATCGACGAACAATATGCGCTCGGGGTCGAGCCGCTCGCCCTGATGCGCGCGATGATGGATCTGGTCCACCGGATTACCGTCGCGCAGATATCCGGCAGCGATCCCGATGCGCCGAGCGAGGAAGAGCGCACCGCACTCGGAGAGTTCGCAAGCAAGCTCGGCGCCGCCGAATTGCACCGCTTGTGGCAATTGCTGCTCAAGGGGCACGATGAAGTCCGCGCCGCTCCCGATCCGCTGGTCTCGCTGCAAATGGCGCTGCTTCGCGTGATGCATGCCAGCCAGCTGCCCGATCCCGGAAAGCTTGCAAGGCGCATCGAAGAAATCGCCAAGAACGGTCCGGCTCCCGCAAACGCTCCGACGGCACAAGGCGAAGCCACATCGCCTACGGCCAGTTCCAGCTTTCCCAGCGATACCCAGCTGGAATGGGGCGCGCTGGTCGACCAGGTCGATGCCAGTGGCCAATTGCGTGTAGCCCAGATGATGCGGGACCGCGTGCGGGTTATAGAACTCACGCCCGAACGACTCGTCTTCGAACAGGCCGACAATTATCCCGATGACCCCGCGCCGGAAATCAGGGATGCCCTGTTCAAGCTCACCGGCAAGCGCTGGCTCGTCGAAAAGGGCGCGGGCAATGCACAGCCGAGCCTGCGCGAAGCCGAGGAAGCCGAGGCCAAGGCCGCGCGCGAGCGGATCGAAGCGCACCCGCTGGTAAAGGCTGCGCGCGAGGCATTCCCCGATGCCGAACTGATCGAACCCAATGACAATGTCGCCCGCGCCGCTGCGGCGCGTGGCTGACGGCACACTTCAAGAGAAAGGACCCCCGCGATGAAATCGATGGAAGAGATGATGGCCGCCGCCCAGCAGGCCGCCGAAACGATCCAGAACCAGATGAGCGACATGCAGGTGACGCTCGACAATATCGAGGTGGAAGGCAGCGCCGGCGGCGGGCTCGTGAAAGTGCGGGCAACTGCCAAGGGCCGCATTCTCGGCGTACAGATCGACGACAGCCTGATGGTCAAGGAAGAAAAGAACATCGTCGAGGACCTCGTCACCGCCGCCTTCAACGACGCACGCGACAAGGCCGACCGGGTTTCGGCTGAAAAGATGAAGGAAATGCAGAGCGGGATGGGCTTGCCGCCGGGCTTCAACCTGCCGGGCATGGGTTGATCGCCGCGCGGCTGTTTCGCCGCGTCCACAGCTTCCTGAAGCCGGCCATTGCGAGCAGGGGAAGGGCTACCCATATCTTCGCGAAACGGCGCGCCCTGATGGTGGCCACGGACCCTAATTATGACACAGACCTTCCCCCTTCTTCCCCTTCGCGACATCGTCGTCTTTCCGGGCATGGTGGTCCCGCTTTTCGTCGGGCGCGACAAGTCGGTCGCGGCGCTCGAAGCCGCAATGGAAGCGAGCAAGGACATCTTCCTTCTCGCCCAGCTCGATCCGGGCACCGACGATCCGGAGGGCGATGACCTGTACGACACCGGCGTGATCGCCCAGGTGCTGCAGATGCTCAAACTGCCCGATGGCACGGTGCGCGTGCTCGTCGAAGGGGCGGCGCGCGCAACGCTGTCCGGCCTGCACGCCGAAGATGGCTATGTCCTTGCAGAGGTCGAAAACGCCGAGGAAGAGACAGTCGCAGGGAGCGAGGTCACCGCCTTGATGCGCCAGGTGGTCGACCAGTTCGGCGAATATGCAAAGCTCAACAAGAAGATGGGCGAGGAGACCAATGTCGACCTCACCGATGTCGACGATGCCGGCCAGTTGGCTGACACCATCGCTGCCGCGATCAACGCCAAGGTCTCGGACAAGCAATCGATCCTGACCGAAGCCAATCCGCTCAAGCGTCTCGAACTGGTCATGGCCTTCATGGAAGGCGAGCTTTCGGTGCTTCAGGTCGAGCGCAAGATCCGCGGGCGCGTGAAGCGCCAGATGGAAAAGACCCAGCGCGAATATTACCTCAACGAGCAGTTGAAGGCGATCCAGTCCGAACTCGGCGGATCGGACGATGGCGAGGGCGACGAGATCGCCGAGCTGACCGAGAAGATCGAGAAGACCAAGCTATCCAAAGAAGCCAAGGCCAAGGCCAATGCCGAGCTGAAGAAGCTCAAGGGCATGCAGCCGATGAGCGCCGAGGCGACAGTCATCCGCAATTATCTCGATGTGCTGCTCGGCCTCCCATGGGGCAAGAAGAGCCGGGTCAAGAAGGACATCGGCAAGGCGCAGGCTATCCTCGATGCCGATCACTATGCTCTTGAAAAGGTGAAAGACCGGATCATCGAATATCTCGCCGTGCAGGCACGGACCAACAAGCTCAAGGGCCCGATCCTGTGCCTTGTCGGCCCGCCGGGTGTCGGCAAGACCAGCCTCGGCAAGTCGATCGCAAAGGCGACCGGCCGCGAATTCGTGCGCCAGTCGCTGGGCGGCGTGCGCGACGAGGCCGAGATCCGCGGCCACCGCCGGACCTATATCGGTTCGATGCCGGGCAAGATCGTCAACAATCTGAAGAAGGCCGGGACCAGCAATCCGCTGTTCCTGCTCGACGAGATCGACAAGCTCGGACAGGACTTCCGCGGCGATCCCGCCTCGGCGCTGCTCGAGGTGCTCGATCCCGAACAGAACAACAAATTCCAGGACCACTATCTCGAGCTCGATCTCGACCTGTCGAACATCATGTTCGTGACCACCGCGAACAGTCTCGACCTGCCACAGCCGCTGCTCGACCGGATGGAGATCATCCGGCTGGAAGGTTATACCGAGGACGAGAAGGTCGAGATCGCCAAGCGTCACCTGATCGCCAAGCAGGTGGAATCGCATGGGCTCAAGGATGGCGAGTTCGAACTGACCGAAGCGGGCCTGCGCGACCTGATCCGCTATTATACCCGCGAAGCAGGCGTGCGGACACTTGAACGCGAGATCGCGCGGCTTGCGCGCAAGACCCTGCGCAAGATTCTCGAGAAAGAGGCGACATCGATCACGATCACGCCCGAAAATCTCGGCGAATTTGCCGGTGTGCGCAAGTTCAAGCACGGCATGGGCGAGGACGAGGCGCAAGTCGGCGCGGTCACGGGTCTTGCCTGGACCAGCGTGGGCGGCGAATTGCTGACTATCGAAAGCGTCACCACCCCTGGCAAGGGCGAGATCAAGACAACCGGCAAGCTCGGCGACGTGATGAACGAAAGCGTCGCGGCGGCATTTTCCTTCGTGAAGGCGCGCGCGCCCGGCTACGGCATCAAGCCGTCGATCTTCCAGCGCAAAAACGTCCATATCCACTTGCCCGAAGGCGCCGTCCCCAAGGACGGGCCGAGCGCAGGCATCGGCATGGTCACCTCGATCGTATCGACCCTGACAGGCGCAGCGGTGCGGCCCGATATCGCCATGACGGGCGAGGTCACCTTGCGCGGCCGGGTGCTGGCCATCGGCGGGCTCAAGGAAAAACTCCTCGCAGCGCTTCGCGGAGGGATCGGGACGGTTCTGATACCTGATGAAAACGTCAAGGATCTGGCCGAGATACCCGCCAATGTTAAGGAAGGGCTCGAGATCATACCTGTCAGCCATGTCGACCAGGTTCTCGAACACGCCCTGGTCGAAATGCCTGCCCCGATCGAATGGACCGAGGCCGACGACCTTGCCTCGCAACCCGATCATCACAAGACCGGGTCGACGCTCGAAGGGCCGGACGCTCCGACAGCACATTGAGCGGCGCAGCGTGGTTGCGAATCGTCATCGGACCGACAGGTCCGGCGGCGGGGGTCCGCGCACGGTTGTGCGTCGTCATCGGCTGAAGTCGTCAGGCGGAAGCGGCAATTCGTCGCAAATGCGATCCGCGAGCATGAAGTTCGCGCGAATTCGCCGGTTTTACCTTTGACAGCTTTCGCAAAAACGTCTCAATCTACGTGCTTTCGGGCAGGCGATTCACCGAAATCGATAGCAAAGAGAACGAGGGGGTTCCCAGATGAACAAGAACGAGCTGACCAGTGCAGTTGCCGAAACCAGTGGTCTTTCGAAAAGCGATGCCTCGAACGCTGTTGAAGCAGTGTTCGACACGATCCAGAAAGCGCTCGCAAACGGCGACGAAGTCCGCCTGGTCGGGTTCGGCACCTTTTCGGTCGCCAAGCGCAAGGAATCGACCGGTCGCAATCCGCGCACCGGCGAACCGATGACGATCAAGGCGTCAAATCAGCCGAAGTTCAAGGCCGGCAAGGGCCTCAAGGACGCGGTCAACTGAGCGTAATCAACTGCTGAACTCGGCGCGACGCCTTGCGCCAGAGATAGAATTGGGCCCCGCCAGCTTAAATGCTGGCGGGGCTTTTTCGTGGCGTCCGTCGATCGCCCCGCTATCCTGAGCACCGGGTCAGCGCGACAGGTCGACCAGTGCGGTCGGTGCAGCCGACGTGCGCGGCGAAATGTCCCAGGTCAGGACTTCTCCGCGAGAAGTGGAAACCGGCCCCTCATCTGTGTTGTTGGCCCGAATGACGCCGTTCGTCACGATTGTGAAGCGCCCTTCGATCGCGGGGAATTCGGGCATGTCACGCCCATTTTCGCCGGACGATGCCTGACCCATTGCAGCCAGTCCAGCCATGCCGCCCAAGCCGGAAAGCGCGCCCATCGGCCCGCTCTCATTGCCGGCTGAAAAGCCCGGCGCGTTGACTCTCACGAGGTCGCCATCGCGCAGGACGATCTGGACGAACGGATTGGCGCTGGGGAACCCCTCGATGGTTGGAAACAGGAAATCGTGGCTCAGCTCGCCGCTGACCGAATAGCGCACGTCGAACACGCCATCGCCCTTGTCGATGATCCGTTCCCAGCCTCTCTGGCGTTCAAGAAGGCGCACGAGCTGCGCGCTGGCTTCGGGATCGCTGGGATCGATTCCTCCCATCATCGCGGCCATCTGGCTGGCTTGCATCGTGGCCTCTGCGGCGCGCGCTTCGGCGCCGGCTTCCCAGGCCGCGCGCTGGCCGGCTAGTTCATTGGCGGAGCATCGCCGCTCCTCACCCGTCCCGTCAACGTAACAGGGCTGTTCCTTGAATGCCTCGTTCGCTGCGCCCATCGAGGCGAGCTTCGACAGGCCGAGGAAAAAGATCTCGCCGTCATAGGTGAAGGTGAACCGGTCCTCATCGATCAGGACCAGCTCGGACGTGAACTTGCCCGGGGTCACCAGGCAGCCTGTCAGCAGGAGTGACAGGCTGGCTAGCAGCACGCAGGCCGCTTTGCGGGAAATGGTGCCAGGGTGCATCACGCGTCTCCTTTGTTGCGAGTCGCGGCAGCGTACAACGAAATTGCTGCTGCATTCGAAACGTTCAGGCTTTCGATCGCGGAACTGATCGGCAATCTGGCAAGGGCATCGCAGTGCGATGCGATATTCTGCCGCAATCCTTCGCCCTCTGCGCCGAGCACGATCGCCATCGCTCCTTTCGGCATGGCTTCGGCGAGCGTTGCGTCGGCTTCGCCGGCCATGCCGATGCGCCAGTAACCCGCTTCAGCCAGTTCATCGAGCGCGCGGGCGAGATTGACCACACGAACCCAAGGAACGGTCTCAAGAGCGCCCGAGGCGGACTTGGCGACGACCCCGCTTTCGGGCGGGGCGTGGCGGTCCTGGGTGACGATACAGGCGGCTCCGAATGCCGCGGCCGAACGCAGGATGGCCCCGACATTGTGCGGATCGGTAACCTGGTCGAGCACCACGACAGGAGCATCGGGGTCGCCGGTCGCCACGGTGTCGAGGTAGCAGTCCTCGAGCGCTGCACATTCCAGCACCAGCCCCTGGTGCGGTGCATCGCGCGCGACCAGCCGGGCAAGATCCTGCACATCGGCATATTCGACCGGGAAATCGGGCGGGAGTTCGCCGTCGAGCGATTCGATCGCCTCGCGCGTTGCCCACAACTTGCGATGTTGGCGCTCGGGATTCTTGAGCGCGGCCTCCACCGGATGGCGTCCCCACAACCGCACCTGTCCGGGGGATGCACGTCCCGAACCGCGGCCACCCTTCATTCGTCCCGCGCGTCCGCGCAGTGCGCGCTTGCGGTCAGCCTTTGCCATTTCGTTTCTCGCTTTTGATCGTCTTGTGCGCTCCCCTGCCAGCACCCCCATTGACAGGCAAGCGCGGCTTCGCCAAAGGGGCGCCTCTCGGCAGCAGGGCCCCAGGCCCGCGCTCGCTTCTGAAGCGCTGAAAAGCGCGTCGACAGACAGCCCTTGTGTGGACAGGTGGCCGAGTGGTTAAAGGCAGCAGACTGTAAATCTGCCCGCGCAAGCGTACGCTGGTTCGAATCCAGCCCTGTCCACCACCGGCCTTTCCGAAGATGGTACCGATTCGCCCGGACGGGCGCAAAACCCCAAGCATTTGCTGACACTTGCGCGCGTCCGGTCGCTCCGGGACGATTAGGGCCGTATTCCGATTCTTGTTTCCATTCGCTAAAATTCCGGGAAAAATACGGGGAACGAATTAGCAACAGGAGGCCCGGAATGCCGCTTACTCAATCCGCGATTCAGAAAGCAAACAAGCGCCGCAAGTATGCCGATGGGCGAGGTCTGTTTCTCTCGGTCAGCGCTAACAAGCGCAAGACGTGGGTGTTTTGCTATCGTTTTCCCGATCCAGTGGCGAAGCGCGGCTATCGGGAGCGCGAGATGGGGCTGGGTTCTATTGACCACATGGACCTAGAGGTGGCCCGCCGTGAAGTCATGGCGCTGCGGGAGCAGGTTCGTGACGGGATTGACCCGCTAGAGGAGCGGCGATCCGGCTCCGGCAGCGCTATTCGCCGCCAACCGGGGCGCACGTTTAGGGAGGTCGCCGAACGCCTGATCGAGATCAAGCGTCCGGGGTGGACGGAGAACGGGCGAAGTGAACAGGCGTGGCGCACGTCGCTTGAGAACCACGCCTATCCGTTGATCGGCGACAAGGACGTGGCTGATGTCACAATGTTCGATGTCCGCGATTTGTTGCTGAAGATTTGGACGCAAAACAACATTATGGCTCAGCGTCTTCAAAACCGGATTCATGCCGTGATGACGCTTGCCGCCGTTGAGCAATTGCGTCCTGATGAAAACCCTGCCGACCGCAAGAAGCTCCTCCTCATGCTACCGGAGCACGTCCACGAGGAAACTCCGCAAGCTGCGATGCCCTATTCAGATTTGCCGGATTTCATCACAGACCTTCGGGAGGAGGAGGGTGTTGCGCCGCGCGCGCTGGAATTCACGATCCTGACCGCTGTTCGGACGGGCGACACGATTGGCGCAACATGGGATGAGATTGATCTAGAGGGTCGCGAGTGGATAATTCCCGCCGCTCGCATGAAAGGCAAGAAGTCTCGCAAGAAGCTGCCTGACCATCGCATCCCGCTTACTGATCGATTGGTTAAGTTGATCGAGACGCTACCAAGGGAAGATGGCAATCCGTTTGTATTCATCTCGAAAACGCGCAGCGGCAAGGGATTGTCGAACATGGCGATGCTGAAACTTCTCAAACAAGATATGGCGCGCCCGGACGCTACCGTTCACGGCTTCCGGTCCACGTTCCGCGATTGGGCGGCTGAGGAAACTCACCATCCGGACTATGTGGCCGAAAAGGCCCTAGCTCACGCGATCAAGAGTCATGTCGAGGCCGCTTATCGGCGCGGCGATCTTTTCGACAAGCGCCGTGATCTGATGGAGGATTGGTCGGCATATTGTGATGGCCGTTTGCCGCTTCGTAGCGTGGAAGTGCGCGATGCTGCCTGATTGGGACTTTGATGGCGATGAAGTGAAGCGTCGAGAATTCATCGGCTGGGTTAATTCCGAGCTAGACCAGCTCGCCGTCATGACAACGGAGCGCTTCATTCCGGACAGCGATCCACCGGAAGATTGGCTAGAGGCAGCGCGCTATTCGCGCTCACTCCAGAAACCAGTGGGTCGGCCCTCCGAAACCGACGCGCGAAAAGTGGCAGACGGTATGGATGCTGCGATCGCTGACTACATTCTAATCAAACACATCTTCCAAAATTGCTGGCCCGGTCGCAATAGGTCGTTGAATGACAAAGCCAGCGCGGAGCGCATTGCCGTCAACAGAAATTGGCGGGAGATGAGAGAGGTCGCGAAGGATAGTGATTGGTCAGCGGCCCATACCTCAGAGGCTGATGCCCGAGAGGCGCACGAAATTGAGAAAGCTGAGCGGCTCCAACGCGAATGGCGGAAATGGAAGGAACGTCCGGGGCGGCGGATGGGAAACGATGATGTCGCCTTCCTCACGAAGCTACGCCAGCGACATAACTGAAAATTAATTTTGGGGGGAAAGGCGAGAGCGCCCCGATCCGCTCTGATTGGTCCCGACGCGAACGAGAGCGTCGAAGCGAAAGGACCGATCAATGGCACAGACAATCATTCGCCCCGGCCCGCTGATGAAGGAGCTTGGCGTAACGCGCCACGGCCTCAAGATCATGCGCGAGCGCAAGGGTTTTCCCGATCCGATCCAACTAGGGGAGCGTAGCGTTGGCTATATCCGCGACGAGGTCGATGCTTGGCTAGAGGAGCGGAAAGCCGAGCGCGATGCCGCTTGAGCGTGAGGAGCCGCCATTTAGCGGCCGATTCGTGATTATCGAGCCGGTGGGGCAGTCCTATCGGGTCGAGACGCGGCCCGCCCTCCCATCCGGCGTAGGATCGCCCAGCACATTCGGATTGAGGCACGAAGAGTTCGGCGCGTCCTGCGAATTGTGGGCCGCGCAAGGTCTGCCGTTGCTCGGCTTGATGGACGGCCACGTTGCAGTTCACCGAGAAGAATAAACCGCGCGCTTTCCTGTTTTAAGTGAAGTGCAGGTGGAGCTTCGTCTTTTCGCTTAGCGAAGGAGACACAAAATGAATACTTATCTACCCTCGGCAATCGTCGCCAAAGAGGCGCGACTTTCCGACAATCAAATGACCCACTTTCGGCAGCTTGCCGAAACCGACGAGAACATGGCGGCTGTCCTTCCGGGCAAGCCCGAAGTGACCGGGAAGGCTCGCCTGTTCGATCCGACGCAAGCGGCGCTCGCCTGCATTATGGCCGACTTCATCGCGCTCGATGTGAAGGCTCCGCTGGCGGCGAGGATCGCCCGCCGGATCATGGAAGCGCGCGAACGCCAGCCGCAGGTCGAGCAGTGGTCCGTGATCGTGACAGAGAACGTGAATGTCTCGACCTTGCCGTTCGGCCAAACCGAGCTTCGCACCGGGTTTATCTCCGGCTCGCGCCTACGCTTCGCCGTGGTCATCGACTGGCGCAACTATGCCGACCGGATCGAGCGAGCGATTGCGGACGCGCCGCGCGTGATTGGGGGCGGTGATGGCGAGTAAGTCCAAAACAGGCCCCAGTCCAGGGGAGGGTGGACCGGGGTCTCCGTCCAGTGCTTCGGAAGGACGATCATCTAGTGGCGCGGGCGCGGAACCAAAGGATGGCGAGACACTTGAGACGGGCAAAATCATCCGGGGTGTCTTCGATATTCCGGAGGTCAAGCAATATGCCGATCGCATTGGTGCCGAGCATCGCGGGCTGCGTAAGATCGTCGTTCGCGAACGCATCGGGCGCTATTGGCGAGATATAGCGGTCATCCGCTTCTCCGAAACTGGCGAGATAACTGCCAGCGCGGAGGAGTATGAGCCGAGCGAAGCGGAACAGGCCGCAATCCTCGCTGTCTGGTCTCGGTATTCTTGGCCCACTTACGAGCCGTTTCTGTGGAAGGGGCAGAGCTTGCCGCATGATCCCGGGCGCTTCCCGTTTCAACGGACAGAGGCCGATGGCCTGTTCGAGTATTGGGACGAAGCCCGTGAGATACTCGAAATGGTCGAGGAGCGTGTTGAACACGAAGATGGATCCAAGGATTTCTACCCTTGGACTTACTGGTCAGATAAGGTTTGGCGCATAGCGGAGCCTGATAAGCTCCCTCTTTACAACAAACCCGCGATTGCCGACGCTTCCACCATCATCGTGCATGAAGGCGCAAAGTCTGCGCGTGAGGTCCATCGGTTGGTTGAGGATGATGGCACCTATGCCGCTGGCAGCGCGCACCGGAGCGGGGGTTGGCGCGATCACCCTTGGGGCGAGACGCTGCGAGGAACGCGCCTAGGCGCAGTTGCACATATCGGGTGGACCGGAGGGGCGCAGCGCGCACGCGCAACCGATTTCGGGCCTCTTCGGCGCTCGGGCAAGCGCATCATCTTCGTGGCCGATAACGACCGCGATGGGATCGACGCAATCAGCGAGATTTCCCGCATCAGCCGCCTCAAGATGGAAGCGGTCATCTTCAACGATGAGTGGCCCGATGGCTTCGACTTGGCCGATCCATTCCCTCCAGATCGAATTGAGGCTGACACACGCATGGAGAGCCTGCTGATCCCTGCGACATGGGCCACAGAGGTTCACTACACCGGGCGGAGGCCGTCCTATTCGATGCGACCGGAAGCTATTGGCGAATGGCTGTGGACCGTTTCGCCACCCCTGTTTTTCCATTCCGCGTCGCCGGGCCGGGGCTTCACCGAAGCCGAGGTGGATGCGATGCTGCGCCCGTTTAGCGATGCCGATGGGACGGCCCGCCTTATCCGACAAAATCTAAGTGCTCGCGCGGACGGCGTGGCATATTTGCCCGGCGATAAACGTGTGGTCGAGCGCGACGGATGGAGGCAGGTGAACCTATGGGTGCCGTCTCGCTTGCAAGAGCGCGAAGGTTCGGCATGGCCCTTCGCTCGCATTTTGGTCAGTCGCCTTACCGACCGTGCGGATCGACGCCACGCGATCAAGTGGGGGGCTACGCTTCGCGCGCGCCCCAAAACTCGCATAGAACACGCGATCCTTCTCCAGAGCGAAATGCAGGGCACTGGCAAGACGACCCTCGCCACTATCGCCGCCGAAATGGTCGGCGAGGAAAATGTTTCACGGCCCAACGAGAACATCCTGACCGACGGCAGTTTCAACAGTCACTTCGCCAAGAAGCGGCTCGTCATCGTGGATGAAATCTATTCTGGCCACAGCCGGAAGACATACAATCGGTTGAAGTCGCCCATCACCGACAAGAAGCTGCGGGTGAACGAGAAGTATCAGCCTGAGTACGAAATCGACGCATTCATGCACTTCATTTTCAGTTCCAACGATCAGATCGCCATGCTGATCGACAACACTGACCGGCGGTTTTTCGTGCCACGCATGGCTGAGACAGGGCTGCCGCCTGAAGTCTGGCGAGCTTTCTATGCTTGGCTCTATTCTGGCGGGCTAGGGATTGTCGCGCGGTGCGCGCGCGAATGGGTCGAAAAATACGGCGCTGTCCATCCCGGTGAAGCGGCTCCAATGTCGGCGGCGAAAGCTGAGATGGTCGAGCGCAGCAAATCGTTCGCCATGAAGCTCGCGCGAGAGGCCGTGGTGGCCATCGCCGAATATGGAAACGAGGACGGCGGGCAACGGGTCGCGGTCAGTCTCAAAGGCTTTCGCGCATGGTATCGTAGCACCTGTCGTTCTCGCGACGAAAAGCCTTTGAACGATAATCGCCTCGATCAGGAATTGGCTCGTGCAGGCTTGTTCGTCCGCAAGCGTGAGGGAACCAATGGCCCCGATCACCGGGTCAAAATCGAAGGGCGCAATACCTCGATCATCACCAATTTCGACGCAGACCTTTTCGACAAACCGCAGGACGCGGTTCGTAGTGCCCTGAAATCTATGGACGATCTAGGGATCGAGGAGGAGCCGCTTTGAGCAAGTCGGGTCGATCCGATCCCATCCCCCTATCCCCCAAGCGAAAGCCTAATCCTGTAAGGAGCGAAACAATGAGCAGTAGAAACGGAAAGTATATTTCGAGAGGTATAAGAAACTCGCAGTCGGAAAGGGGCCGGGGGGACGAACCCTCCTCCGGCTTCAGTTGGAACCGCGCACCCCCTTATAATCAGAGCGTCTATGAAATGGGCCGCAAGCGGTTCCAATCCTCGCAACGACGGATCGATGAACAACGTGCCGAAGATCATCTGGAGCGCGGCAATGAATTCGATGACTGCGCATGACCCCCTGGGGGCACTCGAAAGTAAATCGCCTACCGCAGTGCGGACCGGCGTCGGCGCGCGAAAAGCACGCAAACCCGTAAATCCATCACCCGATCAGGAGATGACTTCATGACCGACAAGCCTGAAAAACCGAAGGCCCCTCGCAAGCGCCGCGTGGATAGCGCCGCTAGTGTCGCAGCCGCAATCGTGGCCGGCGGCAAGTCCATCCAGCTCCCCTCCGATATCAAGTTCACCCCTAGCGAGCGCGAGGTGTTCGATGAAGTGTGCGGAGAGTTCAGCAAGAACGAGCTATCGCCGCACAAGGTCCGCATGGTCGCGCTGATGGCCCGCGACATGGTTTTGCTCGAAAGGGAACAGGCCCTGCTCAAGACCGAGGGCTACAGCATCACGAACGCGAACGGCAACACGATCCCGAACCCACGCGCCCGGACCTGTAACTCGGTGGCTGCTTCGATCCTAGCCACGCGCCGCTCACTCGGCATCCACACGCGGGCGCAAGCCGGAGGCGATAACCGCGAGGCCGCGAAGCGCCGCGCAATCAACCAGAAGAACGAAGCGAGCCGGGGCAGCTATGACGACAACCTGATCGCTTTGCCCAGACAGGAGACAGACGATGACTCGGTTCACTGATCCACCCGCCAGCGGTATGACCGGCAACAGCGAGCCGATGAGCGACCAGGCAATCGCGATGATGCGCGATTACCAGCGGCGGCTCGCCAATCAGTGCTTCTCGAAAGGCATAACGCCGAACGACATTGCGCAAGGCTCTCTCTTCGCCGCCTTCGACATCGCGGAAGGCGCAGTGGGGCCGGGACTGGCGGCAGTCGAATGGATGCGCACGGGCCTCGATGTGATCGAAAGCCAGCTTATGTCCGAGGGCGAATAATGGCGCTTCAACCCAACCTATCGATAGGCGACTGGCTCAAAGCCGAGCCTTACAAGGTTCGCCGCCGAGTGCTGGAAGTGATGGACGAATTGTCCCGCCCAATGACCCGCGCTGAGATCGAAGAGGCCTTGCGCCCGTCCGGCATGACCCGCTCGGAGCGGCGGCGGATAGCAAAAATGTTGAAGCATCTTCCAATCATTGCGATAGGGCTCGACAAAGCGAGGCATAAACCGCCGCGTACTACTTTTTAGTCATCGTCCTCGTCCTTGAGGAGTAGTTTGGCCTGACTTATCGTTTTTTCATGCCTAGCTGGGCCATTATAAAGCCTTTCAAGCAAACCCTCGATTATACTCATCCCAGCAATTATTTCTTTAGAGCTCATACCCTTGGCGCGATGAGCCCCTTCATTCCCCTTCTTTCTAATCCTGTGCAAAAGATCAACTTGATCGCTGTCGATGATCAATTGCTGGTGCAGATCATCGATCTTCTGCTTGAGATTGTTCCCTGCGCATTCCTTATGATTAACGATAAACTCAATTGCCAATCTCAAGCCGATCGTGGCTAATATCAACTTCGAACCGGCGAGCGCATAAAGCATTTCATCCAAAATATTGTCCAATTCTTCCGGAGTAGAATCGGTATTGAAGCTGAAATGTGCGGATACGGGGGCAGGATACTGCTTCGAATATTCGACTAGATATTGTTCGCCATACTCATCATGCCCGACGTCATATGAGTCGTAGGTTGTTGTTTCGAAGCAAACTGAGTCGCAAGCGCCACAGCGATAGATCGAGTGCTTGGATCCGCCAAACTCGTGGTTGTATTCATCATTCCAACTTCCTTCGCACCTCGCCTCCAGATTATGGATTGTGAGTCGCTCACAACCGGCGCAATGCAACCGTTTTCGGCCCTTCGGTTTTTTTATTCTTTCAAATTTATCCAGCAATCGAATTCCCCTTGGAGCGACAGTAACACGCTTATCTTTTGGTCGTTCTCTTTTCTTTGAAATGCAAGCCGAATATTCCGAGCTATAGACGAAAAGTAGCTTGTGGCATGACGGACTCTGCCAGACGCTACAATAAGTCAGGCAAGCCGGACGCTGCCGAAACGACAGGGGCAATCGCCCCTTCGCGACACTCAACTCGTTTCGGAGAATACCAATGCAACAAGTATCGCGCGGCGTTCCCGCCGCACTTGCAGCCGCCTCGGCTCTGACTTCAACCCCGGCGCCCATCCGGGCAGAGGGCTTCGGAGAACACCAGCAGCTCTTCAATGAAATTCAGTCCACGCTGGGCGACATTCGCAACAAGACAAACGGGCGGCTCGAAGCGGTCGAGGAAACTAACCGGAACTTGATCGACAGCCTCAATCGGATCGAAGCGGCTGGCGGTTTCGCGCCCAGCGGCGGCTCCATTGTCCCGGATGAACCGGAATACACTCGCACCTTCGCGAGCTTTCTGCGTTCGGGCCGAGGTGAAGAACAGTTGAGCGAGCTACAAGGTCAGGGTGAGCGCGCCTCGATCCAAGCAGCACTCAGCGTCGGCAGTGATCAGAACGGCGGCTATCTCGCTCCCACGGAATGGGATCGGTCCGTATCGAAGGCGCAGATGGCGACCTCGCCCATGCGTCGCCTCGCTCGGCTTATGACGACGACGGTGGGCGCGTTCTCCACCCTCTGGCAGACTGGCAATCCCGGTTCGGGCTGGGTAGGCGAGACGGCGGCGCGTCCCGAGACGACCACACCGCAATTCTCTCCGATCACCTTCGCGGCTGGCGAGATTTACGCCAACCCGGCCGCGACTCAGCGCATTCTGGACGATGCGCTCATTGATCTGGGTTCGTGGCTCGTTGAGGAGCTGCGTGTCGAGTTCAACCGGCAGGAGGAGATTGCTTTCCTCGCTGGCGATGGCGTGAACAAACCGCGCGGCCTTCTCACCTACGTGACCGGCGGCGCGTCGGACGGTGAGCACCCGGGCGGCAATCTTACAGTGGTCGAGCAGGCTATCGCGGTCGATACGCTCATCGACTTCATGTATGGTCTAGCCGCGCCCTATCGGGCCAACAGCACCTGGCTTATGTCGAGCCTCACGGCGGGTGCGCTCACTCGCTTGAAGGATGCGGACGGCAATTTGATCTGGCGCGAGAGCCTTATCGTGGGCCAGCCTGCCACGCTGCTTGGCCGTCCGGTCGAGATTGACGAGGGCATGCCGGGACCGGACGCGGGCAACGTCTGCATCGCTTTCGGAGACTTCAACGCGGGCTATCTCATCAATGACCGCAACAGCTCGCTTCGCTTGCTGCGCGATCCCTACAGCAACAAGCCATTCGTGCATTTTTACGCGACCAAGCGCGTTGGCGGCGGGTTGCTGGATCCTAACGCTATCAGGCTCCTCCGCATTCCGGTCTAAGCGGCTAGGATCGTTGCAGAGCGCAATTCGGAGGCTCGCCGGTAGGAGACTGCTGGCGGGCCTCTTTATGTGTTGCGGTCACCGTGGAAACGGCCACCAGTAAGATTGCAATGCTGCCGTGACCCGAATTAGGTTGATCGGGAGGAGCAAGGCGTGGCGGAGAAGCTGATATTTTCGATTGGGCCAGATGGTGATGTCACCGTCCGATCCTATGATGAGCTACAAAAGTGGCTGGAGAAGGAGCGAGCTCAGTGGGCTTGGTTGGTACGTGGTGATCCGAAAGTTGACCGCCATAACATTGCTACGAACACACAGAACCAGTGGGATAATCTCCTAAAAAACATTCAAAATCTGGAAAACCAAGGCCAACCTCTGGAAGACGCTAGGGGGCATCTCGCTCCCCTTTCGGATGGTCCATTGCTTGTTTCCACGACCAAGAAGGGCACAAGCGTTCTGGACGTTCGGAACGCAGTCGGTGAGCCTGCAGCCGCTTTCGCTTTCGGTTTCCAAACGAACCAGTTCAACGTTCAAAATGCACAAAACCAAGAGGACCTTCTTGGGGCCATTTTGACTGTTTTCCCAAATCTGAACGACGATGCAGATTGGCATGAGAGGCTCAAGCGGGAGCGAGCTAACTTCAAGATGGCTACGCGCAGCGCAATTGAACGAGTTGATAAGGAAGCAAGCGAACGCATCGAGTCTAATATTGAGCTTGTTGAGCGTGCGTCGGGGATCGCGCGTCGTATTTTCGATAAGAAACGTGAGCGGTGGAAGGCTGTTCAACTCGAATGGCAGAAGGCTGCCGATAAGGCTGTTCAAGATATTCGAGCGACTGAAGCTGCTTATCTGGAGTTCATGAAGCTTAAGGCACCGGTCGAGTATTGGGAAGGCAAGGCGACCGAACATGAGACGCGCGAGGGAAAGGCGCGCACCCTTTTGTATTGGTATTTTCCGCTCACTATTCTCGCCATGCTGATAGCGTTCGGAGGCGCTGGCTGGTTTCTCGTCTCACATCCTAACACTGAGGCGACGCAAGCGCCTATCGCGCTCTATGTCGTCATATCCGGCGGTTTGCTTTTGTTCTCCACCATTGCATTCTGGATCGGACGCATCCTGACCAAGCTCTATCTTAGCGAACACCACCTACGTAACGACGCTGAGGAAAGGGCAGTTATGACGACGACATACCTAGCTTTGACCAGTGAGAACGCGGCAACGGACGAGGATCGCCAGATCGTTCTCAATGCGTTGTTCCGAGCCACTCCCGACGGGATCGTAAAAGATGACGGTCCTACGGACGCAAGCCTGCAAGGATTGATCGCGCGTATGGCGGCTCGTTAGAAGCGATATTTCCGGGAAAAATCGGGGATCGCTAATCGGCGTTAACGAGAAATCGCTGCGATTTCATGCTGCTATTCGCTATGAGCGCGGAAGCCCTGTCCACCACTTCCTTCAAACCGAGGCCGGTCCGGCCCGATCAGAAACGCCAGCCTGCGCGCAGGTTGAAGATCGGATCGTTGCTGGTATCGCGCTCGCCGCTTCCGCCAAGAGGCAGGGCGCCTTCGATTTCGAAGGAGATCGGCCCTACGCGCCCGCGCAGTCCTGACCCGGCGGAGAACAGCGACCCTTCGCCCGTCTCGCGGTCGATGTCAGAAACATATCCACCGTCGGCAAAGGCGTAGATTTGGAGCGCGTCGAGCGGCGTGTCGCCGGTCTTGAAGCGGTAGCGCATCTCGGCAAGGCCGACGATGCCTTCATCGCCGAGCACTTCTGCAAATCCATAGCCGCGGGTCTGGTAGGCACCGCCGAGCGACATCTCCTGTGTGGAGAGAAGCGGGCGATCGGCAAGCTGGCCCGAGGCCGAAAGGTAGAGGTCGAATCGCTTGGCGACCGGGAGGCGGGCGTTCGCATTGGCTTGGAAGAGCGTGAACACGCCGTCCCCATCGGAACGCGAGGCGTTCGGATCGCCCAACCGCGTTGCACCAAGGATATCGAGACCACGTTCGACCCATGCCGATATGCCTGCCGTACCGCCGGCGACTGCAAACCGGGTGCGGATCCCGGCGGTCAGCGACACGATCGTGTCATCGCGTAGCATGACGTCGATAGCGTCCTGCTCGATCGAAACGAAATCGGCGCCACCTTCGAGCCACACGCTCAGATCGCGCGTGCGCTTGATCGGGATGGAGGTCGCGATGCTCGCACGCAATGTCTCGCCGGCAATATCGCTGTCGCCAACATCGCCCCCAGGCGCCGTGCTGCCGACCGATCCTGCCACTTCGACGACAGCGCCGCTGTCACTGATCTGGGTCTGATAGGACAGCGACCCTGAAAGAAGTTCCGATGGATCGACGGGATTGGTCCGGATCGAAGCGGATAGCTCGTCTGCCGGATTGAACACCTCGGCAAAGCTGCCCGAAAGCCGTGCACGCACCGGGCCATAGCGTTCGGAGCCGTAATTGTCGGCAGTCAACCGGACCGTCGGATCGCGCTCGCTCAGGCGCACGACCAGGATTGCGCGTCCGTCCTCGCGCTTGAGCCGGGCACCGCGAAGCCGCAGGCCGGGGATGTCGGATACCAGCAACAGGCGCGATTGCAGCTGTGTCTGCGACACCGGCTGACCGACCAGCGAGCCGAGCATCCGGGCCGCGACCGGATTATCCGACCCTTCGATGCGAACCTCGTCTATCCGCCCCTCGTCGACTTCGACCTGAACAATGCCGAGCCGGTAGGCGGTCTCGTCCACCGATACGACGGCGTGCGGGTAACCCGCTTCCTTGGCGACCTGCACGAGCTCATCGGTCAATTCGTCGAGCGTTTCCTCGGTCAGCGGCTTGCCGAAGAATTCCTCGACCACCTGCTGATAGGCTTCGTCCTCGACCGCTTCGTTGCCGCTGATGACAACCGCGCCAATCTGCGCGACCGCGACGCTGCTGACAGCGGGAGACGGCACCCTTGCAGGGGTATTCCTGGTCTCGGCGATGGTCAGCATATCGCTGTAGGCGATTTGCGGTGCGCCTGTAGCGGCAAGCGCAGGCGCAGCCGATGCAAGGGCACCGGTCAGCGCAAGACCTGCAATGGTTCTGAAACGAGGGCAACGCATCGACATGGCGACGACGGCTAGGCGATGGCCCCTAACATCTGGTTACGATAAAGCCATTGGGTAAACGGGCGATTTACTTTTGGGTAAGTAAGCGGATTCACGTCTTCTTGATAACCGACCGATATTGCCGAAGCCTCAGAATTAAGTTGAGGCCAACAATGATCGCACTTGCAAAGAAATCCATGGTGGTTGCCGCGCTGCTTGCCGGGACCAGCGCCTATGCGCAGGTCCCGGACTGGCGCGTATCGGAAACCAGCGGGCAGGTGTCGATCGTGCGCGATGGTCGCAGTCTTGCCGCCAGGCAGAACCTCACCCTCGAGCCCGGCGATCTGATCCGGACCGGGACCCGCGGGAGGGCGGTTCTGGTGCGGGGAAGCGAATTCGTGGTGGTCTCGCCGCGCGCCGAACTGCGCCTCGCCGATCCAGAGGAGACCGGGCCGGTCATCCAGTTCTTCCAGTATCTCGGCAATGCGCTGTTCGATATCGAGCGTCGCGAAACCCAGCACTTCGGGGTGCAGACCCCCTATCTTGCCGCCGTGGTGAAGGGCACGACGTTCAACGTGTCGGTCTCTGAAGGCAATTCGAGCGTGCAAGTGACCGAGGGCGCTGTCGAGGTCGCCACCGGCGATGATCTCGAGGCGGCTCTGATCACTCCGGGCCTTATCGGGATGGTCAGCGCTGACAATGCCGGCGACTTGCTGGTAATCGTCGGCGATGACGCCGCTGAAAATGCAGCAAGTGCGGTCGTGCGCGGGTCGCCGAGTTTCGTGAAGGGGGTCAGCGACCTCGATACGCAACCCGCGCCGGAGGCGCCAGTCGTGCAGGCATCGGCCCAGGCTTCCGATGACGAAGCCGATGACGACGGCAACCAGGTCTCCGACCTGTCCGGCAGCCACAACAATGGCGGCGGTGATGGCGACGGTGACGTTGACGACGGCGACGACGCCAACCGCAACGATGACGAAGACGACAGCGGCGATGACGGCGATGACGCCAATCGCAACGATGACGACGACGACGGCGGCGATGATGACGACGGCGATGACGCCAATCGCAACGATGACGACGACGACGGCGGCGATGATGACGACGGCGATGACGCCAATCGCAACGATGACGACGACGACGGCGGCGATGATGACGACGGCGACGACGCCGATGAAGACAGCGACGACGATGACGTCAGCGACGACGATGGCAATGATGATGGCGCCGACGCCGACGCCGATGACGAAGGCGACGATGATGGCGACGACGCCGATGATGACGACGACGCCGATGACGAAGGCGACGATGACGATGACGCCGATGACGAAGGCGACGATGATGACGATGACGATGACGACGACGACGATGATGACGACGATGTCGATGTCGGCGTAGACACGGACGGCGACGGAGATGACGACGTGTCAGTTGGTGTCGATTCCGGCAGCGATGACGACGACGATGACGACGACGCCGATGATGATGACGACGACGATGATGACGACGATGTCGATGTCGGCGTAGACACGGACGGTGACGGAGATGACGACGTATCAGTCGGGGTCGATTCCGGCAGCGATGGCGATGATGATGACGATGACGATGACGACGATGACGACGACGACGACGACGATGATGACGTTGACGTTGACGTTGGCGTAGATACGAACGGCGACGGAGATGACGACGTTTCGGTCGGTGTCGATACCGGCAGCGACGACGACGATGACGACGATGACGACGCTGACGATGACGACGACGATGACGACGACGATGACGATGATGACGACGGCGTCGATATCGATGTAGGCATCGACGTCGACGGCGACGATGACGATGACGACGACGAGGATGACGACGACAAGAAGGACAAGAAGGACAAGAAGCCGAAGAAAGACAAGGACGACGACGACGACGATGACGACGACGATGACGATGACGATGACGATGACGATGACGATGACGATGATGACGACGGCGTCGATATCGATGTAGGCATAGACGTCGACGGCGACGATGACGACGACGAGGATGACGACGACAAGAAGGACAAGAAGGACAAGAAGCCGAAGAAAGACAAGGACGACGATGACGACGACGGAGCTGATGACGACGTCGATGTCGATGTAGATGTGGATGTCGGCGGCGATGACGATGGTGACGACGGCAGCGATGACGACGTCGGCATCGATGTCGGTATAGACGTTGGAGGCGGCGACGATGGCGGCGATGATGTGGGGATCGATGTCGGCGTGGATGTCGGGGTCGGCGGCGATGATGACGACGCCAACGACAACGACAACGATGATGATAATGATGACGGCGAAAACGACGACGGCGATGACGGCGATGACGACGACGGCGAAGGTCTGCTCGATGGGCTGATCTGACCATGATCGCCGCGCCCCGCCAGGCGGAGTGATTGGCGCGGGTCATCACAGCAAACGCATCGGTAACCATTTCCTGCGATAAGAACCGTTCACGCAGCGGCACGGTTCGCGCCGGAGGAGGCCCCCCATGTGGTTGACGCGCAAGCCGCGCGAGCGCCGCGAGAATTCGATCAGCATTGCCGCTTTTGCGGCTGCTATCCTGCTCGCGCTCGGCCTTGCGGTTTCCGGGTGGGGGCTTGGGCTCGAAAGTTCTCTTCGCGATTGGCGCGACCAGATGCGGGTCAGCCCTGCAACGGGCGACATCGTGATCGTCGAAATCGATGGCAAATCGCTCGAAGCGTTGCCGACCTGGCCATGGCCGCGCAGCCATTATGCACAGGCGATCCGCAAGCTCGACGCGATGGGCGCATCGCAGATCGCATTCGATGTCGATTTCTCTTCGCGCTCCGATCCCGAAAACGATGCCGAGCTCGCGCGCGCCTTCGCCGCGATAGCCCAGCCCGCTCTGCTTCCCACCTTCCGCCAGCGCAATAGCGCCTCGGCTATAGAGAGTTACACCGAAGCGCTCCCGATCGAGGAATTCCGCGAACACACCTTCGTCGCCTCGGTGAACGTGGTCCCTGCTGCAAACGGTCGCATCATCCGGTATCCCAACGGAGTGGTGACCAATGGCGTCGCGCGCCCATCGCTTGCCAACATGCTGGCCCGTTCGGACGGGGAGGTGGGCAATGCCTTCCGCGTCGACCAGGCGATCGACATCAACACCATTCCCCGCATCTCATTCATCGATTTGGTCGAGGGGAGGGTCGATTCCGCGCGGGTACGCGGCAAGCACGCGGTCATCGGCGCGACCGCGATCGAGCTGTTCGACCGCTATCCCACGGCCCTGTTCGGAGTGCAGCCGGGCGTGGCCATCCAGGTCCAGGCGGCAGAGACCCTGCTGCAGGACCGCGTCCGCAGCGAGACCGGCCAAGTTCTGCCGCTGCTGGTCACGGCGCTTCTTCTCGCCGGATTGCTGGCTGCCGGGGGCAGGTCAAAACGCATCCCCGTGCCGGCCAGCCTAGCTGCCATTGCGGTCGGCGCCGTCGTGGTCGGTTTCGCGCTGGCTCTCGACCAGCGCCACCTGATCTATGTCGAGCTTACCGCGCCAATTGCCTTTGTCGTCACATTCTTTGCCGTGCAGCGCATCCTTGTTGCGGCGGTCAATCTTGAAGCCGAGCGGATGACCGATACCGCCACCGGTCTCGCCAATCACAACGCCCTGGGCCAGGCGGTGAGGAGTGATGACGCGGTGTTCGCGGCTCGTATCGCCGATTTTTCCGATGTCGGTTCGTTGCTCGATCACGATGCGCAGGTCCAGCTCGAAGTGGCAGTTGCAAGGCGGCTTCAGATCGCCGCCGGGGGAGCGGAAATCTACCGCCTTGAGCCCGGGACCTATTGCTGGATCGCCGGCACACTCGAAACCGAACAGGCCGAGGCGCTCTTCGTGTCGGCGCGAGCACTTTTCAACGCCGCTTTCACCACCGGGGATGAGCGGTTCCAGCTGACCCCGGCATTCGGCCTGGCCAAGGGTGATTTCAAGGGCGCCGCGACAACCGCGAAATATGCTGCCAGCGAAGGGCGCCTGTGGGCGAGCGACGCCGATGAGCAGCAGCGTTCGACCCAGTTCAAGATGCGGATCCTCGCCGAAATCGACGATGCGATCGAAAGCGGTGCGATCACCGTCGTGTTCCAGCCCAAAATTGCGCTTCAAACCGGCCTGATCAGCGGCGCCGAATGCCTTGTGCGCTGGACAAGCCCGCAGTTCGGGCAGATCTCGCCCGCGCAATTCATACCCGTGCTCGAAGACAAGAACCGCATTTCGGGCCTGACCCATTTCGTTTTCGACACCGCGGTCCGCCGCCTCGAAGAGGCCGCAAGCCTCGGCCACGCACTCAATCTGGCAGTAAACATTTCCGCACAATTGTTGAGCGATCCGGGATTCATCGCCGAAATCGTGCGCAAGTTGCGTATCGCCAATTTTGCCGTTGACTGCCAGTTGACGCTCGAGATCACCGAAAGCGCACCGCTCGCCGATTCGACTACCGCCAAGGAGGCGTTGAACCGTCTTGTCGATGCCGGTGCGCGCATTTCGATCGACGATTACGGCACCGGCCAGGCGACGCTCAATTACCTCCAGGATTTCCCGGCTCAAGAGCTCAAGCTCGACCAGAGTTTCGTGCGCGGCCTCGTGACCGAGGCCAAGGACCAAATCATGGTGCGCTCGACGATCGAACTCGCCCATGCTCTCGGCTTCGCGGTGGTCGGCGAGGGAATCGAGGACGAGGCGATCCTGAATGCCTTGCGCGAACTGGGCTGTGACTATGGCCAGGGCTGGCACACCGGCCGGCCCGTCAAGTGGGAGCGTTTCCTGAAGGAACTCAATGCCAGGCCGACCCAGGGCGTCGCAGCCTGAAGCCATTGCCCAAGTGGAACGATCGCGATCTGCGATGACCGCGTGACAATTACGGCGCGAGACGCCTCTTGCCGCATTGCGGGTGCGGCTATATCCCGCGCCCATGCAAGACACCTCGACCAGTACAGCCCCTGCAAGCCACACCCGCACCGGACGCCCGGTGATCTCGGCGAGCGGGCTCTTCACGCCCGAAGAATCGATCAGCAACGAAGAATTGGTCGAGAGCTTCAATGCCTATGTCGACCGATACAACGCGGCCAATGCCGAGGCGATCGAGGCTGGCGAGGTCGAAGCCTTGCAGCATTCGTCGGTCGGCTTCATCGAGAAGGCAAGCGGGATCAAGGCGCGCCACGTGATGAGCAAGGCCCCGATTGTCGATCCGGCGATCATGGCGCCTCGTCTCGAAGAGCGTGCGAACGACGAATTGTCGATCATGGCCGAGATCGGTGTCGCCGCAGCTCGCGATGCCCTTGAGCGCGCGGGCCGTGATCCCGCAGATGTCGACGCGGTGCTGTGCGCCGCCTCGAATATGCAGCGCCCCTATCCGGCCATGGCGATCGAGATTCAGCAGGCGCTCGGAATCGAGGGATTCGCTTTCGACATGAATGTCGCCTGTTCATCGGCGACATTCGGGATCCAGACCGCGGCCGACTATATCCGCGCAGGTAATGCAAAGAGCGTGCTGGTGGTCAGCCCCGAAATCACTTCGGGCCACCTCAACTGGTGCGACCGCGACAGCCATTTCATCTTCGGCGACGTCGCCACCGCGGTGCTGGTCGAAGACGCGGCGTTTGCCCCTGAGAGCCACTGGGAAATCCTGAGCACCAAGCTCAAGACGGTGTTTTCCAACAATATTCGCAACAATTTCGGCTTCCTGAACCGCGCTCACCCGGAAAGCGAAGGCAGCGCGGACAAGCTGTTCGTCCAGGAAGGTCGCAAGGTTTTCAAGGAGGTGGTCCCGATGGTCGCCCAGATGATCATCGATGAGGCAGGCCGTCTTCAGATGGACCCGGCGACGCTGCGGCGCCTGTGGCTTCACCAGGCCAATGCCGGGATGAACCGGCTGATCTCGCAAAAGGTGCTCGGACACGAGGCCAGCGACGACGAAAGCCCGACCGTGCTCGACACCTACGGGAACACGTCGAGCGCGGGGTCGATCATCGCTTTCCACCTGCACAGCGATGACCTGGTTGACGGGGATACCGGGCTGATCTGCTCGTTCGGCGCGGGTTATTCGGCCGGAACGGTTTTCGTGCGCAAGGTTGGCTGAACGCTGGCGCGCCGCGAAAGCCAGCGATCCCAAGCACGGACCAGGCGGCCCGAGACCCTCCAGATCAGTGCAACAGCGAGCAGCGATACCAGTCCGTCGACCGCGTAATGGTAGGCGAGGTGGACGCTGCTGATCCATGTGATGAAGAAGAACACGCCAAAGAACGCGCCCCAGCGCGGCGAGACCTGGCGCACCGCAATCCAGTATAAAAAAGCGATCGCGCAATGCATGCTCGGCATCGCGGTGATCCCGCTGCCGAGCCCATCCTGACGTTGGTGATACCATTCGAGCAGCATTTCCTGCACCGGCAACACCATGATCGGCACTGTTTCGTTCGCCGCTCGAAGATAGTCCATCTGCATATCGAAGGTCGGGTCGCCGAGGATCGGGCCGACGAAGACCGGTCCGACCGAAGCGAGCCACGTGGCCATGAGGCCGCCGACCAAAGTCCAGCTCAAGACATAGGACAGGAAGAATTGCCGCCTTGCGACCTCGTCGGTTCGCGCAAAGGCAAACCACATTACCCCCGGGTAAAGCAGCAGGAACCACAGCTGGTAGAGCAATCCCAGGAAGGCGGTCACCAGCGGATAACCAAGCAGGGGTTGCAGGACCTGCCAGGCGTCGTATCCGAAAAAGATCTCGCGATCCCAGGCGATGAATGCGGCATCCCAGCTGTATTCGTTGAACAGCGGGATCGCTGATTTCATCTTGCTGAAATAGGGCAACAGCACGATCGCCACGCCCAGCATCGGAAGACCGGCCAGTATGCGCCGGCGCATGGGCATGGCGCCATAGCGCGCGCGCAAATGTGCAATCGGGCTTTTCGGGCGGTCCTGGTAGAGCGTGCGCGCTGCGTCCCAGCAGACAAGCACGACAACGAACATCGCGAATATCTGGGCATTCGCGATGATCCCGCCAATCCCGGGATTGATGCCCTTGGAAGCCAGGAGCGCCAGGCATAGCGCCATGAGTGCGGATCCGATTGCCAAGATCGGCACTTCGCCAATCCATCGCGCGCGGATGGCATCGCGGGTGTTACGCACGGCGCGTTCCTGCGCCTCGCGCGCTTCGCAGATGGCTGGTGTCGACGCCATGATCGCGCTTGCAATCCCCTTATCGTGGCTCGGGTTCGAAAGCGGACAATTAGGGTAAACATCTCACTAAAATGTGAATGTGTTGACCATCGCTTGCGCACACTTGCTTGTGTGGGCGGTCGCCAGACCCTAGATGCACCGTCATGGCAGGTGAAATACTAGACAACCAGGGTCGCGGCGAAGCCAGCTGGAGCTGGCCCGCAATACATCCCGAAGGCCGCAAATACGGCGTGATCGCGGTGCTAATCAGCCTTATCCCGCTGATCGTGCTCGACTGGGAAATCATCGGCTGGCCGATGCTTCTCCTTTCGGCAGGCGTTTTCGCGTTCTTCCGCGATCCCGAGCGGGTGATCCCGCAGGCAGATGATGCCATCGTCGCGCCGGCGGATGGACTTGTGACCCTGATCAGGCAGGTCGAGCCGCCAACCGAATTGCAGGTCGATGACGGTTCGGGCAGCCCGGGTCTAGCCGCAGGACCGGTCACGCGAATCTCGATTTTCATGAGCGTGTTCGACGTTCATATCAACCGGGCGCCGATCGCCGGCACCATTCGGCGCGTGGTCTATGTGCCAGGCAAGTTCGTCAACGCCGATCTCGACAAGGCGAGCGAGGAGAACGAGCGCCAGCACATCCTGATCGAACGGCCCGACGGGCTCGCGATCGGGTTCACGCAGATCGCTGGACTGGTTGCGCGGCGCATCGTGCCTTTCGTCAAGCCGGGCGACATGGTCGCCAAGGGGCAGAGGATCGGGCTGATTCGGTTCGGCAGCCGGGTCGACGTCTATCTGCCTGCCGGGACCGAGCCAAAGGTCCTGATGGGTCAGAAAATCGTGGCGGGCGAAACGATCCTTGCAGAACGCGGCACGGGGGCGCTTCTCGAAGGGATCGCACAATGACCGGTGCGGCGGTCCTGGAACCGGCGCGATGAGTTTTTCCTCACGCGATGAACGCGGCCCGCCTCCGCGGATCGGCCCCAAGGCCGTCGAAGGCGATGACGCGATCGAGGCGAACGAGACGAGAGGCCTGACGCTTCGCGCAATGCTTCCCAACGCGATTACCGCGGCGGCCCTTTGTGCCGGATTGACCGGTGTGCGCTTCGCTGCAGAAGGGCAGTGGGCCTTCGCAATTCTCGCGGTCATTCTTGCAGGCGTGCTCGACGGCATGGACGGGCGCATCGCCCGGCTGCTGAACGCGCAATCGCGCTTTGGTGCCGAGCTTGACAGTCTCGCCGATTCGATCTCCTTCGGGGTCGCACCGGCCCTGATCCTGTATATGTGGGTGCTGGATGACCTGCCGCGCTTTGGTTGGCTGGCAGCGCTGGCTTATGCGATCTGCTGCGCCTTGCGCCTCGCCAGGTTCAATGCGCGGATAGATGTCGAGGACCAGCCGCACAAATCCGCCGGATTTCTGACCGGCGTACCTGCGCCGGTCGGGGCTGGGTTGGCCTTCACGCCGCTCTATCTGTGGCTGGAGACGGGCATCGAACTGTTCCGCGACCCGCTTTTCAACGCGGTCTGGTTAGGCGCCATCGCCGTGCTTTTCATCTCGAACATGGCTACCTTGAGCTGGACCGCAATCCGCCCAAGGCGCGATATCCGCTTGTGGCTGCTCGCCTTGGTGGCGCTCGCATTTGCGGCGGCGCTGCTCGAACCGTGGTGGACCCTGACCGCGATCAGCGTGGTGTATCTTGCGCTGATGCCATACGCGCTCGTGCGCTATGGCAAGGTCAAGCGTCGCCGCGCGATGCGCGACAAGCCAGTGAAGAGTCCGGGCGACGAGCCCGTCTGAACGCTTCGCCGCTCAGGCTGCGGTGTAGGTAGAGGCTCGCGGGATGCGATAGGCAAAGGGGCGCGAGGCCGCTGCAAGCGGACGCCGTGCCGGGCCGCGAAGACGCACTTCGTGCGCGTGGACCTGCGGAACGAACCCCTGGTCGAGCAGCCGTTTTTCGCGCAGCACCCGGGCAAACACCGAACGTCCGCGCAGCCAGCTGTCGAGGAGGCTGAGCCCGGTCGCAATCGCAACGATGGCGAACAGGCAGGTCAGTGTCAGTGCAAGCATTTTCCGGTCCCCTGAAACGGTGCGGTATGCGGTATGGTTAATGCCGGCTAACCCCATTGGTTCCCCCCGGCGCGTGCCATTCCGCTCGCGTTCGATCTTTGTTCTGGCTCTTTGTTCTACAAGTGTTCCGCGTCGTCAAGCCCCTTTGTTCCATTGATGTTCCAGTGTCGCGGTTTGTGCTGGATTTTGCCGCGCGGCCCGGCTAGAGGGCGCCCACTCGCAAGCGGGCCGGGCGAATCACCGTGCGTGCCTTGTCTTGCGAAATTCACATGGATGGCCACACATACCGGTGCTGCACGCGGGAACTCCGCCAGTCAGTCTCCACGGCCATCCAGAGGAACAACCGGAAAGGAACGACTTATGGCGGCCACTACCGTCACCATGCAGCAATTGATCGAGGCCGGCGCACACTTCGGTCACCAGACCCACCGCTGGAACCCGCGGATGAAGCCGTATATCTTCGGCGCCCGCAACGGTGTTCACATCATCGACCTGTCGCAGACCGTCCCGCTGTTCGCGCGTGCTCTCGATTTCGTCGAGCAGACCGTCCGCGCTGGCGGCAAGGTCCTGTTCGTGGGAACCAAGCGCCAGGCGCAGGAGCCGATCGCCGAAGCAGCCCGCGCAAGCGGTCAGCACTTCGTCAACCACCGCTGGCTCGGCGGCATGCTCACCAACTGGAAGACCATTTCGGGCTCGATCAAGCGTCTCAAGACCCTTGAAGAGCAGCTTTCGGGCGACACCAGCGGCTTCACCAAGAAGGAAGTCCTCCAGCTCACCCGCGAACGCGACAAGCTTGAGCTTTCGCTCGGCGGTATTCGCGACATGGGCGGCATTCCGGACGTGATGTTCGTGATCGACGCCAACAAGGAAGACCTTGCGATCAAGGAAGCCGCCGTGCTCGGCATCCCCGTGATCGCGGTGCTCGACACCAATGTCGACCCGTCGGGTATCGCATTCCCGGTCCCGGGCAATGACGATGCGAGCCGCGCGGTTCGCCTTTACTGCCAGGCCATCGGCGATGCGGCGAATGCCGGTCGTGGCGGCGCTGCGCACGAATCGGGCGAAGATGTCGGCGCAATGGCCGAACCGCCGGCCGAAACCGCAACCGCCTAAGATTGCCGCCGCGCCCTTTTGGCGCGCGACGAGATTGAGAAACAGCGCGCCGGGCCTCCCCTGAAGAGCCCGGCGCCCCAACGCATTACAAAGGAAATCACCATGGCTGCATTTTCCGCCGCTGACGTGAAGAAACTGCGCGAAATGACCGGCGCTGGCATGATGGACGCAAAGAAGGCGCTCGAAGAGGCCGGTGGCGACATCGAGGCAGCACAGGACGCCCTGCGCGCCAAGGGCCTCGCGGCCGTCCAGAAGAAGTCTTCGCGCACCGCTGCCGAAGGCCTCGTCGGTGTAGCCGTCGAAGGCACCAAGGGCGTCGCCGTCGAAGTCAATTCGGAAACCGATTTCGTTGCCAAGAACGATCAGTTCCAGGACTTCGTGCGCAAGACCACCCAGGTCGCGCTCACCATGGACAAGGACGATGTCGAAGCGCTCAAGGCTGCCGACTATCCCGATGGCGGCACCGTCGAAGAGAAGCTGACCAACAACGTCGCGACGATTGGCGAAAACCAGCAGGTCCGCCGTATGCAGACCGTTTCGGTTTCGCAGGGAACCGTGACCTCCTACGTCCACAACGCGGCGGCCGACGGCCTCGGCAAGATTGGCGTTCTGGTCGCGCTCGAAAGCGATCTGTCGGCTGACGTTCTCGAACCGTTCGGCAAGCAGCTTGCCATGCACATCGCCTCGATGTTCCCGCAGGCACTCAATGCCGACGGCCTCGACGCCGACGTGATCGAGCGCGAGCGCAAGATTGCCCAGGAAAAGGCTGCTGAAAGCGGCAAGCCCGAGCAGGTCCAGGAAAAGATGGTCGAAGGCGCGATCAAGAAATACGCCAAGGAGAACGCTCTCCTGTCGCAGATGTTCGTGATGGACAACAAGACCAGCGTCGAAGACACCGTCGCAAAATTCGCCAAGGACAATGGCGGCAACGTCAAGCTGACCGACTATGTCCGCTTCCAGCTCGGCGAAGGCATCGAGAAGGAAGAAAGCGATTTCGCAGCAGAAGTCGCAGCGGCAGTCGGCGGCTAAGCTTCCCGATCTGCACTGAACGATCGAAAGGCCGTCGGGGCGACCCGGCGGCCTTTTCCTTTCGGCAGCGCATCCGTGCCCGTCTTTCCCTTTGCGCGGCCTTGCGAGCATGGCTAAGGGGAGGCTCACCGACAACACGAACCGGATGATCCCAGCCCATGGCCATGCCCGAAATCAAGCGCGTCCTGCTCAAGCTTTCCGGCGAGGTGCTGATGGGCGAGCAGGAATACGGCATCGACCCGGCTTATGTCGCCCGTCTCGCCGAAGAGGTGAAGCGCGCCAAGGATACAGGCCTCGAGGTGTGTCTCGTGATCGGCGGCGGCAATATCTTCCGTGGGATCAGCGCGGCAGCCAAAGGCCTTGATCGCACGACCGGCGATTATATGGGCATGCTTGCGACGGTGATGAACGCGCTGGCGATGCAGAACGCGCTCGAACAGCTGGGCGTGCAGACCCGGGTGCAGAGCGCGATCCCGATGTCCTCCGTATGCGAACCCTATATCCGCCGCCGCGCAGAACGGCACCTCGAGAAGGGCCGGATCGTGATCTTCGCCGCGGGCACCGGGAATCCCTTCTTCACCACGGACACAGGCGCCGCCCTGCGCGCAGCGGAAATGAATTGCGATGCGCTGCTCAAGGGCACCAGCGTCGACGGGGTCTATGACAGCGATCCCAAGCACAATGCGCAGGCCACCCGTTTCGACACGATCTCCTATGACCGCGTGCTGTCCGACAATCTCAAGGTGATGGATGCCACCGCGGTCGCCCTTTGCCGCGAGAACGACATTCCGATAGTGGTCTTCTCGATCCGCGATCGCGGCAATGTCGCCCGCGTGCTCGAAGGCAAGGGCACCCAGACCATCGTTCGCAAAGACTGACAAAGAAAGAGACAAACGATGCCGCAATATGACAAGGCCGATATCGAACGCCGCATGGCCGGCGCGGTGGAATCGCTGAAGGGCGATCTGTCGGGCCTTCGCACCGGCCGCGCCAATACCAGCCTGCTCGATCCGGTGGTGGTCGAGGTCTACGGTTCGATGATGCCGCTGTCTTCGGTCGCCACGGTCAATGCGCCCGAACCGCGCATGCTTTCGGTGCAGGTCTGGGACAAGAGCAATGTCAGCGCGGTCGAAAAGGGCATCACCAAAGCCAATCTTGGTCTTAACCCGATGACCGACGGCCAGACGATCCGCCTGCCCATGCCCGACCTCACCGAGGAACGTCGCCGCGAACTTGCCAAGCTTGCCGGTCAGTATGCAGAAAAGGCCAAGATTGCGATCCGCAATGTCCGCCGCGACGCCATGGAGAGCCTCAAGGCCGACGAGAAGGCCAAGGACATTTCCGAGGACGAGCGCAAGCGGATGGAAGACGAGGTCCAGAAGCTGACCGACAAGTTCGTCGCCGAAACCGACGAGGCAGCTTCGAAGAAAGAACAGGAGATCCTGTCCCAGTAAGAGGGCAGGGCTCCCGCGCAAGGGGATGCCGGATGGGCGATACGCCCGCTCAGTCACAGGCCCGCTCTGGCGCGCGCGCGCGCCATGTCGCCATCATCATGGACGGCAATGGGCGCTGGGCGAAAAAACGCGGGCTTCCGCGCGCGATCGGTCATCAGCGCGGGGTCGAGGCGGTGCGCCGCCTGGTGCGCGGGCTGGAGCCAATGGGGCTAGAATGCCTGACGCTTTACGCCTTCAGCTCGGAAAACTGGAAGCGGTCCGAGGACGAAGTCGACGGCCTGATGAACCTCATGCGCAAGTTCATCAAATCCGACCTTCCCGAATTCGTCGAGAACGGGGTGAAGCTGCACATCATCGGCGACTGGCGCGGGCTCGCGCCCGATATCGTCGCCATGCTCGAGGACGCGCTCGAACAGACCGCCAATGGCACCAGGCAATTGGCGGTCGCGCTCAATTATGGCGCACACAATGAAATCGCGCGCGCAGCGGAACGCGCTGCCGAAAGCGGCGCGATAACCCCTGCCGGGATCGAAGCGCATCTCGACACCGCCGACCTGCCTCCGCTCGACCTCCTGATCCGGACCAGCGGAGAAATCCGCTTGTCGAATTTCCTGCTGTGGCAGGCGGCCTATGCCGAGATGCTGTTTGTCGATACGCTCTGGCCCGATTTCGAGCCCGCACATCTCGCCCAGGCTCTCGATGACTTTGCACGCAGGGAGCGACGCTATGGGGGACGTTAGAAACCGGCTCGAAGAGCTCACCACCAAGGCAATGAACCAGCCGACCGAGGAAGAGGCTGCATCAGCATCGGCGCAGGCGAGCGGAATGAACGATTTGCTCGTCCGCTTCGTGTCTGGCGTTGCCATGCTAGCCGTCGCGCTGATCGCGCTGTGGCTGGGCGGCTGGTTCTGGATCGGCTTCGTGGTGCTGCTGGCCAGTCTGATCCTGTGGGAGTGGAACCTCCTGGTCACGAAATTCGGTATCTCGGCCCTCGCCGAAGTCGCCTGGCAGTTTATCGGCGCGCTATATGTCGGCGCGGCGGCGCTCGCCATAGTGCAGGTGCGGATCAGCTATGACGTGGCAGGCGTGCTGCTCGCCTTTCTCGCCCCGGTGATCGCAGTCGATATCGGTGCCTATTTCGCGGGCCGTACCATTGGCGGACCCAAGATTCTCCCCTCGGTCAGCCCCAAGAAGACCTGGGCGGGCCTCATCGGCGGGGCAATCGCAGCGGGCCTCGTTTGCATCGGCGCCGAGGCCATGGATGCAGGGCCAGGCGGTTTCGTCCCCGGTCTTTCGACGTCGGCCATCCCCAGCGCGATGCTGACAGGCGCGCTGATTGCGGTGATCGCGCAGGCCGGCGATTTCTTCGAAAGCTGGATGAAGCGCCGGGCAGGGGTGAAGGACTCGAGCAATCTGCTCCCCGGCCATGGCGGCATCTTCGATCGCTGCGACGGTTTTGTCGCGGTGTTCGCGGTCTTGTTCGTGATTGCCGTTGTCCCGGCATTCGTCGGGTTCGGGTGACCGGCACCGGGCGTGATATGATTGGCTGACATGACCCGTTCGATCACGATACTTGGCGCCACCGGCTCGATCGGCACCTCGACGCTCGACCTCCTGCGCGCGGATCGCGCGAATTGGCGTGTCGAAGCGGTCACCGCGAATTCTAGCGCCGAAGATCTCGCGGCGCTCGCGCGCGAATTCGGTGCCGAGATCGCCGTTATCGGCGATGAACGTCATCTGCCGGCCCTGCGCAAGGCGCTCGATGGCAGCGGGATCGAAACGGCAGGCGGCAGCAAGGCGCTGTGCGAGGCCGCCGCGCGCCCAGTCGACATCACCGTTGCGGCAATTGTAGGCTGCGCAGGGCTCGCGCCGACCATGGCCGCGGTCGAGGCGGGGGGCACCATTGCACTCGCGAACAAGGAGGCGCTGGTTTCTGCCGGTGATATCCTGATGTCGGCAGTGCGGCGCACGGGAGCGACGCTGCTTCCCACGGATTCCGAACACAACGCGATCTTTCAATGTCTTGCCGGCAGCGACGTCACTGAAGTGCGCAAGATTACGCTCACCGCAAGCGGGGGGCCTTTCCGAACTCTCGACGCCGAAGAGCTCAAGACGGTCACGCGCGAGCAGGCGCTGAAGCACCCCAACTGGGACATGGGCGCCAAGATCACCATCGACAGCGCGACGATGATGAACAAGGGGCTCGAATTCATCGAGGCCCACCACCTGTTTCCCGTCGGTCTCGACAGGATCGCGATCCTCGTCCACCCCCAAAGCATCGTTCACTCGATGGTCGAATACCGCGACCGTTCGACGCTTGCCCAGCTCGGCCCTTCGGACATGCGCGTGCCGATTGCCTTCTGCCTCGCCTGGCCTAGGCGCATGAAAACCGGCCTCGATCCACTCGATCTCGCCGCTATCGGCACCTTGACCTTCGAGGCGCCCAACGAGGCGCTGTTCCCCGCCACCCGCATCTGCCGCGAGGCGATCGAGGCGGGCGGGGCGGCACCAGCGGTTCTCAATGCGGCCAACGAAGTGGCGGTTGATGCGTTTCTTGCCGGTCAGATCGGGTTCAGCCGCATCACGGCATTGGTCGAAGCGACCCTGGCGCGCTATAGCGCCGCCGCGCCGGCAACGCTCGAAGACGTGCTGGCGATCGATGCTGGCGCACGCGCCTGCGCCCGCGACATGCTGGAGACTTCCGAACTTGTTTGAATCGCCCCCTTTCTGGATGTACGTGGCCGGCTTCCTGCTGCTGCTCGGCCCGTTGATCACGGTGCACGAGCTCGGGCATTACCTCGTCGGGCGCTGGTTCGGGGTTCGCGCCGAGGTGTTCTCGATCGGGTTTGGCAAGGAGATCGCCGGGCGGACCGACCGCCATGGCACGCGCTGGCGTCTCTCGCTCCTTCCGCTGGGCGGTTATGTCCAGTTCAAGGGCGACATGAACCCGGCAAGCGTGCCCGATCCCGAAGCGGTCGTGGAACCCGGCAGCTTTCAGGGCGCAGCCTTGTGGAAGCGCGCGCTGATCGTGGCGGCAGGGCCGGTGACCAACCTTTTGGTGGCGATCGGTATTCTCGCTGCGCTGTTCACGATCTATGGTCAGCAGGTGATCACCAATCCAGAGGCATCGACCGAGATCGGAGCCTTTGCCGAAGGTTCGGCGGCCGAGGCAGCCGGGATGGAAGTCGGCGACCGTATCGTCGCGATCGACGGCGAGGCGGTAACCGAGTTCAACGACATCGTGCGCGCGATCGAGCTTTACCCGGGACGCGATCTCATCATAACCGCCTTGCGCGACGGGCGCGAACGGACCTTTGCGATGACCGCCGCGCGCGCGACCCGCGAGGACGGGTTCGGCAATACCTCGGTGGTGGGCCGGATCGGCATCGCCCCGGCCGCGCTCGAAGTGGCTTTCCAGCGGGTTCCGCTGATCGAGGCGATCCCGCTTGCCACTGCGACCTGCTGGGACATCACCAAGATGATGGTCACCGGCATCCGCCAGATCGTCACCGGCGAGCGGTCGATCAAGGAACTTGGCGGGCCGGTCAAGATCGCCAAATATTCGGGCGAGCAGCTGAGCCTGGGGATTACGCCCTTCGCCTTTTTCGTCGCGCTCATATCGCTTAATTTGGCATTCATTAACTTCCTGCCAATCCCGGCGCTCGATGGCGGGCACCTTGCCTTTTACGCCGCCGAGGCGATCCGCCGCAAACCGGCAGGTCCCGAGGCGACCGAATGGGCATACCGTTTCGGCATCGTCTTCGTGCTGGTGTTCATGGTGGTGGTCACCTGGAACGACATCACGGACCTCTTGCCTTTCGGCTAGGATGCGCAGGGCCTTGTCGGGCCTGGCAGACAAGGCGCGAGGCAGTTTGTCGGGGAAAGGCAACGGGTGATCGGCCAATGCCCGTAGCACGGCCCCATTGCACGCTTGACCCGGCGCTAGCGCTTCGGGCAGAGGCGGGAGAGGAACAAGGGACTGCAGGGACCCCTTTTGTCGGCCCTGCAAACGCGCCCGGCGCATCTGCGCCTTGAACACGGGTTGGACGGGACAGTAAATTTCATGAATCGAAGCAAGGCAACAGGCTCTGGGTCTGTCAGTTCCAAGAGTGCAGCGGCGCGTTTCGCCGCGGTCTTGAGCGGTGCGACCATGCTCGCAGGCGTCCCCTATAGCGCGATCGCCCAGGACGAGGGCGCCGATAATGCGGCCATGCCGGCCACGGCCAGCGCCCAGGCCCAACCCGCGCCGGCACCTGCACCCAGCGCGAACACCATCCGCACGATCAGCGTCGTCGGGGCCGAGCGGCTCGAACCGACCACGATCCTGTCCTACATCCGTCTGCGCGTCGGCCAGGAATACACCGCCGCCGCCGCCGACGAGGCGCTTAAGGACCTCGGCGCGACCGAGCTGTTCGCCAGCTCCTCGATCCGGTTCGACGATGGCAATGTCGTTGTCACCGTGGTCGAGAACCCGGTCATCAATCGTGTCGTGCTCGAAGGCAACGACCGGCTCGATGCCGAGAAGATTCTGCCCGAGATTCGCCTCGCGCCGCGCCAGATCTTCACCCGTTCCAAGGTCCGCGCCGACGTTGCCCGCATCATCGAGCTCTACAAGCGGCAGGGCCGTTTTGCCGCCACGGTCGAGCCGCAGATGGTCCAGCTGCCGCAGAACCGCGTCGATGTCGTGTTCGAGATCAACGAGGGCCCCAAGTCCAAGGTTCGCCAGATCAACATCATCGGCAACGAGGTGTTCTCCGACAGCGAACTGCGCAGCGAGATGGTGACCAAGCAGTCGCGCTTCTTCCGCTTCTTCAGCTCGAACACCAGCTACGATCCCGACCGGCTCGCTTTTGACCAGCAGAAGCTGCGCCAGTTCTATCTGACCGAAGGCTATGCCGATTTCCGCGTCGTTTCCGCAGTTGCCGAACTGACGCCCGACCAGCGCGATTTCATCATCACCTATGTCGTCGAGGAAGGCGAGCGCTACAGCTTCGGCGACGTTGCGGTCGAGAGCCAGCTGCGCGACTTCGACAGCGATTCGATCCAGTCCGGCCTCGCCATGCGCGAAGGCGATTTTTACAATGCCCAGACGGTCGAGGACACGGTCGAGCAGCTGACCGAACTGGCCGGACGTTTCGGCTATGCCTTTGCCGACGTGCAGCCGCGCTTCAACCGCAATCCCGAAGACCTGACGATGGATGTTACCTTCATCCTGCGCCAGGCGCCGCGCGTCTATGTCGAGCGGGTCGATGTCAACGGCAACACGCTGACCCAGGACAAGGTCATTCGCCGCGAATTCCGCCTGTCCGAGGGCGACGCCTTCAATTCGCTCGGCGTCCAGCGAACCACCGCGCGGATCAATTCGCTTGGCTATTTCCAGGAAAACTTCGAGGTCAATCAGGTCGAAGGCAGCGCGCCCGACCGGATCGTGCTCGAAGCCAATGTCGAAGAGCAGCCGACGGGCGAATTGCAGTTCTCGGCCGGCTTCTCCTCGATCGAGCAGTTCATCCTGGCCGGCTCGATCCGCCAGCGCAATTTCCGCGGACGCGGCCAGACCATTGGGCTGAGCCTCAACTACTCGCAATTCTCGCGCTCAGCGCAGGTGAGCTTCACCGAACCCTATGTCTTCGACCGTAACATTTCGGCGGGCGCGGACATTTATCGCCGCGATTTCAATTCGTTCAACTTCACCAATGCCGAACGCAACACCACCTTCGAGCAGGCCACCACCGGTGGCTCGCTGCGGGTCGGTGTGCCGCTGACCGAGTTCATGTCGCTGGTCGCCAGCTACACACTCAATTACGACGAAGTCAGCCTCGACGAGAACCTGTTCTTCTCGGACGTTGACGGCGATGGCACCACCGAGTGCGATCCGCTGCGCGCGGGCCGTTTCCTGTGCGATGCGTTGGGCAACCGGCTGTCATCGATCCTCGGCGTATCGGTCAATTACAACTCGCTCAATTCCTCGCTGCGTCCCACCCGCGGACGTCGGGTGAGCGTGTCGAGCGAGTTTGCAGGGCTGGGCGGCGATGTCCGCTATCTGCGCTTGCGCGGCCAGGCCCAGCAGTTCTGGAACGTCGCCAATAGCGGGTTCATCTTCTCGCTCTCGGCCGAGGGGGGGACGATCATTCCGCTCCAGGATCGCGGCGGGGCCGGGGTCGATGACATCCTTCTGACCGACCGGTTCTTCCTTGGCGAACCGCGTTTCCGCGGCTTCGACATTCGCGGCGTCGGTCCGCGCATCCTGACCCAGCGCTATATCCTCGATGCCCAGAACAACCCGGTCCTCGACGATGATGGCAACCCAACGCTGATCACGGACCGCACGCAGCTGCGCGACGATTCGATCGGTGGGCGCAATTACTATCTCGGCCGCGCCGAGCTGGAGATTCCCCTCGGCACCGGGGCACGCGAAATGGGGCTGCGGCCATCGATCTTCCTCGATGTCGGCGCGCTCTGGGGCGTGGAGCGGCCGGTCCTTCAAGACAATCCCAACGGACTTCCGCTGGTCGATGCCGACGGCTTGCCGCTGTTCCTGAGCGTCGATACCGGCGAAGTGACCACCGACCCGCTGGCCGAGGACGGGACGACCCCCAATACCCGTCTCATCCGATCGGGCAGCGCCATTCGCGAGGTATTCCTGGGCGATTCGCCCAGCCCGCGCGTGACCGCAGGGATCGGGGTCAACTGGAACTCGCCATTCGGGCCGTTCCGGATCGATTTCGCCCAGACCATTCGCAAGGTCGAGGGCGATGACGACAAGACATTCACGTTCAACGTAGGAACACAATTCTGATGAAAACCTTCACCAAGCTCTTCGCCACCAGCGCTCTGGCACTGGGCGCGCTGGCCGCCAGCGCCCCTGCCACCGCACAGGTCCAGGGCCGCGTCGCCACCGCGGATGTCAGCCGCGCCATCATCGGTTCGAGCGCGCTTCAGACCGCCTACAGCCAGATCGGCACGACCTATTCGGCGCAGATCGAACAGCGCCAGGCCAAGCAGCAGCAGCTCGCGCAGCTGCTCCAGCCGTTCGATTCGAACAATAACGGCCAGCTCGACGAAAGCGAGCTTCCCGCGGTCCAGGGTTCGGCCAATTTCGCCCAGATCCAGACGCTTGAACAGGAAGTCGCCGGGCTGACAAACCAGGTCAATGGCGCGCGCATCTACGCGGTCGAGCAGATCCTCAACCAGTATCCGGCCGCGCTGACCGACGTCACGACCCAGCAGCAGATTGTCATGGTGCTCCAGCCCGACGCGATCCAGTTCGCAGCCTCGGGCGCCGACATCACGCAGCAGATCACCGCTGCGCTCAACACCAAGGTGCCGAGCGTCCAGGTCGTCCCGCCGGCAGACTGGCGCCCGTCGCGCAATGCTGCGCAGATTTTCCAGGAAATCCAGCAGACGCTGCTCGCCGCGCAGCTGATCCAGCAGCAGCAACAGCAACAGCAGCAGCCTGCACAGGCTCCGGCTGGTCGCTAAGCGCTTAACGGGAAACAGGGGCAGGGCATGACCGAGACGGACACCCAATCCGGCAATGGCAAGAAGGCACCGATTTTGGATTATGACATCCACAAGGTGCTCAAGGCCCTGCCTCACCGTTACCCGCTGCTGCTTGTCGACAGGGTGCGCGAAATACACCTCGGCGAGCGCATCCACGCGGTGAAGGCCGTGAGCATGAACGAGGAGTTCTTCCAGGGACATTTCCCCGGCGCTCCGATCATGCCCGGCGTCCTCCAGATCGAGGCGCTGGCACAGGCCGCGGCGATCCTCGGTATCGAGACGCTCGAGCTTGCGGGCACCGGCAAGCTGGTGATCTTCATGGGGATCGACGGAGCCAAGTTCCGCTCTCCCGTGACGCCCGGTTGCCTGCTTGATCTCGAGGTCGAGTTCCTTCAGCAACGTCGCACGATCTACAAGTTCAAGGGCCGCGCCAGTGTCGAGGGCAAGACCACTTGCGAGACCGAATTCACCGCGATGATCGCTGATCCGCCCGAGGGCTGACAGCGGCCCGGTTGGAACACGCAAACGCCGATTTTTGAAGACCTGTCTTCCCACACGTACCTGAAACAACGGCGCGATCCGGGTACGGTCGCGCAACGGGATACGGGCCGCGCCTGGCGGGTCTGGCGCGGGCTGGATGGGTAGGAAAACGGGCGGTCACCACAAGGCTTGCCAAGCGAGGCTTTTGCCACTAGGTGCGCGCCTTCTCCGAATTTGATAGCAGCGCCGGTCGGAACCGGTGCCAGCTCGAAGGAACAAGTCATGAAAGCCGATGGGCACCCCGATTACCACATGATCACGGTCAAGATGACCGATGGTACTGAATTCCAGACCCGGTCGACCTGGGGCAGCGAAGGCGACACGCTCGCGCTCGATATCGACCCGACGAGCCACCCGGCATGGACCGGCGGCAAGCAGCAGCTTCAGGAAGGCGGCCGCGTGGCAGCATTCAACAAGCGCTTCGGCGGGCTCAGCCTCAAGAAGTAAGCTGACAAGAGCTTCGCATCCCTCGGGATGCAAGGGGAAGGCGGTCCGACGGGGCCGCCTTTTTCGTATCAGGCGCCGATTGCGCGCAATATTTCCTGGTCGTGATTGCGGAATTCGATGAAGACACCATCGCAGTCGGACTTTACGCCCTGGCAGTGCATCGAGCTTTGCATTTGCGAGGTGCCATCCGCTTTGGGCGTGATCTGCCTGCAATAGACCATCGGATAGGCAGCCGGTCGGGGTCTGGCGACCACCAATTGCCGGAAATTCGGTGGTGAGCCGTTGAACACGCGATATTCTTCGGTGCTGTTCTCTTCGGTGTATTCTCCCGATTGCTCGAGGATCGAAAGGAGCTGTTCGAAATTGTCGAGGTCAAACCCGCATATCGTGACCCTCCCAGTCCCGGGAGAATAGGCCTCTTCGATGATTGATTGCTCATCGGTCTGTGGTGTTATCGTGGTGGCTGCTGCAAGAGCTAGATATTCGATCATTTCACTTCCCCGTTAGCGGTCAACGGCGCGCGGCGCGCATATTTGCAGGCAATCACCACGGCCATTCCTTCTCGCGGTACCACTTGGTGATGATATATTTGACACCTTTGCGCACCTTCATGCCGTGGTGGATCGTCGCTGGGTTCACACCGCCATCGGGCAGACGGTTGTTCCAGCACACGAGCTTGCCGGTTTCGGGCTGGAAGGTCTTGCCGATCCGCTTGAACCGCGTCGCGCCGCCGGCTTCGACTGCGTTGAGATAGACCATGAAGGTCCATGTGCGCTGTCCGCTCACCGCGCAATATTTGTCGTAATCTGCGCCATCAGGTTGAAAGTAATCGGTGTGCGGCTTGAATTCCTGGCCGACATCGTAGCGCTGCCCCTGGAGCGGCTCGCCAAATGCAGGGTCGATCCCGCCGAGCGCGAAGAATGCTTGTTCGACCGCTTCAACTGCCGGGTGTGCGGGATCGAGGTCGCAGGTTTCGCTGGTGCGGAAGTAATCATCACCATTGGGATCGGCGATGGTCGAGGGGCGGCGATCGGCATCGATCATCGCGATGAAGTCGCGGCAGGCCCGTGCGTCGATAAAGTCCCGGTACTGGAACAGCTCGATTCCCGGATAAGGCAGGCGCTGGATGCGGGCATTGCCGGCCAGCCTTTCGCCAACAGATTCGCGCGGTGCGTGCATGGCCGGCAAGGTGCCGCCACCAGCCGCCAGGCGCAAGTCGTCAAGAGGCGCGTAACAATCTTACGCATTTGGCGCGCAAAGGCACTTTTCGCTTCCCATCCCGGGCGCATTGTGCAACAGGCTCGCGCCCGTTCAAACCGGCCTTGACCGCGCCGCCGAGCCGCTTAAACGCACGCTCTTGCGCGGACGTGGCGCCGGTTCCCCGCATGGGGAAGCACTGGTGAGACGGGACGTGTGGCGATCGTAGCTCAGTTGGTTAGAGCGCCGGTTTGTGGTACCGGAGGTCGGGGGTTCGAGACCCCTCGATCGCCCCATTTTCCCTGTTGGCCCCAGGCCTTGTCCCCGCAGCATTTCGCGCGCCAGCCTGTGCTCGCGCGCCGAACATTGGGGCTTTGTCGCACATGACCGCTTTCTGGACCGAACCCGATTACGACGACCACGAAATGGTGCATGTCGTGCGCGACCGCGCTTCCGGGCTGACGGCGATCATCGCGGTCCATTCCACCCATCTCGGCCCCGGCGCGGGCGGGACGCGGTTCTGGCACTATCCCGAACCCAAGGACGGTCTGCGCGATGCGCTGCGATTGTCGCGCGGGATGAGCTACAAGAACGCCATGGCCGGCCTTCCGCTGGGCGGAGGCAAGGCGGTGATCCTGGCCGATGCTGAGCGCACCAAGACGCCGGAAATGCTCGCCGCTTTCGGCGATGCTGTCGATGGGCTGGGCGGACGTTATGTCACCGCAGAAGACGTCGGCATCTCCGAGGCGGACATGGTCGCGGTCTCCAAGCGCACCGCGCATGTCTCGGGCCTTCCGGTCGACGGTAATGGTTCGGCAGGCGGCGATCCCGGCCCGTTCACTGCCTATGGCATCTATCTCGGTATCAAGGCCGCGGTGCGTCACAAGCTTGGCGCCGACAGCGTCAAAGACGTGCATGTCGCCTTGCAGGGCACCGGCAGCGTGGGTGGCGGGGTTGCGCGCCTGCTCGCCAAGGACGGGGCGCGGCTGACACTGGCCGATATCCACGCAGACGGCGTGCGCGCGCTCGGCGATGAGCTGGGCGCCAATGTTGTCTCGCCCGAGGCGATCATGACCACCAGTTGCGACGTGTTCAGCCCCAACGCACTTGGCGCCATCCTCGACGACGCCTCGATCGCGGCGCTTGACACGCGGATCGTCGCGGGCGGGGCGAACAACCAGCTCGCCCGCGCGCATCACGGCAAGGCCCTGTTCGAGCGCGGCATCCTTTACGCGCCCGATTACGTCATCAATGCCGGCGGGATCATCTCGGTCGCGGCCGAATATCTCGCCCGCCGCGAAGGCAAGCCTGCAAGCGTCGAGGACGTGCGCGAGCGGATCGAGAAGATCCCCGCGCGGCTCGAAGAGGTGTGGCAGGCCAGCGACAGGGATGGCACCGCACCCGATATCGTCGCCGATGCCATGGCGCAGGCGCTGATCGGGCGGGGATGACGCGGCAGCGGCCCGGTTCCGGGCCTCGCGCGGCGGTGTTGCGCCGTCTTTGCCCCTCCTTGCAACTTTTGCGCCCTTGCCGGGGCGGAGCGAGCGACTACAACGGTGCCAGGATCACCTGACGTGCATATCTACGCCAATCCGAAACGCTTCCTGTCGCTCGCCGGCTGGCTCACGCCGCTCCTGTTCTGGGGCGGTCTGGTGCTGTCGCTCGCCGCGCTTGGCTGGGGCTTTTTCGTGGTTCCGCCCGACCGGCTGATGGGCGAGACCGTGCGGATCCTGTTCGTCCACGTGCCCGCCGCCTGGCTCGGCATGGGGGGATGGGCCGGGCTCGCTTTGGCAAGCGGAGCGCTGCTGATCTGGAAACACCCGCTTGCATCGATAGCCGCGCGCGCGATCGCGGTGCCCGGATTGGCGTTTACTGCGCTGTGCCTTGCCACCGGCTCGATCTGGGGACGGCCGGCATGGGGCACCTGGTGGGAATGGGACGGCCGGCTGACCTCGATGCTGGTGCTCCTGTTCCTCTATGGCGGCTATATCGCGCTGGCCGAGGCGTCCTCGCGCGAAGGCGGGTCGAGCCGTATCCCTGCGATATTCGCGATTGTCGGGGCTATCAATGTGCCGATCATCAATCGCAGCGTGGTGTGGTGGAACTCGCTCCACCAGCCGCCCAGCCTGACCGTGGGCAAGAGCGCGATCGCCGATGTCTATCTGTGGCCGCTGATTGGTGCGGTGATCGGGTTTTCGCTCCTTTTCGGCGCGATCGTGCTGATGCGGATGCGCGCTCTGATCGCCCGCCAGCAGGTCGAGGCGCGCCTGCGTCGCCGCGCGCTTGACGACGATGCGATGGCGGCGGGTGCTGTCCCATCGGGCGGAGGCGCGGCGTGAGAGAGAGCCTCGATCCCTGGCCCTTCGTGCTCGGCGCTTATGGCCTGACGCTCATCACCATGGTCATGCTGGCCGCGTGGGCCTATCGCACCATGCGCAGCGCCGAAGCGCGCCGTGACGAGACGAGGCGCAAGTGACCCCTTCAAGCAAGCCCGCCATGAAGCCCAAGCACCAGCGCATGACGCTGGTCGTGCTCGCTTTGGTGGCGATCATAGCTGCCGGACTGATCGCGGCCTGGGCGCTGCGAAACCAGGCGAATTATTTCTACCTGCCAGAACAGATCGCCGCCGATCCGCCAGCTGTCGGGCAGCCGGTCAGGCTGGGCGGCATGGTCAGGCCCGGATCGATCGAGACGCAGGCCGACGGGGTGAGCGTGCGCTTCGTCGTCACCGGTAACGAAAATAGCGCAGTTCCGGTGACTTACAGTGGTATCCTGCCCGATTTGTTCGTCGAGGGATCGGGCGTTGTCGCGGAAGGCTCGCTTGGACCGGACGGCACCTTTGCCGCGACCAATCTGCTTGCCAAGCACGATGAAAACTATGTCCCGCGCGAGATCGAAGGGCTCGAAGGCCACCAGCAGCCCGAAGCCTATGCCGACAGCGTGGCCGGGCTGGACTAGGGCGGGCGGGGCGAGACGATGATCGCGGAACTGGGCCTTGCCGGCTTGTGGCTATGCGCCGCGCTCGCGGTTCTACAGATGGTCGCAGGTGCATGCGGTCTGGCCAGCGGCTCGAGTGCGCGCCATGCGCTCTATGCCCGGCCCGCGGCAATCGTCCAGGCGCTGCTTGCCGTGCTCGCGTTCGCGCTCCTGCTCTATGCCTTTGCCATCACCGACCTTTCGATCAAGCTGGTGGCGACCCATTCGCATTCGGCCAAGCCGCTGATCTTCAAGCTCACCGGCACCTGGGGGAACCACGAGGGATCGATGCTGCTGTGGGTCGCGGTGCTGGCGGCCTCGGGCGGGCTTCTCGCCTTCTTCGAACGGCGTCTGCCCGAACGCACGATGAGCGCGACGCTGGCCGTGCAGGGGTTCGTCGCACTCGGCTTCTACGCCTTTTTGCTGCTCTCCTCGAACCCGTTCGAGCGGTTGCCGGTCCCTGCAATAGATGGCTCGGGCCTCAACCCGCTGCTCCAGGATATCGGCCTCGCCCTGCATCCGCCTACGCTCTATGTCGGCTATGTCGGGCTTTCCGTGGCGTTCAGCCTCGCCATGGGCTCGCTGCTGACGCGCTCGGTCAATCCGGATTTCGCCAAGGTCATGCGGCCCTGGGTGCTGGGCGCCTGGGTGTTCCTGACGCTTGGCATCACCGCTGGCTCCTATTGGGCCTATTACGAGCTGGGCTGGGGCGGCTGGTGGTTCTGGGACCCGGTCGAGAACGCCTCGCTGATGCCGTGGCTCGCCGCGACTGCCTTGCTGCATTCGGTCAGCGTGCTCGCCGCGCGCGATGCACTTCGCACCTGGACCATCATGCTCGGCGTGCTCGCCTTCTCAATGAGCATGCTCGGCACTTTCCTGGTGCGCTCGGGGGTTCTTACCAGCGTTCACGCCTTCGCGGTCGATCCCGAGCGTGGGAGCTTCATTCTCGTCCTGCTCGCACTCTATATCGGCGGGGCGCTGGCGATCTTTGCTGCGCGCGCCGGAAGCATCGCCGAGGGCAAGCGCTTTGCTGCCACCAGCCGCGAGGGCGCGCTGGTGTTCAACAATGTCATGCTCACCGCGATCCTAGCGATCGTGCTGCTCGGCACGCTCTATCCGCTCCTGACCGAAGCATTCGACGTGCGGGTCAGCGTCGGCCCGCCCTATTTCAATCCGGCAGGCGCGATCTTTGCCGTGCCGATGCTGGTGGTGATGGCGATCGGACCGCTGCTGCGCTGGAAATCGGACGAGGTGCACCGCATTCGCTTCGAGGTCGCTCTGCTCGGCGCCGTGGTTGTGGCGGGCGTGGTGCTGATCTCCGTGCTGGGCAATTTTGGCGTGCTGCCGGTTCTCGGCCTCGCACTTGCGCTGGCGCTTGCCATCGGCGCTCTGCTGCCCCTGCGCGGCCGCGATCTGCGCCGCGTTCCGATAGCCACCTGGGGAATGGTCACAGCCCATTTCGGAATCGCTGTCGCGCTGTTCGGCATGGCGAGCGAGAGCGCCTTCACCGCCGAGAAACTCGCCGCGCTCGCCCCGGGTGACAGCGTCGCGGTCTCGGACTGGATGGTCACGCTTGAGAGTGTCGATCCGGTCGCCGGAGCGAACTGGACCGCGATCGAGGCGCGCCTGCGTGCGCAGCGCGGTGATGGGGAACCGGTCGAACTGGCCCCCCAGGCGCGCAATTTCTGGTCGCCCCCGCAGCCCACCAGCGAAAGCGCGCTCGAGACCCGCTGGGACGGTCAGCTCTACGCAGTGATCGGCGACAGGGCGGGCACCGATGATAGAGGCGTCGCGCGCTGGCAGCTGCGCGTCTGGTGGAAGCCGTTTGTCACCTTCATCTGGTATGGTGGCCTGCTGGTGGCGCTGGGCGGCGTGCTCGCAATCATCGGCCGGGTGCGCACCGATCTGCGCCGCCGCCGGGCCAGCGCGATGGGCGCCGCGCGCCGCGAAGACATCGCCGCCATCGACCGATCCATGCCGGAGCTTGCCGAATGAAGCGCCTCGCCTATATCGTGCCGCTCGCACTGTTTGCCTTCTTTGCCGGGCTTGCCGGCTACATGCTGACCCAGGACAAGGCGCAGACCATCCCTTCGCAAATGGTCGAAAAGCCGCTGCCGGTGTTTGACCTGCCGGCCGCCTATGACGGGTTGCCGGGTGTCGCCCGCGCCGATTTCTTGGGGGGAGAGCCGCGCCTTCTCAACATCTGGGCGAGCTGGTGCCTTCCTTGCATCGCCGAGGCCCCGCATCTCGAAACGCTGGCCGAAAGCGGGGTCGAGATTGTGGGGGTCGCGGTGCGCGACCGGCCCGAAGACGTCGCCCAGTTTCTCGCTCGGCACGGCAATCCCTATGCGCGTATCGGGGCAGACGACATCTCCTCGTTGATGATCGAGATCGGCGCATCGGGCGTGCCCGAGACCTATGTCATCGATGCGCGCGGCAATATCCGTTACCAACATATCGGCGATGTCCGCGCCGACACGGTGCCGGTGCTGCTCGAACAGCTGGAGAAGGCGCGATGAGCGCGCGCAGTGCGTCCTTTGCGGTAGGGGCGGCGCTTATGACCGCGCTTTTCGCCATGCCGATTTCCGCGCAAAGCGGCCTTCCGCCTGCGCCCTATGCCTATACCCAGCTCGATGACCCCGCGCTCGAGGCCGAGGCGGCGGCGCTGATGGAGACGCTGCGCTGTCTCAAGTGCCAGTCGCAATCGATCGCCGACAGCGATGCGCCGATGGCCGGCGACATGCGCCACCAGGTCCGCTCGCGCCTTCTCGCAGGCGAAAGCCCCGATGAAATCCGCGCCTGGCTGACAGAGCGTTACGGCGATTATGTCAGCTACGAGCCGCAGGTTTCGGCCACCACCTGGCCGCTCTTTGCCGTGCCGCTGCTGCTGCTCGCGATCGCGGGAGCGGTGCTGTTGCGCAGGCTCGGCAAGAGGCGCGACGCATGATCGGCGGCTGGCTTGCCATTCTCGCGCTCGCGCTCGCCGCCTTCGCCGTGGCAGCCTTCACCCTGCGCCTCCCGCGCGAGGGTTATGCGGTGTTCGCAGCGGCGCTGCTGTTCGGCCTTGCCGGCTATGCCTGGCAGGGTTCGCCCGGCCAGCCTGCCAGCCCCCGGGCCGGCGATGCCGCACCCGACCGTCAGTCGGGCGAGAACATGGTCACGGCGCGCCGCCAGCTTTTCGACGACAGCGCCCCCAAGCCCGATTACCTCGTCCTGTCCGATGGCTATGCACGGCGGGGCAAATTTGCCGATGCCGCGGGGCTGTTGCGCCGCGGGTTGAACGACAACCCCGACCACCTCGAAGGCTGGCTCGCGCTTGCCATGGCGCTGACCGGCCATGCCGACGGCGTGGTGACGCCCGCCTCCTATTACGCCTTCGGAAAGGCCCGCAATATCGACCCGGCCAATCCCGGCGCCGATTTCTTCCTGGGATTCGCCTTTGCGCAATCGGGCGAGATCCGCGCCGCGCGCGACACCTGGGCGCGCCTGCTCGCCAATTCGCCCGAGGACGCACCATGGCGCGCCGAGGTCGAATCGCGCGTGGCCCAGCTCGACCAGATGATCGCCAACGCCCCGATGCTGCAATAGGCCGCGCGGCACACCGTCGAGTCGCGCTGTTGCAGGGGCAAATGGGCGGTGCTAGGGGCCGCGACCTTGGCCGGAACGACGCCGCGGCGCGTCCGGCGCCGGAGGACACCCGCTTTTTATGAGCGACACCGCAGCAGCACCCGCTCACCACCCGCCCGAAGGCGGCAAGAGCCACAGCGCGTCCAAGACCGCGCTGGCGGTCGGCGCGATCGGTATCGTCTTCGGCGATATCGGCACCAGCCCGCTATATGCCTTCCGCGAAACCTTTGCCGGCACTGCCAATATCGCGATCGACCGGATGCACGTGCTGGGCGTGGTCAGCCTGATCTTCTGGTCGATGCTGCTGGTGGTCGCGATCCAGTATGTCACCATCCTCATGCGCGCCGACAACAAGGGGCAGGGCGGCAGTCTTGCCCTGGTCGCGCTGCTTTCGCGGCACATGGGGCAGAGCAAGTACAAGTGGCTGGTCCTGTTGCTCGGCGTGTTCGCGACCTCGCTGTTCTACGGCGACAGCATGATCACGCCCGCGATCTCGGTGCTCTCGGCGGTCGAGGGGTTGACCGTGGTCGATCCGGGCCTTCAGCAATTCGTGATCCCGATCGCGCTGGGCCTGCTGGTGTTCCTGTTCATGCTCCAGGCGCGAGGGACGGCCAAGGTGGGCGCACTGTTCGCGCCGGTCATGATCGTCTATTTCACCGTGATCGCTGGACTGGGCGGCTGGCAGATACTCCAGAATCCGGACATCTTGTGGGCGCTCAACCCCTATTACGCGGTGATGTTCTTCGTCTCCGACGGGGTGGTCGCCTTCCTCGCTCTGGGCGCGGTGGTGCTCGCGGTGACAGGGTCCGAGGCGCTTTATTCGGACATGGGCCATTTCGGGCGCGGGCCGATGCGGCTGTCGTGGTTCGGCTTTGTCATGCCGTGCCTGTTGCTCAACTATTTCGGGCAAGGCGCGATGATCGCGGGGCTTCCTGCGGAGGAGGCCGCGGTGGTGGTGCAGAACCCGTTCTTCCTCCTGGCAAGCGAGGAATGGCGGCTGCCACTGGTGTTCCTGGCAACCGTCGCCACCTTTATCGCCAGCCAGGCGGTGATCTCGGGCGCGTTTTCGATCACCCAGCAGGCGATCCAGATGGGCTACATCCCGCGCCTCAACATTCGCCACACCTCGGAAACCGAGGGCGGGCAAATCTATATCCCGGCGGTCAACTGGGCACTGATGGTGGCGGTGATCATCCTGGTGCTGACCTTCCAGAACTCGTCCAACCTGGCTGCTGCCTACGGAATTGCGGTCACCGGTGCGGTGACGATCGACACGCTGTTGATGGCGGTGCTGTTCGTCAGCGTGTGGAAGTGGAAATGGTGGTATGCCGCGCCGGTCGTGCTGGTCTTCCTGATCGTCGACGGGGCCTATTTCACCGCCAACCTCACCAAGGTGCCGCAGGGCGGCTGGTTCCCGCTCGCAGTCGGCTTCATCGCCTTCCTGCTGCTCACCACCTGGGCGCGCGGGCGCAAGCTGATGCGCGAGAGGATGAGCGAGGTCGCGCTACCGATGGAAATCTTTGCCAAGTCGGCCAAGAACTCGGCCCTGCGGGTGCCAGGCACGGCGATCTTCATGGCCAGTTCGACCGCGGGCGTTCCCTCGGCGCTGCTCCACAACATCAAGCACAACAAGGTGCTGCATGAGCGTGTGGTGATCCTGACGGTCGAGATCGCCGACGTGCCCTATGTCGATCCCACCGAACGCTGCGATTTCACCGATATGGGAGATGGGTTCTACCGCGCGATCCTGCGCTATGGTTTCATGGAAGAGACCGATGTGCCCACCGGATTAAAGCACATGGAGCGCTGTGGGGGCGAGTTCGACATGATGCACACCAGCTTCTTCCTCTCGCGCCAGACGCTGCTGGCGAGTGACAAGCCGGGAATGCCGATCTGGCGCGAGAAGATCTTCGCCTGGATGCTCAGGAACTCGGCGAGCGCGATGGACTTCTTCAACCTGCCCACCAACCGCGTGGTCGAACTGGGCAGCCAGGTCGAGATCTGACGCGCCCCGGCGCCCGGGCGCGTTGCTAGGCTAGCGCTTCGTCGAGCAATTGCAGCGCGATCGGCCAATTCTCGCCATGGGCATTGCGCGATGCCATTGACACGAAGCCTTCATGCGCGAGATAGATTGCGGTGGCATCGCCCCTTGGCTCGAGCGTTATCCGCACGATCGTCTCCGCCCCGCAGGTGCCAAGATCGGTGCCGTCGCCCGTCACCCAGGTCATTTCGATCATTCGGTCCTGCTCGCAGGCGAGCACCCGCCCATAATGCGGATGGCGGCCCCAATCGGTGCGGTTGTAGAAGAAAAAGGGCCGGCCCGGTTCGGGGTCGAAGGACAAGGTGCCCGGCTGTGCGAACCAGGTGTCGAGCCGAGTGGTCCACGCGGCAAAGACCGCGCTGACCGGCGCATGGATGATCGCGTCGCCCTCCCATCGCAGGGGGCGGGCCGAACAATCGGGGCGCGGGATCGTGTTCAACAGCATCTCATGCGCACCAGCCATAGCCCATTTGCGGGGGAAATGCGCGGGGGTCAGGCGGTGGGTGGTTCGTCCTTCACCACCTCGTCGGCCTCTTCGAAGGCGAGGCCGTGCTTCAGCAGCATCGGGATCTGGGTGAAGGTGAAGATGAATGTCAGCGGCAGGAACACCCACAGCTTGGCCCACAGCCAGCCCTCGAAATCGAGTTGCGCCACCAGCACCTCGTTAAGCGCTGCCAGCAGCAGGAAGAACACGCCCCAATTGCGCGAGAGCTTGAGCCAGCCGGCCTCGTCGACGCCTTCGAAAGCGGCCTCGAGCAGGATTTTCAGCAGCGCTCGGCCGGTGAAATAGCCGCCCAGCAGCGCGATGCCGAAACCGGTATAGATGATTGTCGGCTTCAGTTGGACGAAACGCGGATCGCCGAAGAAGATGGTCAGCGCGCCAAAGCCCACGATCAGCGCGGTCGAGAACCACAGCATCGGCGAGACCTTGCCCAGCCGCCACTTCGAGATCGCCAGCGCCGCGACTGCCGCGACCATGAAGGCGCCCGTGCCATAGATGATCGCGAGCAGTTCGCCTGCGGCATCGGGATCGTCGGGCGCGTTGAGGCGATAGACCGCCAGAAACACCAGGAGCGGCCCGTAATCGACCGCCACATTGAGCCAGCCCGTGCCCTTTTTCGCCTTGTTGTCCGCCATCAGGCCACTCCTGCAATTACGCGCGCGACCAGGTCGGGATCGAAGGGGCGCAGGTCTTCCATGGTCTCGCCCACTCCGATCGCGTGGATCGGCAGGCCGTATTGCTCCGCCGCAGCGACCAGCACGCCGCCGCGCGCGGTGCCATCGAGCTTGGTCATGATCAGGCCGGTCACCCCGGCGACTTCCTTGAACACGTCGATCTGCGACAGCGCGTTCTGTCCATTGGTCGCATCGAGGACCAGCACCACGTCGTGGGGCGCCTCGGGGTTGAGACGGCCGAGAACGCGGCGGATCTTGGCAAGTTCGTCCATCAGCTCGCGCTTGTTCTGAAGGCGCCCGGCAGTGTCGACCACCAGCGCATCGATACCGGTATCGGTCGCCTGCTTGACCGCGTCGAACACGACAGCCGACGGGTCGCCGCCCTCGGGGCCTCGCACGAGTTCTACCCCGGCGCGCTCCGCCCATGTCGCGAGCTGGCCGATCGCGGCTGCGCGGAAGGTGTCGCCGGCGGCCAGCAGGACGCCGTAATCGTCCTCGGTGAAAAGGTGCGCGAGCTTGGCGATGGTGGTGGTCTTGCCCGACCCGTTGACCCCGATCACGAGGATCACCTGCGGGCGGGGAAAAGCGGTCACCTCGAGCGGCTTGGCCACAGGGCGCAGGATTTCCGCGATTTCCTCCGCCACCGCTTCCTTGAGTTCGCGCCGGGTGATTTCCTTGCCGAAGCTCTTTTCCGAAAGCCGCGCACGGATCCGCGCTGCCGCCGCCGGGCCGAGATCGGAGACGATCAGCGCATCCTCGACATCGTCGAGCGTCGCATCGTCGAGCCGCGTCGCAACCCCGGTCAGGTTCGCGCCGAGCCGTTCGGAGGTCTTGCGAAACCCTCCGAGCACGCGCTCGCTCCAGCTAGCACTCATATGAGAAGGCCTCCTTCAAGGTCGGCGGGGGTCACGTGCAAGAGCGAGCCTGCCGGCGTGCCGTCAGGCAGGCGGACCCGCGCAAAAGAGGGCGCATAGCCGGTGCCGTCGCGTTCGGCGAGAACGGCGAGGCTTTCGCCCACAAGGCTTTCGAGCCACGCCGCGCGGCGCCTTCCCACCGCGTTGCGCAGTTCGGCGGCGCGCTGCTTGATCACGAGGCGGTCGACCTGCGGCATACGCGCAGCCGGCGTGTTCGGGCGCGGCGAATAGGGGAAGATATGACCGTGAACCACGTCGCATTCCTCGATGATCGACAGGTTGGCCGCGTGGTGTTCGTCGGTTTCGGTCGGAAAGCCCGCGATGAGATCGGCACCGATGGAGATTTCCGGGCGGCGCGCCTTGAGCGCTGCGACCTGTTCGACCGCCTGGGCACGCGAATGGCGGCGCTTCATGCGTTTGAGGATCAGGTCGTGGCCGTGCTGGAGCGACAGGTGGCAATGCGGCATCACCCTCTCCTCGCCAGCGAGCAGCTCGAACAATTGGTCATCGATCTCGACCCCGTCGAGCGAGGACAGCCGCAGGCGCGGCATTCGGGGGAAGGCGTCGAGCAGGTGGCCAACCAGCACGCCGAGGCCAGGCTCGCCGGGGAGGTCATGTCCCCAGCTGGTGAGATCGACCCCGGTGAGAACGATTTCCTTTGCGCCGAGCGCAAGGTGGTGCTCGACAGTGCGCTGTACGGCATCGACGCTCATCGATCGGCTCGCGCCGCGACCCTGCGGAATCACGCAGAACGTGCAGGAATGATCACACCCGTTCTGCACCGCGATAAAGGCACGAGTTCGCGTTGGCGGAGGAGGAGCCTCTGCACGCGGCGTGTTCCAGGCGCGGGGGTCGAGCTTTTGCGTGTTGGCGACAAGGCCATCGACCTCTGGCATGGCAGCGATCGCATCGCGCTCAATATCGGCGGCGCAGCCGGTCACGATCAGGCGGGCGTCGGGCCGGGCGCGCCGAGCCTTGCGGATAGCCTGGCGGGTCTGGCGCACCGCTTCGGCGGTGACCGCGCAAGAATTGACCACCACCACGTCGCCCGCATCGGCGAGCATGGCCTTCATCTGCTCGCTCTCGGCGATGTTGAGCCGGCAGCCGAGCGAGATGACCTCAGGCCTGAGCTTGGCAGGGGCGTTCACGCGTAATCGTCCCACTCGAAGCTGCCGCGAAAGGCCTCGCAGGCAGGTCCTGTCATCACCATGGTTTCATCTGCGCGCCACTCGATGACGAGGTCGCCACCCGGAAGCGTTACCGTCACCGTGCGCCCGGTCATTCCGCGACGCATCGCCGCCACCGCGCTCGCGCAGGCGCCGGTGCCGCAGGCCCGCGTCAATCCCGCGCCGCGCTCCCAGACTTTCAACCGCAGGTGATCGGGGCCAACGAGGCTCGCGACATTGACGTTGACGCCCTTGGGAAACAGCGCGTCGCGCTCGATCAGCGGGCCGAGCGCAGCGAGATCGACAAGTTCGGTGTCCTCGACGAAGAAGATCACGTGCGGATTGCCGACATTGACCGCCGCCGGGTTCTCGAGCTCTGCCCAGCCGACCGGCATGTTGGCGGTATCCATCGCGAAGGCGAGCGGGATCGATTCCCAGTCGAAGCGCGGGGTGCCCATTTCAACCCGCGCGCCGCCTTGGGCCGGTTCGAGCGTGATCGGCCCGCCGCCGGTCTCGATCCGCGCACGCTCGCCATGCAGCAGCGCGACCGCGCGCGCGGCATTGCCGCAGGCTTCGACCTCGCTGCCATCGGCATTGAAGATGCGCATGCGGAATGCTTCGGTCTCGCTCGGCTCGAGCAGCACCAACTGGTCGCAGCCGATCCCCGTCCGTCGGTCGGCGAGCGCGCGTGCAGCCGCACCGGTCATCGCCGGAAGGCTGTCTTTACGCGCGTCGAGAACGATGAAATCGTTGCCGAGGCCGTGCATCTTGACGAAGGGAACCCGCATAGCGTGGCTGCATCTATGCATGCGCGCGCCCAGCGTCCAGCCCTGCGCGATGATGCGCGCTTCGCGTGCCCGCGGTGCTGACTACATGTTGATGATGCGGGGAAGGCGCGGCGCGCCGTCAGCTTTATCGCTTTGCGCCCCGTCGTCCGCGCTGTTCCCGGCCTTTCGCGCCGGGAATTCGGACCGTTCTTCGGCAGCTATGGCGAGGCCCGATGCCAGCAGACGTTGGTGCACCTGTTCGGCGTTTTCGGGTTTGCCGTAATGGTAGCCCTGTCCCTTGAGCTTGCCCATCTTGCGCAGCGCGTCGAGCATCTGTGCGTCCTCGATCCCCTCGGCGGTGACTGGCAGGCCCATGCCCCGGCCGAGCGAGACGATTGCGTCGACGATACGCGATCCGCCCTCGTTGTCGCGCAATTCGCCGACAAAGGCGCGGTCGATCTTGATCCGGTCAAACGGCAATGAGCGCAATTGTTCGAGCGACGAGAACCCGGTACCGAAATCGTCGAGGCTGACCCGCACTCCCTGGTTGCGCAGGCTGACGATCATCGATCGCACCATCGCGACATTGTCGTGGAGACAGGTCTCGGTGATCTCGATCTCGAGCCTTTGCGGCGGGAAATTGTGCTTCACCAGCAGCTTGAGCAGCTTTTGCGCAAACCACGGATCGCGCAATTGCACCGGCGAGATGTTGATCGCCAGGGTCAGCGACGGATCCCAGCCGCTGGCATCGACCAGCGCCTTGGAAACCAGCTGTTCGGACAATTCGACAATCAGCCCCATTTCCTCGGCTATGGGGATGAAGATCTCGGGGCTGACGAGGCCCAGTTCGGGCGAATCCCAGCGCGCGAGCATCTCGAAACCGACCAGTTCGCCGCTATCGAGATCGATTTGCTGTTCGTAGAAGGGCTCGAACTGGCTTTCGGCAAGCGCGCGGCGCAGGCCCTGTTCGAGCTGGTTGCGGAACCGCAAGTCATTTTCCATGGTCGGTTCGAACCACAGGCAGCGGTTCTTGCCGTCCTTCTTGGCGCTGTACATGGCGATATCGGCGCGCTGCATCAGCGAGGCGGAATCGCAGCGCTTGTTGTCGCTGCCGTCTTCTTCGTGATCGGACGCGATGCCCAGCGAGATCGTGACATCGAGCGTGATCCCGTCGAGCGCGAAGGGCGCCGAGGCGGCTTCGAACAGGCGGATCGCGAGATCGTCGATGCGGTCGCGCCGAGCGGGCGGATAGGTAGTAACGAAGGCAAATTCATCGCCGCCAAGCCGAGCCAGCCGGGTGCCTTCGGGAAGCACCTTGCGGAACCTCTCGGCCAGTTCGACCAGCACCTGGTCGCCCACGGGATGCCCGTGCATGTCGTTGATCTGCTTAAAATTGTCGAGATCGATCATGAAGAATGCGACCGCTTCGCCGCGCGACTGGGCGCGGGCGCACAGGCTGTCGGTATCGCTCGTCATGCTGCGCCGGTTGAGGCAACGTGTGAGCGGATCGGTCTCCGCCAGTTCGCGGGCCAGCGCTTCGGCGCGGCGGCGTTCGCCGATCTCGGTCTGCAATTCGCGATAGCGCCGCCAACCGAAAATGATGAGCACGATATTGAGCAGCAGCGCGTTGACCAGCAGGTGATCGGGAGCCGCGCCGCCCTTGAAAATGGCATCGATCGCGCGAGGGAGCACCGTGCTGCCGGTGGCCACAAACAGGATGATCGCTGCGGTCGCAATACCAAGCGCCACGAGGTCGCGATCGGCGCTGTTCCATCTGTTACTGGCATTCGTGCCGGACAATGCTGGTCTCCATCCCGGGGCGCACATGCATTTCGCGCCGCGTGCGCGTCCTCCGCTATCGCCGAGGGGATTGAAGATAGGGTTAATCGGTGAGAGCGCGTGCCCGAGGGGTTTTGCCCAGGGCGTACGGGCATTAACGACAAGGTGTGAAGGCACCACGGTGCGATAAGGGAATGCACAGATGAACTACTGGCTCGTGAAATCCGAACCGTTCAAATACAGCTGGGACGACCTGGTGGCCGAGGGCGAGGGCACCTGGGACGGGGTGCGCAATTATGCCGCGCGCAACAATCTGCGCGCGATGGAAGTGGGCGACGAGGCGTTCTTCTACCACTCGCGCGAGGGGCTCGAAATCGTCGGAATCGTCACCGTATCGGTCGCCGATATCCCCGATCCCACCGACGACACCGGCAAGTGGTCGGCGGTGAAGGTGAAACCCAAGCGCAAGTTCGACCATCCTGTCACGCTCAAGGCGATCAAGGCCGAGCCCAAGCTCGCCGATTGCGAATTGGTGCGGCTCTCGCGGCTCTCGGTCGCGCGGATCAGCGCCGAGGAGTGGGAAGTAATCTGCGCGATGGCTGAGGGCTGAGCGGCGCCTAGCTTCTCGCGCGCAGCGCGCTCACCGTCGCCCCGCTGGCGGCGAGCTGTTCGACATCGATCTTCATGTGAACGAGGCGCAGGCCGGTGCGCGCCAGCGCTTCGTCGAGCGCGGCGGTGAATTCGTCCGTGGTGGTCGCGGTCGCGCTCCACGCGCCAAAAGCAGCGCCAAGCGCGGCGAAATCGGGATTGGAAAGCTGGGTGCCAGAAACCCGCGCAGGATATTCGCGCTCCTGATGCATGCGGATCGTGCCATAGGCGCCATTGTCGACCACCAGCACGATCATGTTCGCCCCGTGCTGTGCGGCAGTGGCCAGCTCCTGCCCGTTCATCAGGAAATCGCCATCGCCCGCCACTGCGATCACGGTGCGGTCCTTGTAGCGCAGCGCGGCTGCTACCGCTGCCGGCACGCCGTAACCCATCGCGCCCGCGGTAGGTGCGAGCTGGCCGGGATAGCCGGCGTAATGCCAGTAGCGATGCCACCAGCCAGCAAAATTGCCCGCCCCGTTGCAGATGATCGCATCACCCGGAACCTTGTCGCGCATCGCGGCTAGGCAGGCCGCCATGTCGAGCGCATAGCCCTTGCCGGAGCCTTTCGGTGTCGACCATTCGCGCCATTCGCGGTTCGCCTCTGCGCCCGCATCGAAGGGGATGATCGCATGGTCTTCCCAAAGCGCAGCCGCCTCGGCGAACTCATCGACCGAGCAGGCGAGCGCGAGATCGGTGCGATAGACCCGGCCCAGTTCGTCGGGATCGGGGTGGATGTGGACGAGCGTCTGGCCGGGATGTTCGGGCGTCGGCACGGTGTAGCTGTCGGTGGTCGCCTCGCCCAGTCGCGCGCCGATAGCGATGACCAGATCGGCAGTTTTCACCCGCTCGACGAGCTGGGGATTGGGGCCATAGCCAAGATTGCCGGCATATACCGGCGAAGACGGAGCAATTGCGTCCTGGCGGCGGAACGCGGTCGCCACTGGCAGTCCGACCTCTTCGGCAAAGGCCTGGAAATGCTCGCGCGCCTTCGCGTTCCAGCCCGCGCCGCCGATGATTGCGACAGGGCTTGCGGCATCGGCGAGAAGCGCGAAAAAGGCCTGCATGGCATCGGGACACACTGCCTGGGCGGGCCGCACGGCATAGGGGCGCGGGGCGAGATCGGCATCGACCGGATCGCACAGCATGTCTTCAGGCAGCGCCAGCACCACTGGGCCGGGCCGCCCGCTGATTGCAACGCTGAAGGCGCGTGCAACATATTCGGGAACGCGCGCCGGATCGTCGATCCGTGCGGCCCACTTGCAGATGGGACCGAAGAACGCCTCGAAATTGATCTCCTGGAACCCCTCGCGGTCGCGCATCGGGCGCGCGACATCGCCGACAAACAGAATCATCGGCTGCGAATCCTGGTGCGCGACATGGACACCGATGCTGGCATTTGTCGCACCCGGTCCACGGGTGACAAAAGCGATGCCCGGCCGGCCCTTTCCGGCTGCGGCCATCGCACCGTCGGCGCAGGCCATGAATGCGGCGCCGCCTTCCTGCCGGCACACCACGGTCTCGATATCGGAGCGTTCATGGAGCGCGTCGAGCACTGCGAGGAAGCTCTCACCCGGGACCGTGAAGACGCGGTCGATTTCCTGGGCGGCTAGGCAATCGACCAGCAATTCGGCGGCGGTCCGGGTCGGTGTGGTCACGGGTCACGTTCTCCAAAGCAGGTTCAAGCCGCGCTTAGCCGCGCTCCGCCGGGCTGGCAACGCGCGCGCAAAGGTTCCCGGCGATTAACCACAAACCCGCCTAACTGTCCCGCTTTCGGGCAGGGGAAAGCCGGGCTTGGACCAAAGGTTAAGAACTCGTTAACGCGTTTCTCACGCCGATAATAGCGGGCGAAATCAATCGCTCCGGGCACAGAAGAGAGAGACAAAAACATGCGTCGCAGCCTTGTTCTCACCAGCGAAAACGCTCGCCACCCCTTCCGTGCGAGCCTTCCTCCGCACGTGACCGCCGGAAGCCGGGTCGCGCGCGGCAATGCCTGGCACCTGACCGCCGGCGACATGCGCGGGGCAGCCAGCGTCTATGTCGCGACCTTTGCCGCGGTGCTGGTTTTCATTCTCTGATCGGCTCGAGCGCGGCGAAGCCTTCTCAGCCGGCGGCAACGCGCGCCAATTCCTCGGCGGCGGCAGCGGCGTCTTTTTCCGCCTTGTAAAGAAGCCAGCCAAGCCATGCGGCGACCACCGTCATCGCGCCTGCGAACAGCAATTGGTCGACCACCGGCATCCCGATCGTGGTCAGCGCTATCGCGAACAGCGACCCCCCCACCATGGCTAGCGAATTGACGATATTGTTGGCAGCGATCGTGCGGCTGGCAGCATCGTGTGCGCAGCGCGTCGTCAAGAATGCGTAGAGCGGCACCACGAAGAACCCTCCAGCGGTCGAAATGCCCAGCAGCATCAGCGAGAGCGGGATTGCCAGCGGTTCGAGGATCCACGCCTCGACCGGCAGCAATTGCCCCGCCTCGTTGGGTATCCAGAGCTTTGCGACGAGGTAGAACCCGATCAGGAAGGCACCCATCACCACCACCGAGGCGGGCGAATAGCGCGCCGAAACCTTGCCCTTCAAAAGCGCGTTGATCCCCACCGACCCGATCGCGATCCCGATCGAGAAGATGACGAGGAACAGGCTTGCGACCTCCTTGGAGGCGAGAAGCTGGTTCTTGGCGAGCGGGGGGAACTGGATGAACAGCACCGCGCCGATGGTCCAGAAAAAGCTGATCGCCACGATTGCCAGCCACAATTCGCGGTTGTGCATGGTGTTGCGCACCAGCTTGAAGCTCATCACAGCCTGGTCGGCCACTGCAACGAAGGGCATGCCGAGCCAGCGCAGCGGACGGCTCGGGACCCGATCGCGATAGGGTTCGAGCAGCGGGTAGTGCATTTCGTAATCGCTTTGCGGTGGGGCTTCGGGCACGAAGCGCGCCGAGACATAGCCGACCAGCGAAGTCAGCACGACCAGCACCATCGCCAATTCGACCGAAACGAAACCTGCGAGGATCGTGCCGGTCAGGATCGCGATATAGGTGCCCGCCTCGATCAGCCCGGTGCCCGGCAGCACCTCTTCCTTTTTGAGGTGCTGCGGCAGGATCGCGTATTTGATCGGCCCGAGAAATGTCGATTGCACCGCGGCGAGAAAGACCACGAAGAGCAGGAGCGGGATGGCGAAGCTGTGAACCGCTATGCCCTGCCAGGCGAGGAACAGGCCAATGGCACCGAGGCTCGCCCAGCCAATCTCGCACAATTTGACCACTCGCACGATCGCCGCCTTGTCGCGGGTATCGGCAAGCTGGCCGGCAAGCGCTGACAGCAGCACGAACGGCGCGATGAACAGCACCGAGGCAAGGCCCGAGAACAGCGCTTCCTGGCGCTCGTCATTATAGACCGCATAGACGACGAACAGCACCACGGCGGTCTTGTAGAGATTGTCGTTGAAGGCGTTGAAGAACTGCGTGACCATCAGCGGCAGGAAGCGCTTGCGGTGGAGCAGTCTGGTCGAAGTCGTCATGGGGGGATCGGGTGCCCGGCAGTTCGTGTTGGCAGATGCCATAGCGGACCGGGGAGGCGGCACAAGGGCGATGACGCTGCGGCATTGCGGGGCAGGGCAGCACGCGTTGCGGCTGTGCATGCAGCGGCAACGCGCTATTTTGCTTGGCGCGCCGCTCGGCTAAAGGCATCAGGCACAAGCCATGCTGACGCTGCCTAACATCCTCACCATGTCGCGCATCTTCGCGATACCCCTGCTGGGGTTCTTCCTGTGGTGGCCGGACTGGCAGCTCGGCTATCTCATCGGTTTCGCACTGTATTGCGTGATCGGGATCACCGATTATTTCGACGGTTATCTCGCCCGCGCGCAAGGGACGGTGTCGAAGCTGGGCATGTTCCTCGACCCGATCGCCGACAAGATCATGGTCGCCGCCGTCATCCTGATCCTTACCGCGCAAGGCTATCTGCGCGGACCCTATGCCGGTGACGTCCACGTGATCGCGGGACTGGTGATTCTCATGCGCGAGATCGCGGTTTCGGGCCTGCGCGAATTCCTGGGCGGTATCCAGGTCTCGGTCCCGGTCTCGCGGCTCGCCAAGTGGAAGACGACATTCCAGCTGGTGGCGCTGGGCGCGCTGATCTTCGGCGGAGCGGTCCACGGCCCGCCTTGCGCCGCGCCCGGACCCGATTGCCAGACGATTGCCGAAAGCTGGATCCACGTTGTCGGCCTCGTCAGCCTGTGGGCAGCTGCGATCCTGACCTGCGTGACCGGCTGGGATTACCTGCGGGTTGGCCTCAAACACATGGATTGAAAATGCTGGTGCTGCGGTCGTTAGCCTGACGCCCGCAACCGATCCGACATCCATTGTAGATGCGCGCAATCGAGCATGCTTCATTAAGGTCGAAGGCTCACGAGACCGAGCCCATGCAACCCCATGCAAACTCATGCCGGTTCAACCCGCGCGCAATTCCTCTGCCAGCAGCTTGAAATCCGCCTCGCGCGGGGAGTTCTTGCGCCAGACCAGAACGATCTCGCGCTTGGCGTGCTCGCTTTCGACCGGCCTTGCGACGACATCGGTGCCGTTCAGGATCCCGGCATCGATCGCCATCTGCGGCAGCATGGTGAGGCCGAGATCGTTGTCGACCATCTGAACCAGCGTGTGCAGGCTGGTGCCGATCATGCTCGCCGATGCGCGCAATTCGGCGCGGTTGCAGGCGGCAAGCGCGTGGTCACGCAGGCAATGGCCGTCCTCGAGCAGGAGCAGGCGGCCGCCCTCGATCATCGGGTCGATCATTTCCGGAGGCACCCGGTCGGGCGGATCGCGCGGATCGTCCTTCGGAAAGGCGACGAACAGCCGGTCATCGCCAATATGCGCGCTCGCCACTTCGCCGGTGTCGAAGGGCAGGGCGAGCAGCACGCAATCGACCCGGCCGTGCTGAAGTGATTCGATCGCGTCCGAGCTCATCTCCTCGCGCAGCATCAGCTGGAGGTCGGGCCGCTCCTTCTTGAGCCGCGGCAATATGCGCGGCAGCATGAAGGGTGCGATGGTCGGGATCACGCTCATGCGCAGTTGGCCCGACAAGGGCTTGCCCGCGGCCTGGACGATATCGGACAGTTCCTCCGCCTCGCGCAGCAGCTTGTTGGCCTTGGCCACCACCTCGTCGCCCAAGGCGGTGAACCGCACCACGCGGCGCGAGCGTTCGACCAGGGTAACGCCGAGCAACGACTCCAGTTCGCGGATCCCTGCCGAAAGGGTCGATTGCGAGACATAGGTCGCATCGGCCGCGCGGCCGAAATGCTTGTGTTCGTGCAGGGCGACCAGATATTGCAGCTGCTTGATCGTGGGCAGGTAGGTGCTCATGCCCTCAGCCCTCGGCCTGGCCTTCTTCCATGCTCGCCTGCATGTCGTCGATATGGGTCATGACGAGCTTGCCGTCCCTGACCGCGAATGCGAGCCGGCCTTCGACCAGTTCGAGCGCGTCGCGCCCGAACACCTCGTAACGCCATCCGTCGAGCACCTTGAGATCGCGGACCCCGGCGGCAAGCGCTTCCATCTCGTCGGCACGGGTCAGCAGCCGGGCAGCGACATCGATTTCGCGCGCGCGGATTTTCAGGAGCAGTTTCAGCAGGTCGGCGACCAGCGCGCCTTCCTTTCCGAGCGGCGCGCCGCGCTTGGCCTTGGCAGGCATCTCTTCCTTGGAAAGCGGCTCGGCATCGGCGATCACCTTCATCAGGCGCTTGCCGATATCGTTGTCCTTCCACGCCGAGGACAGCCCGCGCACTTTTGCAAGATCGCCCTGTTTCTTGGGCGGGTGCGCAGCAATGTCGGCAAGCGTTTCGTCGCGCATGATCCGGCCGCGCGGGATGTTCTTGTGCTGCGCTTCGCCCTCGCGCCACGCGGCAAGCGCCTTCAGACGCCCGAGCACCTGCGGGTTGCGGCCCTGCTGGCGGATGCGTTTCCAAGCGCTGTCGGGGTCGATGGTGTAGTTCGATACCTCGGCAAGCTTTTCCATCTCCGCATCGAGCCATGCGCCGCGGCCTGTCTTGATGAGCTTTTTCAGAATCTTGGGAAAGATCTTCGACAGGTGCGTGACATCGCCGATCGCGTATTCGATCTGGCGGTCGGTCAGCGGGCGACGGCTCCAGTCGGTGAAGCGCGCGCCCTTGTCGACCTGGATACCGAGCCAGTGATCGACCAGGTTGGCATAGCCGATCTGTTCGGACTGGCTGATCGCCATCATCGCGATCTGGGTGTCGAACACCGGCTGCGGGGTCTTGCCGGTCATGTTGACGATGATCTCGACGTCCTGCCCGCCGGCATGGAACACCTTGAGCACCTCGTCATTGTCGGTGAGCAGGTCGAGCAGCGGGGCAAGGTCGATACCATCTGCGAGCGGGTCGATCGCGGCGGCTTCGTTTTCGTCTGCAATCTGCACCAGGCACAGTTCGGGCCAGTAGGTGTTCTCGCGCATGAATTCGGTATCGACCGCGACGAATTCGGATTTCGCGAGCCGCTCGCACAGCTGGGCGAGGGCATCGGTCGTGGTGATCAGGTCGTGGATTTTCATATATGTCTTCTGTCTTGATCGAGCGGAGTGCCGCTCCCGGCCCGTGCGGGCCCCGGTCTGTCGAGAGGTGCGCGACTTGACAAAACCCAAGCCATGCCCTGTTAGCGCAGCGCTTTCCCGCTGGGACGAACGCCCGCATTCAAGCGGCTGCGCCCTTAGCGTCATACCTTCGAACAGGACAAGAGTTTAGATGCACGCCTATCGTTCGCACACTTGCGCACAGCTTTCCGCCGAAAATGTCGGCGAAACCGTCCGTCTGTCCGGCTGGGTCCACCGTAAGCGCGACCATGGCGGCGTGCTGTTCGTCGACCTTCGCGACCATTACGGCATCACCCAGATCGTGGCCGACGAGGATTCGCCCGCGCTTCCCGTGCTCGAACGCCTGCGCGCCGAATCGGTGGTCACCATCGATGGCGACGTGAAGGCCCGCACGCCCGAGACGGTCAACGAGGACCTGCCGACCGGCGAGATCGAGGTGTTCGCGCGCGAAATCACCGTGCAAAGCGCCGCCGAAGAGCTGCCCATGCCGGTCGCGGGCGAGCAGGAATATCCCGAGGATATCCGCCTCAAATACCGTTTCCTCGACCTGCGGCGCGAGACCATGCACCGCAACATCATGCTGCGCAGCAAGGTCATCACCTCGCTGCGCCAGCGCATGATCGACCAGGGCTTCACCGAGTTCCAGACCCCGATCCTCACCGCTTCCAGCCCCGAAGGCGCGCGCGATTTCCTCGTGCCCAGCCGGATGCATCCCAACAGTTTTTACGCGCTCCCGCAGGCGCCACAAATGTTCAAGCAGATGCTGATGGTGTCGGGCTTCGACCGCTATTTCCAGATCGCGCCGTGTTTCCGCGACGAGGACCTGCGCGCCGATCGCAGCCTCGAATTCTACCAGCTCGACTTCGAGATGAGCTTCGTCACCCAGGAAGACGTGTTCCAGGCGCTAGAGCCGGTGCTCGCCGGCGTGTTTGCCGAATTTGCCAATGGCAAGAGCGTGACCAAGTCGGGCGACTTCCCGCGCATCCCCTATGCCGAGGCGATGCTCAAATACGGCACCGACAAGCCGGATCTTCGCAACCCGCTGGTCATCACCGATGTCACCAGCCACTTCGAGAAGAGCGGGTTCGGCCTGTTCGAGAAAATCGTCGGATCAGGCGGCGTGGTGCGGGTCGTGCCTGCGCCCAAGACCAATGAGAAGAGCCGCAAGTTTTTCGACGACATGAACAACTGGGCACGTTCGGAAGGCTTTGCAGGGCTCGGCTATGTTACCCGCAAGGGCGGCGAGTTTGGCGGTCCGATTGCCAAGAACCACGGGCCCGAGCGCATGAAAGAGCTCTACAATGAGCTTGGCCTTGGCCCCGATGACGGCCTGTTCTTTGCCGCGGGCAAGGAGAAGGACGCCGCCAAGCTTGCCGGCGCCGCGCGCACGCAGGTGGGCGAACAGCTCGGCCTGATCGAAGAAGATTGCTTCAAGTTCTGCTGGATCGTCGATTTCCCCATGTATGAATGGGACGAAGAGGCGAAGAAGATCGACTTCAGCCACAACCCGTTCTCGATGCCGCAGGGCGAGATGGACGCGCTCGAAAACCAGGACCCGCTCACAATCAAGGCATGGCAATACGACATCGTGTGCAATGGCTACGAGCTGAGCTCGGGCGCGATCCGGAACCACCGCCCGGACATCATGTACAAGGCGTTCGAAATCGCGGGCTATGACAAGCCAACCGTCGACCGCGAGTTCGGTGGCATGATCGAGGCATTTAAGCTCGGCGCTCCGCCACATGGCGGATCGGCTCCGGGGATCGACCGGATCGTGATGCTGCTCGCGGGCGAGGAAGCGATCCGCGAGGTCATCGCCTTCCCGATGAACCAGAAGGGCGAGGACCTGATGATGGGCGCGCCGTCCAAGGCCGAGCCCGCACAATTGCGCGAGCTTCACCTTCGGCTGGTCGAACCTGCGAAAAAGGCCGAACCCGCGCCCAAGGCGGTGTCGGACAACTGATCGCTGGCACTGCCGCGCGAAGCGAGACGAAGAAAGGGCGCCCAATCCTTGTCGGATGGGCGCCCTAGTCATGTCGGGGACGTTATCTTTTCAAAGAGAGGGAGCGGAGCGAGGCTCGACCCGTCGGATGCGTGTCCCGGCCGGGGAGCAACGCTCAACGCCCGTTGCAAGTCCCCACTTGCGTGCCGCTCTTACGAATATTGCTTGTCGAGCATGTCGCTGAAGCGTTCGCCGGCCTGCACGTCCTGATAGGCCTGCTGGATCACCTGGCGGAACGAGGGGTCGACTTCGCCGTCTTCCATCGCTTCGCGGAACTTGCCGGCAATGTAGTCTTCGCCTTCCTCGACGCGTTCGATCGCGGCTTCGTCCCCGCTTTCAAAGGCGTCGGCGATGCTCATGAACATCTGGTGCGCGTCCGATGCCATGCTGTTGTCGGTCACGCGCTCGCAGCCGTTCTTCTCGAGCTCGGCGTTGAGCTGTTCGAGAACGCGTTCACGCGACTGGCAGCGGTTCTGAAGTGCGCTCTTGATTGCCGGGCTTTCGGCCTTTTCGATGGCCTTCTTGTAGCCTTCGACCGAGTCGCGGGTGGTCTGGGTCAGCGATTTGAGGGTGTCGAGATTGTTGGTCATGTAATGGATCCTCGAGTGGGGAAATTGTTGCAATTTGCAGCGCCGAATGCGCCGCGGTTTCAAGCATTTAACGGGCAGGAGAGCGCTTCGGTTCCACGCCTTCGCCAAGACGTTGGCTGGCTGCGACGAGCCGAGGTCTGCGACGTCCACACAAGGCTCAGGCCGCTAATTGCAAGGCGGGGCAAGCAGGAGGCGCAATGACAGCCGAAACATTTACAACAGCGCGAAAGCTAGGCGCAATCATGCTGGCGAGCGCGTTGGCAGGCGGCGCTGCCCAGGCCGAGACGCTGCCGGTTGAAGGTGTCTATGGCGCGCCGGTCGAAGTGCCGGCTGCGATCGAGCGGATCGCTGTCGAGCGGTTTTCGGGCGATCGCGGGTTCGGCCTGCAATCGATCCTGCGCGAAACGCTGAGCGAGCCGGTTCTCGAAAGCGCCTTCTTCACCTTCATCCCCGCCTCGCTGGTGGTGAGAGAGGGAGGCGCGGTGCCTGATGCGGCGCTTGCCGGCCATGCCGACGGCTTCGTGAGCGACTACCGCACCGATCCCAAGACCAAGAGCCGCTGCATAAAGCGCGATGCCGAGGACAAGTGCGTCGAGCGCGAGCGTTACGAGGTCGCCTGCCGCGAGTTGCGGGTCGATTACGAGGCGGAGGTCTCGCTCGTCGCTCGTGAGGGGGAGGCTGTCTATCACGCCTCCGACCAGCTCTCGGATACAGCGCGCTATTGTGCCGACGACAACCATTCGCCCGACCCGGCCGCGATGCTGGATGCGCTCGAGGCGCGCTTTGCCACGCGGGTGGAGCGCGACCTGCTGCCGGCCTATCGCCAGTCGACCCCGCGCCTGATGGAGCGTCGCCGGGGCCTGTCGGGCGCTGACCGGCGGGTGTTCAAGCATGCGCTGCACGCGTCCGACCGGGACCTGCGCACGGGCTGCGAAGCCTTCCGCGCGCTCGAGACGGCCAATCCGCAGCACGTCTCGGTGCTGTTCAATATCGGGCTGTGCTTCGAGAGCGAAGGCGCGCTCGGCTCGGCGCTCGATTACTATGCGCGGGCGCTCGAAATCGAACCGGGCAAGGATTACCCGGAGGCTGGCCAGCGCCGTGTCCTCAGCCGGTTGCGCGGTGAAGCACAGCTCGATGCGCGTGGCATGTAGCAGGCACACCGCGCACAGCGCACAAATAGCTCGTCGATCGCCGCGAGGAAAACTGAAGTGATGTCAAATACTTGGCGGCGCAAGCTGCCCAGTTGTGAATTGCCACGCGCTTCTTGACTTGCACTCAATCGCACCGGTCATTAGGGCGAGAGCGAGTTTTCAAACCCCAATTTTTCAAGAGGGACACACATGAGCGATACTGCCGACCGCGTGCAGAAGATTGTCGTCGAGCATCTCGGCGTCGAAAGTGACAAGGTCACCCAGGAAGCGAGCTTCATCGATGACCTGGGCGCCGACAGCCTCGACATCGTCGAGCTGGTCATGGCGTTCGAGGAAGAATTCGGCGTCGAAATCCCCGACGATGCGGCGGAAAAGATTTCCACCGTCGGCGATGCCACGAAATATATCGAAGAGCACAAGGGCTAATCGCCCCGGACTTTCGCGTTTCGGTTTGCCGGATCGCGAAACCTGATCGACAGGCCCGGGCCTTTCTTCGCGGAAGGGTGTCGGGCCTGTTGCTTATCGGGCCTGCACCCGCTCATGCGGGACCGCGCCGACCTCAGATTGGAGTATTCGCATGCGCCGCGTAGTCGTTACCGGACTTGGTCTTGTCACCCCGCTTGGGGCCGATGTCGAAACCTCTTGGAAGAACCTCGTCGCCGGAGAAAGCGGGGCAGGGCAGATCACGCGGTTCGATACCGAGGGGCAGAAATGCACCATCGCCTGCGAGGTCAAGGACAAGGACCATCCCTGGGGCTTTGATCCCGACAAGCGCGTCGATGGCAAGGTCCAGAGGCAGGTCGATCCCTTTATCGTGTTCGGTATCGATGCCGCAGGCCAGGCGATCGAGGATGCCGGGATCACCGATCTCACCGACGAGCAGAAGGAACGCGTCGGCTGCTCGATCGGCTCGGGCATTGGCGGCCTGCCGGGGATCGAGAAGGAATCGATCACGCTGCACGAACGCGGCCCCGGCCGGGTCAGCCCGCATTTCGTCCATGGCCGTCTGATCAACCTCGTAACCGGGCAGGTGCAGATCAAATATGGCTTCATGGGGCCCAATCACTCGGTCGTTACCGCTTGTTCGACCGGGGCACACTCGATCGGCGACGCTGCGCGTATGATCGCGATGGACGATGCCGACATCATGATCGCAGGCGGCGCAGAAAGCACGGTGAACCCGCTCGGCATTGCCGGCTTTGCCCAGGCGCGCGCGCTCAACACCAGCTATAATGACCGCCCGAAAGAGGCGAGCCGTCCCTATGACAAGGACCGCGAAGGCTTCGTCATGGGCGAGGGCGCGGGCGTCGTCGTGCTCGAGGAATACGAGCACGCCAAAGCGCGCGGCGCGAAGATCTATGCCGAGGTGACAGGCTATGGCCTTTCGGGCGATGCCTATCACGTGACCGCCCCCCATCCCGAGGGACGCGGCGCCGAACTCGCCATGCGCATGGCCTTGAAGAAGGCGGGACTGGGGTCGGGCGATATCGACTATGTCAATGCCCACGGCACCAGCACCATGGCAGACACGATTGAACTCGCCGCGGTCAAGCGCGTGCTTGGCGACGATCTCGGCGGCGCCTCGATGAGCTCGACCAAGAGCGCGATCGGCCACCTCCTGGGCGGCGCCGGCGCGGTCGAGGCGGTGTTCTGCATCCTCGCCATGCGAGATGGCGTGGTCCCGCCCACGCTTAACCTGCACAATCCCGACGAGGGGACCGAGGGCATCGACCTTGTCCCGCTCGAGGCGAAAAAGCGCGAGGTCAATGCGGTGCTCAACAACAGCTTCGGTTTTGGCGGCACCAATGCCAGCCTCGTGATGCAGAAGGTCGACTGATCCCGTGAAGCGAATTCTCGCGCTCGCGGTGACGCTCGCCATGCTGGCAGGCGTTGCGATGCTGCTCGCGCCAAACGTGCTCGGTGAAGCGCAGATCGAGGAAGAGACCTCGTTCATCATCCCCTCGGGGGCTTCGCTCACATCGGTGGCGCAGGACCTTGAGGCGGCCGGGCATATCACCTCGGCCGATGGATTCCTGCTTCGCGCGCGACTGTTCGGCTCATCCGACCCGATCCAAGCGGGCGAATTCGCTCTTACACCGGGGATGAGCCAGGGCCAGATCCTCGCCAGGTTCCAGTCAGGCGACGTGATCCGCCGCTTCGTCACCGTGCCCGAAGGCATGCCGTCCGTCCTCGTATGGGAGCGGCTGATGGCAGAGGAATTGCTGACCGGGGATATCCCGGTCCCGCCCGAGGGTTCGATCCTGCCCGACACCTATGCCTTCGAGCGCGGTCAGCCGCGCGCCGAACTGGTCGAGCAGATGCAGGCAGCGATGGACCGGTTTCTCGCCGAAGCATGGGCCAATCGCGGCGAGAACATCGCGGTGTCGACCATGCGCGAGGCGCTCATCCTTGCCTCGATCGTCGAAAAGGAAAGCGGCGTCCCGCACGAACGCGGCACCGTCGCGGGCCTCTATTCGAACCGGCTGCGGGCCGGCATGATGCTACAGGCCGACCCCACGATCATCTACCCGATTACCAAGGGCAAGCCGCTCGGTCGCCGCATCCGGCGCTCGGAGATATCAGCGGTCAATGGCTACAACACCTACACCATGGTCGGACTGCCCGAGGGGCCGATCACCAATCCTGGGCGCGAGGCGATCCTGGCGGTGATGAACCCGGAAGACCACGATTCCCTCTACATGGTTGCCGATGGCACGGGCGGCCACGAATTCAACGCGACGCTTGATGCGCATAACGAGGCGGTCGGACGCTGGTTCGAATTGCGCCGCCAGCGCGGCGAGATGGACTGAGGACGGGAGGCGAACGGATCAGCCGTCCTTTCATCCTCACCGCGACAATCCCCGAGCCCGTGCGCGGCTGGGCCGAGGGACTGCGCCGCGCGCACTTCCCGCCCGAGCGCAACCACCTTCATGCTCATGTCACGCTGTTCCATGCCTTCGCGCCCAGCCTGCGCGAGGAACTGGCGCTCTTCCTCCCGCAGATCGCCGCCGAATTTGCACCGCCCGAGGGGCGCGTCACAGGGCTTCTCGATCTCGGCAAGGGCACCGCGATCCGGCTCGAATCGCCCGGCCTGATGGCCCTGCGTTCGATGATCGCCGATCGCTTCCACGGCAGTCTGACCGACCAGGACCTGCACGAGCCGCGGCTGCACATCACCGTGCAAAACAAGGTCACCAAGCCCGACGCACGCGCGCTCCAGGCAGTGCTGAAGCCGCAGCTCGCTGAGTGGGCCGAGCGTGGCCCCATTTTCTTTCCGGGCCTCGAATTGCACCTCTATTGCGGCGGCCCTTGGGAAAAGTTGCGCGATTTTTCTTTCCGAGGAAAGGCCAGCGCGGTGTAACGTGCCGGGGCAAGGCCCAGGGGGGAGGAACTATGTTCGAAACGGGAGCGATCTACGGCTGGCTGGCGGGCGTGTTGCTGATCGCGGCGATGATCCCGCAGCAAGTTAGGCTGATCCGAGTGCTGGCCCTGTTCGCAGGGCTGTTCGCGGTGCTGCACTTTGCCATTTCCGATGGGCTAGGAACGGGGCTGGTCCTGGCGCTCGCATTTCTTGGCATCAATGCCGCGCGCTACGCACAGCTCGTGCGCCGCGCACGGAGCGGGGTGATGACGCGCGAGGAGCGCGAATTGTTCAATCATGTCATGCAGATCGAAGAGCCTGCGCAGCAGAGCCGCCTGCGAGATCTGATGATCTGGCAGGACGTCCCTGCGGGCACCCAGTTGATCGAGCAGGGACAACGCGACCCGCCGCTGATCTATATCGCCAGTGGCCGCGCCGAGATCGAACGCGACCTCGCCGTGGTAGGCGAATGCGGCGCGGGAGAGTTTCTGGGCGAGATGAGCCACGTCTCCGGCGAACGCGCCAGCGCACGCGTCACGGTCACGCAGGACATGCGCCTCGCGCTGCTCGACCGCGATGCGCTCGGCCAGTTGGCGCGCAGCCTGCCCGAAATCGGGGCAGCGCTCGACCGGGCCTTCAACCGCTCGCTAGCGGTCAAGGTGATGCGCATGAACGAGAGCGCGCGATAAGCTTCCAAACACCGCTTGACCGCCGCAATCGTGCGCCCTAAATGCGCCGCTCGCGCGTGAGGCTTGCCCCGCGCAAAACCCGGTCCGCAACGGCGACCAGGTGCCCTGTGGGGCGGAGTAGCTCAGGTGGTTAGAGCAGCGGAATCATAATCCGCGTGTCGGGGGTTCGAGTCCCTCCTCCGCTACCAGGTTCGAGTCCCACTTTTGTGCGCTTGCGTCCGCATGGGTCCGAATTTTTGACCCAAATCTCTGATTACAATCACAGATGAGCTAGCACGCCAATCCGCTTGGAGCCGTATGCGTCCGCACGTGTTCGCCCGAAGCCGGGGCCTTTTGGGGGTATCGTTGGGGGTATTTTCGGCTTCGGTGGAATCAGGTGATACCCCCAACTGCGAACTTGCGGCGAGAAGCAGATTTTCATCCAACTGCAACGGCTTGTCGAAGCGATATCGAAAACGGATTATTCAAAAGGTCCGAAATTCACCGTTGAGTTCGAGTCCCTACGCAGGATTCGAACCCAATCTTAAAAAAGGGAGGCTCAGGGCTATGCAGACACCATCTCGGGTTTCGCCACTTAGCCTGACGCCAAAATCGAGATGGACCCGTCACCGGGTGAATCGCCGGTGTCGAACTGAGCTACGGTGCTCGTAGAGCGCCGTGCCGAATGCTGTATCCTTGCCGACTTCGAGCCCTGCGAAAGAGGCGTTGTCGGTTTGGTAGAGGATTCGATAGCCCGATCACGGTTCCAGTGAGCTTGAGACTGGCGCTGCGAAACCGCATTAGGTCCTAATCGGACGGCAAGGCTCTGTTCGCTCTGGCACTCTTGTAGGCGACATAGAATGGCACGACTACTACGAGTGTCAGCAAGAAGGCGATGATAGTCTTCCGGCTCTGCAGCAGCGCGTTGAGGACTATTTGTCGCATCTGACTGTAGCCTTCGGGCACGGGCACCACCTTGTTGTCGCGGCGGTATTGTTCATAGTTGGCCAGCATTCGCTGAAAACGCTGCGGCTCTGACGCAGCTAGGTCCACGGTCTCGCCAGGGTCAGTTGCGATGTTGAACAAGCGCCATTGGCCATCTCCGATCGGCGGCTGATTTACGACCAGTTTGTAGTCGCCCTGGAAAAGCACACCGTGGTCAGTCAATTCATAGCCGACCCAGTCATCAGGACCGTAGGCGCGATCAGACGCGCCAGAAATCACTGGCGTTAAGTCTCGCCCGGTAATCGGTTGAACCGGTCGGCCTGCATAGCGCTCCGCTGGCTGGGATACGCCGGTCAGCGATAGAATGGTGGGCGTGATATCAGTCGCCCACGCAAAGGTGCGCGTCATTCGTAGCTGAGGACCAACTGGCTCACCTGAAATGATGAGAGGGACACGCATTCCTCCTTCACCGGCGTAAAACTTGTAATAGGCCAAAGGGCTTGCAGAGGCGCTGGCAAAGCTCGGACCGATTGTGCTGAAACTGCCTTTCAGCCCCAAAGTTTCATAATCCAAGTTATAGCCGAGATTTGCCGGGCCCAGCCTTTGGGGGAAACCCCGAGGGTCAGCAGGCCCGCTTGCCTCGCTGCCATTGTCGGAAGTGACAATGAAAATGGTATTGTCGTATTGCCCGGTTTGCTTGAGATGGTCGATCAAGCGGCCAATGTGGAAATCCATCGCCTCGATCATACCGGCATAGACCGCCATGCGTTTTGCTTGGTAGCTCCTATCCTCTTCGCTCAAAGCGTCCCAGTCGTCGGTTGTTTCCATACGGACCATTGGCGTGTCCGCTGGCAAGATACCCAAGGCTGCCGCTCGCTCCAGACGTTGCTCGCGTAGATCGTCCCAGCCAGTGTCGTAGACGCCCATGTAGCGGTCGATGAATTCTTGCGGAGCCTGCACGGGCGTGTGCACGGCCATAAAGGGCAGATAAGCGAAGAAAGGCTCACCATCCTGTGAGCCGCTATCGATGAATTCGATCATGCTATCGACCAGAAAACGCGAGGAATAGAAGTCATCGGGAAGCGTGAATCGCTCTCCATCTGCGAACCAGTTGGCTTGATCGTAGATGGGCAGATAGGGGCGCTGTTCCCAATTGTCCGCGCCTGAATCCATCATGGCGACCGTTCGCTGAAAACCGCGGCGACTGGGGAGTTTGTCCGGCTCCATACCCATGTGCCACTTCCCAGCCATGTAGGTGTTGTAACCTGCATCCTCGAGCAGGGTCGCCACGGTGACCACATCATCGCCGAGGACACCTTGATAATTGGGCTGAGCGCGCTGTTCAGGGGCAATCATCTCGGGAATGTTCGGGACACCTGCCAGGTGACTATCGACGCCTGTAAGGAGCATCGCTCTTGAAGGCGCGCAATTGGCCCCAGTATGGTAGTTGGTGAAGACTACACCCTGATCCGCCAGCGCGCTCAAATTGGGTGTGCTGATCTCGCTGCCGTAAGGCGCGAGATCTGAATAGCCCAGATCGTCAGCGAGAATGAAGACGATATTGGGACGAGACGCCTTTGCCAAAAGCTGCTGTGGAGGTGCTTCTTCAGCATCCGCTCGAAATGATCCTCCAAGCGTCCCGGCGACCGCAATGCCAAGGCAAAGCAAACCGACGCCAAATACCCGACGAAAGACAGGGCGCATCATTGGCTCACTGCTCCAGAGGCAGGCGGCGCGAGGCGGCCAGCAAGATGCACCCAACGACCAGCTCAACCATGATCTGCAGAACGGCTAAAGCCGCATCATGGACTAGCCAGGCAACAATGCGGCCTAGGGCGGCAACGCCGAGCAGCATTATGGGCGGATAATACCACGCGCGCCTTTCCGTTATCAGCGCGATAAGCATGCAGCTCCCAAGGGTAAGAAAGAAGCCCGCCATATCTCCGATCAATGAAGAGCGCCCAAGGCCATCACTCAAACCAAGACCAAGAGTGGCGGCCACATCGCTCGGCGCTACCAGCCAACGAACGCCTGTAAATATGAAGAGCACTGCTGGCAGCAGTACCAAGACTTTGAATATCTTGTTGACCAATGCCGCTCTCCCGCTGCGTCATTCCCTGCGCCATCATCTGTGCAGTTGCTCCGGCACAGACTGATAGCATCAATAGTGTCATAATGTCAGTCAGGTCAAACCGAGATGCGACCGCGAACCCGGAGGAGATGAAAGAACGGCAAACCCATAGGGGGGCATTTTGGCGGGATGCATCTTACCGCGGACCTTTTCCGCGCTCGGCGTCTGTTCGGCGATCCGAGGCCAGACGGCATTGCATGCGCGGTTGCGGATTGACTCTTAAATCGACACTATATATGCCAAAAGAATATGGCACGATAGATGCTGATATAAGGGAGAGGTATTGTGGCACGGATACAGCTAGGTGCGCTTGGTCGTGGCGGATCGAAATTTGCGTTGATGGCGGCGATGGGTTGGGGGCTGGCGGCAGCTCCAGCGCTCGCACAGGATGGGGCTGACGCGGACGAGCAAGCGCTGCAACCTGATGATGGCGTTATCATCGTTACCGCAACACGCAGGGCGCAGGACGTGCAGGATATTCCTATCGCTGTGACCGCGGTGAGTTCGCAACAGTTGGAAGCTCAAGCAATCGATGACGTCACTGATCTTGGTAGCGTTGCCCCAAGCTTCAATTTCTCACGTGCTCAAGCTGCATCAAACGGTGTGGTGCTCCGTATTCGCGGTATTGGCACAACTTCAAATAATATCGGGTTTGAAAGCGCAGTCGGCGTGTTCATCGATGGCGCCTATCAATCACGCCCCAGCGTTGCGTTGGCTGAATTTGTCGACGTCGAACGTGTCGAGGTGCTGCGCGGCCCTCAGGGCACGCTGTTTGGCCGCAACACCTCAGCAGGGGCGCTGAACATCACAAATCGTCGCCCGGATCTCAGTGAGTTCGGAGGCTTCGTCAACGCGACCTACGGAAACTTTGATCAGCTTAGCTTGCAGGGCGCGGTCAATGTGCCATTGGTTGAGGATTCGCTCGCACTTCGCGTGACTGGCGCTTACCGCAAGCGCGACGGTTTCATTGGTGTTCTTGATGCCGCAGGCAACCAGTTCGACTCCACCAATGATGTCGATCGGTATCTTGTGCGAGGTCAGATTGGCTTCGCGACTGACGGCGGCATCGAAGGGCGCATCATCGCGGACTATTCCAAGGACCAAAGTTCTTGCTGCGGTGCGATTGAATTGCTGCGTTCGCCGATTGAGGGCGCAGGATTGTTCAATCTTGTGGGGCTAGGGCCGCGCGGCGGGATGGCCTCTCCGGTCGTCGCGGAAAGTCCGTTTGACCAATCGACTGCGCGTGAGGCGCTGGACAATCGACTGGTCTCCTTAAGCCGCGCGCCCGTTGCCGATGTCGAGAACTGGGGCATCACTGGTGAAGTCGAGGTGCCTATCGGCAGCGATGTCGATCTCATCTATGTCGGCTCCTACCGTGAGTATGAGGCGAATGAGTCGTTCGACTCCGATTTCTCGGCAATTGATGTTTTCGAGGTGGATAACAACACCACTGCGATCGAAACGATGACGCATGAGCTGCGCTTGCAGGGCGAAGCGTTTGGTGGTCGGCTCGATTGGCTGGTTGGTGCGTTCTACTCCGACGAAGATATCTTGAGTACGCCGACCTTGTCTCTCGGCGTGGATTACGACGCGCTTGTTGGTGCGACGCTGTTTGGACCAACGGCCGGTATGTTTGGTGCAAACCCGCTGCGGTCCCTGTCCGGCGGTTTCGATCCTGCAGTGTCCGTGGCCAACAATGCGTTTGGTCAATCGAGCCAGAGCTTCTCCGTGTTCACCCATAACGTCATCTCGGTCACTGACCGGCTCGATCTGACTCTTGGGCTTCGATACTCGGATGAGAGCAAGGACGGGTTCTTTGCTCAGCCTTCTGTCACGAATCCGGTCTGTGCCTCGCTCGCAGGGCGAGCGGCAGCCGGGGCGCTTCCGCCTGCGCTCGTGGGGCCGGTCATTGGTCTTGGGTGCTTTCCGCTCACCGCGCCAGCAGACTTGCCGCAATCGGCTTTCTTGCCTCTCCCACAGTCGTTCAATGCGCGCTTTGAAGATGATGAGCTGATCTACACCGCGAAGATTGGCTACGAGTTCGACAATGTGAATCTCTATGCCAGCTTCACGCATGGCTTTAAGTCCGGCGGTATCAATCTGGATGCGACCGCAGGGGTTGGGTCATCGAGCCCAACCTTCGAATCCGAAGTGGTCGATGCCTACGAAGTTGGCATGAAAGGCCGGTTCCTTGACGGGGCGGTTACAGCCAACCTCGCGCTCTTCTATCAGGACTTCAGCAACTTCCAGATCTTGGAGTTTACCGGAACGCAGTTCCAGAGCTTCAACGTACTCCAAGCGATCAGTTCGGGCTTCGAGCTGGAAACGACTATCCGGCCGACTGATGGGCTCACGTTCAACGCATCGCTCGCTTACACCGATGCTCGCTATCCTGATGATTGCGCTGCTACGACAGATCCGCTGGCGACCCAGAATCTGTGTGGTTTCAGCCTCACAAACGCGCCAGACATCGTTGCGATCGTTGGAGCCAACTACGAGGTTGCGTTGAGCGACAATATCGACCTGTTCCTCAACGGCCAGGTCCGTACGGTGAGCGACAATCGGACATCCACTCAAGGACGGGCGGTTCCCACTACGGCTGCGGCGCTTGGCTCGACACCGCTTCTGCCCTTTGATGTCCAAGACGGAATTACAACGGTCAATCTGCGACTTGGCCTGCGTCAGGTGGACAGCGGCTGGGGTATCGAAGCATGGGTCACCAATTTGACCGACGAGACCGCGCGCGGCGTGACCTTTAACACAGCGCTTCGCAGCGGTTCGCGATCGGCTTTCATCTCGCAAGAGCCGCGCATGTACGGAGTAACCCTAAGGGGTGAATTTTGACCTTCTCTCCACTCCGGTCAAAATGGGAGGGGCGGCCGCATGGGGCTGCCCCTTCTTCGTTTTCGAAAGCTGAGGTCAATCGATGAAGAGATGGCATAAGATTGTCGGTGGCGTGCTGGTACTTGTGGTGGCACTCGGAGCGCTCGCCTACTCGTTCAGGACGGACCTCATCTTGTGGGGCGTCAAGAACCGCGACCTGCCCGCGATTGCGGCTGAAACTCCCCAAATCGAATGGCAGCGGGGACCGGCGTCAGCCGAGGAGCCTATCGGCGAACGCCCGCCCAACGTTGTGTTGATCCTCGCCGATGATCTTGGAATCAACGATATCTCGACCTTTGGTGGCGGGGTCGCCGGGGGGCTGGTGCCCACTCCGAATATCGATCGTATTGCGGCAGAAGGTGTGAATTTCACCGATGGCTATGCTGGGAACGCTACCTGCGCACCATCGCGCGCTATGCTGATGACCGGCCGTTATGCGACCAGCACAGGCTATGAGTTCACCCCAACGCCAGCCGGAATGGGGCGCGTGGTCAACTCGGTTTCTGGCGACATCAGACCTGATCTTCCGTCCGGAAACTATGATTCCGACGCGGATGCGCAGCGCCCGGAATATGAGGATCAAGGGCTACCGTCCGAAGAGATCACCCTTGCTGAAATGCTCGCACCGGCTGGTTATCACAGCATCCATATCGGCAAATGGCATATGGGCGTCAGCCCAGAGCTTGATCCGCTCGGTCAGGGGTTTGATGAGACCCTAACGATGAGTGAGGGTCTCTATCTGCCTGAAGATGATCCGGACGTTGTGAATGCCAAGGTCGATTTCGATCCGATTGATCGCTTCCTTTGGGCATCGCAGCGGTTCGCAGGCACATTCAATCGCTCCGAGCCATTTGCTCCCGGCGGGTATTTAACCGATTGGTGGACCGAGGAATCTCTGCGCGCGATTGAGGCCAACAAGAACCGCCCCTTCTTCCTTTACCTTGGACACTGGGCACCGCACACGCCTTTGCAAGCGACGCGCGAGGATTACGAAGCCGTTGGCGACATTCAGCCGCATCGGCTGCGGGTCTATGCGGCCATGATCCGCGCACTTGATCGCAGTATTGGCCAAATTCTCGATAAGCTTGAGGAAGAAGGGCTTGCTGAGAACACTCTCGTGATCTTCTCAAGCGACAATGGCGGGGCTGGATATATCGGTCTGCCCGAGGTCAATGCGCCCTATCGCGGTTGGAAACTCACGCTGTTTGAGGGCGGTGTGCGGGTTCCCTTCATGATGCGCTGGCCCGCTGGTCTACCTGCTGGCCGGAACGTCGATCAGCCAGTGACCCATATCGACATCTTCCGCACGATTGCAGCAATCACTGGAGCCCAGCTGCCCGACAGGGAGATCGACGGTGTTGACCTTTTGCCCATGGCGTCCGGAGCAGGTCCAATCGAGCGCAAGGACGATGCAATCTTCTGGCAAAGCGGAGGCTATTGGGCGGTACGTGCAGGCGATTGGAAGTTTCAGATTGATCAATTCCAGGGCAAGAGCTGGCTGTTCAATCTTGCCGATGACCCGACCGAGCAGGTCAACCTAGTGGATGAACAGCCTGAGATGGCAGCGCGCCTACTTTCCCTGCTGAACGAGCATCATAAAGACCGAAAACTACTCTATCCTTCTACGACATTGATGCCAGCAATGATCGATAAGACGCTCGCCGATCAGTATGAAGAAGGCGACGAATTGATCTTCTGGCCCAACTAAGTGGCTGATCGAAAGGGAGCCCCATGAACCGCGCGAAATGGATTTGGCTTGCCAGCCTGGGATTGATCTACGCCGGTCTCTGGATCTGGTACGGTGGCAATGGCGACCCGATTTCTGAGGACGAGGGATTGGAGATGCTGGCTGAGGTCGAGCGTCTCCACGGCGTTCGATTGGAGGATACTCCTGAAGGCAGCATGACCCGCAACTTGCGCGACATGCTGCCCAATGATGACGGCAAGGAGTTCTACGCCGTCAATCTGGAAACACGCGCCGAAGGGCCAGAGGCGCTAGAGGCAGAGGCGAAGTATGCCGCAATCGTCATGCCGTTGCTGCTTGAACGTGGTGGGCACCCCGTCTTTCTTAGCGAGCGCGCCGGGTTAATGCTCGGCAAATACGGCGAGAATGTCGATCGGGTGGCGGTGGTGCGCTACCGCTCTCTGCGTGATCTGATCGATATGATCGCGGATGAGAAGATGGTTGAGGGCAATGCGTTCAAGACTGCCTCGCTTGCGCACACCGAGGTGTTCATCACTCGTCCAACAATCACTTTTGTACAGGTGCGGCTGATGGTTGGCATGTTTCTCGCCCTCCTGGCGATTGCTGGGTTGGCGGTAATCGGGCGTATCCAAAGGAGACGCGGGGATGTCCCTGCAACCTGAACCGGAAACGAATCCCAATGGCCGGATGATGACCGATCCGCCTGCATTGCTTCGTCACCTGATGCGGCGGATGTTTGATCGTGTGATTGACCCGGACAACCGCGCCAAGGCGCGTGCCAAAGCGGAAAGAATGCGGGTGAGCGCCGGGCGGCCGCACATTGTCGAATACTTCCATCAGCATGACGATCCCTATTCGCACCTAGCCGTGCAAGTCCTCGATGTTTTCTGTGAGCGGTATGATGTCGAGCTGGTTCGGCATGAAATTCGCGCGAGCGGCGGCAAGAACCAGCCCGAGCTGGCCAAGTTGGATGCATGGGCGCGCCGCGATGCCGAGCTGATCGCTCCGCATTATGGGCTTGCGAGACCGTCTGAGCTTGGTCCAACCACCGGTGAAGTCAGTCCTGAAGCGCTCGACCAAGGGAGCGAAAAACTGGCACAGCTGGGGCACTATTCCGGCGCGATGTTCTACTATGCTGGAGAATGGTATTGGGGCGTGGATCGATTGTTCTATCTTGAACAACGGCTGCGCGACCTTGGCGTGTGCTATGACCTGTCACTCCCCTACATTTGTGCCAGGCCAAGCATCGATGTGAGCGGTTTTGATGCAAGCAATTTAACGCTCGATTTCTATCCTTCGCTCAACTCCCCATACACTTCGATCATTTATGACAAGACGATAAAGATGGCGGTCGAGTGCGGCATTACTCTCAATCACAAACCCGTCTTGCCGATGATCATGCGAGGGGTACCCGCGACACGCGCGAAGGGCATGTATATCATGTTCGATACCAAACGAGAGGCAGAGCATCTCGGCGTGGAATTTGGGCCAGTTATGACGCCAATTGGGGAACCCACGCGGCAAATCTACTCGCTGCTGCCATGGGCGCGCGAGCAAGGGCGCGATACGCATCTGCTATCGGCAGCTCTGGATCTGGCATTCCGCAAAGGCATTGCGCTTCACAGCAAGTCCGGACTCAAGCAGGCGGTTGAACAAGCGGGACTCGATTGGAAAGAAGCCAAACGGCATCTTGGAAGCGAGGGCTGGAAGGACGAGACAGCGCGGCACCAAATCGAGATGAGCGAAGAGCTGGGGCTGTGGGGTGTACCAAGCTATCGCTTACGGGGCGGCGAGGCGCACGAAGATCTGTGCGTCTGGGGCCAGGATCGCTTGTGGCTCATCGCTGCGGAGATACGACGGCGCGGCAAAAGCGCTGGAATTGTGACACAATGAGTGCCACTGAGTAGCTCAAGCAGATAGGGGAAGGCATGGCCCAAGCCAATATTGCAATTGACGATGCACTGAATGCAGAGGCGCCCTCAAGCGATGGCCGTCGCGCTCGCAGTCAGGCGAGCCGTGCGAAAATTATTCGTGCGATGATGGACTTGATAGAGGCCGGTGATCCGGATCCCAGTACCGCCAATGTCGCTAAGAAAGCGGGCGTGGGCTTGCGCTCCCTTTTTCGACATTTCGAAGACAAAGACGCCATCTATCGCGAAATAGATGCGGCCCTGATGAAGGGCTATCGGCCGATCATTGAAGCGCCCTACAAGTCGGATGATTGGCGCGAGCGCCTGATGGAACTCATCGAACGCCGCTGCGAAATCAATGAAGCGACTGTTCCTTATCGAATCTCTACCACGGCTATGCGCCAGCGTTCGAAGTTTCTGAAAGAGAACTTTCAAAGGGTGCACGATACCGAAAAGGCGCGGTTGAACTCGATTCTGCCTAGCCAGTTGCACACAGACAAGCCTCTGGGTCGATCGATCCTAGTCGCGATGAGCTTTGATACTTGGCGGATGCTTCGTGAAGATGAACATCTGTCTTCCAGCGAAACGGTTGAAGCTGTGAAGCAGATGGTTGCAGACGTTGTTGCGCGCATGGATGACTGATCGTGCAGCGTCGGGCTTTCTTGCCAATATTGCTCTTGGCGGGGTGTTCTGCCGCTGAAGAAGAAAATGGCGATTTTGCGAGCGGCGCACTGTGTGAAGGAATTGCCGAGGCTCAAATGATCTGGGTCGAAGGCGGCAGTTTCGTCATGGGGGACGATCTGCTCTATCCCGAAGAAGGCCCGCCTCGAACGGTCAGTGTCGATGGATTTTGGATCTCCCAAACAGAAGTCACCAATGCGCAATTTGCCGAGTTCGTATCAGCGACAGGATATGTAACGACGGCGGAACGGGAGCCGCCGCAGATTGAAGGCGCTCCGCCTGAAATGCGTCAGCCCGGATCCGCTACGTTCCGTGTGCCGACCCCTGGCAATCCTAACTGGTGGGCATGGACCGTTGGCGCGCATTGGCGGATGCCGAACGGCCCGGCTTCGTCAATCGAAGGGCGAGCAAACGATCCGGTGGTTCAGATTTCTTATGACGATGCGCTGGCCTATGCAGAATGGGCCGGCATGAGTCTGCCCAGCGAGGAGCAATGGGAGTATGCGGCCCGGGCTGGATCGGACAGTCTGCCAGAACCCAAAGATTCCTCGGGTGCGCCGCAAGCCAATTATTACCAAGGTGTCTTTCCAGCGAAGGATCTTGGCGAAGACGGTTACACGTCACGCTCCCCTGCTGGTTGCTTTGAACCCAATGCTTTTGGGCTCCACGACATGATCGGCAATGTCTGGGAATGGACAACCAGCAGCGCGGGAAGGGTCGACGCACCCGGCCCAGTTAACGTGATCAAAGGCGGATCATTTCTATGTGCAGCCAACTATTGCGCGCGATACAGACCAGCCGCACGCCAGTTCCAGGAGCGTGATCTTGGCACCGATCATATTGGCTTCCGATTGGTCGATACGCAGGGCGATCCACCTTCAAACTAGACAAATCTAGCCACTTCATATATTGGCACTAATAGTGCTATAATATGGAGTGACCCAATGAAGGTCGTGAACCAGACTATACCGTCGCAAGAGCAAATGCAGGAATTCTTCGGCTCTGGAGAAGATGGCTCATTCGTTATGGTCAACCTGCTCAAGTTCAAAGAGCGTGCCGAATATGCCGATGGCCGCGAGACCGATCTGAGCGGTGCTGAAGCCTATGCAATCTATGGTGCAGCGGTCGGGCAATGCATCGCCGATGTTGGAGGAACTCAGGGCTTCGCAGGCAAAGTGACAGGCCTGCTACTCGGCGAAGTGGAAGAAAATTGGGACACCGTTGCCCTGGTCGAATACCCCTCACTCGAAGCATTTCGTACCATGATGATGTCGCCCGAATATCAGAAGATCGCTGTGCATCGTTCGGCTGGACTTGCAGGCCAACTCAACATTCGCGCCAAAGCGCGTCCGCTGAGCTAACTGGAGAAACTTGAAATGAAGAAGTTTGCTCTGTTTGCTGGCATCCCGCTCCTCTTGATCGCAGGTCTTGCCCTGGCTTTGCCATCCATCCTCAACGCGGCTGGGCTGCATCCCGAGTACGAGGGAGAGCAGGTGGACCTAAGCGGAAAGCGGGCGCTGATCGTCACGACCAGCCACGCCACGCTAAATGTTCCGGGTGAAACCTCTGGCGATCCGACAGGTGTGTTCGGATCCGAGATGACGGAGCCCTATTACGAGTTTCTTGCCGGAGGTATGGAAGTCGATATCGCCAGCATTAATGGCGGCGAAGTCCCGATCGACCCGCAAAGCTTTCTCTACATGATAAAGACGCAAGCAGATGAGCGTTTCCTCGAGGATGCGGAGTTCCAGGCCAAGGTTCAGAACTCAATCCCAATAAGCGCGGTCGACGTATCAGAGTACGACGTCATCTATCTCGCTGGCGGCTGGGGGCCAGCCTATGATTTCCCTGAATCGGCGGCGCTGGCAAGCTTGGTGAGCGAAGCCTACTACGCCGATCACGCACCTATCCTTGCAGGCGTCTGCCACGGTCCATTAGGCTTTGTTCGCGCGCTCGACAATGAAGGCAATTTACTGATCGCTGGCCGCCGAATGACCGGGGTCACGGACAAGCAGGTTAAAGAGCTGGGCATCGAAATCACGCCCTATCATCCGGAAACCGAGCTCCGCAAAGCAGGCGCGCTGTTTGAATCGCAGACCGCGTTTCGGGACATGTTTGCCAACCATACCGTCATTGATGATGAGAGGCGGTTCGTGACTGGCCAGAACCAGAATGCCGGGGCTGAAGTGGCCAACACAGCGATGGTGCTAGTTAGCCAATCGGGCTCCTAGTCGGCCTTCTTCTCTGGCCATAGGGCGAAGACCAGCATCACTAGGGCAACGACCGGAAGCACGTATCCCGCGACCGCTCCTGGTGCCGTGCCGACGGTTTCCAGCGGCTTGTAGATTCCGATCAGTCGGCGCCCGCCATACTCCAGAAAGATGAACAGCCAGAGTAGCGGGATCATCGACTTATAGCGGATGGCGGCAAGTAGCATCACCAGCCCCATTGCGAGCTGAGCCAAGCCCCACAGGGCGAATATCGTGATGATGCCCTGCGCGCCGCCTGCCGTGTAGGTGTCCAGCGGAATGGTAGCGATAGTCTGCGCGCCTCCATCAGGTGCGAAAATGTGGTGCTGACTGCGCCAAAAGGTCATGGCGGTAAGCGGATAGAACAACCAAAGCGCGATCCTGTTGCCGCGATAGACGTTGTCGAACTGGGCAGGAAATAGCCGGCCAAGGATGTGGTTCATTGGAGGAACTCCAGACTATTGGATTCACTGAGTATGGGATAAAGCCGCTGTTGGGTTTCTGCATTCAGGGCCGCATAGTGCGACCGAAGATCGCGCAAGCATTTGAGCTGATACTTAAAAGTGCCTTGCTCGTAAGGCATGCCGTCAACTTCGATGCGGAAGGTTGTCTCACTTGCTTCACTCGCGGCGGCATTAGCAAGCAGGAACGGCACATAGACGCGTCCGACCTCGGCTAGTATTTGCTGGACCACCGGCTTGAGCGGCGCGTCGGGGACATCCCATTCGCCCTCAATCCCTGAGGCATCGTCGACATGCAGCAACCAACGGAAGGAATAGGGAAAATCGGCGCGCATCATCGCTTGTGCCGTCGGGTCTACGCCGAGCTGTGAAAACTGCCCGTAGATCCCAAATTCTGCGAGTGAGGGGCGGGAACCAAACAGCCATTGCTCGTTTACCACATGGTCTTCGAGCGCTCGCAATACACGGTGGGTTGAGTCGTCGATCAGCGGGAAGTTCTCTCGCGTACAGCCGACGATTGCCATGCGCCCGACTTGGCGGTCCCTGAATTGCTCGGCCATGCCCCGGCTGGTATCAAGGCCGCCGCCCTTAAGCGCATCGAAAGACAGCCAACGGCTCATTTGCACTTGGTCGACATCTTCGAGCCAGCGATAGCCAAACATCGCCTTCGTCAGCCACTCGTCGGCGAAGTCTTCGAGGAGGTGCGCGATGAAGGCTTTCGCAGGATCGGGCGGAACAACGCTCCGCTTCTTGTGGCGCACTTCCAGATCATACAGCACTGGCGTGGAATCATTACGGACGCTGCCGTCAGGATACTCGATAACCGGGATGACAGGCGGAAGGCCGTTGCCCGCTGCTAATTGCTGGACATAGCCACCGTGAGCCCAGACATGAGTGATACGCCGATAGCGCATAAGGGCGCGCATCTTCATCGAATAGGGTGACCCTAGCGCGCCATGAATTGTGTAGGTCATATCGGCGCTCATAGTAGGTTGGTCTGAGTGATTTCTTCGTCGCCGGCCGGGAGCGAGAACAGCATGCCATCTTCGCCAACAACGATTGGCCCGTCAAAGCGGCTTTCTGCATCACCAAGGAAAGCTGGATAGAGATATTCAGCCGGCAACGGCGGGACGAGATGCGATAGGACAAGCGTCTGTGCTCCAGCGGTCTGAGCGCTTTCCGCAGCGTCCTCGGGAGAGGCATGGTAGTCTTGGATGTCGAACAAGATTTTTGCTGCGAACGGATTGTCGAGTTCCAGCATCCTTGCGCGCATCTGCTCGACCATAGCTGGCTGCAAGGCATCATGGACAATGATGTCAGCGCCGTCGCAAACAGCCTCAAGATTGGAGGACTTGGAAGTGTCACCGCTGATGCAGACAGCGCGCCCTTTGTAGTCGAAGCGATAGCCAACAGCCGGATCAACCGGCGCGTGATCTACCGTGAATGCAGTTATGGTCAGACCATTTTCTTGAAGAACAACTTCGCGTGAGCCGGCCATCTCAAACGGAAAAGCAACTGCGCCACCGCCTGAGGGGGGAACCACCTCCACCCCGTGGTGCGCGATACGATACGTGTCATCGGTCGCGTAGGCAGCGTTAAACCCGTCAATGATCGCTTCGATCCCAGTTTGACCGTGAACAGGTAGCGGTGTGGTCGTCGCCCCACGGGTCCAGTGAAACAGCATCAAAGGCCCCAGACCATCGATATGGTCAGAATGGAAATGGGTGAGCAGCAATCCATCAAGCTGCGCGGGGTTGATGCCCATGAGATTTAAGACCCTGTTTCCCCCTTCGCCAATATCGACAAGGAAGATCTGATCTCCCGCGATGATGACGTTGCAAGGGCCAGCGCGCTCAGGGTTGGGCATCGGCGAGCCGGTGCCACAAAGACCCACGTGCAGCCCGTCATCAAGGCTCGCGATAATATCCCGACCCGCATTTTGCTCGACCGCGCGCTGAAATAACCAGCCTCCAATCGGCTTCTGAAAGCCAATTGCTACGGCGAATGCGGCAATGATCAGGGTGCCTAACCCAATTGCGAATTTCTTGGCCAAGCCCGGTCTCCCAACTCCACTCAAAGAAATGGCACTATTACTGTCGAAAAGCAATTGCCAATTGTTCCGCTGTGATGCAAAGTGGCACGGAGAGTGTCACAAGAGGGCGGTATGGAAGCGACGCAGATCCGAATGCAGGACTATCCGGGGGTGGGGCCAGCCCGTGATGTCTGGTTGCTGACTCATGACCCTTTGCGTGACCTTGCGGACGGTGAAGTTGCAGTTGCTCTCGACACCATATCGATTGATCCTGGTATGAGCGGATGGATCACCAACAAGCGCAGCTACATGCCCCCTGTTAAGCCAAGCGGTGTTATGCGCGCCTTTGGCGTCGGCCAAGTTACGCAAAGCCGGTCCGCCCTGTTCTCAGAAGGCGATTGGGTCACAGGCTTCACTGGTGTGCAAACCCATGGTGTCTACCGCGAGGCAGCCTTGCGCAAGATCGACGCATCGCTTGCCCCACCTCAGAAATTTCTAAGCGGGCTTGGAATGACCGGATACACCGGCTTCTTCGGCATGAGCGATATTGGCCAGCCAAAAGAGGGAGAAACTGTGGTCGTCTCGGCGGCGTCCGGTGCAGTCGGTTCAATTGCGGCCCAAGTCGCCAAGGCGGCTGGCGCCCGCGTGGTTGGTATTGCGGGCGGGCCAGAAAAGTGCGCCTACTTGCAAAGCGAGCTCGGGCTTGATCACGCGATTGACTACAAGAACTGCAACGTAGGCGATGCGTTGGCGAATGCCTGTCCGGATGAGATTGACCTCTATTTCGACAGTGTCGGTGGGGAGACGCTCGAGGCCGTATTGGGCTTGATGAAGTATCAAGGGCGGATCGTCGTTTGTGGCGCCATCTCTCAGTATGACGACTTTGCCGGAGCCAAAGGGCCTTCGAACTTCATGTCGGTGGTCACGCACAGCCTGACCATCCGCGGTTTCACCATGCGCGACTATATGCACCGCATCCCCGAGGCAATCGAGTGGCTTGTTCCGGCTTGGAAGGATGGTCGGCTAAAGATGCGTGAGCATGTGGTTGAGGGAATCGAGAATTTTCCCGACGCATACGAAATGATCTTTCGGGGCGAGAACCACGGCAAGCTGCTTCTCAAGGTGGGCGCACCCTCATGAACCGCTTGCGCACACCAGCCGCGTGTTTCGAGAACCTCGCTGATTTTCCCTTCGCGGCGAGTTACGTTGACGTGTCCGATCAAGAGGGTGGGACCTTGCGGATGGGATATGTCGATGAGGGACCAAAAGCCGGCCCGCCCGTGGTGATGATCCACGGCAATCCGACTTGGGGCTACATGTGGCGAAAGCTCATCCCAGTCTTGGCGGAGAACGGCTATCGCGCCATCGCTATCGACCTCATCGGGATGGGGCGCTCAGACAAGCCTACGCAGATGAGTGACTACACGATTGCTCGGCACGAGGCCTGGGTGAAGGAGGCTGTGTTTGAGAAGCTTGGATTGAAAGATGCGCATTTCATCCTGCACGATTGGGGCGGTATCATCGGCCTGCGCGCAATTGCTGACTATCAGGACCGCGTCGCCAGCGTCATTTTGTCCAACACTGGTCTCCCAGTGTGCGACCCAGATCAGCCGGTCAAGAAGATGGCGCGAAAGGGCGCCGGAATGCTTCGGGCCTTCCAGCTTTACGTTCGCTTTCGGAAGAACTGGCAGCATTGGAAAACGCTTAGCCGGATAACCCTCAAAGACATGCCACCGGAGGATGTCGCAGGATTTGCAGCACCCTATCCAGACAAAAGATATCTGACAGGCAATCGCCAGTTCACGCAGTTGCTACCGACGCGCAACGACAATCCGATGCTGGTTGAGAACTGGCGCGCGCTGCAAAAGCTCAAGAGCTTCGACAAACCATTCCTGACTCTCTTCTCAGATAAGGATCAGGTCGCGCCCAAAGGTTATCACAGCGTTCGTCCAGCCATCCCCGGAACGCGCGACTACGAACCGGTTATTCTCGAAGGAGGCTCCCACTTCCTTCTTGAGGACATTCCAGAAGCATATGGTCGCGAAGTCATCGCGTTCCTAAAAACCATCGAAGGAAACTCCAATGACCAAAACGACCGAGCTTTGGGTGGATCGGACCAATCTTCGTCGGACAAAGGTCGTCCAAGCAGAGCAAGCAGCGCTAGGCGTAGGCGAAATCCGCGTTCGCGTTGATAAGATGGGGCTGACAGCCAACAACGTCAGTTACGCCGTGTCGGGCGAGATGATCGGTTATTGGAAGTATTTTCCAGCCGAGGGCGAGTGGGGCAAGGTTCCGGGCTGGGCCATGGCAGATGTGGTGGAATCGCGCAGTGACGCAATCGCGGAGGGTGAGCGGCTCTATGGCTTTTTCCCGATGGCAAACGAGGTCGTTTTGCAACCCGGCCAGGTGGCCGCCGACTTGTTTATGGATGGAAGCCCACATCGCGCTGCGCTGCCCGCACTCTACAACCAATATCTACGCACTGCGGGAGAGCCAGATTATCTGAAGTCTCTTGAGAACGAGCGTTGCCTTCTCTTCCCGCTCTTCGTGACGTCCTTTGTTCTCTATGACTATCTGATCGACAACGAGTTTTTCGGTGCGAAGCAGATCGTGATCGGCTCGGTGTCGTCCAAAACCGGCTTTGGTCTCGCGCATCTGCTCAAGAACGATCCGGCGCTCGAAAAGACAATCGTAGGACTGACTTCACCGCGTAGCGTTGGTTTTGTCGAAAACCTCAATTGCTGCGATCAGATCGTGACATATGGCGATGAAGCCACGATCGATGCGGGTGTGCCTACCGCTTGGGTCGATATGTCTGGCGATGGTCCGCTCACCAGCAAGCTGCATCATCTGTTTGGCGAGAACATGGTGGAGAGCTGCATCGTTGGTGCGACTCATTGGGAGGCTGAGCGGGGACGCGCAAAAGACCTACCCGGCGCTAAGCCGAAGTTTTTTTTCGCACCCGGCCACATTGCGAAACGCGATGCGGAGTGGGGCCAGGGTGAGATTTGGCGGCGTGGCTCCGAGGCAGGCGCAGCGATTGCTAAATCGATCTCGGATCAGATTGCGGTTGAAGCCATCTCAGGTTCAAACGATGTCGCTCAAATCTGGTGCGATATGCTCGACAACAAGGTCTCGCCCAATCGCGGGATCATGATTTCGCTTTGATATTCTCGCTATGCAGGAGATGGCCTTATGAAAATCTCTAAAATTGTTGCTGCCTCCGCCCTGCTCTTTGCCTCGCCTTTGCTGGCGAACGGAGAAGCTGACGACCAAGCCAAGGCGCGAGAGAATTTCCAGCAGGCGGACGAAGATAAAGACGGGAAGCTGACTCGGGCAGAGTTCAGAAATTTCATCAATGCAAATGCAGAAGATGGATTGGGTCGTGCAGGCATGGTGCGCCGCCTTGGCGCCTATGGAACTGCATTTGAGAGGGTGGACAAGAATGCAGATGGTGTGGTGACAGCACGCGAGCTTGCAGCGGCAAGACGCAACTAGGCGCTGTTCTACGGAGTAGAGAGAGCGGTCGCCGCTTATTCTTGGATGTCTCCCCAGACTTCTCGATTGTCTTGGCGCTCCATCCGGCGGCCAGTGCGCAGGCTGAATAGGTTTCCGAGCCCTGTGTTTTCAAATACGTTGCGGATTGCAGCCTGGTCGTCCTGCGGCTGGCGCTTAAACGCATCCTGCATCCGTTGCAGGAGATAGAAACGATAAGGGATGACGACCGTTTCGATTGAAGCGCCTCTCCATTCAAATGGTGCCAATCCAATGCCGCTCTTCATCGACTTGTTGTTGGTTGGCGACCCTGTTTCGACTTCCGGATGACGCTCCAGCCAACTGTTGGCGCGCTCCACATGCGCCGCAATTTCAGGAAGGTAGTCGTCAGCGATGTAGCGCATGAGCTGAAGAAGGCTCTCGGGCAGGTCCTCGCCTGTCGCCAATTGGCCTTTGGAGACTGCCATCGCCTCGTCCACGAAGACTTCGGCCATGTTCATTCGCTCGACCCAGCGGAACACATTGGGAGCACTGACTTGCATCAACCGCAATGGAACAGGGTCACGGGCGAGGTGAGCATACATCGCGCCGATCAAGCCGTAGTCGGCAATGGTTGCATGGCCCCCGAGAATGAAAGGATATTCTCTCAGATGTCGCTCCATGAGCAACAGGAATTGGGCGTAGCTCCCCTCGACTAGTTTGTAGGTTTGGGGATTGACCCCGAACACTTCGGCCGCCTTTCTCATGCGGCCGCTGGCGTGTAGGAAAGCTGCATCTTCTGCCTCTTTGGGAAGGCCCGATGGGAGCACATCGCGGAAGGTTTCTCGCAGAAACGGCAGGTTCACTTCGTCGAAGTTCCAGCGATAATGCATCGCAGGGCGAAGGAGACCGTGCGATCCAAATATCTCGAACAGGTGCGCTATGGTCAGCAGCTTAGGGTCAGCAGGATAGATCGGGTTCTTACTGAACCCAGCCCCATCCAAGTGATCGATAATGTCTGCGCCGTCCTGAACGATCGAGCCTTCAGGGGTTTTGATCACGGGTATGATCCAGCGACCAATCTGCGGGACGATCTCGCCTGTGAACTCCTCGCTGCCGGCTTTCACTTCAGCAAAAGGCACAGCATGCATGCGCATGTAGGACCGCGCCCTTGCCGTGTAGAGTGATCCGGCCATTCCATAGAGCGTGTAGGTCAAGTTTCAGTCTCTTCTTGTGATTGCCAATTCTGCATGTTATGGCACTAATAGTGCAAATAGATTGCTTCAGTCAATGGGCGACCTTGGTCAAACATCGCAACGGACCTTGGAAATGAGTCAAGACCCCACCAACGTCTTGCAGGCCGATGATCCCGCGCTGTTCAAGGCGCTCATCAAGCGACCCAAGGTCGCGTGGCCCACCATCATGCTTCTGCTTGGCGCGCATGCGATCTTCAGTCTTTCGACCTTCGCTTATGTCGAGGGAGCATTACCTCTGCTCTGGACAATCCTGTTCAACACGGGCGCTTCGTACATGGCTTTCACCGTGGCTCACGACGCGACCCACAGCGCTGTGAGCTCAAACCAGAAGGTGAACGATTGGGCGGGGCGGGCCGCGATGCTGCTGCTCGAACCAGGTCCGTTCTTCGTGCTGTTTCGCTTCATCCACATGCAGCACCACAAGTTCACGAACGATCACGAAAAGGATCCGGATACCTATTGTGGACGCGGTCCGGCATGGCTTCTGCCACTCCGATGGCTGACCATCGATTTCGTCTATTTCAGCAATTATCTGAAGCGGGAGAATTTCCGCAGGAGGCCAAAGAGGGAGAAGGTCGAGTTTGCCCTGTCGCTGGTCTCTGCGATTGGAGTCGTCACAGTGATGGCGCTGCTTGGGTGGCTGGACTTGTATCTGTTGCTGTTCTTACTACCGACACGGCTCGCCAAGCTATTCATCGTGTTCGTGTTCGATTTCCTTCCTCACCACCCACATGAGGTCAGTGCGAAGGAGGACCGCTATCGGTGCACGTCAAACCGGGTGGGCATGGAGTGGTTACTGACGCCTGCGCTGCTCTCGCAGAACTACCATCTCGTCCACCATCTTTATCCGACCGTGCCGTTTTATCGGAACTTCAAGATCTGGAATGCGCGGAGGACCTATCACGCGTCGAAGAACCCGGCGATCGTGGATACTTTCGCGCTTAAACCCAAAAAAACGCGGCGGCCTTGAGACCGCGTGACGAGCTTTATCTTCTCAATTCCGCAGCGATCTATGGTCAAGTTCCACGCACGAGAGAGCTGTTGGATCGTAGCAGGCCCACACTGCATCTGAATTCAATTCCAACTTCAAGATCTTGCCCGAGCGAGAGGTGAGCGGCGGTCATCCGTTACCCGCCGGATCAATTGGCCGCTGGGAACAAACGACTTGGCGCAAAGTCCAGCTTCTGGGGGTATCGCTGGGGGTATTCAGAGCGCCAAATTCCGTTTTCTATCTGAAATTCATATAGTTATTAGTTCACTATACGTTCCTCCTCCGCTACCAAAATTCTGACATGCCCAAGGCACAAGACCGGTGGGGCGATTGCTCACGCCGGTCCTCAACCGAACCAGCCGATAATGGTCCGATGTCCACCGTCTCACAAGGCCGGGAAGGACGTAGACCTCATGGGTGAGTTGGAACGGGGGCTATTGGCTGCCTTAGCGAGAAACCGATCAAGAATGCGCTGCCTTCCAGGCGCCCATCGAACCCAGGTAGACGTCTAGCTGGTCGAACCCATGCGCATCGAGCCAGCCAGCGGCAACGGTTGCACGCATACCACTTGCACACATGAGGGTATATCGCTGGCCGGGATCGAGGTCTTTCCACTTTTCGTGGAGCTCGCCGACGTAAATGTGGCGAGATCCTTCGATCGCCTGCGCCTGCCGCTCGTCCGCATCTCGCACGTCGAGCAGGGTCCAGTCGCCGGACTTTTCCTGAAGACGGCGTTCGACTTCTTCCGTGCCGATCATCGGGATCGAGCGCATGCTTTTCCCCGAGGCTGCAGCTGGAACCACCCCGACATAACCCCCCACGATGTTGTCGAGCGCAATCCTGACTAGATGCTCCATCGAGGACGAAAGCTGGTCATGCGAAGAAGCCACCAACGCGAGCTTTTCGCCTTCGGCAACGAACCATCCGGCGAAGGCCGGGATCATGCCGACTGGCAGATTGATGCTGCCCGGCAGATGCCCCGCTGCGTAGGCAAGCGGCTCGCGGACATCGATCACCTTGTCGGCATCGCATGACGACAGTTCGCCAAGGCTCATCGGCTGGGGCTTGAGCACGCGCGGTGCTGACTCGCCGCCCACCAGGTTCAGGTGCTCCATCAGCCGGAAATAGGGCGGCTGGTAATGATTTTCGTTGACCTTGCGCTCGATGAAAGCCTCGCGATCGGCTATCTGGAGCAGGGGATTGTTGCGCCGTTCATGACCCACGGTCGAAAACTCGCGCTCGGCCATGCCCGAGCCGCAGACCGAGCCTGCGCCATGAGCGGGATAGATGATCGCCTGGTCGCCCAGATCGCAGATCTTGCGCAGCGAATCGTAAAGAAGACTTGCGACTTCGCGCTTGCGATCGGGATAAAAATCGGTTCGGCCGACATCGCCGACAAACAGCGCGTCGCCGGTGAACACTCCGACCGCCTTGTCAGGGTATTCGCTGTCGAAGATCGCGTAGGCGCAATGGTCGAATGTATGGCCGGGCGTCTCTAGCGTGCGGATCTCGAGCTGACCGATCTTGTGGCTATCGCCGTCGTGCGTGGTCCGGGCATAGACGACATCTCCGTCCGCATTGGGTCCGTGTAAGACCTCGGCGCCGGTCATTGCGGCGAGTATCGGTGCGCCCGAAACAAGGTCCTCGTTGCGGTGGGTCTCGAAGATGTGGGTGATCCGCAGTCCTTCGCTACGCGCTTTCTCGACATAGATGTCGCAGTCGCGGCGCGGGTCGATGACGGCGGCCTGCCCGCCCGATCCGATCAGGTAGGAAAGGTGCGAAAGGCCGGGGGTCTTGATTTTCTCGAGTATCATTGGCGTCCTCCTTGCCTCGTCAATGACAAATGGAGGCGCCCGGTTCCGCTGAATCGCTTGTCAGATCATGCCGCGCGCAAGGTCGTCTGCTGGAGGGGCCGTCTTGCCATCATCGCGTGACAATTCGCGAAAGGCGCGGTTCTGCGAGAGATAGACCCTGCCGTTAAGTTCATCGAGGAAATGGGTGCGTTTCAACCGGTCCATCACTGGCCCCTTCACCTCTGAAAGGTGCATGCCGATTCCGGCATCCAACAGGCGATGATTGATCGCCTCGAGGCTTTCGAGGCCAGATGCATCGATCTCGTTCACTGCGCTGCACATCAGGATGACGTGGCGCACTTCGGGCTGGTCGGCAACGCGTTCAAGAACATATTCCTCGAGCCAGCGGGCGTTGAGATATGTGAGGCTTTCATCGATCCGGATCGAAAGGACGTGCGGCACGGTAAAAACCGAATGGCGCTCGACATTGCGGAAGTGCTCGGTCTCCGGCACGCGGCCTACGATCGCGGCGTGCGGGCGCGAGGCGCGCCACAGGTAGAGCAGCAGCCCCACGGTGACGCCCGCGATCACGCCCATCTCGACACCGTAAATGAGCGTGATCGCGATGGTGGCGATATGTGCTGCAAAATCGGCCTTGGAATAGCGCCAGAGCTGGGCAGGGGTCTTGAGATCGACGAGGCTGAGCACGGCGACGATGATCGTGGCGGCAAGCGTTGCGATCGGTAGCGATGCGAGCAGCGGGGTGAGGAAAAGCGAGGCCAAGGCGATCCCGCCCGCAGTGAAGGCTCCTGCCGCTGGCGTCTGCGCGCCAGCATCGAAGTTGACTGCCGAGCGCGCGAAGCCGCCTGTGACCGGGTAGCCGCCCGAAAAGGCGCTTGCGATGTTCGATGCGCCAAGGCCTACCAGCTCCTGGTCAGGCGAAATGCGCTGGCGACGCTTGGCAGCAAGCGTCTGAGCGACCGAAACGCTTTCGACAAAACCGATGATCGAGATCAACAGCGCGGGCACCCAGAGCTGTTCGATCAGCGCAAGGTCGGTGGACGGAACGGCGAACGGTGGTAGTCCGGACGGGATTTCGCCGACCAGCGCGACGTTCTTTTTTTCGAGGTCGAAGGCGATCGCGGCAAGGATCGTAAGAACGACCGCGATCACTGGACCGGCCTTTGCGGTAATGTCTGCGGGGCGGGGCGGCACGCCAAGCCTCATTAAGGTGGCCTTGAAGCCGCTGCGCACCCAGAACAGGAAGGCGAGGGCAGGGACGCCGATGGCGAGCGTCCAGATATTGATCCCGCCAATCGCTACGGCGAGCGAGCCGAGCATTTCGGGCCAGTTGTCGCCGCCCGCGCTCACCCCGATGATATGCTTCACCTGGCTGGTGGCGATCAGGATACCGCTCGCTGTGATGAATCCGCTGATGACAGGGTGCGACAGCAGGTTTGCGAGAAATCCAAGCCGCAAGAGGCCGAGCACTGTCAGCATCACGCCCGACAAGGCGGCGAGCGTGATGGCGGCCTCGAGGTATTCAGCAGTTCGCTGTGCGGCCACTGTGCCGGCGGCAGAGGCCGTCATCAACGAGAGCACTGCGACTGGGCCAACCGCGAGCGTGCGGCTGGTGCCGAATAGCGCATATACGACCAGTGGCAGGATCGAGGCATAGAGCCCGACAATCGGTGGCAATCCGGCGAGCAGCGCATAGGCGAGGCTTTGCGGGATCAGCATTATCGTGACAATCACCGCCGCTGTCAGATCGCTGGTCAGGACCGTTCGGTCATAGCTGCGACCCCATTCGAAGATGGGCATGTATCGCGCAAGCAGTTCGCCGGCCTTTGTCATTTATGCCAAATTTCCGATCCAGTTACGGGGCAAGCCGGGATAGGCCCATCCCGACAAGCATGGCGACGACGAAAGCTGCGGCCTTGGCAGGCTCGATCGCGAGGGCGGCAAAGCCGGGACCGGGGCACAGCCCGGCAATCCCCCAGCCGATCCCGAAGAGTGCCGAACCGCCGATGAGGCGCGGGGTGAGATTGCTCGTGTCGGGAAGCGCGAACTCGCCAGCGAAGGCAGGGCTCGCCATCCGGCGCTGGATGACCCAGGCGATCGCCATGACGATCAGGGCACCCCCCATGACGAAGGCGAGGGTCGGGTCCCAATCACCTAAGATGTCGAGGAAGCCGCGCACACGCGCGGGATTGGTCATGCCGCCGACGGCAAGACCGGCGCCGAACAGGGTGCCCGAAGCGAGCGAGACGATAACGGGTGCACGCATTACAGCACCTCCCATCCAGCCGCGTTCATCACCGCGACCGTGGCAATCCCGGCGGCCATGAAAGTGACGGTGGCCACAATCGAACGCTGCGACAGACGGCTGACCCCACACACGCCGTGCCCACTGGTGCAGCCGCTGCCAATCCGCGTTCCGACACCGACAAGCAGCCCTGCGATCAGGATAGGGCCATAGCCGGTGAATTGCGCCTCGATTCCGCCGGATGCCAGCGCGACGATCAGCGCACCGAGCGGCAGGCCGATCAAGAAGGCCCAAGCCGCGCCGCGTGGCGGACCACCTTCGGACAGGCCAAAGGCGCGCGCGGCGAGGCCAGATACTCCGGCGATACGGCCTGCGCCCAGCAACATCAGCGCCGCTGCGAGACCGATCATGATCCCGCCGACAAGTCCTGCGAGCGGGGCGGCATCGGGAAAGCCAGGCAGCATCATACCGCGTTCACCGGAATCTTGATGTAGCTCACCCCGTTCTCCTCGGGTTCGGGAAGTCGGCCGCCGCGGATATTTACCTGGACCGAGGGCATGATCAACTTGGGCATCGGCAATTCCTTGTCACGGCCCGTGCGCATCGCGACAAATTCTTCTTCGGTTACGCCATCGCGCACGTGGACGTTCTCCTCGCGCTGCTGCTTGACGGTGGTTTCCCAGGCATATTCATCGCGGCCCGGCGCCTTGTAATCGTGGCACAGGAATAGCCGCGTTTCGTTTGGCAACGAGAGCAGGCGTCGGATCGAACGGTAAAGCTCGCCCGCATCGCCGCCGGGGAAATCGGCGCGTGCGGTCCCGAAATCGGGCATGAAAACAGTGTCTCCGACAAAGGCCGCATCGCCGAAGATGAAAGCCATATCGGCGGGCGTGTGGCCAGGGACATGCAGAGCGATCCCCTCGATCGAGCCGATGGAGATGCAGTCGCCGTCGTCGAACAGTTGATCGAATTGCGAACCGTCGCGCTCAAAATCGGTGCCGGCATTGAACAGCTTGCCGAACACTTCCTGCACGCGAATGATGTCGCGGCCGATGCCGAGCTTGCCTCCTAACCGTTCCTGCAAATAAGGCGCGGCGGAGATGTGGTCGGCATGGGCATGAGTTTCGAGGATCCAGGTGACCGTGAGATCGTGCTTGCGGACATATTCGACGACAAGATCGGCAGATCCGTTCGAAGTGCGGCCCGAGGCCGCTTGGAAATCGAGCACCGAATCAATGATCGCTGCTTCGCATGTCGCAGGGTCGTGCACGACATAGGTGACCGTGTTCGTCGCCTCATCGAAGAAGCCCGCGATCGAAGGGCGCTGGGCCTTTTCGGCTTTAGCCCTTCTGATAATCTCGGTGGCGCGAAGGAGTGAGTGGTCGGTGTCAGTCATGAACTTTGCTGCTTCCTTTCGCTCGGATAACGCGTGATCTGCCGCATCGTTTCGTGTGTCGAAAGGAAGCAGCGCTTTGCGCAATTGGTGACGCACCGAAGATCGGTTCGCAAGCTGTCAGGCCGGACCTGTCCATATTGACGCGTCTACGCCTAATTTCCGTTAGAATCACAATCCTCGTGTCGGGGGTTCGAGTCCCTCCCCCGCTACCAATTCATAGATTTCTCGCTTAGGTTGTCAGCCTGGAGGCGAGTTGATGACCGATCTGTCATGTCACGTCAGCAATGGTGACCACTGTCAGGTGGTGGGCGGCAAGCACAAGGGCCGGGCTGGGACGGTCGAGGATCTCAATCGCAGTGCTGGCGGCAATCTTACGATTTCGGTCCGAGAGGATGGGGGAGGGCGCTTCAAGACGCTTGCCAGAAACGTTGTGAAGACCTGACCCGCTAATCGCGCGATTCTTCCCCCGCCATCAAAACCCGTCGATCACAAAATCTGTTTTTCGCGCGAAATGCCGATTTGCAACCTTGCTGCCACGGCTTTGCGAACACGCGCGTCAAGGCGCTTTGCAAGGATTTCGCCACCTGCCTTTTCTTACCGCTTCCAAGGCGTTAATCCTGGTTCATGACCATGGCTCCCCAGCGCGAGAACGCGGATTCCGAACAGGGTCGGCTGAACATCGGCCCTATCACCGCGGATTTCGACGCCGCCGAGATTTCAGGCAATGGTCACACCATTCGTCTGGAGCCAGTGGTCGCGGCACTGCTGGTCGCTTTCACCGAAACGCCGGGCGCGGTGCTTTCGCGCGGTCACCTGATCGACAGGGTCTGGGGCAATCGTTTCGGTTCCGATGAGAGCCTGAGCCGGGCGATCTCACTACTGCGCAAGGCGATCCGGTCCTGCGGGGTGGAGCGCAACCTGATCGAGACAGTGCCAAAGCGCGGCTATCGCCTGGCCGAGCCGGTTCGCCCGCTCGCACAGGAGGCCCCCGCGCCTCCGCCGGCGCTTGCAACCGGCCAGCACCTCACCTCGATCGGCATCATGCCTTTCACAAGCGCGGGCGAGGCTCCGCTGCTCGATATCGGCGCTGAAATTGCCGACGGGCTTTCGCGCTTTTCCTGGCTGCGGCCGCGAAGGGCCAGTGGCACCAGTTCCGAAACGCGCTTTCGGCTCGAAGGGCGCCACTGGCAATCGTCCGGGCAGATCAAGATCACCGTGCGGCTTATCGACCAGCTCGACGAAGCGATCATCTGGTCGCGCACCTACGAAGCCCCGCTCGATGACAGCAGCGATCCCTATGCCGCGATCGAGGCGATCACGCACACCATCATCGCCTCGCTCGGCGATCAGCACGGGCGCATGATGGCGACCGCCTTTGCGGGAATCGCGAGCGGCAAGTCCGACGCGGCGCTCGGTTCGGCCGAAGCGGTGGTGCGCACCTTCCTGTTCAAGGAGCGCGTCAACGAGGAGGACCATCTTGAAACGCGCGAGGCGCTTGAACGTGCGCGCGAACACGCGCCGGGCAGCGCCGATGTCTGGGCGGCATCGGCCTATATCGCGATCGAGGAGCACAAGCACGAGTTCAACCCGCTTCCCGGCAGCACCGACCGCGCGCTGGAAATGGCTCGCCGCGCGATCCAGATCGACCCGCGCAACGCCTATGCCCAGTTCTGCCTTGCCGAGGTGCACTTCTTCCGCCGTGAATATGGCTCGTTCAAAAGCGCGGCAAACAAGGCGATCGATCTCAACCCTTACGATTCCGATGCGATGGCGATGATCGGGATCATGATGACCTATGGCGGCGACCGCGAGCGCGGGGTCGAGCTGAGCTTGCGAGCAATGGCGCTCAACCCCGATCATCCGGGCTGGTATCGCTTCGCGCATATCTTTGCCGACTTGATTGCAGGCGATTACGAGCGCGCGATCGAATGGGCAGAGATGGTGCAGATGCCGCTCTATTACGCCGACCCTTATGTGCGCGCGATTGTGCTTGGCCTCATGGGACGCGAGGACGAGGCAAAGGCAGCACTTGGCGAAATGCTCGCGCTGTGGGGCGATGACCTCACCGGCTTTCGCGAAAAGGCGATTGAGCGCTGGACCTATCGCTCGCCCGAGCTGCAGGACCTGTTTGCGCGCGGGCTGGAATTGGCGGGAATGGATCTTTCAGACGCGAATTAAGCAACTGAAAGACAAGCATTTTCCGCGCGCCGGGGCGGCCATAAGAAATTCCTAAGCTTTTCCATCAGGTTTTCGTGGCTGCCCGGTCCTATCCCTTGGCTCGAGAGATGAGGGGGACCAAGACCATGAAGACGGTATGCAAGGCAGGAACATTCGCGGCGGCTGTCGCGATTGCCGCAAGCGCTGCGGCTCAGGACAATCAGAGCACCGTTGACCAGACCGGTGAGGACGGCACGATCACGATCGATCAGATCGGTTCGGCTAACGTTTCGACGATCGAGCAGGCTGGCAATGAGCAGATTGCCACGATCCTGCAGGAAGGCGACCGCAATTCCTCGACCGTGTTACAATCTGCCAACGGTAACCGGGGCGTGATCGAGGTGAGCCAGATCGGCAACGACAATGCTGTTGTTGCCTTCCATAATACCCTTGCCGACTGGCCCCATGGTCAATTTCCTCACCTTGTTGCCGAGCAGACCGGGGAGCGGAACCAGGCGCGCGCTTTCCTCGATGACAAGGTGGAATCTCCGATAGTGGCTTGGGCATTCCGCGGCGGCGGGTGGTTGCCTTTTCGGCACATCTATCAAGTTGGCGACGACAACGAGGTTGAGCTCGTACAAACGGGAGATTCCGACAGCGCGCAGGTTCTCCAGATTTCGTCCTATTTCGGAAAGGCTTTTATCACGCAGTCAGGGGAATCGGGCTGGGCGCAGGTTATTCAGACGGGTGCGAACAACCACACTGAAATCCTGCAGGATGCAACGGCTGAATCGCACTTGGCATACTCGCAAGTACGCAGCACGCAAACCGGCGATGACAACTTTGCCGACCTCACCCAGAACGGCCATCGTCTCAACGTGTCCGGCTACCAGGAGGGAGATCAAAACCATCTTACTGTCGACCAAACTGGCGAGCGGGCGTTGGTCGATGCGGAGCAGCTTGGCGACCGGAACCGCGCCGAACTTACCCAGATACTTCCGTCAGGCAAAGGGCAGGACTTAATCTTGGTGCAAACCGGATCGGACAATTTGGCGAGGGCCGACCAATCTGCGGGATACACGAGTGCGCAACTGGAGCAGACGGGATCGGAACACCGCTTGCAAGTCAGTCAACGGGGCTGGGAATTGCGGACCTTCATCCGCCAGGAAGGCATGCGCAACGACGCTGTAATCAATCAGGATGCCGATTTCGGCGAGACGCAGATCTTGCAAACCGGCGAAGGACAGGTTGCACAAATCGATCAGAACCCAGGCTGGAGCGGCGACTATCCTTATCCGGACAGTAATTCTTACTTGGGTGCAGAAAGGCCCGCAAAGGCCTTCGTCTCGCAAGATGGAGCCAACAGCAATGCCTCGATCACGCAGATCGCTTCGGTGGCCTATGCCTATATCGGGCAGGAAGGCGAGCGCCACCGCGCGGTGACCATCCAGAATGCCGACAGTGCCGCAAGCGAGGCCTGGACGACCCAGAAGGGAGCGGACAATGTTTCGGCAATCGAGCAAACCACGACACAGTCCACTGCTAGGCTCGAACAGGATGGCAGCGAGCTTGAAAGCACGATCCTCCAGACAGGCGACCAGCTGACCGCGCTCGTCACGCAGGTCGGTGCGGGCCAGGTTTCTGTCGTCAACCAGACCGGCTCGTTCAACAGCGCCACTGTCTCTCAAGGCGGTGTTCCCGTTCCCTGACCCCTGGGCAAAGTCCCTACGGGAACGGCGGAGCGCGAGGCGGGGGGCTCGCGCTCCGGTTTCTTTTCGGGTCGTTCTGAAAGCTGCTTCAGCCGCTCGCACAGAGCCGCGCCCAGACGGCGCGGTGATCGGACCCGTTTGCCGGCATGACCTCGAAGGCATCGAGTTCGAGCCGGCCCTTCACCATGATCTGGTCGAGCGGCCAGCCCAGCATCAGGAGGTCGGAGGGGAAGGTCGGGTACGTGCCGCGGCCCACCCTGGGGTCGCGCCAGTCGCCCTGCTCGCGAAACTGGGTCGTGGTGCGCGACCAGGGGACATCGTTGAAATCGCCCATTACGATGGCGTCGGGCAGGCGATCAGGGGTTTGCACCCCGGCATTGACAATGTTCTGGTCGCGAAGATCGGTGTCCCATCCGGGTAGCGGCGGCTTGGGGTGCAAGCCGATGAATTCGACCTGCGCGCCGTTTGCAGGTTGCAGCGTCGCATAAAGCGTGGGCGTGTCGCGGTGAGTGTTTTCGACGATGTTCGACTTTGCGACCGGGATCCGGCTTGCGAAGACCAGTCCGAATGCCTCGGGCTGAGGATGCCGATCGACATGCGGGTATTGCGCAAGGAACCCCTCGAGCTCTCTGACCCAGGCCTGGTCGGTTTCCATCAGGAACACGACATCTGGATCGTAACGCCGCAATTGGTCGATTAAGCGGTCGTAATCCGAGTTCTTGACCTTGACGTTGGCTGAGACCGCGGTGAAGCAGCGGTCGTTGCTCGCCCCATTTTCCGCAAGCGCGATCTCGGTAACTGCGACCGGCATATAGGGCCAGACCCGATAGACGTTGATCGCGAGCGCGAGGGTCAGCATCGCCGCTGTGACCCAGCGAAGCGAACTGCCTGCGATCAGCGATATCACAAGCAGCAGCAAGGCGAGGTAGGACAAAGGTTCGCGGACGAGGTCGATCGTGCGCACGAGCCACATATCGCTGGGGATAAGCGAGATCAGCATGAGGCCGAGAATGAGAGCCGCGAAGGCGAGCAGAATTTTCGAAAATAAACTCATGCGTTTTTCCCCTGTTGCTGGAACAGCGAGAAAGGGCGGTGATCGTTCCTGAAAGCCCAAGTTGGCGAGCGACGTACGCCACCTGCATCATTTGCCAGCTTGCCGAACTCCACCGGTCAAGCAGGGCGCGGGGAATCCTGTCAGGCGGCCCAAGCCCCTCAGTAGAAATGCACCGAGGATGGCAGCCTCGAAACCTCGCGGCCCTCGATCCTTGCCTCGGCCGCCTTTAGCGCTGCGCGCAGGCTGCGTTCGACGATCGGTTTGTGCATGCAGCCCATCGCCAGCGGTCGTCCTGCCTCGCCGGGGCAATTGCCGGTCGAGAACAAGACTGGGATGCCGCGCTCGGTCAGTTCCTTGGCGACTTCGAGGCCGCTCTCTCCGAAAGCCAGCTGGATATCGACAAGAGCGATATCGGGCCGTTCCGCTTCGACCGCCTTGATCGCCGTCTCGAGACTGTCGGCCAGAGCGATCGCCGCATGGCCGGTATCCTCGAGCATGAATTCGAGGTCCATCGCGACGAGCGCCTCGTCCTCGACGATCAACACGCTTAGCCCGCGTTTGTTATCAGATGGCTGGGAGGGGGGAGCCATCAATCGTCCTCCTGATCAACCGGTATCTTGATATCGAACCGCGCTCCCCTCGATGTTTCGGGAAGCGAGAATTCGCCTCGCACCTGGCGAAGGAGCGAGGTAACGATCTTCATGCCTAGACCGGCCGATTGCGAGGGATCGAATCCGTCGGGCAGGCCGACACCCTCGTCGTGGATGCAAATCGCGACATGGTCGCCCCTGTCGTCGAGCCCGACGAATACCTCGCCCGCTGCATCGTCGGGATAGGCATATTTGATAGCATTGGTGATCAGTTCGCTGACCACAAGCGCCAGCGGAACGGCCTGTCGCAGGTTCATCACGATTCCCCGATCAATCGCGGCGTGCAACTTGATGCGGTCGCCCGAACCCATCGATTGCATGGCTTCGTCGGCAAGGTCTGCAAGGTAGTCGCCGAAATCGACATGGTCGTGATCGCTGGTCGAATAAAGCCTCTGGTGCATGGCAGCAATCACCGCCACGCGGTTGCGCGCTTCCTGAAGGCTGTTGACGAGGTTTTCGTCCTCGGCCTTGCGCGCTTGCAGCGTCAGCAGCGAGGTCACCACCTGGAGGCTGTTCTTCACGCGGTGATTGACCTCGTGCAGCAGGATATCCTTGGCCTTCAACGCTTCGGCAAGTTCGGAGGCGCGCTCCCGTTCATCGGCGATATTGCGTACCTCGATGATGGTTCCGATCGTGTTCGAGGCTTCATCGCGGATCGGGGAGGCGGTGAAGTGGACCGGGTAGAACGATCCATCGCGGTGGACGAAGACCTCCTCGCCTTCGGTCTGCGCGTTTTCTGGGAAGGCCCGGTCGATCGGACATTCCTCGAGCGGGTAGTGCGATCCGTCTGGCCGGGTGTGGTGAATGACATCATGCAAGGCCTTGCCCTGCAATTCCTCGAAGGCGAAGCCGGTAAGCTCTTCGGCCGCGGCATTCGCGTAAACGCAGAACTGCCGTTCATCCATCAGGAACACCGCCATGCGGGTGTTGTTGAGCACCGCATCGAACCGCCGACTGACTTCGCGCAGCGCGTCCTCGGTCTGTTTGCGTTCCTGGATCTCGGCCTGGGCCGCCTGGTAAAGCCGCGCATTGTCGATCGCGATCGCGGCCTGGGCGGCGATGCCGAGGATGAGATGTTCGTGGCGCTCGGTAAACTGGCCCTTGTCCGAATGGCCGAAGAACAGTCCTCCGATCACCTCGCCCGAGCGCGATTTCACCGGCACCGCGAGATAGCTGGTTACCGGCAGGTGGCCTTCGGGCATGCCCTTGTGCGGGTCATTGCGGCCATAGCGCGGATCGGCAGTAATATCGTCCGATCGCACGACGACCGTGCCATCGAAGGTTGGTGCGAATACCTCTGTCTTGCGAGGCATGGGAAAGCGTTCGAACGCTTCTCTTTCGACGCCGGAAAGCGTGTAGAGCATATAGGACGCGCCGTCTTGTTGCACGGTGTTGTAGAAGAACGCCCCGAACTCGGCGCCAATCAGTTTGACCGCGGCATCGGTGACCTGCTGGACCACCTGTTCCAGATCGAGCTCGCCTGCGATCACTTCGCCGGTCTGATTGAGCATTTCGAGTGTCTGGCGCTCTTCCTCGAGGGCCATTTCCGCTTGCTTGCGCTCGATGATCACAGCCGCAGTGCGGATGACGAATTCGACCAGTTCGATGTCGGCGTCAACTGGTGCGCGGGGCTGACGATGATACATCGCGAAAGTGCCCAGCACGTTGCCGGTCGAAGAAATGATCGGCAGTGACCAGCACGAAAGCAGGCCATGTTCGAGGGCAAGGTCCTTGAAGTCGGCCCATTTGGGATCGGTGCGGATGTCGGTGACATAGACCGGCTGACGCGTGAAGGCCGCGGTGCCGCACGAACCCACTTGCGGACCGACCGCGATACCGTCGATCTCCTCGTTATAAGCGTCGGGAAGGTTGGGGCCTGCACCGTGGTGCAACCGCTCGCGTTCCTCGTCAAAAAGAAGAATCGAACCCAGCACCTCGGTCTCGGCCTGCTCCTCGACCGCGAGGATGAGCATTTCGAGAAGCTCGGGGAGGCTCCTGTCCTCGAAGGCGGATTCGAGCAGCCTGCTCTGGGTGGCCTGAAACCGTTCGGCCCGGGCGCGGGCAGTGACATCGTTGCCTTGGATGAAGATGCCAGTGACCCGGCCGGTCTCGTCCTTGATCGGCTGGAACACGTAGTCGAGAAATACGGCGCCTTCGCGGTCCTGGAGCCGCATCTCCTCTGCCTTGGCGATATGGGCGTCGCCCGACCGGTAGACCTGGTTTAAAAGGCCCAGCAACCTGCGGCCCGTGGCGTGGGGAGCCACTGCGGCGAAACTTTTTCCGATCAGGTCATTCTTGCCGACCAGTTCGCAAAACGTGGGATTGGCAAGCTCGAAGACATGATCGCTGCCGCGCAAAACAGCCATGAAACCCGGCGCTTGCTCGAACAGGCTGGCCAATCTCTGCGGATCGACTGCCAGCCTGGGATCTGCATCCAATTGTTGACCCATGAAAATTAACGTCCCTCGTGATCCCGAACGACAGCCGGGATGGGCTATCGTGCGCGATAGAACGCACGAGAAAGCTGTTTGTTTCCCAAAAACTTATACAGGAGGAAAGGCGCGTAGGAACGGGCCGCGGGAAGCTGGTTCCCGGGCCTGAAATATCAAATTGCGCAATTGGTTGCCGGGCCGAGACCCGGTGTGGATTTTGGTTGCGTGGCGCTGCCTGATCGGGCGAGATCGTTAAATTCGGCCCAGACAGCTGCAATGCGTGTGCAGCGGCGATCAGATCTCGAGGTTCAACCGTTCTGCGCTTAGTTCGCCGGTGCCTGGAGGGGCAGAGCGCGAGGGAGGTGCGCGCCGCGGCCGCGGGGCTGACGGCACGGTGACCTCGGCAAAGCCATCGGGTTCGGCCCAGTCGAACGTTCCGAAACCGGGATCGGGTTCGGCGAAGCCGGGATCGGGAGCGCTGGCCTGTTGCGGGGGCGGGGCCGGGGGCGCACTTTCCTTTTCGACGTGATCGTCGTTCGCCATCGACCCTGATTTGCTGATACCGTCGAGCGGTCCCCCTTCGCCGACTGCAAGCGGGATGGTGAAGAGGACCATGACCGCGATCATGATGGCAATACGCTTGTCCATGGGGCTTGGCTCTCCTTCAGGCCTTGCAGGGCAGCGCGATCACGCGTCGCAAAGCGACTGGCTGTCGTCGCCGGTGACCCCGGGTTCGAGATTGCGGTCGTCGCGGATAAGGAAGATGGCTTCCTGCCGGAACTGGACATTGCGACCGATCGCGCCGGTGATGATGCCTTCGTAATCATAGACGATTTCGGCAACCATCACGGCCGAACCTTCATCGGCAGTGATCCGGTTTGTGGCGGAGCCCACGCCGTAGATGCGATGCGAGCCAAGCCCGTTGTTCTGGTCCTCGTCGCCATAGGCCGAGCTGCGCGCCAGATCGCCGCGGCACCTTTGCCAGTGGAAATACTGCCGTCCGGTGGTGTTGTGATATTCGAGGCTCGACAGGATGATCCGCCCGTTCTCGCCAAGTCCGAAGGACCGGCCCTGCCGCAACGCACCTTCCATGATCGAATCGATATCGGCCTCGGTCACGGTCGGGGTCACCGCGCTGTTGTCGGTCTGGCCCAGCCGCGAAGCGTTATCGGCAAGCGAAGTCGCGACCTGGCTCACCTGCATGTTGACCGTCGCCATGTAGGCAAGCTCGGTCCCAGTCATGCCCATGGTAATGAACAGGGGAAGCATGAAGCCGAACTCGATGGTCGAGACTGCGCTCGTGTCCCTGCGCAGACGCGCGGCAAGTTTGCGAACGAATGGTATCGTGGGCATCAGCATGTCCCTGCTGTCGATGAATAGCTCGATTGGTTGGCGAAGGGCTGGTTCTTCTTGACCGCCGAGGATTGCAAGGTGCGCTCCTTCCACTGCTTTGGCATGAAGGGGACGTTGAAGACCGGCTCGTATTTGGCCTCGACGGTGTAGATGACAACGTCGTTGGCGCCGCCATTGCCTTCGACACCGATATCCTCGTCCCATTGGCCGTTGCCGTTCTCGTCGGTATAGGCCTCGCCGTCATTGCAGATGCCGTTGTCGTCGGAATCGTTCCACTGTTCGGCGCGCTCGATATCGGCGAAATCGTAATAGCTGCGCCGGTTCGTCTTGAGCTTCACGCCCGGCATGATCCCGTCGATCCGGTCCATCACCATATCGTCGGCTGCCTTGGTGTCGCCGCCTTCTAGCGATGCGTCACGCGCAGCGGTCTGCACCGCGCCGTTGAGGACCGCATTGGCATAGACCATGTGGCCCATGTCGAAAGTGCCCATCATCAGGAGCAGGAAGGTGGGCGCGATCAGGGCAAATTCGACGACGGTCATCCCGTCCTCGTTGCCGCGGATCCGCCGCGCCAGGCGATTGAGTTTGGTTCGCTTCATCATTGGGTGATCCGCAATTCGCCGACTTCGTTGGCGATTTCCTGGAAAGCCTCGTTGAGTTCGGAGGCGTTGTCCGCGGTGAAGGCGCTGCTGTCAGAGGCGCATTCGCTCATGGCGTCGCTGAGACCGGTGGCAAAGGCGATCACCCACAGGCGAATGCCCTTGGCTTTCACCGCCTCGCACAGCGCCGCAAAACGGCTGTTGTGGCGTTCGGTGTGATTGTCCGAACCATCGCCGGTCACGCGCTTGTCGTGATATTCGATGCCATAGGCCGTCTGCACCGCGATATTCGGCTGCATTTGGCCATCGGTCATGAAGATCAGGTGTCGGGCGACATTGCCGCCATTGGGCGGGGCGACGTTGACATTACTGGCAAAGATGCCTTGCGGCGAGCTCAGCCTTGCGCCCCAGAGAATGCCGAGATCGTGATAGGTGTTGCCTTCGGCGCGCAGCGAATCCGTGTAATTGTCGAACGCCGTTTCCGACATCTCCGCGAGCAGCCGCGCGCTTTGCGGACAGAACGAATAGGCCTTGCCCCCGTTGCGTGTCTCGTCCTCGTCGGTGAGGTCCCAGTAACCGCCGCGACGGGTGCTGACCCAGGCGGTGCGGTAATAAGCAAGCTCGGGCCAGAGCGGACGCCACTTGGTATCGTCATCGGTCGTCGGAACGCTGTCGATATCGAGATCGATCGCGGCCGCCGGTGTGATCCCGCTGCCCGCAGTGAAGGTGAAGCTGTCAGCCGGGGTGGTAGCGCGCTCCTCGATGCAGCCTTCCCAGGTCGAGGTCTGGTCGGCACCTTCGTCGCCGGTCGGTGTCGTAGTCGCGGCAAAGGTCTTGTAGGCGCTGGTGTCGTAATTTTCCTGGCGGAACGCGTAGTGGTCGAAAACCGACACTGTTTCTTCTTCGTAGATCGGATCGCGGGTTTCGTATTCGTATTCGTACTCGTCCCGCTCGTATTCGTAGAAATAGACCGCGAAATAGCGAATGCGCCGGCCGCCCTCGCGGCGCGTCAGCCGCACGCAGGTATAGCGGGTGCGGGTCTGGGTCTGGGTCGTGGTAGTTGTGGTGACCTGCTGGCCTTCCTCGTTGATGCTGGTTTCGCTCTCGGAGGATGCGGAGCCGGTATTGGTCCAGCTTGTATTGCTAGGCTTTGACCGGTTGCACGCCCCGCGGCTGGAATGCTGGGTGCTGTCATAGACTCCCTGGTCGACGAGGCGGCTCGAACTGCGACCGCTCGAGCTCGAATATGTCGGATCGTCCCAGCCTTCGAAATCGCCTTGCGTTGTCTCGGTTCCGAAGACCGCGACGCGGCTCTGTATGTCCATGCTGTCGACGAGCCAGGCCGGATTGGCATTGTAGAGCAGCTGGCCGACATTCACCGTCGAGGAATAGGGTACGAATGCATACCGGATCCGCGCGCTGCCCCCAGCGGTGGACGATGCCACGGTGTCGTAGAAATTCTTCATCGCGTCCTGAAGCATCGACAGCTTCGTGGGGCCGCCAGAGGTCAGTCGCCAGCCCATCGAACCGGTGGTGTCGAGCACCATGGTCACGTCGCTATTGCCAACGCCCATCGATGCCGAACAGGTCACCGTGATCGGGATGGTGTCGAAGCCAAAGGCTTTCATGATAGTCGTCTCGACATCGGCCTGGGCGCTGGCAGCGACCGTGTTGCCGTTGTCGTTCGAGGAAGGCGTGAAGCTGACCGAGGACGCGCCGTGGCTGGTCGCTTCGAAATTGTTCAGGAAATAGCGATTGGCTTCGGCCTGCGCATCGTCGTCGAACCCGTTCATGTAGACCGCGCGGCGGCCTGCAAGAACGCCCGCATCGCACGCGGCCTGGAGCCGGTTTTCGGCTTTCGAGGCACGGCTCAGATCGACCCCGCCGCCGACGATCGCGGCAAGAACGAGGAAACCCATTGCTGCGATCGGCAACAGGCTGCCGGACTCATCGACCCAGAGGGACGAATCCGCGTTTCCGGGCAGACCCGGTGCGCGCCGGTGAATTTCAGGCTGCGATTTCAGCGTCATGCGTCATTTTCCCTGCGAAGTGACAATGCGCCCCACTTGAAAAAAGTGCGGTTCATTGGACGGGTAATCGCAAGGAGTTCTTAACATTCGGATAAAGCGCGAGGCCCTTCCATCGGGGGAATCGAGGGGTGTCAGAGAGCGTGCGCAGGCCCGTCTCAGGCCCCGACGAGCGACAGCGATCGGCGTTTTGGCCCCGCTCAGCGCGGTGGTTTGCGAAACCTTTGCCGCGTTCATGCGCTGTTTTGTGCAGTTGGAGGTTTTGCACATGGCAGCACGCGCATACTGGCAGGGTCAGATCAGGCTCGCCCTGGTCTCGATCCCGGTCGAGGTCTTTTCGGCGACCAAGTCGGGCGCGAAGATCCGGTTCAACCAGATCCACGAACCCAGCGGCAAGCGCATCTCCTACGAAAAGGTCGTGCCCGGGATCGGCCCGGTCGATCGCGACGAAATCATCAAGGGCTACGAGATTTCCAAGGGCGAATATGTCCTGCTCGACAACGAGGAGATCGAGGCGGTCAAGATCGAGAGCCGCAAGACGCTCGAACTGGTCCAATTCGTCGATTTCTGCGAGATCGACCCGCTCTATTTCGAGAAACCGTATTATGTCGCCCCCAAGGACGACCTGGCCGAGGAAGCCTTCGTCGTCCTGCGCGAGGCGCTGCGCAAGTCAAAGAAGGTGGCGCTGGGCCAGCTATCGGTGCGCGGCTCGGAAAAGCTGGTTGCGCTCAAGCCTTGCGGCAAGGGCCTGCTGCTCGAAACATTGCGCTATGCCGACGAGGTGCGGCAGGGGCAGGCGTTCTTTTCCGAGATCGACGAGGGCAAGCCGAAGAAGGAACTGCTCGACCTTGCCACCACGCTGATCGAGGATAAGAGCGCGCCCTTCAACGCCTCCGAATTCGAGGACCGTTATGTCGATGCGCTGCGCAAGCTGATCGACAAGAAGGCGAAGTCAAAGAGCAACAAGGCGATCATCGAGGATGACGATGCGCCGACCGCTTCGGGCGACAACGTGATCGACCTGATGGCTGCGCTCAAGAAATCGGTCGGTGACAAGGCAAAGGGCAAGAGCGCAAAGAAGTCTTCGGCAAAGACCACGACCAAGCGCCGCAAGAGTTCGTGACATGGCGCGCAAAAGGAAAGCGCCTGCCGACCCGCTCGCCGCCTACAATGCCAAGCGCGATTTCGACAGGACTCCCGAACCTGCGGGCAAGCGCGCGCCGAGCAAAAGCGGCGATCTCTTCATCGTCCAGAAACACGATGCGACCCGGCTGCACTGGGACTTGAGGCTGGAGGTCGACGGGGTGCTGAAGAGCTGGGCGGTGACCAAGGGCCCATCGCCCGATCCCGATATCAAGCGGCTGGCCGTGCGCACCGAAGACCACCCGATGTCCTATGCCGGGTTCGAGGGCACCATTCCCAAGGGCGAATATGGCGGCGGCACGGTGATGATGTGGGACCGTGGCAGCTGGGCGCCGATCGAGGGCAAGAGCGCTGACGATCTTGAAGACGGGCACCTCCATTTCTGTCTCGAAGGCGAGCGGATGAAGGGCGAGTGGCTGCTCGTCCGGCTCAAGAAAAAACCCGGCGAGAAACGAGAGAACTGGCTCTTGCGCAAGCTCAAGGATGACCACGCGCAAACTGGCGACGTGCTGGTCGAGCGCGAACTGACCTCGATCCTTACCGGCCGATCCATGGCCGAGATCGCAGCTGACCGCAAAGGCGAATATTCGCTCGAAGGGCGCGACGAGGAGGCATTCCTCGCGCAGATGGAAAAGGCCTCGGCGCGCAATGCGGCCAAGTCGCAAAAGAAACCAAAGCGCCGCAAGAACGCGCCATTGCCCGGGTTTCGCAAGCCGCAACTCGCAACGCTTGTCGACGACGTTCCGACCGGCAATCGCTGGATGCACGAGATCAAGTTCGACGGCTATCGCGCCATGGTCGCGGCCAAGGGCGACAAGGTGCGCGTCTATACCCGCAGCGGCAAGGACTGGACCGACAAGTTCGGCCCGCTCGTCGATGCCATTGCCGCGCTCAAGCTTCCCTCCTGCCTGATCGATGGCGAAATTACCGCGCATGATGCAGATGGCAATCCCGATTTCTCGACCCTGCAAAAGGTCCTGAAACGCGGCTACGGTTCGCAATCGAAAGCCGACAAGCTTTCCTTCCACGCCTTCGACCTTATTGAACTGGGCGGCGAGGACCTCGCCAGCCTGCCCAATATCGAGCGCAAGGAACGGCTCGAGGCGCTGCTCGCCACTGCCGAGCCGCCGATCCAAGTTGCCGATCACGTCATCGGGGCGGGCGAAAAGCTTTACGAAGCGATGTGCGCGGCAGGCCAGGAAGGGATCATCGCAAAGAAGATCGACGCGCCTTATCGCCATGCGCGCAGCAAGGCTTGGGTCAAGGTCAAGTGCACGCGGCGACAGGAATTCGTCATCGTCGGCTGGAAAAGGAGCACCGCGAAGGGACGCCCCTTTTCCTCGCTGCTCCTCGCACAGAACGAGGGAGACGAGCTGGTTTACAAGGGCAATGTCGGGACCGGTTTCTCGAGCGACGACCTCGACGCTCTGGCGCCCAAGCTCAAGCGGATCGAACGCAAGACCCCGCCGCTCGATGTGCCCAAGGCCAAGGCGCGCGGGGTGAGCTGGGTGACGCCCAAACTGGTCGCCGAGATCGCCTTTGCCGAGTTTACAGGCGAGGGGAACGTGCGCCACGGCAGCTATCTGGGCCTGCGCAGTGACAAGCCAGCCAGATCAGTGAGGCCCGAGAAAGCGGCGAAGGCGCCCAAGAGCTCTGCGGCGGTCAAGATTTCGAGCCGCGAGCGGGTGATCTTCCCCGACAGCGGCCAGACCAAGGGCGAATTGGCCGATTATTACGAGGAGGTTGCTGCCATCATGCTGCCCTTTGCCGGGCACCGCCCGGTCAGCCTCGTGCGCTGTCCGCAGGGCCGCGCGAAGAAATGCTTTTTCCAGAAGCACGACAGCGGCGCTTTCGGCGATGCGGTTCACCAGCTGCCGATCCGCGAAAAGGACGGCGGGAGCGAGGACTATCTCTTCGTGGACGACGCACGCGGCATCCTTCAATGCGTGCAGATGGGGACGATCGAGTTTCATGGCTGGGCCTCGCGCAGCGATGATGTCGAAGCGCCTGACCGGATGATATTCGACCTCGACCCCGATGAAGGGCTGGATTTCGGCGATGTCAAATCGGCCGCGCGAGACCTCAGGGCGCGGCTGGCCGATATCGGGCTCGTCAGTTTTGCGATGCTGTCGGGCGGGAAGGGTGTGCATGTCGTCGTGCCCCTGACCCCGGGCCACGACTGGGAGGCGCACAAGGACTTCGCGCGTCGCTTTGCAGAGGCGCTCAGCATTGCCGAGCCCGACCGCTTCACCGCGACGATGAGCAAGGCCAAGCGCAAGGGCAAGATCTTCATCGACTGGCTTCGCAACCAGCGCGGGGCGACCGCGGTGCTGCCCTATTCGGCGCGCGCCCGCAGCCGTGCGCCCGTCGCGGTGCCGATCGGCTGGAACGAGTTGAAAGGGCTTGAAAACGCCAAGCTGTTCAGCATCGATGACGCCGACCAGCTCGTCAGGCGCGCGGGCAGCAAGACGCTCTCGGGCTGGGGTTTTGCCGAGCAGCGCCTGCCCGATATCTGAGCGCCCGGATTTCAGGCGCTAGCATCACGCCAGGCGCCTTTGGACTGCGCTCCATAGGCGCGAGACCAGCGCGCGCAATTCGGCGCGGTGCGGCGCGGGGTCGTCGCTCGTCCAGCCATCGAAGCGCTGCGGGAAGATCAATGCGGCTGCCATCAGACCGGCGAGTGCCAGCGCCCGTGTCAGCCACCCGAAGCCCTCCGCTGGCAGGTCGGAAATCCGGTCGAACTCCGCTGTCAGGCTCGTCTTGGTGATCGGGAAGCTGATCGGCGATCCTGCCGCGCCAACGGCCTCGCCATGGAGAAGGCGCCAGTGCCAGAGCGGAAAATCGGCGCCCGCTGCCAACGCCAGGGCAAGCGAGCCCCAATAGCGCGGATTGACCTCGATCAGGACGTGCCTGCCGCTGGGCCGGTCATGGCGAAATTCGAACATGGCAGGTCCGGTGAGCACGGTGGCGCTGGCCAGCTTGCGCACATCTTGAAGCAAGGCTGCGTCGGGCGGTTCGCCGACCCGCCGCGAACTGCGCCCGGTCTCGCTCGCCTGCGCCAGCCGCCGATGCTGCCAGGCGGCGAGGATATCGCCGCGATCCGCGAGGACCGAGAGGCCCACGCCGTCGCCTTCGAAAAATTCCTCGATGACGATGTCGCGCCCCGCGAAGTCGGCGAGGGCGCGTTGCAAGGCGCGTTGATCGCGCGCGATCCGCGCCATGCGCTTGGCCTCGCCGCTCCCGGCAAGGAAAGGGCGGGCGGGCTTTATGACCAGCGGGAAGCCGCGGCTCTCGCATAGCGGGGCAGGATCGCTCCAAGCAGCCGCTTCGATCCCGTCCGCGGTGGGCACGCCGTATTCGCGCGCCAGCACCCTGGTGCTCGCCTTGTCGGCGAAGGCCGCGAGCGCTTCGCGATTGGCGATCGCCAGCCGCGCGTGGGGAAGAGCGTTCTCGCTCGTGGCGAGCATATCGAGATTGCTGTCATTGGTCGCGAAGATGAGATCGTAACCGCGCTCCCGGCAGAGCGCTCTTAGCGCGTCTTTCCAGGCGCCAGGCATATCAAGAAATCCAGGAAGGAGATGGACGCTGTCGATATGGCGCGAGGCAAGGCCCGGGTATTCGGCCGAGCAGGTCGCGACATCGACCGCTATCCCCGCACGACCAAGCGAGCGCGCAATCGAGAGGAACACCCCGATATCATCGGCAAGAACGAGCGCGCGCGGCCCGTTTGCCTCGTGTGGGCAAGTCGCGGCGATGGAAGCGTCCAATGGCGCTTCACGAACGGCGCGCATGCCGCCGCGTTTCCTTGGGCGCGCCGCCGCGGCCAAGGAGGCCTGAAAGCTTGCGCAAGACCATCCCGGCTATCGCGACGAGACCCGGCAGGCTCAGCGCGTAATAGGCGGACAGGGTATGAAGCGGGACGCGATAGGACATCCATTCGCGCTTGTAAGCGTGATCGCCGATCCCGAAATCGATTGTGCGCACATCCTCGTTGTCGAGGACGTGCTCGAACATGTGCCGCGTCAGGATCGTGCCTGCACCCAGCTTGCTGACATCCTCGCGATAGGACAGCAGGTGAATGATCGCGACGCCATGCTCGATCGTCCAGACCTGGGCTGCGACCGGGCGGCCATCCTTGTAGGCCATGCCGAGTCGCAAGGTCCCGGCATCGGCTTCGTGGCGGAAGACGTCATGGGTGAGATCGGGTGAATTCGCGCGATTGTTCCAGCTATTTTCGAACACCTCGCACACCTCGGTCCAGAGCGCCGCGTCGAGATGGTTGAACACCTTGCATGCGAGCTTCGCTTTCCGTGCCTTGCGCTTGGCCGTGTTGCGCAGGCGTGACGGGCGTCCCGACCAGAATTCATCGAAGCTCATCCCCTCGACATCGACCCGCCACGACACGTCGGTCTGTTCGCGCCGCACGAGCCATCCGCGCTGTTTCAGCGCTGCGGCCAGTTCGGCCTCGTCATCGATGGGGTCGATCCTGAGATGGTGGATTTTCGCTGCGCGCAAGCCTTCTGCGAGTTGGTCATAGGGCGGGTTCTCGCCTTCGGTAACCACGCGATAATGCAGGCAATACCAATTGCTCAAAGCGGTCGCCGAGCCGCCTTTGCGCGCCAGGAACAGCCAGCAGCGCGATCCATTTTCCTCGCCCCTGATGATGAGCGGATCGCCGTCTGTTGCGTGGCGCGCGGCAACGCTGAACCAGTCGGCGCGGTCAAACATCGAGCTTTGCCGAGCCCGGCTGAGCGCCGTTCCCGCATCGGTCATGGCCGGATCGATCCGGTCGAAAACGCGAAGCCCTGCATTCATCACACGGGCCTTTGCCAGGTAACGGGCATCAGCGGAGCGAGGTTGCCGGTCACCTGTGCAAGCGTTCGCGCTTCGCGGTCAAAGCCGCAGTGGAACCGCGCCATGACCCAGCAGGCGGCAAAGAACATAGCGGCTGCCCAGCTCTTGGCGAGTTCTTCGAGAGAAAGCCGCAGGAAGGCATCGTGAGCGACCAGCGCATCGAAGACCATCATGATCGCGAAAAGCCCAGCGCCCGCCGCAACCAGCAGGAATGCACGCACCGGGATGCTATCGCGCCGGGCAAAGGCCAGGATCAGCGCCGCTTCGATCCCGGCCCAGCAAATCATGATGAAATGGTCGGCAACACCGATCCGGTAGGCGAGCGCTTCCTGAAGCTGAAACCGGTCGTCGAAAGCAAGGAAGGCGAGCATTCCCGCTTGCGACCACAAGAGCCAGGTTCGTCGCGCGACGGGCGGTTGGCCAGAGGCGGTGGCTGCGAAGACCAGCAGGATTGCGCCGCCCGTCAGGAGCAGCGTGCTCAAGGTGGTGTTGATCGCGAGGAAAGGCCGGCCGCCGTCGATATCGGCGAAATAATGACGCACGTAATCCTGCGAGGTCGCCGCCTCGGTCAGCACCAGCACGGCCGAATAGATGGCCAGGCCTGTGAAAAACAGGATCGCTGTCGGTCGCATCAGCCCCTCATTTGCGCACGGAATTAGCGCCTGACTAATCGATCAGTCCTAACAGCACGTTATCCTTACGAAGTGTTTGCACATTGCCCCTATGGTCGCGCGAGCCCCGGCTTGATGGGGCGATGCGTTCATGGGCCTTCGATGACCGACAAGACCGATCCAACAGCACCCGCGCCTGATGGCCAGGTGTATCGCAACGGCGTGATCGCCGTCGTGATTGCGTGGTCGATGCGCGTCATCGGCCTCGTTTCGGTCTTCGTCCTTGCGCGCACGCTCACCCCGGCCGATTTCGGGATTGTCGCGCTGGCGATGACGACATTGGCGATGGTCGACGTGTTCGCATCGATCGGCCTGAGGCAAGCGCTCTTGCGGGTCGAGCGGCCCGAACGGAGCCATTACGACACGGTCTGGACGATCCAGCTTGGTATCCTGATCGTGCTCGCGCTGGTGGTCACCGCGCTCGCTCCGGTGATGGCGTGGTTCTACGCCGAACCGGCGCTCACACTGGTGGTCGCTGTCCTGTCGACCCGGTTCGTGTTCTTCGGCCTCGCCAATATCGGCATCATCGATTTCGAGCGCGATCTCGAACTCGGGCGCGATCTCAAGTTCCGGCTGATCGTGCGCCTCACCACATTCGTCGTCACCATCGCAGCTGCTCTGGTCCTGCGCAATTACTGGGCACTGGTAATCGGCGCAGTCATGCAGGGCATGGTGCATTGCCTCGCTTCATATGCGGTCCATCCCTACCGCCCGAATTTCTCAACCAAGCGCAGGGCCGAGATGCTGGGCGTGTCCTTGTGGATGTTCCTCGCCTCGCTCGCCCAAGTCATCCACACCGAAAGCCAACGCATCGTGGTCGGACGGATCGCGAGCATGGGCGTGCTGGGCTTCTACTCGGTTTCCAAGGGGCTTTCCTCGATTTTTACCGAGGAGATCGCCACCGCGCTCAACCGCGTGACCTTTGTCACCACCGCGCGCACGCGTAAGGATCTCGGCGCAGAACCCGCTCGGCTGCGGGCCATGCTCTCGACCTATGCGATGATCGCCGCGCCGCTCGGGATCGGCCTTGCCGCGACCGCGCCCTATGCCGTGCGGGTCCTGCTGGGCGAACAATGGATCGAGGCGGCGCCTTTCCTTGCGCTGATCGCCCCGGCTGCCGCGCTTTACGCGGTGTTCAAGCTGATCGTGTCGAGCCTTCAGGCGAGCGGCAAGGCGCGTCTGGCCGCCGGGTTCGCGATCGCATCGGCGCTCGGCGTTCTCGCCGCGATGCTAACAGCGCTCGGCATGGGCGGCGGTGCAATCGAGATCGCAGGCGGCGTGCTGGTCGCTAATGGCGCAGCCTTGCTCGTCGCATTGATGGTGCTGGCCCATGCGGAGAAGACATCGGCGCTTGGCCTTCTATCGTCAGCAGCGCGCCCATTCATCGCCGCGGGGATCATGTTTGCCTCGATCACCGCGCTCACCCCGCCGGCCTCGCCCGCGATCCTGGTGCTGACCGGGCAGGCGGCGCTGGGTGCGGCGGTCTACGCCATCGCCCTTGGCGCAATCTGGCTTGTCAGCGGGCGTCCGGACGGAGCCGAAGCCAATGCCGGCACGCTCGTGTCGAAAACAGCGAGACAGATATGGCGCGGGAAGGGCCGAGCCGTCGTGAGCGCGCGGGAGGGACAGAATTAGCCTGCTTCGGCAAGCACCCGGTCAGCTGGGGCGCAAAAACGGCAGGAAAGCCCTTCTTGCGCATAATCGATATCAACGTCGCAGCTGAATTGTCCGATCAGGCTCCGTTCGATCATAACCGATCCGAAACCGGTCTTTTCCGGCGGCGTGACCGCGGGGCCGCCGCGCTCGCTCCAGCTAAGCTCGAGCATCTTTTCATCGCCTGCCATGCTTTCGTCCCAAGCGATCGCTATCGTGCCGCTATCGTTCGAAAGCGCGCCGTATTTGGCCGCATTGGTCGACAATTCGTGCAAGGCCATCCCCAAGGTCTGGGCCGCGCTCGCCTTGACTTTGAGGGACGGCCCCGCAAGCGTGATTCGCTCGCCGATCAGCGGCTGATAGTGGCCGAGCTGCGAGCGGATGAGGTTTTCGAAGGGAACATCCTGCCAAGAATGATCGACCAGAAGGTCGTGGCTCGCAGAAAGCGCCATCAGCCTCGCTTCGAGGCGGTCGATATAGTCGTCAGGATTGCGCCGGGCGGTCTGCCGGGCGAGCACCTGGACCACCGCGAGGATGTTCTTGGCGCGGTGATTGACCTCGCGCAGCAACAATTGCTCGTGTTCCGCGCGCTTCTTGCGCTCGGTCTCGTCGGTGATTGAGGCGAAAAACACGCCGCCTGCCTCGGGAAAATACTGGAGACTGACAGCGACCGGGTAATGCGATCCGTCGGCGCGTTCGTGCACGGTTTCGAACCGAAGGGCATCGGTCTCGCCATGTTTCAGAGGCGCCACGAACGCGATGAATTCCTCGCGGTTGTACTGGGGCTTGAGATCCCAAGGCGTTAGCGAGCGCATCTGCTCCATGGTGTAGCCGAGATTTCTGCGGGCCCCGCGATTGACCAGTTCGAACTGATAGCTTTCGCCATCGAAGACATAGGCCTCGCTGACCGAGGCCTCGACGATCTTGCCTAGCCTTTCGCTCAGTGAGGCTGTGGTGATGCGTTCGAGTTCGGCCGCTGCACGCCCGGAGAACAGCTGAAGGATGTCGGTCACGGCCTGCGGATCGGGGAACGGGTTTTCGTCGAGCACTGCGATCAGGCCAAGGACCGCACCATCGGCAGAGCGCAGTGGGATCCCGGCATAGCTTTGCGCGCCCATGTCGACGAGCATTTCATCCTTGGGAAAGCGATTCTGGATCTGGTCGGCAAAACAGCACACCGAATTGTCGCGCACCTTGGCGCACGGCGTGTGCTCTAGCCCGTAGACAAAGTTTTCGCCGGGTCCGTTGTCCCAGAAGGCGATGGTGCGGGCAAGATCGGGTGCTTTCGGGTCGAAACGGCAGATCAGGACCCAGCGCAGGTTCAGAGCCTCTGCCAGATTCCGGGCCAGGACTGGAAAGAACGGTTCGCCCACAACCTGCGCGGTTCTCGCGACAATGCTCAACGCGTTGAGCATTGCGGGCGACGGGGCAGGTTCGACGGCTTCGATGATGTTCATTGGCTCTCCTGAGCAATGATCGAACCTAATCCATGCCGCAGCCGCTGGCAAACCCGCATTGCGCGGTAACCTTGCGGCGTGAAACCGGCCTTGCGCGTGCGCGCCGCGACGGGGCTGCAAAGCTGGGGACAGCTTGCTGTTGACGATTGCACAGCTGCCCAGGGCCTGCCTTTCTGCGAGGCGCGATGACCCCGCTCGACCCGGCCTATCTCGGCGCGATCGCCAGCCAGATCGCCACCATGAGCAGCGTGCTCGGCGGTTTCGCGATCACATTTTTCGTCACCCTCTTGGTATTTACCGAGGCCGGCCGCGCCGCTCGCCTGGCCATCATCGCCTCGGCATGCGCAGCTGGGTTGTTCATCGCGGCCGTAGGAGCGAGCGTCGATGTCGTCATCTCGACCCATCCGGGCGCGCCCGATGCGATCCACGCCGAAAGCCTCGATTATTCGCGCATCGTGGCGGTGCTGGCATTTTCGGGCGCTATCTTCGCGCTGGCCTTTGCCATCGGCGCGTCGGGATGGATGCGGTCGCGTGTGGTCGGGCTGGCGACCAGTCTTGCCGCTGGGGTCAGCCTGTTCCTCTTCGTGTCGACCCTGATGGTGTCACCTGCCAGTTGATCGCGCGGGGTGCCTTGCAATTTGACCGGAGCGGGCAGGCTTGCAAGACATGGAACGCGCGTCCGGTGCGCCGAGCAATGGACGAACCGTGCAGGGCGCGAGGGATGAGCAGGGCATGACAGGCTGGCGGTTTGCGGTCGATCGCGGGGGCACATTCACCGACGTGGTAGCGGTGACGCCGGACGGTCAGCGCGTCACCGACAAGCTGTTGTCGGAAAACCGCGAAGCCTATGCCGATGCGGCGAGCGAGGCGGTGCGCCGCCTGATGGCGCGCCACGGCGAAGGCCCGATTGACGAACTCAGGATCGGCACCACGGTTGCAACCAATGCGTTGCTCGAACGCAAGGGCGAGCCGATGGCGCTCGCCATCACGCGCGGCTTCGAGGACGCATTGCGGATCGGGACCCAGGCACGGCCCGAGATTTTCGCCCGGCACATCGTGCTCCCCGACCAGGTGCCCGCATCGGTGATCGGCATCACGGAGCGTGTCGCGGCCGATGGCGAGGTGCTTGAACCGCTTGACGAGTCCGATGCCCGCGAGCAACTAGTGATGCTGCGCTCGCAAGGCATCGATGCGCTCGCAATCGTGCTGATGCATGGCTGGAAGCATAGCGCGCATGAGAAGCGCCTCGAGGCGATCGCGCGCGAAGTGGGCTTTGCGCAGGTCAGCGTTAGCCACGAGGTCGCGCCGCTGATCAAACTCGTCCCGCGCGGCGACACCACGGTTGTCGATGCCTATCTCTCACCGGTTCTTGCGCGCTACACCGATACGCTGCGCGCCGAACTGCCCGCTGCCCGGCGCCTGAGCTTCATTCAGTCGAATGGCGGGCTGGCAGAAGTCGGCGCGTTTCGCGGCAAGGACGCGATCCTGTCGGGTCCGGCAGGCGGGGTGGTCGGCATGGTCGCGGCGTGCAAGCCGCTTGGCCATGACAAGCTGATTGGCTTCGACATGGGCGGGACCAGCACCGATGTCGCGCATTATGCAGGCGGGTTCGAGTTGACCGGCGACAGCGTGATCGCAGGCGTGCGGGTCGCGGCCCCGATGATGCAGATCCATACCGTCGCTGCCGGAGGCGGGTCGATCTGCCGCTTTGACGGGGCGCGCTTTCGCGTTGGCCCGCACAGCGCCGGCGCCGATCCCGGCCCGGCATGCTATCGCAAGGGCGGCCCGCTTACCGTCACCGATTGCAACCTGTTCCTGGGCCGGATCGACCCGGCTTTCTTCCCCGCGGTTTTCGGTCCGAAGGGGGACGAACCGCTCGATAGCGATGCTGCGCGCATGGCGCTCGAAGCGGTCGCCGCCGAAATGCCGGGAAAGCGCACGCTCGACGAGATTGCCGAGGGGTTCCTTGCGATCGCGATCGACAACATGGCCAATGCAATCCGCAAGATCTCGGTCGCACGCGGACACGACGTGACGGATTATGCGCTCGCCTGTTTTGGCGGGGCGGGCGGGCAACATGCCTGCCGGGTGGCCGATGAGCTGGGAATAGAGACGGTGCTGGTGCACCCGCTCTCCGGAATGCTCTCCGCCTTCGGCATCGGCATCGCGCCGGTAAAGGCAATTCGCGAAATGAGCCTCGTGCGCGAGCTGGCGAGCGACTTTTCAAGCGAACGCGAAACGCTCGAAGCTGAGGCGGTGGCCGCGCTGGTCGACCAGGGCATTGCAAAAGACGCGATCACAGTGAAACCGCGTGCTCGCCTGCGCTTTGCAGGAAGCGATTCTGTTCTCACCGTGGCGTGCGAGGATACAGGGGCGATGGATGCACAATTCCGCGCGCTCCACCGCCAGCGCTTCGGTTACAGCGATGAACGCGCGGCAATCATCGTCGATGCGCTGAGCGTGGAGGGGAGCAGCGGGGCAGGATGGCTGGGCAGTGCGCGCGCAGCGCCCGAGCCGGTCGCAGGCACAGCGAGCGGCGAATGGCCGACCACGGCCCGCAGCGCGATGAAGGTCGGCGAGGTGATACAAGGGCCCGCATTGGTGATCGACCCGGGTTCGACCACGGTGATCGAGGAGGGTTGGCAGGCGCGGCTCGCTCCAGAAGGCAGCCTCGTCCTCACCCGTCACGACGCGCTGGTGCGCGAGCGTGCGGCGGGCACCGCGGTCGATCCGGTCCGGCTCGAGATATTCAACAACCTGTTCATGGCGATTGCCGAGGAAATGGGCGTAGTCCTGCAATCGACAGCGACATCAGTGAATATCAAGGAGCGGCTAGATTTCTCCTGCGCGCTGTTCGATGCTGCGGGATCGCTGGTCGCCAATGCGCCGCATATCCCGGTGCACCTCGGCTCTATGGGGGACAGCATTGCCCGCGTGATCGAGGCCCGCGGATGCGGAGCGAACGCGACGCCGCGCGATGGCCGCGGATTTCGCCGCGGCGATGCCTATGTCCTCAACGATCCCTATCGCGGCGGCTCCCATCTTCCCGACATCACCGTCATCGTCCCGGTATTCTATGGCGAAGACAGCGCCTCGCCCGACGCCTTTGTCGCCGCGCGCGGGCACCACGCCGATATTGGCGGGATTGCCCCGGGCTCCATGCCTCCCGGCAGCCGCACGATCGAGGAAGAGGGCGTTCTGATCGACAATTTGCTGATGGTCGATGAAGGGCGCCTGCGCGAGAACGCAGTGCGCGCTGCGCTTGCCGATGCACGCTGGCCCGCGCGCGCACCGGATCGCAACCTGTCCGACCTGCGCGCCCAGCTGGCCGCCTGCACGCGCGGGGCCGAACTGCTTGCCGAAGCCGCCGCGCAAAACGGGCGCGACGCAATCGCTGCCTATATGGGCCATGTCCTTGCCAATGCCGAGGAAAGCGTGCGGCGCCTGCTCGACCGGCTCGAGGACGGCGAATTTGCCTATGAAATGGACAATGGCGCGGTTGTCTCAGTCGCGATCCGGATCGACCGGGCGACACGCTCGGCAGTGTTCGATTTCACTGGCACCAGCGCCCAGCAGGACAACAATTTCAACGCGCCGCGCTCGATCACCCGGGCCGCGGCGCTCTATGTCCTGCGCACGCTGATCGACGACGCGATCCCGATGAACGATGGCTGCCTCCGCCCTGTCGCACTGGTCGTGCCCGAAGGCTCGCTGCTCAATCCCGCTCCCGGTGCCGCGGTGGTTGCAGGCAATGTCGAGACCAGCCAGTGCGTCACCGACGCGCTGTTCGCCGCAACCGGAAGGCTGGCGCCGTCTCAGGGGACGATGAACAACTTCACCTTCGGCAACGAGCATCACCAGTATTACGAGACGATCTGCGGCGGGTCTGGTGCAGGACCCGATCACCCGGGGACGAGCGCCGTCCAGACCCACATGACCAACAGCCGCCTGACCGACCCCGAAATCCTAGAGACACGGCTCCCGGTCCGGCTCGATTCCTTTGCGATTCGGCGCGGATCGGGCGGGGCCGGGCGGCATGCAGGCGGCGACGGGGTGGAGCGACGACTGAGCTTCCTCGAACCCATGAGCGCCAATATCCTCGCCAACCGCCGCTGCGTGGCACCGCGCGGCATTGCGGGAGGATCGGATGCCAGGCCGGGGCGCAATTGGGTCGAACGCGTCAATGGCAGCAAAGAGGAACTGGACGCAAGCGCATCGGTGCGGATGCAGCCAGGCGATGCTTTCGTGATCCTGACGCCGGGGGGAGGGGGATTCGGCGATGAATGAAGGCGAGGCAGCGATGAATTACTGGCCGCTTCTGGGGATCGCGCTTGTCGTGATCGGATTTGCGCTGCGGTTCAATCCGCTCGTGGTGGTGGTCGGGGCGGCGCTCGCAACCGGAATTCTTGCCGGGCTCGACCTCGTCGCGGTCATCGAGGCGCTCGGGCGAGCCTTCAACGACAACCGTTATATCTCGGTAACCTGGATCATCCTGCCGGTGATCGGTTTGCTCGAACGCTATGGGCTTCAACAGCGTGCACGTGCCGTGATCGCCAATCTGCGCGGTGCGACCATGGGCAAGCTTCTGACGGTCTACCTGCTGTTCAGGCAGGTGACCGCGGCGATCGGGATGAAGGATATTGGCGGGCACCCGCAAGCGGTTCGCCCGCTGGTCGCACCCATGGCCGAAGCGGCGGCGGAGAAGACCCATGGCGACCTCGACGAAAGCGAGCGCCAGCAAGTGCTCGCCATGTCCGCTGCGACCGACAATGTGGGCTTGTTCTTCGGCGAAGACATTTTCTTCGCAATCGCCTCTATCCTGTTGATACAGGGGGTTTTCGAATCCTACGGCTACCCGCTGACCCCGCTCGAGCTCTCGGTCTGGGCGATTCCCACCGCGATCTGCGCCTTCTGCATTCATGGCTGGCGGATCAACGCGCTCGAAAGCCGTCTGGCCCGGGTCCGCAGGACCGCAAGCGGGGAGGGCGCGGCATGATCACCTATGAATGGCTTTACTGGCTCGCGGGTGCCTTTTTCGCGGCCTGGGCGCTGCTCAGCCTCAGCGATCGCCGGATCGGCAATGCCGCTTTCTGGGGCCTGCTTTCGGCGAGCTTCTTTTTTGGCAGCCACCTTTCCGATCTTGCCAATGGCGCGCTGGTGCTCGCACTGGTCGCGATTGCCGGGCTGGGCGGGCTGAAGCGCAGCGATCCTCCGACAACCTCCCCTGCCGAGCGCGAGACGCTGTCGGTGCGGCTGGGCAACCGGTTGTTCGTGCCTGCGCTGATCGTCCCTGTCACCGCGGTGGCAGGGACGCTGCTCTACAATTACACCCCGCTTGCCGAGACCGGCTTGTTCGAGCCGCGCCGCGAGACGCTCATCCTGTTCGGCGTCGGCGTACTGATCGCGTTGGTCGCGGCCATGGCGTGGTTACGGCCTCCCGCGCTCGCCCCGGCAGAGGAAGGGCGCCGGCTGATCGATTCAATCGGGTGGGCGGCGATTCTGCCGCAAATGCTTGCAGCCTTGGGCGCGGTGTTCGCCCTTGCCGGCGTCGGCGAGATCATCGGCGGGGCGGCAGGAAACGCTATTCCCGAAGGCAGCGTGTTTCTCACTATCGTGGTCTTCGCGCTCGGCATGGCTTTGTTCACGATGATCATGGGCAATGCCTTTGCTGCCTTCCCGGTTATGGCGGCCGCGATCGGCATCCCGCTGCTGGTAGAAACCTATGGCGGCAACCCCGCGGTGATCGGCGCTGTCGGCATGCTGGCTGGCTTTTGCGGAACGCTGCTCACCCCGATGGCGGCCAATTTCAACATCGTTCCCGCCGCGCTGCTCGAACTGAAAGACCAGAACGGGGTGATCCGCCAGCAAGTCGGCACCGCGATTCCGCTATGGGTCTGCAACATCGTGATCATCTATGTGGGAGCATTCCTGCTGTGGAACTGACCGAGGAGATCGCCCGCACATTTGCGCGCGCCGCGCTCGGCCACGTCGCGCGCGAATATCCGCACAAGCTCGACCATGTTATGGCCTCGGACGCGGACGTGTTGCCTCCGCGCGTGCTGCACCCGGTCTTCTTCGGAAGCTTCGACTGGCACTCCTGCGTCCATGGCTGGTGGACCCTGCTGCGCCTGCGCCGCCGGTTTCCGGCAATGCCCGAAGCCAAAGCGATCGAGGCGCTCGCCGATGCAACCTTCACCCGCGAGAAGATCGGCGCCGAGCTGGATTATCTCGCACGGCCCGAGGCGCGCGGTTTCGAGCGGCCTTATGGATGGGGCTGGCTGCTCGCACTGCATGACGAAGCATGCCGACACCCCGACCAGCATTGGGGCGAGGCGATCGAACCGCTCGCGCGCGCCTTTGCCGAACGGCTTGGTAGCTACCTCGAGATCCTCACCTACCCGATTACGGTCGGCACTCATTTCAACACCGCCTTTGCGCTGGTGCTGGCACGCGAATGGGCCGAGGAGCGTGATCCCGCCTTGTTAAAGTCGATTGACAAATGGTCAGTGCAGAACCTTGAAAACAAGACAAACTATCAAGGGTGGGAGCCAGGAGGAGACGAATTCCTGTCGCCGGTCCTCATTGTCGGCCTGTTGATGAGCGCGGTGATGCCGCCTGCACAATTCGGCCCCTGGTTTTCGGCGCTCGCGATCAACAATGGCTGGGTCGAACAGGCCTGCCACCCGGTCACGGTATCCGATCGCAGCGATGGCAAGATCGCCCATCTCGACGGCCTCAACCTAAGCCGCGCCTGGTGCCTTGGGGCAATCGCCGCACGGCTTGGCGATGACCCTGCTCGGCCTCTGCTCGAACGGCGTGCCAGCGATCACCTCGGCGCCTCGTTCGAACATGTGACCGGCGATTACATGGGCGAACACTGGCTGGCGAGCTTTGCCCTGCTCGCGCTCGCGGGCACCTCCTAGTCCGAGGCGATGAGAACCAGATCCTGCTGGCGGCCATCGAGAAAGCGCACGTTTTCGCCGTCGAAGAACGCCATCTCCTCGGTACGGAAATCGACCCGCTGGCCTTCCCATTCTGGCACTGCGGAATAGGTGGTGAGCTCGATCGACCACGCGGTGTCGGCATGAAGCGTATAGGCGCCGCGTGGATCGGCAGACTGGTTGTCCCAAAACCCGATCGCGCTGCCTGCCCCGTGGCCGTGCAGGCCGATCGGGTGCGAATAGATCGAAGTCTCGATACCTTCGCTTTGCGCGTCCGCACGGGCAAGCGCGAGCACTTCATTGCCCGAACGGCCGGGCACGAAATGCGAGCGCACGATGTCTTGCACCCTGTTCGACTGGGCCAGCCCGCGGCTGAGACCTTGTGGCGCGGCCGTTTCGCCGGGGCGGAGTACATAGGCAAGATGCTGGGTGTCGGTGTTGAGGCGAAGATAGGTGATCCCGAAATCGGTCCAGAGCAGGTCGCCCGGTTCGATGACGTTGTCGCCGTTCAGCATGCCCTCGACCCCGCGCCGCTGGATCCCCACCGAGGGGTGGAACCACGGGGCGATGCCGAGTGCGCGTAGGCGTTCGCGCATCCACCAGCGCACGTCGTCGGCCGTTGTCACACCGGGCGTGATCACCTTGCGCGAAAGCGCCTCGCCAAGAACGGCATGCGCAATGCGCACGATGCCTGGGTAAAGCGCGGTTTCACGCTCGGTGCGCGTTTCCAGCCAGCGCAGCGCGAGCGTTTCGCCCGACACGATCCTGTCGCGCAACTCGGGTGAGAGCGCGGCTTGCAACAGGCGAAACTGGCTGAGCGTCATCCCGTCACCGAATGCCGTCAGATCAGAGTAGTTTACGGCGATTTTTCGAGGATTTCGGTCAGCGATGATCTGCGCCACCGCGCGCCACTGGTCAGGTTCGATCGTAGGGTCCCAGGCGGGTTCGAACAGGCCGGCCAGGCCATAGCGGCTGACAGTCAGACGTTCGACCGGCTGGCCTTCGCCCGGATCATGGAAGATGAGGATCGTACGTCGCCGTGCGGCCATGGAGCGCGCATTGAGCATCGATGCGACCACCGGCTCCTCGAAATATTCGCGCGACATGAGCAGCCACAGATCGATGCCCTGTTCGCGCATGATGGCAGGGATCAGCGTGTCGAGCCTTTCGGCGAGCACGGCATCCACCAACGCTGCCTGCGCGCGAAGTTCGAGGATTTCGGGCACTTCGGGCGCGGCGATCTCGGTATCGCTCATTGGCAAGAGCGGCCGGGCGTCTGCGTCGGCGGAAATTGCAGCGCCAAAAACCCCGGCGACGATCAAAAGCGGCCAGATCGACTGTTTCGGCAAAATTTTTTTCTCCCCTTTTCGATCCCCGATTGTGTTCGCTGATAGCACCCGCGCTGCAGGAGCCAAGCATGCCGTTCCACTTACCGAACGGTAGGAATACTGCGGTTTTTGGTGCTTTCGGAAATCTTCACAGCCAGCAAATCTGCACCCGTTTTAACCAATCTCGAAATGTAACAAATTGTTTCAGAATCGCGGAGTTCTGCCGATTTGGCGGGCCATCCTTACGGGTTGGTAACCACTCATCCGTAAAAGTCCTACGCATGAACACGCATAGGACCAAATACGCGGTACTTGCCGCACCCATTGCGATTGCCTTTACCTTGTCTGCCCCGGCGCTTGCCGACGGGGTCGAGGCGGGCACGCTGATCGAGAACACCGCGACCGCATCCTTTGATGACGGCGACGGACCACGCACGATCGATTCGAACACCGTCATCGTGCGCGTCGACGAACTGATCGATGTCACCACCACCTCGCTCGACGGCGGGCCGGTCGGCGCGGTGCCGGGCGAAGCGGTGCTCAGCTTCGAGGTGACCAACCAGGGCAATGGACCCGAAGCCTATGCGCTGACCGCCAATCCGGTCGTCGCTGGCAATGATTTCGACACTACCGTCACCGCTCTTGCTGTCGATAGCAATGGCAACGGCACCTATGATCCGGGCGTCGACGAAGTGCTCACCGCTCCCGAAACCACCCGGGTGCTGGCCGCTGACGAGGCGATCACCGTCTTTGTCATCGTCGAAGTCCCCACTGGCGTTTCCGACGGCGAGACCAGCGATGTCGAACTCACCGCCGAAGCGGTGACCGGCACCGGCGCCCCGGGCACTGTCTTTGCCGGGCAGGGTGTTGACGGCGGCGATGCAATCGTCGGCGCGACGGGCGCCGATGACAGCGCCATCGGAACGCTCGCAGTAGGGATCACCACGGTCGATCTCGCCAAGAGCGTCTCGGTCGTCGATCCGTTCGACGGGTCGAGCGTTGTCCCCGGCTCGATCGCAACCTTCACCATCATCGCAACCGTCTCGGGCAGCGGCTCGGTCGATGCGCTTGTGGTCACCGACGCTATTCCCGACGGCACCTCTTACGTCGCCGGTTCGCTGACGCTCGACACGGGCGCGCTGACCGACGCGAGCGGCGATGATGCCGGTGAGGCCTCGGACCCGGCGGGAATCTCGGTTGACCTGGGAACGGTCAATGCCGGGGCGAGCCACACGATCACCTTCGATGTCGCGATAGATTGATAAAAAGATTTAGGTTGAGGAACCAAAACAATGAATATCATCGTCAAAGTGATCGCAGCTGCGCTCGCTGTCTCGGTCCCGGCCGTGCCGGCAATCGCCGCTCAAGACGCGCCGGATCAACCGGCAGGACCGATCGCACTTTCGGGCGACGTCAAAGCGGTCGAGACCAATCGCGATGCTGAAGGCAATGCCACGACCAGGCTTGTCGAACCCGATCTGATCGTACCGGGCGACCGGCTGGTTTTCGGGACCGAGTTTGCCAATATCTCGAGCGAACCGGTCGAAAATTTTGTCGTCACCAACCCGCTTCCCGCGGCGGTGCGCCTCGCTCCCGATGCCGATCCGGCGCTCACCGTTTCTGTCGATGGCGGCAAGAACTGGGGCACGCTCGCATCGCTCAGCGTGGCCGAGGACGACGGCACCACGCGCAGCGCCACGCACGAAGACGTGACGCATGTGCGCTGGACGCTCGCCGAGATCGCAGCAGGGGAGGCCGGACGGCTCGAATATCCCGCGATCATTCGCTGAACAGGACCAACAGGATCGGCCGTTGCACGCACAACGGCTGGTGAAATCCGCCAGGTCCCGTGGGCGGACATTCAGGACACGGGCACACGCAAAGGACCAGTACAATGAGACCAACAACCCAGTTGCTGGGTGCGGTAAGCGCGGTCGCGCTTGTCGCCATGTCCAGCACTCCGGCCCTCGCGGTCGGGACCACCGCCGGTGATTCAATCACCAACAACGTCTCCGTCAGCTTCCAGGTTGGCGGCGAGGACCAGACCGCGGTCACCGACAGCGATACCTTCACTGTCGACCGCAAGATCGACGTCAACGTCAACCTCGTGAGCACCTCACCCGTGTCGGTTTCGCCCGGCCAGAACCAGGCGCTCCTGACCTTTGACGTCACCAACCTTTCGAACGCGGTCGTTGATCTCGACCTCGATGCCGTCCTGACCGGAGGCACTGCTGCCAACATCCAGAACATCACCATGTATGGCGATGCCGATGGCAGCGGCACTTTCAACCAGGCCGATATCGATGCCGGCGCGATCAGCCATCTCGATGATGTCGCCGCCGATGACGGCACGGGCACCGATACCGTCAGCGTCTTCGTCGTTGCCGACATCACCACCGATGCTGTCAATGGCGACACGTTCGACATCGCGCTCGTCGCCGATGCTCATGAAAGCGGGACTGCTGGCCTGGGTGCCGAAATCACCGCGACTGCGGGTGCGAATACCGACGGCGTCGACACCGTGCTTGCCGATGGCAATGGCGGAACCGGCGAGGAAGCCAACAATGACGGTGCGTTCTCCGATGACGGTCAGTTTGCCGTCGCCGGCGCACTCGTTAGCGTGGTCAAGTCGAGCCGGATCATCAGCGATCCGGTCAACGGCACGACCAATCCCAAGGCCATTCCGGGTGCAGTGATCGAATATTGCATCGCGGTTTCGAATGCCGCGGGTGCAGCGACTGCAACTTCCGTCAACGTCGCCGATGACCTGCCGGCCGATGTGACCTTCATCACCGCGGGCAATACCGGTTCGTTCGGTATCTGGGTCGATGGCACCGCGACGATCGACAATTCGGGCGCGACCCCGGTTGCGACCTGCGCCAATGGCAGCGACGCCGAAGGCACTGCGGCTGCATCGTATTCAGCTGGTGCGGGTACGGGCGGGCTCGACCTGATCTCGGGCACGCTCAGCGACATCGCCGCAAGCGTCACGCGCTCGCTCTACTTCCGCGTCACGATCAACTGATCGGCGGAACTAGACCTTGCGTGTAACCCCTTTCCTGGGCCGCCTGGCAGCAGCGCTTTCGCTAGCGCTGCTGCCTCTTGGCGTGTCCGGGGAAGGGGCGCTCGCGCAGGACGCGGCCGCAAGCGCGGACCGCACGATCACCAATACGGCCGAAGCGCGTTACGAGTTTGCCGGGCGCCCGGTCGATGTCACCAGCAACACCGTCACGCTCGACGTTGCGATCGCTCCGCCTTCGATCCGCACCTTCCGGCCATCGCCTTCGGGCGGCATCGATCTCGATTATCGCTCCCCGGTCTGTCAGGTCGCGGGACAGAGCACGCAAGGGTCGGGCACCAGCGGCACATCGGGCGTTCAGTTCGATCCGATCCAGTCGTCAGTCGAGGCCACCTCGGTCTTGCGCGCAGGCCAGGTGCTGGTGTTCGAAGTCGATGCCCGGTCCGCCAATCGCGATCCGCAGGCGATCGACGAGCTGGAAATCACTCTCACGACCTCGACCGGGGACGTCGAGACCGAAACGATCTACGAAACCGCTCCCAATTCGGGCATTTTCATCGGCCAGATCGACACTGTGCGCATGCCGCCGGCCGTTGCCCAGGGCGATTGCGTGCTCAGCATCGTCGATGGCGCCGAAGTCACGATCACCGCGCGGCTGCCGGGAGGCACCGCGGTCATCATCGACACCATGGTCGAAGTGCTCGCCGATCCGTTCGGCGTAGTGTTCGACAGCGAGACCGGCGAACCGGTCGATGGTGCGACCGTGACGCTCATCGACGTCGCCACCGGTCTGCCCGCTACCGTGTTTGCCGAAGACGGCGTGACTGCCTGGCCTTCCACGGTCGTGTCGGGACAGCCGATCACCGATGGCGCTGGCAATGTCATATCGATGGAGCCGGGCGAATTCTGGTTCCCGCTGACTTTTCTCGGCACCTATCGGCTCGAAGTCACTCCGCCTGACCCCTATACCGCGCCCTCGGTGGTAAGCCCGGCTGCGATTTCGCAATTGACCCGTCCCGACGGACGCGGCTTCGTCATCCTCGACGGGTCCTATGGCGGCACCTTCACGCTCACCGATCCGACCCCAGTGCAGATCGACATCCCGCTCGACCGGCCCGGAGGCGATATCGGCCTCGTCAAGACCGCCTCGCGCCTGCGTGCAGAGCCGGGAGACGTGGTGTTTTACACCGTGACCGTGCGCAACACCGACGCAGCGCGCCCGCGCCGCGATGTTGTCGTCAGCGACACGCCGTCGCCCTGGCTGCGGCTGCGCCCCGATACCATCCGCATTGGCGGCGAAAGCCCGGCCGAAGCGGTCGAAGTCGCGCCTGACGGTTCGACCTTCACCCTGTCGCTGGGCGATCTCGATCCGGGCGAAGCGGTGCGCGTGACCTATGCCATGAGCGTGCGTCCCGACGCAGCGCCGGGCCGCGCGGTCAACACCGCGGTGGTCAACGATGCACTCGGCCGTTCGAGCCGCGCGAGCGCCGCAGTCGATATCGAGCGCGAACGCATTGCCGACCGTATGACGGTCATTGGCCGAATAAGCGCAGGCCCGTGCTCGGTCCGCGAACCGCGCGCCGGTATCCCGGGCGTGCGCGTGATGCTCGAGGACGGATCCTACGCGATCACCGATAGCCAGGGCCGCTATCACTTCGAAGGCGTCGTCCCCGGCACGCACGTGGTCGCGGTCGCGCGCATGACGCTGCCCGAGGGTGCAGAGCTCGTCGATTGCCATCGCGACACCCGCAGTGCCGGTTCGAAAAGCTCGCGTTTCGTAATCGGGCAGGGCGGCAGCCTCGTCGTTGCCGATTTCCACGCCATCGTTCCGCAGGGCGCGATCGAGGCGGTCGACCAGTTCGCCGAAACGCGACCCGACAGCGCTGGAGCACGCGCGGTCAACGTGATCGCAGGCGATGAAGATCTCGGCGACGCGCCGATCACCGCCGAGCGGCTCACCGATGCCGGTGTCCCCGAAAGCACCGCCGAGGCTGCCGAGGCCGCGGCAGGCATGTCCTATGCGCCCAACACCGACTGGATCGCGCTGGGCGACGGCGAAGACGGCTTTCTTACCCCCGGCATCACCGCCAATCCGCGTTCGCCGGCAATCCGCGTCGCGATCCGCCACCGCCGCGGGCAAAGTGTTGTCCTGCGCGTCGATGGCAAGGAAGTCAGCGGGCTCAATTTCGACGGCACGCTCACGCCCGATCGCGGCCAGTTCGCGGTGAGCACCTGGCGCGGTGTCCTGCTAGAAAACGAACGCAGCGTGCTCGAGGCAGACATCGTCAACAGCTTCGGCACCGTCTCGAAGACTTTCACCCGCGAGGTGTTCTTCACCACCACGCCGAGCCGGGTCGAGTTCGTCCCGGAAATGTCGAACCTGGTTGCAGACGGGCGCACCCGCCCGGTGATCGCGGTGCGCGTGCTCGATCGCAATGATCGCCCCCTGCGCGCCGGTGTCTCGGGCAATTTCACGCTCAACGCGCCCTATGAAAGCGCCGAGCAGATCGATCGCCAGCAATTGAACCAACTGACTGGGTTCGCGCCCAGTTCGGCGCGCTGGGTGGTCGAAGGCAGCGACGGGATCGCCCGGATCGAGCTTGCACCGACCATGGTCAGCGGCTCGCTGCGGCTCGATTTCGAATTCAGCGATGGCGAATTGGTGCGCGACCAGCAGCTCGAAGCCTGGATCGAACCCGGCGATATCGAGTGGACCATCGTGGGTCTCGCCGAAGGCACTGCCGGTGCGCGCTCGGTCGCCGACAACATGGAGCGCGCAGGCCGTTTCGAAAGCGACCTCGGCGATGACGCGCGCGTCGCGCTTTATGCCAAGGGCCGGGTGCTTGGCCGCTATCTCGTGACGCTTGCCTATGACAGCGCCAAGCAGCGTGCCGACCAACGCGTGCTCGGCGCGATCGACCCGCAGGCCTATTACACTGTCTTTGCCGACGGTTCGGCCCGCCGCTTCGACGCCGCCAGCCGCGAAAACCTCTATGTCCGGATCGAGACCGCGACTTTTTACGCGCTCTATGGCGATTTCCAGACTGCTTTCGACCAGACCGACCTTGCCCGCTACAACCGCACCGCAACGGGCCTTCGCGGCGAAGCGCGACTGGGCCGGGTCAAGGCCACTGCCTTCGCAGCGGAAATTGCCAGTCGCCTCCAGCGCGACGAGATCCAGGGCCAGGGCATTTCCGGACCCTACCGGCTTTCGAACCGCGCGATCCTCGCCAATAGTGAGCGAGTGACGATCGAGGTGCGTGACCGGTTCCGCAGCGAGCAGATCGTCTCGTCGCGCACGCTCACGCGCTTTGTCGATTATGACATCGACCTGCTTTCGGGGACCATCACCTTCGCTCGCCCGGTGCTGAGCCGTGATGGCTTTCTCAACCCGCAATTCATCGTGGTCGAATACGAGACCGACGGACCGGGCGGGGCAGAGCTGAGCGCGGGCCTTCGCGCTGACTGGACCAGCAATGACGGGCGGATCCGCATCGGCGCCAATGCGATCAGCGATGGCAATTCGGCTCAGAACGGCGCGCGCACCCATATCGGCTCGCTCGACCTGCGCGCCCAGATCACCGACAGCACCCAATTGCGCGGCGAATACGCGATGAGCCGCCGCAATGGCGAAAACGCGACCGGCTGGCTTGCCGAAGTGCAGCACCAGACCGGCAAGCTCGACCTGCTCGCCTATGCCCGCCGTCTCGATGCCGATTACGGGGTGGGCCAGCAGAACGGCGCGGAACTCGGCCGTCGCAAGTTTGGCATCGATGGGCGCTACCAGATGAGCGATAACATGAGCGTGCTCGGCAGCGTGTGGCAGGATGACAGCCTCACCGACACCACCCGCCGCCGCGCGGCGCAGCTGCAACTGGGCTACACCACCGGCAACACCGATCTGCGTCTTGGCCTCTCGCGCTTCGACGATCGGCTGGTGGATGGCTCGAACAACACCTCGACCGTGCTCGAAGCGGGCGTGACCCAGCGTCTGCTCGACAACAAGCTCGAACTGTCCGCAGCCAGCGCGATCGCGCTCGACCAGGCCGAGAGCATCGATCTGCCCGCGCGCCACCGCCTTGGCGTGCGCTATGCGCTGACCAATGATGTCCGCATCGTCGGCAGCTACGAGATTGCCGGCGGCGAAGAGATCGACGCGCGCCAGCTGCGCGGCGGGATCGAGGCGAGCCCGTGGCGCGGCGGCCAGATCGTCACCACGCTGGGCCAGGAAACGATCGGCGAATTCGGCAACCGCACCTTTGCCGCCTTCGGTCTCGCCCAGACCTTGCAGGTCACTCCCGAGCTTGCTCTCGACGCGACGATCGACGGCAACCGCACGATTGGCGGTGAACCGGCAAGCAGCGATCTGGTCAACCCGCTCCAGCCAGCGGCCAGCGGTGGACAGCTGACCGGCGGTCTGAATTTCGAGGACTTCACCGCGGTTACCTTCGGCGGCGCATGGCGCAAGGACCGCTGGAGCGTGACCGCACGCGGGGAATATCGCGACGGTGAGAACGCCGACCGCGCCGGCGCGACTTTCGGTGCGATCCGCCAGCTGGGCGAGGGCAGCATCCTGGGGTCCGGCATCACCTGGACCCGTGCAGAGGATGAAAACGGTCCGACCACCGAGATCCTCGATGCCAGCCTGGCTTTCGCGCACCGCCCCGCCACATCCGAATTCGCCATGCTCGGCAAACTCGAATATCGCAGCGACGCTGTCACCGGCGGCGTCTCGGGCCAGGCGGGCGGTGCGGGCCGGACCGCGCTCATCGTCGATGGCGATGCGACTTCGCGCCGCCTCGTTGCCAGCTGGTCGACGAACTGGTCGCCGCGCGACTGGGACGAAGACGCGTTCGGCACGTCCGAGCAGACCCGGCGCGACGAATATCGCCTGTTCGTGGGTGGCCGCTACAATTTCGACGAATTCGAAGGCACCGAGTTTTCGGGGACCACCGTGCTCGTCGGCGCCGATGCGCGGATCGGCATCGGCGAACGCTTCGAAATCGGGGCGAGCGCGACCGTTCGCGCAAATCTCGAAGACGACGTCACCGACTATTCCTATGGCCCCACCATCGGTTTCGTCCCGGTCGAAGGCATGCTGCTGACGCTGGGATACAATGTCGAAGGCTTCCGCGACGGTGATTTTTCTGCCGCGCGCAACACAGATGAGGGCCTGTTCGCAGCGATCCGGTTCAAATTCGACACCGACACGATCGAGGGGCTCGGCCGTTCGCTCGGGATCGGGAGGGGGCGTTGATGCGAACCCATCCTTTCACCGCTATTAAGGTAAACTCCCTATTTACCTTGAAAGCCTATGGCGAACTTATGTTTGCTTCGCTGCCCGGCGCGCTGCGCGCGCTTGTCATTTTCTCCACGATCGCCATCGGCATGTTCTCGCTCGCAGCGCAAGAGGCGCGCGCGCAGGGCGCAACGATCGACTGGGCCGATGCGGGGATCGCCAGTCAGGGTTCGCTGCCTTCGGGCACAACCGCGACCGGCGACGACGGCACCGTCGCGACCGTGGAATATTCCGTGGCGACGCAAGGCGGCGGCAGTTTCGATCCCGCCTTCGCGCCGACTTTCGTGAGCTATTTCAGTGGCACGATCGGTGGCGCGCAATCGCCGCTGCTTTCGGGCTTCGACGACCAGAGCTACGATCCGCGTGACAAGGTGACGATCACCATCTCGCTCGACCGCGCGGTCACTGGTCTCCAGTTTTCTCTCGGCGATATCGATACCGGCAATTTCATCGATGCGGTCGAGGTTCTCTACGACGACAACGCCGCGGGAAGTTTTACCAATGCCGCCCCCACGGCCGGGTTCTGGACGACAGGCAGCTCGGTGACGCGCACCAACGACGCTACCGTCGATGGTTGGCGCGGGACAGCCAATTCGACCACGGCCTCGACCAATGGCAACATCAATTTCGATTTCGGCAGCCAGTCGGTTCAGCGCATCCGAATCGTCTATTTCAGCTATACCGGCAGCGGCGATCCCTCCTCGCAGTTCCTGGCCATCTCGGATTTCGACTACGACGCTCCGGGAGCAGACCTTTCGCTGACCAAGACGCTGATTGGCTCTCCGCCGGTCAGCGGCGGGTCCGCGACATGGCGGCTGACTGCGAGCAATGCCGCCACCTCGCAACTTACCGCGAACAATGTCGCTGTGACGGACACGTTTCCGTCCGGCTTTACCTTCACCTCGGCGAGCGGCGATGGCAGCTTCAATTCGGGATCCGGCGTGTGGAGCGTGGGCACGCTTGCCCCCGGGGCGAGCGCGAGCCTGACGATCACCGGCACCATTTCGAGCGCATCGGGAACGAGCGTGACCAATATCGCCGAAATCACCGCGAGCAGCGCCTTCGATCCCGATTCCACCGTGAATAACGGCGTTGCCAGCGAGGACGACTACGCGACCGCGACCTTCACGGTGCAATCGGGGCGGCAGCCAGGCATCCCGCCGGTGCTGTCATGCCCGGCAGGCAGCTCGATCTTCGACTGGGATGCAATCCCCGGCTGGACTGACGGTTCGACTGACAACACCTATGCCTTTGCCAGTTTCGGCAATATCCGCTTCCAGATTTCCAATGACGGTGTGTTTCTGAACAGTGCCAATTTCGGCGGCCAGACGCCGACGGTGCACAATTACTATTCGGGCGGCATTTCGCCTGCCGAAGACAGCCTGCACATGCTTGCCAACCAGGCGAACCAAGCGGGTGTCGCGACGGTCACGATCACGCTGCCGCGCAGTTTCACCGGCCTGCAATTCTCGATCTTCGACGTCGATTTCGGCAACAACCAGTTCGCCGACCGGGTCGAGGTCATCGGCAGCAATGGCGGGACGAACGTCTCCCCGATCCTCACCAACAGCAATGCGAATTACGTCAGCGGCAATGCGGTGATTGGTGACCTCGGGTCGGGCAATGCCGAGGCGCTGGGGAATATGGTGGTGACCTTCACCGCACCGGTCGACACGGTGACGATCCGCTATGGCAATCACACCACCGCTCCCGCCAATCCCGGCCAGCAGGGTATTTCGGTGCACGATATCAACGTGTGCGACCCGTTCACCACGCTCAATGTCAGCAAGGTCAGCACGGTCATCTCAGACCCTGTCAACGGTACCACCAATCCCAAGGCGATCCCCGGCGCGACTGTCGAATATCTCATCACCGTCACCAATACCGGCGCGTCCGAAACCGATGCGGACAGCGTGGTGGTCTGGGACGAGGGGCCGGCCGATGCCAAGATGTGCCTGATAAGCCGCAGTGGCGGCCCGGTGATCTTTGCCGATACCGACAATGATGACGGGCTGATCTACGATTACGGCGGAACCGGCGATGTGCAACTCGATCTGGCGGTGACCGGCGACGATCTCGAGTTTTCCTCGAACAGCGGCACTACCTTCGATTACGTGCCGAGCGCCGATGCGCAAGGCTGCGACAGCGCCATCACCGATTTTCGCGTCAGGCCCGGAGGCGCCTTTTCCGCAGGCGGCGATTTCACCGTCACGGTGCGCTACGTGATCGAATAGGGCTAGATGAAGCGCCGCTCGCGCGTTTCGATCGGCTGGCTCATTCCCGATTTCTCGCGCAGATGCGTGACCAGGGCCTTGTGGCGTGGATGGTTCACGCGGCGGGCCAAGACGCGCTGCACCCGGCCGGTCAGTCCGCGCGGATCGAACGGTTTGCGCACGAAATCCTGCGCCCCGGCATAGATCGCCTGGCTCTCATCCTCGGTCCCGCTCATCGCGGTGAACATGATCACCGGCAGGTCGTAGAATTCCTCTGACTGGCGCAGGCGGCGCAGCAGCGTGACGCCCGACATGCCCGGCATGTCCTGGTCCAGCAAGAGCACGTCGGGTCGGCGTGTCTTAAGCAGCGCCCAGGCATCCTCGCCGCTGGTCACCCAGCCGCAGGCATGACCCGCATCGATCAGGACCTGGCTGGCGAGTTCGGCGATCAGTTCGTCGTCGTCGGCAATGAGGATATGGGCCATTTGTCGTGCTTCCGGGAGTTGAACGGGCATCGGTGTCGAATTGGATTACGACAGCAGGGACAATGCGAAGCTTTGCCGGACCCTCGTATCGCTACGTAGGGTCGGCTGTTGCTCGCCGGCTTTCGCCCTGCCAGAGGGGCAGCGATGACAGCCAAGCACGATACCTCCCGCTTCCTTGCCACTGACGCGATCCACAATCTGCGCGATTACGGCGGCTACCGCACGGCCAGCGGCGGACAGGTGAGGCGCGGCTGGCTCTACCGCTCGGGCCACCACGCCGAAGCCAGCGATAGCGATCTCGCCCAGGTCGAACGGCTTGCCTTGCGCCACGTGATCGATCTTCGTGGCGAAAGCGAGCGCGCGCGCCACACTTGCCGCCGCCACGACGGCTTTGCCGGCGAGGTGCTGTTTTTCGAGGGCGAGACGGCTGGCCTCGCGCCCCATCTCGAAGCTGCGCAGGGCAGCATCGATGCGCAAAGCGCGCACGATGCGATGGTGACACTTTACGCGGCCTTGCCAGACCGCGCGGGGCTTAACGCCATCCTCACGCGCTTTTTCGCCAGCCTCGCGCGCGGCGAGGGGGCGAGCCTTGTCCATTGCGCCGCCGGAAAGGACCGCACCGGCATCGCGGTCGATTTGCTCCACCACGCGCTCGGCGTGCATCCCGACGATGCCATGGACGATTACCTCCTCACCAACGCCTCGCCGCGCAACGAGGAGCGGATCGCCCACGGCATGCAATTGCTCGGCGAGAAATACGGCGCGCATGACGAGGCCACCGCGCGCGTTCTCATGGGAGTCGATGCCGCTTTTCTCGAGGCCGCGCGCGCGTCGGTCACAGAGCGATACGGTTCGACCGACGCCTATCTGGCGAAGGTGCTGGGCGTCGATGCGGCCATGCGCGATGCGTTGATAGCTGCGCTTGTGGATGCGTAAGACAATCCGCGCGCGCCGGAATTGAAGCGCGCGTCGCTTGCGCCTAGATCGACCGGGCACGTTTACAGGAATCACCCAATGGCAACCCACCGCACCAAGATGCTCATCATCGGCTCCGGCCCAGCAGGCTACAGCGCCGCAATCTACGCCGCGCGCGCCATGCTAGAGCCGATCGTGGTGCAGGGTCTCCAGCCCGGCGGACAGCTGACCATCACCACCGATGTCGAGAACTATCCCGGCTTTCGCGAAGTGGTGCAGGGGCCGTGGCTGATGGAGGAAATGAAAGCGCAGGCCGAGCATGTCGGCACGCGCATGATGTATGACATCATCGTCTCGGTCGACCTTGAAAACGGCTCTCCTTTCCGTGCCATCGGCGATAGCGGCGATGAATATGTTGCCGACACCGTGGTCATCGCGACCGGGGCGCAGGCGAAATGGCTCGGCGTTCCGGGCGAACAGGAACTGGGCGGCAAGGGCGTTTCGGCCTGCGCGACCTGCGACGGGTTCTTCTACCGCGGCAAGAAGGTCGCGGTGATCGGAGGCGGCAACACCGCGGTCGAGGAAGCGCTCTACCTCACCAACCACTCCGACGATGTCACCCTGATCCACCGCCGCGACGAATTGCGCTCGGAAAAGATCCTGCAGGACCGATTGTTCAAGAATCCCAAGATCACGACGCTCTGGAACAAGACCGTCGAGAGCTTCGAGGCGGGCGAGAACGGCGCGCTCTCGCACCTCGTCCTCAAGGACACCCAGACCGGCGAGACCTCGACATTCGCTGCCGACGGGGCCTTCGTCGCGATCGGCCATGCGCCGGCGACCGAATTGTTCAAGGGCAAGCTGCCGATGGACGATGCCGGCTATCTCGATGTCGAGCCCGGCACGCCCAAGACCGCGATCCCGGGCGTGTTCGCTGCGGGCGATGTCACCGACCACGTCTATCGCCAGGCGGTCACCGCTGCCGGGATGGGCTGCATGGCGGCGCTCGATGCGGAACGCTACCTCGCCGCGCGCGAGGACGCTCTCGAAAGCGAAGCCGCCGAATAGGCGACAGGCGGCAGCGCCCGTTCGGGGACCGCCGCCTTGCCAGTGCCCCCTAGAGGTGGATGTCGAAGATCGACACCGCCGCGTGGAAGATCAGCACGATCAGCACGAGGCTCGACAAGAGGAACAGCACGAAGCGCACCATCACCTTGTTCGCGGTGACCTGCACCAGCGAGTGCACGACCCGCAGGCCGACATAAATCCAGGCCAGAAACGCGTTCATCCCGTCGCCATGGCCGATGATCGCGAGCACGATCGCGACTGCGTAGAACAAGGTCGGCGCTTCGTGCAGGTGATTGTAATTGTGCGCTTTCCACTGGACCTCGGCGGGCAGTTCGCTGTCGAGCGAGACCTGCGGGTCATTCACCAGCCGATCGACATCGACCTTGGCCTTCGTCATTGCGGGGATGCGGGTGACATACATCCACGCCCAGATGATCATGGTCCAGATCATCAGCGCGACCGCGGGTCCCAGGATTTCCATTCCGGTCATTGTCAGGTCCTTGTCGTAGAAATTGTCATTGCGGTGCGAGCGAGGGATCGGCGAACACGGTCGCCATCACCGCGCTTATCGCGAGCGCCACCAGCACCAGCGTGCTCAGCAGGAACAACAGGATGCGCACCGGCAGCTTGTTGAACAGGATCTGCCACAGCGAGTGGACGATCCTGATCCCGACATAGATCCATGCCAGGGCCACGTCCCATTCGCCCGGTCCAATGATGGCCAGGATGACACTGACCGCGTAGAAAAGCGTCGGCTGTTCGTGCAGGTGGGTGTGGTTGTGCGCGGGCCAGTTGGCCTTGTCGGGCAGCACGCCTTCGAGATCGGGTCCGCGCGGACCGATCTTCTTGGGAAAGACGCTCTTGTCTTCGACCTTGGCAATCGCGCCAAAGCGGGTGGGGACCATCCAGAACAGGACGATCAGCGTCCAGATCACCAGCACCGCTGCCGGTGCGAGCATTTGAGTCTGCATTGCGATTGTTCCCCTCTCGTCCCTTGTGTCTGGGTAAGTGTAAGAGCGCGCCGCTCTTGTCAAACGCGCGTGGCGCACGCTTCCCCGGCGATGGTCGCGGCAAAGGCGGCCGGATCGGCATTGCCGCCTGTCACCATGATCACGCTGCCTTCGTCGAGCGGCACCTTGCCCGCGAGGGCTGCGGCGAGCGCTGCCGCACCACCCGGCTCGATGACGAGCCGCATGTTCGCAAAGGCCCAACGCTGCGCATCGCGCACCTCGTCATCGCTCACGGTCACGCCGGGCTCTGCGCGGCCTCGGAGTAAATCCAGATTGATCCGCTTGGTCACATTGGGCTGGAGCGCATCGCAGATGGTCGCCGGCGCGGGGTCGGCGACGCTCACCAGCCGTCCTTGCGAAATCGCCTGTCCCACCATGTCCCAGCCCTCTGGCTCGACGAGATGGATGGCCGAGGCGGGGCAGGCGAGCGCCAGTCCTGCGGACAAGCCCCCGCCGCCGCAGCAGGCCACGATCCGCGAGGGTTCGCGGCCGAGCTGGGCGGCGATCTCGATCCCGGCGCTGCCCTGTCCCTCGATCACCCAGGGGTCGCCGAAAGCGTGGACCAGAGTGCCGCCATTCTCGGCGATCAGTCCGGCAGCTACCTCGTCGCGATCCTCGCCAGGGCGCTGGTAGGGCACGACCTCGGCGCCGAGCGCGCGGGTATTGTCGAGCTTCACCTGCGGAGCGTCGTGCGGCATCACGATGGTCGCTGCGATGCCTAGCCGCCGCGCGGCCCATGCCACCCCTTGCGCGTGGTTGCCCGATGATACCGCGACCACGCCCGCCGCGCGTTCCTGTTCGGACAGGTTCACCAGTCGCCACCATCCGCCCCTGATCTTGAAAGCGCCGATCGGTTGCAGGTTCTCGGCCTTTACATGGACCGTAACGCCGCCGATCTCGACCGGCAGCAGGGGGGTGGGCGGCAGAATCTCCGCGATGGCCCTGGCAGCGGCGACAACCCCGTCGCGGCTGGGATTGCGGTGCGTGGCCGATTGTTCAGTCAATGGCTTGGTTTCCTGAATGGGTGGAACACATGGAACACTGTCCAGGGCCAAAAAAACCGCGCCCTTCGCACGCCCGGCCCTGATACGGGGAACCGGTCGGGCGCGGCACGGCGCGGGGTATGAGGCGGCAGATCGTCATGGCCGATGCGATAGGCGAGGCGGCGCGCGTAGGAAATCCCGGATCGATTGAGGCTCCCCGATCATTCGACTAGGGACACGCGCAAGAATCGAAAATGCAAAGGTGAAGACTATGTCGAAAGTGCTGGTGATCGGGGCAGGGGGCGTGAGCAGCGTCTGCGTCCACAAGATGGCGATGAACGCGGAAATCTTTTCCGAGATCCACCTTGCCAGCCGCACGAAATCGAAATGCGATGCGATTGCGAAAAGCGTGAAGGAACGCACCGGCGAGGATGTCGCGACCTACGAGATCGATGCCGAGGAAGTGCCTGCCATGGTCAACCTCATCCGCAAGGTGAACCCTTCGCTCGTCGTCAATCTCGCGCTGCCTTACCAGGACCTGCCGATCATGGATGCCTGCCTCGAAGCGGGCGTCGATTACCTCGACACCGCCAATTACGAGCCCAAGGACGAGGCAAAGTTCGAATACAAGTGGCAATGGGCCTATCACGACCGCTTCAAGGAGGCCGGGCTGATGGCGCTCTTGGGTTCGGGCTTCGACCCCGGCGTGACCAGCGTTTTCACCATGTGGCTCAAGAAGCACAAGCTCAAGACCATTCGCCAGCTCGACATTCTCGACTGCAATGGCGGCGATCACGGCCAGGCCTTCGCGACCAATTTCAACCCCGAAATCAACATCCGCGAAGTCACCGCGCCCGCGCGCCACTGGGAAAACGGCGAGTGGGTGGAAACCCCAGCGATGCAGGTCAAGACCGAGTTCGATTTCGAGGCGGTGGGCAAGAAGAACGCCTATCTCATGTATCACGAGGAGCTCGAAAGCCTTGCCAAGTTCAACCCCGAGCTTGAACGCGCGCGGTTCTGGATGACCTTTGGCGATGAATACATCAAGCACCTCACTGTGCTCCAGAATGTCGGCATGACCGGGATCGAGCCGATCCGCTATCAGGGCAAGGAAATCATCCCGCTGCAATTCCTCGCAGCCGTGCTGCCCAAGCCCGAAACGCTCGGCGAGACGACCAAGGGCAACACCAATATCGGCGTGATCGCAACCGGCGAGGCAATTGACGGGTCGGGCGAAAAGACGTTCTACATCAACAACATCTGCAGCCACGAGGCCGCCTATGAGGAAACCGGCAATCAGGCGGTTAGCTACACCACGGGCGTTCCCGCCATGATCGGAAGCGCCATGATGGTCACCGGCAAGTGGGAAGGCGACGGTGTCTTCAACATGGAAGAGATGGACCCCGATCCCTTCATGGAGATGCTTGGCGAACACGGCCTGCCGTGGAACGTGAAGGAACTCGACGGGCCGGTGGACTTCTAAGGGGCGCGAGGGGAATGGAAACGAAAGCCGGCGATCCGGGCGCCTTTGCCGATTTCGACCTGTCGCGCGTCGACAGTCCCGCTTTCGTCATCGACGCCGCCAAATTGCGCGCCAATTGCCAGGTGCTTGCACAGGTCCGCGACGAGGCGGCGAGCGATGGGGCGGACATCAAGGTGTTCGCCGCTCTGAAGGCGTTCTCGATGTGGTCGGTCGCGCCGCTGATTGGCGAATATCTCGACGGGGTTTGCGCGAGCGGGCTGTGGGAAGCTCGGCTGGCGAGCGAGTTCTATGACGGCGAGATCGCGACCTATTCGCCCGCCTTCAAGCCCGAGGACCTGGAAGAGATTTGCCGGCTTTCCGACCACGTGATCTTCAATTCGCCGACTCAGATGAAACGCGCCGCGCTGATCCTCGATGCGGCATCGGTGACCGGCGGCGACGTTTCGGCAGGCTTGCGGATCAACCCGATGGTCGCGACCGGAGAGGTGCCGCGTTACGATCCGTCCTCGCCCGGCTCGCGGCTCGGCTTTCCGATCGATCAATTGACCGAGGAGCATATGGAAGGGGTCGAAGGCATCCACTTCCACAATCTGTGCGAGCAGACATTCGAGCCCTTGCGCCAGACATGGGACCGCGTTTTCGACGCGATCGAACCGTGGTTCGGGCAATTGAAATGGATCAATATGGGCGGCGGGCACCACATCACCCGCGCCGATTACGAGCGCCGGGAACTGGTGGAATTCCTGCGCGATGCGGCCGAGGATACGGGCGCGCGAATCATCATCGAACCGGGCGAGGCGGTCGCTCTCGACGCGGGCATACTGGTCGGGACGCTGCTCGATACCGGCTTCAACGAAGTGCCGGTGGGTATCACCGATGTCTCGGCCACCTGCCACATGCCCGACGTGATCGAGGCGCCCTATCGTCCCGCCATGCTCGGCGAGCTTGACGATGACACCATCCCGATCCGGCTTGGCGGTCCGTCCTGCCTCGCAGGCGACGTGATCGGCGACTATCGCCTGCCGGTGCCGGCGGAACCGGGCGCGCGCTTCGCCTTCCTCGACCAGGCGCATTATTCGATGGTCAAGACCAACACCTTCAACGGCGTGCCTCTGCCGGGCATCTGGTTGTGGGACAGCGAGACCGACGCGCTCGAATGCGTGCGCCGGTTTGATTACGAGACCTTCCGCGACCGGTTGAGCTAGGCGCTCAAAGGCCCTTGCGACCGAAGCCTGCCGCCCTGCGCGGCACGTTTTCGCGCGCGTCATCGCTGATCGGGGGCGGGGCGGCATTGTCGGCTTCTTCGGCGAGGACGCGGCCGCGCTCGCACTGGTTGATCGCGGTCGCAAGGCTTGCCATTGCGGCGAATTGCTCGGCCGCCTCGGCCACGCGCGCGGCGTCTTCCTCCGCCTTCATCGAGCCGCTTTCGAACATGTCGCCGCTCTCGATCGCGATCACCACCGATTGCCCGCGAAACAGGGCGCGCACGGCCTCGCCATTGAACGCCTTTTCGAGCACCAGCAGGTGTTCGACATAGGAAGGGTGGATGAGCACGCGCGCCTCGACCTGGTCGTCGCTCCAGACCTCGAAGACGCCGTCGAAATCGGGATGGACCTGGTCGACGCAATCGAGCCGGTGCCCGGAGAAGCTGACATGGTCCTTGCGCCCGCCGAGCCCGAACCATTTCTTGTGCTTGCCCGCGCGCTGGAGCAGCGTGGTCGAGTGGAACCGGCGGCCGAATTCCATGGTGATGATCGCGCCGCGAAAGACCGTGACCCAGCGGCGGTTCTTGCCCGATCCGCGGCGTTCCTCGAGATGCGCTTCGTAGAGGTTGAATTCGTGGCCCTCGAGCGTGCCGAACCAGCGATCCTCGAAGCTGTCGCGGTGATGCGAGGGGACAAGGCCATAGGTCTTGCACAACCGGTATTCCTCGCCCGGCGCGCAATCGTGGGTGTAGGTGATGCCAAGATCGGAGGCGATCGCCGAATTGATCCCGATCTTCACCCGCTTCTTCGCCTCGGAAATCGGCTTGTATCCCCAGCCGGCCACAGCGGCCATGGCGAGCGCGGAAATGTAGAACTTCGTATCGCCGAGCGAAAAGGGGAGAAACCACAGAAAGGCGAGTGCGGGCAGAAGCGCGATCGCGCCGTAGAACCAGCGATTGTGCGCCTTGGCCCTGGCTTCGTCGCGCATGGCCTGTTGCTGGGCCAGCCAGCCGCCCAGTTCGCCTTGCAACAAGCCCTGCACATCTGCGCGCATGATCGTCCCGTCTCCCGCTCGAGGCCTTCGCCTAGCGCATCCTTAACCATTGCATGTTAGGAATTGGTTGATCGAATTGCGAACGGAGGGGCCAAGTGGTCGAAATATTCGGATGGTTCTGGACGTCGGCCTTGCTGGTCCTCGTCGTGGGCGGCGTGCTGCTGTTGATCGGCATTTACAACCGGCTCGTCGGACTGCGCCAGAACGTCAACCAGGGGCGCGCCGATATCGATGCGCAATTGCGCCAGCGCCACGATCTCATCCCCAATCTCGTCGAGACCGTCAAAGGCTATGCCGGGCATGAAAGCCAGACGCTCGAGGCGGTGATCAACGCCCGCAATGCTGCTGCGAGCGGATCGCCCGACAGCGCGAGCGAGCAGGGCCTGAGGATCGCGCTCGACAAGCTGCTGGCGCTGGGCGAGGCCTATCCCGACCTCAAGGCATCGGCCAATTTCCAGGAATTGCAGCGCGAACTTGCCGATATCGAGGACAAGCTCGCCGCCGCACGCCGCGCGCTCAATGCCGCCGTGTCGCGCTTCAACACCGCGCGCGAGAGCTTCCCCGCAGTGCTGTTTGCCGGACTTCTCGGTTTCCGCGAGGCCGATTTCAACACGCTCGACGACAGCGAGCGCGGTACGGTCGACCAGGTGCCGCAGGTCGGATTTTCCTGACCGCCGATCCAGGCCAGACCGGAACAATAACCGCGCGCGCCGCTTGGTAGGATAGACCACCAGGCGGCGCGCGTTTTCGCGTGCGATTTTGTTTGCGAATTCGCGCGGCAAGACTATATGCGCGCTTCCTCTGCCCCAAGGGACATGACCGCAAGGCAGGCTCGTAACCGTTTGGTCGAACACTGAACCATTAGGGGGTCCCTTGCATTGCACAGCCAGAGCGAAGCCAGTTTTGCCGACGCGCGCGCAGTAGCCCGCGCGCTCCAGCCTGACGATCCCGTCATTCTCAATCGCCCGCACGCTGCCCGGCGCGCGGCGAAGTTCTTCGTCGAATCCTTCCCCGGCAAGGTGCTTTATGCGGTCAAGGCCAATCCCGCGCCCGACCTGATCGAAGTGCTGTGGGATGCGGGCGTCACCCATTACGACGTTGCCTCGATCGCCGAGGTGCGGCTGGTGCGCGCGCTCCTGCCCGAAGCGGTGCTGTGCTTCATGCACCCGATCAAGACCCGCGGCGCGATCCGCGAGGCCTATCACCAGCACGGCGTCAAGACCTTCAGCCTCGACAGCGCCGAGGAACTGGAAAAGATCGTCGATGCCTGCCGCGACCCCGAGACCGGCGAACCGGCGCGGGATTTGCGCCTGTGCGTGCGGATCCGCGTCAGCAGCGAATATTCCGAGCTCAGCCTTGCTTCCAAGTTCGGCTGCGACCTGCTCGAGGCGCCCGGCCTGCTCCAGCAATCGCGCCAGCATTGCGACTGGCTCGGCGTGTGCTTCCATGTCGGCAGCCAGGCGATGAGCCCGTTCGCCTATGTCCAGGCGCTCGACCGCACCCGCGCAGCGATCGCCGAAGCGAGCGTCGTGATCGACATGATCGATGTCGGCGGCGGTTTTCCGAGCATCTATCCGGGCATGGAACCGCCCCCGCTCGAGGATTACTTCCAGATCATCCACCAGCATTTCTACGCGCTTCCCGTCGCCTACAATGCCGAATTGTGGTGCGAGCCGGGCCGCGCGCTGTGTGCCGAATATTCGAGCATGATCGTCAGGGTCGAGCGCCGCCGTTCGGACGAGCTCTATATCAATGACGGTGCCTATGGCGCGCTCTACGATGCCGCCCATGTCGGCTGGCGTTTCCCGGTGCGCGCGCTCGAAGATGACCTGCGCGATGCGAGCGAGGATTTCGCGTTCTACGGTCCGACCTGCGACGATGCCGATTACATGGCGGGCCCGTTCCCGCTGCCCGGCGACATCCAGGCCGGCGACTATATCGAGATCGGCATGCTCGGCGCCTATGGTGCGGCGATGAAGACAGGCTTCAACGGTTTCGGCGAGGCCGAGGTGGTGACCGTCACCGACGAGCCGATGATGAGCCTGTTCGACGGCAGCCGCGTGCGCCCCGAGGCCGACAATGTGGTGAGCTTGCGCTAGGCGTCAGCACAGCTGCCAAAATCACGGAAACGGAAAGTCGCCTCTTCGCGAGATGGCCGCGATTTCCCAGTAATTCAGGCGGTGGTCGCCCGATTTCTCGATCTCGAATTCGCGGCGTCTTTCGCGCGGCATCATCATGATCTGCCTCACCAGCTGCGCGAGCGATCCGCGGCGTATGCCCTTGAGCCCGTCGAGCAATCCGCCACCGTCATCGGCGCGGTGCAAGGTGCAGTGTGCGTCCCAATTCATCGGCCCCGTCATATCCGGCTCCTTTCATCGAGTCCCGGCACGATACGCCTCGATGGGGCCTGTCGGCAAGCGCGCGCAGGATCTGCCGGTGGCGGCGGCCTTCAGCCGAAGCCGATGAAACGCGCCGCCTCATCGACCGAGCGGCGCGTAATCTTGACCGGGTTGGCGGGAAAATCGGGGTCGGGCCAACCCATCGCAACCGCCTTCATGATCACCTGGTCGTCGGGGATCCGGGCATGTTCGCGCACTACCGGGCTTTGCATGATGCCTTGGGAATTGATGACGCAGCCCAGCCCGCGCGACCACGCCGCATTGACCAGCGCAGTGGTCACCGCGCCGCAATCGAAGGGGGTGTCGTCGCTTCCCGACAATTCGCGGTCATAGGTGACGATCACGCAGACCGGCGCGTCGAACTGGCGAAAACCGCGCAGCACCCAGTCCTGGCGTTTTTCCTTGTCGCCGCGCTCGATACCCATTGCCTCGAACAATTGTACCGCGCAGCCGACCTGCCGATCGCGGTGCTTGCCGGCAAAGGGTTCGCCGCGCCGGAATTCGCGGCTGTCGGGTTCGCCTGCGAGTATGCGCTCGGTATTGCCCTTGCGGATCCGATCGAGCGGTTCGCCGGTGATCACGTGGAAGTGATAGGGCTGGGTGTTCATCGAGGAGGGCGAACGCATGGCGAGCGCGAGCACTTCGGCGATCAGCGCGCGCGGCACTGGCTTGTCGAGATAGCTGCGTATCGACCGGCGCGAGAGCACCACTTCATCGTATTTCTGATCGGGATTGCCGCCCATCTGTCGTTTGTCCTTGGCTGTTTCGCGCAAGGACTAGCGCAGCCATGCGCGGGCGCAAAATACGCTAGGGAAGCGGCGGCTTCAGGCGGCAGGCCCCATGCTGTCTGCGATCACCGCATCGAGATATTCCCCGGCGTAATCGGTCTCGACCTCGCACCACAGCAGCTTGTGATCGGAAAGCTGCATGCGGCGATAGAACCGCTTGAAATAGGCTTTTGCCCCGGCATCGTCGCGCTCGTCATCGATCAGCTTGAGGATGGTGTCGCGGGTCTCGCCCCGCTCCTGCGCGCGCCGGGCGACGGCGAGGTAATGGTCTGCATCCTGGTCGCGATAGACATGGGCGAGCATATCAAAAGCGCCCGAGCGCAAGACCTTGAAATGCGGGTTGGCAGCCTTGACCGCGATCTGGTCGTAATGATGCTTGTCGCCGAGATCGGTGGTGTGTCCGGTCGCGCTTTCGAAGCCGTTTTCGCTCAGGCGCTGCATGGTCTCGTGTTCGGGCGAGACGATGTTGAAATCGCCCAGCAGCATGTAATTGGCGTTCCACCCCCCTTCCTCGGGCTTGACCCAGCCTTCTTCCCTCGCGATCGCGACACCCTGGTCGCGCTCCCATTCCTGGCGATCGGCAAGGAACCGCGCGATCGCGCCGATCTCGTCCTTGCGCCGCGCCATCTTGGCGGAAGAATTGCTCGATGAGCCGTAGAGGATGTGGACGGTGACGAGCTTGAATTCGAGCCAGCCCGACCGGAATGTCACCGCAAAGGGCGTGCGCGCGAACTGCACCTCTTCGACCGTGCCCTGATCGTTCTTGACCTCGATCCCGCTCCCGCGCGGCAGAACGATCTCGCCCACCTCCTTGCAAAAGCGGACCTTGCGCTTTCGAAACAGGAAGGCGAGCCGTTCGTTGTTGCCATCATCGGTGCGGCCCTCTCCGGTCGGCTTGCCCGAGGTATCGGAGACGACATATTCCCATTCATCGCCAAGATACTTGTCGACCAGCTCGTTGAGTTTGGACAGGTTGCGATTGACCTCCTGTACCGCGACGAGATCGAAATGGTCGATGATCTCGGCGATGTAGAGCATCGATTCGACCGTGCGGTCATAGGTGCCCGAATTCCCGAAATGCATGATGTTCCACGTCGCCAGCCTGAGGCTGCGTTCGTTCGTGGTGTCGTGGATTTCGGCCTTGAGCCCGGTCTTGAGCGCCTTCAGCCGTTCGGCGACGAAGCGCCGGTGTTCGGCATCGGTCCTGAAACCCCAGCGTACGCGGTGTATCTTGGCCATCGTTCATCCCCCATCTGCCCGCGGCAAGTCTGGGGGATTTGCGAGCTACGCTCAAGCTGCCTTGGCAAGTTCCATGTCGAGCCGGTCCCAGATCTCGACCAGGGCAGCGGTGAGATCGTCCATCATCGCCTCGGTGTGCATCGGGCCGGGAGTGAAGCGCAGGCGTTCGGTGCCGCGCGGTACGGTGGGGAAATTGATCGGCTGCACATAGACGCCGTATTCGGCGAGCAGGATGTCGCTGATCTTCTTCGCGCGCACCGGGTCGCCCACCATCAGCGGGACGATATGGGTGACGCTGTCCATCACCGGCAAGCCGGCTTCTGCGAACTTGAGCTTGAGCATGGCGGCCGCGCCCTGCTGGGCGTTGCGCTCGACATTGGAATTCTTGAGATGCCTCACCGAGGCGAGCACGCCTGCGACCAGCACCGGCGAAAGCGAAGTGGTGAATATGAAGCCGGGCGCATAGGAGCGAATGCAATCGATCACGCGCTTGTCGGCCGCGATATAGCCGCCCATCACCCCGAACGCCTTGCCCAGGGTGCCTTCGATGATGTCGATCCGGTCAGCGGCATCGTCGCGTTCGGAAATGCCGCCGCCATGTTCGCCATACATGCCGACCGCGTGAACCTCGTCGATATAGGTCAGCGCGTTGTACTTGTCGGCGAGGTCGCAGATCGCGTGGATCGGGGCGATGTCGCCGTCCATCGAATAGACGCTTTCGAAGGCGATGACCTTGGGCGTCTCGTGATCCTCGGCAGCGAGCAATTCCTCGAGATGCGCCATGTCGTTGTGGCGGAAGACGCGTTTCTCGCAGCCCGAATTGCGGATGCCTGCGATCATGCTCGCATGGTTCAGTTCGTCGGAAAAGATCACGCAGCCGGGCAGCAGCTTGGCCAGGGTGGAAAGCGTCGCGTCGTTCGAGACATAGCCGCTGGTGAACAGCAGCGCGCCTTCCTTGCCGTGGAGTTCGGCCAGTTCGCGTTCGAGTTCGACATGCAGGTGGGTGTTGCCGCCGATGTTGCGGGTGCCGCCAGAACCTGCGCCGACATCGTGCAGCGCCTCTTCCATCGCGCCGATCACGACATCGTGCTGGCCCATGCAAAGGTAATCGTTCGAACACCACACGGTGATCGGCTTGGGCCCGTTATGGCCGTGGAAACAGCGCGCATTGGGATAGGCGCCCTTGTTGCGCAGGATGTCGATGAAGACGCGGTAACGCCCTTCCTCATGCAAGCGGTCAATCGCCTGGTCGAAGATGTGGTCGTAATTCATTGGTTCGGTTTGGGCTCACGCTCTGGTCCGCTCGGACGGCCCGTTTGATCGGGTCCTTGACATCCGAAATTGCAAGTTCGCAGACCATACAACCCCTATGGCCCTGTGATCGCGCCCATCTTTAAGCGAGCGACGGGCGCATTGCCACCGCGATCTTTGCGAACCGTTTGCAGTTATTTGCAACCGAAATGCCTGTCGCACAAAGCCTGGAACAGCCGACCGCGCTCCTCGAAATTGGCGAACTGGCTGTGGCTGGGCGCGGCAGGAGAGAGCAGCACGACATCACCGTCGCGCGCTTCCCCGGCGATCCGCTCCATCGCCTCGGCAAGGTCGGAGCACGGGCAAGCGGGGGTTTCGGGCGCGAACTGGGAAAGCGCCTCGCCGATCCGCGCACCGGTATCGGGCAGCAAAAAAGCGAACACTTCGCCGCGATCGCCGATGGCCTTGGCGAGGGCGGAATAATCCTGTCCGCGATCGCTTCCGCCCAGGATCGCGTGGACCCTGCGATCTGGATAGAGCGCCAGCGCGGCAAGCGTAGCCTCGGGTATGGTCGAGATCGAATCGTCAATCGCGGTGATACCGCGCGCGCACGCGATAACCTCGAGCCGGTGCGGCAGATCGCCGTAATCGCCCAGGTCAATCGCCAGCGGATCGTCGATCAGCCCCATGGCGCCAGCCACGCTGGCCGCGGCGGCGAGGTTCCCGATATTGTGGCTGCCGCGCGGGAGCGAGCCGGTGACCGCGACCGGGCGGCCCGCATGGTGGAGTTGGCCGTCAATCTCTGCATAGCCGTCATCGCCGTTGAACCAGCAGGTGCGCGGGTGATCGCCGAGCCGATCGCGCAGGCGCGGGTCACGGGCATTGGCGAAAACGCGCGTCTTTTCGTCGAGCGATGCGAGCCGAAGCTTGGCGGCGTAATAATCCTCGACCGTGCCGTGCCAGGGCACATGCTCGGGAAACAGGTTGGTGAACACCGCGAAATCGGGACCGTGCGAAAGGTCGGCGCACTGATACGACGACAGTTCGAGCACGGTGAGGTCGCCGCCCGGCTCCTGGGCGAGCGCGGGAACCCCGCCATTGCCGAGCAATTGCGTGTCCGCGCCCGCGGCAAGCGCGATGTGATGGATGAGCAGGCTGGTGGTGCTCTTGCCCTTGGTCCCGGTCACCGCGACGGTGCGGGCGGGCGAGCGCGCTTCGAACCACAGATTGGTTCCGGAGGTGAAGACCGTTTCATTCGCCTTGCCGGCAGCGATTTCGGGCCTGATGATGGGCACTCCGGGACTTTTCACGACAAGTCCGAACTGCCCGCCCGCAATCGCCTCGCGCGCGGCCTCGCCGGTGACGAGCGGCAGGTCGCGGCAGCTTGCCGGCCTTTGCTCGTCCGGATTGTCGGACAGCAGGGTGATCGCCGCATCGGGACGCGCCTTGCGCAGGTAAAGCGTCGCCGCCTCGCCGTCGCGGCCCAGGCCCCAGATCCCGATCCGTTCGACCTTAGCCGGCATAATCGGCTATCAGATCGGCGAAACGCGGTGGGAGCGGCGCGGCGCCAGGTTTCAGAAGCCCGGCAATCCCGCGCTCGAGATCATCATCGCCAATCGCCAGTTCGCCTGCGAGCTTGCGCACGATCGCAGCCTCGCGCCACGCGGGATCGCGCGCCAGGAGAGCGAGTGTGAGCGCGCTTTCGCGCTCTTCGCCGACGCAATCCCACGGCTTGTGAAGGCCGATCCCCATCAGGTCGCGAAAGCCGCTTTCCTGGGCCGGATCGTCGAGCAAATTGCCGGGGAAGATGGCCAGCAAGCGGTCCTTGTCCATTGCGGGCGCCATCAGCAGGAAGGTGAAGCGGCATTTGGCACAATCGCCGCACCACAAGGCATCGGGGCGGTCGCGCAGGGCGAAGGCGCGGTTGCAGCTGGTAAAGACGCGGTCGAAATCGTCGCGCCGCGCGAACAGCCGGGCGATATGCGGCTCCGACAACGGGCGCAGCAGCGAGAAATAGGCAAGTCTCGGTTCGACATCGCGCGCGATCGTGCGGGCGAAGTCGCGCTCGAACGCGGTGCTCTTGGAATATTGGTGGTTCACCGCGCCGTCTTGGCCGATCAGGTTCGGCTCGTCGGCCGAACGCTCGTTCGACAGGATCACATTGCCATATCCGTGGATCAAAGCGGCGATCACCGCGATCATGCTGACAATGGCGGTGATCGGGACATGGCCGTTATAGGTGCCGGGCCGCTCGTTCCATTCGAACAGGCCGGGATCGAGCTTGCGGGTGACGCGCAGCAGCGGGATATCGGCCACCTTTGCGGCATTGACCATCGGCCCGCGCGGATTGACCGCGAACAGGGCGAAATCCTCGTTCGCCGCCTGCATTGCCGCGAGGCTGACCAGCGAATCCTTTCCCCCGCCGATCAGCACCAGCGATTTCGCCTCGGTCAGGCCGGTGTCGGCAGCGTCCTTGCCCGGTCGCTGCTCGCCGCCGGTGAAGTTCAGCCGGTCCTTGAGCGATAGCCCTGCGCGATGGGCGAATTCGGCCAGTCCTGCGCGGTAGGTATCGGCGATGAAGCCGCGCGCTTCATCGGAAAGTTCGAGCGGGCCAAGATCAAGCGTCCTGCTTGCGAACAGCTTGTAGTAGCTCACGCCCGCAAGCGCGCTCAACAAATGAGCCGCGCTCTCGATCGCGTTTAGCCGTTCTGCGCTCAACTGATCGAAGCGCGCGTGAAAATCGAGCTGTTCGGTGAATTGCGGCCCGTCTTCAAAACCGTAATGCAGTGCGAACGTCCCGGCCTCGGGCGCGAGAGTGAAACCGCCAAACCGGAACGAACCGGGCGCATCGCCGGGGTCGTTCGGGGCAGGGTGGGACATGTCGGACATCGTAGCGGGTGAAGCAATCCAGATTGCCGGCGGGGACGGTGTCGCTCCGCCTCGAGCGCGGTTGACATATGGCAGGCCAGCGCGAAGCGTCTAGACCTTGGCTCCAAGTTTTGTCAGAGACTTGTTCATGTTCGATCCCGTCTCCGTATTGTTGGCACTCGCCCTTGGCTATGCGATCGGGTCGATCCCTTTCGGCCTGCTTTTGACGAAGGCGGCGGGGCTGGGCGATGTGCGCAAGATCGGCAGCGGCAATATCGGCGCGACCAATGTGCTTCGCACCGGCAACAAGGCGCTTGCCGCCGCGACGCTCCTGCTCGATCTGTTCAAGGGCCTCGTGCCGGTCCTTCTGGCGGGCGCGATCTGGGGGTCGCTCGATGCAGGCCAGCACTTGCGCGCCCTCGATCCTTCGGCATCTGGCTGGCCGATCTACGCCTCGCCCGAAGCGGCCGCGGCGCTCGGCGCGGTGCTCGGCCATTGCTTCCCGGTCTGGCTGAAGTTCAAGGGCGGCAAGGGCGTTGCGACCAATGCGGGCGTGTCATTCGGGCTGGGATGGCCCATCGGCCTCGCTTACGCGCTGATATGGATTGCGATGCTGGCGATCTTCCGGATCAGTTCGCTCGCGGGGATGAGCGCGGTCGTCGCGGCGGCAATCGCGGCAGGCGTTTTCGGCTATGCGGCTTTCGTTCCGGTGCTGGCGCTCATCGCGCTGCTGATCATCTGGCTCCACCGCGCCAATATCGCCCGGCTCATGCAAGGCACCGAACCCAAGGTCGGTTCCAAGGAATGACGAGAATGCGGACCTGATGGAGGGGCAGGGGTCGCAGCCAAGCCTGAGCCAAGCGGAAGCCTTTGCACGCATCCGGCTGCTGCGCTCGCCCAATGTCGGGCCGGTCAGCTATCGCCAGCTGATCGCCCGCTTCGGCACGGCGACCGCCGCGATCGAGGCGCTCCCCGGACTCGCCTCGCGCGGCAAGCGCGCTTACCGTCCCGCCCCGCGCGATGCGATCGAGCGCGAGGTTGACGAGGTTCGCCGTCACGGCGCACGCTATCTTTTCGATGACCAGGACGAATATCCCGAGCTCCTTCGGGCTATCGAGAGCGCACCGCCGATCCTCACCATTCGCGGGCGCATCGCGCTTGCCTCGCAGCCCTGTGTCGCGATGGTGGGAGCGCGCAACGCCTCTGCTGCGGCGACCAGGCTTGCGCGCGAATTTGCCGCCGCGCTCACAGACGCGGGTTACGCGGTGGCGAGTGGCCTTGCGCGCGGGATCGACGGGGCGGCGCACGATGGCGCGATGCCAGCCACTATCGGGGTGATCGCCAGCGGGATCGACATCGCCTATCCGCCCCAGCACGCCGATTTGCAGGAACAGGTGGCGAGCGAGGGGCTGCTGATCGCCGAGCAGCCACCGGGCACCGAGCCGCGCGGACGCCATTTCCCCAGCCGCAACCGCATTATCGCCGGGCTGGCAAGCGGGACGGTGGTGGTCGAGGCAGCGCCAAAGTCCGGCTCGCTCATCACCGCGCGGCTGGCAGGCGAGGCCGGGCGCGAAGTCATGGCGATCCCCGGCTCTCCGCTCGACACCCGTTCGCAAGGCTGCAACCAGCTAATCCGCGAAGGCGCGGTGCTGGTCAGCGAGCCGGGCGACGTGATCGAACTGCTCGAAAGTTTCACCGGCGCGCCGCGTTCGGCCTATCGCGTCAGCGAAAGCGCGGACGGGTTCGACTACAGCGAGCTCGAACATGCCGATCCTGCCGAGGGCGCTCAAGCGGTCGCGGGGCTGCTGACGACCGCACCGGTCGCGGTGGACGAGCTGATCCGCCAATCGGGCGCGAGCGCGGCGGCGGTTCATCTCGCCTTGCTCGAACTCGAACTGGCGGGGGATATCGAACGGCATCCGGGTGGCGCGGTGAGCCGGACCGGACCAAGCTGAATGACGAGACACCAGAGCCACCGGGGGGCAGCACCAGACCAATGAACAGCAATGTTACCTTTTCCGAATTGTGCGAGCAGACCTTTGCCGAGATTTCCGGTCACTCGCGCGCGGTCATCGTGTTTTTCGCCCTGATGGTGCCCGTCGCCGCGCTTGGCGAATGGGCCCAGCCGTCGAATTCGGCCGGGTTCGATATCGGGTTCATGATCGATGACGAACTCGCAGCGCAGGGGCTCTCTGCCGTGCTGGCGGTCGTTGCGGCGGCGATCATGAGCACCGTGCTCACCTTCTACCTTTACGCCGCGATGGTGCGCCGGACCCATGCTCCGGGTTTCCATCGCTTCTGGCCGTGGCTCGGCATCTACATCCTCTCGTGGCTTGGAATCGCGCTCGGTTTCATCGCTTTGATCGTTCCCGGGCTGATCCTGCTGACACGTTGGTCGGCCGTGTTGCCGATCGTGATAGAGGGCAGGGTGCCGGCCATGGATGCCTATGGCGAAAGCTGGCGGGCGGTGCGCGGGAACAGCCTGACGGTTTTCGCGGTCGGTTTTGTCCTGCTCGTCGGATTGCTCGTCATCAGCGGGATCATCGGGGCGCTGGCAATCGCGAGCGCGGGAGCAATGACCATCGCGGTTCCGCTGATCTCGGGCATGATCGATGCGCTCGGAACCATAGTGTTCGTGGCCTTTTCGGTCGCGATCTATCGGCTTATGGCCGCCAACACCGAGGACGTGGCACAAGTCTTCAGCTAAAGGCCTGCCCATGGCATGGCGAGCGACCGGTGAGAGGCGATATACGCGGCGCTCACATGGCCTCTTGACGCTCGCGAGAAACCGACCCCACTCTCGCGCGTACGTACACACGTAAGGATTTCAGACCTCTCATATGCAACTGGTAATCGTTGAATCGCCCGCCAAGGCGAAGACTATCGAGCAATATCTCGGCAAGGACTTCAAGGTTCTCGCCTCCTATGGTCATGTCCGCGACCTGCCCCCCAAGGATGGCAGCGTCCGGCCCGACGAAGGCTTCGCGATGGACTGGGAGCTTTATCGCGACAAGCAGAAGCGCTTCAAGGAGATCGCCGACGCTGCCAAGGACGCATCACGCCTGGTTCTCGCGACCGACCCTGACCGCGAAGGCGAGGCGATCAGCTGGCACGTCCAGGAACTGCTGAAAAAGCGCAAGGCGCTCCCCACCAAGGTTGACCGGGTCACTTTCAACTCGATCACCAAGAAAGCGGTGACCGACGCCATGGCAGCCCCGCGCGAACTCGATCAGCCGCTGATCGATGCCTATCTCGGCCGGCGCGCGCTCGATTACCTGTTCGGCTTTACCCTGTCGCCGGTGCTGTGGCGCAAGCTGCCCGGCGCAAAATCGGCAGGCCGCGTGCAATCGGTTGCGCTGCGCCTGATCGTCGAGCGCGAGCGCGAGATCGAGGCGTTCAAGCCCGACGAATACTGGTCGGTTCTCGCCCATCTCGAACATGACGGGACCGGCTTCGATGCGCGGCTGGTGCGTTTCCGCGGCGAGAAGCTCGAAAAGCTGAGCCTGGGCGCTGAAGGCATCGCGATGGAAGCCAGGCAAGCGGTCGAGAGCGGGCGCTTTACCGTCGAGGATGTCGAGAAGAAGCCGCTCAAGCGCAATCCGCCGCCGCCCTTCACGACATCGACCATGCAGCAGGAGGCCGCGCGCAAGCTCGGCTATTCGGCGAGCCATACCATGCGGCTCGCGCAAACGCTCTACGAAGCGGGCGCGATCACCTATATGCGTACCGACGGCGTGCAGATGGATGGCAGCGCCATTGCCGCCTGCCGCGATGCGATCGGCGAGCGCTATGATGACGGCTACCTGCCCGAAAAACCGCGTTTTTATGCCACCAAGGCCAAGAACGCGCAGGAAGCGCACGAGGCGATCCGTCCGACCAATTTCGGCCGCGACCGCGCGGGCAGCGGCGACGAGGCGAAGCTCTACGCGCTGATCTGGAAGCGCGCCATGGCAAGCCAGATGGCGACCGCGCGGCTCGAACGCACCACAGTCACCCTGCGCGATGCGACCGGCCAGAACGAACTGCGCGCCACCGGGCAGGTCGTGGTCTTCCCGGGCTATTTCGCGGTCTACCAGGAAGGGTTCGACGACAAGGACGAGGATGAGGACGGTCTTCTGCCTGCGCTCAAGGCTGGCGACCTGCCGGCCAAGACGGGCGTCGAGGCGAACCAGCATTTCACCCAGCCGCCGCCGCGCTTTTCCGAGGCGAGCCTGGTCAAGCGTCTCGAGGAACTCGGCATCGGTCGTCCTTCGACCTATGCCTCGACCATTCAGACGCTGCGCGATCGCGATTATGTCCGGATGGAAAAGAACCGTTTCTTCGCAGAGGAAAGCGGACGTTTGCTGACCGCGTTTCTCGAGCGGTTCTTCCCCACCTATGTCGCCTATGACTACACTGCCGGGCTCGAGGACGAGCTCGACACGGTTTCCGACGGGCGCGAGGATTACAAGGACCTGCTTTCCAAGTTCTGGGCCGACTTCAAGCCCAAGGCCGACGAGGTCATGGACAAGATGCCGTCCGAGGTGACCGAGGCACTCGACGAATATCTCGCCGAATACCTCTTCCCCGAACGCGAGGATGGCAAGGACCCGCGTTTCTGCCCGCTGTGCGAGCAGGAAGGGCGTGATGGCGGCCGGCTGGCCCTGCGCGGTGGTCGGTTCGGCGCGTTCGTCGCGTGTCAGAACTACCCCGAATGCAAATATACCCGCCGCTTCGCCCAGCCGGGCGGCGACGGGGCGGATCAGGCCGAGGACGGGCTGATGGGCACGCACCCGGAGACCGGGGCAGAAGTGCATCGCAAGTCGGGCCGGTTCGGTCCCTATGTCGAAATGGAACACGACGGCACGAAGAAGCGCGCCTCGATCCCCAAGGACCTCGACGATTTCGATCTCGACTGGGCAATCAAGCTGCTCGACCTGCCGCGCATCATCGGGGCGCACCCTGAAACCGGCAAGGAAATCGAGGCCGCGATCGGGCGCTATGGCCCCTATCTTCGCCACGACGGCAAATATGCCAAGCTGTCGAGCACGCGCGACGTGTTCGAGACCGGGATGAACGCCGCGGTCTCGCTGCTCGCGGAGGCTGCCAATCGCAAGGGCGCAGGCCGCGGCAAGGCCGAACCGATCAAGACGCTGGGCGAACACCCGACCAGCGGCGGCGAAATCAAGGTCATGCCCGGGCGTTACGGCCCCTATGTCACCGACGGCACCACCAATGCGACCATTCCCAAGGATGTGAAGCCCGAGGATGTCGAGGCGGCGCAGGCGATCGAATTGATCGATGCGCGAGCTGCCAAGGGTCCGGCCAAGAAGAAGCGCAAGAAGGCTGCACCCAAGAAGAAGGCGGCTGCCAAGAAGGCTTCGCCCAAGAAAAAGGCGACCACCAAGAAGCCAGCCGCTGCCGAGGAATGACCGGGGCGATAGCGCGGTCTCTTCGCGGCGGCGGGCTTGCTCATAAATCCTTCAGCATTCGCCTTTAAGTCCAGCCAGAAGACCTGGGGTGAATGCCGTGATCGAGATCGAAGTCCAGAACGAGACCCACCAGAGCCAGCACCGCATGCGTTTTGCCGCGGTGCCGCGGATCGGCGAGGGCATTCGCCTGCGCGAACCCGATGGGATCTGGGCGAGCTACGACGTGCTCGACGTGTGGTATCAGAAGGCTGAATATGGCGATATCTGGATGCCTTTCCTGCACGTGCGCCTGACCCCGGGCGAAGGCGAGGGCCTGAGCGATCCTTGCGATGGCGAAGACAGCGCGCACGACCTGGCCGCAGAGCCGCGTTTCGCCTCGCTTGCCGGGGAGGCAGAACCATTCAAAATCTGATCAAGCGCACCACCGGCCCGAACCGGACGAAGCCCGCAGGCGATGCGGTCCCGAGCGAATATGAAAGCGAGGGGCCTGCACAGGCGTCGCCGCGCGGACACGGCGAGCCGCCTGCTTCCGGGGAACAGCCCGCTGACGATCAGCAGGCGCACCAGCCGGGCGATATTGACGCTGTCGTGCGCGCGGCAAGGGCGCTGCGCGACGGCAAGGCGGCAGCATCCGAAGTCCAGCAATCGCAGGCCAATATCTGCCTCATCGTCGATGACAGCCGGGTGATCCGCAAGGTTTCATCCAAGATTGCCAGGAGCATGGGCTATGTCCCGCTCGAGGCGCAGGACGGGACCGAGGCGCTTGCCCGCTGCCGGCGCGCCATGCCCCGGCTGGTTCTTACCGACTGGGAAATGCCCGAGATGAACGGGCTCGAATTCGTTCGACATCTGCGCGCCATCCCCACGCCCAAGCCGCCGGTGATCGTCTTCTGCACCTCGAAAAGCTCGGCGCAGGACGTCCATGCCGGGATCGAGGCGGGCGCAGACGATTATATCGTCAAGCCTTTCGACGAGGCGGCGCTGCGCGCCAAGCTGGAAGCCATCGGGCAGACCTGACCGCGCCCGGAAGAATTGAGCGCGTGCCGCGCGCATCCCATCATTTGCTATTGTTGGCTGCGCGCAGAGCGTGAAAGCTGCGCGCTCGATGTTCAAGGGGCACAATCAGCGCGAAGGGCAGCGCCACGCTGTCACCGTCTACGGGCGGTTTCGCTACAATGGCCGCGCTTATGAGGTGCCTTTGCGCGACCTGTCGCAGACAGGTTGCCGGTTCTTCGACCGCCACGGCTGCCTCGCCAAGGGGACACCCATCTCGCTCAGGATCGCAGGGATGGGCCCGTTCGAGGCGGTGGTGATGTGGAGCGCCGATCAATATGTCGGCGTCCGGTTCGACCGGCCGCTCTACGGCCCGGTGCTCGAACACCTGGCCACGATGTGAAGATCTAGCGCACCCAGTCGAGCCCCATTTCCTCGAACACTTCCTTGTCCTCGGACCAGTTTTCCGAGTGCTTGACGTGGAGGAAGAGGTGCACTTTCACGCCGAGCATTTCGGCCAGTTCCTTGCGCGCAGCCTCGCCGATCGCCTTGATCTTCGCGCCGCCCTTGCCGAGCACGATCGGACGCTGGCTTTCGCGCGCGACGACGATCTGCTGGTGAATTTCGAGGCTGCCATCGGGGCGGTTCTGGTAGAGTTCGGGCCGCACCGCGATGTCGTAGGGCAGTTCGTCGTGCAACTGGGCATAGACCTGCTCGCGGGTAATCTCGGCGGCGAGCAGGCGTTCCGACGCGTCGGAAACCTGGTCCTCGGGATACATCCACACCCCTTCGGGCATCATCGCGGCGAGAGCCTGCTTCATGTCGGCAACGCCGTCGCCGGTCAGCGCTGAGACGAAGAAGGTCTCCTCGAAACCGATCCGCGAATTGAGGTCCTGCGCAAGCGCGAGCAACGGTTCCTTCTTCGCCTTGTCGACCTTGTTGAGCACGAGGATCTTGCGCTCGGGCCGCTTCTCGAGCGCCTCGAGCAAGGGTTCGAGTTCGTGGCGGCGCTGCTTGATCGGATCGACGATCAGCAGGACGGCATCGGCGCTTTCCGCGCCTTCCCAGGCCGCGCTCACCATCGCCCGGTCGAGCCTGCGCCGCGGGGCGAATATGCCGGGCGTATCGACCAGGATCATCTGCACTTCGTCGAGGAGCGCGATGCCGAGCATTCGCGCGCGGGTCGTCTGTGCCTTGGCGCTGGTGATCGCGACCTTCTGGCCGACGAGCTGGTTCACCAGGGTCGACTTGCCCGCATTGGGCGCGCCGATCACGGCGACGACGCCGCAGCTTGTAGGGGTGTCATGGGTGTTCAACCGAATTCCTCCAGAAAGGCCTGTGCGGCGCGCTTTTCGGCTTCGCCCTTGCTCGAAGCGGTGCCGTGTGCAGTGCCGACATTGTGCACGCTGACCCGGACCGTGAAGCGGGCGGCGTGATCGGGGCCGCTGCGCTCCGTGACCTCGTAGCGCGGCATGGCCCGCTGGTTGCCCGCGGCCCATTCCTGCAAGGCGCTCTTGGGATGCTTGGCCTTGCCGACATCGCCGGAAAGTTCGCCGTGCCACAGGCGGTAGATGACTTCGCGCGTGGCTTCGTAGCCATTGTCGAGGAAACTCGCCCCGATCAGCGCTTCCATCACGTCGCCCAGGATATTGTCGCTGTCGGCTCCGCCATCCTCGCGCGCCTGCTTGCCGAGCCGCATGTGGGACGAGGCCCCGATCGCCCGCGCGATCCGCGCGCAGCTCGCCCCGCTGACCAGCGCGTTGAGCCGCTGCGAGAGCCGGCCTTCGCGGCTTGCGCTGTCATGGTAGAGCCAGCCCGCGATCGCGAGACCGAGGACCCGGTCGCCGAGAAATTCGAGCCGCTGGTAATCGGCCTCGTCGCTGTCCGAGCGCGCGCCGTTGAAGCTGCCATGGGTGAGCGCTTCGAGCCAGACCCGGTCATTGCTGACGGAAAATCCGACAGAGCCAAGCCAGGCGCGCGTTTCGGGGGGCAATTGGGTCATGATGGGCAAACGATCAAAGCGCCGAGCCGATCCGGCCCCAGCGCGCAGCGGTGAACCAGGTCCACGGTTTCACCCATTGCGCGCTGCCATCGGTCGACCACATGATCACCGATGCGCGGCCAACCAGATTGGCCTGCGGCACGATCCCGACCGCATCGCCGCTGCGCGCGGCAAACCGGCTGTCGCGCGAATTGTCGCGGTTGTCGCCGAGCACGAACATCGCGCCTTCGGGCACGATCGTCGGGGCGAAGCTGTCCGAAGGGGTATTGCCGAAATCGAGCACCGCATAGCTGCGTCCGCCCGGCAGGGTTTCGCGGAAGCGCGAATAACGGCACACCGCCTCGCCTGCGCGGTTGGTGGCTTCCTCGCCGCCCCAGGCGCACGGCGTGTTGGGAGAGATCGGAATCTCGAAATCGGGCAGCTTTTCGCGCTCGATCAATTCGCCATTGAGCAGGACCTGCCCATCCACCATGGCCACGCTATCGCCGGGCAAGGCGATGACGCGCTTGATGTAGTCGGTCCGGTCGATCGGATGCTTGAAAATCACCACGTCGCCGCGCTCGGGCTGGCTGGCAAGCACCCGGCCCGGAATCAGCGGCGCGCCATAGGGCAGCGAATTGCGCGAATAGCCATAGGGCCACTTGGCCGCGAGCAGGTAATCGCCGTTCCACAGCCTTGGCAGCATGCTCTCGGACGGGATCGAAAAGGGCGAGAAGACGAAGCTGCGGAACAGCAGCACCGCGATCAGCAGCTTGGCCAGGAACCAGAGGAAACCGGCGAGGGTTTCGCTGGACTGTTCGCCGGCATCTGTGGATTGGGACTTAACATTCATCACCGCTCCCCTTAGTCCGCGCTACTTGCCAGCGCAAAGGGGATTTGCCCGTGACCAACCAAGCCCGAACCGATGCCATCTGGGAGCGTCTTGCATCGCTCGACACGCCGACCCTGGCAAAGCTGTTCGCTGCCGATCCGCAGCGCGCCGAGAGGCTGTCGCAGCGGCTCGAATTCGCGCTTGGCGAGGGCGGTGAGGACGAATCCTCGCCCGATCCGGTGGGAATGCTCCTCGACTGGTCGAAGACCCATCTCGACGATGACGTGCTGGAGGCGTTCGAGGAGCTCGCCGAGGCCGCCGCGTTCGACGCGGCGCGCGAGGCGCTGTTCGATGGCAATGTCGTCAATCCCACCGAAGGGCGTCCGGCGACCCATGCGGCGATGCGCGGCAGCGGCAGCCCGGCAGATGTCGAGGAAGGCCAGGCGCTGCTTGCGCGCATGGGGATGCTGGTCGAGGCGATCCACCAGGGCGCGCTTGGCGACATCAACCACCTGATCCATATCGGCATCGGCGGATCGGCGCTGGGCCCGCAACTCGCGGTCGATGCGCTGACTCGCGACCTGGAACTGGTCGATGTCCATGTCGTCTCGAACATTGACGGGCTGGCGCTCGAACGCGCCTTTGCCGCCTGCGATCCGGCGACGACGCTGATCGCGGTCGCGTCCAAGACCTTCACCACCACAGAGACCATGACCAATGCCGCGAGCGCGCTGAAGTGGCTCGGCGACAACGGGGTGAGCGATCCCGGCGGGCGGGTCGTGGCGCTGACAGCCAATCCCGAACGCGCGGTCGAATGGGGTGTCGATGAAACCCGCATCCTGCCTTTCCCGCAGAGCGTTGGCGGACGCTATTCGCTGTGGTCGAGCATCGGCTTTCCGGTCGCCCTGGCTGTGGGGATGGAGGATTTCGCCGCGATGCTGGCGGGCGCGAAGGCGATGGACGACCATTTTCGCGCCGCACGGGGCCGCGCCAATGCGCCGCTGCTCGCGGCCTTTGGTGATCTTTATTATACCCGCGTGCGCGGCTGCCAGACGCGTGCGGTCTTCGCCTATGACGAACGGCTCGCGCTACTGCCCGATTATCTCCAGCAGCTGGAAATGGAATCGAACGGCAAGGGCGTGAGGGCCGACGGTCAAGCGCTCGACCGGCCCTCTGCCCCGATCACCTGGGGTGGGGTGGGCACCGATGCCCAGCACGCCGTGTTCCAGCTTCTGCACCAGGGGACGCACCTCGTGCCGGTCGATTTCATTGCCAGCATCGCGCCGGGCGACGCGCTCGATCCCGCTCACCACAGCGCCCTGCTGATGAACTGCCTTGCACAGGGCGCGGCCCTGATGGCGGGCAAGCAATCCGACGACCCCGCACGCCATTATCCCGGCGACCGGCCCAGCGCGACCATCCTGCTCGACGATTGCGATGCGGCAACGCTTGGCGCGCTGATCGCCTTTCACGAACACCGCATCTTCGCCGCGGCCGTGCTGATGGGCATCAATCCGTTCGACCAGTTCGGGGTCGAGCTCGGCAAGGAAATGGCAAGATCGATCGGCGAGGGCGAGGGCGAGTTCGACCCGAGCACGCGCGCCCTGATGAAAGCCGCGGGGTTCGGGCCCTGACAGGCCAGCCTGGCTTCAACCCCTGTTCAGCCAAGCTCTTTTATAGATGAACGCAATCCGGTGCCGCGCGACTGCGAAGAGACGAATCTCGTCTTCGACAGCGCATCTGACCCTCGCGCGATTCACGAATGATTGTTGCGCCGGACCATGCGAAAGTGGCGTGCAGTTGACGTAAGCGGAATGTCGCTTCGGCTTGCGCGCACCAATCGCGATCCATTTGCCTTTCGGTAAAATACCCGTATTTTGCGCGAAAATCGCAGCCTTATCCTCTCGACCCCAAGGGCCCTTTCGATGAAATCTCTCCTGACGATGGCAAGTGCCACCGCCGCGCTCCTGCTTGCACCTGCCGCTTTGGCTGGCAATTCCGGGGCCGAAGCGCGCGCCGAAGCCAATGCCGAGACGCAGGCCGAAGGCTACGCGCTGGCAGCGATCGGCACCGAAACGCCGGTCCGGCTGGTTTCGTGGGACGGCGATTTTGAATTGCTGAAGACTTCGCGCCGCCTGCGGATCTGGCGCAGCCACGTCGCGTATCGCATGACGGTCGATGCCGAGGGCAAGGCCACGACCTGCGAGCTGACCGAGACGTTTCGCCGCACCTATGTCGCTGACAGGCTCTGCAATGTGCTGATGGCGCATCACACCTTTGCGCCTGCCACCGACGCATCGGGCAAGCCGGTCGAGGGGCAATATGTCTCGCAGCTTTCCTATGCCGAGATGCGCGAGCGCATGGATTGAGCCTGCTCTCGTCCGGGTTTTCGCGAAGCGCGATGTTGTTCGCGCTCAGCGCATTCGCCGCGCCCGCTCTGGCAACAGGTGACGAGACTGCCGCACCGACAACGCAGATGGCTACACCTCCGGTGCTGGTGTCGTTCGACGGGGGCCACGCGCTTGCCGTGGCGGTCTATCGCCAGCGCATGCTCGCCCGCACGATCACTTACACCCTGACCGTGGATGAGCAGGGCACACCCACCGATTGCACGCTCAACCCGCATTTTCGCCGCAAGGCCACCCGATCCGCGATCTGTCGCCCGCTGCTGCGCCACATGCGTTTCGAACCGGCGCGCAACGCCGCTGGCGAACCGGTTATCGGCACATATACCGACGGAATTGGCCTGAGGACCGGGATCACACCAGAGCGCTGATAACACGAAGTTTTCGCGCAATCGCTTTACTTTTGCGCGCGCCGCACCCATATGGCGCTCCAAGCGAGACAGCTAGCCAGCGTGAAGCGGCGGCTCTCAACAGACCCGCCCCGGCCTGTCTCGATCATCTCTTCCTGACTTCCCTATTCACGCGGGTGGTTTTTACCCCTGCGGCTGCACGCGCCCATTGTCGGCGCGCGCATCGCGCATATTCATGCGAGTTTTCATGACACAATCTATCGATACCATTCGCTTCGAAGACCTCGGGCTGTCCCAGCCTGTCCTCCAGGCGCTTGACCTCAAGGGCTACGATACGCCCACCCCGATCCAGCAGCAGGCGATCCCGCCTGTTCTCGAAGGCCGCGACCTGTTGGGCATTGCCCAGACCGGCACCGGCAAGACCGCGGCATTCATGCTGCCCAGCATCGACCGCCTGCGCGAAAGCGACAAGCAGATCCCGTTCAAGTCGTGCCGCATGCTGGTGCTTGCGCCGACGCGCGAACTGGCTGTGCAGATCGCCGCGAGCGCCAAGGATTACGGCGCGCTTGCCGGGCTCAAGGTGCAGTCGATCGTCGGCGGCACCAGCGTCAACAAGGATCGCAACAAGCTGCACCGCGGCACCGACATCCTGATCGCGACGCCGGGCCGCCTGCTCGACCTCATTGACCAGAAGGCTTTCAACCTCAACGGGGTCGAGGTGCTGGTGCTCGACGAGGCGGACCAGATGCTCGACCTCGGCTTCATCCACGCGCTCCGCCAGATCAACAAGCTGGTGCCCGCCGACCGCCAGACCCTATTCTTCAGCGCCACCATGCCCAAGGCGATCAAGGAGCTGGTGAGCGGCTATTGCACCAACCCCGTGCAGGTCTCGGTGACGCCCGAAAGCACGACTGCCGAGCGGATCGAGCAATATCTGTTCATGGTCCAGCAGGACGAGAAACAGGCCTTGCTCGAAATGATCCTGTCCGCGCGTCACCCGGTGCCCGGCGATCTCGAACGCATCCTGATCTTCACCCGCACCAAGCACGGCGCGGACCGGGTGGTGAAGAAGCTCAGCAAGGCGGGGATCGCCGCCAATGCGATCCACGGCAACAAGTCGCAGCCGCAGCGCCAGCGTGCGCTCGATGAATTCCGTCGCGGCAAGACGCTGATCCTGGTGGCCACCGATGTCGCCGCGCGCGGGATCGACATTCCGGGCGTGAGCCACGTGATCAATTACGAACTGCCCAACGTGCCCGAACAATATGTTCACCGCATCGGGCGCACGGCGCGCGCGGGCAAGGACGGGGTGGCAATCGCCTTCTGCGCCGAGGACGAGCGCGCTTACCTGAAAGACATCCGCAAGGTGACAGGCGCTGGGCTCGACCGGCTCGACCTGCCGGAAAACTTCCGTGCCGTGGTCGAGGGCGTCGGTCCGACCAAGCCCGAACCGCGCGGCGCGACCCGCGTCTCGCGCAAGAAGGTAAGGCCGAAGCCCGCAGGCCGTTCGCAAGGCGGCCAGCGCGGACAGGCGCGCGAAGGTGGCGAAGGCCAGAACCGCGCGCGCAAGCCAGGTGGCAAGCACACTGCGCGCAAAGGGCGGCCTTCGGGCGGCCAGCGCCGGGGATCGAACCCCGCGCGTTCGGGCGCAGGCGGCGGCCGCGGCCGCGGCTGATATCATCGGCTGAAAATCATGAAGGGCGCTGCGTGCGAATTTCCGCACGCAGCGCCCTTTTGCTTGCAGGAATCGTTAACCGAGGCGGTTTACAATCGCGCCACCAACAATTTTCAAGGGCGCCCAATTCATGATCCGCACAGAAACCACGCTGATAATCGGCGCCGGTGCCAATCGCGAGATCGAGATGCCCGACGGGCGCGACCTGCTTGCCAAGATCGCGGCGGGTTTCGAATTCGAGCGGCTCAATTCCGAGGTGAAATCGCGTGACCTGATCGCGCTCGATGCGCTGTTCCGCGAGATCGCGCCCGAAATCGGCCTGTCCTATGAAGATCTGGTCACCGGCGCGATGGCGATCCGCGATGCGACGCTGGTGAGCACCTCGATCGACGCGATTCTCGAGCAATATGGCCATGACAAGGCCGTCCTTGCCGCCGGAAAGATCGCGATCGTGTTCTACACTCTCCAGGCCGAGGCGAAATCGACCCTCGCCGCAGAGCCGCGCGCACCGGGCGAACTGCCCTTGCGCGGGACCGAGAACTGGCTGTTCCAGCTCGGCCAGCTGATCGTCAAGGGCGTGCCGCGCGCGCGCGCAGAGGAGTGCTTCGACAAGCTTTCCATCGTCTGTTTCAACTATGACCGCGCGATCGAACACTACCTGCCCTGGGTGGTCCAGCGCGCCTTCGGCATGGATTACGAAGAGGCCTGCGCCCTGGTCGCCGGTCGCCTGCGGATCGTCCATCCCTATGGCATGGCAGGCCGCCTTCCCTGGCAGGCGGAGGACGACAATGTCGCGGCCTGGGGCGATGAAAGCGCGGGCAATATCGCTGCCTTGTCCAAGCGCATCTTCACCGCCAGCCAGCGCGCCGGATCGCGCCAGTTCCAGTCCTATCTGCGCGCCGAGATGTCGCGCGGCAAGCGTCTGGGCTTTCTTGGCTTCGGCTTCGACCCCATGAATGTCGCGATGCTGTTCGACAATCTCGAACACGATCATCCCGACATGCTGGTCACGCTGGTCGGGGTCGGAGCGGTCGAGCGCAAGGCTATCCTGCGGCTGATCCACCGGCTGACCAGCATCACCGATGAAAGCCTCATCACCCTCGAGGACATGAAGGCCTACGAGATGCTGCGCGATTACGGCCGCTTCTTCGAAAGCTGACACCGCGAAGGGCGCAGGACCAGCGCCGCTTGCTGTAACCCGGTTGTCGCGGCGGTCGAACCCCTGCATATGCGCGCACAGCTATCAGGAGGCAGCATGGCCGAGCAGGAATACGATTTCGACCTCTTCACCATCGGTATCGGTTCGGGCGGAACCCGTGCGAGCCGCGTGGCCGCCGCCCACGGCGCGCGCGTGGCCGCAGCCGAAGAGCACCGCGTGGGCGGAACCTGCGTGATCCGTGGCTGCGTACCAAAGAAGATGCTGGTCTATGGCGCGCAATTTGCCGAAGACCTCGAAGACGCGACCCATTTCGGCTGGACGGTCGAAGGCAAGAGCTTTGACTGGAAGAAGCTGCGCGATCACGTGATGAAGGATGTGGCCCGGATCGAGGGCGTTTACACCGACACGCTCGAAAAGCATGAGGTCACGCTGTTCCACGAACGCGCCGAGATCACCGGCGATCACGAGATCACGCTCGCCAGCGGCAAGGTGGTGACCGCGAAATACATCCTGATCGCCACCGGCGCGCGCCCGCACGTGCCCGGTTTTCCGGGAAGCGAGCATGTCATCACTTCGAACGAGGCATTCCATCTCGACGAGGTCCCCGGCTGCATCCTGATCCTTGGCGGCGGCTATATCGCCAATGAATTTGCCGGCATCTTCAACGAGTTCGGCAGCAATGTCGTGATCGCCAACCGCTCGGACGTGATCCTGCGGCAATACGATTTCTCGATGCGCGACCGGTTGATGCAGATCTCGATGACCAAGGGGATCGAGTTCCTGTTCAATTGCGAGGTCGAGGCGATAACGAAGCTCGACGATGGCCGGTTCGAGGTCGAATTCCAGAGCAAGGAAGCGCGCACCTTTGACATGGTCATGGCCGCGACCGGCCGTGTTCCCAATGTCGAGGGGCTGGGGCTGGAGACCGTCGGCGTCGAAATGGGCAAGCGCGGCGAAATCAAGGTCGATGCGTTCTCGAAGACCAATGTCGACTATATCTATGCCGTGGGCGACGTGACCGACCGCGTGCAGCTGACCCCGGTCGCGATCCGCGAAGGCCAGGCCTTTGCCGACAGCGTGTTCGGCGAGGGCGAACCCTATGCGGTCGATCACACCTGCATTCCGAGCGCGGTGTTCAGCCACCCGCCGATCGCCGCGGTCGGGCTGAACGAGCGCGAGGCCAAGGACAAGTTCGGCCAGGTCGCGGTCTACACTTCGGATTTCCGCGCGATGAAAAACGTCGTTGCCGAGAGGAATGAGCGCAGCCTGATCAAGATGATCTGCGACGGGGCCAATGGCACGATCCTCGGTATCGCGATGATCGGTCCCGACGCGCCCGAAATCATGCAGGCCGCAGCCGTCGCGGTGAAGGCGGGCATGAACAAGGCCGATTTCGATGCCACCACCGCCATTCACCCCACCGTTGCCGAAGAGCTTGTGCTGATGCGCTAACGCTCTAGTCTCGCTCTCTCGCGGGCGCGGCGAGGCAGGGGAGGAGGCGGCGATGGCAGACAGGATTTTGGTGACCGGCGGGACCGGTTACATTGGCGGCGAGCTGGTCGACCAGCTCCTGGCAATGGGCAAGAGCGTCCACACCACGGTGCGCGACAAGGCCAGGAGCGAACCGCGTCTGCGGGCTCGCTGGAGCGAGGCGGGGGATCGCCTGCGCGTGTTCGAAACCGACCTGATGGACGATGCCGGCTGGGCCGAGGCCAATGCGGGCTGCGATGCGGTCGCGCATGTCGCATCGCCGTTCCCGCTCGCTGCGCCGAGGAACAAGGACGAGATCGTGGTGCCCGCACGCGAGGGAACCTTGCGCGCCCTCCGCTTTGCCCACCAGGCCGGTGTCACCCGTTTCGTCCAGACCAGTTCAGCCGCCGCAATTGCATACGGGCATCCGGGCAAAGATCATTTCGATCACACCGACTGGACCAATCTCGAAGCCGGTGTGCCGCCCTATATCGAATCCAAGACCGTCGCCGAACGCGCCGCGCGCGATTGGGTCGAGACCCACGCGCCCGAAATGGTGTTCTGCTCGGTCAACCCGGTCGCGGTCTTCGGCCCGGTCGCCAATGACGATCTGTCGACCTCGATCGCGATGCTCAAGCAGATGTGCGACGGGTCCATTCCGGCCCTGCCGAACATGGGAATCTCGGTCACCGACATCCGCGACGTGGTGAAAACCCACGTGATGGCGCTCGAGGCTCCCGCCGATCTCGTTCGCGGCGAGCGATTCCCCACCGCCACGAAATTCATGTGGATGCGCGAAATGGCCGATGTGCTGCGCGAACGCGCGCCCGAACTGTCGTCGCGGGTTGCAACCAGAAGGATGCCGGACTGGATGGTGAAAGCGCTCGCCCCCTTCGTGCCGGCGATGAAACAGGTCCGCTCGGAACTGGGCAATGTCCGTGATGTGTCCGGCCGCCACACCGAGGAGGTGTTCGGATTTCGCTTTATCGAACCCGAGCAGACGCTCGAGGACACTTTGCGCAGCCTTGCCGAACAGGGGCTGATCAAAGGCTGAGGCGAGCGGGCAGGCGGATCATGGCCCGGTCAATACCTTCAGGCGCCGAGCCGCGCAGGGGCGATCATCGGTGCAGAAATCCCGGCTGCCTCGAGCGCGGCGGGCCATGCGCGCCCTTCGAGCAGTGCTGCACCCGCCCGGGCAAGCGCCGGGGCGGTCTGGAAGCCGAACCCGCCTTGCCCTGCAAACCAGAAAAAACCCGGCGCATCGCGTGAAAAACCGACCACCGGCAATTCGTCGGGGGCGAAACTCCGCAACCCGGCCCAGCTGTGCGGGATATGTCGAACGGCAAGGTCGGTCGCGCTGGTGATACGGTGCGCGGCAAGCGCGACATCGATCTCCTCGGGCACCGCATCGCAGGGGTCGCTCGCCGTTTCATCCATCGCCGATGCGAGCAGGCGGCCCTTTCCTTCGGGTAGGACATAGAACCCTTCGCCCACGGTCTTGGCGAACGGCCAGTTTGCGACATCCGAAAAGCCTGGCGTGCGCAGAGCGATGACCGTCCGGCGGCGAGGCTCTATCCCGATCGGCGTGACACCCGCCAACCGGGCGATGACGTCCGCCCATGCCCCGGCAGCGTTGACCAGGACCGGCGCGAAGACGGGGCCACGGGGGGTCTCGACATGCCAAAGCCCTTTCTCGCGCCCGATTGCGGAAACCCGCGCGCCTGTGAGCACTTCGCCGCCGGCGCGCAACAGGTCGCGGCGATGCGCCTGGAGCATCGCGTCGGTGTCGAGCTTGAGAGCTTCGGTGTCGAGCAGCGCCTCGTAGCATTGCTCGGGACCGACCTTGAGGATCGGCAGAAGCGTCCGTGCCTCCTCGCCCGACAGGCGAATGGACTTGCGCACGAAGCGTTGGTGCACCTGCGCGAGCCAATCGAGCCGATCGCGCTGGTCCCTGCGCGCGAGGTGAAGGGCCGGGTGGACCTGCGCAAAGGGCGCATCGCCCGGGCCGGTGCCTCTCGCAAGCGCGTTCATGCTCATCGCGGTGAGCGTGCGGACGATGCCATCGCCCAGCCCGAAATGGGCAAAGGCCACACTGCGGCCCGATGCGTGATAGCCTGGCGCGCTCTCGGCCTCGATCACCATCACCCGCGCCCGCGAAGAGATCGCGGCGGCGAGCGAGAGCCCGGCAATGCCGGCGCCGATCACGATGACATCAGGCTTGCGCATTGCTCGTCAACATCCTTCCGCTGGCGCGATCGCCTGTTGCCCGTATCGCACGTTGACGGCTCGGCGCGGACAAGGCAACGACCGCCGCAACAGACATTCAACTACCCAGGGGCCCTTCACATGTCCGCCAATATCGCAGAAATGGAACGCCGCCGCGCAGCCGCCGAAATGGGCGGCGGTGAAAAGCGCATCGCCGCGCAGCACGCCAAGGGCAAGCTGACCGCACGCGAACGGCTCGACGTGCTGCTCGATGAGGGCAGCTTCGAAGAACTCGACACCTATGTCGAGCACGATTGCGTCGATTTCGGAATGGCCGAACAGCGGATCCCCGGAGACGGCGTGGTCACCGGGTCGGGCACGATCAACGGCCGCCTGGTCTATGTATTCAGCCAGGATTTCACCGTCTTCGGCGGCTCGCTGTCGAAACGCCATGCCGAGAAGATCTGCAAGGTGATGGACACCGCGATGAAGGTCGGCGCGCCGGTCATAGGGCTCAACGATTCGGGCGGCGCGCGCATCCAGGAAGGCGTTGCATCGCTCGGTGGCTATGCCGAGGTGTTCCAGCGCAACGTGCTCGCCAGCGGCGTTGTCCCGCAAATCAGTCTTATCATGGGGCCGTGCGCGGGCGGGGCGGTCTATTCGCCGGCGATGACCGATTTCATCTTCATGGTGAAGGATTCGTCCTACATGTTCGTCACCGGTCCCGATGTGGTGAAGACGGTCACCAACGAGGTCGTGACGCAGGAAGAGCTGGGCGGTGCGATCACTCACACCACCAAGACCAGCGTCGCCGACCTCGCCTTCGAAAACGACATCGAGACCTTGCTCGCGACCCGGCGCTTCTTCGATTACCTGCCGCTGTCGAACCGCGAGGACGGGCCGGAAGTCCCGACCAACGATCCCTGGGACCGCGAGGAGCATTCGCTCGACACGCTGATCCCCGACAACGCCAACCAGCCCTATGACATGCACGAAGTGATCGCCAAGGTGCTGGACGAGGGCGACTTTTTCGAAATTCAACCGGCTCACGCGGCGAACATCATCTGCGGCTTCGGCCGGGTCGAAGGGCGCACGGTGGGCGTGGTCGCGAACCAGCCGATGGTGCTGGCAGGCGTGCTCGACATCAATTCGTCCAAGAAGGCCGCGCGCTTCGTGCGGTTCTGCGATGCCTTCGACATTCCGATCGTCACATTCGTCGACGTGCCCGGCTTCCTTCCCGGCACCAGCCAGGAACTGGGCGGCATCATCAAGCACGGCGCGAAACTGCTCTTCGCCTATGCCGAGGCGACCGTGCCCAAGATCACCGTCATCACCCGCAAGGCCTATGGCGGCGCCTATGACGTCATGGCCTCAAAGCATCTGCGTGGCGACCTCAACTACGCCTGGCCGACGGCGGAGATCGCGGTGATGGGCGCGAAGGGCGCGGTGGAGATCATCTTCCGCCAGGACCGCGACAACCCGGAAAAGATCGCCGAGAAGACCAAGGAATACGAAGACCGCTTTGCCAATCCCTTCGTCGCCGCCTCACGCGGCTATATCGACGAGGTGATCCACCCGCACTCGACCCGGCGGAGGATCGCACTGGGTCTGCGCAAGCTGCGTACGAAGCAGTTGGAGAATCCCTGGAAGAAGCACGATAACATTCCGTTGTAGATATGACTGATGAAGTTCTCACCGCTGCCAATCTCGCCATGGCGGGAAGCACTTGGTTTCTTGCGAAGGTGACAGAACCAAGCGCGAAAGCAATTGGAGAAACTATGCAGCAATATCTCGGTCAGCGTATGCCGAGAATATTTGGATTGGCCGCTGATCGGGCTCAGGCTGCCGGTATTGAACCGAAGCCAATTCCGCCGGGTTTGCTTACGAGAATGGTCATAGATGCTTCCGTGTCGGAAGAGAGCGACGACCTAGATAGCTGGTGGGCAAATCTTTTTCTGGATGCATCTTGGGCGGGGTCAAACCGTCACGCCGTATTTTCCGACATGATGGCGTTCATAGGTCCTCGCGAGGCAAAATGCTTAAAGGATTTTCTCGAAGGGTTCAGCTTCACGAAGGACAACGATTGGCTCGATCCCGCGTTGCCTTGGCGTGGTTCAGCGTCGCTAACGATCAGCCAAGCCTTCACTCACTTCGTGGGAGAAACGCCCATCTCACGCGATCGGTGGCCTCAAGTCCGGTCGAATTTACTCTCGGGTGAGTGTGGTTGGCCTGTGAGAGCCACGACTTGGAGGTTGCCTGGAAAAAATGAGAGCGACGAGAGCGTATGGCTCAACCAGCACAATCCTTGGTTTCAAGAGTTTCAGACTGAAATAGAGATTTTGGAGCGTTCTAGGGTGTTCAAGATATCTAGGATCGACATACCGGTCATGGGACCGGCAACTTGGGTCGACGTCGTTGAGCTTACATCCTTAGGAGCTGATTTTTATGCAGCGTGTGTCGGAGTTAAGCAGAAGATAAAATGAAACTAGGCCGTCTCAACCATATTGGCGTTGCAACGCCTTCCATCACCGACTCCATCGCGCACTACCGCGATACGATGGGCGCGACGCATGTGCATGAACCCTTCGACCTGCCCGAACAGGGCGTGAAGGTCTGCTTCGTCGATACCCCGACCGACAGCGGCATGAACGGAACCCAGATCGAATTGATCGAGCCGCTAGGCCCCGACAGCGCGATCAACAATTTCCTCGCCAAGAACCCGCTCGGCGGGCAGCACCATGTGTGTTTCGAAGTGCCCGATATCGAGGAAGCACGCGCGGAGTTCGAGGACATGGGCAAACGCATCCTCGGCCCCACGCGCATCGGTGCGCATGGCACGCCGATTTTTTTCCTGCACCCCAAGGACATGCAGGGCATGCTCACCGAGATCATGGAAACGCCCAAGGGCGCGCACTGACACACTTGCCAGCGGGCACGCCCCGCGCCAAGGTCGGTTGCGAAAAGAGACCTTGGGAGAATGCATGTCCTACGAAACCATCCGCGTCGATACCGACGGGCCGTTGCTGACGGTCACGCTCAACCGGCCCGACCGGCTCAATGCCATGCCGCCTCTGATGGCGGACGAAATCGGGCAGGTGTTCTACGATCTGGGCGATGCGCGCTGCGTGCTGATCACGGGCGAGGGCAAGGGCTTTTGTTCGGGCGCGGACCTTTCGGCGCGGTCGAGCGACAGCAGGGGCGGCAGCCACGAGGCGCTCGTCAATCACTACAATCCCGCGATCAGCCAGATCCTGCGCGCCGATGTGCCGGTGATCTGCGCGGTCAACGGTCCGGCTGCGGGGGTGGGATGCAGTCTCGCACTCGCGGGTGATTTCGTTCTCGCGGGTAGATCGGCCTATTTCCTCCAGGCCTTCGTCAATATCGGACTTGTCCCCGATGGCGGATCGACCTGGCTGCTCGCCCGCGCGATCGGCCGTGCGCGCGCCACGCGCATGATGATGTTGGGTGAGAAGATCGGCGGCGAGCAGGCCGAAGACTGGGGCCTGATCTACAAATGCGTCGATGACAGCGCGCTGATGGACGAAGCGCGCGCGCTCGCCGACAAGCTCGCCAACGGGCCGACGCTCGCTTACGCCACCATGAAGCGCAACATCGCCACCGCTCTCGACGGATCGCTCCCGCAGGTCTTCCTTGCCGAAGCCGAAGGGCAGCGGTTGGCAGGGGCGAGCGCAGACGCGGCAGAGGGCGGCAAGGCATTCCTCGAAAAGCGCAAACCGGCGTTCAAGGGCGCGTAATCCGCCGCGCACCTGCGCGCGCCTCTTTTACGCAGCGTCATTCTGTGGTTAGAGGCGCGCCATGACCGACAAACCAACCCCCTCAGACTGGCAGGCGCTTGCCGACAAGGAAGCCAAGGGCCGCGATCTCTCAACGCAGGTCCCCGAAGGTTTCACGATCAAGCCGCTTTATACAGAGAGCGACCACGCGGCTTTCGATCCCGGCCTTCCCGGCTTTGCGCCGTTCACCCGCGGGGTAAAGGCTTCGATGTATGCCGGGCGTCCGTGGACGATCCGGCAATATGCGGGCTTTTCGACCGCCGAGGAATCGAATGCCTTTTACCGCCGCAACCTCGCCATGGGGCAAAAGGGGCTGTCGGTCGCTTTCGATCTTGCCACCCATCGCGGCTATGACAGCGACCACCCGCGCGTCACCGGCGATGTCGGCAAGGCGGGCGTTGCGATCGACACGGTCGCGGACATGGAAATCCTGTTCGACCAGATCCCGCTCGACACGATGAGCGTCTCGATGACGATGAACGGCGCGGTGATCCCGGTCATGGCGTTCTACATCGTCGCCGCCGAGCGCCAGGGCGTTGCACAGGACAAGCTTTCAGGGACCATCCAGAACGACATCCTCAAGGAGTTCATGGTCCGCAACACCTATATCTACCCGCCCGAGCCGAGCATGCGGATCGTGTCGGACATCATCGGCTACACCTCGGCCAACATGCCGAAATTCAACAGCATTTCGATTAGCGGCTATCACATGCACGAAGCCGGGGCGACGGCGGTGCAGGAATTGGCCTATACCATTGCCGACGGCAAGGAATACGTGACCCGCGCGATGGCGACGGGGCTCGATATCGATGCCTTTGCCGGCCGCCTGTCGTTCTTCTTCGGCATCGGCATGAACTTTTTCATGGAGATCGCAAAGCTGCGCGCAGCGCGCACCTTGTGGTACCGGGTGATGGACGGGCTGGGCGCCAAGTCCGACCGCTCGAAGATGCTGCGAACCCACTGCCAGACCTCGGGTGTCTCGCTGCAGGAACAGGACCCCTACAACAACGTCATCCGCACCTGCATCGAGGCGATGGCTGCAACGCTGGGCGGAACGCAGTCGCTCCACACCAACGCGCTCGACGAAGCGATCGCGCTTCCGACCGATTTCTCCGCCCGGATCGCGCGCAACACCCAGCTGGTGCTCCAGGAAGAAAGCGGCATCACCCAGGTCGTCGATCCGCTGGGCGGTTCGCACTACATCGAGACGCTCACCGCGACCCTGGTCGAAGAGGCCGAAAAGCTGATCGCCGAAGTCGATGCCGCGGGCGGCATGACCGCCTTCGTCGCCACCGGCAAACCCAAGGCGGCGATCGAGCGCGCGGCTGCGGAAAAGCAGACCAAGGTCGACCAGGGCGAGACCGTGATCGTCGGGGTCAACAAGTATCGCAAGGATCAAGAAGACCCGATCGAGACGCTCGACATCGACAACGCCGCCGTGCGCAAGAGCCAGATCGCGCGCATCCAGAAGGTGCGCGACAACCGCGACGAGGCCGCCTGCCAGGCCGCTCTCGCAGCGCTCACCAAGGGCTGCGAGGATGGAGGAAACACGCTTGAACTCGCAGTCGAGGCCGCGCGCCACGACGCGACCCTGGGCGAAATCTCGCTGGCGATGGAAACGGCGTTCGGCCGCCACGATGCGACGCCCGAACCGGTCACCGGCGTCTACAAGAGCGCATACGAATTCGACCGCCGCTGGGCGCAGGTCACCGACGGCGTCGAGGCAGTCACCCGCCGTTTTGGCCGCAAGCCGCGCCTGATGGTCGCCAAGATGGGCCAGGACGGCCACGACCGCGGCGCCAACGTTATCGCCAGCGCGTTTACCGACATGGGTTTCGAGGTCATTTCGGGCCCGCTGTTCCAGACCCCGCAGGAAACGCGCGACATGGCGCTCGAACGCGATGTCGACGTGATCGGTGCGAGCAGCCTTGCTGCCGGGCACAAGACACTGATCCCCGAGCTGATCCGCTTGCTCAAGGACGCCGGGCGCAGCGACATCAAGGTGACGGCAGGCGGGGTGATCCCGCCGCAGGACTACGATTTCCTCACGCGCGCGGGCGTGCAGGGGATCTACGGTCCCGGCTCGAACGTGGTCGAATGCGCAGCCGATATCCTGACGCTGCTCGGGCACAACATGCCGCCGCTCGGTGAGGGGCTTGACGAGGCGGCGGAGTGAGCTTCAGCAAAAATCGCGGCCTGACGTGGCCCCAAAGGCTCGGTTGCGTGATGGTCGCTCTCGCCGGTGTTTTCGCCACGACCGTTGGTCTGCTCGTCAACGCGCTGGGAGGCAGTCCCGAACGTGAGCCGCGACCGATCCAGGATGTTATAGCGTTTCCAGGTAGCGCCATCTTCTTTCTCGTTTTCGGCGACTTCATGATCTGGTTCTTCCATCGGGTGAACGACCGGAAATGACCCTCGGCTTTTCCGTCGACTCTTTGCTCCCCAAGGCACGCGGGGGAGGGCAGCTTCGCATGGGGCTGGTCCGGCTGACCGAAGGCGAGTGGCTCCAGCCCGATCCCGACATCGCGGCACGCGAACAGGGCTTTGCGGCATTCCCCGAAGGCGTCCAGCTGACCGACGAAGCGCGCGAACCGGGCCGCGAGCTTGCAGCGATGCTGGGGGTCGATGGCGCCCTACCCGAAGCGGCGAGGGCGCGCCACGAGGACATGTGCCTTCTTGCCAGGACCGAAGGCGAGGATGTCTATCGCCTCATCGGTGCGGCGGTGGCCTGGCCGTCGGACTGGCATCCGGCAGACAAGATCGGCTTGCCGCTGCGCGCGCTCCACGCACCGATCCAGGGCTACGAGGAGCACCTCGCTACCGGGGTCGACCGGTTCATGGCAACGCTGAAGCCGGGTGCGATCTATGGCCGGTGCAACTGGTTCATCGCGCCGAGCGAGCAGGGACGCTGGCTTGCCGGCGACGACCCGGCAGCGCAATTTGCCAATGTCAGCGCGGACAATGCGGGCGAGACCTTGTTCGTGCGGTCCGAACGTCAGACCCTGCGCCGCCTTCCGCGAACCGGCGCGATCCTGTTCACGATCGGCATCTATGTCGCGCCGCTCGCTTCGCTGTCGCGAGGCAATATCGAGCGGCTAGCACGCGCCGCGCAGCAACTGCTCTCAGGTGAGGGCGACCGCCGCGGCGCTCCGGCCTATGCCGCATCGCTTGCGTCCTATGCGGGAATCGAATGCGCGCCTTGAAATCGCAGTCGCGAGCCCGACGGAGCTTGCTGGCATCCTGCCATCAGATCGCCGCGATTGCCGGTTAGACGTGCCGCCCATCGGGTCGCGTGGATTGGATCAATGGGGGAATCCAGAATGCGTAAACTCCTGATAACAGCTGCAGCTTTCGCCTTGCCGCTTTGCGCGACTCCTGCGCTGGCCGATGGTCACATGGAAGCATCGCCAGAGATGCTCGAACAGACCTGGTACCGGATCAATTTCGTGCGCTTCCACGAAGGCAAGCAGGGCCGCGCGAGCGAGATCATCAAGATGTACGAACAGGCGAGCACCGATTCGGGCACGCCGTCGCCGATGTCGATGCACATGAATTCGGGGCCCTGGCACATGATTGTCGCCTTTCCGATGACCCACGGCATCGCGGAAATGGGCTGGAAACAGACGCCCGAAGGCGAGGCCTGGGACGCGGCATTCGAGCGGATCGCCGGAGGTGCTGACGAGGCCGAGGCGCTTCATAACGAATTCGCCTCGCTCGTCGCCCAGCGTGAAAGGCATATCGGCCACGCGCATTGAAGACCGGACGCGACCGCAGTTTGACCGCGTAAGCGGTTGATACGGGCCTTCTTGGGCGGCATAGGCATGGCAACCTTTTGTCGCCCATGGAGGCTCCGCTTGTTTTCGAAGATCCTGATCGCCAATCGCGGTGAGATTGCGTGCCGCGTGATACAGACCGCGCGCAAGATGGGTATTGCCACTGTCGCGGTCTATTCCGACGCCGACCGCAATGCGCCTTTCGTCAAGATGGCGGACGAGGCGGTGCATATCGGCCCGTCGCCTGCAGCCGAAAGCTACCTGCTGCCGGAAAAGATCATCGCCGCATGCAAGCAGACCGGCGCCGAGGCGGTGCATCCGGGCTATGGTTTCCTGTCCGAGCGTGCGAGCTTCGTCGAGGCTCTCGAAAAGGAGAATATCACCTTTATCGGCCCGCCCGCGGGCGCGATCGCGGCGATGGGCGACAAGATCGAAAGCAAGAAGCTGGCGCGCGAGGCCGGTGTCAATGTCGTTCCCGGCTTTGTCGGCGAGATCCGCGACACCGAGCACGCCGTCGAGATCGCCGATGACATCGGCTACCCGGTGATGATGAAGGCCTCGGCAGGCGGCGGGGGCAAGGGGATGCGTCTCGCATGGTCCGAAAAGGACGTGCGCGAAGGCTTCGAGGCGACCAAGCGCGAGGGGCTCAATTCCTTTGGCGATGACCGCGTGTTCATCGAGAAGTTCATCGAGAACCCGCGCCATATCGAGATCCAGATCCTCGGCGACAAGCACGGCAACATCCTCTATCTGAACGAGCGCGAATGCTCGATCCAGCGGCGCCACCAGAAGGTGGTCGAGGAAGCACCGTCGCCTTTCGTCACGCCGAAAATGCGCAAGGCCATGGGCGAGCAATGCGTCGCGCTGGCCCGCGCGGTCGATTATCATTCGGCCGGCACTGTCGAATTGATCGTCAGCGGCGCGGACAAGTCTGGCGAAAGCTTCTACTTCCTCGAGATGAACACACGGCTCCAGGTCGAGCATCCCGTGACCGAGGCGATCACCGGGGTCGACCTGGTCGAACAGATGATCCGCGTGGCCGCGGGCGAGGAACTGGCGCTCGAGCAGGACGATATCGGGATCGACGGCTGGTCGATCGAGAACCGCGTCTATGCCGAGGATCCCTATCGCGGCTTCCTGCCTTCCACGGGCCGTCTCGTCCACTATTCGCCGCCGGTCCCGGGTTGGACCGACGATGGCGAGGTGCAGGGCCAGCCGCGTCGCGGCGTCGCTCACGGCCCCGGCGGCGTGCGCGTCGATGACGGCGTGTTCGAAGGCGGCGAAGTCAGCATGTTCTACGACCCGATGATCGCCAAGCTGATCACCTGGGCGCCCACCCGCGAGGAAGCCGCCGACCTCCAGATCGAAGCGCTCGACGCGTTCCGGATCGAGGGTCTGGGCCACAATGTCGATTTCCTCTCTGCGATCATGCAGCACCCGCGCTTCCGCTCGGGCGAACTGACTACCGGCTTCATCGCCGAGGAATATCCCGAGGGGTTCGAAGGCGCGCCGGCTGACGATGCCTGGCTGCGGCAGATGGCGGCGCTGTTCGCGGGCGCTGAATTCACCCAGCAAGTGCGCAACCGGCATATCACGGGCCAGCTAGACGGTCGGCAGAACCCGCCTTCGCACTGGAGCGTGAAGATCGGCTCGCGCAGCTTCGACGTCGTTCTCGAAAATGGCGGCGCAACCGTCGATGGCGAACGGATCGAGGGTACCTGGAACTGGGAGGTCGGCGACACCTTCGCTCAGGTCAGCGGCGACAACGAGATGACTGTGCAGGTCGAACGTGTCGGCGTGCGCTGGAGGATCACCACCCGGGGGGCAACCCACGAAGCGCTCGTCCTGCCTGCGCGGCTCGCCCATCTCGAAAGCCTGATGATCGAGAAGGAGCCGCCGGACCTTTCCAAGATGCTGATCTGCCCGATGCCGGGAATGCTGGTCAAACTGCATGTCAGCGAAGGCGACGCGGTCCAGCCGGGCCAGCCGCTCGCCACTGTCGAGGCGATGAAGATGGAAAACATCCTTCGCGCCGAGAAGGAGGCGACGATCGCCAAGATCAACGCCGAGGAAGGCGAAAGCCTCGCCGTCGATGCGGTGATCCTCGAACTGGAATAGCGATTCGCTCGCGCCGACCGCGGCATATTCGGTCTTGTCCGGGCACATTTGTTGCCCGGTGCGGCCAGATGTGTTGGGCGAATTGTAAGCTCTGGTCGAAAACCCCCCGCGTTAAGGATATTTTCCACACTCGCACTAGCCATTCGCGAACGTTTGCGAGACGATTGCCCGGTGTCAGGAAGGCCGTCTAGCGGCATTCCTATTGGAGCTGGGGGGCAAGATGGCGAACAAGGGAACCGGATATTTCGACAAGAAGGGCCACTTCTTCAAGACGGCCCGCGAAGCGACCGAGAGCGACCTCGCCGCGATCCTGGGCCAGATTGGCGAGGGTGAGAGCCTTGCGCCCGGCATCGCTCACATCCTGCTCGAACGGCGCCGCGAGATCGAGCAGCTCTACGCCGATCACGACGCGATGACCGGCGATGAGACAGGCGAGGCGAGCGCCAGGCTGACCGATATCGCTGGCAAGGTTACGAAGATCACGCGACCGGCCGGCTGATCGCCGGTCAGCCGGCAAAGCCTGCGCGAAAAAGGGGAAATTCGAATGCTTTTGCCGATAACCGCGACGACCGCGGCGCTCCTTGCGTTATTGCTGCTGGCGCTGGCAATCCAGACGGTGTGCCAGCGCGTTCGGCTCAAGACCGGGTTTGGCGATGGCGGCGATCCGTCGCTGATCGCGGCGAGCCGTTCGCATGGCAACCTTGCAGAGCACGCTCCGATCGTCCTGATCATGCTCGGCCTGCTCGAATATGCCTCGGCCAACCGGACTTTGTTGATGGTGCTGGCCGCAGCTTTCGTGATCGGGCGCATCTGCCATGTTTTCGGGCTTCACACGGCGTCGGAGCCGGGCAAGCCGCCGCTCCTGCGCCAGGTCGGCGTGATCCTGACCTGGCTCGTGATGCTGGTGCTGGCAGTGGTGATCCTGCTGGGGGTCTTCGCCTGAACGAGGCCCGTTTCGCGATCAGTGCGCCTGCATCTGTCGGTCGAGAAACGCTGCAAGATCGGCCAGATCGACATCGCGGGCAAGATAGGCGCCGCCGATCGCGCGCAGCAGGACGAAGGGCAGGGTGGAGCCTTCCATCTTCTTGTCATGATGCATGTGCGCACACAGCTTATCCCCGTCGCAATCGAGATTTAGGGCTGCCAGCTCGCTTGGCAAACCGGCCCGGTCGACCGCGCGTGTGACGCGTTCGGCATCGCTTGCCGAAAGTTCGCCGCGGTGCTCGCTATACCGCGCTGCGAGCACCATTCCGAGCGCCACCGCCTCGCCGTGAAGCAGGCGGTCGCCGAACCCGGTCTCCGCTTCGAGCGCATGGCCGAAAGTGTGGCCGAGATTGAGCAAGGCCCGCGTGCCGCTTGTCTCGCGCTCGTCTTCGGCAACGATGCGCGCCTTGGCGGCGATGCTGGTCGCGATGGCATATGCGAGGGGGTCGGCCTCTCGTGCGAGGACCCGCGATCCGTTCGCTTCGAGCCAGGCAAAGAATTCTGCATCGCCGAGCAGGCCGTATTTGAGCACTTCGGCATGACCAGCGCGCATCTCGCGGTCGGGCAGGGTGTCCAGGACGAGTGGATCGATCAGCACCGCCGAGGGCTGATGGAACGCGCCGATCAGGTTTTTGCCGGCGCTCGTATTGATCGCGGTCTTTCCGCCGACCGAGCTGTCGACTTGCGCCAGCAAGGTGGTGGGAAGCTGCACGAAGCCGCAGCCGCGCTTGGCAATGGCGCAAGCGAATCCCGTCAGGTCACCGACCACTCCGCCGCCGAGCGCGAAGACGTGGTCGGACCGCGAAATGCCGAGACCGAGGAGCCAGTCCGTCACTTGCTCGAGCACCGCCCAGCTCTTGGCTCCTTCGCCCGGTGCGACCACGAACCAGCGCGCTTCGAGCCCCGCACTATCGAGGCTCTCTTCGACGGCGTCCCTGAACAATGCGTGCGAATTGGTGTCCGCAACGAAGGGAACCGCGCGCGGTGCGCCTGCGGTAGCAGGGCGATATGAGCGCAGATAGGCATCGGCATTGCGCGCGAACCCGTCCAGCACGCAGCCAGCCTCGATCGTCACGTCATAGCTGCGCCCTGCCAGCGCGACCGGGATCACATCCATCTCTCGATCGCCTCGATAATCGCGCGCGCGGTGTCGGCATGCGGGCTGTCTTCGCTTTGCACCCGGACATGCGCCTGTGCGTAGAAGGGTTCTCGCGCTTCGAGCAGGTCGGACAATATGGTCCGGGGATCGCCCGATTTTAGCAGCGGGCGCGTGTTGCGCCGCGAGGTGCGCTCGACCAGCGTATCGATGTCGCAATCGATCCACACCGCGATGGCCCGGTCGAGGATCAGCGCGCGGGTCTCGTCATCGACAAAGGCCCCGCCGCCGGTCGCGATGACGCCGGTATTGCCGGCGATCAGCCGGGCGATGACCCTGCGTTCGCCGTCGCGGAAATAGGGTTCGCCAAATTCCGAGAATATCTCTGCGACCGAGCGCTGTGCGGCGGATTCGATCTCGTCATCGGCATCGACGAAGGCGCAGCCCAGCATGGATGCGAGCCGCCGCCCGACGGTGGATTTTCCCACGCCCATCAGGCCGACCAGAACGACCGGCCGGTCGATCCTCGCGGCGATGCCGGCGATCTCGGCATCGGTCAGGGCAGTGTCAGCGGTCATTGCCGATGGGCCTATAGATGGGCTAGAGCGCGCGCAACATGTCTGAACAATCTCGCACGTTGCGTGCATCGTCCACAATCGATCAGGGCAAGAGAGCCGCATCGCGGCGCCGCTGGGCAGTCTATGCAGGGCTTGCCTGTGCAATCGTGCTCGTGCTGGCCTATATCGATGCGGGCGAGGAGCCGCTGCGCCCGATCGTTCACCGGATCGCGCTGCCCATCGGTGGCGGGGAGCAGCCATGACGTCGCGCAATAGCCTTCTGGCCGGCGTAGCAGCACTCGCGGTCATGGGTGCGAGCGCTGGCGCGGTTCTGGGCGGGTTTGCCAGCGCGCAGGACGCGCCCGAATCGCTCCTTCCGCCCGGGTTTGACGATCCCGCACCCGCACCGACCCCGACACCTCGTCCCACGGCTGCGCCGACGGCGGCACCCGCCGCGCCGAGCGCCGCGCCAGCCGGTTCTCCGGCGACGGTCCAGCCGCTGCCGCAAGGTCCCGCAGCACCGCCCAGCGTTCCCGCGCTTTCCGAAGGCGAATTGTCGCGGCTGCCGACACTCGAGGAGCTCGAGAACCTGTCGACCGACGAGCTCGACGACCTGCTCGGCCTCAAACCGGAATACGATATTCCGCCTGCTGCGCGCCGCTCGCTCGCAGAGGTCGGAGTGCTCGCACCCGAAGAAGGCGGGATGCCAGTCGCATCGCTCGCCGCCCAGCCTGCCGAGCTGGTGCGCCCGGTGCTCGCCGGGACCCGCTCGCCGATGGTTTCGCGCTGGGGGCATATCCTCCTGCGCCGCACGCTCGCGAGCCGGCTTGCGGCTCCCGACGGCCTGGACCCGGTGCAGTTCGCCGCGCTGCGTGTGGGCATTCTCAATCGTATCGGCGAATTCGCTCTGGCGCGGGCGCTGGTGCAGGATATCGACACCGGGAACTGGAACCGGGCGCTGACCAGCCAGGCGCTCACCGCCTATCTCGCAACCGCAGATATTGTCGGGGCATGTCCGGCGGTGCGGTTGCAGGGCAACCAGCGTGAAAATCCCGAATGGGTGATGTGGCAGGCAATCTGCAATGCCTATGCCGGCGAGGGCGCGCTCGCCGCCTCGCAGCTCAACACCGCGCAAAGCCGCGCGATCGCACCCGAGATCGATATCGCGCTCGCGCAGCGCTTTGCCGGGGCATCGGGGCGCGGGCGCGGCGGGGTGACGGTCAACTGGGACGGGGTCGACACGATCAACACCTGGCGTTTCGCGCTTGCCAATGCGGTCGGCGAGACGCTGCCGGAAGGCGCTCTTGACGAAGCGATCGCTGGTCGCGGCGGCGCTTACTACGCGCTTTCGGCTGCGCAGACCCCGATGCTCGCCCCGCACGAGCGTGCCGATCACGCCGAATTCGCCGCAGCGCGCGGCGTCCTGTCGTCTGCGGCGCTGGTCGATCTGTATAGCCAGATCTATGCCGGCGATGCGGCCCGCTCCGACGTGTCGGACCGCGCTGCGCGGCTGCGCGAAGCCTATGTCGGCGCCGATCCCGAAGCGCGGCTTGCCGCGATGCGCGGTCTCTGGGGCGAGGGCGATCGCGGCTTTGCCGGCCAGGTCCTGACCGCCTACGCCGCTGCGCGCATCCCGCCATCGCCGGAATATAGCGGCGATGCGGGCGCTCTGATCGCCTCGATGCTGGCAGCCGGGCTCGATCGCGACGCGGCGAGCTGGCGCGGCGCGGTCGATGAAGGGACGCTCGGATGGGCGCTCATCGCGCTGGCCGATCCCGAAGGCGGATCGGTCGCTTCGTCGGATATTCGCAGCTTCGAGGACGCGGATGAAAGCGCCGAAGGCCGGAAAACCGCCTTTCTTGTTGCAGGGCTTGCGGGACTGGGCCGGATGGCGATGAGCGAGACGGGCGAATTTGGTGTCGACCTGACCCGCCGGAGCCGCTGGACCCGCACGATCAGCGCTGCTGCCGATGCCGGGAGCCCGGCGCTGGTCGCGCTGCTTGCGGGACTGGGGATGCAGGGCGAAAGCTGGTCGCAGATGACCCCGCTGCATCTCTTTCACATCACTGCCGCGCTCAGGCGGGCGGGGCTCGAAGCCGAGGCCCGGATGATCGCTGCAGAAGCGGTCGCGCGCGGGTAGCCAGGGGTGTCGGCAGCGACGCAGGCCTTCCTCGAAATGCTGGCATCCGAGCGCGGCGCCGCTCTCAACACGCTCGCGGCTTATCGCCGCGATCTCGAGGGTGCCGAAGAATTGCTCGGCGACCTGACCCGGGTTTCGCGCGCGGACGTGGCCCGGCTCGCATCCGAATGGGCCGATCTTGCCCCGTCTAGCGTGGCGCGCAAATCCTCGACCCTGCGCCAGTTCTTCGGCTTTGCGCTCGATGAAGGCTGGCGCGGGGACGATCCCTCGGGTGCATTGCCTGCACCGCGCCCGCGCCGCCCCTTGCCCAAGGTGCTAAGCCACGAGGCGGTCGAACGATTGCTCGAACGCGCCGAGACAGAGGCGGCTTCAGGAAAAAGCGCGGCGATCCGCCAGCTCGCGCTGATCGAATTGCTTTACGGGTCCGGCCTGCGCGCGACCGAGCTTGTCAGCCTGCCGATCTCGGCCGCTCCGCGCGATGCGCCCCTCATCACGGTGACCGGCAAGGGCGGTCAGGCGCGGCTCGTCCCTGTCAGCATGCGCGCAGCCGAGGCGATCAAGCAGTGGATCGCGATCCGGCCGGACCGCCCGCCATCGCGCTTCCTCTTTCCCTCGCGCGGGGGCAAACATCTGACCCGGGTGCGATTGTTCCAATTGCTCAAGGAACTGGCCGTGCGTGCCGGGATCGATCCCGCCGGGGTAAGCCCGCATGTCCTGCGCCACGCCTTTGCCACCCATCTTCTCGAGGGCGGGGCCGATTTGCGTGTGCTTCAGACCCTGCTCGGCCATGCCGATATCGCGACCACCCAGATCTACACCCATGTGGATGCCGCGCGCCTTGTCGAGCTGGTCAATTCGCGACATCCGCTTGCTAAGCGCGACGCTACGGACTAGCGGGATGCGCATGATTTCTTACCTCGAATTCGAGAAACCGGTCGCGAGCCTCGAAGAGCGTATCGCCGAACTGCGCAGTCTCGATACCAATCACGATGTCGATGTCGCCAGCGAGATCGAGCGGCTTGAAGCCAAGAGCACCGATTTGCTCGCCAGCACCTATGCCTCGCTCACGCCGTGGCAGAAAACCCAGGTCGCACGCCATCCGCAGCGCCCGCATTTCCGCGATTATGTCGCCCATGCCTTCAGCGAATTCATCCCGCTCGGCGGCGACCGCGCCTATGGCGAGGACGAGGCGATCATGGGCGGCTTCGCCACGCTCGGCGAGGGCGAGAACGCGCGCCGCGTGATTCTGATCGGGCACGAAAAGGGCAACGATACGCAAAGCCGCATCCGCCACAATTTCGGCATGGGCAAACCCGAAGGCTATCGCAAGGCGATCCGCCTGATGGAACTTGCCGGGCGGTTCGGTCTGCCGGTCATCACGCTCGTAGACACTTCGGGCGCGTTCCCGGGCATCGAGGCCGAGGAACGCGGCCAGGCCGAGGCGATCGCGCGCTCGACCGAGGCATGCCTCGCGCTCGAGACCCCGATGGTCTCGGTGATCGTGGGCGAGGGCGGATCGGGCGGTGCGGTGGCACTGGCAAGCGCGGAGCGCGTGCTGATGCTCGAACACGCGGTCTATTCGGTCATTTCGCCCGAAGGCTGCGCCTCGATTCTCTGGCGGACCGCGGAAAAGGCCGCCGACGCCGCGCAGGCCATGCGCATCACCGCGCAGCACCTCAAGCGGCTCGGCGTGATCGACCGCATCGTCAAGGAACCGGTGGGCGGCGCGCATCGCGATGTCGCGGGCGCGGCCAAAGTTCTGGGCAAGGCGCTCGGCGAAGAGCTCGAAAGCCTGAGCCAGCACGATACCCGGACGCTGATCAGAATGCGCGAGGAACGCTTCCTTCAGCTGGGCGGATAAGCGCCTCTTTCCTGCCGGAACAAGTGCTCGCCCGACGTATTGATAAGTCAGGCAACGCAATCAAAGCACGTTCCCGCGAGGAGAGAAAAAAGATGTCGAAAGCCAAGTTTCTGCGCCGCCTTAGCGCGGTGTCCGCTGCCGCGCTAATTGTCGGCGGCTGCATGGGCGGGGGTTCGATTCCCTCGGCCTCGGCCCCGATCACCACGACCGAGGCGCAGCAGGGCGCCGAGTTCCACCCCAAGCTGCTGGCGCAGTTCGGGGGCGAGATGACCGGCAGCCAGGCGCAATATGTCGAACAGGTGGGCAAGAACATCGCCGTGCAGTCCGGACTCGGCAATGCGCGCGAAAGCTTCACTGTCAGCCTTCTCAATTCGCCGGTGAACAATGCCTTCGCAGTGCCGGGCGGCTACATTTACACCACCCGCCAGCTCGTCACCCTGATGAACAACGAAGCTGAACTGGCGGCGGTCCTCGGGCACGAGGTCGGCCATGTCGCCGCGCGTCATTCGCAGCGACGCCAGCAGAACGCGCAGCGCAATTCGATCCTCGGCGTGCTCGGCGCTATCGGTTCCTCGATACTGCTCGGTGACAGCTCTATCGCCAACACGGTTTCGCGCGGTTTCCTGCAAGGGTCGCAATTGCTGACGCTGAGCTTCTCTCGCTCGCAGGAATTGGAGGCCGACGACCTCGGCATCCAGTATCTCACCCGGGCCGGATATGATCCGCGCGCGATGGGGACCGTGCTTGCAAGCCTTGCCGCGCAGAACAATCTCGATGCCCGGCTGCAGGGACGCGACGATGCGCGCATTCCCGAATGGGCGTCGACCCACCCCGATCCGGCGAGCCGCGTCCAGCGTGCTATCAACGCTGCCGACGGCCTGCCCGGTTCGGTCACCAATCGTGATACCTTCCTCACCCGGATCGACGGACTGCTTTATGGCGATGATCCCGAGCAGGGCGTGATCGAGGGGCGCGATTTCATTCACCCTGAGCTGCGGCTAAAATTCACCGCCCCGCAGGGCTATTATATGGTCAACTCGACCCGCGCGGTGAGCATCAATGGCCAGGGCGGCCAAGCGCAGCTGACCCTTGCGCCCTATAATGGCGACCTGGAAAGCTATATCCGCGCCCAGTTCAACGCGCTTGGCGGGGAGGGCAACAACCTCGCGCCGCAGACCCTCGAGCGCACCACGGTGAACGGGATTCCGGCTGCATACGGTCAGGCGCGGGTCAATAACGGCCAGCAGCAGGTGGACGTGACGATTTTTGCGTATGAATTCGCAAACGACCGCGCCTATCACTTCGCCGCGATTACCCCGGCCGGGCGCAGCAACACCTTCGCCTCGATGTTCCAGTCGATGCGGCGGATCAGCCAGGCGGAGGCTGCGCAGGTCATCCCGCGTCGGCTCGATGTTGTGACGGTCCAGCGCGGCGACACGGTCGCGGGCCTCGCGCGGCGCATGGCCTATGACAACGGTCAGGTCGAACGCTTCCGCGTGCTCAATGCTCTGGGTGCAGGCGACGATCTGATCGCCGGCCAGAAGGTCAAGCTGGTGGTGCGCGCCCGCTAGACGCGCGAATGGGGGCCGCGGGTGGCCCCCATCATCGCTTCGCCATCAGGCAAAAGAAAAGCGGCGGGGAAAACCCCGCCGCTCTCTTTTTCGGAAAAGTCTTGCGACTTAGCCAGCCATTTCGGTCTGAACTTCCGAGAAGGTGTCGCTAAGGGTGTTGCCCAGCGAACCCATGGCGGTGATGGCAGCAACTGCGATGAGAGCAGCGATCAGGCCGTATTCGATTGCGGTTGCGCCCTGTTCGTCGCGAGCCAGCTTGTTGAAAAACTTCATTGGTAGTCTCCTGGTTTCAGTCTTCGGTACCCGTGCCTGTCCGAAATGATGGACCGACTAATTGAGAAGTAGCGGGCAGTGCTTGCGAAAATCCTAACGAAAGAATCTTTGCCTCAATCAATTGCCCATCGCACTCTCGGACGTGGTCCTGACATTACTCCACATCTCGGTGGTCTCGCCGGCAACGCCTTGAAGAGCACCGATCATGGCGATCACGATCAGACTCACGATCAGTCCGTATTCGACAGCGGTGGCGCCGGAATTGTCATTCCCAATGGTCTTGAGGAATTTGGTCAATTTCATTTGGTCACCGGTCGATTACGTTCCTGACGAACACACAGATCGCCCGGGCGGGTTAAGAAAAGATTGAAACGGAGCGCTGCAATGGAAAAAAATCCGACATGAGCGAGCACGTCGTCTGGGTGGTGGCAGGTGCCCTTGTGAACGGGGCCGATGCCTGTCTTATGCATCGCAGGCCCTACGAAAAGCATCATGGCGGCTTATGGGAATTCCCGGGTGGCAAGGTCGAAGATGCTGAAATTCCAGTCAAAGCCCTGGTAAGGGAATTGCGGGAGGAACTCGGGATCGTCGTTGATCCGGGCGATTGCGAGGCGGTCGGATTTGCCGAGGATGCAGGCGAACAATCGCCATTTCCGATTGTCATCCTGCTTTACAGGATACACCAATGGCAGGGCGAGCCGCGCGCGCTCGAAGGCGGACGAATCGCGTGGTTCGCGCGCGCCGAGGTCGCAGAACTCGACAAGCCGCCGCTCGATCGCGTGCTCGCCGCGCAGCTGTTCGAAAAACTTTCGCCGTGAGGTGAAAGAACGCACAAACAGCTATTGCCAAGCGCGAAGGCTCTGCCTATGTGCCGCTCTCCCGCGCGCCAGTAGCTCAGCTGGATAGAGTACCTGACTACGAATCAGGCGGTCGGAGGTTCGAATCCTTCCTGGCGCGCCAAGAAAGCCCATCCCCGGCAAGGGGGTGGGCTTTTTTGATTCTACCAGCCCGGGAAAAGCCTACCGCTTCAATCGCGCACCATGTCCTCGAGCGCGTGCATGTCGTCGTCCGAGAACCCGAAGTGATGCCCGGCCTCGTGGATGACCACGTGGCTGACCAGTTCCTCGAACCCGGCGCCGGTCTCGCGCATCTCGCGCAGCAAGGGCTGGCGGAACAGGCTGATGACCGGCGGCATGTCGCCGCTGATCCACGATGATTGCTCGGTCAGCGGGATCCCTTCGTAAAGGCCGGTCAGGTCCCAGCGATCGTCGATGCCGACCGATGCCAGCTGCGCGGCGCTCGCGAATTCATCGATCCGCAGGACGATGCGCTGCATCCCTTCGCGAAACTCGTCGGGCAGCCGCTCGATCGTGGCGCGCGCGGCGGCTTCGAACGCGGCCGGGTCGGGGGAGGGATCGCTCATCACGCTAATGTGGCGATGCGCCGCGCGCTTCTCAAGCGGCAGGGAACGCAGCGACCGTCTCCCGCGTTGAAAGGAAAAGCCAGATCAGGAGATTTCGATGTCATACAGCGCCACCATCCTTCAGCGGATCAAGGACGATCACGACCGTCATCGCCAGATGCTCGACGTCGTTGCCGACACCACGGGCGACAGCGAGGAGCGCAAGCTCACCTTTGTCGAACTGACCAAGGAGTTGAAGGGCCATGCCGCGGCAGAGGAGCAATCGCTTTATGCCGAAATGCTGGCAGAGCCCGATGTCAACGATCCCACCCGCCATTCAGTCGCAGAGCATCACGAAATCGACGAGATGCTGAACGATCTGGCCGCAACCGACATGTCGTCATCGGGCTGGTTGCAGAAATTCAAGAGCTTCGATGATCGCTACCGCCACCACATCAACGAGGAAGAAGAAGACCACTTCCCCGATTTCGAGAAGAAGATCGACAGCGATCTCGATTCCAAGATGACCCGGATTTACGACGATCGCCTGGTGGCAGAGCGCGAATCGGCCAAAATCGAGCCAGAGAAGAAAGAGAACGCCAAGGCATAAGGCCGCATGGCCTTTTCGCCAGGAAGGCGCGCCTCTCGCCGGGTTGCGGGGGCGCGCCTTCTTTGCAAAGGCAGGGCGGCCGTGGGATTTTTTCCGCGCACGCCATTCGCACGTTCCGATACCTTGCCACAGGAAACGCCGCCCATGACCTGTCCGAGCGACGACGATTTCGATCCTGCCAACCCGCTTGCCAAGCCCGACGTGCCCGAAGAGGTGCAGGACGCGGTGCGCACGCTCATCGCATGGGCGGGCGATGATCCTGATCGCGAAGGGCTGCTCGACACGCCCAAGCGGGTGGGACGCGCCTGGCTCGAATATTGCGAGGGTTACAAGGAGGATCCGGCGATCCACCTCTCGCGGGTGTTCGAGGAGGTGGGCGGGTACGAGGAGATCGTGCTGCTGAAGGACATTCCCTTCCAGTCGGCCTGCGAACACCACATGGCGCCGATCACAGGCGTCGCGCACATTGCCTATCTCCCGCACCGCCGGGTGGTCGGCATTTCCAAGCTGGCGCGCGTGCTGCACGGATTTGCGCGGCGCCTGCAGGTGCAGGAACGTCTCACCGCCGAAGTCGCGGATTGCATCTGGGAAAACCTCGAACCGCAGGGCGTCGCGGTCGTGATCGAGGCGCAGCATGGCTGCATGACCGGGCGAGGGGTGAAGACCCCCGGCGTGGCGATGACAACCAGCCGGATGATGGGCTGCTTCCTCGAAGACCCGCGCAGCCGCAAGGAAGTGATGAGCCTGATGGGCTATTAAGCCAGAACGGGCCGCCTGACGCGATCAAGCGACGAGCGGCCCGCACGGCAAAGAAGTGTCAGGTCAGACCTGGCCGAGCATGTGTTCGGCGCTCGAAACCTTGAAATCGCCCGGTGCCTCGACATTGAGCTGTTCGACAACGCCGTCGTTCACGACCATCGAGAAACGCTGACCGCGCTTGCCCATACCGAAAGCGCTGCCGTCCATGGTCAGCCCGCAGGCCTCGGCAAAGTCGCAATTGCCATCGGCAAGCATGGTGATGTCATCGCTGCCCGCCGCCTGGTTCCATGCGCCCATCACGAAGGCATCGTTGACCGCGGTGCCCACGATCTCGTCGATGCCCTTGGCCTTCAGCTCGTCGGCCTTTTCGACAAAGCCGGGCAGGTGCTTGGCCGAACAGGTCGGCGTGAACGCGCCGGGGACCGAAAACAACGCGATCCTCTTGCCGGCGAAATATTCGCCCGACCGGACCTGTTGGGGGCCTTCGGCAGTCGCCTTGACCATGGTTACATCGGGAATTCTGTCGCCTGTCGAGATTGTCATGACCGTGCTCCGTTGCTGGGTGAGGGGCGCGTCTTGCGCCTGTGCGGGCCGCTATAGCGGCTCGCTCCCGCGCGACAAATCGAAAGCGCATGGCAAGAAAGCCTCTGCGCGATCCCGATGGCGCGCTCGGTAAGTCCCCGCATCCCTAGCAGCAGGCTCTCTAAATCTGCGCGGACTATCCCGGTGTCAGGCGCATCTCTCGCTTCCCTTTCGCGCCTGCCGGAAAGGCCCGATCATGCCCGCTCTCACCACAGCAAAGACCCTGGTCCTGTCAGCGCTCGCGATTGGCCCGGTGACAGCAGCAGCTCAACTTGCATCGGGCACCGCTCCCACGACCCTGCCGGCAACCGCGAGTCAGGCCGAGAACGTGCGCAGTCTCAACATCATGCTGATGGTCACCGCGCTGCGCTGCCGCACGACACCGGACGATTTTCGCGCCGATTACGAGCGCTTCACCGAGGTCCATGCCACCAATCTGGGCGAGGCTTACGAGACGCTCATTCGCGAACACATTCAGCGCCATGGCGATACGGACAGCCGCCGCGCGCTCGACCGGATCGGGGTGCGCATCGCCAACCTTTACGGCGACGGGCATCCGAACCTTGGCTGCGCCGAACTCAAGCAGGTGACGGCCTCGCTTGCGCGCAGCGACGACAAGCGCCGCTTGGCCGGCATGGCGCGGCGGTTGCTGGGCCCGGATCCACGGCCCTCGCTCAGTCGAGGCACAACGCGACAAGGCTCAGCCCGGCAACCCTCGCGCCCGGCAATCGATTACCGCATCGACCCGGGCGGTTTCGACACTGCCAGCTCACGGCTTCCCTCGCTTCGCGGGGTCTCGGGCCTCGCTCGTTGAGCTCTGGCGACCCCGATTGGGTGCACATATAAAGAAAACTTTATATTTGCTTGTCGCGGGTCCAGCCGCTAGGGGCGCGGGGAAATCAATCGATCGCTTTGGAGACCTTGCATGGCAACCGCCGCCCTCAACCACGAACACACCGTCAAGGATATCAGCCTTGCGCAATATGGCCGCGACGAAATCGCGATCGCCGAGACCGAAATGCCCGGCCTCATGGCGCTGCGCGAGGAATACGGTTCCTCGCAGCCCCTGAAAGGCGCGCGGATCACCGGCTCGCTGCACATGACGATCCAGACCGCGGTCCTGATCGAGACGCTGGTCGCGCTGGGCGCCGAAGTGCGCTGGGCGACCTGCAACATCTTCTCGACCCAGGACCACGCCGCGGCCGCCATCGCCGACCAGGGTATCCCGGTCTTCGCGATCAAGGGTGAAAGCCTCGCCGATTACTGGGACTATGTCGGTCGTATCTTCGACTGGTCGACCGGCGACGATCCCGACCGCACCGCCAATCTCATCCTCGACGATGGCGGCGATGCGACGATGTTCGCGCTGTGGGGTGCACGCATTGAAGCGGGCGAGGAAATGCCTGCTCCCGCAAACGCCGAAGAGATCGAATTCCAGCGCGCGCTGAAGGCGTTCGTCGCTGCCAAGCCGGGCTATCTCACCAAGAGCGTCAAGGCGATCAAGGGTGTCTCGGAAGAGACCACCACGGGCGTCATGCGCCTCTACCAGATCGCCAAGCAGGGCAAGCTTCCGTTCCCGGCAATCAACGTGAACGATTCTGTGACCAAGTCGAAGTTCGACAACCTCTACGGCTGTAAGGAATCGCTGGTCGACGCGATCCGCCGCGCCACCGACGTGATGCTTGCGGGCAAGGTCGCCTGCGTTGCCGGCTATGGCGATGTCGGCAAGGGTTCGGCTGCCAGCCTGCGCGACGGCGGTGCGCGCGTGATGGTGACCGAGATCGATCCGATCTGCGCATTGCAGGCGGCGATGGACGGCTTCGAGGTCGTGACCATGGATGAAGGCGTCAAGCGCGCCGATATCTTCGTGACCGCGACCGGCAACGAAGACGTGATCACCGGCGAGCACATGAAGGCGATGAAGAACATGGCCATCGTGTGCAATATCGGCCACTTCGACAGCGAGATCCAGATTTCCGCGCTCGACAATTACGAGTGGAAGGAAATCAAGGAAGGCACCGACATGGTCACCTTCCCCGATGGCAAGAGCCTGCTGATCCTTGCCAAGGGCCGACTCGTCAATCTCGGCTGTGCCACCGGCCACCCGAGCTTCGTGATGAGCGCAAGCTTCACCAACCAGACGCTGGCCCAGATCGAGCTGTTCACCAAGGCGGACGAATACGGCAATGACGTCTACGTCCTGCCCAAGCACCTCGACGAAAAGGTCGCCGCGCTCCACCTCGACAAGCTCGGCGTGCAGCTTTCGAAGCTGAGCCAGAAGCAGGCCGATTACATCGGCGTTCCGGCAGAAGGCCCCTTCAAGCCGGATCACTACCGCTACTGATCACGCGCCGCATCGCGGCCTGATCCATATCAAAGCCCCCGCAATTCATCGTGATTGCGGGGGCTTTGTCGTTTCTCACAGTTGCAAGCCGCGGGATCACCGCATAGCTGGCAATCATGGAACTCTCCCCGCTTGCCATGATCGCGATTGCGCTGCTGCTGGCAGCGTGGACGGTGGCGGCTGCAATCTTGGTGCTGCGCGCCAATGTGCGCACGCGGCGGACCAAGGCGCTCAAGACCTCGCTGAGGCGAATGCAGCGCATGCTCGATGTCGCCCCGGCGATCCCGCTGCTGGTGCGCGTCGACGGGCGGATCGAAGCGCCTGAGCGGCTTGCCGGCTGGCTCGGCCTCGAGACCATGCCTGCATTCCTGAGCGAGCTGGCGCAGGACAAGGGCGAGGACAGCGGCAACAAGGCGCAGGGCGGCCTCACACCGGACCAGCTCGAGGAATTGACCGCCAATATCCGCCGCACCCAGAAAAGCGCGGCGCCGTTTCACATGTCGCTTACCCTGCCTGGGTCGAAGCGCAGCCTCGCCGTGCAGGGGGCGCTCGCCGATCCGCAGGTCTCGCCGGGCGGGGCGGCGCTGGTCTGGGTCTTCGATTTCACCGCGAGCGAACACGAAATGGCGCGCCTGCGCCGCAAGGCTGACCGCGCCGCGGCCGATTTCGCGGCGCTTATCGGCCTGATCGAGGCCGCGCCGATGCCGATGTGGTTCCGCGATGCCGACATGCGGCTCGCGCTCGTCAACCAGGCTTATGTCAGGGCCGTCGGCGCGCCGAGCCTCGAGAAAGTCATCGAAGACCAGATCGAACTGCTCGAACCCGATGGTGGCAAGACCCCGGCGGCGATCGCACGCGAGGCGATGCAGAAACAGGCCGAGACCCAGCGCGACGACGCGGTCACGATCGACGGCGCGCGCCGGTCGGTCCGGGTGACCGATCTCCCGCTCGGCAAGGAAGGCGTCGCGGGCTATGCCATCGATATCGAGGAGCAGCAGCAGGTAATGCGCGAATTCCGCGCATTCCGCGAAGCCCAGCGCGCCATGCTCGACCAGCTTTCGGTCGGAGTGGCGCAATTCGATGCCGAAGAACGCCTGGTCTTCGCCAACCGCCCCTTCCGCCGCCAGTTCGGCATTTCGCCGGGGACCGTGGAGGCGCGCACCCGCTTCGAACGGTTCCTGTCCGATGCCCGCGAATTCGGCAGCACGCCCGAAGTGCGCGATTTTCCCGAATGGCGGCGCGAGGTGGCGGGATGGTTCGACAGCGACACCACGCAGGAGGAGAACTGGCCGCTTCCCGGAGGCACGCACTTGCGCATCGTGGCCCAGCCCATGCCCGATGGCGGGCTGGTGATGATCGCCGAGGACCGCACCGAGCAATTGGCGCTTTCGGCTACCCGCGACACGCTGTTGCGCACCCGCACCGCGACGCTCGACAGCCTGATCGAGGCGCTCGCGATCTTCGCACCCGATGGATCGGTGCAGCTGTGGAACCGCAGCTTTGCGGGCACCTGGGGCCTGTCTGCGGACTTCCTCGACACCCATCCGAGCGCTGAGGGGCTGCTCGAGGCTATCGCGCAGAACCTGGCCGATCCCGCGCAGTCCGAAAGCATCGGCGCGGTGGTCCGCGCGGCAACGCTCGACCGCAAGGAGAAGCAGGGTCAGGTCGCGCTCGCCGATGGTCGCACCTTGCGCTTTGCCGGCGTGCCGCTGCCTGATGGCAACGGCCTGCTGACCGTGCTCGACATTACCGATTCGCAAAAAGCCGAACAGGCGCTGCGCGAGAGGGCGATCGCGCTCGAGGAAGCCGACGCGGTCAAGGCGCGCTTCCTTGCCAATATGAGCTACGAGTTCCGCACTCCGCTGACGACGATCGGCGGCTATGCCGAATTGCTCGCGAGCGGGGCGGCGGGCGCGCTCGACCCGGCGGCCAACGAATATGTCGATGCGATCCTGACCTCGGTCGCGCGGTTGACCGAGCAGGTCGAGAACGTGCTCGACCTCTCGCAGAGCGAAGCGGGACTGCTGCCGATCGACAAGGAGGACGTGGACCTACTCAAGTTCCTCACCACCCTCGTGCGCGAGCGCGAACAGGCGATCATTTCCGCCGGGCTCGCGCTCGATCTCAAGGGGCGTCGCGGGCGTGTGGTCGCGGCCGATCCGCGCCAATTGGGCCGCGCGCTCGGCAACCTGCTCGACAATGCCATCGCCGGGACCGGCGAGGAGGGTCGGATCGTGATCGAGATACGCGCGCCTGGAAAGGATGAGGAATGGCGCGCCCTTGTCACCATCAGCGACAATGGGGCAGGAATGACCGCCGACGAACTCGCGCGCGCCCAGGGCATGACTGGCGACGATGACGATGACAGCGCGGGGCGCGGCCTCGGAATCAGGCTCGCGCGCCAGCTGATCGAGGCGCATGGAGGCAAGCTCGAGATCGCGAGCGAGAAGGGCGTCGGAACCAAGGCGGTGATCGCGCTGCCATGACCGGTGCGATGCGCGAAACCCTGCCCGACCTTGCCGCGATGGACGCGCTGGGTGAGCGCATCGCGGTGCGGCTGCGCGCAGGCGACGTTATCGCGCTCGAAGGCGGGTTGGGGGCGGGCAAGACCACGCTTGCACGCGCGATCATCGCAGCGCTCGGCTATTGCGGGGAAGTGCCATCGCCGACCTTCACCATCATCGAGACCTACGATGCGCCACCCCTGAAGGTGCCGGTGGTCCATGCCGATTTCTACCGGCTCGAACGCCCGGACGAAGCGGAGGAAATCGGACTCGACGAATATCGCGACGGTGCCGCGTTGATTGCGGAATGGCCCGATCATGCGGGTGGCTTCGCGCATGAGCGCACATGCCTCTCGATCCGGCTTGAAACCGAGGGAAAAGGGCGGATTGCCGTTTTTCATGCGGGCGAGGATTGGCTAGAGCGAATGCCATGAGCGATCTGCCCGCGGGCCTACACGAATTCATTGCGAAAGCTGGCTGGGGGGACGCGGCGATCGAGCCGATCCCCGGGGATGCCTCTTTCCGCCGCTATTTCCGCTTGTGCCGGCCCGGCACGACGCCGGATAGCGCGATGCTGATGCACGCGCCGCCCCCGCACGAAGACCCGGCGCCCTTCCTCAAGGTCGCTCACTGGCTCAACGATAACGGCATGCGCGCGCCGCATATCCACGCAGAGGACGCGTCGCAGGGTTGGGTGCTGACCGAAGATTTCGGTGATGACCGGATGCGCGAATGGATCGACGCACGGCCCGAAGACGAGGAGGCGGCCTACGAAGAGGCGATCGAGGCACTGATCGATCTTCACCGCCTGCCGCCGGGGCCTTTTCCTGCCTATGACATGGCGACCTATCTGCGCGAGGCGCGCCTGCTGGTCGAATGGTATGCGCCTGCCATGGGGCTCGACATCGACGCGGAGGGCTACGAGGCGGCCTGGCGCGAAGTGCTCGCACCGGTGATCGCGCGCCAGCAGCCCGGGGTGACGGTGCTGCGCGATTACCACGCGGAGAACATCATGCTTCTGGGGCCTCCGGGATCGGGGGCAGGGCAGGGGCTGATCGATTTCCAGGACGCGCTTGTCGGCCACCCGGCCTATGACCTTGTCTCGCTGCTCCAGGACGCGCGGCGAGATGTCGACCAGGGTTTTGCCGATGGGCTTCGTGCCCATTATCAGCATCGCACCGGCAGTTTCACCGAGCACTTCATCGCCGATTTCGCCACGCTCGGCGCGCAGCGCAACGCCAAGATCGTCGGTATCTTCACCCGGCTTTTCAAGCGCGACGGCAAGGATCGCTATCTGGCGATGATCCCGCGGGTGTGGAACCTGCTCGAAGCCGATCTGCGGTATTCGGCCCTGAAACCGGTAGCCGACTGGTTCGCCGCCAATATCCCTGAAGATTTGCGAAGGAACGGTGGAGGGACGATCACGTGAGAACGCTTGCAAGCGATACCGCGATGGTCATGGCTGCGGGCCTGGGCAAGCGAATGCGCCCGCTTACCGCCTCGACCCCCAAGCCGCTGGTCCGGGTGGCGGGCAAGCCGTTGATCGACCACGCGCTCGACCGGCTGGCCGATGCGGGCGTGGCGAAGGCGGTCGTCAATGTCCACTATCTCGCCGACGCGCTCGAGGCCCACGTGCTGACCCGCGATGCGCCCAGCGTCACGATCTCGGACGAACGCGACGCGCTGCTCGAAACGGGCGGGGGAATGATCAAGGCGCGCGCACATCTGCCCGATCCGTTCTTCTGCCTCAATGCCGACAACATATGGCTCGACGGGCCGCGCAATGCCTTTGCCGATCTTTCGGCACGCTGGAACCCGGACGAGATGGACGCGCTGCTGCTGCTGGTCGGCCATGCGCGTGCTGCCAATTTCAACGGGCCGGGCGACTTCGCGATGGATCCGTGCGGACGCCTGACGCGGCGCCAGCCGGGGCGGGTCGCGCCTTTCATCTATACCGGCATCCAGCTTGTCTCGCACCGCCTCCTGCGCGATGCGCCCGAAGGCAAGTTCTCGACCAACATCCTGTGGAGCCGTGCAATCGAGGAGGGCCGGTTGTTCGGCATTTCCTTTACCGGCCAATGGTTCGAGGTCGGAACGCCGCAAGCCATCGCTCCCACCGAGGAGGCGCTGCGGCGTGGGTGACCGCGCAGCTCCCGAAGTCTATTCCATCGCTGCCCATCGCGGGTTTGCCGATGCGCTCGTTGCAGGCCTTGTCCCGCGTTATGCCGAGCCCGATGTGGGGCTGGCACGCCTGACGCTGCTGGTCCCCAGCGCACGCGCCGCGCGCACGATTTCCGAGGCGTTCATCCGACACGCCGGGGCGAACGATGCACCGGGCCTGCTGATGCCTCGCATGGTGACCGTCGGCGATCTCGATCTCGACGAGACGCTGGGCGCGCTGCTTGACCCGCTTGGAGCGTCCACGATCCCGCCCGCGGTCGAACCGACGCGGCGCTGGCTCGAACTGGCCGAATTGATCGAAAGCGAAAGGGCCGATCAGGGTCTCGCCCCGCTCCCCGCGACGGCGCGCCTGCGGCTTGCCGGCGAACTGGCGCGCACGATGGACCGCCTGTTGGTCGAGGATGTCGATCCCGCCGATCTTGTCAGTGAAGGCGTCCTCAACATGCTTGCCGATCTTGCCCAGAACTGGCGCAATTCGCTGCGCCTCTTCGTGGGCGTTCAGGATGGCTGGTTCAAACGGCTTGAGGCGCTGGGCGCAGTCGATGCCGCGACCCGGCGCAATCTGCTGTTCGAGCGCGCGGCCCGCGCCTGGCGCGACAATCCGCCGGGCGATCCGATCGTGGCCGCGGGCGTGACGAGCGCATCGCCCGCGCTCGCGCGGATGCTGCGCGCGATTGCCAACCTGCCGAATGGCGCGGTGATCCTGCCCGATCTCGACCTTTCGATGGCGGAAGACGCGTGGAACGAACTTGGCAGGGCAGGGCAGTCCGAGGAACCCGGCGGTGAGGTGTTCGGAGCGATGGATGCGCTCACTCACCCGCAATATCACCTCAAGCTGCTTCTGGGACGCATGGGCATTGCGCGCAACGAGGTGAAGCCCTGGCACCGTCGCGGCGAGGGGGCGGCAGCGCCCGAGCGCAGCCACGCGATCAGTGCGCTGTTCCTGCCGCCCCGGGCGAGCCGGTCCTGGGTGGGGCTCGAACCCCATCAGCGCAGGCTTTCGGGAGTGCGGCTGATGACCCTCGCCAATGCCGAGGAGGAGGCGCAGGCCATCGCCCTGCTGGTGCGCCGCGCTTTGGCCGAACCCGAAAAGCGGGTTGCGCTCGTCACTGCCGATCGCAGCCTTGCGCGGCGGGTGACGCAGCACCTGTCGCGATGGAATATCGCGGCCGATGACAGCGCGGGCCAGCCGCTTTCGCTGACAGCCGCCGGGCGCCTGTTCGGCCTCGTCGCAGAAATCGCCGCGCGCGGTCCCGAGCCGACGACGCTGATCGGCGCGCTTGCTCACCCGCTGGTCGCGGCGGACGATGACGACCGGCGTCGCGCCTGGCTCAGATCGCTGAGGACCTTCGACCGGGCATTGCGCGGGCCGACGCCTGCGCCCGGACTGGAGTCGCTACGCAAGATCGCGCGCACGGCGGGCGTGGGCGAATGGTGGGAGGGGATCGAGCAGGTTCTCGCCCCGCTCGGCGACGCGGCAGACGACATTGCGCTCGCCGAGGCGATCGAGCAGGTGGCGCGCGCAGCAGAGGCGCTTGCCGGCGACAATCTGTGGGCCCGCGAAGACGGGCGCGCGCTGGCCGCGATGGTCGAGGACCTTCGCCTTCACGCGAGTGCTGTCGATACGCGGATCGCTCTGGAAGATATCGCAACGATCCTTCGCGATTGCATGGAAGCCGTCGCGGTTCGCCCGCCCTATGGCGGCCATCCCAGGGTGGCGATCTACGGCCTTCTCGAAAGCCGCATGGCGCGCGCCGACCTGATGATCTGCGGCGGCCTCAACGAGGGCAGTTGGCCGCAGGGTCCGGCTGCCGATTCCCTGCTGGCCCCGGCGGTGCTGCGCAAGCTGGGCGTGCCCGGCGCGGAGTTCCGCATCGGGTTGAGCGCGCACGATCTTGCCGGGGTCCTCGGGGCGCCCGAAGTCGTACTCAGCCGCGCCAGGCGCGACAGCGAGGGGCCGACCCTGCCTTCCCGTTTCCTCCTGCGCATCGAGGCGCTGCTGGGCGAGTTGGCGGACAAGCATCGCGAGACCCAGATCCCGGCAATGCTCGGAGCGCTCGACCGCGATGTGGAGCGCGCAGAGGAATACGAGCGGCCCGAACCCAGGCCTTCGCCCGAACAGCGCAAGGTCGAATTGCGGGTCACCGCGCTCGATCGTCTGCTGGGCGACCCCTACCAGTTCTACGCCAATTCGATCCTGCAATTGTCGTCGCTCAACCCGCTCGCGGCCGATCCCTATGCCGATCCGGCGCTGCGCGGGACGCTGGTTCACGATATACTCGACGCCTGGCACAAGGCCCGCGAAACCGATCCCGGGCTCGCCATCGTGCCCTTCGCGACCGAACAGTTCGCCAAGGCCCAGGTCCATCCGCTTTTCAAGGGATTGTGGCAGCCGCGCCTTCTGGCTGCCTTCGAGCGGTTCGAGACCATGATCGAGGAGCTCGAACGCGACGGCCGGACTGTGCTGGTGAGCGAGGCCAGCGGCGCGATGATGGTGCGCGGTATCAAGGTCAAGGGACGCGCGGACCGCATCGATCGCCTCGCAGACGGGACGCTGGCGATCGTCGATTACAAGACGGGCCAGCCACCAAAGCCCAAGGCGGTGGCCATGGGCTATGCCCTGCAACTGGGCCTGCTCGGTCTCATCGCGCGCGATGGCAGCTTTTGCGACGGCAAGGTGTCGGGCGATGCGTCGCGGTTCGAATATTGGTCGCTCGCCAAGGACGGTGAAACGATCGGTTTTCGCAAGGCACCGCTCAAGGTCGACGGGAACAAGAGCGGGCTCTTGCCCGAAAAATTCCTGCCCAAGCACGAGGAAATGCTGGCGCGCGCGCTCGATCTCTATCTTCTCGGCGATGCGCCGTTCCGTGCCAAGGAAAATCCCGATTACCCCGGCTATGACGAATACGACCAGCTGATGCGCCTCGAGGAATGGGCGATCCGGATGAGCCGCGAGAATGGCCACGCCGGGACTGCGCCGCCCGAGCCTAGCGCGAGATCGGCGGAGGATGACCGATGAGCCGCGTATATCCGCTTCACGGCAATCAGGTCGAAGCCGCCGATCCCAACACCAATGTCTGGCTGTCCGCATCCGCCGGGACGGGCAAGACGCAGGTGCTGTCCGCGCGCGTGCTGCGCCTGCTTTTGACGCCGGGGGTATCCCCCTCGCAGGTCCTGTGCCTGACCTTCACCAAGGCCGGTGCTGCGGAGATGGCGAACCGCATCAACGAGGTGCTGGCGCGCTGGGTGCGGCTCGACGATACGAGGCTCGGCACCGAACTGGCCTATCTCGGCGCCGATGTCGGTCCGGATACCCGCGCCCATGCGCGCACGCTGTTTGCCAGCGTTCTAGATTGTCCCGGCGGCGGATTGCGGATCGACACCATCCACGCCTTCTCGCAATGGCTCCTGTCGAAATTTCCCGAAGAAGCGGGTCTGACCCCCGGTTCGCGGCCAATGGACGATCGCGACCGCGAATTGCTCGCCCGAGAAGTGCTTGCCGACATGCTGGCCGAGGGCGAACGCGGAGAGGGGAACGCGTTTGTCGAAGCGGTTTCGCGCTACGCCTGCGCCAAGAACCCCGAAGCCTTGCGCGGCTGGCTGATGCGCTGCGCCGGGGCTAGCGCGCTGTGGCACGGTCCCGGAAGCTGGCAGCCTCCCATGATCGAGCGCGTGAGACGCGTGCTCGTCATGCCCTCTGATGCCGACGAGGCCTGGGCAGATGAGCTGCTCGATCGCGACAACTTTCCCGATGACGTGCTGCGCCAGATATTGCCGGTGATGCATGACTGGAAAGGCAAGACGGGTGACGCGGCGGCAGAACTGATCGAGGAATGGCTCGGCCTCGATATCGCTGCTCGCAAAGAAGCGGTGGGACGGTTCAATTCGACCATTCTCAAGACCGACGGCACGCCGCGCGTGATGAATAAGCCCAGCGAGGCTGAACCGCGCCTGCCCAAATGGCAGGTGGCAATCGCCGAGGCCCTGCGCGAATATGACGATCGCCAGGCCCGGCTCGGCATCGCGGATTTCCTGGCGAATGCGCTCGAGATGGGACGGGCCTTTGCCCTGCGATGGGAAGAGGCCAAGACGCGCGAAGGGTTGCTCGATTTCGATGACCTCATCCGGCTTGCCGCAAGGCTGCTCGAGGATGAAGACAGCCAGTGGATCCGCTACAAGCTCGACCGCGATATCGACCACGTCCTGATCGACGAGGCGCAGGATACCAACAAGGACCAGTGGGATATCATCTTCGCGCTGATCGATGATTTCTTCGACGGCGAAGGGGCGCGTGGCGATGTCTTGCGCACGATCTTCACGGTCGGCGATTACAAGCAGGCGATTTTCGGTTTTCAGGGCACCAGTCCCAAGAATTTCGAGGCCGCGAAACAACGCGTTGCCGAAAGGATCCGCGCAGCAAAGGCCAACGCTATCGAAACGCGGCACAACCGGCGCTTGCCCGGATGGGCCGATCTCGACCTCGGCAAATCGTTCCGAACTTCGAAACCCGTCTTGCAATTCGTCGATAGCGCGATTGCACAGATCGGGCCCGGTTCCTTCGGCCTGCCCCGGCCGCCCGAACCGCATGACGGCGATGCGCGCGCCGGGCTCGTAGCCTTGTGGCAACCGGTCGTACCGCAAGAGGATGACGAAGAGGATCCGGACGAAAGCGACGGGCATCGGGGCAGCAGGACAGACGCCGAGGGGACGGGCGATGTGGACGACAACCGTGACTGGTTGCCGCGCCACGAGACCAAGCTGGCGGCAAAGCTCGCTGAACAGGTGCGGCGCTGGGTCTCGCTGGAAGAGCCCTATGTGCTCGAAAAGGGGGAACGCCGCCATGCAGGGGCGGGGGACATCATGATCCTGGTGCGTCGCCGCACGACGCTCGCCCGCGAGATCGTGGCCAAGCTGCACGCCAGCGGCGTTCCGGTGGCAGGGGTCGACCGCCTGCGGCTCGGCTCACCGCTCGCGGTCAAGGACCTGATGGCCGCCTTGCGCTTTGCCGCGCAGCCGCTCGACGATCTCAACCTGGCCAATCTGCTCGCATCGCCGCTGATCGGATGGTCTCAGGACGATCTGCTCGCCCATGTGCCGCGCCCCGCAGGCCGGAGATTGTGGCAGCACCTGCGCGCCAGCGACGATCCTCTGGTGGTGGACACGCTCGAAAAGATCGCAGGCCTGCTGGCCCGCGCGGATTACGACACGCCGCAGGCATTGATCGCCTGGATGCTGTCCGGCCCTTGGCAGGCGCGCCGCGCGCTGATCGCGCGCCTAGGGCGTGAGGCCAACGATGCGATCGACGAACTGGTCAACGCAGCCTTTGCCTATGAAAGCGCACACATGCCCAGCCTTGCCGGCTTCATTGCCTGGTTCGATGCCGGGACGAGCGAGCTCAAGCGCGATCCCGACGAAGGCGGCGGGCAGGTTCGGGTCATGACCGTGCACGGTTCGAAAGGGCTCCAGGCCCCGATCGTGATCCTCGCCGATGCGGCCAGCTCGCCTTCGCGCGAGGACAAGCTCGAGCTTGTCGATGACCCTCTCGGCACAGGCGGCGATGCCGACCTGGCAAAAATCCCGCTCCCGGGGCTGTCGAAAAAGGAACAGCGCGGCCCGATCGTCGAAGCAAAGGAACGCGCGACCGCCGCGCAGATGGAAGAACACTGGCGGCTTCTCTACGTGGCCATGACGCGGGCGGAAGAAGCGCTTTTCATCGGCGGCTCGCTGGGCAAGTCCAAGGCTGACAAGGGCCCGGGCGAGGACAGCTGGTATGCGCGCCTCGCGCCGCTCTTCGAAGGGCCGGAAATGGACGATCCGCTGTTCGGGACGCGCCGCGAATGGGGCGCGCGTGCCGAACCGCTGACCACGCGCGAAGCCGCGTCGGGCGAGCGTGTGCCCACCGTGCTGCCCGACTGGGCGCTGTCGCCCATCGGCGATGAACCGCGCCCACCGCGCCCGCTCGCGCCGAGCAATGCGGGCGAGGATCTCGGCGCCGATCCGCCGGTTGCGAGCGATGCCGCCAGCGATGCGGCAAGGCGCGGTGTCCTGATCCACCGCCTGCTCGAACGCCTTCCCGAACTCGGTCCCGAGGCGCGCGCCCAGGCGGCGCGCTCATGGCTCGAAAGCCAGGCGAGCGACCTCGCGGCCGAAGCGCGCGAAGAGATCGTCGATAGCGCGCTCAAGGTGCTCGACGAGCCGGATTTCGCAGCGATCTTTTCGCCCGAAGCGCTCGCCGAAGTGCCGCTTGCGGCGGTTGTAGACGGCTTGGTGGTCGCAGGCACCGCCGACCGCCTGCTGGTGACAGACCGCGAAGTGCAGGTGGTCGATTTCAAGACCGCGAGGCGCCCGCCGACCGCCTTGGACGAAATTCCGAGATCGGTGATGCGCCAGATGGCTGCCTATGCCGCCGCGCTCGAGACGATCTATCCCGGCCGCGAAGTCAGCGCGGCGGTGCTTTACACCCAGACCCCGCAATTGTTCGCGATTCCGCCGGCCATGCTCGCCGGGCACAAGCGCGAATTGGACCGGGCGCAGCAAAGCTATGCGCCGCGCGCACTTGAGTGACGCGCGTTTGCGCCTAGATAGACCCCAAGCAAATTAGGAGACCCCGCATGGCCACCGTCAATGTCACCGATGACAGCTTCAAATCCGACGTTCTCGAAAGCGACAAGCCCGTGCTCGTCGATTTCTGGGCCGAGTGGTGCGGACCGTGCAAGATGATCGCCCCCGCGCTCGAGGAAATCAGCGAAGAGCTTGGCGAGAAGGTGACGATCGCCAAGATGGACATCATGGAAAACACCGGTGTCCCGGGCGAGATGGGCGTGCAGTCGATCCCGCTCATGGTGCTGTTCAAGAATGGCGAAGCGGTCGCCCGCAAGGTCGGCGCAGCGCCCAAGAGCCAGCTCAAGGACTGGCTCGAAAGCGAGCTCTGATCGCGCGGCGTGCGCCCGGTCAGCCCGCGGCGCGCGCGGCGAATTCATCCCAGATTGCCGGACTTGAGGCCCCCACGAGGCCTTCCTCGTCGTGCTGGTCGACGCGATATTCGCGACCGTCCAGCCGCGCCGCCTTTCCGCCTGCCTCGTTGAGCCACAACACGCCGGCCGCATGATCCCAGGCCAGCGTGCGCTTGAAGGTCGAGATGTCATTCTGGCCGAGCGCGAGGCGCGGATACTGCTCGGCAGCGCAATGCGGAATGTCGACCAGGGTGTAGTGCGGGGCGATCTTCGCATCGACTTCGGCGCGCTCGGCCTCGTCGAGGTAAAGCCTGCTGATCGCGACGACTGGCGGGGTCTTTCCGGTTTCGCGCGCGGCGACGCGATCGCCATCGATAAAGGCGCCGCTGCCCGCCTTGGCGTGGCACAATCGGTCGCTGAGCGGATCGTATAACCAGCCGGCCACCGCCTTGCCGCCATCGGCCAGTGCGATCAACGAGCCGAAGATTTCCTTGCCCTTGGTGAAATTGCTCGTCCCGTCGAGCGGGTCGATGATCCAGCACTGGCCAGACAAATGTTCGAGCAGGCTTTCATCGGCCGCGACCGCCTCTTCGCCGACGACCGCCACGCCGGGCGCAAGCTTTTGCAGGGCCTCTGTCAGGAACTCCTCGACCTCGCGATCGACAATCGTGACCGGGTCGTCCTTGCCCTTCATGGCGATGTCGCTTGCCGACAGATCGCGAAAGCGCGGGAGGATCGATCGCTGCGCTGCGAAGCGGAACAGGTCGCGGATTTCCGCGTCGAGCGCGCCGAGCTCGCTCACGAGCGATAATCCGCGTTGAACGAAATGTATCCGTGGGTGAGATCGCAGGTCCAGACCTTCGCGCGCCCATTGCCAAGGCCAAGGTCGACCGCGAGATCGATGTCGTTGCCTTTCAAGTGTTCTGCCACCGGCGCTTCGTCATAGCCTTCGACCACCACGCCATTGCGCGCTGTCCAGGTGCCGCCGAACGCGATCGAGAGCCGGTCGCGATCCGCCGGCTCGCCCGCCTTGCCGACCGCCATGACCACGCGGCCCCAATTGGCGTCCTCGCCGGCAATGGCGGTCTTGACCAGCGGCGAATTGGCGATCGCGAGCCCGACGCGCCGCGCGCTCTCATCGCTTGTCGCGCCCGACACGCGCACCGTGATGAACTTGGAAGCCCCTTCGCCGTCACGCACGACGAGCTGGGCGAGCCTCTGACAGACATCGTCGAGCGCCGCGGCGAAGGCATCGGCACCGGGGCTGTCCCAGCCTTCGATCGGCGGGTTGCCGGCCTTTCCGGTCGCGAAGACCAGCACGGTGTCGCTGGTCGAGGTGTCGCCATCGACGGTGATGCAGCAAAAGCTTGTTGCGTTGGCGCGTTCGAGCAGTTCCTGCAGGAAAGCCGGCGCGATGGCGACGTCGGTCATGACATAGCCCAGCATTGTCGCCATGTCGGGAGCGATCATGCCCGAGCCCTTGATGATGCCAGCCAGTTCGACACGCTGGTCGCCGATCATCGCCGAGGCATGAGCGCCCTTGGCGAAGGTGTCGGTCGTCGCGATCGCTTCTGCCGCGTCTTTCCACGCGCATGGCGCGGCGCGAAACGCCTTTTCAAGCCCGTCGCGCGCACGCTCCACCGGCAGCGGAACCCCGATCACGCCGGTCGAGGACACGAACACCGCATCGCGCTGGCAGCCGAGATGGGTGGCCACGAGGTCCATGATGTGTTCGACCGCCTCGCGTCCGCGCGCGCCGGTAAAGGCGTTCGAATTGCCGGCATTGACCACCAGTGCGCGCGCCCGGCCATTGCGGACCTGTTCGCGGCCCAGCTCGACCTCGCTCGAAGGGCAGGCGCTGCGGGTGAAAACCCCTGCAACGGCGGTCCCTTGATCCAGTTCGACAAGGGTCAGATCGTTGCGGTCCCAGTCCTTGTAGCGCGCCGGGACCGCGCGCAGCGTCACGCCTGCGATTGCGGGCATCTCGGGGAAGGGCAAAGCGAGCGGCGAAGTCTGAAGGTCCATCACCCATGCCTCCTAAGCGCGAGCGGGGGGGGAGTAAACGGCGCAAGCTGCACAATTGCCCTTGCAAAAACCAAAGCGCGCAGTGGACGAATTGCGCGAAATGGATTATTGAGGTGGGCACCATGATGCCTCGTCATCTCCTCGCCCTGTTTGCCCTGTTCAGCGGGATCGCCGCGCTTCACGCGCCGGCCCATGCTTCCGCGGTGCAATCGGTGGTGCAGGATGCGCGGCAGGTTGCGCGATCGGGCGACGCCGCCATCAGCGAAAGCTGCGCCTGCCCACAGCAGGCCCGCGAACGCGGCCAACGCTGTCCCAAGCGCGAGGAACGCAAGTCCTTTTCATGGTTGCCCAGCTGGCTTCGTCCGGCGGTCGTTCTCGGCAGTGACCGCGCGCTCGAATAGCGCGCGGTCCCCCGCATAGATTTTTCCTGAAGCACGCGCCAGGCAAGCAGTCCTCGCGCGCGAAACCCCTATCCATATCCATGATCAAGGCAGGCTCGCCGCATGTGCGGGCTGCCAACTTATCAAGGCATTTCAAAGGCCCACACCTCTATGTTCGACAAACTCGTCAAATCCGTCTTCGGTTCGTCCAACGATCGCTATGTCAAATCGCTCGGCAAGGTCGTCGACAAGGTCAATGCGCTCGAACCGATGATCGAGGCGCTCAGCGATGAGGCGCTTCAGGCGCAGACCGACAAGTTCCGCGAGCAGCTCGACAACGGCGCCAGCCTCGACGACATCCTGCCCGAGGCCTTTGCCACGGTGCGCGAGGCGTCGAAGCGCGTGCTCGGCATGCGCCATTTCGACGTGCAGCTGATCGGCGGCATCGTCCTGCATCGCGGCGAGATCGCCGAAATGCGCACCGGTGAGGGCAAGACGCTGGTGGCAACGCTCGCCACCTATCTCAACGCGATCGAGGGCAAGGGCGTTCACGTCGTCACCGTCAACGATTACCTCGCCCGGCGCGATGCCGAGTGGATGGGCCAGCTCTACCAGTGGCTCGGTCTCACCGTCGGAGTGATCGTCCCCAACATGGACGAGGTCTCCAAGCGCGACGCCTACAATGCCGACATCACCTACGGCACCAACAACGAGTTCGGCTTCGATTACCTGCGCGACAACATGAAGCACGAGCGCTCGCAGATGGTGCAGCGCCCGTTCAATTACGCGATCGTCGACGAGGTGGATTCGATCCTGATCGACGAGGCCCGCACCCCGCTGATCATCTCTGGCCCGACCGAGGACAAGTCCGATCTTTACGTCAAGCTCGACGCGGTCGCCAAGGAAGTGCCCGAGGACTGGTACGAGAAGGACGAGAAGACCAAGAACATCCAGTTCACCGAAGATGGGCTCGACGGGGTCGAACAGATGCTTGCCGACAAGGGCCTGCTCGAAACCGACAATCTCTACGATGTCGAGAACACCCAGGTGGTCCACCATCTCGACCAGGCGATGAAGGCGGTCCACATGTTCCGCCGCGACGACCACTACATCGTCAAGGACGACAAGGTGGTGATCATCGACGAGTTCACCGGACGCATGATGGACGGGCGGCGCTGGTCCAACGGTCTGCACCAGGCGGTCGAGGCCAAGGAAGGCGTCAAGATCGAGCCCGAGAACCAGACCATGGCCTCGATCACCTTCCAGAACTATTTCCGCATGTATCCCAAGCTTTCGGGAATGACCGGCACCGCCGCTACCGAGGCGGCCGAATTCTGGGACATCTACAAGGTCAATGTCGTCGAGATCCCGACCAACAAGCCGGTCGCGCGGATCGACGAGGAAGACGAGTTCTACAAGAACACGATGGACAAGTTCCAGGCGATCGCGAAAGCCATCGCCGAAAAGCAGGCGACCGGCCAGCCGATCCTCGTGGGCACCGTGTCGATCGAGAAATCCGAGCTGCTCAGCCAGTTTCTCGACAAGGCCGGGGTCAAGCACGAGGTCCTCAATGCCCGCCAGCACGAGCGCGAGGCGCATATCGTGGCGCAGGCAGGCCGCCTGGGCGCGGTGACCATCGCCACCAACATGGCGGGCCGCGGGACCGACATCCAGCTCGGCGGCAATGTCGAATTCCGGATCGAGGACGAGCTCGGTGACATGGAGCCGGGCATCGCCAAGGACGCCGAGATCGAACGGATCAGGGAGGAAGTCGCCGCAGAGCGCGCCAAGGTGCTCGAGGCGGGCGGTTTGTTCGTGCTCGGCACCGAACGGCATGAAAGCCGCCGGATCGACAACCAGCTTCGCGGGCGTTCGGGCCGCCAGGGCGATCCGGGCCTTTCGCGTTTCTACCTGTGCCTCGAAGACGATCTCCTGCGCATCTTCGGCCCCGACACGCTGTTCGCCAAGATGATGAATTCGAACCTCGAGGACGGCGAGGCGATCGGGTCGAAATGGCTGTCGAAAGCGATCGAGACCGCTCAGAAGAAGGTCGAGGCGCGCAATTACGACACGCGCAAGCAGGTCGTGCAATACGATGACGTGATGAACGACCAGCGCAAGGTGATCTACGAACAGCGCGCCGAGATCATGGATTCCGAAGCGGTGGACGATGTCGTGGTCGACATGCGTCACGACACGATCAACGCGATCATTTCCAGCACCTGCCCGCCGGGTTCCTATCCCGAGCAGTGGGATGTCGAGGGACTGAAGGAAAAGCTCGACGAGGTGTTCGGCATCCAGCCTCCGATCGATCAATGGATGGAAGAGGACGAGGTCGACCAGGAAATCTTCGAGGAGCGTATCCGCGCCCAGACCGACGAGATGATGGAAGCCAAGATCGCGAAATACGATGCCAAGATCTGGCGGCTGGTCGAAAAGGACATCCTGCTGCGCCAGCTCGATCACCACTGGAAGGAACACCTCGCCACGCTCGACGCACTGCGCCAGGTGATCTGGATGCGCGGGATTGCGCAGAAGCAGCCGATCAACGAATACAAGCAGGAAGCCTTCGGCCTGTTCGAAACCATGCTCGACACGCTGCGCGAGGAAGTGACCAAACTGCTGTTCAAGTCCGAATTGCGGATGGCCCAGCCCGAACCGCAGGCGCTGCCGGACCTGCCCGATTTCCTCACCGGCCATATCGACCCGCTGACGGGGCTCGACAACTCTGCCGATGGCGATGGTTCGGAAAACAGGCCCGAACTGTTCGGATCGCTCGCCGGGTCTCCGCGCGCCGCGTCGGGGCCGGGCGGGGCGAACACCGACAATCCCTATGCCGGGCAGGACATCAGCCGCAACGCGCCGTGCCCGTGCGGGTCGGGCAACAAGTACAAGCATTGCCATGGCGCGGCAGGCGCGCGGCAGTCGGCCTGATCGCCCGACGACAAGGGAGCCGCGGGCAGGGGGCTAGCGCATGCCGCTGATCGTCCTGCTCGCTGGCGGCTTCTTCGTAACCGCGCTGCTCTATGCCAGCGTCGGATTCGGCGGTGGTTCCACCTATGCCGCGCTGCTGGCGCTGGCCGGGCTCGATTACCGGGTGCTGCCTATGGTGGCGCTCGCCTGCAATATCGTGGTGGTGGCGGGAAGCACGATGCGCTTCGCGCGGGCTGGCGTGACGCCGTGGAAGGGCGCGCTGCTGTTGACCGTGCTCGCAGCGCCCGCAGCTTTTGTCGGCGGTCTTGTGCAGATCGATGAACGCAGCTTCATGGCTTTGCTTGGCGCGAGCCTCGTGCTCACCGCCGGGACCATGCTGATCCCGGTAAGCAGAACGAGCGAAGGAGAAGCGAGCGGCCTTGCGCGTTTCATGCCGATCATCGCCGCGCCGCTCGGTTTTCTGGCGGGGCTGGTCGGCATTGGTGGCGGCATATTCCTTGCCCCGCTGCTCCACCTCACCCGCTGGCGCGACGCGCGCGCAATCGCGGCAACGGCAAGCTTCTTCATCCTCGTGAACTCGCTGTTTGGCCTCGCCGGACAGCTCGCAAAGAGCGGCCCTGCCATGTTCGGCGGTGCAATTTATGAAGCGCTGCCATTGCTCGTCGCCGTGGCGATCGGAGGGCAAATCGGCAGTCTGCTTGCGCTAAAGGTCCTGCCGCTGAAGTGGATCAGGTGGCTGACAGCCGCGCTGGTGCTGGTCGTGGGCGTGCGCCTGCTCGCAGGCGCGTGACCGGCCAAGGCGCACGAAGCGCCGGCCATGACGATTTCAGCGATAAAGGAAAATGGCTCCCCGAGTTGGATTCGAACCAACGACCAAGTGATTAACAGTCACCTACTCTACCGCTGAGCTATCGGGGAGCAGCTTCCCAAGCGGTATCGAGGGAAGCGGAAGCGCGCGTATATGAGTCGCTGCGCCGGTTTGCAAGGGGGTTTGCGCGGGAAATTTGCGCGTGCGCTCAATCGACCGCGAATTGTTCGGAAACGATCCGTTCGGCGAGCGATCTTCCCGGATCGAACAGCAATTCCAGCTGCGATTCGGGAGCGATCCGGACCGTGACCTCGGCGATGTCGCGGACCTCCTTCTGGTCGGCCACGGCGGCCACCGGGCGCTTGTCTGGTTCGAGTACGCGCAGGCGGATGGGCATCTCGTCGGGCAGGATCGCGCCGCGCCAGCGCCGCGGACGAAACGGGCTGATCGGAGTCAGCGCGAGCATTCCGCTGTCGAGCGGCAGGATCGGGCCGTTGGCAGACAGGTTGTAAGCGGTCGATCCGGCAGGCGTGGCAACCAGCACGCCGTCTCCGACCAATTGTTCGATGCGCACCCGGCTGCCGACCTTGACCTCGATCTTCGCGGTCTGACGGGTTTCGCGCAGCAGCGACAATTCGTTGATCGCGCAAAGGACGTGCCGCTCGCCCGCCTGGGTCACCGCCTCGATCTTGAGCGGAGCGATCGCCTTGCCGCGCGCCCGGGCGAGCCGGGCCATGACATTGGCGCGCTTGTCAAAGCGGTTCATCAGGAAGCCGACCGTCCCGAGATTCATGCCATATACCGGCACAGTGCGGCCGCTATCGAGCATTGCGTGAAGCGTTTGCAGCATGAAGCCGTCGCCGCCCAGCACGACCGCGCAATCGGCCTCTTCCAGCGCTGCCCAGTCGCGCTGCGCCCACAGGATCGAGAAGGCTTCCTGCGCTCGCGGCGTATCGGATGCGAGCAATGCGACCTTGGCAAAGCCGGCCTGTCCTGCCGCGCTTTCGCCGTCGGCCGCGGCATTGTTCGTGCGATTGTCCGCCCTGTCGCCTGCGCGTGTCACCTGTTCAGCCCCATCTGCCGCTTGTCGCGGACTGGCCGCCAAGCGGCCGAAAACCTGCGCCTTTATGCCTGCCGCATCGCATATTACAATCTTGGATACCAATCGTGTGCTAGGGATTGTCCGGGTTCGGGCGTGGCGGCACGGGAATAACGACTTGTCCTGATGTTCCAATTCTGGGCGGAACGCAATTTGCACGAGCGGCATGTCCGGTGAGCCGATAGAGCGAGGCGATGCAAGAGGGTCACGACAACAACAAGATGGATGGCGCACGCTCGAAGGCGAGCCAGTCGCTGCGCGAGCCGGGGCGCAGCGGGCTGCCCGGCGTGTCCGCCGCCGCGCTGGAAAGCGATCTGTTGAGCGCGCTCGATCGGCGTGAGATCGAGGTCTTGTTCCAGCCGCAATTTTCCTGCCGCACAGGCGCAGTCGTCGGGGCCGAGGCGCTCGCACGCTGGCAACACCCGTCGCTGGGCGAAATCGGCGCGCGCGACCTGTTCGCGATTGCTGAGCGTGCAGCGCTTGTCTCGCCGCTTTCAAGGCACGTGGTCGCCCGCGCGCTCGAAGACGCGGCGAGCTGGCCCGATGCGCTGACCCTGTCGCTCAACATCACGCCCGAAGAACTCGGCGATCCGCGTTTCGCCGCCGATTTCGCCGCGCTTATCGGCCAAAGCGCGATCGCGCCCTCACACCTGATGCTCGAGATCACCGAAGACCTGCTGGTGGGCAATATCCAGCAGGCATCGGCGGCGCTCAAGGCCCTGCGTGCGCTGGGTTTTCGCACCGCGCTCGACGATTTCGGAGCCGGGTTCTGCAATTTTCGTTACCTGCGCGAACTGCCGCTCGATGCGATCAAGCTCGACAAGATCATGGTCGATGCCGTTCCCGGCGATGCCAAGGCGCTCGCAGTGCTGCGCGCGATCCTCGCGCTCGCCAAGGCGCTCGACCTCGACATCTATGCCGAGGGTATCGAGAACGACGTGCAGCGCGCCACGATCATCGCCGAGGGTTGCGATTACTGGCAGGGCTTCCTGCGCGCACTACCGATGAAAAGCGCGGAAGTCGTCGCCTTGTCGCAAACCGCACGCGGCGCAGGGCACGGGTAGCCGGTCAGGCCGCCGCCTTCTTGCGACCTTCGCGGTGCTTGCGCACGATCCGCGACAGACCCATGGTCAACTGGAACAGGCCGTTCAACCGGCTGTCGGGATCGCCCCAGGCACGGTTGATCACCAGCTTCATGTCGGGGCGAAGCTTGGCTGTCCCCTCGCGCCCGGAATTGAGCTTGTCGACATAGGCGATAAGGCCTGGTCCGTCGGGGAAATCGTCCTTGTGGAACGTCACCAGCGTGCCGCGCGCACCGACATCGATCTTGGCGATATGGGCCTCGATCGCCTGGTGCTTGATCTCGATCAGCTTGACGAGGTTCTTTGTCGGAGCCGGGAGATCGCCGAAGCGGTCGATCATCTCGGCAGCGAGGCTCTCGATCTCGGCCTTGTCGCGCGCCTGGTTGAGCCTGCGATAGAGCGCCATGCGCACGGCAAGGTCCGGCACGTAATCTTCGGGGATCATGATCGGTGCATCGACCGTGATCTGGGGACTGAAGGCATCTTCGGCCTTTTCGAGCCCCATTTCGCCGGCCTTGGCGGCCAGGATCGCGTCTTCGAGCATGGATTGGTAGAGCTCGAAGCCAACCTCGCGGATATGGCCCGATTGCTCGTCGCCAAGGAGGTTGCCTGCACCGCGAATATCGAGGTCGTGGCTGGCGAGCTGGAAGCCTGCGCCAAGGCTGTCGAGATCGCCGAGCACCTTGAGCCGCTTTTCGGCGACCTCCGATAGCTGCACGTCCTTCTCGTAGGTGAGATAGGCATAGGCGCGCAATTTCGATCGGCCCACGCGGCCGCGCAGCTGGTAAAGCTGGGCGAGCCCGAAGCGGTCGGCGCGGTGGATAAGGATGGTGTTGGCGCTCGGCAGGTCGAGGCCGCTTTCGACGATCGTGGTCGAGAGCAGCACTTCGTATTTGCCATCGTAAAACGCGCTCATGCGCTCCTCGATCTCGCCTGCGCCCATCTGGCCGTGCGCACTGATCGATTTCACCTCGGGCACGTGATCGCGCAGCCACTCCTCGACCGCGGCCATATCGGCGATGCGCGGCACCACGATGAAGCTTTGCCCGCCGCGATGGTGTTCGCGCAGCAGGGCCTCGCGCATCACCATGTCGTCCCATTCCATCACGTAGGTTCGCACCGCCAGCCGGTCGACCGGCGGGGTCTGGATGGTGGACAGTTCGCGCAGGCCCGTCATCGCCATTTGCAGCGTGCGCGGGATCGGCGTGGCGGTCAGCGTGAGCATGTGCACGTCGGCGCGCAGCTGTTTCAGCTTTTCCTTGTGCGTGACGCCAAACCGCTGTTCCTCGTCGACGATCACGAGGCCGAGATTCTTGAATTCGGTCGATTTCGACAGGATCGCGTGGGTTCCCACGACGATATCGATCTGTCCGTTGGCCAGTCCCTCGCGCGTTTCTGCAAGCTCCTTTGAGGAGACGAGGCGCGACAGGCGCCCGATTTTCAACGGGAAGCCGGCAAAGCGTTCGGTGAAATTCTGAAAGTGCTGGCGCGCGAGCAAGGTGGTTGGAGCGACCATGGCTACCTGCTGGCCGTTCATCGCCGCGACGAAGGCTGCGCGCAGCGCGACCTCGGTCTTGCCGAAGCCGACATCGCCGCACACCAGCCGATCCATCGGCCTGCCGCTTTCAAGGTCGCGCAGCACATCGGCGATGGCGGCGTCCTGGTCGTCGGTTTCTTCCCAGGGGAACCGGTCGACGAACTGGTTGTAGCTCGCTTCCTCGGCCTCGAAGACCGGCGCCTTCTTGAGCGCGCGCTGGGCGGCGACCTTCATAAGTTCGCCGGCGATCGCGGTGATGCGTTCCTTCAGCTTGGCGCGGCGTTTCTGCCATGCCTCGCCGCCGAGCCGGTCGAGCGGGACGGTCTCTTCGCTCGACCCGTAGCGCGAGAGGACATCAATGTTCTCTACGGGTATGAACAGCTTGTCGCCGCCCTTGTATCCTAGCGCGACACAATCGTGCTGGCTCTTGCCCACGGGGACGGGTTCCAGCCCGAGATACTTGCCGATGCCGTGTTCGACATGGACGACGAGATCGCCCTTTGCCAGCGCCTGCAATTCGGCAAGGAAGGCATCGGAATCCTTGCGCTTTTTCTTGCGCCTGACCAACCGGTCGCCGAGCACGTCCTGCTCGGTGAGGATTTCGAGCTCGTCATTGGCAAAGCCCGATTCGAGCGGGAGCACAACCGCGGCGGTTTGCCCCTTGGCCGCCAGACCAAGCGCTTCCTGCCAGTTGCCGGCATGTGCGGTCTTTACCCCGGCTTCGGCCAGGATCGAGGCGATCCGCGCGCGCGAGCCTGCCGAATAGGCGGCGAAGACCGGCTTGCGCCCTGCCTTGGCGATGGCGCCGAAATGCTGCGCGGCGGCCTCGTAGACATTGTCGCCGCGGGCGCGTTCGGGGGTGAAATCGCGCGCCGCCTTGAACCCGAAATCCACCGCGCCATCGCTATCGGGCGCGGCAAAGACGCTGGCCTTGTGCGCAGGGGCAGCGGCGAGGGCAGCGGCAAATTCATCCTGCGCGAGATAGAGGGCATCGGTGGCGAGCGGGCGATAGCTGCCGGTCTTGTCGCTCGCGATCCGTCCGCGTTGCTCGTGATAGTCCTTGATGTCCGAAAGTCGTTCCTCGGCAGCGCCGATCGCGGCCTGGTCGATCACCACGAGGTCGTTTTCGCCCAGGTGATCGAACACAGTGGCGAGCCGGTCTTCGAACAGGGGCAGCCAGTGTTCCATGCCCGCCAGTCGCCGCCCGTCGCTGACCGCTTCGTAAAGCGGGTCCTGGGTTGCCGCAGCACCGAACCGTTCGCGATAGCGCGACCGGAAACGCCTGATGCTGTCCTCATCGATCAGGGCTTCGGACGCGGGCAGCAGCAAGTGCTGTTCGAGCCGCCCGGTCGAACGCTGCGTGCCCGGATCGAACAGGCGCAGGCTTTCCAGCTCGTCACCGAAAAAGTCGAGCCGCAATCCCTGGTCGAGCGAGGAGGGAAAGATATCGACGATAGAGCCGCGCACCGCGAATTCGCCGTGATCGACCACGGTATCGGTGCGCGAATAGCCCTGGCGGGTGAGCAGCGCGGAAAGGCTGTCGAGCCCGATCGTCGTGCCGGGCTTGAACTCGCGCACGCTCTCGCGGATGCGGAAAGGGGTGAGCACGCGCTGGAGGACGGCGTTGACGGTGGTGACCAGCAGCTGCGATCCGCCGGACGGGCGCTGGAGCCGGAACAGCGCCGACAGACGTGCCGCGCTGACCGAAAGCGCCGGCGAGGCGCGGTCATAGGGCAGGCAGTCCCAGGCGGGAAACTCGATCACTTCGACTTCGGGCGCAAAGAATCGCGCTGCTTCGGCCACGCTTCGCATCGCCGCATCGTCGGGTGCGATGAAAACGCTGCGCTGCCTGGCGGCGCGGGCGAGATCGCCCATGACGAGCGGCTGCGCCCCGCGCGGAAGCGAGGCGAGCGTCAGCGGCTTTTCGGCTGAAAGGATGCGGTTGAAGTCGGGCATCACCTAGACAAAGCCTGTAAAGGGCGCCTGCGTTCCCGAAGCGCGGGGGAAATGCGCCCTAACGCTGGACCTCGACATAGTCGAGCTTCTGGAACTTCGCGATCATCTCGCCCTGGAATTTGGCGGGAACGGGAGCGGTCTGGAGACCCCAGGCCATGATATCGACATCGTCTTCGGCAAGCAGGTCCTCGAACCAGTCCATCTCGGCCTCGTCCCATTCTTGCGCGTAGCGATCGAAGAAGCCGCCGATCATGAAATCGGCCTCGCGCGTGCCGCGGTGCCAGGCGCGAAAGCGGGCGCGGGCTCGGCGCGCCTCCAAGGTGGGCATATCGGACATGCGCGTGCGGTAAGCCACTCGCACCAGCCGCGCAACAGGCTATAGGAAGGGCCATGCGTCCCGATATCCTCAACCCGCTTTTCGCCGAGACCGAGACACTCGACGGCGTCGGCCCGAAAATGGCCAGGCCGCTTGAAAAGCTGGGCCTGACGAGGGTCAAGGATATCGCCTACCACCTGCCCGAACGCTTCGTGACCCGGCGCGCAATTGCCAGCCTCGAGGATGCGAGCGAAGGCGAACAGGTGATCGTCGCGCTGACCACGACCGAACACCGTGCGCCCTACAATCCGGGCCGCGGTCCCTATCGCGTGATGGCGCAGGACGAGGCGGGCAATATCTGCGCGCTGACCTATTTCGGACGCGCGTCCTATACCGCGAAAAAGCAATTGCCGGTCGGCGAGAAGCGATGGGTCGCCGGCCGGCTCGACCGTTATGGCGACACGCTCCAGATCGTGCATCCGGACCATGTCGAAAAGGACAGCGCCGCCCATCTCGCGCGGATGAACGAGCCGGTCTATGCCCTGTCCGAAGGGCTGACACAGCCGCGCCTTTCCGGACTGGTCGCACAGGCGCTCGAAAAGCTGCCCGACTTGCCCGAATGGATCGAGCCGGGTCAGTTTTCCAAGTCCGACTGGCCATCATGGCGCGATGCGATCCATCTTGCGCACAAGGACATGCACGGGCCCGCGCGCGACCGGCTGGCCTATGACGAGCTCCTCGCCAACAGCCTCGCGCTGCTGCTGGTTCGCGCCGATGGCAGGCGGCGCAGGGGCGCGGCGCTCAAGGGCGATGGAAAGCTGCGTGACAGGCTGGCCCTGCCTTTCGAAATGACCGGCGCACAGAAACGGTCGATCGCCGAAATCGAGGGCGACCTGCAACAGGAAGCCCCGATGCTGCGCCTTCTCCAGGGCGATGTCGGCTCGGGCAAGACGGTGGTCGCGCTGAACGCGATGCTGATCGCGGTCGAGGCTGGACGCCAGGCCGCTTTGCTCGCCCCGACCGAGATCCTCGCGCGCCAGCATTTCGAGACCTTGCAGGCCATGGCCGCCCCGACCGGGGCCGAGATCGCGCTGCTTACCGGGCGCGCCAAGGGGCGCGAACGCGAAGGATTGCTGATGGGGCTGATGAGCGGTGCAATCGACATTCTCGTGGGCACCCATGCCATTTTCCAGGACAGCGTCGCCTACAAGGACCTCGGCCTCGTGGTGATCGACGAGCAGCACCGTTTCGGGGTTGCGCAAAGGCTGTCGCTAGCCGCCAAGGGCAAGCGCGCACCGCACACGCTGGCCATGACCGCGACCCCGATCCCGCGAAGCCTCACGCTCGCGCAATATGGCGAAATGGATGTCAGCCGGCTCGATGAACTGCCCCCGGGGCGGCAGGCGATCGACACCCGCGTTGTCGCGCAGGACCGGATCGAGGACGTCGTCGCCGGCGTCGAACGCCATCTTGCCAGCGGCCAGCAGGCCTATTGGGTGTGCCCGATGGTGCGCGACAGCGAGGTCGATGACATTGCCGCTGCCGAGGCGCGCTATGCCGCGCTCAAGGAAAGGTTCGGCGATGACATCGTCCTCGTCCACGGCCAGTTGCGCCCGGAGGTCAAGGACGCGGCGATGGAACGCTTTGCCAGTGGCGCGGCGAAATTGCTGGTCGCCACCACCGTGATCGAGGTCGGGGTCGATGTCCCCTCGGCCACCTTGATGGTGATCGAACAAGCCGAACGCTTCGGCCTTGCACAATTGCACCAATTGAGGGGGCGCGTGGGACGGGGCAGCGAGAAATCGGTTTGCCTGCTTCTGCGCGGCAGCGAATTGTCGGAGACGGGGAAAAAGCGGCTCGCCCTCATGCGCGAGACGCAGGACGGTTTTCGCATAGCCGAGGAGGATCTCGAACTGCGCGGCGGGGGCGAACTGCTCGGCACCAGGCAATCGGGCGAAGCGGCGTTCCGCATCGCCGATCTCGAACAGGTCCAGAAATTGCTTCCCGCCGCCCATGCCGATGCGCGGCTTCTGATCGACCGTGATGGCGGCCTCACCAGCGAGCGGGGTGAAGCCGCACGCGTGCTGTTATACCTGTTCGAACGCGACTGGGGCGTGCAATTGCTGCGCGGCGGCTAGCGGGCATAGCGGGTGACGAGCGCCTTCGCGGCGTGATTCACCTCGTCCCAGCACGCGGAAAAACCCGCGTCATCGCCGTAATAAGGGTCGCTGACCTCTGCCGGTTGCCCGTGTGCCGCCTCGAGCAGTAGCGAAACGCGCGCGGTGGCATCGGCTGGCATTCGCGCGCGGATGTCAGCAAGATTGGCGGCATCGAGCGCGAAGATGTCGGTGAATGCGAAGAAATCTTCCTTGCACAACTGGCGGCCACGCAGGTGCGCGATGTCGACCCCGGCGCGCGCGGTAGCGGCGATGGCACGCGGATCGGGGGGATCGCCGACGTGGTAATTCGCGGTCCCTGCCGAATCGACGCGCAAATCCAGCCCCGCTTCTTCCGCCGCGGCGCGCAGCGCACCCTCGGCCATTGGGGAGCGACAGATATTGCCGAGACACACGAACAGGACGGAGGTTTTGGGTTCAGGTCGTCTGGACATGCTGCTAGCCTTAGAGTTCTTTCCTGTCGGCGCCAATCGCGACCCCTGTGTCTGTGCGCCTGAAACAGGCAATTGAAAACGAGGTTGAATTCATGCTGCGATCCCTTTTGCCCGCTCTTGCGCTGGCGGCGCTCCCGCTTGCTCCTGCCCTTGCCGGGCCTGCCGACGATTACGAGACCCTGCGTGAGGAAGTGTGGCAGTGGCGGCTCGACAACAATCCGCAGCTTGCCACCAGCATTGGCGACCGGCGCGGCGATGGCAAACTGGGCGACTGGTCACTCGAAGCGCATGAACGCGCGATCGAGGAAGCGCGCGCCTTTCTCGCCCGTCTCGATGCGATCGACACCAGCGCGTTCTCGCCCGAACTCGCGGTCGATTTCGGCGTCATCCGTTCGAGCCTCGCCGATAGCGTGGCCGCCGCCGAGCACGAACATGACCGCTATATCCTGTTCACCAATCGCGGCGGATGGTTCTCCGGTTTCGCATCCTTGCCCTACCGTTCGCCCTTCTTCACGCTCGCCGATTACGAAAGCTATGTCAGCAGGCTCGAAGCCTATGGCGCGGTCAACGACCATGCCATTGCGCGCAGCCGCGAGGCGGTGGCACGCGGATTGACCCAGCCTTGCGAGCCGATGGAAGGGTTCGAGAACCGCATCGCCCGCCAGATCGTCGATGATCTCACCACATCGCCCTTTTGGATGCCGTTTGCCGGAGAACGGCCCGGCGCGATTGGCGAGGATGAGTGGGCCGCGCTCCAGTCCCGTGCGCGCGCGGCGATCGAAGGCACGGTGTTCCCGGCCTATCGCGAATTCCTCGAATTCTATGAAGAGGATTACGCTCCCAATTGCCGCACTGGCACGCCCGGCATTCTCGCCACTCCCGGCGGCGAGGACTACTATGTCTACCGGGTGCGCAGCTTCACCACCACGGACATGACGCCGGACGAGGTCCACGAGCTGGGCCTGTCCGAAGTCGCCCGCATTCGCGCTGAAATGGAAGAAGTCGCCGCCGAGGCCGGGTTCGACAGCCGCGAGGACTATATCGAGCATCTGCGGACCGATCCGAAATATTACATGACCGACGAGGACGAATATGTCCGCTTCGTCGCCGCGCTTGCCAAGCACATCGATGGCTTCATGCCCGAACTGTTCGGACGGCTTCCGCGCCAGCCCTATACGGTCAAGCCGATCCCTGCCGCCAATGCGCCGGGCAACACCACCGCCTATTACGAGCCCGGCTCGTTGGAAACCGGGGCAGCCGGCATCTACCGGATCAACACCACCGAACTCGACCAGCGCCCGCTTTGGGAACTGCCCGCCCTCGGTGTTCACGAGGCGGTGCCCGGCCACCACTTGCAGATCGCCTTGCAGCAGGAACTCGACATCCACCCGCTGCGCGCCAATGGCACGTTCTTCACCGCCTTTGTCGAAGGCTGGGGGCTGTACTCCGAACGCCTCGGTATCGAGATGGGGCTTTACGACACGCCGGCAAAACAGATGGGGCGCCTCTCCTATGAAATGTGGCGCGCGACCCGGCTGGTGGTCGATACCGGCCTGCATTCCAAGGGTTGGTCCAAGCAGCAGGCAGTCGATTACATGCTCGACAACACCGCCTTGTCGCCCGGCAATATCGATGCCGAGGTCAACCGCTACATGACCTGGCCAGGCCAGGCGCTGGCCTACAAGGTGGGCGAACTCAAGATCCGCGAACTGCGCTCGCGCGCGCAAGATGCGCTCGGGCCGAAATTCGACCTTCGCGCCTTCCATGATGCGGTGCTGGAAAACGGCTCGATCCCGCTAGACGTGCTCGAGGCGCATATCGACCGCTGGATCGCTGCCGAGCTCGCAGCGGAGGAATAGAGGATCAGGATTCGGGGAAGGGCTCGGTCGCGCCGAGCACTTCCTCGACCAGGCGGCGGATATTGACCTTCGCGCCCAGTCTCGCGCCCAGCAGGGCGGTGCCCGAGACCTTGCGTTGCACGAACAGCGTTTCGACCGGGGGGAATATCCAGGTCTCGCGGTCCTGCGCGATCGCCATGCCTTCTTCGCGCAGCAGCGGGACGAAGGCGCGATCGCCGAAGTCGAACTTGCGATCCTCGCGCATCTCGTCGAGCACGATGGCGATCATCCGTTCAACCCGGTCGGGATATTTCTCGTAGACCACCGGAGCCATGAAACCGCTCGCAATGGTCGCTGCGAGAATTTCATCGCGATCGCCTTCGAGCCCGGCCTTGATCAGCCGGCGGTAATCGTTCGCCACCTTGGGATCGACCGCGCGGCAGGCGCCAAAATCGAGCAGCACGATCTCGCCGGTCTCGCGGCGATAGCGATAATTGGCGAAATTGGGGTCGGTCTGCATCACGCCGAATTCGAACAATTCGCGGGCGACGAGGCGCATCAGCCGCCCGGTCGCCTCGTCGCGCCGTTCGGCAGGCTCGTTTGCGAGATCCTCGATGCCGACCCCTTCCTCGTGGCTCATCGCCAGGATCGTGTCGCTGGTGAACTCCTCGACCAGTCGCGGAACGACGAAGCCGCCTTCGCCTGCGAGCCTTTCGCGGTAGAGCGCCATCTGCGCGCCTTCGCGGCGGTAATCGGCTTCTTCGTGAAGTTGCCGCTTGGCCGCATCCATCAATTTCTCGACCTCGAGCTCTGGCGGGGCAAACCCCGAGAGCCTGAGCAGCGTCATGACATTGTCGACATCGCTGTCGATGCTTTTCGCGACGCCGGGATACTGGACCTTTATCGCGAGCAATTCGCCATCGCGGGTCATCGCCTTGTGCACCTGCCCGATACTGGCCGCAGCGATGGGGCGGGGGTTGAACCACTTGAACCGTCGGCGCCAGTCCGCACCCCACTCGTTCGAGAGAACCCTGTCGAGCTGGCGGGTGGGCATGAAACGCGCCTGGTCGCGCAGCGAGCCGAGGATCTGCGCCAGTTCGGGCGGGAGAAAATCGCCCGCATCCATGCTGATCATCTGCCCGAGCTTCATTGCCGCGCCGCGCAGGTGCGAGAGCCGGTCTGTCAGGCGGCGCGCATTTCCAGGTGTGAGCAGCAGGTCGCGCGCCGACAGGCCTTCGCCCCGCGCCAGCCTGCGCGCGCCTTCGGCAGCCATGCCTCCGGCTACTCCGCCAACCAACCGGCCAAACGTGCCCATACGCGCCAGCCGCCCGGAAGGGACCGCGCTTTCGCGCCGGCGTTCGCGGCGCGTTTCGTCGGATTGGTCATCGGCCATGGTCGTGCCCCGGTGTCGCTAGCAGATACGACACGGGCCCGGGAACAATTCCCGGGCCCGAGCCGCTCGAAAGATTCGAGTCGTGTGTGGCTGCCTTAGGCGAGGCTGGTCCCGCCACGGATGTAGTTGACATAGATCGCGTGGATCAGGCCGGGGACGAAGAACAGCAGCGTGAGGATCAGGTTGATCCAGAAATCGGTGCTCAGTCCCTTCTTGAGCGCAACACCCAGCGGGGGCAGGAGGATGGTGGCGATAAGCGTGATAAGTTCGAGCATTTTCAGGCTTCCTTGCGTTGTTTGTGGCCGACGCATGTCCGCGCCGTGTCTTGCCCAATCAACGGAAATGGCGAAATGAATGTTCCGGAAAATTTTTCGGAACTGCGCGCTAGTTTCGGTGTTTTCGCCGCGCTTTCAGAACTGGCTTAAAAAGGAACCACTGGGAACCGCCCAAGCTTTCGCGGGGTTGGAAAGCATGTCCCAGCCACAAGTGTCCGCTCGATCCGTTCCGCTCTCCCCCGCTGCCCGGTTGCTGGGATATGCCGGGTTGTTGCCGCAAGCAGCCTTCGTTGCGCTCGTCGCGAGCGCGCACGAATGGGCCTATAGCGCGCTGGCAGGCGGGTTTGCCTATGCCGCTGCGATCTTCAGTTTTCTTGGCGGTGTGTGGTGGGGAGAGGCGTTGCGCGCCGAGGGGCACGGGACGCGCGCTGGTGCCGGGACCTATCTGGTCGCGGTCCTGCCCAGCCTGATTGCGGTCGCCCTGTTCCTGCCCTGGACCTTTGGCTGGGACTGGCCCGGACCCGCACTTGTCTTGCTCGGCATCCTGATTGCCTTATCGCCGCTCGTCGACAGGGCTCTGGGTCTCGCCTCGCGCGACTTCATGACATTGCGCTGGCATCTCTCGATCGGGCTCGGCGCGATGACTGTGCTGCTCGGCCTGCTGGCCGATCGGCTGGTTTGACGCTGCTCGCTTATTCGCCCCGAGCCTTGCGGAAGACGTAGACCGGGCCAAGGTCGACTTCCTGCACGGTCCCGCCGAAATAGAGCTCGAGTTCGGCACCACCCGCGCCGTAGCCCCGCGGTGCGCGGGTCTCGATCCGGATCAACTGCCATTGCGGGCCGATGCGGAAGCGGTTGGCGGCAAAGCTTTCGAAGGGCGGCGAGGTGCCCTGGATGCGCGAGGCTGCTACCGCGCGACCATCCTCGCTCTGCGCGCTGATCGTGCGAGCGGCGATCGCGATCACGAGTTCGTCGCCTTCGTCGATCCGCTGGTTGATCGGCACCGTTGCGGCAAGGTCGGTAAGCGTCGTTCCATCTTCGGCGACCGAGAAACGCGTTGCCCGCATCATCCAGATTTCGGGTTCGTGCCGGCTTTCGAAACGGCCCGCAGACCCGCCGAACTTCCAGAAATTCTGACCCGGATCGTTGAGCAGCGTGCCGGTCCCTTCAAGGCTTTCGGGCATTTCGAGCTCGGGTATCGCGTAAGCGGCGGCCGCCACCGCGACCGGCCCTGCGCCGGCAATGCTGTCCGCACCTGTCACGACGATCGCCTGTCCGATCTCGATCGCCTGCCGCGTCCGCCCGAACTGGACCGCGATTATGCTATCGGCCGAACGCAGGCGCTGTTCGGCTTGCGCGCTGACTTCGTACCACGCCCAGTCCCGGCCAATGGTCAAGGTCTGTTCGCCAAAGCCGGGATAGGGTTCGACATTGCGCTGGAAGCGCACGCGTAGCACGCCATTGCCGTCTTCGGTGTCGGCCTCGATCGTGCGAGCATAGAAACCGACCGTGACGGTGTCGCCGCGACGAACGGTCTCGGTCAGCGGAATGTTGGTCCCGGCGGCATAGATGAATTCGGCCGCGCGTTTGACCTCGAAACGCCTTGCAGCCCCGCCGCCCGGGATCGATTCATCCACGACCGAACTGGCCTCGAGGTCAGCGCCATAGCTCTGCCAGTCGATACGCGAAGGATCGTTGACCAGATCGCCGGGCAGTTGCGCATCGAGCGCTTCGAGCGCCGCGCTGTCCTGCGCGGCAGCTGTGCCCGCTATGAAGGGAAGGGCAAGGCTCGCAACCGCAAGGGTCGCAAGCGCGCGGAAAGGGTGGCGGAGCGGTCTCATCTGGCATTCCCCGAATGGGCGATCAACAATATGTGAACGTTAACAGCGTTGCCTATCGATAAACCCGAATGCTCCGAAAAGGCAAATCGGACCGGGTTCGGGACCGGCTAAGGCTGCAAAAGGTCAGGCGGCCTGGGCGGGGCAGTACTTGGCGAGATATTCGCCGTGGCCGGGCATATGCTGGACGAGAAAGCGGATCGATTGCTCCATCTCGTCGATCTCCTTGCGCGACTGGGGCGTGTCGATCGATTCGGCCATCGGGTTGTGGCCGCCCATAGCGATGCCCTGTCCCAGCATCACCGCCGCCCAGCTGGTGTCGGTGAACAGCTCGTCTTCCTCGCGGAAGATCTGGCCGTTGGCCTTGAACACCTCGATCTTCTCAGTCAGCGAATCGGGCACGTCCATCGTTCGCACATAGTTCCAGAAGTCCGAATCATCGCGGCTTGTCGCGTTGTAATGCAGCACCAGAAAATCGCGGATGCGCGCATATTCGCGGCCCGTCAGGCGATTGAAGGTGTCACGCTGCGCATCGGTGATCCCGTCGAGCGAGAGCAGCGAGAGGAACTTGTCGATCCCGGTATTGATGAGGTGGATCGAGGTCGATTCGAGCGGCTCCATGAACCCTGCCGACAGGCCCAGCGCGACCACGTTGCGGTTCCAGAATTTCTTGCGCCTGCCCGTGACGAAACGCAGGAAATTGGGATCGGCCTGCGGCTTGCCGGCAATGTTGCCGACGAGGATGTCGAGCGCCTCGTCGTCCTCCATGTGCGCGCTGCAATAGACATGGCCGTTGCCGTTGCGGTGTTGCAAAGGCACCTGCCACTGCCATCCTGCGCGGTGAGCGGTCGCCCGCGTGTAGGGCGGGGGTGGGCTGCCGTCCTCGCGCGCGCAGGGCAGCGCGACGGCGCGGTCGCAGGGCAGCCAGTGGGTCCATTCCTCGTAACCGGTTTCCAGCGCCTGTTCGATGAGAAGTCCACGAAAGCCCGAGCAATCGATGAACAGATCGCCTCCGATCCGGCGCCCGTCATCAAGCGTGATCGCGCTGACATCGCCGCTCTCGCTGTCGAGCGCCACGTCGACGACCTTGCCCTCCTGGCGCACCACCCCGCGCGCTTCGGCAAATTTGCGCAGGAAGGCGGCATAGCGACCGGCATCGAGGTGATAGGCGTAGTTGATTGGCGGCAGGTCGTCGCGTTGATAGTCCTGCGTGCGCGCGAACTTGCCGAAATAGGCGGCCATGGTCTCGAGGTTGAACACCTGCAGCGGCCGGTTGTCGCCTTCCTGCATGAGCTTGTGCCAGACATGGTGGAAGCCGATGCCGCCCATCGCATAGCCATAGGCGCCGAACGGGTGGATGTAGCTGTCGCCGATCTTGCCCCAGTTCTCGAACTGGATGCCAAGCTTGAAGCTGCCGCCCACGGCGCTGAGCATTTCGGCCTCGTTGATCCCGATCAGCTCGTTGAAGCCGACGAACGGCGGAATGGTCGCCTCGCCAACGCCCACGGTCCCTATCGCCTCGGATTCGACGAGGGTGATCGCGAGCTCGCGTCCCACCATGAGCCGCGACATTGCCGCTGCTGCCATCCAGCCAGCGGTGCCGCCGCCGACGATGATAATGTGATTGATCGCCATCGTGATCCTCTGCCCCGTCTCTCGCCCAGGTCGAACCCGCATACACTCAGCATGGCGCAGGTTCGATTTTCAAGCATGTGCACCATGAAGCAGCGGGCTGTGAATGCAAGACTTGTGAACGCTAACAAGATGCGCTATCAGCCTTGGTCAAGGAGATGAAGGACCACGAATCCTTCAGGGAAATTGAGGGGAAAGCCTGTTATGAATACCGGTGTGATCGCGCCTTCGCGGCGTATCTTTGCCTTGAGTACCGTGTCGGGTCTGGCCATGGCGCTGGCAACTCCTGCCCTTGCGCAGGAAGCCGATGCCGATGCCGATGTATCGACTGATGAACAGGCAGGCGATGACGAGAACGTCATCCTCGTGACCGGCTTCCGCGCCAGCCTCGAAAACGCGCAGAACATCAAGCGCGACGCCGACACCTTCGTCGACGCGGTGACTGCTGAGGATATCGGCGCGTTGCCCGATCGCTCGGTCGCAGAGACGCTCCAGCGCATTCCCGGCGTCAATATCGGCCGCTTCGAGAAAACCACCGACCCCGACCGCTTCTCCGTCGAGGGCACCGGGGTCATCGTGCGCGGCCTTCCGTTCGTTCGCTCCGAGCTCAACGGCCGCGACATCTTTTCCGCCACCGGCGGGCGAGTGCTGAGCTTCAACGACGTGTCGCCCGAACTGCTCGGCAGGGTCGAGGTGTTCAAGAACGTCACCGCCGACATGATCGATGGCGGGATCGCCGGCACGGTCAATCTCGTCACCCGCAAGCCGCTCGACAATCGCGGCACGCGGATCGCCGGTTCGATCGAGGGGACGATGGGCGACCTCGCCGAGGAATGGTCGCCGGCTTTTTCGATCCTGGGTTCGACCACCTTTGAAAACGACTTCGGATCGGTTGGCTTCCAGCTCGGATATTCGCGTTCGGAACTGATCAGCCGGACCGATGCGACGCAGGTCACCGACCCGTGCTTCCGTGCTGACACGCTCGACGGGCCGTGTTTCCGCACGACAAATGTATTCTCCGATGGCGTGGGGACCCCGACAGGGTTCGACCAGAGCAACTTCCCCCCGGCCGGCACCGTCGTCGTGCCCAAGGGGGCCGGTGTTCGCACCACCGAACTCGAACGCGACCGCGAGGCCTGGTCGGCCGTCGCGCAGTTTGAAAGCGCTGATCGCAGCTTCCTCGTCACCTTCGAATGGTTGCGTGCCGACACCAGTTTCTACACCGACGAAGCGGCGATCCTCGCTTTGGTCAATGACGATGCGCTGTTCCCGGTCGAGGCGGCGGGCAGCACCTGGCAGTTCGATGAAAACGGCGTGTTCCAGAGCGGCGTGCTCACCCAGCGCGTCGGCGATGCCTATGCCAACCCGTTTGGCCGCGGCGGCATCCCCTTGGAAACGCTGCGTTTCCAGCGCGATACCGATGCCACCACCGAGGATTTTTCGCTCGATATCGACTGGGAAGTGACCGATCGCCTGCGGGTCAATCTCGAGGCGCAGCGGATCCAGTCCGACAAGTCGCAGAACGCGATCATCGGCGTGATGAACAGCTGGGCGAATATCGATCTCGATCTCACCGGCGAAACGCCGCAGGTCTCGTTTGTCGCTCCTCCCGGCGCGCCGAGCGATTACTTCACCAGTGGCGAGAACACCTATTACTGGTTCCTGCTCGATTCGATCGCGCGCAACGATGCCGAGCTCGAGAGCCTGCGTCTCGACGCCGAATACGACATCAGCGATGAAGGCTTTTTCAAGAGCGCGCGTTTCGGCGCCCGCTGGGCGGAACGCGACCGGGTCACGCGCGACACCAATTTCTCGACCTGGGGTAATCTTTCTGCACCCTGGGCGGGCCGTGCGGGCTGTGCGCCGTGGAATGCAGGGCCTGGCTGCCCGTTCCAGCCGGGGCGTTTCTTTACCGGCCTTCCGGGCCAGGAATTCGCGATTGCGGGCGGCGCCTATGTCGATGAATTCCCCGGTTTCGCCAATTTCCGTTCGCCGTTCGGCGACAATTTCCAGCGCGGCAACGCTCCGACCCCGATCCCCGGTGGCGGCGCGTTCTTCTATGGCGGTGACGATTTCCTCGGCGAATATCTTTCCGGGCTGACCGCCGACCAGGCGCGCGAGATCAACATCTTCTCGCAAACCCCGAACCCGTTCTTCGGCGTTCAGGGCCGTTCCTTCACCGATATTGGCGGCAACACGATCGCGTGCGATCCGTTCTGTCCGCCCGAAGTCAGCGATGTCGCCGAAGAGACCAAGGCCGCCTATGCGCGGATCGATTACGGGACCGATTTCGGCAATGGCTGGAACCTCGAGGGCAATTTCGGTGTCCGCTTTGTCGAAACCGAGGTCCGCACCGGCGGCCTTATCGGCTTTCCGAGCCCGTTCGGCTTCGATGACCCGAGCGTCACCAATGGCCAGGGCAATGGCGACGGGATCGTCCAGGTCTCAGAGATCGACGCCTCGTGCGGGCGCACCCCGCCGGGCCAGACGCTGCCAGGATTCTGCGGGCTGTCGGATGCGCGCAAGGCCGAATTCGCGGCCGCCTTTACAGGCGACCTGATCCTCGATGATCGCGCGATCACCTTCGATCACTGGTTGCCAAGCTTCAATGCGCGGCTCGACACGGGCGGCGGATTGCTGTTCCGTTTCGCGGTCTCGAAAGGCATTTCGCGGCCCGATCTCCAACTGTTCCGTTCAGGCGGTGCAATCGGCGACAATACCGGCGACCTCCAGGCAGAGGGCAGGCTCGCTGACGGGCCTCTGTTCCAGTTGTTCACCGGCAACCGGAACGTCCGGCCGGTTGAATCGTGGAATTACGATCTGTCGGTCGAATGGTATTTCGACGATGTCGGCTCGCTCACCGTCTCCGGTTTCCTCAAGGATATCGAGGGGATCGTGAATTCTGGTGTCGACACGGTCGACTTCGTGTCGCCGAGTGGGGGCATCGTGGTGCCGGTCGAAGTCAATGGCCCGGTCAATGCCGAGGGTGGCATCCTGAAGGGGGTCGAGATCGGCTATCAGCAGACCTACGACTTCCTTCCCGCGCCGCTCGACGGGCTCGGCTTTGCAGGGACTTACACCTATATCGACGGGGGCGAGTTCTCGAATTCGGATCTTGCCGGCAATCGTGGCTTGTTCTCGGCATCGCAACCATTGGCGGGCATTTCGGAGCACACTTTCAACGCGACGGTATTCTACGAAAAGGGGCCGCTCTCGGCACGCGCCGCCTATAACTGGCGGTCGGACTTCCTGATCACGCCGCGCGATGACATCTTCCCCTTCTCGCCGATTTTCCAGGAATCGACCGGGCAGCTCGATGCCTCGATATTCTTCGCGGTGACCGATTACCTCAAGCTCGGCGTCCAGGGCGTGAACCTGCTCGACGAAGTGACGGTGACCAGCCAGGTGATCGATTTCGAGGGCACGCGGGTGACCCGCTCGGCCTTCCGCAACGACCGGCGCTACACCTTCCTTGCGCGCTTCGATTTCTAGCGAAGCCCGGCCGGAGACACAGCCATCGGGCCTGCAAAGGCTCACGGGACAGGGGGGGCTTTGCTTGAGGGGGCAAAGTCCCCTCTTCTTGCAATGTGCGCAGTGACCTAGGAGAAGAACAGGGATGGTCCGCACTTCAAATCTGGCACGCCGCGCCGCCGCGCTGGCTCTTTGCGCGGTCACCGCTGGCTGCACCGCGGGCGCTGCTTCGCCGGGGATCGGCGATGTCGAGCCGCTTATCGCCCCGCTCGCGGCAGCCGACTGGCAGCTCGTCTGGGCCGACGAGTTCGAAGGCGACACGCTCGACCGCAGCAAGTGGGTGCCCGAGCAATCGTGCTGGGGCGGCGGCAATAACGAACGCCAATGCTATACCGACCGGCCGGAGAATATCGCTGTCGAAGACGGCAAGCTGGTGCTGCGCGCGCGGCGCGAGACCCTCACCGGCCCTGATCGCCCTCCGGAAATCGCTGCCGATCCCAACCCGCTTGTCACGCGCCAATTCACTTCGGGAAAGGTCCGCACGCGCGGCCTTCATGCCTGGAAATACGGCCGCATCGAAGCCCGCGCGAAAGTGCCTGCGGGCCAGGGCATGTGGCCGGCGATCTGGATGATGCCGGCCGATGACCATTACGGCAGCTGGCCGCTTTCAGGCGAGATCGACATTCTCGAGGCGGTCAATATCGGCGCGAGCTGCGGGGATTGCGGGGGCGGTCGCGGGGAGAACCGGACTGTCAGCGCGCTTCATTTCGGCGATCCATGGCCTGACAACAGCTATGTCTCGAACCGGACCGCTCTGCCATCGCAGGCGCTGCCTTCGGACGATTTCCACGTATACGCGGTCGAATGGGGCGAGGGGCTGATCCGCTTTCTCGTCGATGACCGTGTGCATTTTACTGTCACGCCCGATCAATGGCACACCGCATCGCCGCTTGCGCGGGGCAACCGCAACGCGCCCTTCGACCAGCCGTTCTACGTCATGGCGAACCTCGCTGTCGGCGGCGATTGGCCCGAAAGCGAGAACGACCGGGGATTTGCCGAGGATAGCGTTCCAAACCAGTTCGCAATCGACTGGATTCGCGTATATCGGTGCGCGAGCGATCCACAGGCCGGTCGCGCGTGCATCAAACGGAATTGACCAGGGGCTAGGCGAAGGGTGGCGAGAGGTCGCAAATCGGTGACGATCCGCGAAGTCGCGGAAGATGCGGGGGTCTCTCTCCAGACGGTAAGCCGCGTCATCAATGACGGGCCCAATGTGCGCCCGCAAATGCGCGAGAAGGTGCAGGCCTCGATCGACCGGCTTGGCTATGTGCCTTCGCTCGCGGCGCAGCGGATGAGCGGGTCGCGGTCCTACATCATCCTCGCCATCAATGACCGCGAACGCACGATCGCCGACTGGCGCGAGCGGCAGGGCAATGACTGGGTCGATCAGATGCTTCTGGGCGGGATGCTGACCTGTGCCAAGCACGGTTACCGGATGATGGTCGAACTGGTCGACACCCATATCGACCACGTCGAACGCGAACTGGGCGCGACGATCTCCGCGCTGCAGCCCGACGGGGTGATCCTGACCCCTCCGCACTCCGAAAACAGGCAGATCACCCAATTGCTCGAACTCCGCAACATTCCCTTTGCCCGGATCGGGTCAAAGGGCGAAGGCGCCGGTATCCCGCTGACCATGGGTGATGAAAACGCAGCGCGGTTCGCGACCGAACGCCTGATCGAACTGGGACACCGGCGGATCGGGTTCATTGCCGGCCCTGCGCAATACAGCCTGAGCAGCTGGCGCGTCGATGGTTGGCGCGCAGCCATGCGCGATGCGGGGCTGCGCTGCGATGGCCTGCTCGAAGCGGGCGATTTCAGCTATTCCTCGGGCACCCATGCGGGGCGCGCATTGCTCGACCGCAACGAGGACCTCAGCGCGATCATCGGAAGCAACGACCAGATGACGCTGGCAGCGCTTGCGGTGGCACAGGATCGCGGGCTGCGCGTGCCGCGTGACCTGTCGCTCATCAGTTTCGATAACACGCCCATCGTGCGCTTCTCGCAGCCACCTCTCGCGGCGATCGACCAGCCGATTGCCGAGACCGTCTCTGTCGCGGTGGACCGGTTGATCGCGCTCAAGGGCCAGCCGCACGAGGACGGGACCATCGATGTCGCGGCGAGCCTCGTCGAACGTGCCTCGCTCGGCCCGGCGCCGGATCCGGCTTGACGGGCGAGGGGAGGCAGGTCTTGCGCGCCGAACACCAGCCCTGGTGGTTCGTCGCCCTGTTCGCGCTCGCAGCAGGCGGAGGGGCGGTCGCCTATGTGCCGCTGCTCACCGTGCTTCTCCCGCTCAAGATCACCAGCCTGATGGGATCGCAGGACGTGTCCGCGCTGGCTCAGGTCACGTTTTTCGGAGCCATCGTTGCCAGCCTTGCCAATATCGCCTTTGGCGTTGCGAGCGATCGCAGCGGCAGCCGCGTGCCCTGGATCCTTGCCGGGCTGCTCGCCTCGAGCGTCTTGCTCGTGGCGATCGGCGAGGCGCAAGACCTCGTGCAACTGGTCGCGCTTGTCATGGCGTGGCAGGTCGGGCTCAACATGATGCTGGGACCGTTGGTGGCCTGGGCAGGCGATTGCTTTCCCGATAGCCAGAAGGGCACGCTCGGCGGGGCCTTGTCGCTTGCGCCCGCCATGGGCGCGCTCGCCGGGTCGCTGGTCACATTCGAGCCGCTGATCGCGAGCGGACAGCGGCTTTGGGTGGTGGCGGGGCTGGTGTGCATTCTCGTTCTGCCGGTCACTGTCCTTGGACGAAGGCGCGAACGGGCAAGCCTGATGGCGCCGAGGCCCGAGGCCATCGCGGAAGCGAGCGAGGACCAGACCCGTGCCGCGGTTGCGAGAATGTGGTTCGCGCGCTTCCTGGTCCAGATCGCGGAGGCTGGCCTGTTCGCCTTCCTGCTGTTCTGGTTGCGCTCGCTTTCTCCCGGTTTCCATGAAAACCAGGCTGCCAACATATTCAGCACCGTGCTGATCTGTTCGGTCCCCCTGTCGCTGGTGATCGGGCGCTGGTCCGATCGCCACGGGCGGCCGATCCTGCCGCTCAGCGCCTGTGCGGCGATGGCAGCGGCGGGCCTGGCGGTCATGGCGGCATCGTCGGGGCTGACTCTTGCGATTGCAGGTTATGTCGTGTTCGGCATTTCGGGGACGATCTTCCTCTCGCTGCACACGGCCCAGACCCTGCGCGTCCTGCCCCAGCCGCGCAATCGCGGGCGCGACATGGGCTTTTTCAACCTTACCAACACGGTCCCTTCGCTGGTCATGCCCTGGCTTACCATCGCACTTGTGCCCGCCTTCGGCTTCACCGCGCTGTTCGCGCTGTTTGCCGCCTTGTCGCTCGGCGCGGCATTGTTGCTGGCGACAATCCGTCGCCGCACCTGAGCGAAAAAAGGACTTCCTCTTGCAAAAGGCGGTGCGAAATGTAGTATCTTGATAACGTTCTCAACCGGCCGATTGCGCGGCGGGACGAGCGCCGGGGCAAGAGAAGAGGGCTGCTCACAATGCGAAGCAAGATTTGGCGGTTTGCGGCAGGTGCAGCCTTGGCGACGGCTATTGCAGGATGCAGTCCGGCGCCGCTCTCCACCTCGGCCGGCGATCCCTCGGCCCAGCGCGTCCAGGCGGGCGAGGACGCCGTGGTCGCCGGTCTCGTTTCGCGGATGAGCCTTGAGCGCAAGGTGGCCCAGTTGATCCAGCCGCAGATCAATTCCTTCACCGCCGCGGACATGGAACGCTATCGCTTCGGCAGCTATCTCAATGGCGGCAATGGCGGACCCTATGGCGATGAGTTCGCGCCGGCGTCCGAGTGGCTTCGGCTGGCTGACGAGATGTTCCTGGCCTCGGTAAAACCGCTCGAAGGCGGCGAGCCGGCCATCCCGGTGATGTGGGGCACCGATGCGGTGCATGGCCACACCAATGTGGTCGGGGCGACGATCTTTCCGCACAATATCGCGCTCGGCGCGACAGGCGATGCCGATCTCGTCCGTCGCATCGGGGCTGCCACCGCGGTCGAGATCGAGGTCACCGGGATCGACTGGAACTTCTCTCCCACCGTCGCGGTCGCGCGCGACGATCGCTGGGGGCGCACCTATGAAAGCTATTCGGAAAACCCCGAACTGGTCGCGGAACTGGGTGCCGCTCTGGTCGAAGGCCAGCAGGGCGTGCGCGGGAGCGAGGATTATCTCGGGACCGGCCGCGTGATCGCCACCGCCAAGCATTTCTTCGGCGATGGCGGCACCGATAACGGCGTCGACCAGGGCGAGGTGACCGGCGATCTCAACGCGTTGATGGCGATCCACGCCGTGCCCTATCCCGCTGCGATTGCGGCGGGCGTCGAGACGATCATGGCGAGTTTCAACTCGATCAATGGCCGCAAGATGCACGGCAATCGCGCGCTCCTGACCGATGTTCTGCGCGGGCAGATGGGCTTTGACGGGCTGGTCGTGGGCGACTGGAACGGCCACGGGCAGGTCGCGGGCTGCACGGTCACCGATTGTCCGCAATCGCTGCTTGCAGGTCTCGACATCTACATGGTGCCCGACGACTGGAAGGGTCTGATGGACACGCTGATCGCGCAGGTCCGAGACGGCACCATCCCCGAGGAACGGATCGACGAGGCGGTGACCCGGGTTCTGAGGGTCAAGTATCGCGCCGGACTGCTGGACCCGGATGTGCAGCGCCCGTCGCAACGCGGGGTCGCAGGCCGATACGACCTGCTCGCCTCACCCGAACATCGCGCACTCGCCCGCGAAGCCGTGGCCGCATCGCAGGTCATTCTGCGCAATGATGGCGTGCTTCCGCTGGCCGAAGGGGCCGATATCCTCGTCGCCGGCATGGCTGCCGACAATATCGGGATCGCATCGGGCGGATGGACGCTCGAATGGCAGGGCATGACCGAGAGCAATGACCGGCTCTTCCCCAATGCCACATCGATCTGGGAGGGGCTGAAAGAGGCCACCGAGGCGCGCGGAGGCAGCGCGACGCTCTCGCCCGATGGATCATTTACGAACCGTCCCGACGTCGCCGTCGTCGTCTTCGGCGAGCGGCCCTATGCAGAGTTCGCCGGAGACCGCAAGCACCTGGGCTTCAGCGACGAGGAAGGGCTGCGATTGCTTCGCCAGTTCAACAGCGAAGGCGTGCCCACGGTCGCGGTATTCCTGTCCGGGCGTCCGCTATGGGTGAACCGCGAGTTGAACCTTGCCAATGCCTTCGTCGCCTCGTGGCTTCCGGGGAGTGAGGGGGCGGGGATCGCCGACATCCTGACAGGGGCGGTGTCCGCGCGCGGCAAGCTGTCCTTTTCCTGGCCCAATGATTGCACGGGCGCACCGCTGAACAGGGCCGAAGGGGCGCTGTTCCCGGTCGGCTATGGCCTTGCCACCGGTGAGATCTCGCCCATGCCGGTGCTCGGCGAAAGCTGCTCGCTGCTCGATCAGGCCGGAAGCAGCGTGCTGTTCGGTCAGGGACGGCTTGCCGATTCAGCGTTCGCCGTGGCGCTTCGCAAGACCGGCGTGCCCGCAGATGTCGCCGCGCTCGAGCTGTTCCGGGGAAGCCCGCAAGGCACGGGGATCGCGGTGCGCGGCCACGACCGCAACGCTCAGGAAGATTCGCGCGAGATCGCCATGGCGGCCGGATCGGCCTTCGCAATCGGTTCGAACGAGAGCGATGCGCGCGCCTATCGCGTGGTTTACGACGTGCCCGAACGGCCGGCAGGGCGGATCACGCTGTCGCTTGCGACATCGGGTGACAGGGGCACGCCGATCGACATCACCCAGCACATGGCGCACGCCGCGCAGAAGGGCTGGCGCGAAATGATCGTCACCGAAGCCTGCGCAGGCACGCTCGCAGACCGGGCCCTGCTGTTTTCGAGCGAGGCGGCCTTCACCTTCCGCATTGCCGAGGTGGCGCGCGTCGAAGTGGCCGAGGGGACAGGCTGCTCGTTCTGAGCGCCGCGAGGATTTGAGGGGATCGGCGAGGCAGGGCGGGAACCCTGGCTGCGCTGGCTTTGGGGAGAGATACGGCGATGAGCCTTGAGACAATCGATATCATCATCATTGCGGGCTATGCGCTCGCACTGCTCGGCATCGCGCTCGCGGTCAGCCGGGAGCCCAAGGGGCATGAAAAGGACACCGAGGATTACTTCCTCGCCGGTCGCGCGCTGCCCTGGTGGGCGATCGGTGCCTCGCTGATCGCATCGAACATCTCGGCCGAACAGATCATCGGCCAGTCGGGCCAGGGCTTCGCCGTGGGCATCGCGATCGCCGCTTATGAATGGCAGGCCGCGATCGTCCTGATCATCGTCGCCAAGTATTTCCTTCCGATCTTCCTCAAGCGCCGCATCTACACCATGCCGCAATTCCTCCAGCAGCGTTACGGCGAGGGAGTGAAAAACCTGATGAGCGTCTTCTGGGTGGCGCTCTATACCGCGGTCAACCTGACCACGGTGCTGTGGCTGGGCGGGCTCGCGGTGCAATCGCTCACCGGGTGGAGCATCATCTATTGCATGATGGCGCTTGCAGGCTTTGCCGCGCTCTATTCGCTCTATGGCGGACTCAAGGCGGTGGCTCTGACCGACATCATCCAGGTCGTCGTGCTCGTGCTGGGCGGTCTCGCGATCACCTGGTTCGCGCTCGATGCGCTTCCAGCCGACGGTGCGCTTGGCGGGTTCGGATACCTGATGCAGGAAATGCCGGGCCACTTCGAGATGATCCTCGAGCCCGATCACCCCGCTTATGGCGATCTACCGGGCATCTGGACCCTGCTAGGCGGGCTGTGGGTGCTGCATTTCAGCTATTGGGGGTTCAACCAGTACATCATCCAGCGCGCGCTGGGCGCGGAGAACCTGGGCGAGGCGCAAAAGGGATTGGCCTTTGCCGCATTCCTGAAAATCCTCGTGCCCTTCATCGTCGTGATCCCGGGGATTGCGGCGGTGATCCTGGCCCAGCAGGGAATGCTCGACGGGGCTGCGCTGGCGGAGAAATCGGACCGCACCTATGGCGAGCTCATGGGCTTTGCGCCGGCGGGATTGCGCGGCCTCGTCTTTGCAGCGCTTATCGCGGCGGTGGTGTCGAGCCTTGCCTCGATGATGAACTCGATCTCCACCATCTTCACGATGGACCTCTACCGCGCGGCGCGACCTGACCGCGGAGAACAGCACTACGTCATGGTCGGACGGATCGCGGCATTTACGGCGATGGCGATCGCGCTTGTCCTGGCGCGCCCGTTCATCGGCGGGTTCGAAAGCGGGTTCCAGACGGTGCAGGAATATACCGGCTTTATCGCTCCGGGGATCGTGGTGGTCTTCCTGCTCGGCTTTTTTGACAAGAAGGCCAATGCTGCCGGCGCTTACGCAGCGCTTCTGGGTTCGCTCGCGCTCAACGTGCTGCTCAAGCTGGCGCCCGAACTGGGCGGACCGGACATTCCCTTCATCATCCGGATATGGATCGTTTTCCTCGCCGCGCTCGTCGCAGGGATATTCGTATCGCGCGCCTATCAGAGCGATGATGGCGGCGAGCGGGTCGAGCTTTCCGGTATCAGCTTTGCCACCAGCACGCTGTTCAACACGCTCGCAGCGATCACCGCGGCGATGCTGGTCGGGCTTTATGTATGGCTTTGGTGACCCTTGGCAGGTGCGCATGAGCACCTGACGCGAACAGGCCCGCCGGGTGAAAGCCCGGCGGGCCTTTTTGTGTCGGAAACCAGAGGGCTAATTGGTCGGGGAGAGAGGATTCGAACCTCCGGCCCCTGCCTCCCGAAGACAGTGCTCTACCAGGCTGAGCTACTCCCCGACCGTGTCGGCTCCGCGGCAGGAATCAGACCTGTGCGGATCGAGGCAAGGCGCGCGCTATAGGTGTGGATGGGCGGGGTGGCAAGCGGTCAATTGCGGCCTATAGATTTTGCATGTCTTCGCGCGCGAATCCCCATCCCGAACAGCAATATCTCGACCTCATGGCCCGCATCTGGGAGCATGGCAGCCAGCGGGTCGACCGCACCGGCGTTGGCACGCGCTCGATCGCGGGGGCGATGCTGCGTTTCGACCTTGCCGATGGTGCGATGCCGCTGCTCACAACCAAGCGGGTCTACTGGAAGACCGCGACACGCGAGATGCTCTGGTTCCTGACCGGCGAGACCAATATCCGCCCGCTGGTGCTGCAAGGCGTCAAGATCTGGAACGAATGGCCGCATGCGCGCTACGTCAAGGAAAGCGGAGAGAATATCAGCCTTGAAGATTTCGTGACGCGCATCGCCGAGGATGAAGCTTTTGCCGAACGCTGGGGCGATCTGGGGCCGGTCTATGGCAAGCAATGGGTCGACTGGCCGACCTATCGTTTTCGCAAGGACGGACTCTACGAGAAGGGTGAGGGTATCAACCAGGTCGCCCAGGTGGTCGATAGCCTGCGCTCCAGTCCGGGCAGCCGTCGCCACATCATCGAAGGCTGGAATGTCGCCGAGCTTGACCGGATGGCGCTCCCGCCCTGCCACAAGACCTACCAGTTCCATGTCGAGGGCGAGGGGAGCGAAGCGCGCCTCAATTGCCTGCTCTACCAGCGCTCGTGCGATGTTGCGCTCGGCCTGCCGTTCAATCTTTGGTCGGCGGCCTTGCTGACGCGGATGATGGCGCAGCAGACCGGCATGGAGCCGGGCGAACTGGTGTGGATGGGAGGCGACGTGCACCTTTATCTCAATCACGAGCACCTGATCACCGAACAGCTCGGGCGCGAGCCGTCAGGCCATCCGACTCTCGAAATCAAGCGAAAGCCCGAAACAATTTTCGATTACGAGATCGACGATTTCCTTGTCCATGATTACGCGCCTTTGCCCCCGATCAAGGCCCCCGTTGCGGTGTGATCGGGAACGCTTGACCGCCCCAAAACGCTGACATAGGCGACGCCCCACAAGTCTTTGCCGGGAGAGCAAGCCTATGGCCGAGAAGGCCGATACCCCCTCGACAGGCGCGAACGGCGGCGACAACCGCCCACGGCTCGCGCTGCATGTGCCCGAACCCAAGTACCGGCCCGGTGACGCGGTCGATTTTTCCGATATCGATATCGGCCAGCCCGGCGATCTGCCGCGCCCCGATGAAGCGACCCATCCCGACCAGATGAAGGACTTTGCCTATGGCCTCGTCCGCGTGCTCGGCGATGACGACAAGGCGCACGGTCCCTGGGACCCCAAGCTTGATCCCGAAACGCTTCGCACCATGCTCGGCCACATGGCGCTGGTGCGCGCGTTCGATGAACGCATGTTCCGCGGGCAGCGCCAGGGCAAGACGTCATTCTACATGAAGTGCACCGGCGAGGAGGCGACTTCGGTCGCGGCCTCGATGGCGCTGGCGAGCGATGACATGGTGTTCCCCAGCTATCGCCAGCAGGGCGTTCTGATCGCGCGCGGCTACCCGCTGATCGAGATGATCAACCAGATCTATTCGAACAAGGGCGACAAGCTGAAAGGCCGCCAGCTGCCGATCATGTATTCGAGCCGCGAGCACAGCTTCTTCTCGATCTCGGGCAATCTTGCCACGCAGACGCCGCAGGCGGTGGGCTGGGCGATGGCGAGCGCGATCAAGGGCGACAGCCGGATCGCCGCGACCTGGGTGGGCGAAGGTTCGACCGCGGAAGGCGATTTCCACTCGGCCTGCACCTTCGCGACCGTCTACAACGCGCCGGTGATCCTCAACGTGATCAACAACCAGTGGGCGATTTCTAGCTTTTCGGGCTTTGCAGGCGCTGAACGCACGACCTTTGCAGCACGTGCGCTGGGCTATGGCCTGGCCGGCCTGAGGGTCGATGGCAATGACGCCCTGGCCTGTTTTGCAGCGCAGCAATGGGCCGCCAATCGCGCGCGGGCGAACAAGGGCCCGACCCTGATCGAATATTTCACCTACCGCGCCGAGGGGCATTCCACATCGGACGATCCCAGCGGCTATCGCAGCGCGCAGGAACGCGAGGAATGGCCGCTGGGCGATCCGGTGATGCGCCTCAAGAAGCACCTTATCGCGATCGGCGAATGGGACGAGGACCGGCAGCAGAAGATGGACCTCGATGCGGCCGAACTGGTCAAGAAGACCACCAAGGAAGCCGAGAAGAACGGCATTCTCGGCCACGGCCTCCACCACCCGTTCCACACCATGTTCGAGGACGTCTTCGAGGAACTGCCCTGGCATCTCGAAGAGCAGGCCGAGCAGGCCACCCGTGAACGCAAGATCAAGTGGCCAGACAGCCACCCCAAGGACGGAGCGGGCAAATGAGCACTGACGTGAAAACAGCGCCTGCCAGCGAAGGCGAAACCGAACGCCGGATCAACATGATCGAGGCGATCAACGAAGCGCTCGACATCATGCTCGAACGCGATCCTGACGTGATCGTGATGGGCGAGGATGTCGGCTATTTCGGCGGCGTGTTCCGCTGCACCGCCGGCCTCCAGGACAAGCACGGCAAGACACGCGTCTTCGACACGCCGATCTCCGAATGCGGGATCATCGGTGTGGCGGTCGGCATGGGTGCATACGGCCTTCGTCCGGTGCCGGAAATCCAGTTTGCCGACTACATCTATCCCGGCCTCGACCAGCTGATTTCCGAGGCCGCGCGCCTGCGTTACCGTTCGGCCTGCGATTACATCTCGCCGATGACGGTGCGCACGCCCTTCGGCGGCGGCATTTTCGGCGGTCAGACCCACTCGCAATCGCCCGAAGCGATCTTCACCCACGTTTCCGGCCTCAAGACGGTCATCCCTTCGACCCCCCATGATGCCAAGGGGCTGCTGATCAGCTGTATCGAGGACAATGACCCGGTCATCTTCTTCGAACCCAAGCGCATCTATAACGGGCCGTTCTCGGGCTATTACGACAAGCCGGTCGAGCCTTGGAAGAAGCACAAGGATTCGGTGGTGCCGGAAGGCTACTACAAGATCCAGCTCGGCAAGGCGCGCCAGGTGACCGAGGGCGAGGAACTGACCATTCTCGCCTATGGCACCATGGTCCATGTCGCCGAGGCGGTCGCGCGCGAGAAGGGCGTGGAAGCCGATATCCTCGACCTGCGCACCCTGGTGCCGCTCGACATCGAGGCGATCGAGGAATCGGTCAAGAAGACCGGCAAGTGCCTGATCGTTCACGAGGCCACCCGCACAAGCGGTTTCGGCGCGGAGCTTTCGGCTCTGGTGACCGAGCGGTGCTTCTACCACCTCGAAGCCCCGGTCGAACGGGTGACCGGGTTCGACACCCCCTATCCGCACAGCCTCGAATGGGCCTATTTCCCCGGTCCCGTCCGCATTGGCGAGGCCATCGACAAGATTCTCAGCGAGTAAGCGCAATGGCGAAATTCACATTCAACATGCCCGATGTGGGCGAAGGCGTGGCCGAGGCGGAAGTCGTCGAATGGCATGTCAAGGTCGGTGACACGGTCAGCGAAGACCAGCACCTGGTCGACGTGATGACCGACAAGGCGACGATCGACATCGAAAGCCCGGTCGATGGCAAGGTCATCGAGGTCGCAGGCGAGGTCGGCGACGTGATCGCGGTCGGATCGATGCTGCTGGTGATCGAGGTCGAAGGCGAGGTCGAGGACGAAGCGGAAAACGATGCGCACGAGCAATCGCAGCCCGATCCGGCCCCCGCGCCGTCTCCCAAGGCTGAAGAGGTCGAAGAACGGATCGAGGTCGAGACATCGGATGCCTCCGATGCCGATGACGCGATGGCGGCCGATCCCGAACCCGCTCCCGCGCAGCCGGTCGAACCGGCTCCCGCTGCGTCTCAGGGCGCAAAGGTGCTCGCCAGCCCCGCGGTGCGCAAGCGCGCGAAAGAGCTCAATATCGACCTGTCGCAGGTCAAGCCCGCCGAAGACGGCCGTGTGCGCCACGGCGATCTCGACCAGTATCTCGCCTATAATGCGGGTGGCGGCTTTGCCCCTGCCGGTCGCAAGCGCGAGGACGAACCGGTCAAGGTGATCGGCCTCAGGAAGCGGATCGCGCAGAACATGAGCGCGGCCAAGCGCAACATCCCGCATTTCACTTATGTCGAGGAATGCGATGTCACCGCGCTCGAAGCGATGCGCGCCGATCTCAACAGCGCGCGCGGCGACAAGCCCAAGCTCACCATGCTGCCGCTGCTGATCACCGCGATCTGCAAGCTGGTTCCCGATTACCCGATGATCAATGCGCGTTACGATGACGAGGCGAACGTCGTCACCCGCCACGGCGCGGTGCACCTGGGCATGGCGGCGCAGACCGATAATGGCCTGATGGTACCGGTTATCCGCAACGCACAGGACCGCAATCTGTGGCAGCTCGCGGCCGAGATCGGTCGCCTTGCAAATGCCGCGCGCGACGGTTCGGCCAAGTCCGACGAGTTGTCGGGATCGACGCTGACGGTAACCTCGCTCGGCCCGCTCGGCCCGCTCGGCGGGGTCGCGACCACGCCCGTCATCAACCGGCCCGAGGTCGCCATCATCGGTCCCAACCGGATCATCGAGAGGCCGATGTTCGTGAGTCAGGCTGATGGCGGCGAGCGGATCGAGAAGCGCAAGCTGATGAACATCTCGATCTCGTGCGATCACCGCGTGGTCGACGGCTATGACGCCGCCAGCTTCATCCAGGAGATGAAGAAGCTGATCGAAACGCCGGTCTTGCTGCTTTCGGATTAGGCGATAATCTCTCTGTCGCGACAGGAAGGAGAGATGACATGGCCGGCAATCCGAAAGTCGATGACTATATCGAACGGGCGCAGCCGTTTGCGCAGCCGATCCTCAGGCACTTGCGCGATGTTGCCGGGCGTGCCGAACCCGAAGCGGTGGAGGAAACGCGCTGGGGCGCGCCGTTCTGGATTCTGGAGGGCCGCCAGCTTTGCGGCATGGCCTCGTTCAAGCAGCATTGCGCCTTCATCCTCGAAGGGGAAGGCGGGGGCGAGGCGATGGGCGAGCTTGGCCGCATCACCAGCCTCGACGACTTGCCATCGGATGACGAACTGACCGCGATGATCAGGGCCAAGGCCGCGCGGATTCGCTCGGGCGAAGACGCGGCTACGAAAAAGGCGAAGGCCGCCAGTCCAAAGGACGCGCCGCCCACGCCCGATGACTTCGCCGCGGCGATCGCGGCCACTCCGGGCGCGCAGGAGGTTTTTGACAATTTCACCGCGGCCCAGCGGCGCGATTACATCACCTGGATCACCTCGGCAAAGCGCGAGGAAACGCGGCAGAAACGCATCGCCGAGGCGGCCAAATGGATCGGCGATGGCAAGCGCAAGAACTGGAAATACGAGAACTGCTGAAATAATTTCGTCGGAGCGCAAAAAAGGTGCTCGCAGAGCGTTGACACGTCTTTCACCCGGTCCTATTGGCGCTGCTCCCAAGTGGCTGCGCGGGTGTAGCTCAGTTGGTTAGAGTGTCGGCCTGTCACGCCGAAGGTCGCGGGTTCGAGTCCCGTCACTCGCGCCACTTGGGGAATTTTCCAGACAATCCGGAACGATCGGGCGAAGCGTGACACTTCGCCATTTTTTCGCGTGCGTGGGAGCCGTTTCGCGGCCCGCGGCCTGCGGCGCGGGCGGCTACTCGCTTTCGCCGGGCGGCGACCAGCGCCCTGTTTCCATCCAGATCAGGAAGCGCCTGAGCGGCAGCAACCAGACCAGCCCGAGCACGATATAGACCACGGTCTGAACGAGGGTCGGCCAATCGCCGATGATCGCGGGCGCATAGCGCGCGATGACGATGGCATAGACCATCAGCGCGACCAGAAGGCCGAAAATGCCGACAGGAATTCGCCAGGTGGGTTCTTCGCGCAAGATCAGGCTCCGAAAATGCGGGTGGGGGTGACGACAGCATCGAGCGCGATGTCGTGCGGTTCGGTTGGAAGGCTCGCGACCAGCTGGATGTCCCAGGCGAGCCCGATGGCGATGCGGCCGGGATGCGCGGCGAGCCAGCGGTCGTAATGCCCGCCGCCCTGTCCGAGCCGGTCGAGCTTTGGTGTGAACCCGACCAGCGGCACGAACACGATATCCGGCACGAGATCGACGGCATCGTTGTCTGGCTGTGCGATGCCGCAGGGGCCGGGCTGGCAATCGCTGAAGCCATGCGGGTCGGTGTGTTCGCGAAACGCCATCGGCGCCTCGGCGCTGTCGAAAAAGGGCAGGGCGATGCGGTGGCCCGCTTCCTGGAAGAACCGGGCATATCCAGCCGTGGGAGCTTCGTACTCGTTCGCGGCATAGAGGCCGATGACCGCCTCGCTGCCGATCTTTGCGAGAAGGGGGGCTGGCGGGCGGTGGAACAGCAAGCCGCGTATAGAATCGGGCTGGGCAGCAACGTGCCGCTGCCGCGCTGTGCGCAAGCTTTTGCGAAGCCGGGACTTTGATGGGGGAGGGGTCACGAACGCTCCGCTCTGATAGGTGTCCACGCGCTGGCAAGCGCGGCAATTGCCTGCGCCTGCGAGCAAGTGGCGGGACCACCATGGGTCGGTGCCATGAAATCCTCTGACGCCTAAACGTCAGGTGGGCGCCGTGTACCCCGATCCCACAGCCGAACTGGTGGACCAGGGCAGGGACAGCTCCCTTGGATTGCTTATAGCCTCAGGGATATTCGGTGGCTCGTGCCGGGCAGCCCCGCCAATCGGAGATTTAGGACGGCTCGGCCCGACCTTCAAGCTCGCTCGCGGTCTTCTCTGCGCGCGCGGCGAGCGCCTCGAGCTTTTCGGCGAGTGCTTCGGACAGGGCCGCGTCCTCTGCCGGTCCGCCGAACAGGTCGTGCTGATGGCGCGCCTGTTCCTCGAGCGCGGCGATTTCTGCCTTGAGCGCGGCATTGTCCATGCGGGCGCGTTCCTCGGCCTTGCGCAAGGTCTCGATCTCGGCGCGCAATTCGGCCTTCTTGCCCCCGGCGCGCGCCTTGTCCTCCTCGCTGCGTTCGCTGGCATGGCGGGTTGCATTGGCCAGATCGTCCCTGGCGGCCTGCAATTCGCGGTGCAGCTCGGCCAGTTCGGTCCGTGCATCGCCGAGCGCGGTCCGCGCCTCGTCGAGCTCGTCGGCCATGAACAGCGCTGCGAACACCACGTTCTCGCTTTCCTGGGCTGCGCGCGCGGTGCCGAGCTTGGCATAGTTTTCATCGATCAGCTTGCCGAAGCGCGCGACCTTTTCTTCGTCGCCCGGACCGCAGGCGATCGAGTATTGGCGCGGGCCGACCTTGATGCGCACCTTGGTCACGGCGTCCGCCTCATGCTTCGAGCTCCTCGATCAGCGCGTCGATTTCGCCAATCGTGTCAGCGACTTCCTCGCGCAGTTTCTCATGCGCATTGACGAGCGCGGTGACCCGTGCCGAACCGGCCTGGTCGTTCGCAGTGGTGCTGGAAGAAGCGCCGTGATGCGCGCGGGCGGTTTCGATCCGCGCAAAGGCGGCATTGATGCGTGCCATCGCCCTGTCGATGCGGCCTGCGCTCATAACAACGCCGAATTTACCAAGAACCGGCGCGATAGCAAAGTCTTGGGCCGGCCTGTTGATAAGTGCTCTGCAACAGCGCCGCCCGGACACTCGCCGGGGGAGCGAAGCGGGGCAAGTGTTGACCTCAAACAGCGCCTCGGCAATGGCTCTTCTCGCCCGGCCCGGCAGGGGCGAATCGCGCCGCCGCGCCGAGCAGTCCGAGCGTTACCTGCGCCCATTGCGGCGCTACCAGGAGCCCACCTGCGCCATGAGCATCGATCCTGCCCGTCTCCAGCCAATGGCCAATGCCATCCGCGCCCTTTCGATGGACGCCGTGCAGGCTGCCAATTCGGGCCATCCCGGAATGCCGATGGGCATGGCCGATGTCGCCACCGTCCTGTTCGACCGCCACCTGAAGTTCGATCCCGCGCGCCCCGACTGGGCCGATCGCGACCGCTTCGTGCTTTCGGCTGGGCACGGCTCGATGCTGATCTATTCGCTGCTTCACCTGTCGGGTTATGCGCGCCCGACGATGGAGGACATCCGCAATTTCCGCCAGCTCGGCAGTCCGTGTGCGGGCCACCCGGAAAATTTCCTCCTCGAAGCGGTCGAATGCACCACCGGACCGCTCGGCCAGGGGCTCGCCATGGCGGTCGGGATGGCCATGGCGGAACGCCATCTCAACGCGGTGTTCGGAGATGACCTGGTCGATCACCGCACCTATGCGATTGCCGGTGACGGCTGCCTGATGGAAGGCATCAACCACGAGGCGATCGGGCTTGCCGGTCACCTCAATCTGGGTCGGCTGATCGTGCTGTGGGATGACAATGCGATCACCATTGACGGGCCGACCGATCTTTCGACCAGCGAGAACATCAAGGCGCGCTACGAGGCGACCGGCTGGCACGTTGTGAGCTGCGACGGCCACGATTTCGCCGATATCGACCGCGCGATCGAGGAGGCCAAGGCCGATCCACGTCCCTCGCTGATCGATTGCAAGACCGTGATCGGCAAGGGCGCCCCGAGCAAGCAGGGCACCAGCGCCACCCATGGCGCGCCGCTCGGCGAGGACGAGATCGCCGCCGCGCGCGAGGAGCTGGGCTGGGACGCCGAACCCTTCGTCATTCCCGATGACATTCTCGCCAACTGGCGCTCGACCGGAGAGCGCGGACACGAGGCCATCGGCGCGTGGGAAACGCGGCTGAACGAGAGCGGACAGGCTGACGAATTCAACCGCCGCATGGCCGGCGAACTGCCGCACGGCGATGCAATGCGCGAATACGTCGCCTCGCTAATCGCGAACCCGGTCAAGATCGCGACCCGCAAGGCGAGCGAAATGGCGCTGGCCGAGATCAATCCGCGCCTGCCCGACACGATCGGCGGCAGCGCCGACCTCACCGGGTCGAACAACACCAAGGCCGGCGGGCTCGAGCCATTCACCGCCGACAATTACGCGGGCCGCTACGTCTATTACGGCATTCGCGAGTTTGGCATGGCCGCGGCGATGAACGGCATGGCCCTGCATGGCGGCGTGATCCCCTATGGCGGCACCTTCCTCGTCTTCACCGACTACGCGCGCGGCGCGATCCGCCTGTCCGCGCTGCAACAGGCGCGGGTGATCTACGTGATGACCCATGACAGCATCGGGCTTGGCGAAGACGGCCCGACGCACCAGCCGATCGAACACCTCGCCTCGCTACGCGCCATGCCCAACCTCCTGGTCCTGCGTCCCGCCGACGCGGTCGAGACCGCCGAGGCCTGGGAAATCGCGCTGAAGCAGGAGGGCCGCCCCTCGGTGCTCGCGCTCAGCCGCCAGGGCCTGCCGCAACTGCGCACCGAAATGGCCGACGAAAACCTTTCCGCGCGCGGCGGCTATGTCCTGCGCGAGGCGGACGGGGACCGGCAGGTCACGATCATCGCCAGCGGCTCGGAAACGCATGTCGCGCTCGAATGCGCGGATCGGCTCGCTGACAAGGGCATCTCGGCAGCGGTCGTCTCGATGGTCTCGACCGAGCTGTTCGACGAGCAGGATGACGATTACCGCGCCCGCGTCCTGGGCGAGGGCGGGCTGCGCGTCTCGATCGAGGCGGCATCGACCTTCGGCTGGGAACGCTACATCGCCACCAGCGAATATCCGCGCGGGCTCGCCATCGGGCTCGACCGCTTCGGCGCGTCGGCCCCGGCACCGGACCTGTTCGAAAAATTCGGCATTACCGCGGACGCGATCGTTCCGCAGATTCTCGACACACTCAAAGCCTAAGCAGGAGCTTCATTCATGGCTACCAAAGTTGCCATCAACGGTTTTGGCCGCATCGGCCGTCTCGTCGCGCGCGCGATCCTCGAACGCGACGACCATGATCTCGAACTCGTCTCGATCAACGACCTCGCCGATACCAAGTCCAATGCGCTGCTGTTCCAGTATGACAGCACGCACGGGCGGTTTCCCGGCACCGTCGAGGTCGGCGACCGCGCGATCATCGTCAATGGCAGAGAAATCGCGGTCACCTGCGAGCGTGATCCGGGCAATCTCCCGCACTCGCAGCAGGGCGTTGACATCGTGCTCGAATGCACCGGCTTCTTCCAGAGCCACGAAGCGGCCGAACCGCACCTGACCGCGGGCGCCAAGCGGGTGCTGATCTCGGCCCCGGCCAAGAACGTGTCCGCCACTATCGTCTACGGCGTCAATCACGACACGCTGAGCGCCGAGGACGTGATCGTCTCGAATGCGAGCTGCACCACCAACTGCCTCTCGCCGGTGGCCAAGGTGCTGCACGACACCGTCGGTATCGAGCGCGGTTTCATGACCACGATCCATTCCTACACCAACGACCAGCGGATGCTCGACCAGATGCATTCCGACATGCGCCGGGCGCGCGGCGGGGCGCAGAACATGATCCCGACCACCACCGGCGCGGCGCGCGCGGTTGGCCTCGTCCTGCCCGAACTCGCAGGCAAGCTCGACGGGTCGAGCGTGCGCGTGCCGACCCCCAATGTCAGCCTCGTCGATCTCGTCTTCACCCCGGGCCGCGACACCAGCGCCGAGGAACTGAATGCCGCGCTCAAGGCTGCTGCCGAGGGCCCGATGAAGGGCGTGCTTGACTATACCGACCAGCCGCTGGTGAGCTCGGATTTCAACCACCACCCCGCCAGTTCGACGGTCGACAGCCTTGAAACCAGCGTCATGGAAGGCAAGCTCGCGCGCGTCGTCAGCTGGTATGACAACGAATGGGGCTTCTCGAACCGCATGATCGACACCGCCGGAGTGATGGCGAAATTCCTTTAAAGGATACGCGCAATGGCCGCTTTCAAGACGCTCGATGACCTGGGCGAGGTGACCGGCAAGGTCGCGCTCGTCCGGGTCGATCTCAACCTGCCGATGAAGGACGGGTCGGCCACAGACCTTACCCGCGTCGAAGCGGTCAAGCCGACGATCCTCGAACTGGCCGACAAGGGCGCAAAGGTGCTTCTCCTTGCGCATTTCGGGCGGCCGGGCGGCAAGCGCTCCTCGGTGCTCTCGACCAGCTTCGTCCAGGGCGATGTCGAGGAAGTGCTGGGCAAGGAGATCATGTTCATCCCCGAGGTTGCCGGACCCGTGGTCGACCAGTCGATCGGCATCCTGGGCAATGGCGATATCGGCCTGCTCGACAATGTCCGGTTCTGGCCGGGCGAGGAAGACAACGATCCCAATTTCGCCCAGGCGATAGCGGCGCATGGCGATTTCTACGTCAACGATGCCTTTTCCGCCGCGCACCGCGCCCACGCCTCGACCGAGGGGCTGGCCCATCACCTGCCCGCTTTTGCCGGCCGCGCGATGGAAGCCGAGCTCAAGGCGCTCGACGCGGCGCTCGGCAATCCCGAGGCGCCGGTCGCGGCCGTGGTCGGCGGGGCCAAGGTCTCGACCAAGCTCGCCGTGCTCGAAAATCTTGTCGGGCGCGTCCAGCACCTGATCATCGGCGGGGGCATGGCCAACACCTTCCTCGCCGCGCGCGGGGTCGATGTCGGCAAGTCACTGTGCGAGCACGACCTGACCGACACCGCTTCGAAGATCATGGACGAGGCCGATCACACCGGCTGCACCGTGCACCTGCCCTATGACGTGGTGGTAGCGAGGGAATTCGCTGCCAACCCGCCGAGCCTGCGCACCTGCAACGTCCACGAAGTCGCCGCAGACGAGATGATCCTCGATATCGGCCCGCAGGCGACCGAGGCGCTCGCCGACGTGCTCAAGACCTGTCGTACGCTGGTGTGGAACGGTCCGCTCGGCGCGTTCGAGACCGAGCCTTTCGATGCCGCGACGATGACCCTTGCGCGCCATGTCGCCGCTCTCACCCAGGAAGGCTCGCTCACCAGCGTTGCAGGCGGCGGGGATACCGTCGCCGCTCTGGCCCAGGCCGGGGTGACGGGCGATGTCACCTATGTCTCGACCGCAGGCGGCGCGTTTCTCGAATGGATGGAAGGCAAGCAATTGCCGGGCGTCGCCGCGCTGAGCGCCGACAATGGCTGATCTCGAACCCGAATTCGAGGTTTTCGAACACATCCTGATGCGCGCCTGGATGCACCGCGATGCTTCCGACGTGAAAGCGCTCGTCCAGGGCGATGCCCTGTTCATGTTCGGCACTGCTCCGCCGGTCCTGCTCGACCGTGCCAGTTTCCTCGGCAATTTCGACGATCGATTCCGCCTGCTCGGCTTTCGCTTTCACGAGACCACCGCGCGCCGTCACGGCAAATCGGTGTGGTTTTCGGGCCATGTCGAGCTCGAGATGAAGCTGGGGCCGCAGACCTGGGAGGGCAAGTTCCTCCTCACCGATCTGTGGCGGCGCGGAACGGTGCGGCGGCGCTGGAAACTCGCCGAGCGCAGCCTTGCGCCGGTCAAGGACGACCGCGCGCTCTCCGATGCGATCCGCACGCTTCAGCTGTGGCGCTGACCATGCACACGCACCACGAGGCAAGGCCATGACCGAGACCCGTCAGCTTTTCCCTACCCCCTTCGTGATCGACCGGCTCCAGAGCAAGGCCGGAATGGCCGTGCTGCGCGATGCGATCCTCGCCGAGCAGGCGCGCGACGCGGCAGGGATGCAAATTTCGAATGTCGGCGGCTGGCATTCGAACACCAACATGATCGAATGGGGCGGCGAAGCGGCGCGCGCCCTCGCTTACAAGGCGATGACCATGGCCGATGCCTGCACCGCCAATGCCGGGTCCGAGCAGGGCCGCGAATATGGCTGGGTGCCCGAAATGTGGGCGAACGTGTCGCGCGCGGGTGCATCGAACCAGTATCACACCCATCCCGGCAGTTTCTGGTCGGCTGTCGCCTATATCGACGATGGTTATGAAGGCGACAGCGACCCTGCACTGGGCGGCGAACTGCAATTGCTCGATCCGCGCATGCCGATGGTGCGCATGACCGCGCCTGACCTGAGGCTCAAGGATGCCAGTGGCGCAGCGCAGAACAGCGAACCCAAGATGCGCCCCTCGAGCGGGCTGATCGTGATGTTTCCAAGTTGGCTGCAGCACTCGGTCCGGGCCTTTCACGGCAAGGGCACGCGGATCTCGATCGCAATCAACCTGATCCCGGCGCGCAGCGCCCCGCAGAACGTGGCCGGCAACGAGCCAGCACTCCCGGTCCAGACGCCGGGCGAGGGGACCGTGCATTGAACGCGCCCGCGCAAAGCGATGGCTACGGGCAGACAACCCTGTGCGAGAGCGGCGAATTTGCCGGCTGGCGTTACTGGGAGGGCGACCCGTTCGAAAGCCGCGCAGGCCCGTTCTACATGCGCCGCGAGGCCGACGGGTCGCGCGTCGCTGCCTTTCGGACCCAGCCGCATCACATGAATGGCGGCGGCGCGATCCATGGCGGGTGCCTGATGACCTTTGCCGATTTCGCACTGTTCGCGATCGCCCATGACGAGCTCGCAGGCGATCACGCGGTGACGATCAACCTGGCGGGCGATTTTCTCGGGCCGGCGGGGACGGGCGCACTGATGGAGGCGCGCGGCGGGGGCAAGACGATCTTCGTGCGCGGCCTGGTCACCGCCGACGGCAATCCGGCGCTCAGCTTTACCGGGATCATCCGGCGGATCCGCCGCTCCTGACGGCTCAGCGGTGTTCGGGATTGGGCGCGTCGAAGCGGCGCCCTTCATTCCACAATTCGACGCTGTTGCCATGGGCAGGAATGCCGCCTGCATCCTTGAGCATGCGCGCAAAGTGCATCAGGTTCCAGGTCGTGAAAGTGGTGTTGCGCCGGGTGAAGTCGTTGGCAAAGCCTGCGCGGCTGCCATCGTCCTGTTCATCGCCATAGGATGGGCCCGGTCCCGCTTCGCCGATCCAGCCCGCATCGGCCTGTGGCGGGATGGTGAAGCCGACATGCTGGAGCGAATAGAGGACGCCCATGGCGACATGCTTGATCCCGTCCTCGTTGCCGGTGACGAGGCAACCGCCGACCTTGCCGTAAAAGACATACTGGCCCTTGTCGTTCTGCTGGCCCGAATGGGCGTAGAGCCGCTCGATCACCTGCTGGCACAGCGAGCTTTTCTCGCCGAGCCAGATCGGGGTGCCGAGCACGACGATGTCGGCGGCCTCGATCTGTTTCCAGATCCGGGGCCAATCGTCCTTGTCGGCGCCGTGCTCGGTCATGTCGGGATAGACACCGTGTGCGATATGATGGGCGCTGGCCCTGACCGAATCGACGGTGACCCCGTTCTTGCGCATGATCTCGCGGCTCATGTCCATCAGCGTGTCGGTGTGGCTGTCCTCGCCCGCGCGCTTAAGCGTGCAATTGATGAACAATGCGGTGAGGTCGCTGAAATCGAAATCGTGATCCCGGCACAGGGTTTCCTGGGTCTGGTCGAGCATGGTGGCCTGCTTTCGGCTGGATTGTTCGTAGCGGCGCGCGTCCGGTTGCAGCGCCCCCTTGCCTTGGTTAGAGCGCGCGAGACCCTTTTTCGTTTCCGAAGACCCGAAGGAACTCCCTCACATGAACCACGAACAGATGACCGCCAGGATCGCTGACGGCCAGGGCTTTATCGCAGCGCTCGACCAGTCGGGCGGCTCCACACCGAAGGCACTGCGCGGCTACGGCGTCGAGGACGGCGAATGGTCGGGCGATGACGAGATGTTCGCTGCCATCCATGCCATGCGCAGCCGCGTGATCACCGCGCCGTGCTTTGGCGAGGGCAAGGTCATCGGCGCGATCCTGTTCGAAAAGACCATGGACGGCACGGTCGATGGCAAGCCCACCGCCGATGCGCTCAAGGATCGCGGCATCGTGCCTTTCATCAAGGTTGACCAGGGCCTTGCCGACGAAGCCAATGGCGCGCAGATGATGAAGCCGCTCGACAAGCTCGACGCGCTGCTCGAAAAATCGGTCGCGAACGGCATGTTCGGGACCAAGATGCGTTCGATCATCAAGTCGGCCAATCCGCAGGGCATTGCCGATGTGGTCGCGCAGCAATTCGAAGTCGGCAACAAGATCGCCGATGCCGGGCTGATGCCGATGCTCGAACCCGAATACGACATCACCGCCAGTGACCGTGCGGAGGGCGAGGATATCCTGCTGGCAGAGATTAAGAAGGGTCTCGACGCGCTTCCCGAAGACCGCCAGGTGATGCTCAAGCTGTCGATCCCGGTGCGCCCCGGCCACTACACCACGCTGACCGAACATCCGCGGGTGCTGCGCGTGGTCGCGTTGTCGGGCGGCTATTCGACCGACGAGGCGTGCGAGAAGCTGGCGAAGAACCCCGGCATGATCGCAAGCTTCAGCCGCGGCCTGTTGCAAGACCTGCGCAAGGACCAGTCGGACGAGCAATTCGATGGCTGCCTGCGCAGCGCGATCGAGAAGATCGCGAGCGCGAGCGCGGCAGGATAGGCACCGGTCCCGTGTCTGGCGCGAACACGCAGCTTTACCTCATCTCCCCGCTCGAGGTCGGCGGCGATTTTCCCGCGCGCCTGACCCGTGCGCTCGATGCGGGCGAGGGGCTGGTCACCGCCTTCCAGTTCCGGGTCAAAGGGATCGATCAGCACGAAGCGGCTCGGCTGGCAGAGCCGCTCCAGGCGATCTGCGCCGAGCGCGAGGTGGCCTTCATCGTCAATGACAGCGTGTCGCTGGCCAAAAGACTCGGCGCCGATGGCGTGCACCTGGGTCAGGACGATGGCGATCCGAAGGAGGCGCGCGAGGCGCTGGGCCGCGAAGCGCAGATCGGGGTCACCTGCCACGCTTCGAAGCACCTCGCCATGGAAGCGGGCGAGGCGGGGGCCGACTATGTCGCCTTCGGTGCCTTTTTCGACAGCACCACCAAGGACAACGGCGATGCGCCGCGCCCCACGCTCGAGATCATCGAGTGGTGGGCGCGCCTGTTCGAGATTCCCGTTGTTGCGATCGGCGGGGTCACGCCCGACAATTGCGAGCCGCTGATCAAGGCCGGTGCGGATTTCCTCGCCGTGTCAGGCGCGGTGTGGTCGGGCGACGAGGTCGCCGCGATCGAGGCCTTCGCCAGGAAACTGGGCTAGCGCGCGCCGATCCGGGTGCACAGCAGGTCGGTACGCTCGCCGCTGGTGTCGATCTTGCGCAGCTGGTTGTCGCCGATCCGGCGGAACCGCTCGCCCTTTTTTGGGCCACGGGTGAAGGTCAGCTCCCGGCCGCGCAGGATATAGGTGCCCGAGCCTGCGGTGTTCTCGTAACGCGACGCGGTGAAGATGCGGAAACCTTCCGGCCCGACCACGCGGTGCGCAGCGCCCCCGGCATTGCCTGGCAGCGCGCATTCATAGACCCCGTGCGGCATCGTGCGGAGCGGGCCGTCCGAGGGCAGGGCAGTCGGCGCGTCCGCTGCGTTTTCGCTGCTGCCGAAGGCCGGCGCGCCTGCCGCCAGCGCGGCAGCGAAGGCGGTCAACAGGATGACGTGGATGGTTTTCATTATGCTTTGTTCCTCGCATCGCTTCATACGCCCGCGGCCGCTCTAAGGCCACCTGATTAACCACGATTGACTCGGCGCCCCCGCAGATCGCCGAGGCGGTCGCGGCCATGCGTCTTGCCGTGGCACAGCCAAGCGGCTATTGGCGCGCTTTGTTTTCGGCCGCGCGGCATGGCCCGGCGCGCCTCTCACCCACGGAAAGCACCCATCATGAAGATCAGCGGCGTCGACATTCGCCCCGGCAATATCATCGAATATGAAGGCGGCATCTGGAAAGTCGCCAAGATCCAGCACACCCAGCCCGGCAAGGGCGGCGCCTACATGCAGGTCGAGATGAAGAACCTGCAGGACGGGCGCAAGACCAATGTCCGCTTCCGCAGCGCCGACACGGTCGAGAAGGTGCGGCTCGACACCCGCGAATACCAGTTCCTCTACGAGGACGGCGACATGCTGGTGTTCATGGACGGGGCGACCTACGAACAGATCAACCTGCCGTCCGACCTGCTCGGCGATGCCCGCCCGTTCCTCCAGGACGGGATGCAGGTCCAGCTCGAACTGTGGGAAGAAAAGCCGATCAGCGTGCAGCTTCCCCAGCAGATCGAGGCCGAGATCGTCGAAGCCGACGCGGTGGTGAAGGGGCAGACCGCCTCTTCGAGCTACAAGCCCGCAGTGCTCGACAACGGCGTGCGCATCATGGTCCCGCCGCATATCGAGAGCGGCACGCGGATCGTGGTCGACGTCTACGAACAATCCTATGTCGGCAAGGCCAGCTGAAGCCCATGAGCATGTTTTCAGGCCTCATTCGCGTCATGGAACGCGCCGCGCGCAAGGCGGGTAGCCGATTGCGCCGCGATTTCGGCGAGATCGAGCACCTCCAGGTCAGCCGCAAGGGCCCGGCCGATTTCGTCTCCAAGGCGGATATGCGCGCCGAGCGCGCGCTTTATGACGAACTGCTCCACGCGCGGCCCGACTGGGGCTTCGTGATGGAAGAGGCCGGCGTGATCGAGGGCGACGAAGGCAAGCCGCGCTGGATCGTCGATCCGCTCGATGGGACCAGCAACTTCCTTCACGGCATCCCGCATTTCGCGATCTCCATCGCAGTCCAGGAACCCCGGCTCGACGGCAAGGGCTGGGGCGAGGTGACAGCGGGCGTCGTCTATGACGTGATCCAGGACGCGACCTACTGGGCTGAAAAGACCCGCGGCGCATGGCTCCAGGATGCGCGGCTGCGCGTGTCGGCGCGGCGCAACCTTGCCGATGCGCTGATCGCGACCGGCATTCCGTTCGCAGGCCATGGCGATTTCGCCGAATGGAGCCGCATTTTCGGCGCGATCGGGCCCGAAGTGGCCGGCATCCGCCGGTTCGGCGCGGCCTCGCTCGACATGGCCTATCTCGCGCAGGGACGCTTTGACGGTTTCTGGGAAAGCGGGCTCAACGATTGGGACACTGCGGCCGGATGCCTGCTGGTGCGCGAGGCCGGCGGCTTCGTCTCCGACTTCCGCGGACGCTCGAACCCGATCCATTCATCGCAGGTCCTCGCGGCGAATGACGGCCTGCATTCCAAGCTCCACAAGCTGCTCGCCGGCGCACTGCGCTAGGCGCGAACCGGCTTTGCTCCCCGTCCGGGCGAGCGTGGTGCTTGTCAGGCGCGACAGGCACGGCTAACAGCCGCGCTTCGCGCCGGAGGCGTGTGCCCCTGTGGTGGAATTGGTAGACGCGAGCGACTCAAAATCGCTTTCCTTTTAGGAGTGCCCGTTCGAGTCGGGCCAGGGGCACCACCTCGCGCGCGATTGACGGGGGAAATCGCGCCATGGACACGCCTTTCGAAACCGGGCCCGGGCGTTACCAACCGGCGAGCGATTATCCCTATGCCGCTGACCCGCAATTGCGATTCGACCAGCGCCGCCTGGCGCGAGTGGTCGGCTTCATCGCCTTTGCCATGCCGATCGTCCTTGGCGTGGGCGGCCATCTCCTGGGACGCTTCCGCACCGCCTTGTCGGGTTATTATTACGAGCCGGTCGTGCTCGGCGATTTCTTCGTCGGGTGCCTCGCGCTGATCGGGGCGCTGCTGCTCGCCTATCGCGGATGGACTCCCAAGGTCGCGCGGCTGGCGAGCATTGCCGGGATTGCCGCGCTCACCACCGCCTTTGTCCCGATGGGCGGCTGGATCACCGGCTGCGAGGTGCTGTCGGCCGATGGCGGTTGCAGCAGCGAGGCGGTGACATGGCCGCGGCTCGGTTACTGGGTCCACGCCATATCGGCGGGCATATTGTTCGCCATTCTCGCCTTTTTTTGCCTGTTCGTCTTCACCAAGGTGCCCGCCAGCGCGCGCGAGGGATCGGGCGAACCCAGCCGCGCCAAGCAGCAGCGCAACGCTGTCTATGTCGCCTCGGGCGTGACGATCGCGCTGGCGGCGCTGGGCATCGGGATCGGCGGCCAGTTCGCAGGCAGTTGGTTTTTCGATCACCACATCACCTTCTGGCTCGAAGCGGTGATCCTGGGTGCCTTTGGCGTGTCCTGGCTGGTGCAGGGGCGCGCGGTGCGCCGGCTCGCCGATCCGCAGGACCGCGTCGATGCGGCAATAGCGAAGAGCAAACGCGCGCAGCGTTAAGCCCCGCCGCCCAGGGTTAGCCCACCGCGACGCACGCAAAATCCCTTGCCAATCGCGCTGCAAGACGTTCTATCAGGCGCGACGGGTATGCTCGAACTTCCATCCTATCACGCCATTGCGGCGATGGTTCTGACCATCATGATGTTCGTCGGGTTCGTGCGCGGGCGCATGAGCATCGAGATCGTCTCGCTGCTGACCATCGCGGTCATCGCGGTGGGCCTCTATTTCTTCCCGCTCGAAGGCACCCGTCCGATCGACGGGCTGGCGCTCGCATTTGGCGGCTTTGGCCACTACGCGCTCATCACGATCTGCGCGCTGATGATCATGGGCAGGGGGCTGGTGGTGACCGGCGCGCTTGAACCGGCGGCACGCGTGCTCGAACGGGTGTTCAAGACCAATCTGCAGATAGGCCTGCTGGTCTCGCTGCTGATCGCCTTCGTGCTCTCGATGTTCGTCAACAACACGCCGGTCCTGGTGCTGATGATCCCGATCTTCGCGGCGCTCGCATCGCGCGGGGCGATGGCGACGTCGAAGACGCTGATGCCATTGAACGCCGCCTCGCTGATCGGCGGACTGGCGACGACCATCGGCACCTCGACCAATATCCTCGTCGTGTCGATCGCGGTCGATCTGGGCATGCGCGAGATCGGCGTGTTCGATTTCACCCCGATCGTCCTTCTCGCCGCGCTGTTCGCGCTGCCTTACATGTGGCTGGTGATGCCGCGCCTGCTCGACGACAACCGGGCCGAGGCGCAGGCGCAGGTGCGCCAATTCCACACTCGCCTTCGTGTCGGCAGCCAGTCTTTTCTTGCGGGCCAGGAATTGTCGACGGTGCGCGAGAAACTGCCCGGGGGGATCACCTTTCACAATCCGCCCACCGGCCCGCTTCAGCCACAGCAACGCCTTCACATCTCGGGCAGCCACGAAGCGCTCGAGGATGCCACGCGCGAGTTGAAGGGCGAGCTTGCGCCGAGCTGGGTGCTCGACCGGATCAAGCGCACCGCTTCGGCGCGAAGCGAGGACGTGATGGTGGTCGAGATGACCGTCACCGCGGATTCGCGCCTGATCACCCGGACCCTGCCATCCTCGGGGATTGCCGATCTCTATTCGGTCGCGGTGCTCGGCATCCATCGTCCCGAACTGCTGATGGGCGAGAAGAACCAGTATTCGGACGGCGGCGACCTGCGCATGAAGGAAGGCGACGTGCTGCTGGTGATGGGGCTGCAGGAGGACCTTCAGACCTTTGCCCGGGCGGATTCGCTGCTGATGCTTGAAGGCGCGCGCGAGCTTCCGCGCCGGTCCAAGGCGCTGCTTTCGGCGGCGATCATGGGGTTTGCTGTGTTCACCGCGGCAATCGGATGGTTCCCGATCGCGATCAGCGCGCTGGCAGGTGCGATCCTGATGTTCGTGACCGGCTGCGTGAAGTTCGAACGCGTGGGCCGCGCCCTGTCGGGGCAGGTGATCGTGCTGGTCGCGGCGAGCATCGCGATAGGCCGGGTGATCGATGAAAGCGGGGCCGCGGCCTGGCTCGGCGAGGCGCTTTCGCTGGGGCTCGGCTATCTTCCGCCGGCGCTGGTGATTGCGGCGATCATGATCTTCGTGACCTTCATCACCAATTTCGCCTCGAACGCGACCGCGGCGACCGTGGGCACGCCGATTGCGTTTTCGATCGCCGCGCAGCTCGGCATCCCGCCCGAGCCGCTGGTGCTGGCCGTGCTGTTCGGCTGCAATCTGTGTTACGCGACACCGATCGCCTACCAGACCAACATGCTGATCATGGCCGAAGGCAAATACGAGTTTTCCGATTACATCCGGACTGGCGTGCCGCTGGTGCTGATCATGGTGGTCTCGCTCTCGGTGCTGCTGGTGCTGTGGTACGGGCTGTAGCGCTTTCCTACGACCCGATGGCCGTGCGAATAGCGCCAGGTGGATTTCCGCACGCGCTCTTGCCAGACTGACGAATTCGGGTGCCGATCGCGCCTTGCTGCTTTTTTGCCTCTGGACTGTGTTCCATGTGTTCCACCCCCGGGGGCAAATTCGTGATCGAGAGGGAGAGAGACAGATGATGAACCGGCTTCTTGCAGCAGGCGCTGCGCTTGCGGTGGTGATGGCATCCCCGGCCCATGCGGACGGGCATATGGGTGCCGAGGGCGGCGATGAATTGCGTGCAGCGGTGATGGAGGATCTGCCGGGTCTCGTCACGCTCTACCAGGACCTTCACGCCAATCCCGAGCTTTCCTTTCAGGAGCACGAAACCGCTGCCAAGCTCGCCGAGCGTGCGCGGGCGCTGGGCTTCGCCGTGACCGAGGGCGTGGGGCGCACCGGCGTGGTCGCGGTGATGGAAAACGGCGTTGGGCCGGTCGTCATGCTGCGCGCCGACATGGACGGCCTGCCGGTGATCGAACAGACCGGGCTGCCCTATGCCTCGAAGCGCACCGCGGTGCCTGCCAACGGGGTCGAAACGGGGGTGATGCATGCCTGCGGCCACGACACCCACATGGCCGCCTGGGTCGGCGCTGCCCAATTGCTCGCCGAGCGGCGCGATGAATGGTCGGGGACGCTGGTGATGATCCTCCAGCCCGCCGAAGAGACCGGCGAGGGCGCGCTCGCGATGCTCGAAGACGGGCTCTACACCCGCTTTCCCAAGCCCGATTACGTGCTTGCCTTCCACGATGCCGCGCAGGCGCCGGCCGGTTTCATCGGCTATTCGAGCGGCTTCGCGCTGGCCAATGTCGACAGCGTCGATGTGCGCATTCCCGGCATTGGCGGGCACGGGGCCTATCCGCACACCACGATCGATCCGGTCGTGATCGGTTCGGCGATCGTGATGCGGCTTCAGACGCTGGTGAGCCGCGAGATCAGCCCGCTCGATCCTGCCGTCGTGACCGTGGGCAGTTTCCGCGCCGGTTCGAAGCACAACATCATTTCCGACGAAGCGCATCTCCAGATCACCGTGCGCAGCTATACCGACGAGGTGCGCGCAACCCTGCTCGAGGGGATCGAACGGATTTCCCGGGCCGAGGCGCTGGCCGCCGGAATGCCCGAGGACAAGCTGCCCGAAGTCATCGTGCAGGATCCCTATACCCCTTCGACCTACAACACGCCCGCGCTGACCGAGCGGGTGATGGCAGGCCTCGATGCGCGGTTCGAGGGCCGCGTGCGCGAAGTTCCGAGCGTGATGGGGGGCGAGGATTTCGGCCAGTTCCACCGCGCTGACCCCGAAAACGTCGAATCGCTGATCTTCTGGGTCGGCGGTGCGCCGATGGAGCAATACGAGGCGTCCGAGCGCGGCGAGATCGAATTGCCGAGCCTGCATTCGCCCTTCTGGGCGCCCGATGCCCCGGTTGTGATCGCCACCGCGACCGAGGCGCTGGTCGCGGCGACGCTCGACCTCCTGCCCAAGAGCGGCGGCTGAAGAAGATCGGCCGCCGGAAGCGGGGTGAGCCCCGCCGCCGACGGCCGTATTCTCCTCCCCAGGAGAACTGGTCGTGTGGGTTTGCGCGTCTATTCCGTATCGGGCGCGTAGGTCCCGAGACGGTGGTGAAGCGCGTTGATCTTGGCGATCTCGTCGCGGTCCTCGGTCGCGCGGGCATGGCTTTCGAGCGCGCGGCGCAACAGTTTCATGTCAGCGGTCGAAAGCAGCGCCCTTGCGCGCCCCGGTTCGGTTGTCGTCATCGTATCTCTCCTCAGGCTGCCGCGAACTGGTTCATGGTGTTGTCCTTGCCGCCCGCCTTGAGCGCGGCTTCGCCGGCGAAATATTCCTTGTGGTCATCGCCAATGTCACTGCCGGCCATGTTCTGGTGCTTGACGCAAGCGATGCCCTGGCGGATTTCCTCGCGCTGGACGTTCTTGACGTAGCCGAGCATGGCCTGGTCACCGAAATATTCGCGCGCCAGGTTGTCGGTGCTGAGCGCCGCGGTGTGATAGGTCGGCAGTGTGATCAGGTGGTGGAAGATGCCAGCGCGCTTCGCGGCATCGGCCTGGAAGGTGCGGATCTTCTCGTCCGCCTCGGCAGCCAGCTCGGTCCCGTCGTAATCGACGCTCATGAGCCGGTCGCGATCATAGGCCGAGACATCCTTGCCCGCTTCGGCCCAGGTATCGAAGACCTGCTGGCGGAAGTTGAGCGTCCAGTTGAAGCTGGGCGAGTTGTTGTAGACCAGCTTGGCATTGGGAATGACCTCGCGCACCCGGTCCACCATGCCCGCGATCTGCTCGACATGGGGCTTTTCGGTTTCGATCCAGAGCAGGTCGGCGCCGTTCTGCAGCGCGGTGATGCAATCGAGCACGCAGCGGTCCTCGCCGGTTCCGGGGCGGAACTGATAGAGGTTGGACGGCAGGCGCTTGGGCGCCAATAGCTTGCCTTCGCGGCTGATGAAGACCTGGCCGTTGGTGATATCGGCCGGGTCGACCTCGTCGCAATCGAGAAAGGCGTTGTACTGGTCGCCCAGATCGCCCGGCTCCTTGGAAAAGGCGATCTGCTTGGTAAGCCCTGCGCCAAGGCTGTCGGTGCGCGCGACGATGATCCCGTCCTCGACACCCAGTTCGAGGAAAGCGTGCCGGATCGCCCGGATCTTCTGAAGGAAATCCTCGTGCGGAACGGTGACCTTGCCGTCCTGGTGGCCGCATTGCTTCTCGTCGGAAACCTGGTTCTCGATCTGCAAGGCGCAGGCGCCGGCCTCGATCATCTTCTTGGCGAGCAGATAGGTCGCCTCGGCATTGCCGAAGCCTGCGTCGATATCGGCGATGATGGGCACGATATGGGTCTCGTGCTCGTCGATCTTGTGAAGCAGGCGGTGGGTGTTGACCGCGTCGCCGGCTTCCTTGGCCGCGTCGAGATCGCGGAACAGGCCGCCCAGTTCGCGCGCATCGGCCTGGCGCAGGAAGGTGTAGATCTCCTCGATCAGCGCGGGAACGCTGGTCTTTTCGTGCATCGACTGGTCGGGAAGGGGGCCGAATTCGCTGCGCAAGGCGGCGATCATCCAGCCGGACAGGTAGAGATAGCGGCGCTTGGTGCTGCCGAAATGCTTCTTGATCGCGATCATCTTCTGCTGCGCGATAAAGCCGTGCCAACAGCCCAGCGACTGGGTGTATTGCGCCGGATCGGCGTCATAGGCTTCCATGTCCTCGCGCATGATCTTCGCGGTGTAGCGTGCGATATCGAGCCCGGTCGCAAACCGGTTCTGCACAGCCATCCGGGCCGCGGCCTCGGCATCGACCGCTCGGAAAGGGGTGCCGCCGGCATCGATGGTGGATTGCATCCGGGCGATGGTCTGCTGGTAGGTCATGAATTGCTCCGTGAACGAGTGGGGAGGTGTCGGGACCAGGAATGCCATGTTGCAGCGCAGCACCATAGAGAAAGTTACAAACATTCGTGTCTATATCGCCGAAAATCCGCTTTCGCTTGTGTAATTGTGTAAAGATATTTACAGGTTCGAGCCATGACCGATAACAGCCTTCTCGCCGGACCAGCGCTGCGCCGCCTGCGCAAACGCGAAGGGCTGACCCAGGCTGCCATGGCCGCCTCGCTCGGCATCTCTCCCAGCTATCTCAACCTGATCGAGCGCAATCAGCGCCCGCTTTCGGCCCGGGTGCTGGTGCAGGTGATCGAGCGGTTCGACTTCGACCCGCGTTCCCTGCGCGAGGACGAGGCGATCGGCGGGATCGACGGGCTGGCCCGGCGAATGAGCGATCCGCGTTTCGCCGATCTCGCGATCGACCGCGAGGAATTGCAGGAATTCCTTGCCACCTCGCCCCAGGCCGCAGCCGCCTTCGCCCGGCTCTACGACAACGCCGCTTCCACCGATCCGCGCGGAGAGGATCCGGTCGACCTGGCCCGCCAGGAGGTCGAGCGCTGGCAGAACCACTTTGCCGATTGCGACGCGGCGGCTGAGCAATTGTCGGACCGCTTGCGGCTTTCGCGCGGCGATATCGCCTCCGCGCTGATCGATCACCTGCGCGAACAGCACCGCCTGTCGGTGCGGATCCTGCCCGCTGATGTCATGCCCGGCCTCGTCCACCGGCTCGACCTGCATGCGCGGCAATTGCAATTGTCCGAAATGTTGCCCGGGGCTGCGCGGCGGTTCCAGATCGCGCGCCAGGTCGGCGCGCTCGAACAGCGCGAGGCGATCGAGACCCTGGTGGCGGGCGCGCGGCTATCGTCGCCCGAAGCGCGCGAGAAGTTCCGCGAGCATGTTACCGATTACATCGCAGCGGCCCTGCTGATGCCCTATGGCCGCTTCCTGCGCGCCTGCGAGCAGACCGGATACGATCTCGCGGTGCTTCAGCGGCGCTTCGCGGTCTCGTTCGACCAGCTCGCACAGCGCCTGACCACGCTTCAGCGGGTCGGTGAGCGCGGCCTGCCATTCTTCAGCGCGCGCTTCGGGCGCACCGGGCGCATGGTGCGCTTTACCGCCGGGGCGAGCGGGGCGGTCTATCCCCTCACCGGTGCGCGCTGGCCGGCCTGGGCGCCCTATGCCGCGTTCGAACGGCGCGGGACCATGCTCGTGCAGGCGGTAACCTTCGGGGAAGGCGAGGCCGCGCCGCGTCACTGGCTGACGATCGCCCGAACGGTCGAATTTGATGGTGCAGCCTGCTCGGCGCGCCAGGCAATCGTGCTCGGGATCGAAGCGCGCTTTGCCGGCGACATGGCCGAGGCCCGCGGAATATCGCTCGACCCACTCGATGCCGTGCCATTGGGAGTGGGTTGCCTGCGCTGCGGCCGCCCTGACTGCCTCAACCCTGCGCCCGCCCGCTACGCGCGAGGCGAATAGGCGCGGCAATCTGGCGAAGGCGCGCGATTGCGGCCCGATTTGCACATCTCCCGTGGAACCGTGCGCGCGCCTTCGGGTTGCATTGGCAATCGAGGAGTTTCTCATGACCGAAGAGCGTATAACCGAGCACACCGATGCACGGGGCAACACCCACACCGTCCACACCATCAACAGCGGTGGGCACGAAAGCAGTGCCGGCAAGTGGCTATTCCTGCTTGTGCTGGTCGCCGCACTGTTGGCCGGCGGCTATTTCCTGACCCAGTCGAACGCGTCCGAGATCGCGCGCGACAACGCCATTGCCGATGCTGCCAATGATGTCGGCGACTCGGCGAACCAGGTCGGTGACGCGGCGCAGGACGTCGCCGACAACGTCCCGGGCGAATAACAACGCGTTAATCATTGCCTCGCGCGTGTCAGGCGACGCACGGGGGCCGTGTAAAGTTTACCGACACTTAAACTCTCGTCCTTAGGGCGGTGCTTGCAAACCTTTCGAGATTGCGAGCGCCGCCCGAACCATGATTCGCCTGTTCAAACATTATATCCCGCACGCCGTGATCCTTCTCGGCGTGCTCGATTACGTCCTGCTGGTGATTGCCAGCGAGGCGGCGTGGCAGGTGCGCGCGGCCCAGATCGGGATGGATCCCGGCCTGTTTGCCGAACGCTGGTTGCCGCTCACCGGATCGGCCGCGATCGTGTGGCTGGCGATGATCGCGGTCGGGGTCTACGGTCCGCACGCCTTGCGTTCGCTGCGCTTTGCCGGCGCGCGTCTGCTGGTCGCGATCAGTCTCGGCACGATCGCGCTGGCAACGATCGACTGGGTGCTTCCAGGCGAACATTTCTGGCGCTCGACCCTGCTTTACGCGATGATCTTCTCAGTCCTCGTGCTGGTGGTCGACCGCTTGCTGCTCAACAGCTTTCTCGGGTCATCGGCCTTCCGCCGCCGGGTCATGGTGCTCGGAGCGGGCGACCGCGCCGAGCGGTTGCGCGAACTGGCCGACCGGCCGGAGGCTGGCTTTGTCATCGTCTCCTTCATCGCCATGGCCGAACCCGACCGCGTGGTCGAGGAGGCGATCGCGCGCGAGGCGATCCACGATCTCGGCCGACTGGTGGAGAACCTGGGGGTGAGCGAGGTGGTGCTCGCGCTTCAGGAGAGGCGCAATTCGCTTCCCCTGAACGATCTCTTGCGGATCAAGACCAAGGGCGTTCACGTCAACGACTTCTCCAGCTTTCTCGAGCGTGAAACGGGTCGCGTCGATCTCGACACGGTCAATCCCAGCTGGCTGATCTTTTCCGACGGTTTCTCCAGCGGGCGGATGCTGTCGAGCGTGACCAAGAGGATGTTCGATATCATCGCCAGTCTCGCGCTGCTGATCGCGACATTGCCGGTCATCGCTTTGTTCGCGCTGCTGGTGAAGCTCGACAGCCGCGGCCCGGCCTTTTTCAGGCAGAAACGGGTCGGTCTCTATGGCGAGCCCTTCCATCTCATCAAGCTGCGCTCGATGCGAATGGACGCGGAAAAGGACGGCGCCCAATGGGCCGAAAAGAACGACCGGCGCATCACCCGCGTTGGGCGCTTTATCCGCAAGGTGCGGATCGATGAATTGCCGCAGACCTGGAGCGTGCTCAAGGGCGAGATGAGCTTTGTCGGCCCGCGTCCCGAAGTGCCGCAATTCGTCTCCGATCTGCAGGAACAGATCCCCTATTACACCGAACGCCACATGGTGAAGCCGGGCATTACCGGCTGGGCGCAGATCAACTACCCCTATGGCGCCTCGATCGAGGACAGCCGCACCAAGCTCGAATACGACCTCTATTACGCCAAGAACTACACGCCTTTCCTCGACCTCGTGATCCTGCTCCAGACGGTTCGGGTGATCCTGTGGCCGGAGGGTGCGCGATGACCTGGATGGCGGGCGGCCTTGGCCTGTTCGGGAGCTTCGCGCTCTATCTTGCAGGCGCTTTGATGGCGGGGTGTGCGGGGCTGTGGACGTGGCGCTTCGGGGAGAGCGCGCGGCCCGGCAATCGCGCGATCGTGATTGCCTGCGCGCTTATGGTCGCGTGGTGCGCCGCCTCGGTTGCGCTGGCGCCGGACGATGCGCTCACCCGGCTTGCCGAGACCGCGCGCAATTGTGCCCTGATCGCGGTCATCTTCCGCCTTTTCGCCGCCGACGGGCGCGATGCCAGCCTCAAGCCGATCAGGCCGGTGATCATCGCGCTGGTGCTGGTCCAGCTGTTCCAGCCGGTCCTGCTGCTGGTTTCGGCCCAGGTCGGCGAAGTCGAGCGGCTGGTCCAGGTGGTCTTCGAGGTCAGCACGGTGCTTTCGATGCTGGTCGCGATCGGCGCGCTGGTTCTGCTGCACAACCTCTATGCCGGCGCCGCGGCGCCCTCGCGCCAGGTGATCCGCTGGAGCGCTGCGGGGCTTGCGGGCATTTTCGCCTACGATCTCAATTTCTACACCATCGCCTATCTCGGTGGAGAATACCCGGCCATGCTGGTCGCCGCGCGCGGCCTGGTCGCAGGCGCGATGTCGGTCCTGCTCGCGCTCGGGGCCCACGCGGCGAGCGCCGGGCGGCAGATCAGCCCTTCGCGCGCTGTCACGTTCCAGACCCTCTCGCTGATCGTGATCGGCAGCTATTTGCTGGTCATGGTGACAGTCACCCGCTCGCTTGCCCTCCTGGGCGGCGATCTCGCCCGCACCGGCCAGCTCATCTTCCTCGTCATTGCCGCGATTGCCGCGCTTGCCTGGCTGCCCTCGCAACGCCTGCGCGGCTGGTTGCGGGTGACCGCGACCAAGCACCTGTTCCAGCACCGCTACGATTACCGCGAGGAATGGCTGCGCTTTACCCGCACGATCGGGCAAGGCTCGGGCGTGAAGTCGGGTGCGAGCCTGCACGAACGCGCGGTCAAGGCGCTTGCCGACATCACCGACAGCCCGGCTGGCCTGCTGCTGATGCCCAACGAGGAAGCGCAGCTCGAACTGACCGCGCGCTGGAACTGGGCGACGCTCGAGGTGCCGCCCGACATGGGCGACGGAACGCTGGCGGGACTGCTCGAACAGAACGCGCTGATCCTCGATCTCGACGAAGCGCGTTCGGGCATCGAGCATTGCGGCGAGATCGCCCATGTGCCGCGCTGGCTGGTCGATGCCGAAGATGCCTGGGCGCTGGTGCCGCTCATCCATTTCGACCGGTTGGTGGGCACGATCGTGCTCGCCCGGCCGCGCACCGAGCGCCGGCTCGACTGGGAGGATTTCGACCTCCTGCGCGTCGTCGGCCAGCAGCTGGCGAGCTATCTTGCCGAACAGGCCGGACAGCAGGCGCTGATGGATGCCAGCCGGTTCGACGAATTCAACCGCCGGATCGCTTTCGTGATGCACGACATCAAGAACCTTGCGAGCCAGTTGTCGCTGCTTTCAGCCAATGCCCAGAAGCACGCCGACAATCCCGATTTCCGCGCCGACATGCTGGTGACCCTGCGCAGCGCCTCGGACAAGCTGAACACGCTGCTCGCACGGCTCGGGCGCTATGGCCCCGCGCAGGGGCAGCCGGTCTGCGAGACCGATCTTGCCGGAATCGCGCGCAATATCGCCGAACGTTTCAAGCCGCTCCACCCGGTTACCTGCACCGCGGACGAACAGGTCACCGTCCTCGCCGATCGCGACGCGCTCGAACAAGCGCTGATCCACCTCGTCCAGAACGCGGTCGATGCGAGCGCGAACGGGCAACCGGTCTTCCTTACCGTGACCCGCGACGCCCTGACCGGACAGATCGACGTGATCGATTCAGGCACCGGCATGGCGCCGGAATATGTCCGCTCGAGCCTGTTCAAGCCCTTCGTTTCCTCGAAACAGGGCGGGTTCGGCATCGGCGCTTTCGAAGCGCGCGAAATGATCAAGGCGATGGGCGGAAGACTGACGGTCGAATCGCGTGAAGGCGTGGGCACCCGTTTCGGCATTGCCCTGCCTGTGCCCGAGGCCGCCCGGCTCGCCGCCCGCACACAGAACACTCCACACGAAAAGGTCGCATGATGGGTGAGAAGAAACCGGCATTGCTGGTGATCGAGGACGACGAGGGCCTGCAGGCGCAGCTCAAATGGGCCTATGACGATTTCGAAGTCGTGATCGCGGGCGACCGCGACAGCGCGATCGCCGCACTTCGCAGCGAAGCGCCGGCGGTGGTGACGCTCGATCTCGGCCTGCCACCCGATCCCGATGGGACGAGCGAGGGGTTCGCCGTGCTCGATGCGATCATGGCGCTCAAGCCCGATACCAAGGTGATCGTCGCAAGCGGTCACGGGGCCCGCGAAAGCGCGCTCAAGGCAGTCGAGCGAGGGGCCTATGATTTCTACCAGAAGCCGCTCGACATCGATGCGCTCGGCCTGATCGTGCGGCGTGCCTTCAACCTGCACGCGATCGAGAGCGAGAACCGCCGCTTGCTGGCCCATGCGAGCGAGGACAAGACCGTGCTCGGCCGGCTGATCACCGGCGCGCCCGAAATGGTCAAGGTCGCACGCACGATCGAGCGCGTGGCATCGACCAACGTATCGGTCATGCTGCTGGGTGCGAGCGGGACGGGCAAGGAATTGCTCGCACGCGGGCTTCACGAGGCATCGAACCGCGCCGACCGTCCGTTTGTCGCGATCAATTGCGCCGCGATCCCCGAAAACCTGCTCGAAAGCGAGCTGTTCGGCCACGAAAAGGGCGCTTTCACCGGCGCGGTCAAGACTACCGAGGGCAAGATCGAAAGCGCCCATGGCGGCACGCTGTTTCTCGACGAGGTGGGCGACATCCCGCTGCCGCTGCAGGTCAAGCTGTTGCGGTTCCTTCAGGAACGGACGATCGAGCGGATCGGCGGGCGCAAGCAGATTGCGGTCGATACCCGGATCGTGTGCGCCACCCACCAGGACCTCGAGGCGATGATCGGCGAGGGCACTTTCCGCGAAGACCTGTTCTACCGTCTCGCCGAGATCGTCATCCGCATCCCCACGCTCGCCGAACGCCATGGCGATGCGGTGCTCCTCGCCAAGGCGTTTCTCAAGCGCTTTGCCAAGGAAATGAACCCGTCGGTTACCGGCTTTGCCCCCGATGCGCTTTCCGCGATCGACGCGCATGACTGGCCGGGAAATGTCCGAGAGCTTGAAAACCGGGTCAAGCGCGCGGTCATCATGGCCGATGGAAAGCTGGTGAATGCCGGCGATCTCGATTTCGTCGACGAGGCTGAGGAGCCCAGCGACGTGCTCAACCTCAAGGCCGCGCGCGAAGCCGCCGACCGCCGCGTGATCCGCCATGCGCTCGCGCGCAGCGAGGGCAATATCTCGAGCAGCGCCAAGCTGCTGGGGATCAGCCGCCCGACGCTTTACGACCTGCTCAAGCAATATGACCTGCATGCCTAGGCGCGCCGCCCTCCTTGCCGCCGGTGCGCTGGCGCTCGCTCTTGCTGGCTGTGCCAACGAGGACAGCGCCAGCGAGCGATCCGCCCTGACCGGCACGCCCGATTTTCTCGAACTGGTCGAGGATGCGCGCGTGGCTGTGCGCGGCGGCGCGCTGGCCGAGGCCGGAAGGCTCTACGACGAAGCGCTCGCGATCGATCCGCAAAGCCCCGGGCTGTGGGTCGATATCGCGCGGCTGCGCTTTCGCGGCGGCGAACACCTACTCGCGATTGAGGCGGCCGATCACGCGCTCGCGCTCGACCCGGCCTTTGCGCCCGCTCTGCTCATGCGCGCGCAGCTCGTTCGCGATGCGCATGGCCATGCCGAGGCGCTGCCATGGTTCGAGGCGGCGATCGCTGCCGATCCAGCGAATGGCGAAGCGCTTGCCGATCACGCGGCGACATTGGGTGAGCTTGGTCGATACCGCGCCATGCTGGCCGCGGTCCGCCGGCTTGCCGAGGTCGATACGGGCGCTGCGCAAGTGCCGTTCTTCCAGGCGGTGCTGGCCGCACGGGCCAATGACCCGGTGCTTGCCAGCACCCTGATCGATCGCAGTGGGCTGAGCCAGAGGGGCGTGGCAGCCGCGATGATGCTCGATGCCATCGTAAATCTCCAGCAAGGCAATCACGACACCGCAGCCGAAACGCTCGAGCAACTGGCCGAGCGCATGCCCGCCAATATCCGCGTGAACGAATTGCTCGCGCGCTCGCTGTGGCTGGGTGGGCGCGACCGAGAGATCATCGACCGCTTCGCCGAACGCGCAGCAAAGCCGCAGGCATCGCCCTACCTGGTGATGCTGGTGGGCCGCGCATTCGAACGCTCGGGCGACCGCGAGCGCGCCTTGTCACTGATTGAACGGGCGCTGGTCCCGCGCGAAGCCGCGATGATCGGGCTCGAAGCTACGCGTTTGCTTCCAGAGCCGACAGCCACGATCCGCACAGCGCTGTCCGCCGGCAATACCGCCGCCGCCCGGCGCGCGAGCGAGCGCTATCTCGCGCGTTGGCCATCTTCGGGAGACGTACACCTGCTCGCAGGCGACGCCGCCTTCGCTGGCGGCGATATCGAGCGCGCGCTCGAATATTACGGCACCGCGGCACGGGTGCGCCGTTCGGCTCCGCTGGCGCGCAAGCTGTTCGCCGCGACTCGCGCTTTCGGCGATACCGAGGCGGCCGAGGCATTGCTGGTGCGCGCGGCAAGGGGCGATCCTCAGAACCCCGATCTCCTGTTCCTGCTCGCCCAACTCAGCGCCGAGCGCGAGGACTGGTTGCGGGTCGCGGTCCTGCTCGACACCGCGATTGGTTTGGGCGCTGCCAGCGATCTGGGCGTTCTGGCCCTGCGCGCCGAGGCAGCCGAAGCGCTGGGCGATCGCGAGGAGGCTGCGCGGTTCGACGCACTGCGCCGCGCGCTCAAACCGGGGCCGTTCGCGGCGCGCTGAGCACGCGCACTCGACAATCGCAGCGTGTGCGTACAAGGCTCGCAAGAGAGATGCGCCGTTCGCTTTCCCTGATCGCCGACCCGATGATCGCGGTGCTCGTGCTCGCCACAATCCTGGCGGCGCTGGTGCCGGCCGAAGGCGAAAGTCGCGTGTTTGCCCAGGCGATTGCCAATGGCGCGATCTTTCTGCTTTTCCTTGTCAATGGCATGCGCATTGCGCGCGGCGAGATCGCGAGGGCGCTCGCCAATTGGCGGTTCTTCGTGCCGCTGGGTGCATGGGTGTTCGGCGTCATGCCGCTGGCGGGGCTGGGGCTGTCTCAGATTGCCAGCCAAGTGCTGCCGCCGCTGGTCGCGCTGGGCTTTCTGTTCTGCGGCACGCTGCCTTCAACGGTGCAGTCGGCGACCTCCTATACCAGCCTTGCAGGCGGCAACACCGCATTGTCGGTCATCGGCGCGGCGCTTATCAATATTGCCGGGGTGTTCGTGACCGCGCCGCTCTTCGCGCTTCTTGCGGGAAGCGAGGCGGCCGAGATCGGGACCGAGACGATCCTTCGCATCGGTGCGATCCTGCTCCTGCCTTTCGCAATCGGCCAGGCGGTCCAGAAACGCACGATTGGCTGGCTCGCCGCACGCAAGGCCGAGGTCGCCTGGCTCGACCGCGTGGTGATCGGGATCGCCGTCTACGTCGCCTTTTCAGGGGCGGTCGAACAAGGGCTGGGCGCGATGTTCGGTGCTGCAGACTGGGCGTTGCTGATCGCGCTGGTCGCGGGTTTCCTTGCTTTCGCTACCGGCGGGGCGTGGCTTGCAGGCGGAGCGCTGGGCCTTGCGCGCGCGGACCGGATCGCGTTCCTGTTTGCCGGTGCCCAGAAAAGCGTCGCCATCGGCGCGCCGCTTGCCGCGATCCTGTTCGCTCCCGAAGTGGCCGGCTTCGTTATCGCACCGCTGCTGCTCTATCACCTGTTCCAGCTGCTGATCGCTGCCCCGCTCGCGAACCGGCTCGCGCGCGGCTAGCGGGGCGGGGCAGGGCGGTCACTTGGGCTGGTAGGTCTGATCCTCGGTCGGGAAGCTGCGCGCGCGCACTTCCGATGCGTATTGCTCGACCGTCCTGTCGATCACGCTGGCGATGTCCTCGTAACGTTTGACGAAGCGCGGCACCCGTTCGAACATGCCGAGCATGTCCTCGGTCACGAGCACCTGGCCATCGCACTGGGCAGAGGCGCCGATGCCGATCGTCGGGCACGCGACAGCCTCGGTCGCGGCGATCGCGATCGGTTCGACCACGCCTTCGATCACGATTGCGAATGCGCCTGCCTTGTCGAGCGCGACCGCGTCGGAGACGATCTTCTCGGCCTCGGCATCCGAGCGCCCGCGCGCGGCATAGCCACCCAGCACGTTGACCGCCTGCGGGGTCAAGCCGACATGGCCCATCACCGGGATCCCGCGCGCATTGAGGAATTCGACCGTCTCGGCCATGGCTTCCCCGCCTTCGAGCTTCACTGCCGCAGCGCCCGATTGCTTGAGCAGCCATGCCGCGCTCTCGAAGGCCTGTTCCTTCGATCCCTCGTAGGAGCCGAAGGGCAAGTCGACCACGACCACCGCGTGATAGCTCCCGCGCACAACCGCAGCGGCGTGATTGGCCATCATTTCGAGGCTGACCGGAATGGTCGAATCGAGCCCGTAAATCACCTGGCCGAGCGAATCGCCGACCAGGAGCAGGTCGCAATGGGTATCGAGCAATTGCGCCTGCCGCGCCGTATAGGCGGTGAGCATGACCAGCGGTTCGCGGGTCTCGCCGTCCTTCTTGTGATCGCGGATCTTGGGCACGGTCAGGCGCTTGCGCGGCTTGGGAGTGGGATTGGCCCGGCTGGTGCTCGTATCGAGCTGGAATGTGGTCGACATGGGCAAGCGATCTAGCGTCCGGTCTGGGATAAGGCAAAGCGTTCGCGCGCTTGCCCCTTGGCGCGGGGGCTGAAACATTGCAGATAGGCCCAAAGGGAGAGCGCGCTGCGAACAAGCGCGCGGATAAAGAGGAATTCAACGCACCATGGCAGCAGCAGGCTCACGCCACGAAAACTGGTCTTCGCGCAGCGCGTTCATCCTGGCAGCGGTCGGATCGGCCGTCGGCCTCGGCAATATGTGGCGCTTTCCCGCAGAAGCGGGCGAGAACGGGGGCGGGGCGTTTGTCCTGTTCTACATTTTCTGCGTCCTCCTGATCGGCTTGCCGGTGCTCTTGTCGGAAGTGCTGATCGGTCGCCACGGCCAGGCCTCGGCTCCCGAAAGCGTTCGCAAGGTCGCGCGCGATTCGCATGCGAGCGAAGGATGGAGCGTGCTTGCCTCGCTCGGCGTTTTTGCGGCCTTCCTGATCCTCAGCTTCTACTGCGTGGTCGGAGGCTGGGTGGTCTATTACATCGCGGTCTTCGCAGGCGACCTGTTCCAGACCGGGCTGACCGGAGGAGCGTTCCAGGGCCGCGATCCCTCCGATATCGAAGGGCTGCTTCCCGGATTGTTCGGCAATGGTTCGCTGATGGTCGGGCTCAATCTCGGCTTTCTCGCGGTGACGATCTTCTTCGTCGCGCGCGGCGTGTCGAGCGGGATCGAATGGGTCGCGGTCTATCTCATGCCGCTGTTCTTCCTGCTGTTTCTCGGAATCACGATCTATGGCGCCTTCACCGGCAATTTCTCCGAGGCGGTGGCTTACCTGTTCACCTTCGATTTCTCGAAACTGACGGGCGAGGTGATGCTGGCTGCCGTCGGGCAGGCGTTCTTCTCGCTCTCGCTGGGCGTCGCCGGCATGATGACCTACGGCGCCTATGCCAGCCGTGACACGAATCTGGGCGAAACCTCGGGCATCATTGCAGGTGCCGATACAGCGATCGCCCTGCTTGCAGGCCTTGCCATCTTCCCGATCGTGTTTGCCGCCGGTCTGTCGGCGAGCGTTGGGCCGGGCCTGATGTTCCAGTCATTGCCGATCGCCTTCCAGGCGATGCCGCTTGGCTCGCTGATCGGGTTGTTCTTCTTCGTCATGGTGTTCTTCGCCGCTCTGACCAGTTCGGTTTCGCTGCTCGAGGCGCCGACCGCCTGGATGTTCGAGAAATTCCAGATGAAGCGGCCGACCGCGACGCTGATCGTGGGATTTGGTGCGGCGGTGCTCGGTGTGCTGGCCTCGCTCTCGTTCAACGAGATCGCCGACTTCCATCCGCTCGGCTTCATTCCGCTGTTTGCCGAGACCAATTTCTTCGACACGCTCGACGGGGTGACAGCCAAGCTGTTCATGCCGATTGGCGCGATCCTGACCTGCATCTTCGTCGGTTGGGTCGCCGATGTGCGGCTGATCGACCAGGAGAATGGTCTCGACGGCTGGCTCCACATGACCTGGCGCGCTCTCGTGCGCTTCGTCTGCCCGGTGGCACTCGCGGTGATCCTGGTGGTCGGGCTGACCAGCTAGGGCGTTCGCCCCGGACGATCATGATACGAAAAGGGCCGCCTTTGCCGGGCGGCCCTTTTTTCTTTGCGGCTTCGTGCCGGTCTTACAGCGGCACGGCGCGCGCGTGCTCTTCCTCGGCCTCGTCGAGCACGGTCTTGCCCAGCGCCATCTTGGCGGTGGTGAGCAGGCCGAGATCGCCCGACCAGATTTCGGCATCGCCAAGGTCCATCCGCAGGAAGGCGATATCGGGATCGTCCTTGCCGCCCTCGTACCAGGCCTCGACGAAATTGGACCAGAACTGGTCGAAGCGTTCCTGGCTCGTTTCCTCGGCCAGCGTGCCGTTGAAGCGGGCGAACATGTCGTGTCCCTTTGCCTCGAAGGTGGCGGTGGCAGCGCCGAGCTTGCAGAAATCGCTGTTCTTGTGAGTGAAGAACCAGATCGCGCTATCGGCGTCCTTGTCGAGCTGTGCGCTCATCGGGACAGCGCTTTCGGGCTTGCCGTCAAGCTGTAGAAAGAGGAAGGGCGAATCGGCGAGGGCTTTCCAGAACTCGGTCCTGAGTTCGTCGGCCTTGCCTTGGGCGGTACGCATGATCGTGTCTCCTTTGTCCAATCAATGCCGGGCAGGCGCGCTCGTTCCGCTTGCGGGCGATGGTGCGGATCGTACGCCGGATCATTCGCCGTTCTTTGGCGGGGTGCCGGACGCGCGAAAAAGGCGTTGGACTCGTCGTCCAACTTGGAACATAATGGGAACAAAGGGGCCGGATTCGAGTCTCCTGAATGTTCCTATGACCAGACCTGATCTCTCCTCCGGCGCGAAAGCGCGCGACCTGTCCTCTCTCTCCTGCGCTGCGGCGCGGGGCGCACAGGCGTGCGTATCGGCAGTGCCGCAGCTCTCGGCAAGGGACATCAGGAAGCTGTCGAAAGCGCGCGAGGCTCGCTGGCGCCCCGGCCTTTCCGACCAGCCCTTTCACAGCGAGATATTCGCCTCGGCTGACAGCGCTGCCGGCGCCGGTCTCGCATTGGCACTGGCGCGCGATGCATTGAGCGCGAGCGCGGTTGGCGAGGATCCTCTTGCCGAGGCCGAGGACCGCCGCCAGGTGCTGTGGGTGCAGGACAGGCGTGCGCTCCAGTTGAACGGGCGGCCCTATCTCCACGGACTCCCCGCCGATTGGCGCGACCGGCTGATCCATGTCGAGGCGGCGAGCCCGGAAGATGCGCTGTTCGCGCTCGAGGAGGGCGCGCGCTGCCGCGACCTGGCCTGCGTGATCGCAGAGATCGCGGGCAATCCGCGCGCGCTCGATTTCACCGCTTCGCGCCGACTCAGCCTCGCCGCCGAAAAGCATGGCGTGGCCTTGTGGATCGTGCGGATCGAGGCTGAGGCCGACCTGTCATCGGCACGGATGCGCTGGCGGGTCGCAGCCGCGTCATCGGCAGAGCCCTTGTGGAACCCGGCTGCGCCAGGGGCCCCGGCGTGGAAGGCAGAGCTGTTTCGCGCGCGCAGCCACGCCCCCGGACAATGGATATTGAGCGATGAAGACGGACGCCTCGCCGCGCAGCGCACCGCGCGCGCCGCCAACACCAACACCCCCGAAGCGATCGGGATCGGCGCCAGCATCGCAGCCGCCCGCTCGGCGCATCCTGGCGCTCTGGTGCGCAAGACTGTCGGTCGATCGCTGGCGGCTGTCGCTCGCGCCTGACACCGGGGGAGAGAAGGGCGAGGGAGAGGACCACCCCGACCGCTTTCCCACCGTGCTCATCACCGAGACCGCGCATGGCCCCCGGATCGAGGCGGCCAACCGGGCCGGGATCGAAGCGGGTGCGCAGGCCGGGATGATGCTGGCCGACATGCGCACTCTTTGCCCCGAGGTCCGCACCGCCCCGGCCGATCCTGCCGGCGATCTCGCCTTCCTCGAAAAGCTCGCCGTCTGGGCGCAGCGCTGGGGCCCGTGGAGCGCGCTCGACCCGCCCGATGGTGTGCTGGTCGATATCACCGCCGCAGCCCATCTGTTCGGAGGCGAGGCGAAGCTCCTCGCCGATGTCGAGGCGCGTTTCGCCCGGCGCGGTCTCGCGGTGCGCGCGGCCATCGCGCCGAGTGCCGGGGCGGCCTGGGCGCTGGCGCATTTCGGCCCGCCGCGCGCGATCCTCGATGACCGCGACGACATCATGCGCGCGCTTGCCGACCTGCCGGTGGCGGCGCTGCGGCTCGACCAGGACGTGCTCACCGTGCTGCGGCGGCTCGGGCTCAAGCGGCTCGGCGAGCTGGCCGGGATCATGGAGGGTGCCACCGACCGGAGCGAGGCGGCGGCGCGCGATTCGCTCCAGCGCCGGTTCCGCAACCGCAAATCGCCCGCGGCCAATCCGCTGATCCGGCTCGACCAGCTGTGCGGCCGAGTGCCCGAGCCGCTGCTCCCGATCGTCCCGCAGCACATGCCCCTGGTCCAGCGGCGGCTGATGGAGCCGCTGCGCCATCGTTCGCTGCTCGACCGGGTGCTCGATGACCTGTGCGCCGACATGACGCGCGAACTCGAAGCGCGCGGTGAGGGCGCGCGGCGGCTCGAGCTCGGGCTGTGGCGGGTCGATGGCGAGGTGATCGTGCGCCGCCTCGAACTCGCCGCGGCGACCCGCGAGGCGGCGCACATCGCGCGGCTGTTCGCCGGAAAACTCGACGATATCGAGGCCGGGTTCGGGATCGAGACCGTGCGGCTGCGCGCGAGCTGGTCCGAACCGCTCGATGCGGCACAAGGCGATGTCGAGCACGCCGCCGAACGCCACGGCACCTCGCTTTCCGCCTGTATCGACCGGCTCGGCGTGCGACTTGGCCCGCAGGCGATCCGCCGCCCGGTGCCCTATGAAAGCCACCTGCCCGAACGCGCGCAGGAATGGCAGCCGCCGCTCGCCCCGGTGCCGGGCGCTGCGGGGGCTGCGACATATCGCGAGCGTCCGCTCAAGCTGCTCGACCGGCCCGAAAGGATCGCGGTGCTCTATGCCTCGCCCGATGGCTATCCGCAGCGCTTCCGCTGGCGCGGCAAGGTGCATGATGTCGCGCGGGTCGAGGGCCCCGAGCGGATCGCGCCCGAATGGTGGCGCGCACGTTCGACGGTGCGATTGCGCGATTACTACCGGATCGAGGATGGCGAGGGGCGACGCTACTGGATCTACCGCCACGGCCTTGCCGGTGACGGGCGCGGCGCGATGCCCGATTGGTTCGTTCAGGGGCTGTCGGCCTGACCCGCGCACCATGCGAGGGCACAAATTCACGATCCTTTTACCACATTGTGCAACGATGAGGCATGGATGAGCAACACACCTCGCGCTCCTCAGGCCGCCGCACACTGCGCCTCATGGTAAAGAGCAGGGTGCAGTCGCGCGTGGTTTTCGTCGATCTCCTCGACATCTCCGAAGGCGGATGCCGGATCAAGGGAGGCGCAGGCTTCGCCCGGATCGGCGATCGCGTCACGATGAAGGTCGCAGGCGTCCAGGCCCCGCTCGGCCGGATCGTATGGGTCGAGGACCGGATAGCCGGGGTGGCCTTCGAAGGCGAAATGCACCCGGCCGTGCTCGATCATCTGTGTGCCTCGATCCTGCCCGATCTCCAGGACGACACGCCCAAGAGCCGGCGTATCTGAAACGGGCGCGGCAAGGAGCCTGTCGGCCCCTGAACCGCGGAAGAACGCGCGATTTGCCCTTGGCAATTCCAACCCTAGAACATATATGGAACATCGAGACTTTCGATGGCCCATTCCCACAAACCGCAAAGCTTGCGCGACAAGCTCGAAATCCTCGCCGATGCGGCGAAATACGATGCCTCGTGCGCGTCGTCCGGCACCGCCAAGCGCAACAGCAAGAGCGGCGGGATCGGCTCGACCGAGGGGATGGGGATCTGCCACGCCTATGCGCCTGACGGGCGCTGCATCTCGCTGCTCAAGATCCTGCTGACCAATCACTGCATCTTCGATTGCCATTACTGCGTGAACCGCAAGAGCTCGAACGTGCGGCGCGCGCGTTTCACCCCGCAGGAAATCGCCGATCTCACTCTCAGTTTCTATCGCCGCAACTATATCGAGGGGCTGTTCCTGTCCTCGGGCATCATCAAGAGCTCGAACCACACGATGGAACAGATGGTCGAGACCGCGCGGATCCTGCGCGAGGAGCACGATTTTCGCGGCTACATTCATCTCAAGACCATTCCCGAGGCCGATCCCGAACTGATCCACCAGGCCGGGCTTCATGCCGACCGGGTCTCGATCAATGTCGAACTGCCCACCCGCGAAGGGTTGACCCGGCTCGCGCCCGACAAGGACGAAGGCCAGATCGAAGGCGCGCTGGCCAAGACCAAGGACCGCATCATCGAGGCCAAGGACGAGCGCAAGCGGTTCCGCCACGCGCCGCGCTTTGCGCCCGCGGGCCAGTCGACCCAGATGATCGTCGGCGCCGACCAGGCGAGCGACAGCGACATCGTCGGGCGGGCAAGTGCGCTCTATGACAGTTTTGGCCTGCGCCGCGTCTATTACAGTGCGTTTTCGCCGATCCCCGATGCAAGCGCGGTCCTGCCTTTGAAGCGTCCGCCGCTGATGCGCGAGCACCGGCTCTACCAGTCCGACTGGCTGATGCGGTTCTACGGTTATGCGCCGGCCGAGGTTCAGCAGGCGACCGAGGCGGACGGCAACCTGCCGCTCGACATCGATCCCAAGCTCGCCTGGGCCTTGAAGTTTCGCGAGCAATTCCCGGTCGATGTCAATCGCGGCACGAAGGAGCAATTGCTGCGCGTGCCCGGGCTGGGGACCACCGCGGTCAAGCGGATCCTTGCCGCGCGTCGCCACCGGACCCTGCGGCTCGACGACGTGGCGCGGCTGACCCAGTCGATTTCCAAGGTGCGCCCGTTCCTCGTCGCGCTCGACTGGCGCCCGACGCTGCTGACCGACCGCGCCGATCTGCGCACGCTGCTTGCCCCGAGGCAGGAACAGCTGGAGCTGTTCTGATGAGTGACCCGTGACCGCGATGCAGAACGTTTCCCTGGGCGCGCATTATGTCGTCAACCTGCCCGCACCCGACGATTTCGGGTTCTGGCGCGAACGCGCGCGCTCCCTGATCCAGTGCGACGTGCCGCCTGACCGGATCTCGTGGGTCGAGCCGGGCGGGACGGGCGATCTGTTCGCGCAGGACGGGCCGTCGCGCGGGGCCAAGCGGCTGCCCGTGCCCGAGCCCGATGCGCGGCCCGTGCGCGTGTCGAAACGCTTCATGAACCTTGCGCGCAATGCCGCGCTCCATTCCGACCCCGAACGCTTCGGCCTGCTCTACCGCATCCTGTGGCGGATGCAGGCGAACCCGCGCTTTCTCGAGGACAAGGCCGACCCCGATGTCCGCCGGCTCGAGGAACTCGACAAGTCGGTCCGCCGCGACAGCCACAAGATGCACGCCTTCGTCCGCTTCCGCGAAGTGGCAGGCGAGGATGGCGCCGCGCATTACGTCGCCTGGTTCGAACCCGATCACCACATCGTGCGCGCCAATGCGGGTTTCTTCATGCGCCGCTTTGCCAGCATGAACTGGTCGATCCTCACCCCGCGCGGCTGCATCCACTGGGACGGCGAGACCATGCGCGAAAGCGGTCCTGCAAGGCGTTCCGACGCGCCCAGCGGCGACCCGATCGAGGATTTGTGGAAGTCCTATTACGCCTCGATCTTCAATCCCGCCCGGCTCAAGGTCGGCGCGATGCTTTCGGAGATGCCGCGCAAATACTGGAAGAACATGCCCGAGGCCGAACTCATCCCCGACCTCATCGCCGGGGCGCAGGCGCGCGAGGCGAGCATGGTCGAAACCGGCGCGCTCGCATTCGAGGAAAGGCCCGAGACGCTTCCCGCCATCGCCAGGGCGATCGAGAATTGCCGCAAGTGCCCGATCGGCGAACTGCACAACCGCGCGGTAATGGGCGAGGGGCCGCGCGATGCGACGCTGATGATCGTGGGCGAGCAGCCGGGCGACCAGGAGGATGAAAGCGGGCGTCCCTTTGTCGGCCCTGCGGGGCAATTGCTCGACCAGTATCTCGAGCGCACCGGCATCGATCGCGGCGCGGCCTATGTCACCAATGCGGTCAAGCATTTCAAATATGTCCAGCGCGGCAAGCGGCGCATCCACCAATCGCCCGGCGCAAAGGAGATCGACACCTGCCGCTGGTGGATCGAGGCCGAGCGCACCATCGTCAAGCCGAAGCTGGTGCTGGCGCTGGGCGCGAGCGCGGCGCGCAGCCTGCTGGGGCGCACGGTGAGCATTTCCAAGGCGCGCGGCCAGCCCTTCGCGCTTGAGGACGGGGCGGAAATGTGGGTCAGCGCGCATCCCTCCTACCTGCTCCGGCTCGAAGGCGAAGCGCGCGAGAAACAGGCCGCTCTGTTCGCAGCCGACCTTGCAGCGGTGAAAGAGCGGCTCGGAAAAATCGCGGCGTGACATGCCCGACGCGCCGCTCACCCCCGACAAGCGCACGATCGATGTCGATCCCGACCTGATCGATACACCCCCGCGCGCGCCCTTCGTCGAGCTCGGCCTTGTCAGCTGTTTCAGCTTCCTGCGAGGGGCCTCTGACGCGGTCGATCTCGTGACCACCGCGCGGGCGCTGGGATATGACGCGATCGGGATCGCCGATGCCAATTCGTTCGCCGGCGTGGTGCGCATCCATACCGAGGCGCGCACGCTCAAGCTCACCCCGGTGATCGGCTGCCGGATCGAGACGGTCGAGGGCCTCGCCTTCCTCGCCTATCCCCGCGACCGCGCCGCCTATGGCCGGCTGTGCCGCCTGATCAGCAAGGGACGCATGCAGACCTTGTCGGGCGAGTGGCAGGAAAAGGGCGTTTGCGAGATCGATCTCGCCATGCTGGCGGAGCACGGCGAAGGCGTGCAACTGGTGCTGGTCCCGCCCGAGGACCCGATGGCCGAACTGACCATCGCGGTGCCGAGCAATGTCGTCGCGCTGCACGAGGATGAAAGCGCAAGCGATCCGGACACGATCACCGCCTCCTTTGCCGAATTGCTTCCGCACCTCGTTCGCCAGCTTCCGACCTTGCGTCACCTTGCCGCGAGCTATCTCTACCGCGGGGACGATGTCGCGCGGATCGACCGGCTCGATGCGCTCGCCCGCGCGCACGGCCTTTCGCTGCTCGCCACCAACGATGTCCATTACCACGCGCCCGAACGCCGCCCGTTGCAGGACGTGATGACCGCGCTTCGCCACAAGACCACGGTGGCAAGGGCCGGGCACCTGCTTCACGCCAATGCCGAGCGGCATCTCAAGAGCCCGCAGGACATGGTGCGGCTGTTCGCGCGCTGGCCGCATGCGATCCATGCCGCGCGCGACATTGCCGACAATTGCGACTTCAGCCTCGAGGAACTGGCCTACGAATATCCGGAGGAAATCTATCCCGACGGCATGGCCCCGCAGGAATATCTCGAGATCGAGACCTGGGCCGGGGCCGAGCGGCGCTATCCCTCGGGCGTGCCCGACAGCGTGCGCGACACGCTCGACCGCGAACTCGCCCTGATCGCCAAGCTCGATCTTGCGCGCTACTTCCTCACCATCAAGGACATCGTCGATTTCGCCCGCAGCGTCGATCCGCCGATCCTGTGCCAGGGGCGCGGAAGCGCGGCCAATTCGGCCGTGTGCTACTGCCTCGAGATCACGAGTGTCGACCCGGCCAAGCACCAGCTGCTGTTCGACCGCTTCATCTCCGAGGAGCGCAAGGAGCCGCCCGATATCGACGTCGATTTCGAGCACGAAAGGCGCGAGGAGGTGATCCAGTACATCTACCGCAAATATGGCCGCCACCGCGCCGGGCTGACCGCGACCGTCATCCATTACCGCCCGCGCATGGCGATCCGCGAAGTGGGCAAGGCGATGGGCCTGTCCGAGGATGTCACCGCGAGCCTGGCCAAGACCGTGTGGGGCGGGTGGGGGCGCGAGATCAGCGAGGCGCACGCCGCCGAAACCGGCATGGACGTGACCGATCCGCACCTTCGCCGCGTGCTCAAGCTGACCGAGCAGATGATCGGGATGCCGCGCCACCTCTCGCAGCATGTCGGCGGGTTCATCCTCACCCAGGGCGCGCTGACCGAGACCGTGCCGATCGGCAATGGCGCCATGCCCGATCGCAGTTTCATCGAGTGGGACAAGGACGATATCGAGGCATTGGGCATCCTTAAGGTCGACGTGCTCGCACTGGGCATGCTGACCTGCATCAAGAAGTGCCTCGACCTGCTCGAAAACCACCACGACCGCGCGCTCACGCTCGCAACCGTCCCGCGCGAGGACCCGGAAACCTATGCGATGCTGCGCAAGGGCGATTCGCTCGGCGTGTTCCAGGTCGAGAGCCGCGCGCAGATGAACATGCTCCCGCGCCTGCGCCCGCGCGAATTCTACGATCTCGTGATCCAGGTCGCGATCGTGCGGCCCGGGCCGATCCAGGGCGACATGGTCCATCCCTACCTGAAACGCCGCCGCGGGGCCGAACAGGTGGTGATCCCCAAACCATCGCCCGCGCACGGGCCGCCCGACGAGCTTTCCAGCATCCTCGAACGCACTCTGGGCGTCCCGATCTTCCAGGAACAGGCAATGAAGATCGCGCTCGATGCGGCGAGGTTCTCCAGCGCCGAGGCCAACCGGTTGCGCAAGGCGATGGCGACCTTCCGTTCGCGCGGCATGGTCGACGAGCTTCAGGACATGATGGTCGAGCGGATGGTGACGCGCGGCTATGACCGCGAATTTGCCGAGCGCTGCTTCAACCAGATCCGCGGCTTTGGCGAATATGGCTTTCCCGAAAGCCACGCGGCGAGCTTTGCTCACCTCGTCTATGTCTCGAGCTGGCTCAAATGCCACTTTCCCGCGGCCTTTGCCGCCGCGCTACTCAATTCGCAGCCCATGGGCTTCTATGCGCCTGCCCAGATCGTGCGCGATGCGCGCGAGCACGGGGTCGCGGTGCTGCCGGCCGACGTCAACCGTTCGCAATGGGACTGCACGCTCGAGGAGATCGGGGAGGCGAGCGAGACCAGGTCCGGCCGCTATGACCGGCATATCGCGCTCAGGCTCGGCCTGCGGCAGATCGACGGCCTGCCAGAGCATGTCGCCGCCCGGCTGATCGCGGTGCGCGAGGAAACCGGGCCTTACCGCGATGTCGCCGAACTGCGCGAGCGCGGCGGGCTTGGCCCGGCGCATATCGAGCGGCTCGCAAGCGCGGATTGCTTTGCCTCGATGCAGCTTTCGCGCAGGCAGGCCTTGTGGGATGCGCGCAGCCTGATCGCCGAACCCGACCTGCCGCTGTTCCGCGCAGCCGCGGCGCGCGAGGAGGGGGCGGAACGCGCGCGCACGGCCTTGCCCGCAATGCCTTTGTCGGAAGAGGTGGTGGCCGATTACCAGACCACGCGATTGAGCCTCAAGGCGCACCCGATGGCGTTTCTGCGCGCCAGCCTCGGCGAACGCGGTTTCGTGCGCGCCTGCGACCTGAGAGCGAAGAAGTTCCGCAGCATGGTCCAGGTCGCCGGCGTGGTCCTGATCCGCCAGCGCCCGGGCAGCGCCAAGGGGGTGTGCTTCATCACGCTCGAGGACGAGACCGGGGTTATCAATCTCGTCGTGTGGCCTGACCTCAAGGAAAAGCAGCGCCGGGTGGTGATGGGAGCGCGTCTGATGGAAGTGCGCGGCCGGGTCGAATATGATGACGAGGTGATCCACGTCATCGCCCACCACATGACCGATGCGACCGACAGCCTCTATGCGCTGTCCGACGACATGCTCAACGCGCCGGTCGCGCGTGCCGATCATGTCAACGCGCCGCTGCCCTCGCAGGTGGGTGGCAAGAAAATGGCCAATCCGCGCGATGACCTTGTCTCGGGCACCGGAACGATCCCCGGTCAGGAGGCCGAGGCGATCCGGCCGCGCGACCTGATCGACCAGCTTCCCGATGCGGGCGGCGCGCCGAAGCGGGGCCTGCGCAACCTGCCGCGGCCCGGAGGGCATCCGCGCAATGCCCGGATACTTCCGAAGTCTCGCGACTTTCACTAGCAATGCCCCGCTCGCAAAATCCCTTTCGCATCTCTCGCAAGATCGGCTCTTTCGCCGGCGAGCGGCGCTTCATCAGGCTCGCCATTGCAGCACTGGTCCTGTTTGCCGGATATGCCTGGATCAAGGCGCATCCCCAGCACGATCCCACCGCACCGCTCGACCTGCGCCATCCGGTCGGCATGGCGACCGCATCCAAGCTCGCCGCGCTCAAGGACGATGTGCCTGGCTGCCGCGCAGTGCTCGACCGCAGCGAAGTGGCCTATGCCGCGCTGGAACCGGCAGGCGAGGGGGCCTGCGCCAGGCCCGACCGAACACGGCTCGGCGATTATCCGCTTGCCCCTGCCTCGCCGCCGATGACCTGCCCGATGGCCGCAGCGCTCGAATTGTGGCGGACGGGCACCGTGGCCCCTGCCGCGCGCGCAATTTTCGGCAGCGATGTCGCGCGGATCGAGCATCTCGGGGTGTACTCCTGCCGCCGCCTCTATGGTCGCAGCGAAGGCGCGTGGAGCGAACACGCCACCGGAAACGCGATCGACATAGCGGGCTTCGTGCTCGAAGACGGCCGCAGCATCAGCGTCCTGAGCGACTGGGACAGCGAAAGCGGGGACGACGAAGCACGCTTCCTGCGCGAGATCCGGCAAGGTGCATGCGGCGTTTTCGCAACTGTGCTGTCGCCCGAATACAACCAGGCCCATGCCGACCATTTCCATTTCGACCAGGACGATCGCTGGGCGGGTCTATGCCGCTAGCTGGGGAGGCTAGACCGCCTCCAGTGCATATCCTGCCGAACGCACCGTGCGGATCGGGTCCTTCAGGCCTTCCACCCCAATCGCCTTGCGCAGCCTGCGGATGTGAACATCGACCGTGCGCAGTTCGATGTCCGATCCCGTCCCCCACACGCCGTCGAGCAGCTGTCCGCGGCTGAAGACGCGCCCCGGGCTTTCCATGAAGAACTTGAGCAGGCGATATTCGGTCGGACCGAGTTGCAGCGACTGGCCCGCGCGTTCGACCTTGTGCGCGACCGGATCGAGCCGGATGTCCCCGACCTCGATGGTCTCGCCGGCAAGCGCAGGGCGGATCCGCCGCATGACCGCCGCGACCCGTGCGAGCAATTCGCGCGGCGAGAACGGCTTGGTCAGGTAGTCGTCGGCGCCGGTTTCCAGCCCGCGCACGCGGTCATCCTCGGATTCGCGCGCGGTGAGCATGATGATCGGGACATGCGCGGTCGCCTTGTCGCGGCGCAGGCGCCGACATACCTCGATCCCGCTGGTGCCTTCGATCATCCAGTCCAGGATGATGAGATCAGGCACTTCCTCGCTCGCCAGGACCAGCGCCTCGTCGCCATCGCTGGTGCCGCGTACCTCGTAGCCCTCCTTGCTGAACCGGAATTCCAGCAATTCGAACAGCGCCGGGTCATCTTCGACGAGAAGCAGTTTGGGTACGGACAAATGAGCCTCCCCGGCGCTTGGAGTGTGGGACGTGGCTGCGCCCTAACGGTCTTCTTCGGGCGGATAGGTGCCGGTCGCGGCGAAGTGGACCATCTCCGCGACATTGGTGGCATGGTCGCCGATCCGTTCGAGGTTGCGGGCCACGAACAGCAATTGGGCAGCGCTCGAAATGGTGGCAGGATTTTCCACCATGTGGCTGACCAGATTGCGGAAAATGCTGTTGTAGAATGCGTCGACCTTGGCGTCGGTGGCGATCACCTCGCGCGCGAGATTGGCGTCACGGGCGGCATAGGCGGTGAGCACGTCGTGGACCATTTCCGCCGCGAGCTCGCCCATGGCTGGGATGAGAGTGAGCGGTTCGAACCGGTCGCGCCCGTCGATCGCGCCAACGCGCCGGGCAATGTTTTTCGAATAGTCGCCGATCCGTTCGACCACGCCGGCGATCTTGAGCGCGGCGATCACTTCGCGCAGGTCATCGGCCATCGGCGCACGCAGCGCGATCACCCGCACCGCCAGCTTGTCCACCTCGGCTTCGAGCGCATCGATCTTCTTGTCGCGCTTGACGACCTTCTTGGCGAGCTCCTCGTCGCCGCGCACCATCGCGTCGAGCGCTTCGTGCGTCGCGACCTCGGCGAGCCCGCCCATTTCGGAGATCAAACCGCGCAGGCGGGTGATGTCCTCGTCGAATGCCTTTACTGTGTGGTCTGCCATTATCCGTAGCGTCCAGTGATATAGTCTTGGGTGCGTTTCTCGATCGGATTGGTGAAAATGTCGGATGTCTTTCCGTATTCTACCATTTTTCCGAGGTGAAAGAAGGCGGTTCGCTGGCTGACACGCGCAGCCTGCTGCATCGAGTGGGTTACGATCACGATCGCATAGCGTCCCGACAGCTCGTCGATCAGTTCCTCGATCTTGGCGGTGGCGATCGGATCGAGCGCGGAAGCCGGCTCGTCCATCAGGATGACCTCGGGATCGACGGCAATCGCGCGGGCGATGCACAGGCGCTGCTGCTGGCCGCCCGACAAGGCTGTGCCCGAATCGTCGAGCCGGTCCTTGACCTCGTCCCACAGCCCCGCGCGGGTCAGCGATTTCTCGACGATCACGTCGAGATCGGCCTTCTTCTCGCCAAGCCCGTGGATCTTGGGGCCGTAGGCGATGTTCTCGTAGATCGACTTGGGGAAGGGATTGGGCTTCTGAAACACCATGCCGACCCGCGCACGCAGCTGGACCACGTCCATCGCATCGCCGTGGATATCCTCGCCCTCGAGCTCGATCGTGCCGGTCACGCGCGCCGAGGGGATCGTGTCGTTCATGCGGTTGAAGCACCGCAGGAAGGTCGACTTGCCGCAGCCCGACGGACCGATGAAGGCGGTCACGTAATCGGGCGAGATGTCGATCGACACCTCGTCGATGGCTTTCTTGTCGCCGTAATAAACCGACACGTCGCGCGCGCTCATCTTGGCGTTGGTGTCGTGCTGGATGCTTTCGTGGACTAGGGTCACCAGGACTTCTCGAACTTGTTGCGCAGGTAGATGGCGATGCCGTTCATCAGCAGGAGGAACAGCAGGAGGACGATGATCGCAGCGCTGGTGCGCTCGACAAAGCCGCGGTCGATTTCATCCGACCACAGGAAAATCTGCATCGGCAGCACCGTCGCTGGCGAGGTGAAGCCTTCGGGCGGGGTCGCGACGAATGCGCGCATCCCGATCAGCAGCAGCGGCGCCGTTTCGCCGAGCGCACGCGCCATGCCGATGATCGTTCCGGTCAGCATGCCGGGCAGGGCAAGCGGCAGGACATGGTGGAACACCACCTGGACAGGCGATGCTCCCACCGCGAGCGCGCCATCGCGGATCGAGGGCGGCACCGCCTTGATCGCGTTGCGGCCGGAAATGACGATGACCGGCATGGTCATCAGCGCGAGCGTCATGCCGCCGATCAGCGGAGCCGACCTCAGATTGGGAAACAGCGTCAGGAACACGGCGAGGCCGAGCAGGCCGAAAATGATCGACGGGACCGCGGCCAGATTGTTGATCGAGACCTCGATCAGGTCGGTCCAGCGGTTACGCGGCGCGTATTCCTCGAGGTAGAGCGCTGCCAGCACACCGATCGGGAAGGCGAGCAGGAAGGTGACGATCATGGTGTAGATCGATCCCTTGAGAGCGCCCCAGATGCCGACCTGCTGAGGGCTGGTCGCATCCGAGCGGGCGAAAAAGCCCCAGTCCCAGTTCTCGGCGAGCTGGCCGCGTTCGGCCATTTCTGCTGCGAGCGCCTGCATTTGCGGCGAACCCTCGCCGGCAAGGCCCGAAGCAAGGTCCGAGGAGGCAGGAAGCCAGAGCGTTTCCTCGCGGGTCGCCAGCGAAGGATCGGATTGGAGCGCCGCCGCGACATCGCGCCAACCCTGCCGGCTGACCTCGGCCGCGGCCTGTTCGCCAAGCGCCTCGATTGCGAAATATTCGACCGTTTGCGGCAGGCCCTGCCGTTCGAGCACCTGCACCGCATCGGGCTGCGCCATCAGGTTCTCGTCAACCGCGAGGCCGCTTTCGGCGAAATCGATGGTGACCGCGACCTCGGCCCGCTGGAATCCGCCAATGCCGTTGGCGAGCATGTTGCCGAGCAGGAACACAAGCACCGCGAGCGAGAACACGATTGCGAACAGGCCAAGCGCGCGGAAACGGCGTTCTGCGCGGTAGCGTTCGTTCAGCCTCTTGGCGAAGGCATCGGTGCGGGTGGGACCGCCGGCCGGGATTGCCTGGGAATTACTCATAAGCCTCACGGAACCGTTTCACGACACGCAGAGCGATGATGTTGAGCACGAGAGTGACCACGAACAGGACGAAACCGAGCGCGAATGCGCTGAGCGTAGCCGGGTGGTCGAAGCTGCCTTCACCGGTGAGCATGGCCACGATCTGGTAGGTGACGGTGGTCATCGTCTCGAGCGGGTTGGCGGTGAGATTGGACGATGCGCCTGCGGCCATGACCACGATCATGGTCTCGCCGATCGCGCGGCTCACCGCGAGCATGATGCCAGCCACGATCCCCGGAAGCGCGGCGGGGAACAGCACCCGCTTGATCGTTTCCGACTGGGTCGCGCCCATGGCAAGGCTGCCGTCGCGCATGGCGCTGGGCACTGCTGCCATCGAATCGTCCGCCATTGACGAGACGAAGGGAATGATCATCACCCCCATGACCACGCCCGCTGCCAGCGCGCTCTCGCTCGAGGCGCTGGTCACGCCGAGCGAGATCGCGATGTCGCGCACCGCCGGAGCCACTGTCAGGGCGGCGAAATAGCCATAGACCACGGTGGGGATGCCCGCGAGGATCTCGAGCGCGGGCTTGACCCATTGGCGCAGCCGCGGATCGGCATATTGGGTGAGGTAGATCGCGCTCATCAGGCCGAGCGGTATGGCAACGATCATGGCGATGATCGCGCCGATGAAGATCGTGCCCCAGAACAGCGGAATTGCGCCGAACCGCGATCCGTCGGGATTGTCCGGATTGCTCATCGGGTCCGGCCCCCAGAAGGTGCCGAACAGGAAATCGATCGGCGACACCATGCCGAAGAACCGGATGGTCTCGAACACGAGGCTGGCGACGATGCCGAAAGTCGTGAGGATCGCCATGAGCGAGGCCAGCAGCAGCACCATCATCACGGTGCGCTCGACCCGGGTGCGGGCGCGGAAATCGGGGCGCAGACGAAGGAAGGCAAAGGCACCGGCGGCAAAGGCGATCAGGAATGTGATCGCATAGCCGATCAGGTTGTAACGGCCGATCGCCTCACGAAACGGTTCGACCAGCATCTCGGCATTCGGATTGAACACCGCGTTCGCGTTGCCGGTTGCCACCGCGCGCGCTTCGTTGAGCCAGACATCGCGCTGGAAGCCGAAAGCGGGCAATTGCGCGGCCTCGGGCGATGCGAGAACGCTCTGCATGACCAGTTGCGGCGCGGCCAGCGACCAGACCAGCACGAAAGCCAGGACCGGAACGACCACCCACAGCGCGACATACCAGGCATGATAGACCGGGCGCGAGGCGGTGCGCACCGAGGAATCGGCCTTTTGGAAGCTCCACGCTTTTGCCCGCCCGGCCAGCCAGCCCAGGAGGCCAAGCCCGACAGCAATAAGAAGAAGAGTTATCGGCGACATCGGTCGGTTCGGGTTCCCTTTGCAGCGTGCCCTGCGCCGTGCGACCGGTGCGGAGAATCGGTCAGCGCGCTGGGCCGCATATCCGTGCGGTCATGCTCTGCCACGCCAATGTTGGAGAAATAAGACAACTCTAAGACAATGTCGGCGTTTCGTCGGGCGCCGATTGCCGTTCGCCCCTGTCATCGTGCGGCGCTGCTTCTTCGGTTTCGGCAATCGGGAGGCGAACCACGACACAGGTGCCGCGGCCAAGCTCGCTTTCGATATCGAGCCGGCCGCGATGCCTCTGGACGATGTGCTTGACGATCGCGAGCCCGAGCCCGGTCCCGCCCGAGGCCCGGCTGCGACCCGGATCCGTGCGATAGAAGCGGCGCGTGAGATGCGGCAATTGCTCGGGCGAAATGCCTTCGCCGTTGTCCCGCACCGATAGCCGCGCCATCGATTCGCGCCCGGTATCGAGCGTCACCTCGACCATGCCATCGCGCGCACCGTATTTGAGCGCATTGTCTACGAGATTGCGGACCACCTGCTCGAGCTGCTGCCTGTCGCCGCGGACATTCAGGCGATCGGCGAGGTCGAAAGACAGGCGTTCGACCCGGTCGGTGCCGGCAGCATCGCGCGCCGCGCGCTCGACCAGCGGCTTCAGATCGACCAGATCCTCGGGCAGTTCGTGCTTTTCGGCCTCGACCCGCGACAGGCTCATCAGATCGCCGATCAGCGCCTGCAAGCGCCGCGCCTCGCGCTCGATCGTGTCGAGAAACTTGCGCGCGGTCGGGGTGTCGATATTGCCATCGGCCTCGTTGAGCGTTTCGACATAGCCGAGAATCGCCGCGAGCGGAGTGCGCAGCTCGTGGCTGGCGTTGGCGACGAAATCGGTGTGAGCGCGTGCGATATCGGCCTCGGCGGTCTGGTTTATCAGCTCGATAACCGCCAGCTCTTCATCGAGTGCCTGCCGGTTGATTTGCCAGATATCGCGCCTCCTCACGAGGCCGCGCACGATGGCGTGCCCGTTGCGGTTGCCGCTCAGAAGCGAGATCGCTCCCGGCTGGCGAAAGGCGACGCGCACGTCCTGGCCGACGATGTGGCGGCCCAGCAGGTCACGCGCGGCGCGATTGGCGATCGCTATCGTGTTGCGTTCGGTGACGAAGAGCGGGGTCGATGCGTTCTCGACCAGATCGCGCATCGAATCGCGCGCAATCGGCTGCTTCGCCGCGGCCATGCGCTGTTCGGGAGGGCGTCCGGTGGCAAGCAGCAACGAGCCGCCCCACAGGACCGCGACCGCGATGGCAACGAACGGGTCGATGCCGAGCACAAGCATCGCCACCAAGGTCACTGCCGCCAGCGCAAATCCGGAAACGGGGAAGGTCGGTCCAGTGGCCATGGCGCAAGGCTCTAACGCTCGCCGGGGCAAGGTGGAACCCCCGAAGGGGTGATGATCTTGTGGGAAAACCCGGCAAGAGAGGTGGTGACCCGTACGGGAATCGAACCCGTGTTTCAGCCGTGAAAGGGCCGCGTCCTAACCGCTAGACGAACGGGCCACGCTCGTTTGCGGAAGCGCGCATCTAGGGTTGCTGAGGGCAGGGGTCAAGCCCTGTATGCGGTGCGCTGCAAAAAAGTTTCAAGGCGCCGCATCAATCGGCAAATGCGGCGTCTTCGAGGTGCAATTCTGCGGCCGGCCTGGGGCCCCAGTCGTCGATCTTCACCCGCCCGGCGAGGTGGAAATTGCGTCCCTTGCTGCGGTGGAGCAGGGTCTGTGCCAGCTCGGTCTCGGCCGCGCGAAAGGCGATGGCCTTGAACGAGCGGCCGTCATTTCCTGCCGCGATCACGCGCAAGTGATCCTTGCCGACGATGTCCGCCTTGACGATCCGCACCGGACCGACCGCGACGCGCGGCGCTGGCCAGCCCACTCCGTAGGGGCCAGCCGCCTCGAGCGTGGTGACGAGGTCCGGAGTGAGGCCACCCGGCGCGAGCGAGAGGTCGAGCTGCATCACCTGGCCGGCACACGCGCGTTCGACTTCGCGCGCCAGCCTGCGGTCGAGAAAATCGGCGAAATCCGCCAGCTTGTCGGCATTGAGGGTCAGTCCCGCCGCCATTGCGTGCCCGCCGCCGGCAACCAGTATGCCTTCCTCGCGCGCGGCTATGATCGCTGCGCCCAGATCGACCCCGCTGATCGACCGGCCCGAACCCTTGCCAGTGCCGTCCTGCGCATCGAGCGCGACCACGATGGCGGGCTTTCCGGTCTTTTCCTTGATCCTGCCCGCGACGATCCCGATCACGCCCGGATGCCAGCCAGACCCCGACAGGACCTGCACAGCCATGTTGTGCTGACCTTCGAGCTGCGCTTCCGCCGCTTCCTGCACTTCGGCCTCGATCGCCCGGCGTTCCTCGTTGAGCGCGGAGAGCTGTTCGGCAATCGCCCGCGCCTCTTCGGGATCGCGGGTGGTGAGCAGGCGCACACCCAGGGTCGATTCGCCAATCCGTCCGCCGGCATTGATCCGTGGTCCCAGCGCAAAGCCGAGGTCTGACGCGACCGGGGCGCGTTTCAGCCGGCTGGCATCCATCAGCGCCGCCATGCCGATCCGCTGCCGGCGCGCGAGCACCTTGAGCCCCTGGGCAACGAAAGCGCGGTTCAACCCGTGCAGCGCGGCGACATCGGCCACGGTGCCGAGCGCCACCAGGTCGAGCAGCGCCATCAGATCGGGCTCGTCGCGATCGGCGAAATAGCCGCGAACCCGCAAGGTTCGCACCACCGCGATCGCCAGGAGAAAGGCGACACCGACAGCGGCGAGATGGCCGTGGCTGGCGGCGAGATCGCTTTCGTCGAGGCGGTTGGGATTGACCAGTGCCGCCGTCGGAGGGAGGTCAGCTGCGCATTTGTGATGATCGACGACGATCACGTCGACGCCTTCGTCGCGCGCCATGGTCAGCGCCTCGTGCGCCATCGCGCCGCAATCGACCGTGACGATCAGGCTCGTCCCCTCGCGCGCGAGCTTGACCAGGGCTTCGCCCGTAGGACCGTATCCTTCGAGCAGGCGGTCGGGGATGTAGTATCCCGCCTCGACCCCGAGCGACCGCAGCAATTCGACCAGCAGCGCAGCGCTCGTCGCGCCGTCGACATCGTAATCGCCGTAAATAGTGATCGTCTCATCGGCGAGCACCGCACTCGCAATGCGCTCGGCGGCGCGATCCATGTCGCGGAATTCCGAAGGATCGGGCAGAAAGGCCCGCATGGTGGGCTGGGCGTGTTTCTCGATCTCGTCCTCGGCCACGCCGCGTGTCATGAGAAGCTGGGCGAGAATATCGCGCGACAGGGAGGCGCGATCATCGCCGAGATCCATGTTTCCGCCGCGCCATTGCCAGGCGCGCCCGGCAAGCGAGCGCGAAACACCAAGAACATTCGAGAGCGACCGGGTAGCCATGGTCCCTGTCCTAGCCCAAGCCGCGCCCGCGCAACAGCGGGGTAGCATTGACAATCGACAGATGGGGTTGCGAGGCATGTTTGCATGACCAAGGCATCCCACCTTCTCGTGATATGGCACAGCCGCACCGGAGCGAGCGAGGCCATGGCGCGCGCCGCCAGCGATGCGCACGCATCGACCCGCCTGTGCGCGGCCTCCGGTATCGGGGCGGACGATCTGCTCGCTGCGGGAGGCTACCTGTTCGTATGCCCCGAAAACCTCGCCGCGATGAGCGGAGCGATGAAGGAGATGTTCGACGCCAATTACTATCCCGTTCTCGGCCGGATCGAAGGGCGTCCCTACGCGACCATCATCGCCGCGGGGTCGGACGGGGAGGGCGCGCAGCGGCAGATCGACCGGATCGCGACAGGCTGGCGCCTGCGCAGGGTGGCCGAGCCGATGATTGTCAATTTCAATGCGCAGACGCCCGAGGAAATCCTCGCGCGCAAGTCGGTTTCGCACGAAGTCCTGTCCGATTGCCGCGCGCTCGGTGCGGGATTGGCCGAGGGGATCGCCGAAGGCATATTCTAGCCCGGGGCGTGCACTTCGAATTTTGTGATATTCGTGGAATGGGGACTCGACGAGGCGGGCAAGAGCGGTCAAGCTTGCCGGGCATTTGCCGTCCTCGGGTGGCAATAGAGGGGATGGGAGCAGATCGAGCAGTCGTCGCAAGCCGATGCCAACGGGCTTTTCCTGCTGTTTGCACGCGGCAAACGGCCCGATCGCGCTGCCATTCGCGAATTCGTCGCCAGCCAGCGCGCGGTTTCGCTGTCGCATGATCCTTCGCAAGACACAGCGCTTCATCTCGTCGCTGCCGATGGTCAGACGGTCCACCCGTGCATCGAGGCCGGCAGCAAGGCGAGCGACATGGTCTGGCTCGAATTGCTGCGCGACGGGCTGGTCTTCGATCTGTGCGGATTGGCACCGGGTCCATCGACGGCTTTCCCGTCCGCTGACAACCGTTTCGATCTCGACGAACTGCCGGGCGCGGCGCGGCACGATGCCTTGCAACTGACACCGGGACCGCACCTCGCTGGAGGCGAGCGCACGTTGCCCGTGGTCAAGTCGATGATCGGCCTCGCGCGCGACATCGCGCATCATTTCGACGGGCTGACAGCGGTGGTCTGGCCGCCTTCGGCCAGCGCGATCGGCCGCAGGTTCTTCGATTCGGTGGCGACCGCGTGGTTGCAAGGCGGGCCTTTCCCGGCGCTCGGGCTCACGGCCTTCCGCGAAACGCTCGACGGGGCGCTCCAGAGCGTGGGCCTCGATTACTGGATCGGACAGGAGCTCCGGATCGAACCGCCGCTGTCATCCGACAAGCTGGCGGCGACAAGGCTTGCAGTGCGGCTCGTGAACCAGCTCGTCCTTGTCGGCGGGCTCGACGGGGACGAGCGGATCGTCGCTCCCGATGGCACCCGGCTCCTCATGCGCATTTCGCGCAATGGCCGTTTCGTGAGGGTAGCGCGCGAATAGCAATGTTCAGGGTCGAACACACGGTATTGCAGCAGAACGCACGCGCCGCCGGGCGCGCGAAGATAACCTTTCGCGCTGTCAATCGCCGTGGCACGCCCGAATACGACCCTGCCTTGCAGCGCCATCATCTGCTGCCGCGCCAGCTCCTGACGCGGCGCTGCTTTGGCTCGATGTTCTCCTCGATCGGGCGCGACCGCGTCGGTTTCGACGATTTTCGCACCAACGGGCTGCTTCTCCCGGCAACCGATGATGCCACCATGCGCACCGGAATGCCGCTGCACCGCGGCCCGCACCGGCGTTACAACGAGGTGGTGATCGAGCGCGTCGGACGGATCGAGGCGCGCTGGGCGCAGGCGGTCAGCGACGACCGCGAAACCGCTGGGCGAGAGGCGGTGGACCGGTTGAGCCTGCTCCAGGCCGCATTGCGGCGGCGTCTCCTTCGCGCGCGCAGGCGCCTGCTGCTCAACCGCAAGGATCCACTCGGCACTGGCTATGATTTCGGCGAGCTCGACGCGATGGCCGAACATCTCTGGCAATCGACGACCTCGGGCTGACGATCCCGTCGGCGGGCCAACGTAGCCGTCAGCCGTCAGCCCTCCGCGTCGGCCATGGCCGACCACGGCGCGTAATCGGCAGCCGAACCAAGCCGGGCGCGCGCATCGTGATATTCGCGCTCCATGCGGGCGACGAGGTCCTCGACAGAACCGACCGACTTGACCGCACCGACACCCTGGCCCGAGCCCCAGATATCTTTCCAGGCCTTGGCCTTGGTGTTGCCGCCGCTGCCGAAATTCATCTTCGACGGATCGCTTTGCGGCAGGTCGTCGGGATCAAGCCCGGCCTGCTCGATCGAGGAGCGCAGGTAATTGCCGTGCACACCGGTAAACAGATTGGTGTAGACGATCCCGCTCGCATCGCCTTCGACGATGCCGTTCTTGTAGGCCTCGTCGGCATTGGCTTCGTCGGTCGCGATGAAGGCGCTTCCGGCATAGGCGAAATCGGCGCGCATGGCCTGGGCAGCAAGGATCGAGGCGCCGTGCGCGATCGAGCCCGAGAGAGCGACGAGGCCATCGAACCATTCGCGGATTTCCTGCATCAGCGCGAATGGCGATTGCGTGCCTGCATGACCCCCGGCACCCGCAGCGACCGGGATCAATCCGTCGGCCCCCTTTTCGATCGCCTTTCGTGCAAAGCGATCATTGATCACGTCGTGCATGGTCACGCCGCCCCAATTGCGCACCGCGTCGAAGATCTCGGTCCGCGCGCCGAGCGAGGTGATCACCATCGGCACCTGCCATTTCTCGCAGGTGGCCATGTCGCTCATCACCCGGTCATTCGATTTGTGGACGATCTGGTTCACCGCGAAGGGCGCGGCCGGTCGCTCGGGGTTCTCGCGATTGTGCTTGGCCAGTTCCTCGGTGATCTGGTGGAGCCATTCGTCGAGCTGTGATTGCGGGCGCGCATTGAGAGCAGGGAAGCTGCCGATGATCCCCGCCTTGCACTGCGCAATCACCAGTTCGGGACCTGACACGATGAAAAGGGGTGACCCGATCAAAGGCAGGCGCAGGCGATCGAACGGTGCGGGCAGCGACATAAGCGGGTCTCCTCGGTCTGTTCCAGGCCTTCGCGGGTTAGGTTGCAATCTGCAACTACGCAAGCACGTCTTCGATGGCGTAGAAGCGCGCGGCGGTGCCAGCGAAAAGCGCCGCCTTCTCCTGAGCGCTCGCTCCCGAAACGATCCGCTTGAAGGTGTTCCACAGGACCGCGTAGTCGGCTCCCCAGCGATCGACCGGATAATTGCTCTCGAACATCGCACGGTTCGCGCCGAAGGCTTCGATGCAGGTTTCGACATAGGGCTTCCAGAGCCGCGCGAGTTCCTCCGAACCGCATCCGGCGGCGGGGCCATTTTCGGGCATGGCGCAATTGTGCATCGCCAGCCCGCCGAGCTTGACCGTCACGTTCTCGCACCGCGCAAGTTCGCGGATATTGTCGCGCCAGGTGTCGAAACGTTCGGCAAGGCGGCCCCGGTAGGAGGCATTGCCGAGCGGTGTGCCGCAATGGTCAAGGCAGATCGGCGTATCGGGAAAAGCGCGTGCAAGATCGATCACGTCGGGCAATTGCGGCTCGAGCACCCAGGCATCGAAGCTGAGGCCGCGCGAGCCGATCTCGGCAAACCCTTCGCGAAAGGTGGTATCGCGGTAGAGGCCTTCAGGCGCGTGAAAGGGCGGGCCGAGCACTTCGGGATCGGCATCCCAGGCGCCCTGGTGACGGATACCGCGGAACCGGCCCGGCGCAGCGGCCTTGAGCGCGTCGAGCACCGCGCCTGCCGCTCCGCCGCGGGTAAGATCGGCGTGGCCGACAATGCCGGCACACAGCCGGGCATCGTCATACAACCCGCTGGCGCTCTGCGCGGCGACGCCGTTGACATATTCGACCTCGCCCACCGGTTTGAGCGCATCTCCATAGGCGGCGTTGTAGAACGCGCCGCATTCCATGAACACACTGGCGCGAATGTTGTGGCCTGACCGGGCGATCTCGGCCTGGAACTGGTCGAAAGTGTAATGCGCGACCGGGACGAGCGTCTCGATGAAGCGGTGCCCAGGTTCAGTGAACATCGGCAGCATCGGCCGCAGGTCCCAGAGATGGTGGTGCGGATCGATGATCGGCAGGTCAGGTTCGATTGCGGCTTCAATCACTCTGGCTTTACTCCCGATGGCCGTGGCGTGGCCGGAGGTGTGACACAGGGCCGGCTGCGGGGGAAGGGGCAGGATCGAGGGGAAGGGGGCAGGGGGGCAGGCTCGCGCTGCAAAGCCGATTGCGGGGCGTTAGGCGCTTGGTTATCTGGCGCGAATGGATATTCTCGCGCTGCTCACCGATCCGGCTGCCTGGCTGGCCCTGCTCACCCTGATCGCGCTCGAAGTGGTGCTGGGGGTCGACAACCTCATCTTCATCGCGATCCTTTCCAACAAGCTGCCTGTCCACCAGCAGGAACGCGCGCGGCGGATCGGATTGCTGCTGGCCTTGGTGATGCGCATCGGCCTGCTCATGCTGATCGGCTGGATCGTGACCCTGCAAACGCCAATCTTCGATCTCGGGCTTACCGGTCCGCCGGTCGAGGGGACCAACAAGGCCAGTTTCGAGACGGCGTTTTCCGGAAGGGATCTGATCCTGCTGGCAGGCGGCCTGTTCCTGCTGTGGAAGGCGACCAAGGAGATTCACCACGCGATGGAGCCCGAGGACAATTCGGGCGACCTGCTCGACCGGACGCCCGGCGCGGCCGAGGTCGCCGTGGCCAGCTTCGGGACGGTCATCGTCCAGATCATCGCGATCGACCTGGTGTTCTCGATCGATTCGATCCTCACCGCGGTCGGGATGACCGACGAGATCCCGATCATGGTTACCGCGGTCGTGATCACGGTCGGGGTGATGCTGATTGCCGCCAATCCGCTCGCGCGTTTCATCGAGAAGAACCCGACACTGGTCATGCTCGCGCTCGCATTCCTGGTGATGATCGGCCTGGTGCTGATCGCCGACGGTTTCGGCTTCCACGTGCCGAAGGGCTATATCTATGCGGCGATGGCATTTTCGGTGATGGTCGAACTGCTCAACATGGCGCAGCGAAACAGGCGCGAGAAGGCTGCAGCCGCGCCTCAGGCGGGCTGACACGGCGATCAGCCGAAGGGATTGCCCTCACGCTCGATAAAGGCGCGCTCGTGCTCGGTGGAATCGCGACCGAGCACCGCGTTGCGATAGGGAAAGCGCCCGTATTCCTCGACGATATCGCGGTGACGCAGGGCGAAATCGACCGTGTCGGCCGAAGCCTGAGCGAGTGCCGAGAATTTTTGGACGCTCAGTCGCTGCAATTCGATGTCCTCTGCATGCATCAGCGGCATGTAGAGGAATTGCCGGGCATCGACGCCCAGATTGGCATTCAACCTGCGCTCGATCGCCTCGCATGTGAGCCCTTGCGCCTTTTCGTCCTGGGCATAAGCACGCGCGGTGCCGCGATGGATGTTGCGCGAAAACTGGTCGAGCACGATCACCAGTGCGACGAGGCCCGTCGGCGATCGGGACCAGTCGTCCAGTCTCCCGTCACTGGCCTGGTCGAGCACGGCGCCGAAGCGTTCGCGGATAGTCCGGTCAAGCTCGTCCGAGGCGCTGAACCAGTCCTTGGGCCCGAGTTCGAAGAACCAGAAATGGAGCACCGCCTTCGCGGTCTCGGGCAGATCGTTCGCGCCCGCGCTCATGCGGAGGCCCGCGCGGCATGGGCCGAATTGGCCGCGCTCAGCACGGCGCGCACGCTCGCCGTGGCAACGTCCTGGTCGATCCCGCAGCCCCAGATCGTGCGCCCGTCGCGGGTCGTGCATTCGAGATAGGTCGCCGCCTGCGCATCGGTGCCCGAGCCGATCGATTGCTGCGAATAGTCGACCACTTCGAGTTCGAGGTCGAAGACATCGCGCAAGGTCGCCATCACGCTCGAAATTAGACCCCCGCCGCGTCCCGAAACGCTCTGTTCCGTGCCATCGACTGCGATTGTGCCCGAAAAGATGCGGGTCCCGTCGATAGCGCGGGTCTCGGCATAATCGACGAGCTGGAAATGCTTGTCCGGGGTCTGGACGTGATAGGCTGCCTTGAAGGCCTCCCAGATATCCTCGGCATCGAGTTCACGCGAGGTCTGGTCAGCAAGTTGTTGGACATGCCTGGAAAAATCGCGCTGCATCGCCTTGGGCAGCTTGAGCCCGTGCTTTTGTTCGAGGACCCAGGCGAACCCGCCTTTGCCGCTCTGCGAATTGACCCTGATCACCGCCTCGTAATCGCGGCCCAGGTCAGCGGGATCGATCGGCAGATAGGGCACCCGCCACAATTCGTCATTCTGGCGCTCATGCGCCTCGAAGCCCTTCTTGATCGCGTCCTGGTGGCTGCCCGAAAAGGCCGTGTAGACCAGTTCCCCGCCATAGGGATGGCGCTGGTGCACGGGCAGGTCGTTGCAATATTCGACCGTCTCGATCACCCGGTCGATATCCGAAAAGTCGAGACCCGGATCGATGCCCTGGGTGTAGAGGTTGAGCGCGAGCGTCACGAGGCAGCAATTGCCGGTGCGTTCGCCATTGCCGAACAGGCAGCCTTCGACGCGGTCCGCACCCGCCATCAGCCCCAGTTCCGCTGCCGCGACGCCTGTGCCGCGGTCATTGTGGGTATGCAGGCTGATTACCGCGCTCTCGCGGCCAGGCAGGTTGCGGCAGAAATACTCGATCTGGTCGGCATAGATGTTGGGTGTCGCCGCCTCGACCGTTGCGGGCAGGTTGAGGATGATCGGGCGCTCGGGCGTGGGGGCGAGCACGTCCATCACCGCAGCACAGACCTCGATGGAAAAATCGAGCTCGGCGGTCGAGAAGGTCTCGGGGCTGTACTGGAAATGCCAGTCGGTATCGGGGCGCCTCGCCGCCTCGTCGCGCATCACCTTGGCCCCGGTGATCGCCACCTCGCGCACTTCGTCCTTGCTCATGCGGAAGACGATGTCGCGCCACGCAGGGCTTACCGCGTTGTAAAGGTGGACGATGCCCGCACGCGCGCCGTCGAGGCTTTCGAAACTGGTCCGGATAAGGTCTTCGCGGCTTTGGGTCAGAACCTGGACAATCACGTCGTCGGGGATCGATCCCGACCGCACGAGGCCCGAGATGAATTCGAACTCGGTCGCTCCGGCGCTGGGAAACCCGATCTCGATCTCCTTGACCCCGATTGCGACCAGCAGGTCGAAGAAGCGCCGCTTCTTGACCGCGTCCATCGGGTCGATGATCGACTGGTTCCCGTCGCGCAAATCGGTCGAAAGCCAGCGCGGAGCCGCATCGATCACGCGCGATGGCCATTGGCGATCGGGCAGGTCGATAGGGGCAAAGCGGGTGTATTTGTTCGAAGGCTGTTTCAACATGGGCATGACATCGGCTCTGAGTCGGTAATGGCGGTCTGGGTCGGCTTGGCGTCTGTTCCCCCGGGAGATCGGCCAGCGCCGGGGAACCCGCGCGCGCCTATTCCGCCCGGGGGCGGATAAGTCGAAGCAGCAGGAGCGCGGTGCCAGATGTCATGCCGGCGATCTTTGCCGATTCGCAGCGCTCATGCAAGGCGAATGCGTGCTTGAAAGGCGGGTGCCTTGGCGGAGCTGCTAGCCGCAACGGGCATCGCGGATGATCCCGCGCGCATTGACCATGATGTTGAGCCGCGAATGGGCGGGGTCGAACACAGGCGGGGTCAGGCCTGCATCGAGAAACCGGACCTCGCTCGCCCCGCTTGCGGCAGCGCGGATCTCCATGCGGGTGGCCTCGTCGGCGATGCGGCCCAGATAGCGCCCCATCCGGTCGGCACGGCATGGGGGCGCCATAGGCTGCAAGAGCGGCGCGGGATGCCCGGCTACTGGCGGGGCGGCGGCTTGCGGCGGTGCGGAGGTGGGAGCCGGTTGAGCGGATGCCGCTTTCACATCCGCAGGTAGGGCCGCCGCATCCCCTTTCCCGCCATTGATCCGCGCTGCGAATTCATCGGCTGCCCGCGAAGGGTCAGCCACCTCGCGCTCGCCGCAAGCGGCAAGACAGGTTGCAGCCAGCACCATGGCGAGGGCACAGCGCAATCTGCGGCGCGGCGCGCGCGGAACTGGCACGTCCGCTGGGTCGCCTATCGGGTTCAGCACGCCGCCTGCCCCTGCGAGAATCGCCGGGACAATTCGGCAAGAGTGTAGCTCTTCGCGATCACGTCGCCGCGACACTCGCGATAGCCGGGGTCCTGCGTGAGACAGCCGGGGCCGCAGACCAGCCTCGCCGCTGCCGCGCGGTGATCGACATGCCACAGCCGTCCGCCGGGGGTGGCGATATAGCCGTCCATCCCGGTCTGGATATCGCTGCGGATATCGACCAGCGAGGGCACTTCGCCATCATAGCGCTCGCTGTGCTTGCCATGCGTATGGAAGCTCGCGACCGGGACCATGCCCGGTTCGTCAAAGAAGGCGATGTCGCAGCTCGCCTCTCCGCCGCCGCGCGGGCGGGAGACGCCGAGTTCGGCATCGCGCGTCTCGAAGATGATCCCGCACAATTCGATGTCATCGGAAAAGCTTCGCTGCTGGAGCTTGTCGAGCTCCTGCTTGGCGAATTCCTGCACCCTTTCCTGCGGCGCGACCGGCACCAGACCGTCAGTGCCCTTCACGTTCAGAAAGGCGCGCGCCACGATCACCACGAAGGCGATCGCGCACAGGGCATAGACGAGGCGGAGGCTTGCCGGGCTCATGGGGTGCGAAGGATGCTCTCGATCTTCTTGCCGCGCGCGAGTTCGTCCACGACCTTGTCCATGTAGCGCAATTCGCGCATTAGCGGGTCCTCGACCTCTTCGACCCGCACCCCGCACACGACCCCTGTGATCAGCTCGCGATCGGGGTTGAGCGGGGCCTGTTCGATGAAAGTGCGCAAATCCGTGTCGCTGGTGATGAGCGTGTCGAATTCGGCCTGCGAATAGCCCGTAACCCAGCACAGGATGCGATCCAGTTCAGCCTTGGTCTTCCCCTTCTTCTCGGCCTTTTCGAGATAGAAGGGGTAGAGCCAGGAAAACGGCTTCGTGAAAATGTCGAACTTGGCCATGGCGGCGGGCCTTTCGGTTGCGCGCGAATGCCCGCCGAGTGTGGCTTCAGTTCTTCGCCTTGTCGACCAGCTTGTTGGCGCTGATCCAGGGCATCATGGCGCGCAATTCGGCGCCGGTCTTTTCGATCGGATGCGCCTCGGCCCGCTTTCTCGCAGCCTTCAGCTCGGGCTGGCCGGCGCGGTTGTCGAGCACGAAGTTCTTCACGAAACGGCCCGACTGGATGTCGTCGAGCACGCGGCGCATCTCGGCCTTGGTTTCCTCGGTGATGATGCGCGGACCGGTGGTGATGTCGCCATATTCGGCGGTGTTCGAGATCGAATAGCGCATGTTCGCAATCCCGCCTTCATAGAGCAGGTCGACGATCAGCTTGGTTTCGTGGAGGCATTCAAAATAGGCCATTTCGGGAGCGTATCCGGCCTCGGTCAGCGTCTCGAACCCGGCCTGGATCAGGTGCGTGATCCCGCCGCACAGCACCACCTGTTCGCCGAAAAGGTCGGTCTCGCATTCCTCGCGGAAATTGGTCTCGATAATGCCCGAGCGTCCGCCGCCGACGCCGCTGGCATAAGCGAGCGCGATGTCCTTGGCGCTGCCGCTGGCATCCTGGTCGACCGCGATAAGGCAGGGCACGCCGCCGCCGCGCTGATATTCGGAGCGCACGGTGTGGCCCGGTCCCTTGGGCGCGATCATGATGACGTCGATGTCGGACGGCGCTTCGATCAGCCCGAAATGGACGTTGAGGCCGTGGGCAAAGGCGATTGCGCTGCCGGGCTTCATATGGCCCTTGAGGTCGTTCTCCCAGATGCCAGCCTGATGTTCGTCGGGCGCCAGGATCATGAGGATATCGGCCCACTTGGCGGCCTCGGTGTTCGACATCACCGTGAAACCGGCATCCTCGGCCTTCTTCGCGCTCGACGAGCCATCGCGCAGGGCAATCGCGACCTCATCCACGCCGCTGTCGCGCAGGTTCTGGGCATGGGCGTGGCCCTGCGACCCATAGCCGAGCACGGCGATCTTCCGGCTCTTGATCAGGTCAAGATCGGCATCGGCATCGTAATAGACTTTCATGGATATCCCTCTGATTGAATGAGTGTACTTTGCAAAACTGTCAGGCGCCGGCAGCACCGCGCATCATTCCCACCACGCCCGAGCGCCCGACCGAGACAAGGCCGAGTTCGCGCATCAGCACGATGAAGCTGTCGATCTTGTCCGGCGTGCCGGTCAGTTCGAACACGAAGCTCTCGATCGTGGTGTCGACCACGTTGGCGCGGAAAAGCTCTGCGATCCGCAGCGCCTCGACCCGGCGTTCGCCCTTTCCGGCGACCTTGATGAGAGCCAGCTCGCGTTCGACATGCGGCCCGGCCTGCGTGAGGTCGAGCACCTTGTGGACCGGCACCAGCCGTTCGAGCTGCGCCTCGATCTGGTCGATCACCTGCGGCGGGCCATTGGTGACGATGGTGATGCGGCTGATCGCGTGGTCATCGGAAATATCGGCAACGGTCAGGCTGTCGATATTGTATCCGCGCGCGGTGAACAGCCCGGTGATCTTGGCCAGGATGCCGGGTTCGTTGTCGACCGTGACGGTGAGGACGTGGCGCTCGCTCTGGGCGCTTTGGATTTTCATATCGCTGTGTCCCTAGACCAATGCCTTGGCTTCGTCGTCCATCGTGCCGCCCATGTCATCGCCATAGAGCAGCATTTCGGTATGCGCAGCCCCGCTGGGGATCATCGGCAGGCAATTGGCATCCTTGGCCACGCAGCAATCGACGATAACCGGCCCGTCATGCGCGATCATCGCTGCGATGCCAGCGTCGAGATCGGCGCCGTCGGTGATGCGGATGCCCTTCCACCCATAGGCTTCGGCCAGCGCGACGAAATCGGGCAGGCTGTCGGAATAGCTGTTCGAATAGCGACTTTCATAGGTCAGTTCCTGCCACTGGCGGACCATGCCCATATATTCGTTGTTGAGGATGAACACCTTGACCGGAAGGCGGTATTGCGAGGCGGTGCCGAGCTCCTGGATATTCATCTGGATCGAGGCTTCGCCGGCAATGTCGATCACCAGCGCATCCGGATGGCCCAACTGCGCGCCGATTGCTGCGGGAAGGCCGTATCCCATCGTGCCAAGGCCGCCGCTGGTGAGCCACTTGTTGGGCCCTTCGAACCCGAAATATTGCGCAGCCCACATCTGGTGCTGGCCGACTTCGGTGGTGATGATCGGGCTGCGATCCTTCGTCAGCGCATAAAGCCGCTCGACCGCCTTTTGCGGCATGATCGCGCGCGGGTCCTCGCGCGATTGCTCGGGATAGGCGAGACAATTGCGCGCGCGCCAGCCGGCAATGCGGGCCTTCCATTCGCCGATCTCTGCGGCCTCGCGCTTGCCCCATGCTGCGACCAGCTGGCCAAGCACGCTCGCGCAATCGCCGACAATGCCGAGGTCGACGGCGACGTTCTTGTTGATCGAGGCGCGGTCGATATCGATGTGGATCTTTTTCGAATGCGGCGCAAAGGCATCGAGCCTTCCGGTCACCCGGTCATCGAAACGCGCGCCGATGCAGACCATTACGTCGCAGCGATTCATCGCCATGTTCGCCTCGAACGTGCCGTGCATTCCGAGCATTCCGAGCCAGTCGGGATGGCTGGCGGGAAACGCGCCGAGACCCATCAGGGTCGAGGTGACGGGCGCACCGGTCATCCCTTGAAATTCGCGCAACAACCGGCTCGCCTCGGGGCCGGAATTGATGATCCCGCCGCCGGTATAGAGAACGGGGCGCTCGGCGGCCGCGATCATTTCGATCGCTTCGACGACCTGTTCGGGCGGGGCAACCATTTGCGGTTCGTAGCGGTGCGAGCCGGGAGCGATAGCAGCGCGGCTTTGCGAAGGCGTCGCGATCTGGACGTCCTTGGGAATATCCACCACGACCGGGCCGGGGCGGCCCGTGGTAGCGATGCGGAACGCCTCTGCAATCGTCGCCTCGAGGTCGGCGGGGTCCTTCACGAGGTAATTGTGCTTGGTGCAATGGCGCGTGATCCCGACCGTGTCGGCTTCCTGGAAGGCATCGGTGCCGATCAGCGGGGTAGGGACCTGGCCGGTGATGACGACCATCGGGATCGAATCCATCCAGGCATCGGCAATGCCGGTCACCGCATTCGTCGCGCCCGGACCCGAGGTGACGAGCACCACGCCGGGCTTGCCGGTCGCGCGGGCATAGCCTTCGGCGGCATGGGCCGCGCCGGCTTCGTGGCGCACGAGGATATGGCGGATGCGTGCATTACCCTCGGCCTCGCCGAATAGCTCGTCATAGATCGGAAGCACCGCGCCCCCGGGATAGCCGAAAACAAATTCGACACCCTGGTCGACCAGGCAATCAATCAACAAGGCGGCGCCGGTGCGATTGGCCACGCGCGTGCACTCCACAAATGAAACGGCCCGATGCGCTATGTCGCATCAGGCCGTCTGGATAGTCTATCAGTCAAATCCCCAGTCAGCCCGTATCCTTGTCAAGCAGTACGACGAGCATCGCTGGGAATCTTCCTTCGGGGTTCGCCGGGGATGAACCGGCATTCGGGACAGAAATCAGGCGAACAAGGGTGCCGCCTGACCTCTCAACTAGCGCAATGATTGTTTCGGGTCAAGCCTGATCTTGTAATAATCCATCAAGCAGTGCCGCTGTGTCGATATTTTCATCCGTCGCACGGGACCACCCTGCCGGGGCTTGATTGCGCAGCCAGGTAAACTGGCGCTTGGCGTAATTGCGCGTGGCCTGAGCGCCGCGGGCAATCGCTTCGTCCCTGTCGATCTCGCCGCGTATGAGCGCTGCGATCTCGGGCACTCCGATCGCACGCATGACCGGCAGGTCGGGATCGAGCTTGCGCGCGAGCAGCGCCTCGACTTCGGCGACAGCGCCGCCCTCGATCATTGCGGCAAAGCGCGCATCGCAGCGGTCATAGACCCATTGGCGCGGCGGCATGTGGACCACGGGATACAGCGCGACTTCCTCTCCGATCCCGCCCGATTTTGCCTGCTGCCAATCGCCCAGCGTCACTCCGGTCGAACGCTTGACCTCAAGCGCGCGGGCGATCCGCTGGCGGTCTCCCGGTTCGAGCGCGGCGGCGCGCACCGGGTCCTCGATCTGCAAGGCGGCATAGGCGGCCGCCGACTCCATCGCGCGCACCACTTCGCGCACTTCGGGGTCGATCGCGGGGATGGGGGCGATGCCTTCGATCAGGACTTTCCAGTACATGCCCGTGCCGCCCACCAGGATCGGCACCGCGCCGTGTTCGTGGCAATCGGCAATTTCGGCGCGGGCGCGTGCGGCCCAGTCTGCGGCCGAACACGCTTCGGCCCCGTCCCATTCTGCGTAGAGGCGGTGTTCGGCCCGGGCGCGCTCCGCATCGTCCGGCGCTGCTGACAGCACCGGGATATCGGCATAGACCTGCATCGAATCGGCGTTGATGATGACGCCCTTGCGGCCGCGCTCGTCCAGCGCTTCGGCCAGTTCCAGCGCGGCTGCGGACTTGCCGCTCGCGGTCGGCCCTGCAATGAGCGCGAGAGGCCGTGCGCTCGCGGTGTCTTGTGGAGGTTTCTTGGTGCTCATTGCGCGTCTGATAGCAGACAGTTTTCCCGAAGGAACGGGCGATTGCGAAAGCCGGCTCGATGCACTGGCCGCGTCCTGCGCCAAAGCCGACATGCCGATCGCCTCGGCAACGGTGATCGACAACGCCGAAAGGCTGGTCGAGATCCGCTATGCCCACGGCCAGGCGGCGCAGGTGCTGGCGAGGATCGACGAGGCTTTCGACCCGGTCGATGCCCTGGTGGCGGAAGACGACATCGTCGTGCCGCGGCTGTTCGTCTCGGACATGGATTCGACCATGATCGGGCAGGAATGCATCGACGAGCTCGCCGATTTCGCCGGACTCAAGCCGCAGATCGCCGCGATCACCGAGCGCGCGATGCAGGGCGAGCTCGATTTCACCAGCGCCCTGCAGGAACGCGTGGCCTTGCTCGAAGGGCTGGGCGAAGACGCGATTGCGCGCTGCCTGGCCGAACGCATCACCCCGACGCCCGGCGCGCAGGTGCTCACCGCGACACTGAAGGCGCGTGGCGCGCGCACGGTTCTGGTCACGGGCGGCTTTCATCATTTCGCCGATCCGGTCGCCGAGACGATCGGGTTCGAACGCGTGGTGGGCAACCGGCTCGCCGTGTCTGGCGGTGCCCTCACCGGCGCGTGCGAAGGCGAGATCTGCGATGCCGATACCAAGCGCGCGGTCCTGCGCGAGGAATCGCGGGATTTCGGCAGCAGCGCGCGCACAATGGCCATCGGTGACGGGGCAAACGACATCCCGATGATCGAAGCGGCCGATTATGGCTTTGCCTATCGTGCCAAGCCCGCCGCGCGCGCCGCGGCGAATGGCCGGATCGAACGCTGTGATCTGACCGCGATCCTCACATTGCTCGGTATTGCACGCAAGGACTGGGTCGCGGCTTGATCGCGGGCGCCGGCACCCTGTCGCCTGGCGCGCACCGGCCCGATATCGAAGGGCTGCGCGGCCTCGCGGTCATCGCGGTCCTGCTGTTCCATCTCGACATTGCTGTTGCGAGCGGCGGCTTTGTCGGGGTCGATGTCTTCTTCGTCATTTCGGGTTTCCTGATCGGAGGGATCGTCGTGCGCGAGCAGGGCGCGGGCGCGTTTCGTTTCGGCGCCTATCTGGTGCGCCGGATCAAGCGGATCGTCCCGGTGATGATCGCGGTGCTCGGCGCGGTGACGCTGGCCGCGATGGCGTTGCTGCTTCCGGCGGAACTCGAAAGCTATGGCTGGAGCCTGGGGTTTTCCGCGCTGTTTCTCGCCAATGCGCATTTCTGGCTGCATCGCGGCGCCTATGCCGAAAGCGAGTTCGAGCCGCTGCTCCACATGTGGACGCTGGGGGTGGAGGCGCAATTCTACCTGGTTCTTCCGCTCATCACCCTTGTGCTTGCGCGCTTGGGAAGGGGGGGACTATGGGCCGGGCTCGCGATTGTCGGCGTCATTTCTGCGGCTGCATCCCTGGCCTGGCCGGGGGCTGCTTTCTACATGCTACCTGCGCGCTTGTGGGAATTTGTCCTCGGAATGATGGTCGCGATCACGCCGCTACCCATGCTCAAGGCTCGATGGCTGCGCGAGGCGCTGGCGCTGGCGGGACTGGCACTGATCGGTTTCGCCATTGCGACCTTTGACATCGGCATGGCCTATCCGGGATGGCGCGCGGCGATACCGTGCCTTGGTGCGGCGGCGCTCATCGCTGCGGGCGGCGCGGGGACTTCGCTTGCAGGCTGTGCCTTGACGCTGGCGCCTGTCCGGTTCCTGGGGGCGATCTCCTATTCGCTTTATCTATGGCACTGGCCGGTCATCGTGTTCCTGCTGCTGGGACTGCCGGCCCCCGAATTGACGACCGGTCTGAAACTTGCCGCTGCCGCAATCGCGATCCTTCTTTCGATCGCGAGCTGGCGCCTGGTCGAGCGACCGCTGCGCAAACAAACGGCTCCCGCCAGACCGATCGTGCTGGGCTGCGCGATCGGAACCGGGGTGCTGGTGCTGGTCGCCGTCTCTCTTGTCCTGTTCTCGGGCTGGCCGCAGCGCCTTTCGCCGCGCGGACAGGCGATCGCAGCCCATAGTGCCTATCCTCTCGACGAAGCCATGCGGTCGGGCGAATGCTTCATCCACCACCGCAGCCAGGTCTTCGACAGCCAGGCCTGCATCGCCCCTGATGACGGCAGGCCGCGTGTCCTGGTCGTGGGCGACAGCCACGCCGCGCATCTCGTCCCTGGCTTCGTCGATGCCTTTCCCGGAAGTGCGATCAGCCAGGTGACTGCCGCCGGTTGCCGACCGGTCCACAACGCCCCGGCAGGACGTTATCCGTTCTGCCGCGACCTGGTCGAGCGCGCCGTTGCCCCGCCGATTGCTGACGCGGGCGAGGACCTCGTCGTGCTCGCCGGCCGCTGGGAGAATGGCGACCTGCCGGCGCTTTCTGAACGCATTGCGCGGTTGCGGGCAGCGGGACGCGAAGTGCTGGTGATCGGGCCGGTTGCCGAGTGGCAGCAGTTCGTCCCCCGCCTGCTCGCTATCGCGCACGAGCGGGGGCAGGGCGCGGCCCTGCCCGAAGGTTTCAGGCTGGGACATGGTGAATCACTCGACGCTGCCGTGGCCCGTGTTTCCACGCGAGCGGGCGCCGACTACTTTTCAATCTTGTCTGCGCATTGTGATCCTCGCTGCCGCTATTTCGGTCCTTCGGGCGCTCCGATGGTGGTCGACAACAGCCACTTCACCCGCGAGGCGAGCCGCGTGCTCGCCAGCGAGATCGATCATCCGGCGCTTGTCCGGTCCGATTGAACTGCGTGGGCGAGGGCGGCGAGAAAAGGTTTTGAAAAGAGACTTGGTTATGCTATTTACATCAATGTAAGTATTTCGCTGTAGGGCTCTGCCTCTCACTTCGTTGTCCCACAATATCCGCACCCGCCAGGAAACCCGCCCGATGTCCTTTTCTGCCCCCCGATCCGCAATCGCCGCCGATGGCACCCCCTTGCGCCACCCGGACCGACCCGAGCCGCGCTATTCGCTGCCACGCGCGATCCGCAATTTCCGGCTGCTGATGAAGGACAAGGAAGACACCAGCCTCGTCTTCAAGATCTACGAGAGCCTGCCGCCTTCCGATTTTCTCGACCGGGTCAGCGACATGGCCTTGTCGGAGCGCGGCGAATATCTGCGCCGGACCGAGCCCGATCTCGCCGAAATTCTCGACGATCATCGCACGCTGCGCCAGACGCCGGCGGGCAGTCTCGCGCATGCCTATTGCGACTTCATGGAGAGGGAAGGGCTGACCGCTGCCGGGCTCGTGGCCGAGGCCGACAAGCTCGGGCGGCCCAAATATGACGACCTCGTCCAGTGGTATTCGGAGCGTTCGCGCGACACGCATGACCTGTTTCATGTCCTGACCGGCTATGGCCGTGACGCGCTGGGCGAACAATGCGTCCTGCTCTTCACTCACGGGCAAAGCCCGTCGCAAGGGCACTTGCTGATCGGCTATGCCGGCGCTGCCAATATCAAGCTCCAGGTTCGCGGGAGCGAGGCCCCGGTGATGGGCGCGGTCAACCAGGCCCGCCGTTCGGGCAAGCGCGCGCGCCGTTTGATCGATCAGCCGATCCGCGAATTGTTGCGACAGCCGCTCGAATCGGTGCGCGAGGCGCTGTGTATCGGCAATCCGTCCCGATACCGGGAATGCCACCGGATCTGGCGCGAAGAAGGGATTGATCCCTACAACCTGCTCGCCAGCGATGCAGGCGATGGCGAAGGCTCGCTCGCCTCGGTGTGACCCGGGACGCGGTCGGCGCCGGGCAGGCGCTGGCTCACAACCAGCTCGAGATCTGGCTCAGCGGCTTCTTTTCGAGCGCGCGCGCAGGCACGGTCGCATTGTCCGCCGGGTGGCCGACAACCACGATCATCAGCGGTTTTTCCCAGTCGGGGCGTTCGCAAGCCTCGCGCAGGAAACCCATCGGCGAGGGTGTGTGAGTCAGGGTCGCAAGCCCCGCCTCGTTAAGGGTCGCGATCAGCATTCCGCAGGCAATTCCGACGCTTTCGCTGACGTAGTAATTCTGCGTCTTGCCATCCTCCTCGATCCCGCCCTTTCGCTGGGCGAAGACGACGATGAGGTAGGGCGCGGTTTCGAGAAAGGGCTTGTCCTCGTCAGTGCCGAGATCGCGCAGCGCGCCGAGCCATTCCTCGCTCGCCTTGGGGTCGTCGCCGTCGGCACCGTAAAAGCGGCGCTCCTCGGCCTCGGCAGCCTCGCGGATCGCACGCTTTTTCTCCGCGCTTTCGATCACCGCGAAATGCCAGGGCTGGTGGTTGGCTCCGTTGGGCGCGGTCCCGGCGGCTTCGATCGCGGCCTCGATCACCGCGCGCGGCACCGGGTCATCTCCGAAATAACGGCAGGAGCGGCGCTGCTTCAGCCGGTCTCGGAATGCCTCGGCGCGCTCGATCCTTTCTTTGTCGGAAAGCGGGGCGATTTTGTAGGGGACGGTTTCGTGGTCACGCATGGCGCTGTCATGGCACAAAGCGCCGCAAAGGGAAGTGTTGACGCGTTATTGACACTATTGTAAATAACACCGCAATTGCAGCAACAGGATGACACCATGGCTCTCGCCGATCTTCCGCTCGTCGCTCCCGATCGCAAGCTGACCGGTTTCCAGCCGCGCAAGGTGCTGCATCACTTCGGAAAACTGGTCGAAGACAAGGAAGACACCGAACAGGTCTTCCACATCATCGAGGCGACCAAGGGCAAGACCAGCCACCGCCTGGCCTGGGACTTCATCCGCTCTCCCGAAGGCCAGCGCTTCATCGCGAGCGAAGTCGATATCCCGGCCATGCTCGACGATCACGATCGCTGGACCGACCTGCCGGACAACTCGGTGGGCAAGCACTATATCGCCTTCATGAAGCGCGAAGGGCTGACCGCGCGTGGCCTGGTCGAGGAAAGCCACAAATGGGCGCCGCCCGAGAGCCGTCCGAACGACCTCACCGAATGGTATTTCAACCGGCTGCGCGATACGCACGATTTGTTTCACGTTCTCACCACCTATGGCCGCGATGCGCTGGGCGAGGCGTGTCTGCTGGGTTTCAGCTATTCACAGAACCACAATCACGGGATCCTGTTCATCGCTTATGCCGCCGCGCGCCAGATCAAGAAGACCACCGGCACGCGCGCGCCGCTCTATCGCGCCGTGCGCGAGGGGCAGAAGCTGGGCAAGGCGGCGGCAAAGCTCGCTCACATGGATGTCGAGGCAATAATGCGCGAGGATATCGATGCAGCGCGCAGGCAGCTCGGCATAGGTGAGCCGGTGCTTTACCGCGAATGCCTCGCCACCCTGGAGGCCGAGGGCTTCGAGCGCGGCGACCTGGGGCTTACAGACAATTCCGCCCCGGCCCCCGAATGCTGCGCCGGCGGACAGGTGGCCTAATCGATCTGATCAGCCAAGGCCCTGCTCAGCCTCAGGCCTGCATCGTGCAATCTGCGAAATCGACAGCGAGGTGCCACAGCGCGCCGAGCCCAAGCGCCCGCACCCACCAGCGCGGGACCAGAAGCAGCGCGCCATAGATGATGGCTGCCTCCCATCCGTGCAGCAGGTGAAAACCGACAGAGCACCGGTCCGGATCGAAGATCGGATCGGCCAGCAGGTGATCGAGGTCGATCACATTGGCAGCCACCATCACCGCGCCCGCGCGTTTCCACTGCGCCCGCCACAAGAGCACGGCGAGAAGGAACGGCGCGGCGAAATGGCCGCCATAATGCAGGACGGGCTGGAGAAGCTCTATGCTTCCATCCATTCCTTGAAGAAGCTCTCATGCGCGCTGCGCAGCGTGTCGAGCGACTGGCCGAGAAGCTGATCGCCGCCGACCGTGCCGATGCGGTGGAAACCGACCATTTCTGCCTCGGGGATGTCAGGCCCTTCGGCAACGATGCGGTTGAACGCCTCGGCATTTTCGGGGCTCACGGTTATGACATAGCGCGCCTGGTCCTCGCCGAACCACCACTGCGCAGCGGAATAGGCCTCGTTGGCGGATACCTCTGCGCCAAGATTGCCTGCCAGCGCCATTTCCGCCAGCGCCACGGCCAGCCCGCCATCGGACAGGTCGTGGACTGCCGAAAGCAGCCCTTCGCCGATCAGCCTGCGGACGATCTGGCCCGCGCCGCGCTCGGCCGCGAGATCAACCGGCGGCGCGCGCCCTTCGTCGCGGCCATGGACATCGGCAAGCCAGCGCGACTTGCCGATATGCGATCGGGTGGGGTCGGGCTTGGCCCAGAATTCGGGCGCGATCAGGTAGATCGCATCGCCTTCCGACTTGAAGGCGGTGGTGACCATCCTTGCCGCGTCCTCGATGATCCCGACCCCGCCGATCGCGGGGGTGGGCAGGATTGCGCTGCCACCGCCGGTCGCCTTGCTCTCGTTGTAAAGCGAGACATTGCCCGACACGATCGGGAAGTCGAGCGCGCGGCAGGCATCGCCCATGCCTTCCAGCGCATGGACGAACTGGCTCATGATCTCGGGCCGCTGCGGGTTGGCGAAATTGAGGCAATTGGTCACCGCGAGCGGGCGTGCGCCGACCGCGCACAGATTGCGATAGGCCTCGGCAATGGCCTGCTTGCCACCCTCGTAAGGATCGGCATGGACATAGCGCGGGGTACAATCGGTACTGATCGCGAGCGCCTTTTCGGTGCCGTGCACCCGCACCACCGCCGCATCGCCGCCGGTCTGGAGCGTGTCGCCCATGACCTGGCTGTCATATTGTTCGGCGATCCAGCGACGCGATGCGAGATTGGGGCTGGCCAGCATGGTGACCAGGTCCGCTCCCGGATCGGAGCATTCGGGCGCGTCTTCTACCGGCTTGACCCCGGCCCAGGCGGTGTATTCCGCGCGGCTCATGTAAGGCCGGTCATATTCGGGCGCATCGGCTGCGAGCGGGCCGAGCGGGATGTCGCACACGACCTCGCCATTCCATTCGAGCACCATGTGGCGGGTGTCGGTGACCTCGCCGATGACCGCGAAATCGAGCTCCCACTTCTCGAAGATCGCCTGCGCCATGGCTTCCTTGCCGGGCTTCAGGACCATGAGCATCCGCTCCTGGCTTTCGGAGAGCATCATTTCGTAAGGCGTCATGCCTTCCTCGCGGCACGGCACCTTGTTCATGTCCAGCCGGATACCGGCCTTGCCATTGGTCGCCATCTCGACGCTGGAGGAGGTGAGGCCTGCTGCACCCATGTCCTGGATCGCGACGATCGCATCGGTCGCCATCAGTTCGAGGCACGCTTCGATCAGCAGTTTTTCGGTGAAAGGGTCGCCGACCTGGACGGTGGGGCGCTTGGCCTCGGCGTCTTCCTCGAAATCGGCGCTCGCCATGGTCGCGCCGTGAATGCCGTCGCGCCCGGTCTTCGATCCGACATAGACGATCGGATTGCCCACGCCGGTCGCGGCCGAATAGAAAATCTTGTCGGCATCGGCCACGCCCACGGTCATCGCATTGACGAGGATATTGCCGTCATAAGCGGGGTGGAAATTGGTCTCGCCGCCCACGGTCGGAACGCCGACGCAATTGCCATAACCGCCGATCCCGGCGACCACGCCGCGAACGAGATGCTTCATCTTGGGGTGATCGGGCCGTCCGAAGCGCAGCGCGTTCATGTTCGCCACCGGCCGCGCGCCCATGGTGAAGACATCGCGCAGGATCCCGCCAACCCCGGTCGCTGCGCCCTGATAGGGCTCGATATAGGAGGGGTGGTTGTGGCTCTCCATCTTGAAGATCGCCGCCTGCCCGTCGCCGATATCGATGACGCCGGCATTCTCGCCCGGGCCACAGATCACCCAGGGCGCCTCGGTCGGCAGCTTCTTGAGGTGCAGCCGCGAGGACTTGTAGCTGCAATGCTCGGACCACATGACCGAGAAGATGCCGAGCTCGACCAGGTTGGGCTCACGGCCGAGGCCTGCAAGCACGCGCTCGTACTCCTCGGGCGAAAGGCCGTGCTGTTCGACGATTTCAGGGGTGATCTGGGAGGTCTCGATGCTCATGGGCGAAGCCCATAAGTCACAGGCTCGCTGCCGCCAAGCCGCCTCGTTGCGTGAAATAGCGATTTCTCCCCACCCAGACCGCCAGAGCGGTGGGAATGGCGAAGGCGACGAGGGCCTGGAGGTAGAAGAAGACGTTCGCCGCGCCCGGCTCCGGCCCAAACCAGTTGACCGCCTGCATCACCAGAAGCACGGCGAGCAGCAGAACCGGCTGTGCCGCGGGCCCGCGCGAACGGCGCATGTAGAAGGCAAAGGCGAACAGCGTGATCCCCAGTTCGAGCGGGATCGCGATCTCGGGGAAATTCCACAGGCCGAGCCCGTAGGCCTCGCCTGCGCCGGCAAAAGTCAGGTCAGGACGATGGGTGAGCCAGTCGAGCAGCCAGTGCGATGCCACCACCAGCGCGCCGAGCAATCCGGCAAGGCTGTCTCGGTGCCACAGCGCGATGACGATGCCGAAACCCAATGCCCAAGCGGCCGTTCCCGCGAGCGAATGGGTATAGGGCATGAAATAGAGGTCGAGCGGGTTCATCGCGGTGATGCCGGGGACGATCCGCATCTTTTCCACCCCCACGATGGCGAGCGTGAAGAACGCCCAATCGACCAGCTGCGCGGCGATGAAATAGGTGCCGAGCTTGGGCCCGCGTGAAAAGGCCGCTGCGGCGATAAACGCCGGCGCGAAGTGACCGATGAACATGTGCGCCCCCCGTTGGACTTTTTCAGTTCGTAAAGCGCAACGCGATCCATGTTGCAACCGCGCTGGTCGTCCCGGTGGCGAAGGCTCCCCACAAAATATCCATGACGCTGATCTTGGTCGACCAGACCTTGAACACCGCCTGGCTGGTCAGGTCGAAGGTCGCGTAACACAGCGCGCCGAGCAGCACGCCGTTGAGAAGCGCGGTGGCGACATCGGCGCTCTCCAGCCCGGGGCGGATCGCGAACCATGTCATTCCGAGCAGGTAGAGGAAGTAGAACACGCCTGCAGCGCCAACATTGAAATTGTCGGCCATGATCGGGCCGATCACCGGGCGATAGAGATTCTCGCTCGCCCAGCGCAGCCACATGGCGTCGAGCGCACCGAAAACGACCGCTGCCGAAAGAAAGGCGATGATGTATTTGAGCATGACCGGGTCCCCTGTTGCCTGCTGGCCTTGACCGGCTGACCCGGCAGCGCCAATGCTCTGGCTTATGGATGAGGGAAACGGTTCCGAAAAGGAACAAAAGCCAATTGACCAGATGACCTTCGAGGAGGCGCTGGCCGCGCTCGGAGAAGTCGTGAACCGGCTCGAGCGCGGCGATGTGCCGCTCGATGAATCGATTGCGATCTACGAACGCGGCGAGCTCTTGCGCGCGGCGTGCCAGAAGCGGCTCGACAGCGCGCAGGCCCGGATCGAGAAGATCGTCGCGGGCGCCGATGGCAATCCGACGGGGACGGCTCCGCTTGACGGGGGAAGCTGACGTGAACCTCGTGCCGATCGGTTCCGGCGCGCTGGGCGAGGCGCTGGCCCGCGTCCAGCGCGAAATCGATTCGGTTTTCGATGCTTTCCTTCCGGTCCCCGCAGACACCCGGGCGCGGCTTGTCGAAGCGATGCGCTATGCCGCGATTGGCGGCGGCAAGCGGGTCCGCCCGCTGCTGGTGGTGAGCACGGCCGAACTATTCGGGGTCGATCGCGATGCAGCCTTGCGCACCGGCGCCGCGATCGAGGCGATCCACGTCTATTCGCTGATCCACGATGACCTTCCGTGCATGGACGACGATGACCTTCGCCACGGCAAGCCCACCGTGCACAAGGCCTTCGACGAGGCGACCGCGGTGCTCGCAGGCGATGCGCTGCACGCGCTGGCTTTCGAGATATTGTCCGACACCGGCACCAGCGCCGACCCCTTCGTGCGCAGCGAACTGATTGCAACTCTCGGCAAGGCGAGCGGGATGCACGGAATGGCCGGAGGCCAGATGATGGACATGGTCGCCGATGAAGAAGGCGTGGATTACGACCTCCACACCATCACCCGCCTGCAACAGCTGAAAACCGGCGCATTGCTCGCCGCGAGCGTCGAGATGGGCGCGGTGCTGGGCCGGGTCCCGCCCGAGGGGCGTGCGCATCTGCGTGCCTATGCCCGCGATATCGGCCTTGCCTTCCAGATCGCCGATGACTTGCTCGACGTCGAAGGCGATGCCGACAAGGCGGGCAAGGCGCTGCGCAAGGACGAGGAGCAGGGCAAGCAGACCTTCGTCACCCTGATGGGCGTCGAAGCCGCGCGCGACCAGGCGCGGGTGCTGGTCGACCAGGCGATCGGGCACCTGGGCAGTCATGGCCACGAGGCCGACACCTTGCGCGCGCTTGCACGGTTCATCGTCGAGCGCGACCGCTGAAGGAAGGGGAACGGGGCACATGACACAGCGCATCGGGATTTATCCGGGCACTTTCGACCCGATCACGCTCGGCCATGCCGATATCATCCGGCGCGGGTCGAAACTGGTCGACAAGCTGATCCTCGGGGTCACAACCAATCCATCCAAGAACCCGATGTTCTCCACCGAAGAACGCTTCGCCATGGTCGAGCGCGAAGTGGCAGCACTCGGCCTTGCAAATGTCGAGGTGGTCGGCTTCAACGCCTTGCTGGTCAAGTTCGCCCAGGCGCAGAATGCCAATGTCATCATCCGCGGCCTGCGCGCGGTCGCCGATTTCGAATACGAATACCAGATGGCTGGCATGAACCAGCAATTGGACGACGATATCGAGACCATCTTCCTCATGGCCGATGTCTCGCTGCAACCGATCGCGTCGAAGCTGGTCAAGGAAATCGCGCTTTATGGCGGCGACATCACCCCCTTCGTCAGCAAGGCGGTGTGCGAAGAGGTGATAGCGCGGGTCGAGGAACTGGGCCGCAAGGGGGATTACTGAGCGGCCTTGAACCCGCCGGTGGGCGAGGGCGCTTTCATTCATTGAAGTGTCAGCCTCCCACCGCTAGAGGCAGGCCCTAACTGGACGCAATCATGAAGACATCGATGATCAAGACCGCTCTCGGCGCTTTCGCCGCAATGACCTTCCTTGCCGCTCCTGCGGCCGCATTCGCGCAGGATACCGACCGCGACATGGTCGAAAGCGGCGATGCCGACGCCACGGCGGAGGCGGTCGATAACCGCACCTATCCGCCGGTCAATTTCGACGCGACGGTCGACACCGATGATGTCTGGGTGCTCGACCTGTCGAACGGCGAACGGGTCAAGATCCGCCTGATGGAGGAATGGGCTCCGCGCCATGTCGCGCGGATCAAGCAGCTGACGCGCGACGGGTTTTACGACGGCGTGATCTTCCACCGCGTGATCGACGGCTTCATGGCGCAGACGGGCGATCCGACGGGCACCGGGCAGGGCGGTTCCGAGCTTCCCGACCTCGAAGAGGAGTTCAACCCGATGCCGCATGTGCGCGGCACCGTTTCGATGGCGCGCGCGACCGATGAAGACAGCGCCAACAGCCAGTTCTTCATCGTATTCTATCCGCGTTTCAGCCTCGACAAGCGTTACACCAATTTTGGCCGGGTGATCGAGAACATGGGCGCTGTCGACGCGATCAATCGCGGCGAGCCGCCCGCGAACCCGACGCGCGTTCTCCAGGCATCGATCGCGAGCGACAATCGTCCGCGCCCGGTGATGACCGCGCCAGCGCCCGAGCCTGATGCCGCAGTCACGGCGGACGCGCTCAACGCCCCGCTCGAAAACCAGTAGGACGCGCGCCGCGCGCGCGACCCTTGAACGGCCGCCAAGCCCATGCGCGTTGACCTGTTCGATTTCGACCTTCCGCAAGAGCGCATAGCGCTGCGTCCGGTGCGCCCGCGCGACGCCGCGCGAATGCTCGTGGTGCGCGGGAGCGAGGCACCGTTCGAGGATCGCGGCGTGCTCGACCTGCCGGACCTTCTCGAGCCGTGCGACGTGCTCGTGTTCAACGACACTCGCGTCATTCCTGCGCAACTCGAAGGACGCCGCGCAGGCGGCGAAGCGAAGATCGGCGCCACCTTGCACAAGCGGATCGACCTGCGCCGCTGGCAGGCTTTCATCCGCAATGCCAAGCGGGTGAAAGAGGGCGACCAGCTCGTTTTCGGCGGCGGGGTCACCGCGATTGCCGAGCGGCGCCATGGCGATGGCTCGATGACGCTCATGTTCGAGGGCGACGAACCGGTCGAAATCCTGCTCGACCGGGCGGGCACCATGCCCCTGCCGCCCTATATCGCGCAAAAGCGCGGGGTCGATGAGCAGGACCAGGCCGATTACCAGACCATGTTCGCGCGCGAGGACGGCGCGGTCGCCGCTCCCACCGCTTCGCTCCACTTCACCGACCGGCTCGTCGAGGCGCTCGACGCGCGCGGGGTCAAGCGCGAGACGCTGACCCTGCATGTCGGCGCTGGAACCTTTCTGCCGGTCAAGGCCGATGATACGAACGACCACCAGATGCATGCCGAGTTCGGCCGGATCGATGTCGCCACGGCGTCCCGCATCAACGCCGCGCGCGCTGCTGGCGGACGGGTCATCGCGGTGGGCACCACTTCGCTGCGCCTGCTCGAAAGCGCGGCCGAGGCCGACGGCACCTTGCGCGAATTTGCCGCCGACACCGACATCTTCATCACGCCCGGCTATCAGTTCCGCGTGGTCGACGGTCTGATGACCAATTTCCACCTGCCAAAATCGACCTTGGTGATGCTGGTGAGCGCACTCATGGGGCGAGAGCGGATGCTGGACGCCTACGTCCATGCCATCGCGCAAGGATACCGCTTCTATTCCTACGGCGATTCCTCGCTCCTGCTGCCCTAGGCTCGCGCGCTTTGCATAGCCCGCGCCGCTGTGCCAAAGCGCGGCGCGTGAGCAACGAAACCATTCTCGAAATCGAAGGCCTGTCCAAGGTCTATGCCGGCGGCACGCGGGCGCTCGACAATGTCGATCTGTCGATCCGCAAGGGCGAGATATTCGCGCTGCTCGGCCCCAATGGCGCTGGCAAGACGACCCTGATCGGAGCGGTCTGCGGCATCGTGCGGCCAAGCGCGGGTCGGATCACCGCTTTCGGCGCGGACATGGCCCGCAACTGGCGCAGCGCGCGTTCGCGGATTGGCCTGGTGCCGCAGGAATTGAGCACCGACATGTTCGAGACCGTCTGGCGCGCGGTTTCCTATTCGCGCGGGCTTTTCGGTCTCGCTCCCGACAAGGACCGGATCGCGGAAATCCTGCGCAGCCTCTCGCTCTACGAGAAGAAGGACGCGCAGATCCGCGAATTGTCGGGCGGGATGAAGCGCCGCGTCCTGATCGCCAAGGCGCTTGCGCACGAACCCGACCTGCTGTTCCTCGACGAGCCCACGGCGGGCGTCGATGTCGAATTGCGCAAGGGCATGTGGGACCAGATCGCTGCCCTGCGCGAACGCGGGACCACGATCATCCTCACGACGCATTACATCGAGGAAGCCGAGCTGATGGCCGACCGGGTCGGGATCATCCGCGCGGGCCGCATCCTGATGGTCGATGACAAGGCTAGCATCATGCAGCGCATGGGAACCACCGAGGCCCTGATAGACCTCGCGATACCGCTTGTCGCCTTGCCCGATCGGCTGTCCGACTTTCCCGTGACCCTGTCCGAGGACGGGATGCAATTGTGCTATCGCGGCGGCGACGGGCAGGGCAAGGGCAGCGAGGAGATCGCCGCGCTGACCAAGGCGCTGGTCGCCTGCGACATCGATTATCGCGGGATCGATATCCACGATTCCTCGCTCGAGGATATCTTCGTCGACCTTGTCAGCCGCGAGGGAGGGGACGCGTGATGAGCTTCAACGCCCGCGGCGCCTGGTCGATCTACACCCGTGAATTGATGCGCGCCTTTCGCACCGCGTTCCAATCGCTGATCGCTCCGGTGCTGACCACGTCGCTCTACTTCATCGTGTTCGGGAGCGCGATCGGGGACCGGATGCCGCCGATCCACGGGGTCGAATACGCGGTCTTCATCATACCCGGCCTGCTGATGCTGACCTTGCTGGGCGAAACCACCAGCAATTCGAGCTTCGGCATCTACATGCCGCGCTTTACCGGCACGATCTACGAGCTGCTGTCAGCGCCCGTGGGCGTTGCCGAAACGCTGATCGGGTTTGTCGGCGCAGCGGCGACCAAGAGCCTTATCCTCGCCGCGGTCATCCTCGGAACGGCGATGCTGTTCGTCGATTACTCGATCAAGTATCCGGTCCTTGCCTTTGGCTATATCATGCTGGTCGCGGCGAGCTTTTCGCTGTTCGGGTTCATCCTCGGCATCTGGGCCGACAGCTTTGAAAAGCTGGGGATCATCCCGGTCCTTATCCTCACTCCGCTGACCTTTCTCGGCGGCACCTTCTACTCGCTCGACATGCTGCCCGAGCCCTGGGACACGATTGCACTCGCCAACCCGATCGCGTTCCTGGTGAGCGGGCTGCGCTGGACCTTTACCGGCGTCGCCGACGTGCCGATCGCGGTGTCGTTCGGCCTCACGCTCGGGTTCCTGGCGCTGTGCACCGCGATCATCGCCTTCATCTTCAAGACCGGTTGGCGGCTGAGAGAATGACCGCAAACCCATGACCCGTTTTTCCTTCACGCTCCACGCGACAGACGGACGCGCGCGCACCGGCACGATCGCCATGCAGCGCGGCGAAATCCGCACGCCCGCCTTCATGCCGGTCGGCACCGCCGCGACGGTCAAGGCGATGAAGCCCGAAGCCGTGCGCGCGACCGGTGCCGACATCATCCTCGGCAACACCTATCACCTGATGCTGCGCCCCGGGGCGGAACGCGTCGCGCGTATCGGTGGCTTGCACGATTTCATGAACTGGAAACGCCCGATACTCACCGATAGCGGCGGCTACCAGGTGATGAGCCTGTCGGACCTCAGGAAGCTCACCGAAAAGGGGGTCGAGTTCCGCAGCCATATCGACGGGTCGAAGCACATGCTCACCCCCGAACGATCGATGGAAATCCAGCGTCTGCTGGGATCGGACATCGTCATGGCCTTCGACGAATGCCCGCGCGCAGACCGTCCCCGCGACGAGATCGCCGCTTCGATGGAGCTGTCGATGCGCTGGGCCAGGCGCAGCCGCGATGGGTTCGATGCGGGCGAGGAGCACGCCGCGCGCGCCGCCCTGTTCGGCATCCAGCAGGGCGCGCTCGACCGGGACTTGCGGCAGGTGAGTGCCGAGAAACTTACCGAGATCGGATTCGATGGCTATGCGGTTGGCGGCCTGGCCGTTGGCGAAGGGCAGGAAGCGATGTTCGGCGTGCTCGACTACGCACCCGAAATGCTCCCTTCTGATCGCCCGCGTTACCTGATGGGCGTGGGCAAGCCCGACGACCTCGTGGGTGCGGTGGAACGCGGGATCGACATGTTCGATTGCGTGCTGCCGACGCGTTCGGGACGCAATGGGCAGGCCTTCACCTGGGATGGCCCGGTCAACCTTCGCAATGCGCGTCATGCCGAAGACACCGCCCCGCTGGATGAACGCTGCGAGTGCCCCACCTGCGCCACATATTCGCGCGCCTACCTGCACCATTTGCAAAAATCGGGCGAGATCCTCGGCGCGATGCTGGTGACCGAACACAACCTGTCATTCTACCAGGCCTTGATGCAGGCCATGCGCGACGCAATCGCAAGCGGCACCTTTGCAGATTTCGCCGCGTCCTTCCGGCGCGACTATCTTGGCCCGACCGATTGACACCCCCGCTTCCCGGCCTAGTCTGGCTGGGTCGCAGGGGAATGAAATTCATGAAAATCAATATCTATAGTGCGCGCCTCGCGCTCGGGATGGCGCTGGCCGCGCCGGCATGTGCCGCACTGGTCCACAGCCCGGCAATCGCTCAGGAACAGGCGGGCGAGGCTTCCATGCGCCAGACCGCCGAACGCTTCGGCGTGCGCGCCTCGGTGCTCGATATCAGCCTGTCGCCCTCTGGCACGCGGATCGCCTGGATCGCCCCGGGGCCGGGACATACCGAGGTGCTCAAGATTTTCGATCTCGAAGGCGATGGGAGCATCGCATCCATCGCGTCGAATTCGGAGATCATTGGAGATCTCGACCATTGCGAATGGGCGAGCGACACACGGCTCGTCTGCGAGATTTTCGGTATGAGCCAGACCGGGGGAGGGACCCTGCTTCCCTTCACCCGCATGTTCGCCATCGGGCATGATGGCAAAGACCCGCTCTCGATGACTCAAAGCCAGTCGCTGCGCGCGCGCGGTTTCAACCAGGAAGGCGGCGAGATCGTCGCGCTCGATATCCCGGGTGAAGAGGGCGAAATCCTGCTGACCCGCAATTACATCGAGGAAAACTCGATCGGAACGCGGCTCGCCAACACCAAGACCGGGCTCGGCGTCGACCGCTTCGATGTCGAGAACGGCCGCCGCCGCGCGGTGGAACAACCCGATGACGAGGCCTCCTACTACCTCGCCGATGACCAGGGCAATATCCGCTTCAAGCTGCGCCGGCTCACTGACGGGCGCGGGCTGCTGACCGGCGAGACGGTCCACATGGTGCGACCGGCAGGCGGGTCGGGATGGGACCGGCTCGGGACCGTGACGCTCGATGGGCGCACGGTCGAAAACTTCACGCCGGCCGCCTTTGATGCGGGTCGGGATGCGCTGATCGCCTATACTTCGATCGACGGATATCGTTCGGTAATCGCGATCCCGATCGACGGGTCGGGCGAAGCGCGGGTGCTTGCCAGCCGCGACGATGCCGATGTGGCGGGACTGGTGCGGATCGGGCGTCAGCGCCGCGTTGTCGGGGTCAGCTATGCGACCGAGAAACGGTCGGTCGAATATTTCGACGAGGAGCTCGCCTCGCTCGCCCGCGGTCTGCGCCAGGCATTGCCCAACCAGCCGCTGATCAATTTCTCCGGAGCGAGCGCGGATGAAAGCCGCCTGCTGATTGTCGCTTCGTCCGACACCGATCCGGGTACCGTCTATCTCTACGACAAGGCCACGCGCAGCCTCGAAGTGCTGCTGGCGATGCGCGATGCCCTGGTCGACGTGCCGATGGCGACCATGCAGCCGGTCAACTATCCCGCGGCCGACGGGACGATGATCCCGGGCTATCTGACGCTGCCTTCGGGTAGCGAGCCGCGCGATCTGCCCGCGATCGTGTTGCCTCATGGCGGGCCTGCGGCGCGCGATTACTGGGGCTTCGACTGGATCGTCCAGTTTCTCGCAGCGCGCGGATATGCCGTGCTCCAGCCCAATTTCCGTGGGTCGGCGGGCTATGGCGAGGCTTGGCTCGGGCGCAACGGCTACCAGGCCTGGGAACTCGCCATTGGCGATGTCAACGATGCGGGACGCTGGCTGGTGGACCAGGGCATTGCCGATCCCGGCAAGCTTGCGATCATGGGCTGGTCCTATGGCGGCTATGCGGCGCTGCAATCGCAGGTGGTCGATCCCGATCTTTACCGCGCGGTCGTGGCGATCGCGCCGGTGACCGATCTCGAATATCTGCGCGCCGATGCCCGGCGCTACACGAATTTCCGCCTTCGCGACGAACAGCTCGGCGACGGGCCGCACATCGCGGCAGGCAGCCCGCGCCGTCATGCGGACAGGTTTGCAGCCCCGGTGGCGCTGTTTCATGGAGACCTCGATCTCAATGTCGATGTCCGCCATTCGCGCGCCATGGCCGATGCGCTCGAAGACCTCGGGAAGAGCGTGACCTATACCGAATTCGACGATCTCCAGCACGATTTGGGCGACAGCAAGGTGCGCTCCGACATGCTCGAGGCGATCGATGCTTTCGTGCAATCCGCCTTCGTGGGCTGACCCGTGCGCACCGGCTCTCGACAAAAGCGGCTGCGCAGGCCAAGTGCGCGCGCATGACCGAACTGCAAGCCAAGATTCCCGATGATTGCCAGACCATGCGCGATGTCCGCGCGGGCGTCGATGAAACCGACCGGGCGCTCGTCGCGCTGCTCGAGCGGCGGTTCGGCTATATGCGCGCCGCTGCCCGCATCAAGCCGAGCCGCGACGCCGTGCGCGACGAGGAGCGCAAGGCCAGCGTGATCGCTGCCGCGCGCGCCGATGCCGAGGCCCGCGGGCTTCCCGGACAAGTCGTTGAAGACATTTGGGATCGCCTCGTCGAAGGCTCGATCGCATATGAATTCAAAGAATGGGATCGAATTCGCGACTGACGCATTGAAGAGGTCTCTGAAAAAGAGGCGCAAAAGACGAAAGGGCGGTCCAACGGGCCGCCCTTTTTTGCACCGGGCGAAGCTCTCCTGCGAAAGCTGCCGCCCCCAACGGAAAAGGGCGACCCGATTTCGCGGGCCGCCCTTTTCGTATTTCGATTTTTCGCGGGCTGGATCAGCGCGAATAGAACTCGACAACCAGGTTCGGTTCCATGGTGACCGGGTAGGGCACTTCGTCGAGCTTGGGCACGCGGGTGAACTGCACCTTGTCGTTGCCATCGGGAACGACGTAATCGGGGATTTCACGCTCGGGCAGGCTCTGCGCTTCGATCACGAGAGCCATTTCCTTGGCCTTGTCGCCGAGGCTGATGACATCGCCGACATCGCAGCGACGCGAGGCGATGTTGCACTTCACGCCGTTGACGTAGATGTGGCCGTGGCTGACGATCTGGCGTGCGGCGAAGATCGTGGGTGCGAACTTGGCGCGGTACACGATCATGTCGAGCCGGCGTTCGAGCAGACCGATCAGGTTCTGGCCGGTGTCACCCTTCAAGCGGGTGGCGTCCTTGTAAGTCGAACGGAACTGCTTCTCGGTCACGTCGCCGTAATAGCCCTTGAGCTTCTGCTTGGCGCGAAGCTGCAGGCCGAAATCGCTCATCTTGCTCTTGCGACGCTGGCCGTGCTGGCCGGGGCCGTAGGAACGCTTGTTGACCGGGGAATTGGGGCGACCCCAGATGTTTTCACCCATCCGGCGGTCGAGTTTGTACTTGGCGCTCTTGCGCTTCGACATAAGTCTTTCCTTCAAATTTGCAGACCCGCCCAATTGGCGAGCGTTTAACCCGGCATCGCACCGCTGAGTTTGTGTTCTCAACGCGGCCACCGCTTCACCGGGGTGCGGGGCCAAATTGCGAAGGCGCGCAAATAGCGCGGCAGCCGCTCAAGTCAAGCGTTTTGGGTGTTCTCCGGCTGCCTTATCGCGCCCGCATGGTCGAGGGCGAGCTGGCAAGCCCGAAGCGGTCCTGCTGCGAGCCGAATGCATGGTAATCGCGCTGCGGGAAGAAAGCCTGTGGTGCGCGGCGGCGTTCGGGTTGCGAAGCGGCCAATGCAATCGCTTCACGCCATTCGCTCTCGGTAAGGCAGATGCTGGATGCCCGAACCCGGTCGAGGCAGAGAACGCGATCCTCGCTTTCGACCAGCTCGATCTCGGCATTCGCGGACACGAAAGTGCTGCGGCGATCCAATCGTTCATCCCCGGCAGCGATAGGAACCAACGGAAGCGTGGCGGCGGCAAGCATCAATGACATCCAAACTCTCCCTTATGAAGATCAAGGAGTTGCAGCGTGATGCTTGCCCCGGGATGAACCGTGACCAATCAGCGGCGCTGGTTGAACTCGCGCCATTCGTCGCGGGTCTTGCACACGCGCGTGGCGCGGCGGCTCGACATGTCGAGGCGGACGCGGCGGCAGATGCGCTTTTCCTCGGCACGCTCCTCGGTTTCCTCGCTCGAAGGGGCGGTGATCGCCGGGATCTCGATCGCGGCCTCGTTTTCACCGCTCTCGCTGGTCGACTGTTCGCTGGCCTGCGCGTCGGCCTGTTGGGCCGGTTCACCGGCAATCGCGGTGCCGGCAAGTGCGAGCGAAGCGGCGGCCGCGGCGAGCGGGAGGGTGAATTTCATGGATTATCTCGCTGATATGAGGGTGAAGTCTGGTCGGCCTTACCGGATGGTCATGCGCTTGTCCACGCCGCTTACGTAAACGTCACTCGGCCTCGCGCTTTTCCCGTTGAAGCGTGCTCAAGATGCCGCGCAGGGTGCGCACTTCGAGGTGATTCCAGCCGGGTCTAGTAAGCACCGAGCGCAAGGTCCGCATGGTCGCCTCGCGCCGCGATTCGGGCAGGAAATAGCCGCGCGGCTCGAGCATTTCGGCGAGGTGCCCGATCAGCCCTTCGAGCTCTTCCTGCGGGGCAGGCGGGAGCGTTTCGCCTTCGGCAGTGGGCTGGACGAGGTCGCTGACCGCTTCTTCGCGCCCGATCCGCGCCCATTCATAGGCGACGAGGATCACCGCCTGGGCAAGGTTGAGCGAACCGAATTCGGGATTGATCGGGACGGTCAGGATGTGTCGGGCGAGCGCGACGTCCTCGGTTTCCAGCCCCGATGCCTCGCGGCCGAACAGCACGGCGTGGCGCCCGGGCTGCGAATGGACGAGCCGCGCCGCGCCATCGGCGCCGACCACCGGCTTCACCACCCCGCGCTTGCGCACCGTGGTGGCATAGACATGCTCGCAATCGGCTACCGCTTCGGCGGTCGAGCCGTATATCTTCGCCTGGTCGAGCACGATGTCCGCGCCCGCCGCTGCCGGGCCTGCCGAAGGGTTGGGCCAGCCGTCGCGTGGATTGACGATGCGCATTTCGGTCAGCCCGAAATTGAGCATGGCACGCGCGGCCTTGCCGATATTCTCGCCCAGTTGCGGGCGCACCAAGACGATGATCGGCTTGTTGGGCTGGGCCATGACGCGCGCGCTCAATCCTCCGCCGCTTCGGCGACGGTGCTGGCAAATTCCTCGAAATCGCGCGCTTCGGAAAAATCGCGATAGACCGATGCGAAGCGGATATAGGCGACCGGGTCGATCTGCTTGAGCCCGTCCATCACCATCTCGCCGATGCGCGAGGAGGGCACTTCGGGTTCGCCCGCGGTTTCGACCTGGCGCTGGATCCCGGAGATCAGCTGGTCGATCCGTTCGTCGCTCACCCCGCGCTTGCGGCAGGCGAGCGCGACCGATTGCTCGAGCTTGGTGCGGTCGAATCCTTCCTTGCGATCGCCCGACTTGACGATCGTCACCTCGCGCAATTGCACGCGTTCGAAGGTGGTGAAGCGCGCCCCGCACGAGGAACACTGGCGGCGCCGGCGGATCGTGGTCGAATCCTCGGTCGGCCGCGAATCCTTCACCTGCGTATCGTCATGGGCACAGAACGGACAGCGCATGTCGTGGCGGGCCTAGCGTCCGGGATAGACGGGGAAGTCGGCGCACAATTCGCCAACGCGGCGGCGCACGCTTTCCTCGACCTGCGCATCGCCCTCGGGCCCGTTGCGCGAAAGGCCATCGACGACCTCGGCGATCAGCTTGCCGATGATCGTGAATTCCTCCGTCCCGAAACCGCGCGTCGTTCCCGCGGGCGTGCCGAGCCGGATGCCGCTGGTGACGAAGGGCGAGCGCGTGTCGAACGGGATGCCGTTCTTGTTGCAGGTGAGGTAGGCGCGATCGAGCCCTGCCTCGGCGGCCTTGCCGGTCACGTCCTTGGCAGTGAGGTCGACCAGCATCGAGTGGTTGTCCGTCCCGCCCGAAACGATCCGCAAGCCGTTCTCCTCGAGGCTCGCGGCGAGCGCGCGGGCATTGTCGACGACCTGTTGGGCATAGGCCTTGAACTCGGGCGCGAGCGCTTCCTTGAACGCGACCGCCTTGGCCGCGATCACGTGCATCAGCGGCCCGCCCTGGAGGCCGGGAAACACCGCCATGTTCAATGGCTTGGTGTATTTTTCGTCATTCCACAGGATCACGCCCGAACGCGGGCCGCGAAGGCTCTTGTGGGTGGTGGTGGTGACGATGTCGCAATGCGGGAAGGGCGAGGGGTGCGCACCGCCTGCCACGAGGCCCGAAATGTGGCTCATGTCGCATAGCAGGATCGCCCCGACCTCGTCGGCGATCCGGCGGAATGCGGCAAAATCCCAGACCCGCGAATAGGCGGTGCCGCCGCAGATGATCAGCTTGGGCTTGTGCTCGCGCGCGGTCGCGGCGACCGCGTCCATGTCAATCAGCTCGTCGCCCTCGGTCACGCCATAGCTGACCGGGTTGAACCACTTGCCGCTCATGTTGACCGGCGAACCGTGGGTCAGGTGACCGCCCGAATTGAGGTCGAGCCCCATGAAGGTGTCGCCTGGCTGAAGCATGGCGAGGAACACCGCCTGGTTCATCTGGCTGCCCGAATTGGGCTGAACATTGGCGAAATTGCAGCCGAACAGCTCCTTGGCGCGCTCGATCGCGAGCGTTTCGACCACGTCGGCATAGTCGCAGCCGCCATAATAGCGCTTGCCCGGATAGCCCTCGGCATATTTGTTGGTGAACACGCTGCCGGTCGCTTCGAGGACGGCGGCAGAGGCGATGTTCTCGCTTGCGATCAGCTCGATCTTGTCCTGCTGGCGCTTGAGCTCGCTGGCAATCGCCTGTGCCACCTCGGGGTCGGCAGAGGCGAGATCGGCATGCCAGAAATCGCGCGATTGCCGGTTGTGGGTGTCAATCGCCTCGGGCGCGGCGGTGCTCATTGATGGGTCTCGATATGGTCAGGAGTGACAGGCGGGTTGCCGAGCTTCGCGACCCGGCGCTGGTGGCGGCCGGCGGGGTCGCCGGCATCGGCGAAATCGGTGTTGAGGAAGGTGGCGACGCAGGACTTCGCCATCTCGATGCCCGTGAGCCTTGCGCCGAGCGCGATGCAATTGGCGTCATTGTGCTCACGCGCAAGCGCTGCGGAGAGCGGCTCGGACACCAGCGCGCAACGCAGTCCGGGATGGCGGTTGACGCTGATCGAGATCCCGATCCCGCTGCCGCACAGGGCGATGCCGTAATCGGCGGTGCCGTCGGCAATCACGCCTGCCAGCTTGTAGCCGTAATCGGGATAGTCGACGCTTTCGCCCTTGTCGGGGCCGAGATCGGCGACTTCGTGGCCTTCGTCCATCAACCATTCGGCAAGCTCGGCCTTGAGGTCGGTGGCGGCATGATCGGAAGCAATGGCTATACGCATGCAGCGCTACATAAGCGCGCAAGCTGGCAATCTCCACCCCGCCTGGCGCGCTTTTCTACCGCCGGGAAACGATTTTGGACGGGGTCGCGGCGCGCAAGGGGTTGTGCAGGGGCGGCGGGTGTTTCATTTTGCCGCTCGCAAACAAAAACATAGCTTTCACGGATCGCCTTTCACATGCGCATCGCAGCCACCGTTCTTCTCGCCGCTTGTCTCGCCTTGCCGGGCTGGACATCGCTTGCCGCTGACCCGGGGACCGAGCCCGAACGGGTGTCGCGAGCCTCGGCGGTCGATAGCGGGCTGGGCGCGGTGATCATGTCGGTGCGCAGCGAGCTCTATCTCGAGGACACGCTCGGCGTGTTCTTCCTGCGCGAAGGCGGGAGCATTACCAATCCGGGTGACGTAGTGCGCTTCGAACGGCGCCAGGGCATGCTGTCCTTCGGCAATGACACGCTCGGCTTCAAGGTGCGCGCCTACCAGCTGCGCCCGGGGATTTATCGCCTCGTCGCGCACGGCGTGAGCTGCGAGAAGGTCCCGGCCGAAAACGAGCGCTGTCTCGTCGAGTTCAAGGGAATTGCCGGGGCCGAGGAAATCTCGCGCCCGAGCCGCGGCTATGGCGGCGATGCGCCCCGCTTCGAGGTGCGCGCGGGAGCGGTGACCAATGCCGGCGACTTTGTCCTGACTGCGCGCAACACGATTGAATGGGCGCCAATTCCGGGCGATGAGCTGCGCCGCTTGCGCGCGCGCTTTGCCGATGCCGTCGCGGCTCCCGAGCCGGTCATCCCCGAGCAGTTCCGGCTCGTTTACCGGCTCAAGGCGCGCAGCCTGTCAGACGACTGGAACAGGCGCTATTGACCGGTCTTTGAGCCGCGATCAGACCAGCCAGGTCCGGGACCGCTTCATCGGTTTCTCCCGCACGGCATGGACCATGGCGTAGATCGTGCGTGCCGAGGCGAGGATCAGGAAGGCAAAGGCCAAAAGGCCGGCCACCAGCAGGCCGGTTCCCGCATCGATCTTGGCGCCGATCCAGAAGCCGACGAAGATGAGGACCAGCCACGAGCCGAGCAGCATCCAGAAGGTGCGGATGAGATATTGGAGCTGCGTGCGCTCCCATTCCTCGCCCTGCGCGTCTGCGAAAACGTGTGCGAGCACCACCCCGACGACCGCGCTGATACCGGTGAAATAGCTGCCGAGGTAAAGGAGCGAGACGAGGAGGGGGGATTGGCGAGCAGGTCCGCGGCGATCCAGCCGCGTTCTTCGGGCGTTGGGATCTGCTCCGTCATCGCATCGCCCGCCGCGCGCGCCCCGCCTAGTAGGTGTCTTTCGAGGCGGGGTCGGACTGGGCGGCAAGATATTCCTGCAAGCGCCCGACAAGGTCCTGCATCGCTCCGGGCAATTGGGCCTGCGTCTCGTTCATATAGGCCTGGTTGGCCTGGGCGAAATTGGGTTCTGCCAGGACAGCGCTCGAAAGCTCGAAATAACGCTGGCCGCTAGGCGTTGCGACAAATGCGAGCACGTCCTCGAGCTCGCGCTGGGTGAATATTACCGCGTAGCTGCGCGCCATGCCTTCGATGAGAGAGGGGATGTGCGCGCGCAGAATCGCTTTGCTGTCAACGACATATTCGGCGATCCAGTCGTCGAGGATCGCGACCGCGCCTTCGTCTTCGAGATCATAGGCCTGGAAGGTGGCCTCGCGCATCTGGATCATCATCTGGTCCATCGCCGCGAAGAAGATCTCCTCGCGCGTATCCTCGGGAAAGCCGAGATCCATGATCTGCCGCGCGATGGCGAGATTGGCCTCGCTCGGTGCCGCGATTGCCGAAGCGTCGTTGTCGCGTGCGATGCTGTCCTGTGCGATGGCCGCGCCCGGAAGGGCCGCGATTGCCGCGAATGCGCCAAGCGCGATCATCAGAGTGCGGATCATTGGTCGAGGAAACTCCGCATCTTGCGGCTGCGGCTCGGGTGCTTGAGCTTGCGCAGCGCCTTGGCTTCGATCTGGCGGATACGTTCGCGCGTGACCGAGAATTGCTGGCCGACCTCCTCGAGCGTGTGATCGGTGTTCATCCCGATCCCGAAGCGCATCCGCAGCACGCGTTCCTCGCGCGGGGTGAGCGAGGCGAGGACGCGGGTGACGGTTTCCTTGAGGTTCGCCTGGATCGCGGCATCCACCGGGATGATCGCGTTCTTGTCCTCGATGAAATCACCCAGGTGCGAATCCTCCTCGTCGCCGATCGGCGTCTCGAGGCTGATCGGCTCCTTGGCGATCTTCATCACCTTGCGGACCTTTTCGAGCGGCATCGACAGGCGCGCTGCCATTTCTTCGGGTGTCGGTTCGCGGCCTTCCTCGTGGAGGAACTGGCGGCTCGTGCGGACCAGCTTGTTGATCGTCTCGATCATGTGGACCGGGATGCGGATCGTGCGCGCCTGGTCAGCGATCGAGCGGGTGATCGCCTGCCTGATCCACCAGGTCGCATAGGTCGAGAACTTGTAGCCTCGGCGATACTCGAACTTGTCGACCGCCTTCATCAGGCCGATATTGCCTTCCTGAATGAGATCAAGGAATTGCAGCCCGCGATTGGTGTATTTCTTGGCGATGGAGATCACCAGGCGCAGGTTCGCCTCGACCATTTCCTTCTTGGCGATACGCGCCTCGCGCTCGCCCTTCTGGACCATGTTGACGATGCGGCGGAACTCGGGGAGCGCCATGCCGGTCTGGGCGGCGATATCGGTGATCTCGGTGCGGATCCGTTCGATCGCGGCCTCTTCCTTCTCGGCAAAGGCCTTCCACTTCTTGTCCTTCTTCGCGTTGGCCTTGATCCACGCATCGTCGAGCTCGTTGCCGACATAGGAATTGAGGAAGTCGATCCGCTTGATCTTGTGGCGCTCGGCAAGGCGGAGCATCTGGCCGCCAAGCGCGGTCAGGCGACGGTTGAAGGCGTAGAGATTGTCGACCAGGAATTCGATCTTGGTCGCGTGGAATTGCATCGATTCCACCTCGGCGGTGAGTTCCTCGCCGAGCTTTTCGTATTTCTTTTCCTTGGCTTTCGGGAATTCGCCGCCAGCCGCAATGGTCTCGACCCGCTCGGCCTGGAGCTTCTCGAAGGTCTTGAACAGCTTGGTGATGCGCGCGAAACGCTCGATCGCCTCGGGCTTGAGCGCGGCTTCCATCTGGGCGAGGCTGAGGGTGTTGTCCTCCTCTTCCTCTTCTTCCTTCTTGGCGCCGCCTTCCTCGCCGTCTTCGTCGTCCTCGGAATCGCTGTCGCTCTCCTCGTCGTCGTCGACGATGGTCGGACCGGCGGTCTCCTCGGAGATCTCGCCGTCGTCTTCCTCGTTTTCCTCCTCCATCTTGTCGGGCGGAGGTTCCTTGGAAAGCATGGCGTCGAGATCGAGGATCTCGCGCAGCTGCATGTCCTCGTTGTTGAGCGCCTCGGACCACTGGATGATCGCGTGGAAGGTGATCGGGCTTTCGCAAAGGCCCATGATCATCATGTCGCGGCCGGCCTCGATCCGCTTGGCGATGGCGATCTCGCCTTCGCGGCTGAGCAGTTCGACCGCGCCCATTTCGCGCAGATACATGCGCACCGGGTCATCGGTGCGTTCGCCGGTGCCGGTCTTCTTGGCGGCGGGCTTGGCTGCGGTCTTGGCGTCTTTCTTCTTGTCGCCCTCGACCTGCATTTCCTCGACTTCGGCTTCCTGCTCGGCCTCGGCCTCGGCTTCCTCGTCGTTCTCGACGATCTGCACGCCCATTTCGGAAAGCGCGGTCTGGATGTCCTCGATCTGGTCGGGGCTCATCTCGCCCGAAGGCAGCGCCGCATTGAGCTCATCATAGGTGATGTAGCCCTTCTTCTTCGCCTTGGTCATGAGCTTCTTCACCGAAGCTTCATTCAGGTCGATAAGCGGTGCGTCGTCCTTGTCGGCGCTTTTAGCGGTCGATGCCATCTAGTCTCGTCAATCCGTTCCGCGGGCGCTGCAATGAAGAAGCGCCGAGTTTAACACGTTTCCGGCCCCGCAGCGCCGGTTCAATCCTGTGCGGCCGATGCCCCGGCCTTGCGTCGCCCGAATGCCTTCAGGCGTTCTTCAACTGTCGTGAGCTGCGCGCGCAAGCGGGCCTGTTCGGCAAACGATCCCTCGGGATCGGTGTCGAACCGGGCTATCGTTGCCTCCATCGCGGCTTCTAGAGCCGGTTTCTGGGCCAGCAGCGACACAGCTTCGGCCAATTCCTCGCGCGCTTCACCGGGTGGGGTGCCTTCTCGAAGAAAGGCATAACGTCGGTCTTCCGGTGGGGCAGGATAGCCTTGTGCCACCGATATGGCCTCAACCCCGCCCGAATCAAGCGTTTCCGACAGTTCGATCAACGATTCGATCGCAGGTGCGGCTTTCGGGTCGAGCCGGGCGAGCCGGGTGAGAGCCTCGGCATGGGTGGCGATCTCCTCCGGATGGCGCACGAAACCGGCAATGACCGAGGACAGGAAATCGGCGCGCTGGCCGCCGGACATGGCGCGTTGCAGCGCGGTGCGCGCCTCGCTCGATAGGCCGCGCGGCGCGGGTTTCTGGCCGCGCCACGGCCCGCCCGATTGGCCGCCCCGCCTTGCCTGACCGCGCGATTCGCGCGGCGGATAGGCAAAGGCGGAAAAGCGGTCGAGCAATTCGCGCCGGTAGAGCGACTGGATGTCGCGGTCGGCAATGGTATCGACATGCTCCATCAGGCGCGCTTTAAGCCCGGCCTTGGCTTCGGGGCTGTCGAGCGGGCGGGCATCGCGTTCGAATTCCCACAACACGTCGAGCAGGCTGGCCGGGCTGGCGAGCAGCTTTTCCATTGCGGCCGCACCTTGCCTCGCAATCAGGTCGTCGGGATCAAGTCCAGCGGGAAGCCTGACGATCGCGAGCGAGCGCATCGGGGCGAGCATCGGAAGCGCCCGGGAAATCGCCCGCATCGCCGCCTTCTGTCCCGCCGCATCGCCATCGAAACACAGCACAGGCACATCGACCATGCGCCACAGCATTTCGAGCTGCATCTCGGTCAGCGCGGTTCCAAGCGGGGCGACCGCATCGGCAAATCCCGCCTGGGCGAGCGCGACCACGTCCATGTAGCCCTCGACAACCACCACCCGTCCAGTCTGGCGCGAAGCGGGGGCGGCGCGGTGAAGGTTGTAGAGCGTGCGCCCCTTGTCGAAGAGCGGCGTGTCGGGCGAATTGAGATATTTCGCCAGACCGTCGCGGTTTTCGAGGATGCGCCCGCCAAAGGCGATCACTCGTCCGCGCGCATCGTGGATCGGCAGCATGACGCGGCCGCGGAACCGGTCGTAGCAATTGCCGTCATCGGCCTCGATCCGCATCCCGCTTTCGACCAGCATGCGCGGCTCGAACCGCGACAACGCCTTGGCGAGCGCCTGCTTGTTCTCGGGCGCGTAGCCAAAGCCGAATTCGCGGATGATCGCAGGGGTGAGGCCGCGCCGTTCGAGATAGGACAGCGCCTCGCGCCCGGTCTCCTGGTGGAGATTTGCCGCAAACCAGTCCTGCGCCTCGGTGGTAACATCGACCAGTTCGGCGCGCTTTTCGGCGCGCCTGGCAGCGACCGGGTCAGGCGCGGGGACTTCCATCCCCGCTTCGGCGGCGAGTTCCTTGATCGCGTCGATGAAGGACAACCCGCGCTGTTCGACCATCCAGCTGATCACGTCGCCATGCGCGCCGCAGCCGAAGCAGTGGTAGAAGCCTTTCTGGTCGTTGACGGTGAAGCTCGGCGTCTTCTCGTCGTGAAAGGGGCAGCACGCCTTCCATTCGCGTCCCGCACGCTGGAGCTTGTCGGTGCGCATGATCACACTCGACAGCGTGATGCGCGCGCGCAGCTCGTCCTTCCATGCCCCGGTGATCGCCATGCTCCCTAGGTGCGCGCGGGCGGGCGATCATGCAAGGGGACCGGCCACCCTATTGTGGAGCATCCTGTGCATTGACCGCGAGACAGGCATTGCGCGCGGTGCTGTCGGCACCAGGATAGGGGCCGTCACCGATCCCGCTCACCCCGTCAGCGCGGATCTCGTAATGGCGCGCAGGGCCCGCAGGCGGCAAGGTGGATTGCCAGTAGAAGGTGAGCGGTTCCCCGTCCTCCCACTGGTCGCCGCCATCGCCGGCATTGACCGTCCAGATCAGCGCGCCGTCGGCATCGCAGGTGATAACGACCTGCACCGCCTCGCCGGCCGCCGCGATCGCCTCGTCCTTCGAGAACCCGGCAGCGCCGGTAAAGCCGTGCGCGGGCGCGGTCATCTTGAACGCGGTGGCCATCTCGACATCGATATCGTCAGGCCCGTCGCCCGCGCCGCTTGCGGGGTCCATGTCCTCGCCCGGATAGACGGTGTGGACATAGGTGTAGATCGTGCCGTCGGGCGCATTGGCGGGGTCGCAAGCGGTCATGGTGGCAGGGCAGGTGACATAGGAGGTGATGTCGGCGAGGATGCCTGCCTCGTTCGACAGCGCGGTCTTCACCTCGGGCCCCTGCGGGCCGACGATCCTGGGACCCGGGTTGAGCAAGGCGAAATCGCCCGGCTCGAGGTCCTTGGTCATCGCCTCGGCCTCGCCATCGGTGGTGGCGATATCGAGTTCGGCGTCTTCCTCGGCCTCGCCACAAGCGGCAAGGGCGAGCGCGAAGGTCGAGGTCAGGATCACGAGACGACGGTACATGGGCTTCTCCTAGAAACTGTTTTTGACCAGCGCGCTGGCCTTGCTCATGTCCATTTCAGCGCCGTGGCGCGCCTTTAGTTCCGCCATCACTCGGCCCATATCCTTAATGGAATCAGCGCCAATGCTTGCCTTGATCTCGGCGATCGCGGCCCTGGTTTCTTCCTCGCTCATCATCTGCGGGAGAAACTCCTCGATAATCGCGAGTTCGGCGCGCTCATTGTCGGCGAGTTCTTCACGACCACCGTCAACATACATGGTTATCGATTCGCGCCGTTGCTTGGCCATTTTCTGAAGGACAGCGGTAACCAGTTCGTCGTCGGGAATGTCCTTGTTGCTGGTGCGCAGCTCGATATCGCGGTCCTTGATCTTGGCGCTGATCTGGCGGAGCGTCGCTGTGCGTTCCTTGTCCTTGGCCTTCATCGCGGCGACGGTGGCGGATTTGATGTCGTCTCTGATCATTTTCGCATTTCCTGTGGATCAAACGGTGCTTGCGCGCGCTCTAACGCAGTCTCACCGCTTCGACTAGGTTGACGGGCAGGTGCGCGGGGTCTAGCGGCTGAGACTTAGCGACATTGCTGGAAAACCCCTGTTCTCGGAGTGCCCGAATGGCTTCTGCTGCCTCTCGTCCTGCGCAACCCAAAGGTGCGACAGGTTGTCTCGTTCTGGCGGACGGAACGGTCATCTGGGGCAAGGGGTTCGGTGCCACCGGAGATGCGGTGGGCGAGGTTTGCTTCAACACCGCGATGACCGGCTACCAGGAGGTGATGACCGATCCTTCCTATGACAGCCAGATCGTCACCTTCACCTTTCCGCATATCGGCAATGTCGGCGCGAACGAGGAAGACGTGGAAAGCCGCGGCCTCGGCGCGGTGGGCTGCATCGTGCGCGAGGAAGTGACCCCGCACTCGAACTTCCGCGCCCGCGACGAGTTCGTCGAATGGATGCGCGCGCACAACAAGATCGGCCTGTCGGGTGTCGATACCCGCGCGCTGACCCGCCGCATCCGGGTAAACGGCGCGCCCAATGCGGTGATCGCGCACGATCCGCGCGGAAACTTCGACATCGATGCGCTGATCGCCAGGGCGCAGGGCTGGTCGGGGCTCGAAGGGCTCGACCTTGTCCCCAATGTCTCGCGCACCGCGCAAGAGGACTGGCGCGGCGGGCACTGGCAGCTGGGCTTCGGCTATACCGAAGGCCATGCGACGCGCCCGCATGTGGTGGCGATGGATTTCGGCGCGAAGGACAACATCTTCCGCAACCTCGTGAAAGCGGGCGCAAAGGTCACCGTGGTGCCCGGGCGCAGCAGCTTCGAGGAAATCATGGCGCTGAAACCCGATGGCGTGTTCCTGTCGAACGGCCCGGGCGATCCGGCCGCGACCGGCGAATATGCGGTGCCGGTGATCAAGGCGCTGCTCGATGCGGACGTGCCGCTGTTCGGCATCTGTCTCGGCCACCAGATGCTGGCGCTGGCAGCGGGCGCGAAGACCACCAAAATGCACCAGGGCCACCGCGGCGCGAACCACCCGGTCCAGCGCGTCGGGGCAGGGTGGGGGACAAGCGAGGGCCTCGTCGAAATCACCAGCATGAACCACGGCTTCGCGGTCGATGGCGACACCCTGCCCGAAGGCGTCGAGCAGACCCATGTGAGCCTGTTCGACGGCACCAATTGCGGGATCGCAGTGTCCGGCAAGAAGGCGTTCGGGGTGCAGTATCACCCGGAAGCCTCGCCGGGGCCGCAGGACAGTTTCTACCTGTTCGAGAAGTTCGTCGGGGGGCTGGGGTGACGATGCGCGGTCTCGTCATCCTGTCGGCGCTCCTGCTCCCCGCTTGCTCGTTGTTCGACAACAGCGACCCGCGCGAGGGTGTGGAGGCGCTCGCGGCATGTCACGAGCGGGTTAGCGATTGGCTGGTCGATCAGGTCGAGGACACGTCGTTTGACGGTGAAGCCCTCGTGACGCCGACCTACACTTTCGACGTGACCAAGGTCAGCGCCGACGACCTGCGAACGCTCATCGTCCCCGGAAGCGATGAAACCGCCGGATCGCGCGGCATGGCCGCCACCAACCGGACATCGACAGCCATGAGCAATTTCGAAAGCCTGCCAGTCGACGAGAAGGGCGCATTCTTCTTCGGCCAGGACCCATCGCTCTATCGCGTGCGCGGCGAACCGGTGGCACTCGAAGATGCCGCCCGGACGGGTTGCGAACGCCAGTTGGAGGGGATGCGATTGACCGCGATCACGTTGCAATTCGATGCGATCGAGCCTGAACCCGGCATCGACACCGCCGACACCCCAGACACCAGCCTTATCGAGAACGACAGCTGATGCCCAAACGCACTGACATTTCCTCCATCCTCGTCATCGGTGCCGGTCCGATCATCATCGGGCAGGCGTGCGAGTTCGATTATTCGGGCACGCAGGCGATCAAGGCGCTGAAGGAGGAGGGCTACCGCGTCATCCTCGTCAACTCCAATCCGGCGACGATCATGACCGACCCGGAATTCGCCGACGCGACCTATGTCGAGCCGATCACGCCCGAGATCGTCGAGAAGATCATCGCCAAGGAGAAGCCCGACGCGCTGCTTCCGACCATGGGCGGGCAGACCGCGCTCAACTGTGCGCTCAAGCTCGACGAGATGGGCGTTCTCGAGAAGCACGGCGTCGAAATGATCGGGGCCAAGGCCGACGCGATCGACAAGGCTGAAAACCGCCAGCGTTTCCGCGATGCGATGGACAAGATCGGCCTCGAAAGCGCGCGCAGCGGCATCGCCAACACGATGGAACAGGCGCGCGAAGTGCTCGAACGCACGGGCTTGCCCGCGATCATCCGCCCCAGCTTCACACTCGGCGGGACGGGCGGGGGCATCGCCTACAACACCCAGGAATTCGAACGGATCGTGCGCGAGGGCCTCGATGCTTCGCCCACCACCGAGGTGCTGATCGAGGAATCGCTTCTCGGGTGGAAGGAATACGAGATGGAGGTGGTCCGCGACCGGGCGGACAATGCCATCATCATCTGTTCGATCGAGAACGTCGATCCGATGGGCGTGCATACCGGGGATTCGATCACCGTCGCTCCTGCGCTGACGCTGACCGACAAGGAATACCAGATCATGCGCTCGGCCAGCATCGCGGTGCTGCGCGAGATCGGGGTCGAGACCGGCGGGTCGAACGTGCAGTTCGCGGTCAATCCCGCAGATGGCCGGCTTATCGTGATCGAGATGAACCCGCGCGTCTCGCGGTCCTCGGCGCTCGCATCGAAGGCTACCGGCTTTCCCATCGCGCGCGTCGCGGCGAAACTCGCGGTTGGCTACACGCTCGATGAAATCACCAACGACATCACCGGCGCGACGCCGGCCAGTTTCGAGCCGACGATCGACTACGTTGTCACCAAGATCCCGCGTTTTGCGTTCGAGAAGTTCAAGGGCGCCGAACCGCTGCTCGCCACCGCGATGAAATCGGTCGGAGAGGTCATGGCGATCGGGCGCAATTTCCAGGAAAGCGTGCAGAAGGCGCTGCGCGGTCTCGAAACCGGGCTCGACGGGTTCAACCGTGTTCCCGAGCTCGAAGGCGCTGCACCCGACGTAATCCGCGCCTCGCTATCGCGCCGCACGCCTGACCGGCTGCTCAAGGTCGCGCAGGCCTTCCGCGAGGAAATGACCGTTAACGAGGTCCACGCGGTGACCGGCTACGATCCGTGGTTCCTGCGCCAGATCGAGGCGATCATCTACGAAGAGCGCATGATCGGGCATAACGGCCTGCCGCGCGATGCGGCCGAGCTGCGGCGGTTGAAGGCGATGGGCTTTTCGGACAAGCGCCTCGCGACGCTGGCGGTGCGCTCTGTCGGGGTGGCAGGCGGGCTGGCCGAGACCCAGGCGCGCCGTTCGGGCCTGCTCCACGACGCGCTCCAGGCGATGGCGGGCGCGACCAGCGAAGAGGAAGTGCGCGCCCTGCGCCGCAAGCTCGGCGTCTATCCGGTGTTCAAGCGCATCGACAGCTGCGCCGCCGAATTCGAGGCGGTGACGCCCTACATGTATTCGACCTACGAGGCACCGAGCTTCGGCGAGCCCGAGGACGAGGCCCAGCCTTCCGATCGCAGGAAGATCGTGATCCTGGGCGGCGGACCCAACCGGATCGGTCAGGGGATCGAGTTCGACTATTGCTGCGTCCACGCCTGCTTCGCGCTTGCCGAGCAGGGCTACGAGACCATCATGGTCAACTGCAATCCCGAAACCGTCTCGACCGATTACGACACCTCGGACCGGCTCTATTTCGAGCCGCTGACAGCCGAGGACGTGCTCGAGATCCTGCGGGTCGAACAGCAATCGGGCGAGCTGGTCGGCGTGATCGTCCAGTTCGGCGGCCAGACCCCGCTCAAACTCGCCCAGGCGCTGGAGGATGCGGGTATCCCGATCCTCGGCACATCGCCCGACGCGATCGATCATGCCGAGGACCGCGAGCGCTTTGCCAAGCTGGTCAACAAGCTCAAGCTCAAGCAACCCGATAACGGCATTGCCTATACCCGCGACGAGGCCGCCGCTGTGGCTGCGCGGATAGGCTATCCGGTGCTGCTGCGCCCGTCCTTCGTGCTAGGCGGGAGGGCGATGGAGATCGTCGATTCCGAGGCCCAGCTCGACGATTACATCAAGACGGCGGTCAACGTGTCGGGCGACAGCCCGGTGCTGGTTGACCAGTATCTGCGCGATGCGATCGAATGCGATGTCGATGCGCTGTGCGATGGCGAGGAAGTGCGCATTGCAGGCGTGATGCAGCATATCGAGGAGGCCGGAGTCCATTCGGGCGACAGCGCCTGCACCCTGCCGCCCTATTCGCTCTCCGACGAGATCATCGCCGAGATGGAGCGTCAGGCCGAGGACCTTGCGCGCGCGCTGGGCGTGCGCGGGCTTATGAACGTGCAATTCGCGGTCAAGGACGGCGAGGTCTATCTGATCGAGGTCAATCCGCGCGCAAGCCGCACGGTGCCCTTTGTCGCCAAGGCGATCGGCCAGCCGGTTGCCAAGATCGCCGCGCGGGTGATGGCCGGCGAAAGCCTCGCCACTTTCGAACCTTTCCGCCGCGATCTCGACTACATGGCGATCAAGGAAGCGGTGTTCCCCTTCAGCCGTTTTCCGGGCGCGGACCCCGTGCTGACGCCGGAAATGAAATCGACGGGCGAAGTGATGGGGATCGATTCCAGCTTCGAGGCGGCTTTCTTCAAGTCGCAGCTCGGCGCGGGCATGTCGCCTCCGCGCGAAGGCACCGTGTTCGTGTCGGTCAAGGGTTCGGACAAGCCGGCCATTCTTCCCGCGGTCCGGCAATTGAGCGAAGCGGGCTTCCACGTCGTCGCCACCGGCGGGACGCAAAGCTATCTTGCAGGCGAGGGTATCGCGGTCGAACGCGTCAACAAGGTCGCCGAGGGGCAACCGCATATCGTCGACAAGATCATCGATGGCGAGATCGCGCTGATCTTCAACACCACCGAGGGCTGGCAGTCGCTGCTCGATTCCAAGTCGATCCGCGCGACCGCGCTCGAAAAGAAGGTGCCTTATTACACCACGGCTGCCGCATCGCGCGCGGTTGCCTCGGCGATTGCAGCGATAAAGCCGACGCAACTTGAAGTTCGTTCATTGCAAGACTATTATAGCTGACCAAACACGCAATCCTCCCCGACATTTCACTGTAATTGAGCCGCTTCGTCCGGAGCGGCCACAGGTGAAGTCACCGCGGTGAAATCGAGGGGTTTGAGAGAGAAAGATACAGGATGGCAACGATGGAAAAGGTTCCGATGCTGGCGGAGGGGTATGAGCGCCTGACGGCCGACCTCAAGGCGCTGCGCGAGGAACGCCCGCGGATTGTCGATGCGATCGAGGAAGCTCGCGCGCATGGCGATCTGTCGGAAAATGCCGAATATCACGCGGCCAAGGAACGCCAGGGCCAGGTCGAGGCGCAGATCGGCGATCTCGAAGGCAAGATCAGCCGCGCGCAGATTATCGATCCCAAGACGCTTTCGGGCGACAGGATCGTCTTCGGCGCGACCGTTACCTTGCTCGACGAGGACGACAAGCCGATCAAGTATCAGATTGTCGGCGAGACCGAAGCCGATGCCGCCAAGGGCCGCATCTCCTATTCATCGCCGCTGGCGCGCGCGTTGATCGGCAAGCAGGTCGGTGAAGAGATCGAGGTAACGGTGCCTTCGGGCGACAAGTTCTACCTCGTCGAAAAGATCGAATTCATCTGAGATATCCGCGACAAACCTCTCAGGTGAGGGGTTTTTCCATCGCGTAATTGTGGATCGCCACCTCGCGCCCCTCATGCGGGATCGCGAAGTCGCGTCGGTGCGTGACCGTGTAACCTGCGCGCTCGAACGGGCCGCGGGCCAGTTCGCTCGCCTCGGTGAACAGGCGGGTGACCTTGTGCGCGCGGCAATGGTGTTCGACCTGCGCGAGCAGTTCGTCGGCGAGCCCCTTGCGCGCATGATCGGGGTGACAATAGAGCATGTCGACATGCCCGACCTCCTTGCCGCGCATCCCGACGAGCGCATAGGCGACCGGCCTGTCATCGGCATCCGACGCGACGAAGATTGCATCGCCGGTGGCCGCGCGCACCACGAACCGATCGGCCGTCCCGTGGCGCGAGGCCCAGGCGGCGACCTGTTCGTCGCTGTAGCGTTCAGCCCCCAGCGACCGGATCGCGGCCAGCGTCAAATCAGCGAGGGCAGCGGCATCGTGTTTGCGAAAAGGGCGGATCGCATAAGCCATGGGCGCCTCTTCGCGCGCTCGATCAGGCGTCGGGGGTCAGGAGCTTGTGGATATGGACCACCACATATTTCATCTCGGCATCGTCGACGGTGCGCTGCGCCTGTGCGCGCCACGCATCGACCGCTGCGTCATAGGATGAAAACACGCCCACGACATGCAGGCTTTCGGGATCCTGGAACTCGTGGCCGCGCGGGTCCTTGACCTTGCCGCCCAGTACGAGGTGCAGTTTCTGTTCCGGAGTGGATTCTTCCATGGTGATGTGTCCTGGCGATTTGGCTGTTGCGCGCGCTTTAGCGAAGCGCGCGCGCAAGGCAAGCGCACAGACCCAGCGCAAAGGCCGGACGCGCTAACCGTTACGAGACCTTGTTGGTCAGGTCGCGCACGGCGCGGCTCGTGCGGCGACGGGTGCGGTGCGCAATCTCGCGGCTCTTGTCGCCCGCGTTTCCGGCGGCGTATCCGGCATCGCGGCGCAGCTTGCGCGCCTTGGCCGCGGCATTGTCCGCCAGGTCCTCGATCCCGTCCTGCCCTGCACGACCGGCGTCGAGCATGGTGTCGATCAGCTTCATCCCGAATGCGGCAATGGCATCCGAGGCCGCGCTGCCTGCGCGCATGCTTTCGTGCGACACGTTCTTGGCAGCACGCGCAGTGGCGGCGCTTGCATCGCTCACCGCATGGGCGGTCGAATGCACAGCGCGGTTCGCCACCCGGCGACCCGGGGCCGTCATCAGGCCGATCAGCAATCCGGCCACGACCGCACCGGCTACCACCTGGAGCGGGTGGCGACGAGTGTAATCGATAGCGGTCTCGGCGGCCTCGCGGGCCTGGTCAGCAAAGGAACGCTCGGCGATCCGGCGTTCGCTTGCTTCGATCTTGGCGCGCAATTCATCGCGGCGATCGTCGGAAGAAGTGGTCGTGTTTTCGGTGTTTGCGTCGGTCATTGGGGGTCTCCTTCGCCGGCTTCGCTTTCGGGGGATGCGGGGCCGGTCTCTTCTTGTGACTGTGAGAGGGGTGGTTGATCTTCGTGGTCGCCGCCAAGGCCGAGAAAGGCGAAAATCGGTTCGCGCGCCAGCCACACGATCAGCGCGCCGACCAGGGCTGCAAGAACGCCGGTCTTGTCCTCGGCCTGTTCGCGGGCGATTTCGAGCACGTCCTTGGCGCCTTCGCCGACCGTGCCGAAGACCTTGCGGGCGATATTGCCGCCCGAAAGGCTGGCGCGAAGATGTTCGATATCGGCATGGAGGACCTGCTTGGCAGCATCGCGCATCCGCTTGTCCTGCAAGAAGCGAAGTTCGAGTTCGTTCATGACGGCTCGCCCTGGGCAGGCTGGTCCTTGGCGAACAGGCCTGCCAGTTTCCGGGCGCGGGCCCGGGCCTTGAGGAGGAGGTAACCGGTCAACACCAGGAGCGCGCCGACCACGATCGCGATCGCGCCCCAGATCGAGACCAGCGGCGCCAGTGCTATCACCAGCCCGACCGCAAGCGCGAGCAGGGCGATGTGAAGCAGAATGAGCGCGAGGATGACGAACCCGGCAGCGATGCCGACCGTGCGTCCCGCCAGGGCCGCGCGGGTCTTCTGAAAGGCGATCTCGGCCTGCGCGTAATTGCGCGCATCGTCGATCACGTGGCCGATTTCCTCGACCAGCCCTTCATCGTGCTCCTCGTGATCAGCCAATTGCTCGTCCGCATCATGCGGCGCGACTGGCGCATCGTTCGGGGCGGCAGGGTCTGCCGGGGCCAGGTCCGCATGCGGCTCCTGGCCCGGGAGGCGATCACCTCGATCCATTCGGCGTCCCCCTTGCTCTGGCGCGATTAGCGGTTCGAGCCGCGGAACAGCCGCGCCAGCAGGAAGCCGGCAATCGCGGCGATGCCGACGGCAGTGGCCGGACTCTTGCGAATGGCTTCGCGGGTGTCTTCGCCCAGTTCCTCGATGCTCTTGTTCTCGAGCTTGGCCGAGGTTTCGGCCAGCGAGCGCGAGGCCGAACGGGCGTAATCGCCATATTCCTCGCCGAAGCGCTCGTCGATCCGGGTGGCGGTGTCGCCTACCGCCTTGCCGAGCGAGGCGATCGCATCGCTGGCGGCGGACTTGCCGTCAGTGGCGAGCTCGCCCGCGCGCGTCTTTGCCTTTTCGCCGTATTGCTTGGCTTCGTTCACCAGTTCATCTCCTCGGCCCTTGGCCTGTTCGCGGTATTCGCCTGCGCGCGTTTCGGCCTCGGTCCGCAGTGCGGCGGCACCGGCCTTTGCTTCCTCGAGCGCGGCGTTGAAGCGGCTCTTGGCTTCGGTCGTGTGCGGCGATCCACCGGTCTGCGACGTCGTGTCCGCGGCCGCGGCGCTTGCCCCGGTCTTCTTGGGAGCGGTCTTGCGCGCGGTGGTCTTCTTCTTGGCCGCGCCCTTGGCGCTGCTCGATTTGGTCTTGGTATCGGCCATGATTGTCCTTTGCCCTTCCTGTGCCGGCTTTGAAAGTGCCAAAGCGCGGCGTTCCTAGTTAAGAGACTTACGCCGCTTGCGCCGCTTGGTTCCGATCAATAGGGGTGCGCGGGCAATCGACACGGGGTCCGCCCGGATACCACGGCGGCTCCGGGTGTATTACCCATATACGACACTCTGCGTCCGGAGACAACAATGACCGCGATTATCGACATCCATGGCCGCGAAATTCTCGACAGCCGGGGCAATCCCACCGTCGAAGTGGACGTCTTGCTCGACGACGGCAGTTTTGGCCGCGCTGCGGTGCCTTCGGGCGCGTCGACCGGCGCGCACGAGGCGGTCGAACTGCGCGATGGCGACAAGGACCGCTATCTGGGCAAGGGCGTGCTCAAGGCGGTCGAGGCGGTCAATACCGAGATCCGCGATCTTCTGGTCGGCTCGTTCGATGCCGAGGACCAGCGCGATGTCGATCTGTCGCTGATCGCGCTCGACGATACCAGCAACAAGGCGCGGCTCGGGGCCAATGCGATCCTGGGCACCAGCCTCGCGGTCGCGAAAGCTGCCGCCAATGCGCGCGGCCTGCCGCTCTACGCCTATCTCGGCGGCGTTTCTGCCCATGTCCTGCCGGTGCCGATGATGAACATCATCAATGGCGGCGAACACGCGAACAACCCGATCGACATCCAGGAATTCATGATCATGCCGGTGGGCGCGCCGGACCTTGCCGAAGCGGTGCGCTGGGGTGCGGAAGTGTTCCACACGCTCAAGAAGGGCCTGTCCGACAAGGGATTGGCGACCAGCGTCGGGGATGAAGGCGGCTTCGCGCCCGATCTTGCCAGCACGCGCGCAGCACTCGATTTCATCATGGCCTCGATCGAACAGGCAGGCTTCAAGCCGGGCGATGACATCGTGCTCGCGCTCGATTGCGCGGCGACCGAGTTCTACCGCGACGGCAAGTACGAGATTTCGGGCGAGGGGCTCAGCCTCGATGGGGCAGGGATGGCCGATTACCTCGCGCAGCTGTCCGCCGATTACCCGATCCGTTCGATCGAGGACGGAATGAGCGAAGACGATTTCGCAGGCTGGAAAGCGGTGACCGAAGCGATCGGAGACAGGGTGCAGCTGGTCGGCGATGACCTGTTCGTGACCAATCCCGACCGGCTTGCCGACGGGATCGGGCAGGGGCTTGCCAATTCGCTGCTGGTCAAGGTCAACCAGATCGGCACGCTGACAGAGACGCTGGCTGCGGTCGATATGGCGACGCGGGCGGGTTACACCTCGGTGATGAGCCACCGTTCGGGCGAAACCGAGGATGCGACCATCGCCGATCTCGCGGTCGCGACCAATTGCGGCCAGATCAAGACTGGCAGCCTTGCGCGTTCGGACAGGCTGGCAAAATACAACCAGCTGATCCGGATCGAAGAGGAACTGGGCGACAGCGCGCGCTATGCCGGTCGCGAATGCTTCGGGTCCTTGCGCGCCTGACCGCATCGGCCAGCCGATGGTGGCGGGGTGCGCCTGAGCGGGGTGCGCCTGGACCCGTCTCGCTGATAACAGGGGTCCGTCCGAGCGGGCCCAGGCGCTGACAGCGCGCAGCTATGCAGGGCTCGCGGCGCTGGCAAAGAATTCGTCCATCGCTTCGAGGCCGCGATCGGTCAGCCGAACCAGCACGCGGCGCTGGTCCTGAGGGTCGTGTTCGCGAAGCACCAGTTCCTGCTCGGCCAGCACGCCGAGCCATCGCAAACCCGTGGTCGGCGGGGCGGCCGAACCGATACACGCGCTCGACACCGATACCGGCTTGCCGTCGACATGGGCGATGTAGAGGTCGAGCAGGATGTCCCAGGCCGGTTCGCCGAACATCTCGGCATTGCCAAAGATCGCTGCGCGTCGCCGCCGGACCGCGTAGATCTTGCGCGCGAGGGCGGCATTGTATCGGCGCAATTCCGCGGTGTCGGGTTGCCCGCGGCAATCGGCCCGAGGGATGCGAAACGCCTCTGCGATGCGGCGCGCATGATCACTGCCCGATGGGCTCAAATGCGCGTCACCGGTCCGGGCGATGTCGGAGGGCGAACGCTGCACGGCCTTTTCGCCGCGCAATTCCCCGGCGATGTGCATCAGCTGGTCGGCCAGCGCTGTCAGGTCGAGCGGCACCTGCCCCGTTTCGCCCTTGGCGATCGGAAAGCTGGACAGCATGCGTTCGTCCTTGAGCTCCTTCATGCCGGGCATCTTTCGACACGAAGGCGGCGCATCGGCATGATCGAAACGGCACAATGACCTTGCGCAAAACCGCGCGCCAGACCGTTGCCCGGGCCGCCGAAGCTGCCTGGACTGGCTGGACATCCGGATTTCGCCTTGCTGCGTGTCACCAGCATCGCTCCCCTCGTCGGGGCGAGCTAGAAAGCACCGATGCGGTTGCCAGCGGCCCCGCGCCATTGTCTAGCGGAACGCCGGGAGGCGCGTCATTACGGGCAAACCCCATCCGGGTTAGTGCGTATTAACGGGCTCACATCGCGTTTGCCGAATACGTCAATGCGGAATGCGCGAGACAAAGCCGGCCGCAACGCGGCTCTGATCGCCCGTCCCCGACATGGTGGTGATCGTCGCGTCAAGATTCGCGCGCAATTGATGAATGGCGGCATCGACATGGATAGCCGCAAGCCCTGCGCCGACCACGTCGAGCCTCCGCAAGACTTCTTCGAGCGCCGAGCTGCAATCCATCAGCTCGCCAAGCTCTTCGATTCCCAGATTTTTCACTTTTATACCGTCCAGAGCGACCCTGGAGCCACAGAGCGCAACTTTTGCCGCGCAAGACCACTGATACGCCGCCCTTATGAATATCTGTATCCGTAAAAACACCTAGGTAGGTGCGGCATCAGAGCGGCGGCCAGGCTAGCCGCCGATGCCGAGGTGAGCGCAGGTCGTCAGCCGCGCGGTGCAAACCGGTCGCCGAGCGCCATCAGGGCGAGCGCGGCCTTCGCCGCTTCGCCGCCCTTGTCCTTTTGTGCAGGGTCGGCGCGCACGAGCGCCTGCGCCTCGTTCTCGACCGTGAGGATACCGTTGCCGATGGCGATGCCATCCATGGTCAAGGCCATGATCGCGCGCGCGCTTTCGCCGGCAACGATCTCGAAGTGATAGGTCTCGCCGCGGATCACCACCCCGATCGCTACGAAAGCGTCGTATTCGCCGCTTTCCGCCGCCAGCGCGATTGCGCCTGGAATTTCGAGCGCTCCGGGCACGGTCAGCAGCTCGGCCTCGTGCCCCGCCGCCTCGACCGCGGCCTGTGCGCCGGCGATGAGCATGTCGTTGAGCGAGGCGTAGAAACGCGCCTCGACGATGAGAATCTTTGCCATTTTGCGCTTACTCCGGGATCGGCTTGTGGCCGGTGATCGTGATGCCATACCCTTCGAGCGCGACGAGGTCGGGCCGCGAATTGGTCAGCAATTGCATTTCGTGAACGCCCAGATCGGCAAGGATCTGCGAACCGATGCCGATATTGCGGTGCTCCTCGTCCTCGGACCATTCGCCGCTCGACCCGACCCGCTGGGTGAGGATCACGATGACCCCCGAGCCGTGATCGCCGATTGCCGTCATCGCGCGTTGCAGCGTGCGCTTGCGCGGACCGGGCGCGCCGAGCACGTCGTCGAAGACCGAGATCGGGTGAACCCGGGCGAGGGTAGCCTCGCCGGGGACGACATGGCCCTTCTGGAGGACATAGGCCTCGTTGTCGGAGACCGTGTTGCGATAGGTGATGAGCCGCCACTGGCCGCCATAATCGCTTTCGAAGCTGCGCTCGCCGATCCGCTCGACCAGGTGATCGTTGCGCATCCGGTAGGCGATCAGATCGCGGATCGTGCCGATCTTGAGGCCGTGCCTGCGCGCGAATGCCACCAGGTCATCGAGCCGCGCCATCGAGCCGTCATCGTTCATGATTTCGCAGATCACGCCCGAGGGATTGAGCCCGGCGAGCCGCGAGATATCGACAGCCGCCTCGGTATGGCCGGCGCGCACCAGCGTGCCGCCATCGCGCGCGGCAAGCGGGAAGACATGGCCGGGAGTGACGATATCGTCGGCACCCTTGGTCGCATCGATCGCGACCGAGACGGTGCGCGCCCGGTCAGCGGCCGAAATGCCGGTAGTGACGCCGTGCTTGGCCTCGATCGAGATGGTGAAAGCGGTCTGCATGCTTTCCGTGTTGTTGCGGGTCATCGGCTCGAGCCCGAGATCGTCGACCCGCTTGCCGTCGAGCGCGAGGCAGATCAGGCCGCGTCCGTGCGTCGCCATGAAATTGATCGCCGCCGGCGTTGCCATCTGGGCGGGGATGATGAGATCGCCCTCGTTCTCGCGGTCCTCGTCATCGACCAGGATATACATCCGGCCATTGCGCGCTTCGTCGATGATCTCCTCGATCCCGACGAGGACGGGGGTTCCGTCATTCGCCTCGAGGAAGGCCTCGAGCTTGGCGAGTGTTTCGCGGGTGGGGTTCCAGCCGGGTTCGGTCGCGTCGCGCAACGTGTTGGCGTGAAGCCCCGCCGCGCGGGCGAGGCCGGCCTTGGTCATCTCGCCGCTTTCGACCAGTTCGCGCACGCGAGATATGGTGATGTCTGTGATGGTGGATGTGCTCATGCCTGGGCATTATCACATTCCAATGTGATTGCAACCGGCGAACCCCAGCCGATTTCCGGGAAAATAATCGCATTCGCAAGTGCAATTCGATGCCTTCGGGCATTAGGGTTACCGACCATTAACCATCGAACACTACCTACCCCAGCATGAACGATTTTAACCGCCCTTCGCCGATGCAACGGCCGATCATCGTTGTCAGCGTGGCCGTCGGCTATTTCCTTCTGGCTGCAGGAAGCGTTCTGTTTACGCGTTTCGAAGGGGGCACTGCCTTCATCTGGACGGCGTCGGCGCTTTTGCTCGGAGCGGTGCTGGCGAGCAAGGAGCGCGACAGGAACCTGCTGTTCATCGCTTGCGGCTTTGCCAGTTTTCTCGCGACCTGGCTGTTCAGCCTGGGCCTGGTGGCGGGCATCCTGCTCGCCTTCATCAACATTGCCGAGGTCTGGGTCGCTATCCGCATCCTCGATCGCGCAAAGTCGAATATCGGGAACCTGGGAACAATCGAGGACGTCGCCTGGGTGCTCGGTGCTGCCGCCATCGCAGGGCCGATAGCCACCGCCATTCCCGGCGCGCTCGTGATCACCGCCTTTTCGTCGGCCGGCTTTCTCGAGAACGCTTTTGCGTGGGCTACCGGCCATATGCTCGGAATGTTCATCTTTGCGCCGGTCGCGGTCCTGATCGTCAAGGGCGGGATGTTCGACAAGATCAGGAAGGCGCGCGCGCCCGAGCGGCTGAGGGGCCTGTTGCTGGTCGCCTTGCTGGCTTCGATCTGCTTCGCGGTCTTCTCAAACGACGCTCTGCCGCTGCTCTTTCTGCCCATTCCGTTCATCGTCCTCCAGACATTCGTCCTGGGACGCATCGGGGCGGTGAGCGGACTGGTCATCCTGACCGGCTTCGCTGCAAGTTTCAGCATAGCGGGTCACGGTCCGATCGGGGCGTTGGCGCTGCCCGCTTCCGAAAAAGCGCTGATCCTCAAGCTCTACCTCGCCTCGGCCTCGCTCACCGCCTTGCCGATTGCCGCAGAGCTCGCGCGCCGCGCATCCGAATTCGTCGACATGCGCAGCGAGGCGGCGATCTACAGCCTTGCGCTCCAGTGCTCGAGCGATCTCATTCTTGAAAACGACACCAAGGGGCGCATCCGCCTGGCCTCGTCCTCGTCCGATACCATCCTTGGCATCCCTTCCGACATCCTCGTCGGGGGCGACATCTTCGATCTCGTCCATCCCGACGATGCGGGGATCGTCAGGGATGCTTTCCGCGCTATCAAGACTTCGCCCAGCAAGGCGATCCACATGCAGATCCGTTTGCGCGGCCATGAAAAACACTGGCGCTGGTATCAATGCCATTCGCGGCGGCTGACCGAGGAAAACGGTCGGCGGCCGGGTGCGATCTCGGTGCTGCGCGGCATCGAGAAGCCCGATGAGCAAGGCGGGCAAGCCGAACAAGGCAAGGCCGCCTGACGCCTTGCAATGGGCGCAAGCGCGCCATCGCGCTCGGAGCGGCAAAAGATTGGCTGGCGATTGGAAAGGGTGGTGGACGCACTAGGGTTCGAACCTAGGACCCGCTGATTAAGAGTCAGCTGCTCTACCAACTGAGCTATGCGTCCGGAGCGATGTTTCCATCTTTTCGCGCTTGTCAGGGACCGCCATCTGGCCCGTCCCGAATCACGCGAGGCGACGCATATAGCGTGCCGTTTCGCAATTAAAACCCCTATTCGTGCGCTCAGGCCGCTTTGCGTGAGCGCCGGCGCGAAAACCGGGCTTGGGCGCGCGGCGTGAGAGTGATGACCGATTCGAAGGCATCGGCCATGTTGCGTTCAATCCGGATGATCCCGGCGCGCTCCAGCTCGGCCATGACACCGAGCGCCTGGGGCTGGCTGAGATCGGAAATCTTGTGCAATTGGCGCAGCGTCGTTGGCTGATCGGCGAGCATGCGTTCGTGGATCACCTCGGCCAGCGCGCTCAGGTGCGCCGGTGCCTGTGGTTCGGTTTCGTTCATGCCAGCGCGCTTGAGAAGCCGCGCGATCCGCGCGAACATCGTTTGTGCATCCATGCGCGAGCGGAGCATCGCGGCCTCTTTCCGATTTTGTGTGACAGATGCCTGACGACAGAGCGCCGCCCTTGCGGGAAGCAGGCCACTGTCGCCAGGACTTGGACGCTCAACACGCCGCATCTTCGCGGATGCGGCAATCGACCCGAACGCCCGGGGACCCCGTAAGGGGGCCTTGCGCGCGCCTATTGCCTAGCAATCGTCCCGGCGACAGTCCCCCAGTTGGGTGACGTGTGCTAAGGCGGTGGCAGCATGCAGCTCTATTTCGATCGGATCGACTCGTTCGAGGATATCGGCGACGTCCTGCGTTACGCGCTCGCAGTGTTCAACGAACAGGGCATCGTGCGGGTGAGCTATCACATCACGCCCGCCTTCGCCGAGCTGACATCGCAGACCACGGCGGTCTTCGCCGATGGCTTCAGCGCAGAATGGCTCGAATGCTATGACCGCGAGGATTTTCGTTCGAGCGACCCGATCCCGCGACGGGTGCTCGATCACGGCGCGATGATGACCTGGCAGGAAGCCGAGATGGCCGCCCCCAACTCGCCGGCGAACAAGACCTATTTCAAGGCCATGCGCGAGCACGGCCTGATCCACGGTTTCGGCATACCGCTGTTCGGACCCGTTGGCCGCGATGGCTTTGCCTCACTCGATTTCGGCGAGCCGGTTGCCGACGTGCCGCCCGACAATATCGGGACGGTGCGCAGCGTGGCCCAGGCAGGGCACCAGCGGATCTGCGTGCTGCTGGGACGCAGCAAGAAGGCCCCGCAATTGTCCGAGCGCGAGATCGAGGTGCTGACCTGGGCGGCGCGCGGCAAGTCGATGGCCGATATCGCCGCCATCCTCGACATCTCGCCCGATACCGCCAAGACCTATGCCAAGCGCATCTATGCCAAGCTGGAAGTGTCGGACCGGGTCGGAGCGGTGGTCAAGGCGATGCGCATGGGAATCGTGCGGATCTGACCTTGGTCCGGTGGTTCAGCCTGCCAGCCCGCCGCGCGGCGCGTCGCGGTTCCAGCGGTTGACCATCATCAGCGCCCCGATGCAGATCATGTTGGTCAGCATCGACGAGCCGCCATGGCTCATGAAGGGCAGGGGGATCCCCACGACAGGGGCAAGCCCCATCACCATCAGCAGGTTGACCGCGATATAGAAGAAGATCGTCGCGACCATGCCGGTGGCCAGCAGGCTCGAGAACCGATCGCGGCTCTCGCGCGCGACCCGCAGGCCCCAGCGAAGGATGATGCTGAACACCGCAATCACGAACAGGCCGCCGACAAGCCCCCATTCCTCGGCCATGGTGGCGAAGACGAAATCGGTGTGCGGTTCGGGCAGGTATTGCAGGTGGCTTTGCGAACCGTTGTTGAAGCCCTTGCCGAACAGGCCGCCCGATCCGATCGCAATCTTCGACTGGGCGATGTGATAGCCGGCGCCCAGCGCATCGGCTTCGGGGTCGAACATGGTGAGGATGCGGCGCTGCTGGTAATCCTGTAACCCGAAGAAGAATACCAATGGTGCGGCCGCCGCACCTGTAATCCCGGCAAGGACGAACCAGCGCAGCGGCAGGCCTGCCAGCAGCATGACGATGCCCCCGCCAAAGATGATCGCGAGCGAGGTGCCAAGGTCGGGCTGGAGCAGCACGAAGGCGACGGGCAGGCCGATCAGCACCCCCGGGACCACCAAGGCCCGCCAGCTGGTAATCAGGCCGACCGGGAGTGCGGCGAAATAGTGTGCGAGCACCACCACCACCACCGGCTTCATCAGTTCTGACGGTTGCAGGACCATGAAACCCAGGTCGAGCCAGCGCTGGCTGCCACCGCCGACCTGGCCGATGATCTCGACCCCGATCAGCATCAGCAGCACGACGACATAGGCAGGATAGGCCATGAACTTGACGAATTCGCGCGGCATCACGGTGATGACCGACGCCATGGCGAGAAACACGCCGAAACGGATCAGGTGCGAGGAGGCATAGGGTTCCATCGAACCGCCCGCGGCCGAATAGAGCACCGCGGCCCCGAAGGCGACGAGCAGGAAGAGCGGGATCAGCATCCCCCAGGGCTGGCGCGCTATCGGTTCGGGGATGATGCCGGCGCTCATTCGCCGCTCCCCTGTGCGGTGCCGGGCGCCTGAGTTCCGTTGCCCGGGCCTAGCCGATCGAGCGTGCCCGGAGGCGGGGTCCCGACCGCGTTCTGGTCCGAACGCGGGGCGACGAATTCGCCGGCAATGGTCTCGGACTGGCGTGCGGCGAGGCGGGCCTCGGCCTCGACCCTGTCGAAGATTTCCTCGTCGCGGCGAGGCGAGGGGGGCACGGTCGCGCCGCGTTCGGCGGCATAGGCGGCATAGCGCCGGTCGAGCCGTTCCTGCGCGGTCCCACCCCATTGCTGTTCGAGCGCGCGCAAGGCCTCGAGCCCTTTTTCGGGATCGAACATGAAGGTCATCACGTCGCGCGCGATCGGGTAGGCGGCCCCTGATCCGCCGCCATGCTCGATCACCACCGCACCGGCATAGCGCGGGTTCTCGGTCGGGGCGAAGAACACGAACAGGCCGTGATCGCGATATTTCCACGGGCCGCTGCGCCCGTCCGAAACGCTCAGGCTGACGACCTGCGCGGTCCCGGTCTTGCCGGCCATCTGGATATCCTCGAACGGCAATCGCCCGCGTCCGGCGGTGCCAGGCCCGTTGACGACATCGCTCATCGCGCGGCGGATGTAATCGATTTCCTGCGAGCCGAAATTGTATTCGGCCGGATTGCCCGCCGCGTTGTCGAGCACGAGCCGCGGATTGAGCCTCTTGCCTGTGGCCAGCCGCGCGCTCATCACCGCCAGCTGCAACGGGCTGGTGAGATAATAGCCCTGGCCGATCGAGGCATTGACCGTGTCATAGGGCTGCCATTCCTGGCCGTATTTGTTGAACTTCCATTCCGGGTCGGGGACGGTGCCGTAGAACTGGCTGGTCACCGGCAGCGTGAATTCCTGGCCGAGGCCGAGATCCCGGGCCATGGCGGCGACCTTGTCGAAGCCGACCTGCTGGGCGAAATGGTAGAAATAGCTGTCGCACGACTGGTAGATCGCCTTGGCCATGTCGACCGTGCCGTGATTGGACCAGCAATTGAAAAAGCGATTGCCGATCCGGCGTCCGCCGCCGCAGGTGATGGTCTCGTTCGGCTGCACCCCGGCCTTGAGAAACGCCATGCAGTGCATCGGCTTGACCGTCGACCCGGGCGGATAGAGCCCCTTGAGCACCTTGTTGCGCAGCGGCACGCGCGGGTCTTCGCGCAGCATGGCATATTCGACGCTGCCGATTCCGTCGGAAAAGCTGTTGGGATCGAAGCTCGGCATCGAGGCCATGCAGAGCAGGTCCCCGGTCTCGCAATCCATCACCACGACAGAGCCGCTTTCCAGCCCGATCCGGCGCGCGGCGTAATCCTGCAAGGGGCCATCGATGGTGAGCCGCACCGGATCGCCCTGGATGTCCTCGCGCGTCTCGAGGTCGCGCACGATCCGCCCGCCCGCGGTCACTTCGACCCGGCGCGCACCGGGAACGCCGCGCAGGCGTTCCTCGAACTGCTTTTCGAGGCCATCCTTGCCGATCTTGTAACCGGGCGTGAGCAGAAGCGGGTCGGGCGCCTCGTCATATTCCTCGGCCGAGGCCGGGCCGACATAGCCGATCAGGTGGCCGACGGTGGAGCCGGTGGGGTAGAAGCGCGAGAAGCCGCGCTGCGGGATCACCCCCTGCATGTCGGGCAGGCGCACGCTGAGCGCCGCGAACTGTTCGTATGCGAGGCCGCTGGCAACCTCGACGGGCTGGAAGCCGCTGGCATTGGCGAGCTCTTCCTTGATGTCGGCGATGCGCGCGCTTTCGAGCTCGAGCAGTTCGCCGACGAGGTCGATGGTCGCTTCGGGGTCCTTGAGCCGGTCGGGAATGACATCGACGCGGAAATCGGCGCGGTTCGATGCGAGCGGCGCGCCATTGCGGTCGAGGATCCAGCCACGCCGCGGCGGGATCAGGGTAAGATTGACGCGGTTGCTTTCGGATTCGAGCGAGTATTTCTCGTTCTGCGCGATCGCGAGATAGGCCATGCGCGCGGCCAGCAGCACGCCGACCCCGCCCTGGATCGAACCGATCACGACCGCGCGCCGGTCGAACGTGGCGCGAAGGGTCGATGAACTGACCAGCGGCCCGCTTCTGCGCAAACCCTCGCGTCGGCCGAAAAGCCGCATCACCCGATCCTCCGCGAACGGCGCAGGCGGAAGCGGTCGAGCCACGCGATCAGCCGGGCGAAAAGCGGGTAGAGCAGGATCGCCATCAGCGCCTGCGGGATAGCGGCGATGAAGACCGGCGCACCCAGGCTCGCTCCCGACGCCACGATTGCCGCCGCGATATAGAGCAGCAGTGCGAAGGCGGCAGTGAACCAGTCCTGCCAGAACCCGCGCCAGGGAAAGCGGGTCTCGATGAGTTCGAGCGCAATCATGGTCAGCGACCATAGCAGGATCCCGCTGCCAAAGGGCTGACCGCTGAACAGGTCGTCAAATGCGCCCAGCGGCACCCCGATCCACAGCGGCATGAGGCCGGGACGCATCAACCGCCAGCCCAGGAAGATCAGGAAACCCAGCGGCGGCATGGCGGGCATGACATCGGCGATTACCCAGATCGGCAGCACCGATCCGATGAGGATCGAGGCATAGGGAACGCTCACCGCGCGCCAGGGCGACTGGACCCGGTTGATCCCCCCGCTGCCATAAGCGCGGCGCTGGATCGGCGAGGACAGGCGGTCGATCAATCGCGCAGCTCCGCCTCGGTGAGTTCGTCACGCGCGCGCACCGCGCTCGCTTCGACCGCGAGCGGTTCGTAGATCGGTTCGACCACCACGTAATTGGTCGCCGAAGGTTCCGCGATGAGCTGCGCGATCCCGCCATCGGGGGTCTTTTCGCTGAGCACCGCGACAGCAACCCCGGGACGGTAATAGCCGCCCGCGCCGCTGGTCACGAAGACATCGCCGATCTCGAGCGGGTTGATGCCAAGATTGATCAGCCTGATGCGCAGCAGCCCGTCACCGCGTCCCTCGGCAAAGGCGACGGTCTGGTCCTTGGCCCGGCGCACGGGAAGAACGCTCTCGGTATCGGTGAGCAGCAGCACGCGCGAGGATCCGCGCGCGGTCTCGAGCACGCGGCCGATCACACCGCGCTCGGAATGGACCGGCATCCCAACCTCGACCCCGTCGTCATTACCCACCCCGATATAGGCAAACCGCCGGGCCGAGGCGGCGCTCGACCCGATCAGCCGGGTGACGGCGATCGGTTCGCGGTCCTCGCTCACGAGGCCGAGCAGCGCCTTGAGCCTGCGGTTTTCGGCCTCGACCGCTTCGGCTTCGGCCAGCCTGACCCGTGCGACCGCGACTTCGCGGCGAAGGGCGGCATTCTGGCTGCCAGCGCGCCAGAAGCCGGTTATCGCGTCCCATGTGGAATTGCCGCCATTGCGCACGGTTGCGCCGGCCTCTCCGACCGGCGCGACGATCTCCTGCGCACCGCCGCGCAGCGGCTGAAGCGCCGCGGGCTGCCACAACGACAGCGCCAGCAGTGCCAATCCGAGCAGCGCGCCGAATGCCGCCAGCAGATACCCGGTGAAGACCGAATATTGCTGGCGCTTCGAGAAGCCGGATCGACGCGATGATGACGCCGCCATTCCGCTTGGTACCCCTGTATTCGTCTCCCGCGTGCAGGTCCGCGCGGAACTGGTGTTATGCGGTCATCAACACGCCGCGATAGATCGGGTCTTCCATGGCCCGGCCGGTGCCGATCGCGACGCAGGTCAGCGGGTCTTCGGCGATCGAGACCGGCAGGCCGGTTTCCTCGCGAAGATGCTCGTCCAGACGACGGATGAGTGCACCGCCACCGGTGAGCACGATGCCCTGATCGACGATGTCGGCGGCGAGTTCGGGCGCCGTGTTCTCGAGCGCGATGCGCACGCCTTCGACGATCGCGCCGATCGGTTCGCTCAGCGCTTCGGCGACATGGCTCTGGTTGATGGTGATTTCCTTGGGCACGCCGTTGACGAGGTCGCGGCCCTTGAGAGTGATCGCCTCGCCCGCGCCGTCTTCGGGGACCATGGCGATGCCGTAATCCTTCTTGATGCGTTCGGCGGTTGCGTCACCGATCAGCAGGTTGTGGTGCCGGCGGACATAGGAGACGATCGCCTCGTCCATCTTGTCGCCGCCTGTGCGAACGCTGGTGGTGTAGGCAAGGCCGCGCAGCGACAGCACGGCGACTTCGGTGGTGCCGCCGCCGATATCGACCACCATCGAACCGACCGGTTCGGTCACCGGCATGTCGGCTCCGATCGCGGCGGCCATGGGTTCGAGGATGAGGTGCACTTCGGAAGCGCCGGCATTCGAGGCCGCGTCGCGGATCGCGCGCTTCTCGACCGAGGTCGAACCCGAGGGAACGCAGATCACGATCTCGGGATAGCGGAACAGGTTGCGCTTGCCGTGAACCTTGCGGATGAAGTGCTTGATCATCTCCTCGGCGATCTCGATGTCGGCGATCACGCCATCACGCAGCGGGCGGATAGCCTCGATCGTGTCGGGGGTCTTGCCCATCATCATCTTGGCATCGTCGCCCACGGCCTTGACCCGCTTGATCCCGTTGATCGTCTCGATCGCGACCACGGATGGCTCGTTGAGAATGATCCCCTGGTCCTGGACATAGACCAGCGTGTTGGCGGTCCCCAGGTCGATTGCCATGTTCTGCGAACCGAATTTGAAAAGGTTGGAAAAGAAGCTCATTATCGTTTTTCCGTGCTGTCCCGATGCGGGCGGACCGTCAGGGGCGGACCGCAACATTTGTGTTGAAGTTGACCTCGTGGAACGCGCCTAGCGAAAGCTTGGCGAAAAGGCTAAAATTTTTGTTGACGGCTTTGCGTATTTTCCCCCGCAGGCCTCGAATTTGCGGCAGTTGATAGCTAGCCTGCGATGAATGCCCCAAATACGCCGCCTTCCCAATGCCCTCGTCAACCGGATTGCCGCAGGTGAAGTGGTCGAAAGACCCGCTGCCGCGCTCAAGGAGCTGGTCGAGAACGCGATCGATGCCGGCGCGCGGCGAATCGCGGTCCGGCTCACCGACGGGGGCCTGACCCGGCTCGAAGTGACCGATGATGGCTGCGGCATGGAGCCAGAGGAAATGGCGCTTGCGCTCGAACGGCACGCCACCTCGAAACTGCCCGATGACGCGATCGAGATGGTCGCCACCCTCGGCTTTCGCGGCGAGGCGCTCCCCTCGATCGCGAGCGTGGCGCGGCTGACGCTCGAAAGCCGGGCCGCGGGCGCGCAGGATGGCTGGCGGCGGGTCGTCGATCACGGCGCGCTGGTCGAGGAAGGGCCGGCAGCCTTGCCCAAGGGCACGCGGGTGAGGGTCGAACAGATCTTCGCCAAGGTGCCCGCGCGGCGCAAGTTCCTGCGCACACCGCGCAGCGAATACATTGCCAGCCTCGACATCGTGAGGCGGCTCGCAATGGCCCGGCCCGACATCGCCTTCACGCTCGAGAACGGGAGCGAGGGCAAGACCCGCAAGAGCCTCGCGACGCAAGAGGGCGAAAGCCTCGCCACCCGGGTCGCGCAGATCATCGCGCGCGAGCTGAAAGACAACGCAGTCGCAATCGCGCTCGAACGCGAGACGCCGCACGGGACGATGCGGCTGACGGGGCTGGCCGGATTGCCGACCTACAATCGCGGGGTCGCCGATCACCAATATCTGTTCGTCAATGGTCGCCCGGTCAAAGACCGGTTGCTGACCGGCGCGGTGCGCGGCGCCTATTCGGACATGCTCGCGCGCGACCGCCATGCGGTGCTCGCGCTGTTCCTCGAAATCCCGCCTCCCGATGTCGACGTCAACGTCCACCCGGCCAAGACCGAGGTGCGCTTTCGCGACGCCGCCCATGTTCGCGGCTTTATCGTCTCGGGGTTGAGGCAGGCGCTGGCGAGCGGCGACCGGCGCTCGGCCCAGGGTCCCGATCGCGGCGCGATGGAGCGCTGGCGGGCCGAACCGGTGCGCGAGGAACCCGCCGCGCTGCGCTCGATCTTCGAAGGGCGAGACTGGTCGGCATCGCAGCCACGGCTCGCCGAAGCGCGCAGCGAATGGCGCGGCGGTGCCGCAGTGCCGCAAGCAGATGCGCTGCCGCAGGGCCGCGCCGAGGCCGCCGAACCGATCAGCGACGAGGCCACAGACTATCCGCTCGGCATCGCTCGCGGACAGGTCGCCAACACCTATATCGTCGCCGAAAGCAAGGACGGGCTGATCCTCGTCGACCAGCACGCCGCGCATGAAAGGCTCGTGCTCGAACGCCTGAAGCGCGCGGGCGCAGGCGAGGCGACCCAGCGCAGCCAGGCTTTGCTGGTGCCCGACGTGGTGGAGATGGACGAGGCCGATTGCGACCGGCTCGAGGACGCGGCCGAGGGGCTGGCGCGATACGGGCTGGCGGTCGAACGTTTCGGTCCTGCCGCGATGCTGGTGCGCGCAGTCCCATCGGCCATTGCCAGGGCCGATACCGCAAAGCTGCTGCGCGACCTGGCCGACGACATCGCCAAGCACGGCAAGCAGGAAGAATCGGGATCGCTGCTGCTCGCCGAGCGCCTTGAATACGTGCTCGCGACCATGGCCTGCCACGGATCTGTCAGGGCCGGGCGGGTGCTGTCAGTGGCAGAAATGAACGCGCTGCTGCGCGAAATGGAAGCGACACCGCGTTCGGGCCAGTGCAATCACGGCCGTCCGACCTGGGTCAAACTCGACCTCGAGGACGTCGAAAAGCTGTTCGGACGTCACTGATCGTGCGCGATCAGGCGGCGGAACGCTGCGGTCCTTCTGACAGGCTTTCGCCAGACCCCGAATCCTCGCACGGTTTTTCGGGCCTGGCCGCGCGCACTTCGAGCCGGTTCCACAGGTCGAGAGCTGCCACCTTGTAGCCTTCGGCAAGCGTGGGATAGTTGAAGCTGTTTTCGACGAAATAGTCGATCGTGCCGCCCAGATTCAGCACCGCCTGGCCGATATGGACCAGCTCGCTCGCCCCTTCGCCGATCACGTGAACGCCAATGAGCTTGCGCGTTTCGCGGTCGCAGATCAGCTTCAAGATCCCCGATTCCAGCCCCATGATGTGCCCGCGAGAAGTCTCGCGGAACCGCGCGATCCCGCATTCGTAGGATATTCCCGCCTCGCGCGCATCGTTCTCGGTCATGCCGACCGATGACAGTTCCGGCACCGCGTAGACGCCATAGGGCGGGGCCTGGTCGTCGGCCTCGATCGGGTTGCCGAAGGCGTGGCAGGCGACCGCGCGCCCCTGTTCCATCGAAGTCGATGCAAGGCTGGGGAAACCGATCACGTCGCCGGCGGCATAGATGTTGGGATTGGCGGTCTGGAAGGTCTTGCGATCGACCTCGAGCCGGCCGCGCTTGTCCGCCTCAAGCCCGCAGGCGGCGAGGTTGAGACCGCTGGTCGCCCCTTCGCGTCCGGCGGCAAACAGCACCATTTCCGAACCGATCAGCCGCCCGTCGGCCAGCTGGCAGATCGGATTTCCGCTTTCGGAGAAATGGACATGGCTGAGCGAGCAGCCGAGCCGCAAGGTGATGCCGCGTTCGCGCATCGAGTGGACGAGGTGTTCGACGATTTCGGCATCCATGAATTCGAGCAATCTTTCGCGCGGCTCGATCAGGGTGATGGGAATGTCGAGCGCGCTGAAGATGGTCGCGTATTCGAGCCCGATCACGCCTGCGCCGACCACGGTCAGGCTGCGCGGCATGCGGGGCTTCAAGATGAACGTGTCGCTGTCGAGGACATTGTGATCGTTGAAGGGGATGTGGGCAGGGCGGTGCGGGCGGGTGCCGACCGAAATCAGCATCTTGCTCGCCTCGACCTCGTCATGGGTGACCTTGCCGTCGATATCGGTCTCGATCGCTATGCGGTTGGCCCCGATGAAGCTGCCGCGGCCATTGACCGTTTCGACGCCGTTGCGGGCGAACTGATGTTCGAGCACCGAGACCTCGTAATCAAAGGTCTTGCCGATCCGCTGATTGAGATCGCCCGGTTCGATCTTGTCGCGGGTGCGATAGCCCTGGCCGTAAAAGGCCCGCTCGCGCCAGCCCGACAGGTTGAGCGCGGTCTCGCGCAGGGTCTTGGAAGGGATGGTGCCGGTGTGGACCGACACCCCGCCGACCTTGCTGCGATCATCCACGACCAGCGCGCTGCGGCCCAGCTTTGCGGCCTGGATAGCGGCGCGCCGACCTGCGGGGCCGGCTCCGAGCACGACGAAATCATAATGTTTCATGGCGCCCCTATGGCGGCCCTTACGCCAAGTTCACCCTAGGGGCCGCCTAGGCACTATGCCTGATGGAGGGGAAGGGGGTGCGTCAGAGGGTCGGACGCACCAGCATCCAGATCGCCATGCCGACCATTGCGAGATTTTCGCTGAGCGAGATGAAGCCGAGCGGCACATTGCCGCTTCCGCCGACACAGGCGCACTTGATCGAGCGTTTCTGGATATAGACCGCGTAGAAAACGCTTACTGCGCCGATGGTGCCGATGGTGAGCGCGACCGGAATCGATATCCAGTCGAGCAGGCGGCCAGCCATCAGCACGGCCGCGAGAGCTTCCAGATAGGGATAGGCATAGGCGTAGGGCACGAAGCGTTTGCCGAGCAGGTCATAGCCCACGAACATCGAGCTGAATTGCTCGACATCCTGCAATTTGAGCATTGCGAGCATCGCCATCGAGAAGGCGACGAACCATTCCGCCGTGCGCACGCCGAGCCCGCCGAGCAGGCCGAAGGACAGCGACAATGCGAGCGCGAGTCCGACCGCGAAGACCGCGAGAACCGGGCGGTAGCTGGTGGCGTTTGGGTCCCTTGCAATGCCGAAATGCTCGCGCAACGCGTCATAGCCGCCGATCCGCCGGTCCCCAATGAACACCTGCGGCGTGGTCTCGACATCGTGCTCGGCCTTGAAAGCGTCGGTCTCGGCGCGGGTGGTCAGGTGGTGGTCCTCGACCGTGTAGCCGCGTGACTTGAGCAGGTGCCTTGCCTTGATCCCGTAGGGACAGGTGTGGCTTTCCATCACCATGCGGTAAAGGCGCGCGGACTTGGTCATGGGTCTTTCCTCGTCAAGCGCGAAAGCTCGGGACACGGCCATCGGGCGAAAGGGTGGGGATGATCCGGTACCGCGCGAGGACGAGGCTGAACAGGCCGAATACCAGCAGGCCGATGGCAGTCAGGGTGAAGGGAAGGCCGGATCCGGCCAGGCTTGCCAGCGCATCGCCAAGCGTGCGCACGCCTTCGGCATCGCGCGACCCGAAACCGGCATCGAACAGCGACCAGCCGATGATCGCATAGACCACGGTGCGTGCGGCAAAGCCGATCGTGCCGAGCGCGCGCGTCGCAGAAGGCGCATCCGCCGCGATCCGGTCCATGAAACTGCCGGTGATCGCCTTCTTGAGCTGGTAGGCCGCGACCACGAAGAAAATGATGCCCAGAATGCCGACGATCGTGCCGCCAAACGCCATGTCGAGCACGGTATCGGTCGCTGCTTCAGCGCCGCCGCCGCCGCCGCTTGCGCCGAAATCGGATGCCACCTCGATCGCGAGCCAGGCGAGGGCGGAGTGCCCGATGCCCGATCCGGCATGGCCGATGCGCTTGGCCCAGCCGGTCTTGTCGGACCCGTTGTTCTCGATATCGAAGAAAAACGAAGCAAACCGGAACAGCGAGTAACCGATCAGCCCGATCGCAACGATCCACAAGATCAGCGCGCCGCCGGGCAGGTCCTCGATCGCCCTCATGATGCCTTGCGAGCCTTGGCTCATCTTGTCCGCGCTGGTGAGCGCGACGAAGCCGAGCATGGCGTAGAGCACTGCGCGTGCGAAATAGCCGGTGCGCACCAGCCAGCTGAACTTTTCCGATTTGTCGACCATCGCGTCTTACTCGCCCCGTTGGTAGTGATTCGAGCCACCAACGGTGCGAGGGTGCGAGCGGTTCCTCGCGCCCTGCGGGTCAGATGCGATCAGACGTTGAACTTGAAAAGCATGACGTCGCCGTCCTGCACTTCGTAGTCCTTGCCTTCCTGGCGCATCCTGCCTGCTTCCTTGGCGCCCGCTTCGCCGCCGAGCGCGACGTAATCCTCGTAGGCGATGGTCTCGGCGCGGATGAAGCCCTTCTCGAAATCGGTGTGGATCTCGCCTGCGGCCTGCGGCGCCTTGGCACCGGCCGGGAAGGTCCACGCGCGCGCTTCCTTGGGACCGGCGGTGAAGAAGGTGTTGAGCCCGAGCAGCCTGTATCCGGCGCGGATCACGCGGGCGAGGCCGCTTTCGGTAAGGCCCAGCTCGGCGAGATATTCGGCGCGGTCCTCTTCGGGCATCTCGACCAGCTCGGCCTCGATCGCGGCCGACACGACGACAGCCTGTGCGCCCTCGGCCTCGGCCTTGGCGAAGACCTGCGCCGACAGGGCGTTGCCTTCCGCGGCGTCTTCCTCGGCGACATTGCAGACATAGAGCACCGGCTTTGCGGTGAGCAGCTGTGCCTGAGCGAACAGGCGCGCCTCCTCGTCGTCTTTGGGTTCGGTGAGCCGCGCCGGCTTGCCATCCTTGAGCAGTTCGAGCGCCTGGCCGAGCACGCTCGCCATGACCTTGGCCTCCTTGTCGCCCCCGGTGGCGCGCTTCTGCGCTGCCGGAACGCGCTTTTCGAGGCTTTCGAGATCGGCGAGCATCAGTTCTGTCTCGACCACTTCGGCATCGGCGATCGGATCGACGCGGTTGGCAACGTGCTGGATGTCGTCATCCTCGAAACAGCGCAGCACGTGGACGATGGCATCGACTTCGCGGATATTGCCGAGGAACTGGTTGCCCAGGCCTTCCCCCTGGCTCGCCCCTTTGACGAGACCGGCGATGTCGACAAAGGCGAGCTGGGTGGCGACGATTTTGGCGCTCTTGGCGATCGCGGCGATCTTGTCGAGCCGTTCATCCGGCACCGCGACCTGGCCGACATTGGGCTCGATCGTGCAGAACGGATAGTTCGCCGCCTGCGCGGCCTGCGTCTCGGTGAGCGCATTGAAGAGGGTGGACTTGCCGACATTGGGCAGGCCGACAATCCCGCAATGGAATCCCATGGGTCAATCTCTTGTCTGAGTGAATTTGCGCGCAGCCCTTAGCGGGCGGGCGCGGCTATTGCCAGCAAATCAACGCGAATGGACCGCATTGATGAGCGGGCCGAGGCCGGATTGGCCGAGCCAGTCCTGCTGGACCTGCGCCGTGACCGCGTTGATCGGCAATTGTGGCTTGTTGCCGGGGTGCACCGCGACGCGAAGCGGGCGGGTGCCGGCGGGCGCGGCGATCAGCCGGGCCATGGCGCGCGGCACGTCCATCGGGTCGGCAGTGCGGCTCGAACCGTCTTCTGCGCCCATGCGGGCGACAGCGCGCGGATAGCCTGCGAGGTGGCGCTCATGCGCGCGCGCCTTCAATTCGGCGGTGTAGCGGTTGCGGTTGACCCAGACCCTGGTCGGATAGCCGCCCGGCTCGATGATGGTGACATCGATATTGTGCGGAACCAGTTCGTAGGCGAGCTGTTCGCCCATCGCCTCGAGTGCGAACTTGGTCGCCGAATAATGGCCCGAATAGGGGACGATCACCCGTCCGAGCTGCGAAGAGACCTGGAATATCTGTCCCGACCCCTTGGCCCGCATTCCCGGCAGAACCGCGCGCGCCATCCGGTGACAGCCAAAGACATTGGTGTCGAAGATTAGCCTGGTCGCCTCCATGTCCTGAACCTCGACCGGCGAGGTGATGCCGATCCCGGCATTGTTGACCAGGACATCAATCCCGCCGCCATTGATGCGCTCGGCCTCTGACACGCCTGCGGCGACTTGCTCATCAGACAGCACGTCGATCTCGATCACGTGGAGGTCGAGGTTCTCGTCAGCCGCCAGCGCGCGCAATTCGTCGGCCTCGGGGCGGGGGAGATTGCGCATGGTGGCAAAGACCCGCGCACCCGAACGCGCGAAACTTTCCGCCGCGAGCCGCCCGAACCCGCTCGAAGTGCCGGTGATCAGCACGCTCTTGCCCGAAAGGCCCGGGTCATGGGTGAATGCGTCGTGCGCGCCCGAACGCGCGGCGGCGACAAGCGCGCCGGTTGCGGCGGCTCCGGCAAGCAGGGTGCGGCGGTTGATCGTGGGCATGGTGTGTCCTCCTTGGTCAGCGGGTCAGCGCGTCAGCGGCATCGGGCGAAATGTTCAGGTCCGGCATGGCGCAACCGGCCATCGCCGCCGATCGTCGCGGTGGTGAAGGTCCCGCTGCGAGCGCCATGAAAGCGGAAATCGAGATCGCTGTCATCGGTGTTGAGCTGCTCCATCGCGGCCGCCTCGCTCCAACCCCGGCTCGTGCGGCACGACAGATAGAGGTCGCCCGAAGGGGTGCGGTTGGCGGGGCGGCCCGATGCCTCGAACACCAGCACGGCGCCATCGGGTGAGAGCGCGAGGTTCCATTCGCCCGTAGGAGAATTGATCGCGGGGCCGAGCGCGCTGACATGCCAGCCGTCACCGGTTTGAACGGCGCGATAGATGTCGCCTTCGCCCGGACCGCCCTCGCGCATGGAGGCGAAGTAGAGCGATCCGTCGGGAGCGAAATGCGGGCTTGCCTCATAGCCGGGCGTGTTGACCGGGGCGGGTAGCGGCGCGGCATCGTGCCAGCCCCGCTCGGCGGTCCAGAGCGCGCACCAGATATCGGCATCGCGAACGAAACAGCCGCGCTGGCGCTTGCCGTCATAGGAAAAATCGCGCCCGATATTGCTGCGCGAGCCAAGATTTGCGGCGACAGGTTCGCCCTCGTGATCGCGATAGAGCCACAGGAAGCTTGTCGCATCGCTTCCGAACGGGCCGTCCATGCGAGAGAGATACCAGCCATCGGGGCCGCGCGTCAGGCCGAATTCGGGAAGTGGCGATTGATACCGTTCAAGCGATGCTGGGGCGGGGGCGGCCCCTGGGATCGGGGCGGCCGGAAGACAGCCAGCCAGGAGCAGCGCCGTTATCGCTGCCCCGGCGCGTTTCACTTCTGCATTCTCAGCGCAACGTCGCTCATGAAGCGCGGATCGTCCCCTGAGGCGAGCCATTCGGCCTCGGCCCCGATCGCGCCGAGCATGGCGACCAGATCGTCCTGTTCGGCCTTGGCGTAATTGCCGAGCACGTAGCCGCTCACGCGGTCCTTGTGGCCGGGATGGCCGATCCCGATGCGCACGCGCCTGAAATCGGGACCGAGATGCCGGTCGATCGAGCGCAGGCCGTTATGTCCCGCAGTGCCGCCGCCCTGCTTCACCTTGACCTTGAACGGCGCGAGGTCGAGTTCGTCGTGGAACACGGTGAGCGCATCGAGGTCGAGCTTGTAGAACCGCATCGCCTCGCCGACGCTGCGCCCGCTTTCGTTCATGAAGGTCGCCGGTTTGAGCAGCAGCACCTTCTCGCGCCCGATCCTGCCTTCCTGCACCCAGCCGGAGAATTTCTTCTGCACCGGACCGAAGCCGTGCATCTCGGCAAGGACATCCAGCGCCATGAAACCGACATTGTGCCGGTGAAGCGCGTATTTGGGTCCGGGATTACCGAGGCCAGTCCATATCTGCATGGCGCTCGCCCTAACGCCTGACCGGCCAAAACAAAACACCGGACTGGTCTGGCCAGCCCGGTGTCTTGGTGATTGCGTGTGAAAAGAAGGGCAGGGCGCTTAGTCGGCGCTCTTTTCTTCCTGCTCTTCGGCCGCATCGGCGTCTTCGCCCTGCTCGGTGGCGGGGACTGCATCTGCATCGACATCCGTTTCCTCTTCGCCTTCTTCCTCGCTCTTCTTCAGAGCGGACGGGGCGACGAGGGTGGCGATGGTGAAGTCGCGATCGGTGATCGCGCTCACGCTGCCTTCGGGCAGGTCGACTTCGCTGATGTGGATCGATTCGCCCACTTCCTTGCCCTCGACCGAGATTTCGATCTCGCCGGGGATCTTGTCGGCTTCGCAGACAAGTTCAAGTTCGTGACGGACAACGTTGAGAACGCCGCCCTTCTTGAGGCCGGGCGAGCCCTCTTCATTGGTGAAGATGACCGGGACCGAAACCTCGACCTTGGCGTCGCGCGCCAGGCGGAAGAAGTCGGCATGGACCGGGCGATCGGTTACAGGATGCAGAGCAACGTCCTTGGGCAGCGTCCGGATGGTCTTGCCGCCCAGTTCGATCTTCACGATCGAGTTCATGAAGTGGCCGGTCATCAGCTGACGGACCAGTTCCTTTTCCTCGATGTGGATCGGAGTGGGTTCTTCCTTGCCGCCATAGATGACAGCGGGGACCCGGCCTTCGCGGCGAAGTGCACGGGAGGCTCCCTTGCCTGCCCGTTCGCGCGCCTCGGCCGGCAGATTAAGAGCGTCGCTCATAGCATGTGCCTTTCGAATACGTGTTTGATTGAATCGTTTTTTCCGGCGCGCCGCCTCCAGGGATGACCAGAGCGCCGAAGGGCGCGCAAATAGCGGTTGCGCGTCAAAACGCAACCCAATTCTCTGCCCGCGCATGGGGGCGGGCTGCTCACATGGAACAGCCCGAGCGCGTCCTATTCGATCCGGGTGACGCAATAGCCTGCCTGTTCGAGCATTGCCGCGATCCCGTCGCGGCCGACGAGGTGGGCTGCCCCGACCGCGACGAGCGTGCGTTCGGTCCGGGCGAAACTCGCGGCGATGCCCGGCAGCCAGCGCCGGTTTCGCGCAACCAGCAGGGCTTCGCGCAGTTCGGGATCGGCCATGATCCCGGTCACGGTCGCGCGCTCGATCGCGGCGATGTCGCCGGTGAACCAGGCGCGGGCGAATTGCGCGCGATCCTTGCGCGCCGCGTGCCATTCGCGCACTGTCCCTTCGAGAAGGTCGCGCTGGTCGGCTTCGGGCAATGTGTCGAAAATGCCGAGCTGCGCGCGCGCGGTTTCCAGGCCCCGGACCCGTGCCGGTGCGAAGACCCGGATCAACGCCCTGTCGACCCCGTTGCGCGGATCGCCGGCGGCATCGACCCGCGATAGCATGACCGCCGCGGCCCAGGTCTCGGTGTCTGCGAACCTTTCGGACGCGATCCCAGATCGCTCGACCAGCTCGGCCAGGTCGGCGCGAAGCGAAGGGGCGACCCGCTGTTCGAGCGGCGGCATTCCCGGGGTCGTCGCCAGCTCGGTGAAGATCGCGGAGATCGCCGACCGGTCGTCGAGTTCGGCCACTTCGACCAGCAATTCGTCCGAGCCGGAAACCAGCCGTTCGCTCCATTCGCCCTGCCAGTCGGTCCCGGGGGGAAGGGCATGGATGGTCCCCAGCAACCACCCTTCCACATCCCCGCCGGGGCCGGTCACTTCGTAGAGCAGGGGCGAGGCGCGCTCGCCCGAAAATTCGGCGGGTGGCGCCTCGTCCGGCCCGCAGGCCGCCAGCAGCAGCGCGAGGGCCGCCGCGACGAGGCGCCTTGGCCGCGGGGTCACTGGACCCGCGTGGTCTCGATCTCGCGCTCGGCGAGGTAATCCTGCACGCTCTTCTCGCCGGCAAGGTGGCCTGCACCAACCGCGATGAACACGGTGCCGGGCTGGTCGAGCCGTTCGTCGATCCACTCGGCCCAGTTGGCGTTGCGGTCGTAGAGCAGGGCCTCTGCCATCTCGCTGTCGTCGTCGAGGTCCTCGTTCATCAGCGCGGCCAGTCCGTCGGCATCGCCGTCGAGCCATTCGGCAACCATGGCATCGAGCGTCTGCTTGGCCTCGTCCATGCCTTCGACCGCGTCCATCAGGAACTCGACCTGCTTGTCAGCCGAAAGCCCGTCGAAGATCGAAAGCTGGAACTCGGCGGTTTCGAGCGCGCCCTGCTGCTTGTCGCCGGCCTTGGACAGGATGATCTTGTCGACGCCCGCTTCGAGGTCATAGCCCTGCTGGAGCAGCGGAAGCATGGTGAGCGTGAGCCCGGCAAGCCAGGGCTTGAACCCGTCAAACGCCTGTGCCGGGATGCCGAGCCCTGCAAGCCCGGCCTCGTATGCGGCCTTCTGTTCCTCGTCGAGCAGCGAACGCAGGGCCGTGCCATCGCTCGACATCCCGCGTGCCATGGCGAGCTGCTGCATCGCGGCCTGGCTCGACGGGTCCATGAGGATCTCGGTCACGACAGTGTCGGAGGACTGGAGCGCGCCGTCGATCTCGGCATCGTACCAGACCACGTCGGGGGCGAGCGCATGGACCGTCCCGAACAGGTAGATGGTGGTGTCCTCGTCGGCGACCTTCCACAGCGCCGGACCTTCGGGACCGCTGGGCAGGGCGGCCGTTTCGGCAGACGCCTCGCCGTGATGATCGGCGAGTGCAGGGGTGGCTGCCAGGAGACCCAGCGCGGCGGCCGAGGATGCGAGAAGCGTGCGAATTGTCATGTATTGTCCTTTCAGGTTCGCAAGTGCGTAACGGAAAATTTGTGGTTGGTGAACAGTCGCGCCGGGCTAGGTCATCCCGATCGCTTGACCATCCAGATGCCGAGCATGACGAACACGACGATCATGAACAGCGCGAAATCGTGGACCGGCGGCACGAGCGAACCCATCGCCGCGACCGCCCAGCCGAGATAGAGAGTGAAATAGATCCACAGCGCCCAGTAGGCGGCCTCGCGCGCGGCGGCGCGCTCGAAATCGTCGGCGGTCTTCTCGCGCATCAGGCTGGCCGGGACCGCCACGGCGATGAGGATGAACAGGCCAGCCAGCGCCTCGATACGGGTCAGCGTCAGGTCGCCTGCGGTGAAACGGTCGATCGCGCCGGTCGTGATGAGATAGACCCCGATCATCCCGCCGACCAGGCACGAACCGAGCAGCAAAAGCTGCGAACGCCCCGTATTGGTGGCGAGGCCGGGGGGATCGAAATTGCCGATCCTGATCGCCAGGACCACAAGCGCAAGACCCGTCAGCGCCAGCCCGGCAAGGGCGAGCCACTGTCCTGTCGAAAGGCCATCCGAGGAGAATTGCGCAAGCCCCGCGCCGATGGCGCCGAGCCCCAGGCAGAACCCCACATAGAACAGGACCTGGCCAAGGAGCGGCCGGGCGAGCGGGTCTGAGGCGTGATCGTCAGGCTTGGTCATCGAAAATCTCTTCAATCGACATGTCGAACAGGCGCGCAATGCGGAAGGCGAGCGGGAGCGAGGGATCGTGCTTGCCGGTCTCGATCGCGTTCACAGCCTGGCGAGAGACATCGAGCCGCCCGGCCAGTTCGGCCTGCGACCAGTCACGTTCCGCGCGCAAGACTTTGAGGCGGTTCTTCATCTAGCGTCGCGCCACCTCAAGAATTGGAAAACGATCACGAACATCAGGACATAGATATAGCCTAGAATGTAAGTCGTTCTCACAATCTCCCATTCAGCCAGCAACCAGGCTGGAAAAAACTGATTTGTCGTAACAACCTTCCGGAATGTCAGGTTGTCCTTACTTTATGTCGCGAATCTCTGACCATGTCAAGATAACCTGACATTTCGTAAAGCTGACCTTACGAAAATCGCAGAATTGTGCGGGATTGCGGGTTGTAAATCGACCCATGCTGCGCTGCGGCATTGACGGGTTTGGGGGCATCGGGCAGGGCCTCTGACACGATGGAATCGACCGAATCTAACCTTAAGCGCGCGCCCTTAGAACCGGGGGCCGAATCGGCCGCGACCACCCGCGACCCGACCCGTTCGTTCCAGGACATGATCCTGACGCTGCACGATTTCTGGGCGGCCAATGGATGCGTGATCCTGCAACCCTATGACATGCGCATGGGGGCGGGCACATTTCACACCGCGACAACTCTGCGCGCGCTCGGGCCTGAGCCTTGGAACGCCGCCTTCGTCCAGCCCTGCCGCCGCCCGACCGACGGGCGCTATGGCGAAAACCCCAACCGGCTCCAGCATTATTATCAGTACCAAGTGATCCTGAAGCCTTCGCCCGGCAACATCCAGGAGCTTTATCTCGACAGCCTGAAGGCAATCGGGATCGACCCGCTCAAACACGATATCCGCTTCGTCGAGGATGACTGGGAATCGCCCACGCTCGGTGCGTGGGGGCTGGGCTGGGAGGTCTGGTGCGACGGGATGGAAGTCACACAGTTCACCTATTTCCAGCAGATGGGCGGCTTCGACTGCAAGCCGGTCGCGGGCGAACTGACCTACGGGCTCGAACGGCTCGCCATGTATATCCAGGGCGTGGACAGCGTCTATGAACTCGATTTCAACGGGCGCGGCGTGTCCTATGGCGATGTGTTTCTCGAAAACGAGAAACAGATGTCGAAATGGAATTTCGAGGTCGCGGAGACCGACGCCTTGTTCGACCTGTTCGCCAAGGCAGAGGCCGAATGCCGCAACGCGCTCGCCAATGACGTGCCGATCGCCGCATACGAGCAGGCGGTCGAGGCGAGCCACATCTTCAACCTGCTCCAGGCGCGCGGCGTCATCAGCGTGCAGGAACGCGCCAGCTATATGGGCCGGGTGCGCGACCTCGCGCGTTCGTCCTGCGAGAAATATGCCGAGCTGATGGCCCCTGAATGGGCCGCCAAATATCCCGATTGGAGCCTCGCCTGATGGCCGATTTCCTGCTCGAACTGCGCTCGGAAGAGATCCCGGCCCGGATGCAGGCCGGAGCGCGCAAGGAACTGGAAAAACTGTTTCGCCGCGAAATGGAGGCCGCCGGCCTCACGCTGGGCGATGTCACCGTCTGGTCGACCCCGCGCCGGCTCGCGCTGATCGCGCGCGATTTGCCGACCGAGACCAAGGCCGTGCGCGAGGAGGCCAAGGGCCCGCCGGTCGGCGCGCCCGACCAGGCGGTAGATGGCTTTTGCCGCAAGAACGGCGTCACCCGCGAGGACCTTGAGAGCCGCGAGGTCAAGGGCCGCGCGACATGGTTCGCGGTGATCGAGAAACCCGGACAGGCGGTGTCCGAACTGCTCGCAGCGGCGATCCCGGTAATCATCCGCGATTTCTCCTGGCCCAAGTCGATGCGCTGGGGGGAGGCCTCGATCAGCAGCGAAAGCACGCGCTGGGTGCGTCCGCTTTCGGGCATTGTCGCGCTGCTCGGCGGCGAGATCGTGCCGGTCGTCACCGACGGGCTGGCAAGCGGGCGGACCACGCGCGGCCACCGCTTCCATTCGGACGGCGAGATCGCCATCGAAGGCGCCGACGATTACGCCGCCAAGCTGCGCGATGCGCACGTCATCGTCGATCACGACGAACGCGCCGACATTGTGCGCGAAGGCGCGCGCAAGGCAGCGGCTGAGGCGGGCCTCACCCTGGTCGATGACGAGGGGCTGGTGATCGAGAATGCCGGGCTGACCGAATGGCCGGTGCCGCTGCTCGGCCGGTTCGACGAAGACTATCTCGACGTCCCGCCCGAGGTCATCCAGCTCACCGCGCGGGTGAACCAGAAATATTTCGTGTGCGAAGACAAAGATGGCAAGCTCGCCAACGCTTTTGTCTGCACCGCAAACATCGCCGCGGCCGACCCGGCAGTTGTCGTCGACGGCAATCGCAAGGTTCTCGCCGCGAGGCTTTCGGACGCGCGCTTCTTCTGGGAACTCGACCAGAAGAAACCGCTCGCCGAACATGCCGAGGGGTTGGCGCGCATCACCTTCCACGAAAAGCTCGGCATGCTGGCCGACAAGGTCGAGCGGGTGGCGAAACTTGCGCGCTGGCTGTGCGAAGAGGGCATCGTCGATGCCGATCCCGACATGGCCGAACAGGCCGCGCGGCTTGCCAAGGCCGATCTGGTCACCGAAATGGTCGGCGAATTTCCCGAACTTCAGGGCCTGATGGGCGGCTATTACGCCGAGAAGGAGGGCCTGCCGGACGAGGTCGCCCACGCGATCCGCGACCATTACAAGCCGGTCGGGCAGGGCGACGAAGTGCCGACCGCCCCGGTGACGGTGGCGGTGAGCCTTGCGGACAAGCTTGATACGCTCACCAGCTTCTTCGGCATCGACGAAAAGCCGACCGGATCGAAGGATCCCTTCGCGTTGCGCCGTGCTGCGCTCGGCGTGATCCGGCTCATCACCGAAAACGGCCTGCGGATGAAGGCGGCCGAAGGTGAATTGCTCGATTTCTTCGCCGACCGGCTCAAGGTCCAGCAACGCGAGGCGGGCGTTCGCCACGACCTGATCGACGCCGTGTTCGCGCTTGGCGGGGAGGATGACCTTGTCCGCCTGCTCGCGCGGGTCCACGCGCTGCAAGCTTTCGTCGAAACCGAAGACGGCGCGAACCTGCTCGCAGGCTACAAGCGCGCGGCCAATATCCTCAAGAAGGAAGGCCGCGAAGGCAGCGTCGAACCCGAGCACACCGGCGAGGAAGACCCGCTCGCGCTCGCCGGGAAACCCGAATTCGATGCCGCCATGGCCGGCGCTGTCGCAGCAGAGCGGGCAGGCGCGCTGTCCTACACTCCCGAACCCGCCGAACAGGCGCTGATCGATGCGCTCGACGCGGCAGGGCCCAAGGCCAGCGCCGCGATCGAGGCGGAGGATTTCGCGGCGGCCATGCGCGCGCTTGCGAGCCTGCGCGCACCGATCGATGCCTTTTTCGAAGACGTGACCGTCAATGACGACGACCCGGTCAAGCGCGAGGCGCGGCTTGGCCTTCTCGCGCGGCTGCGTGACAGGGTCCACCAGGTCGCAGATTTCAGCCGGATCGAGGGGTGAACCTGCTCCGCCGTCTCGATCGATCGAATTCCACCCTCCAGGAAGCGCACACATGAAAACGGTCTATCACTTCGGCGGAGACGCCCGGCACGACGATCCTCGCGACGCCGAACGGCAGGCAGACAAGACCGTCACCGGCGGCAAGGGTGCCAATCTCGCTGAAATGGCGCGGATCGGGCTTCCGGTTCCCCCGGGCTTCACCATCACCACCGAGGAATCGCTGCGATATCTGCGTGATGGCGCGGACTTCTCAGACGAATTGCGAGGCCAGGTCGCAGATGCGCTGGCCCATATCGAACGCTCGGTCGGCAAGACATTCGGCGATGCCGGCGATCCGCTGCTGGTCTCGGTGCGCTCGGGCGCGCGGGTGTCGATGCCGGGCATGATGGACACCGTGCTCAATCTCGGTCTCAACGACGAGACCGTCCAGGGGCTGGCACGCGCATCGGGCGATGAACGCTTCGCCTGGGACAGCTATCGCCGCTTCATCCAGATGTATTCCGACGTCGTCCTGGGCATTGATCACGGCCTGTTCGAAGAAACACTGGAAATCGCAAAGGAAGACAAGGGCTTATACGCCGATACCGAACTTTCGGCCGAGGATTGGCATGCGCTCGTTGGCGAATTCAAGGCAATCGTCGAGACCGAGCTCGGGAAACCCTTCCCGCAGGATGTGTTTGATCAACTTTGGGGCGCGATCGCGGCGGTGTTCGACAGCTGGGATTCGGACCGTGCCAAGGTCTATCGCCGCCTGAACGACATCCCCGCCGACTGGGGCACCGCGGTCAATGTCCAGGCCATGGTTTTCGGCAATATGGGCGATACCAGCGCCACCGGCGTGGCTTTCACCCGCGATCCCGCCACCGGCGAGAAGGTGTTCTACGGCGAATACCTCATCAATGCGCAGGGTGAGGACGTCGTCGCGGGCATTCGCACGCCGCAATACCTGACCAGTGCCGCGCGCGAAAAGGCAGGGGCGAAGCCGCTTTCGATGGAAGAGGCGATGCCCGAGGCCTATTCCGAGCTCGCCCGTGTCTTCGACCTGCTCGAAAACCATTATCGCGACATGCAGGACATCGAGTTCACCGTCGAGCGCGGCAAACTGTGGATGCTCCAGACCCGGTCGGGCAAGCGCACCGCGAAGGCCGCGCTCAAGATGGCGGTCGACATGGTGGAGGAAGGCCTGATCGCGCGCGAGGAAGCCGTGCGCCGGGTCGATCCGATGGCGCTCGACCAGTTGCTTCACCCCACGCTCGATCCCGATGCCCCGCGCGAAGTGCTCACCACCGGCCTTCCGGCATCGCCCGGCGCGGCGGCAGGGCGGCTCGTGCTCGACGCCGACACGGCTGAGCAATGGACGAGCCGCGGTGACAAGGTCATCCTCGTCCGGGTCGAGACAAGCCCTGAAGACATCCACGGCATGCATGCCGCGCAGGGCATTCTCACCGCGCGCGGCGGGATGACGAGCCATGCCGCCGTTGTCGCCCGCGGCATGGGCCGCCCCTGCGTTTCGGGTGCGAGCGCGGTCTCGATCGACCGGTCTGCGCGCACCCTTCGCATCGGCACGCGCGAACTCAAGGAAGGCGACGAGATCACTCTCGACGGGGCCAAGGGGCAGGTCATGATGGGCATCGTCCCGACGGTCGAACCCCAGCTTGCTGGCGATTTCGGCACGCTGATGGAATGGGCCGACGCGCTGCGCCGGATGCGTGTGCGCACCAATGCCGAGACCCCCGACGACTGCCGCATGGCGCGCCAGTTCGGGGCCGAGGGCATCGGACTGTGCCGCACAGAGCACATGTTCTTCGATGCCGGACGGATCAGCGCGGTCCGCCAGATGATCCTCGCCGATGACGAGGCGGGCCGCCGCCGTGCGCTCGAGCAACTGCTCCCCGAACAGCGTGCCGATTTCACCGCGATCTTTGACGTCATGGCAGGGCTTCCCTGCACGATCAGGCTGCTCGACCCGCCGCTGCACGAATTCCTGCCCACCCGCGATGCTGAGTTCGAGGAACTCGCCGATGCGACCGGGCTTGGGGTCGATCATCTCAAGCGCCGCGCCGAGGAGCTTCACGAATTCAATCCGATGCTCGGCCATCGCGGCTGTCGTCTCGGGATCACCTTCCCCGAGATTTACGAGATGCAGGCACGCGCAATTTTCGAGGCAGCGTGCGATGTTCAGGCAGAAAGCGGTGAGGCTCCCCTGCCGGAAATCATGGTGCCGCTGGTCGCAACCCGGCGCGAGCTGCAGATCCTGCGAACGCTCATCGAGAATGTCGCCCGGCAGGTCTTCGAAGAGAAAGGCGCGCAGATCGACTATCTCGTGGGCACGATGATCGAATTGCCACGCGCGGCCCTGATGGCCGGCGAAATCGCGCATGAAGGGGCGTTTTTCAGCTTCGGCACCAATGACCTGACCCAGACGACCCTGGGCGTCAGCCGCGACGATTCGGCGCGCTTCCTCGCGCCTTATGTCGAGAAGGGCATTTTTTCGCGCGACCCCTTCGTGAGCCTCGATATCGACGGGGTCGGCCAACTGGTCGAACTCGCGGCGGAGCGGGGCAGGGCGACGCGGAGCGACATCAAGCTTGGCATTTGCGGCGAGCATGGCGGCGACCCGGCCTCGATCGCTTTTTGCGAAAAAGTCGGACTCGATTATGTCAGCGCCTCGCCCTATCGCGTGCCGATCGCGCGGCTCGCAGCCGCTCAGGCGGCGCTAGCCGCGCGCGGGTGATCGCCGCCCGGTCAGGGTGATGATGTCGAAAGTCTCTGCGGTCTTCCCGTCAGTGTCAGCCTGATCGCGAAAAGCAGCGCGCGCCCGCTCGAGCGCTGCCTTGCCGAGGCTCCTGGCATGATCGGCCAATGCACAGTTCAGCCCCTGGTCGCGCAGGTCCCCAACCAGGGTATCGAGCGAGCCATACCGCACCGTGAGCCGATGGGTGTCGACGACAGGGTCGCTCCAGCCAGCGCGCTGCAGCAACCCGGGAGCGGCGCGCGGATCGACCATCGGGTGAATGCGTGCCGCCGGCTTGTCGCCATCAGCTGCCATCATCGCCGCGCGCAATTTCGGCAGGCTTGATCCGCCGACAAAGGACACGATCGCCAGCCCTTCGGGTGCGAGTGCGTTGCGAATATGGATCAGCGCGCCGGGCAAGTCATTCACTGCGTCGAATTCGCCAAACACCGCGACAAGGTCAAAGCGCCGGTCGGCGAACGGGCGTTCGATGTCGGCGCTGTCGAGCATTGCGGCTGCCCGGCCGCGCGCGGCGAAATGATCGTGGACCGATTGCGGAACGAGGCCGGCATAGCAGGGGCTCTGTGCATCGTGCCGTACGAATGCGAGCCGTTCGAGCAGGTCCTCGCCCATATCGTCGAGTACGAAACGTGCCGGATCGACCGCGCGGCGCTGGCGGCTGCGCGCGCGGACAAGGCGTGCCTCTCGTCGCTTCTGCGAAAAGATCGTCGGGACCGGGCGTTGTGTCATCGTGCTCGCCCCTGCCGCGCTTGCACGCTTGGCGCAAGAGGTGCACACATTGCTTCATGGGTTGGGGGTCGCATCTTGGCGCAGTGCTGCGCGATGGTCTGCGACCGGTGGTCGACCTCGTCTATCCGCCGCGCTGCCCGCTATGCGGCGAGGCGATTGCCGAACAGGGCAATCTTTGCGCCGGTTGCTGGACCGAGCTCGAATTTCCAGGATTGCCTGCATGCGCGACCTGCCAACGCCCTATTGCCGACGCGCCTGAGCAGGGTAGCGCAACGTGCTTTGCATGCACGGCAAAGCCACCAATTCACGCAGGCGTCCATGCTGCCACGCTTTATAGCGATGCCTCGCGCAGGCTCGTGCTCGCGTTCAAGCATGGGGGAAAAATTGCCCTCGCGCCGCTACTTGCGCGGCTGATTTCCGCCCGCATTGGCCGGCCTGACCACGAGCAAGTTCCTCCTTTGCTGGTGCCGGTGCCCTTGCACCGATGGCGCTTGTGGCGGCGCGGCTACAACCAGGCGGGATTGTTGGCGCGCGAACTTGAGCGACTCGGACTGGGCGAATTGTGTGTCGATGCGCTGGCCCGGCGCAGGCACACGCCAGCGCTCGGCGGGCTGGGCCGGGAGCAGCGCGAAAAGGTGCTGCGCGGCGCCATTGTCCTGAACAGGCGCGCGCGGGAGCGGATCGCTGGGCGAAACGTCATCCTTGTCGATGATGTGCTGACCAGCGGCGCAACCAGCGATGGTTGCGTATGCGAGGTGATCGATGCCGGCGCCGCCTCGGTACAGATCGCGTGTTTTGCGCGAGTGATCGATGGGTCAGGACTGTGAGGCGAGCGAACGGATGGGCGCGGACACATTCAAAAAGAAACGCCCGAGGCCATTACGACCCCGGGCGCCACGTGACGAAATGGTATAGACCCGCTCCGAAGGAGCTCAGATGGCGACCCCCTAACTTCGCCATCAGGATCCAATCCCTCATCGTTCAATCGATCATTCCGACACCCCGCTGTCGGCCTTGATCGACAACCCCCTGAACCTGGCTTTGAAAAGCCGCATTCTGGTGGACGAGCGCTTGCACGCTCAGTGGCGATGTTGTTTCACCCAAGCCCAGCTTTCGGAAGCTGAAACCTTTGCTTGTGCCGATTTTGAACGACATCTGTTGTTATCGTGCAACAAATCGTCGCATAGGATGAACCGTCCGTCGCGCGATCCACTGCGGCGAAATTTGCAGGAGCAAGCCTTGGCTAGCGATATCTTGTCCCGTGAACAGCGTGAGAACGGCCGGGCCTTTGTCCCGAAATTCGATGAATCCGGGCTCTTGAGCGCGGTGGTTGTCGATGCGGCGAACGGCGACGTTTTAGTCGTAGCCTTCATGAATGCCGAGGCGATCGCGAAGACACGCGAGACAGGCAATGTCCATTTCTGGTCGCGTTCGCGCAATAGCCTCTGGATGAAGGGCGAGACGTCGGGACATGTCTTGCACGTCGAGGAGATGCTCGTCGATTGCGACCAGGACGCGCTCGTCATCCGCGCGACGCCGAAGGGGCCTACCTGTCACACCGGCGCGCGCTCGTGCTTCTATCGCAGGCTCGATCCCGACAGGAACGACGCCGATGCTCTCGTAAGGGTCAACACTTGACGCTCACGTAAAGGTAAGGTAGCTGTCCGGAATGGCTACCGCACCCGATCACGAACAGACCGCGACCAAGACACAGCGCCGCAATGGTGCGCATCTTGATCGCCCCGACAAGCACGAACGCGAACAATATTCGATTTCGGACCTCACGTCCGAATTCGACTGCACCGCACGGGCGCTGCGTTTCTACGAAGACGAAGGGTTGATCAGCCCTGCGCGCGTGGGGCTCACCCGCGTCTATTCCAAGCGGGACCGCGCGCGACTCGCCTGGATTATGCGCGCCAAGAATGTCGGATTCAGTCTCACCGAAATCCGCGAGATGATCGACCTCTACGACCTCGATGACGGGCGCGTCGAACAGCGCCGCGTAACGGTCGAGAAGTGCAGGGCGCACATCGCGAAGCTCGAAGCCCAGCGCGACGATATCGATTCCTCGATCAAGGAACTCACCGCCTTCGTCGAGGAAATCGAACAGCTCGAGCTTGGCTGATCGCCGGCGTCTTTCACCAGAAACACAACCACTCATAACGCTCTCAAGGGGAACCCGCCCGATGCCCACCTATACCGCTCCGACACGCGACACCCGGTTCGTCATCAACGAGATGCTCGACCTTCCCAGCTACGGCAACCTGCCCGGCTTCGAGAACGCGACTCCCGACATGATCGAAACGGTCGTCAACGAGGCGGGCAAGTTCTGTTCGGAAGTCCTTGCTCCGCTAAACCGTATCGGAGACGAGCACGGCTGCACCCGGCATGATGACGGCAGCGTGACCACGCCCCCGGGTTTCAAGGAAGCGTATGACGCTTATGTCGAAAGCGGTTGGGGCACGCTGGCAAAGCCCGAGGAATTCGGTGGGCAGGGCCTTCCGCACACGCTCGGTTTCGTGGTCGAGGAATTCACCGCGGCGGCCAACCAGGCATTCGGGATGTATCCCGGCCTCACCAATGGCGCGACCGCCGCGATCGAGGCGGCCGGTTCGCAGGAACAGAAGGACACCTATCTGCCCAAGATGATCTCGGGCGAATGGTCGGGAACGATGAACCTTACCGAGCCGCATTGCGGCACCGACCTCGGCATGATCCGCACTAAGGCAGAACCGCAGGCCGATGGCAGCTACAAGATCACCGGCACCAAGATCTTCATCTCCGCTGGCGAGCATGACCTGACCAGCAATATCATTCACCTCGTCCTCGCGAAGACCCCCGGCGCGCCCGACAGCGCGAAGGGCATCTCGCTTTTCATCGTCCCCAAATACATCCTCGATGAAAATGGCGAACCGGGCGAACGCAACGCAGTCACCTGCGGTTCGATCGAGGAGAAGATGGGCATTCACGGCAACTCGACCTGCGTGCTCAATTATGACGGCGCGACCGGCTACATGATCGGCGAGGAAATGAAGGGCCTTGCCGCGATGTTCGTGATGATGAACGCCGCGCGTCTCGGCGTCGGCATCCAGGGGCTCGCGCAGGCCGAGGTCGCCTATCAGAACGCGGTCGCCTATGCACTCGACCGCAGGCAGGGCCGTGCGCTGACCGGCCCCCAGGACACTGACGCAAAGGCCGATCCGATCTTCGTCCACCCCGATGTCCGCCGCATGCTGATGGATGCAAAGGTGTTCAACGAAGGCATGCGCGCGCTGTGTCTGTGGGGCGCGCTTCAGGTCGACCTCACGCATAAGGCCCAGACGGAGGATGAGCGCCAGCTCGCCGATGACCTGATCGGGCTGATGACCCCCGTGATCAAGGGATATGGCACCGACAAGGGCTACGATGTTGCCAACAACATGCAGCAGGTGTTTGGCGGCCACGGCTACATCACCGAATGGGGCATGGAACAGTTCGTGCGCGATGCCCGCATCGCGATGATCTACGAAGGCACCAATGGCGTGCAGGCGATGGACCTGTGCGGCCGCAAGCTCGCCAGCAAGGGTGGCCGCGCGGTGCAAGCCTTCTTCAAGATGATCGATGACGAGATAGCCGAGGCCAAGGGCAACGAGGCGCTCGCCCCGCTTGCCGAAAAGCTCGAAAAGGCGCTCGGTGAACAGAAGGCGGCGACCATGTGGTTCATGCAGAACGCCATGGCCAATCCCAATCACCTGGGTGCCGGCGCGCATCACTACATGCACATCATGGGCATCGTCACGCTCGGCTTTTTCTGGCTGAAGATGGCCAAGGTGGCATCCGAAGCGCTCGCGGGCGAACCGGAAGACAAATCGTTCTACGAGGCAAAAATGACGTCTGCGTCCTATTATGCAGAGCGCTTCTTGCCCGATGCAGGGGCTCTGCGACGCAAGCTCGAAGCGGGCGGCGACACGATGATGGCGCTCTCCGAAGAGGCGTTTGCCACCGCAGCCTGACGAGATACCCGTATCGTCACGTGAACGAGGTCCGGCCACTCAGGGGGGGGTGCCGGGCCTCTTTTCGTCAGGGGGCTATAATTCGCCTCTTTCGGCCTTGGCATAGGCGGTCTCCCAACCCGCAAGGTTGTCTTTTGCCTCTCGGACGAAGGGGCTACACTCGACGTAACGCATCAGCGCTGCGGCGATCCACGATCCGGGCGCGCAAAGCGGTCGCTTGACCTGGCATAACAGGATGATCCGGGTCTCTTCCGTGTCGTTGCGCACCTCGTGTTCGTAAGTGTCGTCGAAGATCGTCCAGTGGCCTTCCTCCCAGTGCACGCGCTCATCGCCGACCCGCATCCAGAGCCGGTCGGGTTGCGCCGGGACGACGAGACCAAGGTGAGCGGTGAAGAAGGCTTTCGTCACCCCGCGATGCGGAACGATATGGCTGCCGGGCGCAAGGATCGAGAAAAAGGCCGAATTAAGCCCGGGAACCTGGCTGACCAGTTCAGCGGTGCGCGGGGCCCGGGCGATGTTCTCCTCCTGCCGGTGCCCGTAACCGATCAGGAAGAAACTGCGCCAGGAATTGTCCCGGACGATCCGGCGATGATCCGGCGAAATCTCGCGCAAGGGCGGTATCGCAGCACGATGGGCATAGATCGCCAGCGCTTCTGCGCGAATCTCCTTCCAGTGCCGTTGCAGCATATCCGTCCAAGGGAACTGGGCAGGGTCGAGCACCGGGTCATTCGCAATCCGCGAGCTGCGAGCGATGATGGCGTTGGCGCGGTGGCGCTGCTTTTTCAGGAACCGGTAGTGAAGCGGGCGCCCCTCGACATCGGACAGGAGTCCGAATCCATTGGATATGCCCAAAGCCATGGCCGCACCCTCCTGCCTGCGACCACGTGAGCGCGCTTAGCATAGCAGGCGATGCGATAATTGTTCAGATGCGACAGACCCGGGCGCAGCGAGGCCTTCGACCCCCGCTCATTCCTCGGGCAGGAAATCGGGCACCGAGAGATAGCGTTCGCCGGTGTCGTAATTGAAACCGAGCACGCGCGTTCCAGCGGGCAGATCGGCCAGTTTGGCAGAGATCGCGGCGAGCGTCGCCCCGCTCGAAATGCCCACAAGCATGCCTTCTTCGCGCGCGGCTCGCCGGGCCATTTCCTTGGCCTCGTCGGCATCGACCTTGATCGCGCCGTCAATCGCGTCGGTGTGAAGGTTGTCGGGGATGAATCCTGCGCCAATGCCCTGGATCGGGTGCGGGCCGGGTTCGCCGCCATTGATGACCGGCGAAAGCGTGGGCTCGACGGCATAGACCTTCATGCCATCCCAGTGCTTCTTGAGCTCCTCGGCACAGCCCGTGATATGCCCGCCGGTCCCGACCCCGGTAATCAGCACGTCGATCGGATCATTGCCAAAGTCATCGAGAATTTCCTTGGCAGTCGTGCGCGTGTGCACCGCCACATTGGACGGGTTTTCGAACTGGCTCGGCATGAACGCGCCCTGCGTATTCGCGACGATTTCGCCCGCGCGCTCGATCGCGCCCTTCATGCCTTTTTCCTTGGGCGTGAGATCGAAGGTCGCGCCATAGGCGAGCATCAACCGGCGCCGCTCGACCGACATCGATTCGGGCATCACCAGCACCAGCTTGTAGCCCTTGACCGCTGCGACCATGGCGAGGCCGATGCCCGTATTGCCGCTGGTCGGTTCCACGATCGTTCCGCCCGGCTTCAGCCGACCGTCACGTTCCGCATCCTCGATCATGGCGAGTGCGATGCGATCCTTGATCGAACCGCCGGGATTGGCCCTTTCCGATTTCACCCAGACCTCGTGATCGGGAAACAGCCGCGCGAGGCGGATGTGCGGGGTATTGCCGATGGTCTCGAGGATATTGGCAGCTTTCATGTCAGGCCTCCTGGGGGTGTTCGGTTTGCTCGCCTTCTAGCAGGTCTTCCGGCGGATCGAAGGATTTGGTTGTGCGCAGGACCGGGAACAAGCCCGACCATAACAGGACCGTCAGCACCGCGCCCACTCCGCCTGCGACCACCGCCGCAACCGGGCCGATCAGGAATGCGAGCGAACCGGAGAAGAAATCGCCGCCCTCGTTCGATGCGCTGATGGTCAGCAGGCTGACCGAGGACACCCGGCCGCGTTTGTCGTCGGGCGTGTGCAACAGGATCAGCGATTGGCGGATATAGACGCTGAACATGTCCGCCGCACCAAGGATGAAGAGCATGGCGAGGCTGAGCGGCATCGATGTCGACAGGCCGAAGATGATTGTCGCGATCCCGAAAATGCCGACCGCCCAAAGCATCTTGGGCCCGACATTGCTCTTGATCGGGCGGAACGAAAACCATGCTGCGGTGATCGCGGCCCCGATGGCAGGGGCCATTGCGAGCTGGCTCAGCCCGGTTTCGCCGACCATCAGTATATCGCGTGCATAGACCGGGAACAGCGCAGTGGCGCCGGCGAGGAAGACCGCGAACAGGTCGAGCGTGATTGCGCCCAGGACCATCTTGTTGCGCAGCACGTAGCGCAACCCGTCGATGATGGCACCGATCGGGCGCTGGTCGGTACGGGCTGCGGGTTGGGGCACCTTGCCAATCAGGCTGAGTGCGATCAGCGACACGACAAAGAGGCCGCCGGCCACCCCGTATGGCAGAGCCGGTCCGATCGCGTAGAGATAGCCTCCAAGCGCCGGTCCTCCGATCATTCCCACTTGCCACGCGATCGAAGACAACGCGATCGCGGTCGGCAGGATCGGCTTGGGGACGAGGTTGGGAGCAAGCGCCGAAAGAGCGGGCCCGGCAAAGCCGCGTGCAATGCCAAGGACGATCGCGATCGCATAAAGCACCGGCAGGCCGATCGCTCCGGTCCAGGTGGCCCACCCAAGCGTGGCCGCGCAGAGCAATTGCGCAAACACCGTCAAGAGCGCGAGCGAACGCCGATCGAACCGATCGGCGGCAAGGCCCGAAAAGGGTGTGAGCACGAACAGTGGCAGGAATTGCAGCAAGCCGATCAGAGCAAGCTGGCCCGATGCCTCTGCAATACTCATGCCGCCGTCGCGTGCAATGTTGTAGGTCTGCCACCCGATGATCAGCAGCATCGCATATTGCGCCAGCGTCATGGCGAGACGGCTGACCCAGTAATAGCGGAAATTACGGACCCGGAAAGGGTGCGGATTGTCGAGTGTGGGTTCGGTCACGCAAGCGCCATGGCACCGCGCGCGTCCGCTGCCAAGCGAACGAAATTAAATGCCTTCAAAGCACGGCTTCGCCTCAGCGATTGCGGCGCAGGCGCGGATTGGGCTGAAGCGTATCGATAATCGCGACGAAATCGTCGAGCCGGATGATCCGTTCGAACTGGAAACCGGCACGATCATCGCGGGTCCAGATGACATAGGCCTCGATCCGGCCGACAACCGGCAGGCGGATGATGACGCGGTGCCCGCGCTCAAGCCCCTGTGCATCGTCGACCATGAAGCCGTGAGCGGAAATGTTGCAGACATGGAGCTTGAGATCGCCATGGGCGAAATGTTCGACGATCACCGGGTAATCGACCGGGTGACGCGCCGCACGACGCAGGTCGGTAACACTGAGATTTGCTCCGGCAGTCACAGCCTGCGCCCTCCACATTCTAGCCAGCCCCCCGTCGGGGCAGACAACCCTAATGGGCGAGAAAGGCTGATATTTGGTAAAGCCCTCGGGCGAGCCGGGTTCAGCGGGTCACGATTGCGTGCTTCTTCTTGCCGAGGCTGAGCCTGCGCGATTGCCCTTCCTGGGCGGTCACGAGCGTGGCCGGATCGCGCACCGTTTCATCGTCGAGCTTGACCGCGCCCTCAGCCAGCTTGCGCTTCGCCTCGCCATTGGACGCGGTAAATCCCAGCTCGGTGAGGACAGCGCCGATGCGCATGCCGTCATCTCCCACGCTGATCGTGGGCAGGTCTTCGCCCGCACCGCTTCCGGCGAATGTCTCACGCGCGGTCGCCTCGGCAGCCTTCGCCGCCTCATCACCGCGCACCAGTTTCGTGACCTCGTTGGCAAGCACGACCTTGGCATCGTTGATCGCCGCGCCTTCGAGCGCTTCGAGCCGGGCAATTTCGCTTAGCGGCAGATCGGTGAACAGCCTTAGGAACCGACCAACGTCACGGTCATCGGTGTTGCGCCAATATTGCCAGAAATCATAGGCCGCGAGCTGGTCCTCGTTGAGCCAGACGGCGCCCGCGGCGGTCTTGCCCATCTTGGCGCCATCGGCCGTGGTGAGCAGCGGGGTGGTAAGCCCGAACAGGTCGCGCCCTTCCATCCGACGGCCCAATTCCATGCCGTTGACGATATTGCCCCATTGATCGCTGCCGCCCATTTGCAGCCGGCAGTCGAAGCGCCGCGCAAGCTCGACGAAATCATAGGCCTGAAGGATCATATAATTGAATTCGAGGAAGGTCAGCGGCTGTTCGCGGTCGAGCCGCAGCCGCACCGAATCGAAAGTGAGCATGCGGTTGATGGTGAAATGCGGACCGACATCGCGCAGCAGATCGACATAGCCGAGGCTCGACAGCCACTCGTCATTGTTGACCATGACAGCATCGGTGGGTCCGTCACCGAAGGTCAGCAGCCGCTCGAACACGGTGCGGATCGAGGCGATATTGTCGTCGATCACTTCGGGCGTGAGCAATTTGCGGCTCTCGTCCTTGCCCGATGGATCGCCGATCTTGGTCGTCCCGCCGCCCATCACCACGATCGGCTTGTGACCGGCTTGCTGAAGGCGGCGCAGCATCATGATCTGCACCAGGCTGCCGACATGCAGGCTCGGCGCGGTGGCGTCGAACCCGATATAGCCGGGCACGATCTGTTCGGCGGCAAGCTCGTCGAGCGCGCCGGGATCGGTGACCTGATGGATATAGCCGCGCTCTTCGAGCAATTGCAGCAATTGCGAGTTGTAGGTGCTCATGATCGTCCTGTCGTTTGGCCCGCGCTTAACAGTGTGGGCGCACCGCTTCCAGTGGCTTGCTCACAGCATGATTGCCCGCCAATAGGATTTCATGCCAGCGCTCACTCTTCACCCTTCGTGTCCGACCGGTCCGATAACCGGCATCGACGCTGCGATCCGGGCAGACGAGATGGGTTGCGAAGCTACTTTCCGCCTTGTCGGGGATGTGTCGAAAGTCGTCATGCCGCAGCCTGCAAAGCCTGAACGGATGGACGATCTTTGGAAGACCACTTGCTGCGAGATATTCTGGCAGCCGCGCGGCGGTTCGTCCTACCGCGAATTCAACCTGTCCCCTTCAACCCGCTGGGCGGCCTACGATTTCGATGATTTCCGCGAAGGAATGCGCGATGCGCCGGTGGAGTCCATCAATATCGAGACAGCTTCGAACGGCGAGGGCGCTTGGGTGCTGAACGCCAGGATCGCGGCTGCCTTGCCGGCTCCTGCTGACGTCGCTCTCAACGCCATCATCGAACTGCCCGGCGGCAGGCTGCAATTCTGGGCGCTCGCATTTCCGCCGGGCAAGGCCGAATTCCATTCCGAAACATGCCGCCAGGCGAAAGTGGAGCGCAAGTGATGACTACCCTGTTCGGGATCGACCGTCTTCTCGAAGATGCGGAATTGCTGGGCGCCCTGGATGGTCGGCGCGTCTCGCTCGTCGCGCATCCGGCAAGTGTGACCCGCAGCCTCGACCATTCACTCGATGCGCTGATCGCCAGGGGCTTGAACATCACCAGCGCATTTGGGCCCCAGCACGGCATCAAGGGCGACAAGCAGGACAACATGGTGGAGACCGCGGACGAGATCGATCCGCGCTACGGCATTCCGATCTACTCGCTCTATGGCGAAGTGCGCCGTCCGACCGCCGAGATGATGGCCAGCGCCGACATCTTCCTGTTCGATCTCCAGGACCTGGGATGCCGGATCTACACCTTCGTCACCACGCTGCTCTATCTGCTCGAAGAGGCGGCAAGGCACGGCAAAGAGGTCTGGGTGCTGGACCGCCCCAATCCCGCAGGTCGCCCGGTTGAGGGGACCTTGCTCGTTCCGGGGCATGAAAGCTTTGTCGGAGCGGCGCCGATGCCGATGCGCCATGGCCTGACGCTGGGCGAGATGGGCCACTGGTTTATCGCGCACTTCGACCTGGACGTGCAATATCGCGTCATCGCGATGGAGGGATGGTCACCCGAGGGTGAAGGATCCGGCTGGCCCACCGATCGCATCTGGATCAACCCGTCGCCCAATGCGGCAAGCCTCAACATGGCCCGCGCCTATGCTGGCACGGTGATGATCGAAGGCGCGACCGTGAGCGAGGGAAGGGGGACGACCAGGCCGCTGGAGGTGCTGTTCGGCGCGCCAGATATCGATCCCATCAAGGTTGTCGAAGAAATGGCGGAGATCGCGCCTGACTGGATGCGTGGTTGTGCGCTGCGGCCTTGCTATTTCGAACCGACCTTTCACAAGCACGCAGGTGTTCTCTGTAGCGCCCTGATGATCCATGCAGAAGGCGAATTCTATGACCATCACGGGTTCAAGCCTTGGCGGCTGCAGGCGCTCGCCTTCAAGTCAATCCGCAACCTCTATCCCGATTACGATCTTTGGCGCGGCAAGGACTTCAAATACGAATATACCGACAACGTGCTGGCAATCGACGTGATCAATGGGGGCCCGTCGCTGCGCGAATGGGTCGATGATCGCGCTGCCGGACCCGACGCGCTTGACGCGCTGGCATTAGCCGACGAGGCATCATGGGTGCAGACAGTGCGCGAGCATCTGCTTTACTGATCGCTGTTGGCCGTAGCGTTCTCGCCCTCCAGGGCGCGCTCGGCCAGGTTGATCCACGTTTCGAAGCGCGCCAGTTCGCGTCGCTGTCTGACGCGCAGGGGTTGGAGCGAGGCTCTCGGACTGCGGCAGCCACCGACGATGACGAAGTCGGCCGGTTCGCCATAGCGGTCGCGGTAGCGTTCTTTCAAACGCTCGAAGCGCGTTCCGAAATGCCGGCGGAACCTGTCTGCAAATTCTTCTCCGATATTCGGATCGCAGAAACTGCCCCCACGGGCTGCCTGGCTGGCCCAATAGAATTCATGCCCCCAATTCGCCGGATCTGGCGCGGCAATCGCCCGCTGCTCGCAATCATCGATTGTCGCGCAGCCAGTGAGAGCAAGGAAGAGAACAGCGGCGAGGACGTCGCGAATCGTCAGCGCGCCTCAAAGGCCACTATCCGCCGGGAGCCGCGGAACGCCCGCTCCGGCCGGCACCAAGGCAGCAGCATGAATTGAGAATGTGCGCATGCAGACTCTCCCCTCCATTCGCGGGCACACCTGACACTCTGACGACTTGAGCGGCGGTGAACCTAGTGCCCCTGCTTGCGGCTGAGCTCGCGCATCGCGTCATCCAACCCATCCAGCGTGAGCGGGTACATCCGGTCGTTGACCAGCTGCTTCATCATCTTGGTCGATTGCGAATAGGACCACTGCTTTTCAGGGACCGGGTTGAGCCACACGGTCGCGGGATAGGTGTTCGTGACGCGCTGCATCCAGGTTGCGCCGGCTTCCTCGTTCATGTGCTCGACGCTGCCGCCGGCATGGGTGATTTCATAGGGGCTCATCGCCGCATCGCCGACGAAGATCACCTTGTAATCGTGCCCGTATTTGTGGAGCACGTCCCAGGTCTTGGTGCGTTCCTGCCAGCGGCGTCGATTGTCCTTCCAGACGCCTTCGTAAAGGCAATTGTGGAAGTAGAAGAATTCGAGGTTCTTGAACTCGGCGGTGGCCGCGCTGAACAGTTCCTCGACCAGCTTGATGAAGGGGTCCATCGATCCGCCGACATCGAGGAACAGAAGCAATTTCACCGCATTGTGCCGCTCGGGTCGCATGTGAATGTCAAGCCAGCCCTGCTTGGCCGTGCCTTCGATCGTCGCGTCGAGGTCGAGCTCGTCAGCAGCGCCCTCGCGTGCAAACCGGCGCAGGCGGCGCAGCGCCATCTTGATGTTGCGCGTGCCGAGTTCCTTGGTGTTGTCGAGGTTCTTGAACTCGCGCTTTTCCCAGACCTTGATCGCGCGCTTGTGCTTGCTTTCGCCCCCGATCCGCACGCCTTCAGGATTGTAGCCCGAATTTCCGAATGGAGAGGTCCCTCCTGTGCCGATCCACTTGTTGCCGCCTTCGTGCCGGCCTTCCTGTTCCTCGAGCCGCTTTTTCAGCGTCTCCATGATCTCGTCCCAGTCACCAAGCTTCTCGATCTCGGCCATTTCCTCTTCGGTGAGGAACTTTTCGGCGACCGATTTCAGCCAGTCCTCGGGAATGTCGACCGGGTTCTGGCCGTAATCGGTGAGGATGCCCTTGAAGACCTTGTGAAAAACCTGGTCGAACTTGTCGAGCATGCCCTCGTCTTTCACGAAGGTCGCGCGGCTGAGATAATAGAACGCTTCGGGCGTCTGTTCTATCACGTCCTTGTCGAGCGCCTCGAGCAGGGTGAGGTGCTCCTTGAAGCTCGCGCCGATTCCGGCTTCGCGCAGTTCGTCCATGAAGTTGAAAAACATGGATGCAGGCTTAGCCGCTGATCGGTTCGGATTAAAGACCTTTCGACGCCCCTGGGCAATGCTGCGGGATGCGTGCGAATAAGCCAGAATTCTCATGCAAAATTAAACGCTTGATAACCAACAATGCTTACCTCCGCGCAGCATAGAACAAACACGGGGGCCGTGGGCTGAAATGCAGCATGTGAAAATCGATACCGCCGATGCGTCGGCGATTAACAAAATTCCGGAGAAATGCGGCGCCGTCACCGTCGGGTGCACCGACGTGGCTGGCGTGGTCGAGGCAGTCATCCGCTCTTCCGAGGTGCTGCGTGAAGAGCATGAGGCGCTGCGGGGAACGGTAGCAGCTCTCGAAGCGGACCAGTCGAAGGTCGCAGAAGCAAGCGACGAAGCGCGACTGTTGTCCGAGCGTGCGATCGAACGACTAGGCGAGGGGACGGCACTTATCCAGTCATCGCTGGGCAAGATTGCGGGCCTGCTCGAACTGGTCGATGCGCTCGGCCAGCACGTGACCAGCTTTTCCGCCGCTATGGATCAGGTGAAGCGTTCGGCCAAGGATATCGAGGATATCGCCGAGACCACCAATATCCTCGCTCTCAACGCCACGATCGAGGCGATGCGGGCAGGAGATGCCGGACGCACCTTCGCGGTGGTCGCAAGCGAGGTCAAAAGCCTTGCCAACGACACCCGCAAGGCAACCGTGGAGATCGCTTCCACGGTCGATGCGCTGGGCGAGGAAGCGAGCGTCGTGATCGGTCGGATCGAGGAAGGTTCGAGGGCGAGCGACGAGGCCAAGGCCTCGGTCGCCCAGATTGAAAGCACAATTTCGGGTGTCGGCGACCTGGTGGAGGAAGTTGACAAGCAGAACGACGTCATCGCCCGCTCGACCGGCACGATCAGCGATCATGTCGATGCCGTGCAACAGGTCCTGACAAGCTTCGACGCTGCCGCGCGCACCAATGAGGACCGCCTCCAGGGCGCGCACAAGCGCATGGAGGAGCTCGAAATGACCGCGAGCGAAATGTTCGATTCGCTCGTCCAGTCAGGGCTCAGCCCGGAAGACAGCGCGATGGTGGAACGCGCCCAGGAAATGGCGCGCGAAGTGGCTGCGGTCGCCGAAGCCGCGCTGGCCAACGGGGAACTCAGCGAAGCGGCGCTGTTCGACATGGATTACCAACTGATCGAGGGAAGCAATCCGCAACGATACACCACCGGTCTGAGCGACTGGGCAGATCGGCACTGGCGCCCGATGCTCGACGCGGCCAAGCAATCCGACAGCCGCATCAATGCCGCCGCCTGCACCGACATGAAGGGCTTTCTGCCCACTCACATCACCGAAATGTCCAAGCAGCCGACCGGGGACCTGGTCCACGACACCAAGTATTGTCGCAATGGCCGCATCCTGCTCGAGGCGATCGACCAGAAAGCCAAGGACAGTTCGGCGCCCTACATGATGGCTGTCTATCGACAGGAAGGCGACGGCACGCGTTACCAGGTGGTGCGCAATGTCTACATCCCGCTGATGATCAACGGCCGCCGCTGGGGCGATTTCGAGGTGGCTTACAGTTTTTGATCCGGAACGCCGTTCAGCCCGGGTTGGTCAACTCGGGTTGCGGCGCGCCATGAATGCGAGCCTTTCGAACAGCATCACGTCCTGCTCGTTCTTGAGCAGCGCACCGTGCAGCGGCGGGATGGCGCTGTTGGGATTGCTGTCCTGCAGCACTTCGAGCGGCATGTCCTCGTTGAGCAGCAGCTTGAGCCAGTCGAGCAGTTCGCTGGTCGAAGGCTTCTTCTTGAGGCCGGGCACCTCGCGCAGGTCGTAGAAAACGTCCATCGCTTTCTTGACCAGCGCCTTCTGGATGCCGGGGAAGTGCACTTCGATGATGTCGGCCATCGTCTCGCGATCGGGGAACTTGATGTAGTGGAAGAAGCAGCGGCGCAAGAACGCGTCGGGCAGTTCCTTCTCGTTGTTCGATGTGATGACGACGATCGGGCGTTCCTTCGCCTCGATCCGCTCCTGCGTCTCGTAGACATCGAAGCTCATCCGGTCGAGCTCCTGCAGCAGGTCGTTGGGAAACTCGATGTCGGCCTTGTCGATTTCGTCGATCAGCAGGACGGGCAATTGCTCGCTGGTGAAGGCTTCCCACAGCTTGCCCTTCTTGATGTAGTTGCGGATATCGTGAACCCGTTCCTCGCCAAGCTGGCCATCGCGCAGGCGCGCCACCGCGTCGTACTCGTAGAGGCCCTGCTGCGCCTTGGTGGTCGATTTCACGTTCCACTCGATCAGCGGCGCGCCGATAGCCTTGGAAATCTCGTGCGCGAGCACGGTCTTTCCGGTGCCCGGTTCGCCTTTGACCAGAAGTGGGCGGCGAAGGGTGACAGCGGCATTGACCGCGACCTTCAGGTCCTCGGTCGCAATATAATCGCTCGTGCCTTCGAAACGCTGCTGCTCGGTGGTCGTGTCGGACATGGGTTTTCCTTCGAAACGGAATAAGGCTTGGCCGCCCCGATAATGGGCGAGTGCGGTGCGTGCAAGGGGGAGAGGCTGGCGAGACGTGTCAGCGAGGTAAGGAGAGGATGCGCTGTGCGATCACTTCGAGCGCGGATTGTTCGAGATTCGCATCCTCGTTCTTCCAGCCAAGGACGAGCGCATGGCGTTGCCCGGCCTCGTCCTCGAGCAGCCAGGCGAGGTGCAAGACGCCCGGTTCGCTGCCCCCCTTGTATCCAACATAGCGCCAGCCGTGGCGCGCGTTGTCGGTGATCGAGGGGTTGATCGCCATGATCGCGAGCGCTTCTTCGTTGCCCGTATCGAGGAAATTTCGAAACAGGCTGACGACGTCGGCGGTGCTGGCGAACCACTCGATGTCGAGCGCCCGCGGTCCCTGGCGAAAGGCTGCCTCGATCTCGGCCGCGTCAAGGGGAACGGTCTCGATCTGAGCGAGGATCGCCTCGCGTCTGTCATGATCGCCGGACTGATAGGCAGCGAGGCGCTCCTGCGGTCCGCCTTTGAGGAGGAACATCTCGCGCGTGGTCAGGAAGGGCGCGTTGCGCGTCGGTTCCGAATGGCCGCTTGCGACCAGAGCTTCGAACACCGCATCACGACCGAGTTCGGCGATCAGCGCATCGGTGGCCGTGTTGTCGCTCACCGACACCATCATCGCAGCAAGCGTGTGAAGCGTGACCGGCGCATCCTTGGGCCAGTCCTGCATCATCCCGCTCGGAAAACTCCGGGTATCGCCAAGCGTCACGACGTCGTCCCAATCGCGCGTTCCGCTGGCAATTTCATCGGCCAATGCGGCGAGGACATAGAGCTTGAAGGTCGAGCCCAGCGGCATCTGTGCATCGGGTTCGATCGCAATCACAGGCTCGCCTTCGCCGAGCGGGCCGAACCATGTGCTCACTGAGCCGGGAAGCGCCGAAAGGTCCGCGACGATCTTTTCGGGCGTGTCATCGATCGGTTCAAAATTCTGGAACAGCAATTCGCTGACCCGGTTTTCATCGGCAGGATCGATCGCGATCCCGCCGCGCGCAATCGCACGCTCCATCCGAATTGCCAGTGCCGAGCGGTTGCCCGATGGCGGGTTGACCGCCTCGACCGCGAGCGCTCGCCCGAATTGGCCTGTCAGTTGGGCGCTGATCGTTTCGAGCTGGGCGATAGGGACCGCGGCGAGGAAGCCATCGGTAAAGATGTCAGCCGCGTTCGCCTCGCCGTTGATCACGGCGACGACCTGTTCGGCGCGCATAAGGATGGGCGTCTGCTCGCGGGACTCGGATTGCGCGGTGTCGGCTTCCTGCGCGGCGGCTGCGGTAACTGGCGCGAGAGCGAGGACAAGCGCGGCGGCGAGGGTGCGCGCGTGGGCATTCAGCTGGTTCATTGGCTTGGCTCCGTTGGGGCAAGGCTAGACGATCACTTGATCGCCGTCAGCCCATGCCTTCGAGTTGATCGAGTTTGCGTTTGAGCGCTCTTGCAGCGAGCACATTGGCGAGCGCGACCGCTGCGAACAGGCCGAATGTCACCGCAGCCGGCCCGGTCAGTCCGGCCAGCGCGGTCCCCAGGTCTGACACCCGGGCGACCTTGTAGGTGACGACCGCATAGAACATCGCCGTGCCAGGAAGGAGCGGGCCGATATACCAGGCAGGCACGCGGCGAAGCGCGTCGTATTGGCGGCGATATTGCCGCCTGATGTAGAGCGCGCAGGGCTCTTCCACGCGCCGCGCGATATTGCTCGCCCGCTGGCGCAGGTTCCACGTGAGGACAAACGTGCCCAGGACGATCAACACGAGCGAGACCCCGATCAGAGCCTCACCAATGACGAAGGCTGCGATTGACGCTGCGCCGAACAACAGAACGACCAGACCCGCAGCCGCATATTCGATGGCATTGCGCACGCGCACGCGGCGCGCAAAACTGTCGGCCTCGCGCGAGCAGAACTCGGGCGCGCTGAACCGCGCGTCACCGCCAAGCGATTGCCATGCGGGGAGGGGAGGCGTGTTCATGCGCTGTCTCCTGTGAGGTGAGGGGATGCGAAGTAATCGGCGAGCAGCGCCTTTATCCGGTGGACGCGCACGCTGACCGCGCCCGGCGAAAGGCCTGTGATCTCGGCAATCTCGGCAGCGCTCTCGCCTTCGAGCCACAGCACGATCACCTGCGCATCGATCGCAGGCAGGCGTCGCACGAGTTCACCCACCTGGGCGAGCGCGAGGGCCTCTCCCGCCTCGTTTTCGACATCGCTGCAATCAGGCAGCGCCTCGACCTCGTCGAGCGGCACTTTTTGTGGCCCGCGCGCGGCTCTGGCCACGTGGTCGGCAGCGACATTGTGAGCGACGCGGTAAACCCAGGTCTTGAGCGCGCAGTCGCCTTTGAAACGGGCGAGGCTCGTCCACAGCACGCAATGCATTTCCTGTTCGAGATCGCGCGCTTTTTCGGGGTTTTTCTCGACCGCTCGCGCGAGCCGCGCCAGGGCTGGCGCGAATTGCGCGCCTGCCTCTTCGTAAAGCTGTTCGGCCGATCTGCTCATATCCCCTTAGTCGCCCCTCGAGGATATTTCTTACAAGCCTGGCGAAAGATTATGCTGGAAAACTCAGGGCCGCGACGAAGAACAGGTTGATCAGCAGCATCGCGATCGTGGCGATTTTCCACCCGGTCGCTGCCTGAGCCATGCCCCGCGCCCAGGTCCAGCGGGCGATACCGCCAGCTGCCATTGCCGAAAGGGCGAAGCTTATCCAGCCAGCTTGCCCCGAAAGGATCAGCGCGATCACCGAAGTGGCCAATAGGTGCACGAAAAACGCGCCGGTGAACCACACGATCGGAAGAGGGCGATAGGCCGTATCGGGCATTTCCCAGTCGGGAAGCGAGGCATCGGGCCGCGACAATCGGCGGTCGCCATAGACGATGTCCTCCTCACGCGGGTCCTTGTAGTCAGCCATCACGCATCGATCATGTCGCGGTCCATTTCGCCCGCACGGTTCTGGATGAAATTGAAGCGGTGCTCGGGATTGCGACCCATCAGTTGGTCGACCAGTTCCTTGACGCTCGCGCGTTCCTCGAACTCGGCCGGAAGTGTGATGCGGATGAGCGAGCGCGTATCGGGGTTCATCGTCGTCTCGCGCAGCTGCTGCGGGTTCATTTCGCCAAGGCCCTTAAATCGGCTCACCTCGACCTTCTTTCCCTTGAACACGCTGGCTTCGAGCTCGGCGCGGTGTTCGTCATCGCGGGCATAGCGGCTCTCCTTGCCTGCGGTCAGCTTGTAGAGCGGCGGCTGTGCGAGATAGAGCCGCCCGTCGCGCACGACCTCGGTCATTTCCTGGAAGAAAAAGGTCATCAGCAGTGTCGCGATGTGCGCGCCGTCGACATCCGCGTCGGTCATGATGATGATGCGGTCATAGCGCAGGTCTTCGGGCGAACAGTCCTTGCGGGTGCCGCATCCCATCGCGAGGGTGAGATCGGCGATCTCGCTATTGGCGCGGATCTTGTCGGCGCTGGCCGATGCGACGTTCAGGATCTTGCCGCGGATTGGCAGGATCGCCTGCGACTTGCGGTCACGCGCCTGCTTGGCGCTCCCGCCGGCGCTGTCGCCTTCGACGATGAAAAGCTCGGTCTCGCGCCCGCCTTCACCGCTGCAATCGGTGAGCTTTCCGGGGAGGCGCAGTTTCTTGGCATTGGTCGCGGTCTTGCGCTTAATCTCGCGTTCCTGCTTGCGCTTGAGCCGCTCCTCCATGCGCTCCATCACCTGGCCCAGCAGCGCCTTGCCGCGATCCATGTTGTCCGCGAGGAAGTGATCGAAATGGTCGCGCACCGCCGCTTCGACGAGGCGGGCAGCCTCGGGCGAGGTCAGCCGGTCCTTGGTCTGTGACTGGAACTGCGGATCGCGGATGAAGACGCTGAGCATGATCTCTGCGCCGTTCATCACGTCGTCGGCAGTGATGTCCTTCGCCTTCTTCACACCGGTCAATTCGCCGAATGCGCGCAGGCCCTTGGTGAGCGCGCCGCGAAGGCCCTGTTCGTGCGTCCCGCCATCGGGAGTGGGGACGGTGTTGCAATACCAACTGGTCGATCCATCTGAGTAGAGCGGCCAGGCGATCGCCCATTCGACCCGGCCCTGACTGTCGGGAAAATCCTGATTGCCGGTGAAGGATTGCGCGGTGACGCATTCGCGCTTGCCGACCTGTTCGGCCAGATGGTCTGCAAGACCGCCGGGGAACTTGAAAACCGCCTCTTCGGGCACGTCCTCGCTAGCGAGTGAGGCCGCGCATTTCCAGCGGATCTCCACCCCAGCAAACAGGTAAGCCTTCGAGCGCGCGAGCTTGAACAGGCGCGCGGGCTTGAACTGGCGGTCACCGAATATCTCGGTGTCGGGGGTGAAGGCGACCGTGGTCCCGCGCCGGTTGGGCGCGGCGCCGACCGTCTCGATCGGGCCGAGCGTCTGACCCTTGGAGAATTCCTGTGCGTAGAGCTGCTTGTCGCGCGCGACCTCGACCCGGGTGTGGCTGGATAGCGCGTTCACGACGCTGACGCCCACGCCGTGAAGCCCGCCGCTGGTGGCGTAGGCCTTGCCCGAAAACTTGCCGCCCGAATGGAGCGTCGACAAGATCACCTCTAGCGTCGACTTGCCCGGAAATTTCGGGTGTTCATCGACCGGGATGCCGCGACCATTGTCGCTGATCGACAGGCGATTGCCTTCCTCGAGCCGGACTTCGATCCGGTTGGCATGCCCCGCGACGGCTTCGTCCATCGCGTTGTCGAGCACTTCGGCGGCGAGATGGTGGAGGGCGCGGTCGTCGGTCCCGCCAATATACATGCCTGGGCGGCGGCGCACCGGTTCGAGCCCTTCGAGGACTTCGATCGACGAGGAATCATAATCGCCAGACGATGCCGGCGCGTTTTCAAACAGGTCTTCGGACATGCTATCGATATGGCCTGCGCGCACGCGCCTCACAAGGAGCGCTCGCGCCGAATGCGCGGGTTTTACCCGCCAAAGCTCGACGGGGCTGGATCAACCGGAACGACCTGCCCGCCACGAACCGCGCGCACTTCGAGCGCGCGCTCGGCCACGCCGTCGCGGCCAAAGCGGAACGGCCCGTCCACGCCGAGGAAACCGCCGCGGTCGAACAGCATCCTCTTGGGGAAGCGATCGCCGACCTCCCAGTCGCGCGCGACACGCAAGGTCAGGAGCACCGCGTCATAGCCGAGCGTGGCAATGCGATAGGGCCTGGACCCGAAGCGCGCTTCGTAACTTTCAGAAAAGCGACGGAAGCGCCGGTCGGAGACGGCGGAGAACATCGCGCCATCGATCGCGCTCGAACGGGTGAGGGCGGATTCGCCGCTCCAGAGCTCGGTCCCGAGGATGCGGGTGTTCTCGGCTCCGTCGGCGCGCAATTCGCCGGCTGCCTGGACCGCGAGCCGCGCACCATCGGCGACCAGGACGGTGTCGTAGCCACCGCGGGTGCGCAGGCGCTGTGCCGCGCTGACGATCGAGGTGTTGCCGCGGGCATAGCGCTCGAACGCGACAAGGCTGCCTCCGGTATCGGCAAGCGAGTTCTGAAGCGCAGTGTAAGAACGTTGGCCATATGCGCCTTCGGGCAAAAGCGCGCCGAAATTGCTCGACCCGTTGGCTCGTGCATATTCGATCGACCGGCGGATCGATTGCTCCGGGATGTGTCCCATCACGAAGACGTCGGCGCTGGCGACGGTCGCATCGTTTGAAAACGCGATGGCTGGAACGCCTGCCGGCCGGGCAGCGGCCTGCACTCCGGGCACGTTATCGGCCAGAAGCGGGCCGAGGATCAAACGGTTGCCATCCGCAATCGCACGCCGCGCCGCGCCGGCAGCGCCGCCCGAGGTGTCATAGGTAGTGATCCGGATATTGTCGGCGTTGGTGTCGAGCAGCGCCATGGTGGTCGCATTGGCGAGCGACTGGCCCACCTCGGCGGCGCGACCCGACATCGGCACCAGCAGCGCGACCCGGTGACGGGTCGAATCGGTCGGAAGCGCGGTGGCACTGGGCTGCGGCGTGGGGGTCGGCGCGGGAGCTGTCGCGACGGTTTCGGTCTTCGGAATCACCTGGCAACCTGCGAGAAGCGCCGCTGCGCCAGCGATTGCGAAATTGCGGCGGTTGAACCCTTTTGCCGCGGCGCTCAGCCACTTGCGGGTGAAAACCGGTTTTGCCGTCTGCTTCATTCTTGCCGACCCTTGATCGCTGCGTCATGTAGGCCGGTGTGAACACGCCGACCCCTGATCCGTCTCGTGGAGAACCACTTGAACCCGGTCTCTATATTGTCGCGACGCCGATTGGCAATCTCGGCGATGTAACGAAACGTGCCATCGACGTGCTGAAGCGCGCAGACCTGATCGCGTGCGAGGATACCCGTGTCACAGGCAAGCTCCTGAAAGCTGTTGGCGCCGATACCCGCATGCAAAGATATGACGATCATGCCTCGGACAATGTTCGTGCAAGACTGGTAGAACGGTCGTGCACCGAAGCGGTGGCGCTGGTGAGCGATGCGGGAACCCCGCTGGTGTCCGACCCGGGTTACCGGCTCGTGCGCGAGGCGCGTCAGGCAGGTGCCTCGATCACCACGCTCCCCGGAGCCTGCGCCGCGATCGCCGCGCTGACGCTTTCGGGCCTGCCCAATGACCGCTTTCTCTTTGCAGGCTTCCTTCCGGTCAAGGACAAGGCCCGGCGCGACATGCTGGCCGACTTGGGTTCGATCGCGGCGACGATCGTGTTCTACGAAACCGGGCCGCGCCTCGAACGCAGCTTGCGCGCCCTGGCCGAGCTCTGGCCTGGCCGTGAAGTCGCGGTCGCGCGCGAGCTGACCAAGCTGCACGAGGAGTGCCGCACCGGCGATGCCCTGACGCTCGCCGAGCATTACGCAGCGCACCCCGCCAAGGGCGAGATCGTCTTGCTTGTCGGCCCGCCCGTTCCCACCGCGAACACCCACGACCCGGATGTTCTGCTGCGCGATGCACTGAGCACGATGAGCGCGAGCAAGGCAGCTGGCATGGTCGCGAAGGCCACCGGGCTGGATCGCAAGGCGCTCTATGCCCGTGCTGTCGAATTGACCGCCAGATGACGCTCGATCGTCAGACTGCCGAGCGTCGGGGGAGGGATGCCGAGGCGCAGGCCGCGCAATATCTTGCCCTCCAGGGCTGGGAAATACTTGCCGAGAGACGCAAGACCAGGCTCGGCGAGATCGACCTGATCGCGCGCAAACCCGGCATCGTCGCCTTCGTCGAGGTCAAGTGGCGCGCCCGCAGCGCTGACCTTGCCACCGCGATCGACGAACACCGGCTGGGACGGGTCGCCGCGGCGGTCGAGATGGTCGCGCATGAATATGTGGAGGCCAAAGACGACCTGCGTATCGACGTGATCCTGCTTGCGCCCGGCCGCCGCCCCCACCACATCGAGAACGCCTGGATGCCTTAGGAACCGCGAATGTCACTCAGAATTGCCGTCCAGATGGACCCGATCGAAACCGTCAATATCGCAGGCGACAGCTCGTTCGCGCTGATGATCGCCGCGCAGGAACGCGGGCACGAAGTGTTCGAATACCACGTCGAAAGCCTCACGCTTGACGCCGATGATCGCCTGTTTGCCCAGTGCCACCCGGTCAAATTGCAGCGCGTCGTCGGCGACCACGTCGAGAAAGGCGAGGCGCAAAGGCTCGACCTCGGACGCGATATCGACGTGGTGCTGATGCGGCAGGACCCGCCTTTTCACATGGGGTACATCACCGCCACCCACCTGCTTGACCGGATCAGGGACGAGACCCTGGTGGTCAACGACCCGGAAAGCGTGCGCAACGCGCCCGAAAAGGTCATGGTGCTCGACTATCGTCGCTTCATGCCGCCCACCCTCGTCACCCGCAGCGTGGACGAAGTGCGCCGCTTTATGGCCGAACACGGCGCGGTGGTGGTCAAGCCGATCCATGGTAATGGCGGCAAGGCGATCTTCCGTGTGCCGGCCGATGGCGACAACCTCACCGCGCTGTTCGAAGTGTTCAACCAGACCTGGCCCGAACCGCACATGGTCCAGCCTTTCCTTCCCGAAGTGGCCGAAGGCGACAAGCGGATCGTGCTCGTCGATGGCGAGGTCGCAGGCGCCATCAACCGCATACCGGGCGAGGGCGAATTCCGCTCGAACCTCGCCATGGGCGGCAGCGCCGAAGCGACCGAACTAACCGAGCGCGAGCAGGAAATCTGCGACGCCATGGGCCCGGAACTGAAACGCCTCGGCCTCACCTTCGTCGGCATCGACGTGATCGGCGGCAAGTATCTGACAGAAATCAATGTCACATCGCCGACCGGGATAGTTGCCATCGACAAGTTCAACGGGACCGATACGGCAGGGATGATCTGGCAAGCGATCGAGGCGCGGGTCGCGGCACGCGGCGCCTAAGCGGCCGACTGTTCAGCCCTTTTTCGCGCGGGGATGCGCGGCGCGATAGGTTTCGAGAAGGCTCGCCGCATCGACCTTGGTGTAGATTTGCGTGCTTCCGAGCGAAGCGTGGCCAAGCAGTTCCTGAAGGCTCCTGAGATCAGCACCGGCCCCCAGCAAATGGGTCGCGAAAGAATGCCTCAGCGCATGCGGTGTCGCGCTGTCGGGCAAGCCCAATGCGCGGCGGGCGCGGGCCATCGCCTTTTGCACCATGCCCTGAGACAGCGGCCCGCCCTTGGCCCCGCGAAATAGCTTTTCGGAAGGCGCGATCGGGTAGGGGCAGGCAGCGACATAGGCCGCCACCGCCTCGCGCGTGATCGGCAGGATCGGCACCACTCGTTGCTTTCCGCCCTTGCCGGTGACCAGGAGCGTTTCGCCGAGCGGCGCGGCCTTTCCTTCGAGCGAGAGCGCCTCGGCGATGCGAAGTCCCGATCCGTACATCAGCAGCAGTACGGCGCGGTCGCGTGCTCCGATCCAGTCTTCGCTCGCATCGGCTTTGGCGAGGTCGGCAAGATTCTGCGCTTCGTCGGGAGTGACCGGGCGCGGCAGGCCCTTCTTCAGGCGCGGCCCCCTCACTCGAGGAGCTGCGGGGTCGGGATCGCCGCTCTCGGCGCGGGCGAAGGCGATGAAGGCCTTGAGCGCGGAAAGCTCGCGCGCAGCGCTGGCATTGGAGATCCCCTCGGCACGGCGAGCGGCAAGGTGGGCGCGCAGATCATACGCTTCGAGCGCGGCCACATCTGCAAGTTCCAGTAATCCGCGCGCTGTCATCAGCTTGCGTGCCGCGGTGCAATAGGCGCGCACCGTATGCGGACTGCGACGCAGGCCGTTGGTCAGGTGCGCGTGCCAGGCTTCGAGCGGGGCGGGCTCGGTCATGCCTCGACCAGTTCGGCGTTGACGAGTTCTGCAAGCACCGCGTCGAGCAGCGGACGCCCAGCCTCGCTCACCCCGATCCGCTCTCCCTCGCGCCACGCCATTCCGATCTGCACGAGATGATCAAGCTTGGCAGCGGACACCAGCGCATCGCGCGCGATGCCGAAGCGGCGCTCCATCGCAGCAAGGTTGACCCCTTCGACGAGCCTCAATCCCATGAGCAGCGCCTCGGACGCCTGTTCAGCCATCAGCAGATTCCGCTGCTCGGCGATACCATGGCCTCGATCGGTAACGGCGCGCAGGTAGTTCTCAGGCTTGCGATGGCGGGTGGTCGCAAAGCCGCCGCGACGGCCGTGCGCGCCCGGTCCGATCCCGGCATAATCCTGGTAGCGCCAATAAGTGAGATTGTGACGGCTCTCTTCGCCAGGGCGCGCGTGGTTGCTTGTCTCATAGGCTGGCAGTCCTGCCGCTGCGGTCATCTCCTGTGTTAGCGCGAAGAGGTCCGCCGCCGCATCATCATCGAGCGGTTCGAACACCCCGCGCCGGACATCGGTGGCGAAGCGCGTGCCCGGCTCGATCGTGAGTTGGTAGAGCGAGAGATGCGACGTCCCGAAGTCGAGGGCTCGGGCAAGCTGGTCGCGCCATTGCGCCTCGTTCTGCCCGGGCAGAGCGTAGATCAAGTCGAAGCTGACGCGGGCGAAATGCTCCTGCGCGGTTGCGAGAGCTGTCAAGGCTTCGCGGCTGTCGTGCAGTCGGCCGAGCCATTGCAGCACTTCATCGTCGAGCGACTGGATGCCGAGCGAGACGCGGTTGATGCCAGCACCTGCGAGTGCTGCGAAATTGGCGGCTTCGACCGATGACGGGTTGGCCTCGAGAGTGACTTCGATATCACTTGCAAACCCCCACAAAACCTGCACTTCTGCCAGAAGCGCCTCTACCAGAGCAGGCGGCATGAGCGATGGCGTGCCTCCGCCGAGGAAGATCGAGGTCAGCGTCTCGCCGCCCGCCGCTTCGGCCTCGGCGCGCATATCCGCGATCAGCGCCTCCTTCCACTCGGCAAAAGGCACGGTCTCGCGGACATGCGAATTGAAGTCGCAATAGGGGCATTTCTTCGCGCAGAACGGCCAGTGAATGTAGAGAGCGCGGGCCACGTGTTTCAGTCTTTCTTAAACGCTTGCCCGGCAATCTGTAGGGCATGGCTCATGGCTCCACAATCGCGCTCGTTCTTGCTGCCGCGCTGACCCTGTCCGGCGGGGCATTCGCGGGCACCCTTGCCGAGGGGCAGGGGAAGGCCGAGAGCGAGTGGCTCGACGCGCACAACCGCGAACGCGCGCAGTTCGGTTCCGCTCCGCTGCAATGGAACGCGGACCTTGCCGACGAGGCGCGCCAATGGGCGCGGCAACTCGCCCGCGAAGAAAGGTTGCGCCACACCTCGAGCGAGGAGCGCAATCGCACCGGAGAAAACCTCTGGATGGGAACGGCGGGGCGTTATGCGCCGAGCGCGATGATCGACTCTTTCGTCGATGAAAAGCGGCATTTCCGCGCCGGGCGCTTCCCGCAGGTCTCGCGCACCGGGAATTGGGCCGATGTCGGCCATTACACGCAGATCGTCTGGTCCGAAACGCGGGAGGTGGGCTGCGCCAGCGCGCGCGGGCTGCGCTTCGATGTGCTCGTGTGTCGATACTGGCCGGCGGGCAATATCATCGGCACGCCCATCGCACCGGGTCGCCGCATCGCCCAGCGCTAGGCGCCGAACTGGTCGCTCACCAGCTTGGCGAAGGCATCGGCGCGGTGGCTGATCGCGTGCTTTTCGGAAGGTTCGATCTCGGCAAAGGTTTCCTCGCCACCGCGCGCTGCGGGAACGAAGACCGGGTCGTAGCCGAAACCCATCTCGCCTCGTGGCGGCCAGGTCAGCGCGCCTTCGCAGCGCCCCTCATAGACCGCGTGTTCGCCATCGGGCCATGCGAGCGCAAGTACGCAGTGAAAGGCCGCGGCGCGATCGGTGTCGGGGCCGAGCTGCTGCAACATGCCTTCGACCTTGCCCATCGCCATGTACCAGTCTCGGCCCGGATCGCCCTCGAACCATTGTCGTTCGGCCCAATCAGCGGTGTAGACTCCGGGCCTGCCGCCCAGCGCATCGACCGCGAGACCGCTGTCATCGGCAAGCGCGGCGAGGCCCGATGCCTCTGCCGCCGCGCGCGCCTTGATCAGCGCGTTCTGGACAAATGTGGTGCCGGTCTCGGCCGGTTCGGGCAGGCCGAGCGATCCGGCGGAAATGCATTTGGCGCCATAGGGTTCGAGCAGCGCCGAGATTTCCTTCAGCTTGCCCGAATTGTGGGTCGCGATGACAAGCGATCCTGCGCCGAGCCTGCGGGTCATTTGGTCGCGTCGCGCTGCGCTTCGAAGATCTGGTCGCAACCGATCCGGGCCAGGCGAAGCAGGCGCAGCAGGCCTTCCTCGTCATAGGTCGCGCCCTCGGCGGTCGCCTGGACTTCTGCAATCTGGCCGCCTTCGATTAGCACGAAATTGGCATCGGCATCGGCGCTCGAATCCTCGTCATAATCGAGGTCGAGCACCGGCGTGCCCTTGTAGATGCCGCAAGAAATAGCCGCGATCTGCGATGTGATCGGGTCTTCGGTGATCGCCCCTGCCTCGATCAAACCGTTGACCGCGAGCCGCAATGCGACCCAGGCGCCCGAAATCGAGGCGGTGCGGGTGCCGCCATCGGCCTGGATCACATCGCAATCGAGCGTGATCTGCCTCTCGCCCAGTTTCTTGAGATCGACCACGGCGCGCAGGGAGCGGCCGATGAGGCGCTGGATTTCCTGCGTGCGGCCCGATTGCTTGCCACGCGCTGCCTCGCGACTGCCGCGGGTGTGGGTGGCACGAGGGAGCATCGAATATTCGCCGGTGACCCAGCCTTCGCCCTTGCCGCGCAGCCACGGCGGAATGCGTTCTTCAACGCTCGCGGTGCACAGAACGCGGGTGTCGCCGAAACTGACGAGGCACGAGCCTTCGGCGTGCTTGGTGAAACCGGTCTCGATGGTGATGGCGCGCATTTCGTCCGCGCTACGTCCTGAAGGGCGCATGGTGGTCTTTTCCTTGTAAGCGATTCGTCTTGCCGCGCGGTGTGGCTGGGAACCGTGCCGCGGGCAAGGCTTGGCGAAGCGCGATCACTTGCTAAATGAGGAAACATGGCCCCGACAAGCAAAGCGCCCCCGATCACCGAACTGACCGAGCGCGCGCGCGACATCTTCCGCCGCGTGGTCGAGGAATATATCGAGAGCGGTCAACCCGTGGGATCGAAGACACTGGCCGCCGACGGCGCGCTGAACCTGTCGCCCGCCTCGATCCGCTCGGTGCTTGCCGATCTCGAACAATTGGGCCTGCTTGCCGCGCCGCATACCAGCGCCGGAAGGATGCCGACCGATGCGGGGCTGCGGATATTCGTCGATGGCATGATGCGCGTGGCGGAACCTTCGGCGCAGGAGCGCGCGCAGATCGAGGCGCGACTGTCCGAGGCAGGACCGGTTGAACAGGCGCTGCGCAAGACATCGGCGCTGTTGTCCGAGCTTTCGGGCGCAGCCGGAATGGTCATGGTCCCTCCGCGCGAACAAAGGCTTGCGCAGTTCAGCCTGGTGCCGCTCGGGCAGGGCAGGGCGCTCGCGGTGCTGGTGGGCGAGGATGGCGCGGTGGAAAACCGCGTCCTCGAAATCGACACCACCGCTCCCGGCTCGCTCGAGGCGGCAAGCAATTACATTACGGCAAGGCTCGCCGGGCGCACCCTGGCAGAAGCCGCTAAAGCGATGCGTGCCGAGATCAAGGCGGGCCGTTCGCAGCTTGACGAGGCAAGCCGCGATCTCGTCGAGCGCGGGTTGGCCGTATGGAGCGAGGACGCGGACAGCCGCCCGGTGCTGATCGTGCGCGGCGCGGCAAACCTGATCGATGACGAGGCCATGGGCGACATCGAGCGCGTGCGATCGCTGCTCGACGATCTTGAGAACAAACAATCGGTGGCAGGCCTTCTCGAAAGCGCGCGCGAGGCCGAGGCGACGCGGATATTCATCGGCAGCGAAAACCGCCTGTTCGGGCTTTCTGGGTCGTCGGTGATTGCCTCGCCCTATCGCGACAAGGAAGGCCGCGTGGTCGGCGTGCTTGGCGTGATCGGTCCGACGCGCTTGAATTACGCGCGCGTGGTCCCCATGGTTGACCTGACCGCCCGATCGCTCGGAAGATCGTTGGGCAAGCTCATCGCTTGAACGGAAACTTTGCAGACATGAACGACAACGACACGCCGCGCGAAGATGCGGCCAAGGAAGAAGAATTGAAGGGCGTTCCCGAGGAATTCCTCGAGGACAGCGACAATGCGCAGGACGAATCGGGCGAGGGTTCCGACCAGGTCGCCGAAGCGCTCGAAGCGCTGCGCAACGATCTCGAGACGGCTAAGCAGGACGTGCTCTATGCCCGCGCCGAGACCCAGAACGTCCGCCGCCGCGCGGAAAAGGACGTTGCCGATGCGCGCAATTACGCCGCGACCGGCTTTGCCCGAGACGTTCTCAGCGTTTGGGACAATCTCAGCCGCGCGGTCGGCGCGATCCCCGACAGCTTGCGAGAGGACGAGAAGATGAAAGGTCTCGTCGCCGGCATCGAGGCAACCCAGCGCGAGCTTGAAAAGGTGTTCAAGCAGCACGGCATCACCCGCATCGCCTCGCAGGGCATGCCGCTCGACCCGAACCAGCACCAGGCGATGATGGAAGTGCCGAGCGACGAGCACGAACCCGGCACGATCGTCCAGGAGATGCAGTCCGGCTGGATGATCAAGGATCGCCTGCTGCGCCCGGCAATGGTCGGCGTGGCCAAGAAGCCGGACTGATCCGCGCTCGCTTGACGAGGGCACTGGTCGAGTAACGCCTGCTTTTTGACGATTGGCAGTTTGTGCGCCACCTTGCTCCGCGCGATCGTCGCAATCGGTCGCGCGGAGAGCTGGGCTGGAGAGTGCCGATGAATATCACGCAAGCAGGATCAATTGCTGCGCTGGGATGCGCGCTCGCCATGCTGGCATCGAGCCATGCAGGTGCCGAGGCGCATGGCCAGGCCGATACGGTGGCGATGTCGGCGTCGGATGTGGTCGAGGCGCGGCGGACGAGCTATTTCCTCTCCACGCAGGCTGTCGGCCAGATCAAGGCAGGATACGAGGACGGCGGCGATCTCGAGCGCGCCGCATTTGCCGCGCGGCTGCTGGTGCGATGGGCGCAATTGCTGCCCAGCATGTTCCCCGATGGCACCGACCTTGAAGCATCGAACGCACTTCCCACGGTCTGGACCGACCGCGAGGGTTTCAGCGCGGCCGCCGCAGCATATCGGGACGCCGCGCAATCGGTCGCCGACAGCGCGGCCAGCGGCGACCGGGAGGCCACCAAGGAGGCTTTCTTCGCGATGGCGGGCACCTGCCATTCGTGTCACCGGAATTACCGCAAGTAGCGTCTGGCGCCCCGGATCAACCAAAGTCCGGCAGCGGGCTGGCATCGATATCGGCGATCAGCTGGCGATTCATTGCGCTCTTGTTCGCATTGAACGCACCCATGTTAAGAGCCTTCATCGCTTCGACGACCGAGGCGACATGCTTTTCGAGCGCGTCGGGCGCCACCACGTCGTCGAAATAGCCTGCCTCGCGCGCTTCTTGTGGATTGAAGAGTTGCGCGGTTGCGACCGCCTTGCGCCCCTTGGCATTGAGCCGGGCCGCGCCGAGGATCATCGGGTAGATCGGCAGCGCCATTCCGATCGCGCTTTCGTTCATGCCGGTGACGAATTCGCCTTCGATCCCAATCGCGCGATCGGCCGCTAGCATCAGGAACGCGCCCATCGGATAAGCGTGGCCTTCGCACACGGTCACGACCGGAGCAGGGTGCGTGAGGATTGCGAGGATCGCGTCCTTGCCAGCCTGCAATTGCGCGGTTGCCGTCTCGGGCCCGGCTCCAAAGCCTTTGAGGTCGAACCCGGCGGAAAAGATGCCCTTGCGCCCCCTGATCACCACGGGTGCCTGATCACCAGCACATTCGCCAAGCTGCGCGGTCAGCGCGTCCAGCTTGTCCTTGTTGAGCGCATTAACCTTGCCATCGTCCATGGTGATGACATGCGCGCCGTTTTCGTGCGTGTGGTTGATCATGCGGGCCTCCCGATATCCGTGCTTGCAAGGTCGCTTAAACGCGCAAACGGTCCGCGCCAACACCAATGTGGCATGACGCTACGACGCGCTGCGTCGCGCTTCGCCGACTGATCAGACGAGGTAGAGGACGAGGTAGCGAACGATCAGAGCGACCAGCAGAATCGCCTGGATATGGCGATTGCGGACTATCATCACCCCGGCCATCAGAGCGATCAGGAGCAGGGTCAATCCGATGCCAAGCGGGGTCATCATCGCCTCGGCCAATCGCGGAATGCTCAGGATGAAAGCCCACTGCGCGAGGACCAGCGTGATGAGGATCCCCATGATTGTACGCCGGACTCGGAAGAAGTGCGTATCGAGGTCCTGAAACCGCTCGGGGGCGGTCGGAAAAACCAGTCGCGCCGCGAGGTAATAGGCTCCGGTGAAGGCCATGACGCCGAGCAGCATCGCCGGCGTCACCGCAACGAGATCGCGCATCACCCATGCGATCACCCAGAACGAAAGCAGGTCGAGCATCACAAAAAAGCCGAGAATCGGCGTCAGCCAACCGATCTTGAAAGCCCGGTCTTGCGCTTCCGTCTCGAATTCGTTTTCCAGCGTCCGGCCGAAACCGGACAGCAGCTCGACCATCGAGAGGCCGAGGAGCAGAGCGTAGAAAACGAAGATGAACTCGAAATCAGTCACAAGGTCGCGCCCTTGAAGCGAACGAGCATGTCGTAGGCGGCCTTGTCCCCCACGCCCGCGACACGCGCGCCGCGTCTTAGCCAGAATGCGTGTTTGACGATTTCGGCCTGCTGTTCGATCCCGTAGGCGGAAAAAGGCTGGCCGGGCTTGAGGCTGTAATCATAGCGGCAGAACGGGTGGCGGTGGAGCACGAGATACCAGCTGCCTCGCGTCTGGGTCTGCCAGACATGCGTCATTTCGTGGATGAAAAGCCCCTGCCGCGAAAGCGTGGCGGCGGAGAAATCGTCGCAATAGCTCGCGCTATCAGGGTGAAAATGCATGTGGCCGCGCGGTGCCATCGTCACCTTGCGAGGCTGGAAGGGAAACCACTTACGCCTTCTGATCCGGACCGCGCTGTAATCCAGCACATTTCCGAAGACGGACCGGGCAAGCTCGACCTCGCCCGGAGTCAGGTGACGCTCGCCTCCGGCCGGACAGGCCGGGGCGCTAGTCGTCTGTCCCGTGTCATCCGGAGACGCGTTCAGCGCTCGTCCCCGGCCGCGCGCACCTCGGCGTCGAACTTGTGCTGGCGCCCGCCCGACACGGTCAGCGTAACCTCGGCCGTGTCGCCCGGCTCGATTTCGGGAGACACGTCCATCGCCATCACGTGATAGTCGCCAGGCTTGAACTCGATCGTCGTGCCATTGCTGACCGGGATCGGAAGCGCATCCATCATCTGCATCTCGAAATTGTATTCGCCATATTGATGCATGGTCGCGCTCTCCGCGCCTTCGACCGAGACCCGACCGAGCGAAAAGGCGCGGTCACCCTCGTAGGAAAAGTCGAAATAGACCGCGGCCGGATTGCCCGGAACAGGAGGCAGGACCATCCTCGCATTTTCAATGGTCACGCCCTCGATAACGCCTTCGGGCGGCGCTTCGGCGACCTCTGCTTCGCCCCCGCAAGCCGATAGCGTCAGCAGTGCAGCAGCGCCCATTGCAACAGTCGATCCCCTCATCGCACGATCCCTTCTAATGTCCGTCCCGGTTGTGGAAGCAATCAAAAACTAGGGCAGCCCGGTTCTTGTGCCAAGCGAAACCGCACCTATATCCGCCACATATTCGAGCCGCCGACCCGTCTCGCCAAGGATCGGGAGACGCAAGGCGCGGTGTCCAACTTACGTCCTAAGGATAGGGAAATAATGGGTAAAGTAATCGGTATCGACCTCGGCACGACCAATAGCTGCGTCGCCGTCATGGATGGCGGAAAGCCGAAAGTCATCGAGAATTCGGAAGGCGCGCGCACGACGCCTTCGATCGTCGCCTTCACCAAGGACGGCGAACGTCTGATCGGTCAGCCGGCGAAGCGCCAGGCGGTGACCAATCCCGACAACACGCTATTCGCGATCAAGCGCCTCATCGGTCGCCGTTTCGACGACAAGACGACCAAGAAGGACATGGAGATCGTCCCCTATGACATCGTCAAGGGCAAGAACGGCGATGCCTGGGTCGAAGCCGGCGGCGAACAATATTCGCCTTCGCAGATCTCGGCCTTCATCCTCCAGAAAATGAAGGAAACCGCCGAGAGCTATCTTGGCGAAGACGTCCAGCAGGCGGTCATCACCGTCCCTGCCTATTTCAACGACGCACAGCGCCAGGCGACCAAGGATGCCGGCCAGATTGCCGGCCTCGAAGTGCTGCGCATCATCAACGAGCCGACTGCGGCCGCGCTTGCCTATGGTCTCGACAAGGAAGACGGCAAGACCATCGCCGTCTACGACCTTGGCGGCGGCACCTTCGACGTCTCGATCCTCGAGATCGGCGACGGTGTTTTCGAAGTGAAGTCGACCAATGGCGACACTTTCCTTGGGGGTGAGGACTTCGACAACGCGATCGTCGAATATCTCGCCGACCAGTTCCAGAAGAAGGAAAACATGGACCTGCGCAGCGACAAGCTCGCTCTGCAGCGTCTCAAGGAGGCAGCCGAGAAGGCCAAGATCGAACTGTCGAGCTCGGCCACGACCGAAGTCAACCTGCCCTTCATCACCGCGCGCATGGAAGGTGGCTCGTCCACCCCGCTGCACCTGGTCGAGACGATCAGCCGCTCCGACCTCGAAAAGATGGTCGGCGACCTGATCCAGCGCACGCTCGAACCGTGCAAGAAGGCGCTTGCCGATGCCGGTGTCACCAAGGACGAGATCGACGAAGTGATCCTCGTCGGCGGCATGACCCGCATGCCCAAGGTGCGCGAAGTGGTCGAGAAGTTTTTCGAGGCCAAGCCGCATACCGGCGTGAACCCTGACGAAGTCGTCGCCATGGGCGCTGCGATCCAGGCCGGCGTCCTCCAGGGCGATGTCAAGGACGTGCTGCTTCTCGACGTGACCCCGCTGTCGCTGGGGATCGAGACGCTGGGCGGCGTGTTCACCCGCATGATCGACCGTAACACGACGATTCCGACCAAGAAGACCCAGACCTACTCGACCGCCGAAGACAACCAGAACGCGGTCACGATCAAGGTCTATCAGGGCGAACGCGAAATGGCCGCAGACAACAAGCTGCTCGGCAATTTCGACCTGGTCGGCATTCCGCCCGCACCGCGCGGCGTTCCGCAGATCGAGGTGACCTTCGATATCGACGCCAACGGCATCGTCTCGGTGTCGGCCAAGGACAAGGGCACCGGCAAGGAACAGACTATCAAGATCCAGGCATCGGGCGGTCTGAGCGATTCCGACATCGACCAGATGGTCCAGGACGCGGAAAAGTTCGCCGAAGAGGACAAGAAGCGTCGCGCTTCGGCAGAAGCCCGCAACCAGGCCGACAGCCTTGTCCACGCGACCGAAAAGCAGCTCGAGGAGAACGGCGACAAGATCGACGCCGAGACCAAGACTGCCGTCGAGGAAGCGCTCGCCAGCACCAAGACCGCGCTCGAAGGCGATGATCCGGACGAGATCAACGCCAAGGCGCAGGAGCTTACCCAGGCCGCGATGAAGATGGGCGAGCAGATCTACAAGCAGGAGCAGGAAGCTGCGCCTGCCGGTGACGGCGCTGATGGCGAAGAGCCCGCCGGCGAGGAAGAGACCGACGAAGACGTCGTCGACGCCGAGTTCTCCGAAGTCGACGAAGACAAGAAGGGCTGATGCCCCGATGATCGAGACCCCCGCCATCGATGCCAGAGCGCGTCGGTGGCGGGTTCTCGTCAGGGCTTAGTGCTATGGCTGCCACGCAGATGGACTATTACGAGACGCTCGGCGTGTCGCGCGATGCCGATGGCGCGACTCTCAAGAGCGCCTATCGCAAGCTTGCCATGAAATGGCATCCCGACCGCAACCCTGGCGATGCCGAGGCCGAGGCGCGCTTCAAGGCCTGCAACGAGGCCTATGAATGCCTCAAGGACCCGCAGAAGCGCGCGGCCTATGACCGCTTTGGCCATGATGCTTTCACCCAGGGCATGAATGGCGGCGGTGGCGGCGGCTTCGGGCAGGGCCAGGGCGATTTCGGCGACATCGGCGATATATTCGAGACGATATTCGGCAGCGCGTTTGGCGGCGGCGGGATGGGCGGCCATCGCCAGCAGCAGCGTCGCGGCGCGGATCTGCGCTACGACATGCAGGTGAGCCTCGACGAGGCTTTCCACGGCAAGTCGACCGAAATCGAGATCGAGGTCTCGCAAGGCTGCGAGACCTGCGACGGGACCGGGGCAAAGCCCGGCACCGGCGAGCGCCTGTGCAATCTGTGCCACGGCCAGGGTTCGGTTCGCGCCAAGCAGGGCCTGTTCGTGGTCGAACGCCCCTGTCCGACCTGTTCGGGGCGCGGCCAGGTGATCGAGGAGCCGTGCCGCGAATGTCGCGGCGAGGGCCGCGTCGATCAGCCGCAAAACCTCAAGATCGACATCCCGCCCGGGGTCGACACGGGAACGCGTATCCGCCTGGCCGGAAAGGGCGAGGCGGGGCAGCGCGGTGCGCCGGCCGGCGACCTCTACATCTTCATTCACGTCAAGCCGCATTCCCTGTTCGAGCGCGAAGGCACCACGCTTGCCACCCGCGTTCCGATCAGCTTCACGACCGCGGCGCTCGGCGGGACTGTGGACATTCCCGATCTCGATGGATCGACCAATACGGTGGAGATTCCCGCCGGCATCCAGTCGGGCAAGCAATTGCGCGTGCGCGGCGCGGGCATGCCGGTGCTGCAAGGGCGCGGCCGCGGCGACCTGGTGGTCGAAATCAAGGTCGAGACCCCCACGCGGCTGTCGCGCAAGCAAAAGGATATTCTCACGCAGTTCCGCGACACCGAGACTGGCGATGAATGCCCCGAAAGCCGCAGCTTTTTCGCTAAGCTCAAGGATGCCTTCAGCGCCTGATCAGGGAACCCGCGCGCCGGCACCGCTCGACAGCCGCGCGCTCCTTGCCTAGTCCTTTCATCGAAGGGGGAACTTCGATGAAACATCTGTGGCTATGGGCGATAAGTGCGGCGCTGTTGGGCGCCCAGGCGAGCGCGCAAGATTTCGACGGCGTTGAAATTCGCAGCGAGGAGATCGCGCCGGGCGTGGCGGTCCTGTTTGGCGCGGGTGGAAATATCGCGGTGAGCCACGGCGAGGACGCGACCCTGATGGTCGATGACCAGTTCGCCCCCTTGTCCGATCGGATCGAGAGCGCGGTTGCCGATCTCGGCGCCTCGCCGGTCAAATATGTCGTCAACACTCACTGGCATTACGATCACACCGGCGGCAACGAGCATTTCGGCCGCACCGGAGCGACAATCTTCGCGCATGACAATGTCCGTGTCCGCATGATCGAGGGCGGCACTGTCGCCGGGCGCGCGATCGCACCTGCCGAGCGCCATGCCTTGCCCGTGGTGACCTACCCGCATGGTCTGGCCTTCCACCTCAACGGCGACACGATCGACATTGTCTACATGGGCGGCGGACACACCGATGGCGACAGCGTGGTGATCTGGCAGGAGGCCAATGTCATCCACATGGGCGACCTCCACCTGAACATCCGCAGCTTTCCGTTCGCCGATCACGAATCGGGCGGCGATGTCCGCGACATGATCGACACGCTCGACGCGGTCATCGCGATGATCGACGATGAAACCCGCGTGATACCGGGGCACGGCCCGATGTCGAACCGGGGCGAGCTGATCGCCTATCGCGCCATGATCGCGGAATCCGTCGCCCGGGTCGAGGCGCTGCGGGCGCAAGGTCACGATCTCGCCGAAGCGGTTGCTGCTGCCCCCCTGGCTGACATGGATCGCGATGGCGGCTTTGTCAGCGGCGATGCCTTTGTCGAGGCAATCTGGCACTCCCAGCGCTAGGCGAAACGTTCTTTCACCTCGCACAGCAATTGGCGCAGAAGCTCTTTTGAGCACCGGTCGGCGCGGTATTCCTCTTCGAGGATCGCGACGAAGGCCGATTGCTTGGCGCTGCGCACCTGTTCCGGGTCGAGCCCGCCCTCGACGGTCGATGCGATCAGGTCGACCATCCGTTCGGCCCCGTGCAGCCGTCCCCACAGATAATCGTTCTCGCGATAGGCGCGGCTGAAGAACGCGCCGAAATTGTAGAACTCGATGCCGCGAAGGGTCGCCTTGGTGCCGCCCTCGCGGATCGACAAGGCGTCATCTGGCGAAATGCGGTCGACCTTGACCGGATTGTATTCGCCGAGCCCCTCGCGCTGGGTGAGCGGCAGGGTCGCGGTGTCGTAGAAGGGAAAGCCGAGATATGTGAGCAGCATGCGCCGCTTGAGATTGCGCGGCATCTCGGCGAGCGCTTCGCACAGGAGCCGCTCGGCCTCGAGATCGGTCTCGGGCAGGAGCCGCCGCTGTGCCAGGAAATCGAGCACCGCGCCCGGATCGGTCAGCACCTCGGCCGATAGCTGCCCGAACTCGGCGCTTTCGCTGGCTAGCACTGCGTTGTCGTCCGACCGGCCATACAGGGCGAGGATGTCGTAGATTTTCGCCCGGGCAAGATCGAGCGCATCGTCAGGGATATCGGGATCGACTTCCCAATCGTGCGAAAGCCGCCGGGTCAGCAATTGCAGGCGCCTGATCCGGAATCCCAAGTCATGGGTGCGGAAAAAGGCGATCGCCTCCTCGGTCGCGCCGCCATTGTCCTGGGTAAGGGCGCCGAGGCCGCGGGCTGCCAGCTCGCCCCTCAGCGCGGCCGCGATCGGCGATTCGTCCGACAGCTTGAGCTGCGGCGCGGCTTCGTGGATGAGCCGCGCGAGCCGATCGATGATCGCGCTGAACTTGGTCTGGGCATAGGCGCCAAAGGCAAATCCTGCACGTTCGGCAGCCGCCTGCTGCGCCCGCGCCCGCCAATTGGCGAGCCGCTTGGGCGTCGGGTTGTCGAGAAAGAATGTTCGCCCGAACAGTTTCTCGACCGCGCGGTCGATCTCGGGCCTCAAACCCACGACGATCCGCCTGAGCCGCGCGGCCTTGCGCGATTGTTCCTCGATCCGTTCCAGGTCATCGCGTATCGGTTGTTCGCGCGGGATCGTCGAAAGCGACCCGAAGATCGCACCGAACCAGCCGATCGGGGGCAATGGCCGCTCATCGCCCGGTTCGGCCACGCTCGTGCGATCGGGGCGCGGGTCGATATAGACGAACCGGCGATCGACCTCGCGCTGCGAGGTTCGCGAGGCCATCGCCTCGAGCGCCGCGCCAAAGGGCGCATTGACCAGCACCGATCCATCGATCAGCGCGACATCGTCAACCGTCCCTTCGCGCACATGAGCAGGCATCACCCGGCCCAGGAACGCTCCGCGGTTCGCCCAGTGACGACCATGCTTGCTCGCCAGCCTGTCGATCTCGGCCAGTGTCATCGGCGGGAAAGCACCGGGAAAGCTGGCAGTGGAGCGAGCGGCGATCACCAGTTCGAGCGGATCGGTAAGGCCTTGCCCTGCATCCAAAGGGGTCTGGCCGTGGAAATCGATCGGCATGCGATGTTCGGTTTCCTGGATCAGCGGCGGCGAATTGAGGCGCAGGGTTTCGGGATGGCCGCGAAAATCGGTCGCGGTCACCAGGAGGTCGATAGGGTGTCCGGGCGGGAGAAGCGGTGCGCCGGGCGGGGCCGAGGCCATGCCTTCGAGCGCATCGAACAGCATCTGCGAAAAACGGTCGCCCGAAAAGGGTGGGTTGAACCAGCGTCCGCGCACCAGTTGCGAGACCTTGTGGCGCACTTCGCGCCGGGTTTCGGGCGATACGCTTTCGCTCACCGCATTGCCGGGGCGACGCAGGAACCACTCGGCGATCGGCTGAGCCCAGAACTTGGCATAGCGCCACATCGGTTGCGCGCCGGGATCGGTCAGCTTGCTGACATCGGCGTTCTCGAGCCACATATCGGTGAGCGGTTCGAGCGAGTGCCCTGAATGGATCGCCTGGGCAAGGAACACCGCGTTGATGCCGCCCGCGCTCGCCCCGGTGACGATGTCGGGGAGCACGCGCAGACGCAGCTGCTTCTCCCTTTCGATCTCGGACAGAAGGTCGCGGTAAATCGCCGCAACGCCGGTGACCGCATCGCTGTTTTCGCCATCACCCAGCGGGGCATGAAAGGCCCGGCTCGCTCGCGCCAGGTGCCATAATTCCTTGGTGACGCCGTGCATGTAGACCGCAAGGCTGACCCCGCCATAGCAAACCAGAGCGAGACGAAGTTCCTTTTGCCGCATGGGTTTGTGATGCCGGGGATAGCGCAGAAAGGCAATTGCGTTCCGCAAATGTTCTGGTTACGAATTCCCCATGGCCAAATCGAAAAAGCGATATGTCTGCGCCAATTGCGGCACGGTGACACCGCGCTGGCAGGGGCAATGCGGCGATTGCGGTGAGTGGAACACGCTCACCGAGGGCGCACCGGCAACGGTGTTCTCGCAAAAGCATGACCTGTCACGCGGGGGAAGGGCGCTCGAATTCGTGCCGCTCAACCGTCCGGCCGAACTCCCGGTGCGAAAGTCCACCGGCTTGGCCGAATTCGACCGTGCGCTCGGCGGAGGAATCGTGCCGGGATCGGCAATCCTGATGAGCGGGGACCCGGGGATCGGGAAATCGACCTTGCTCCTCCAGACCGCCGCCACTATCGCGCGCGGGGGAAATGATGTCGTCTATATCAGCGGCGAGGAAGCGGCAGGCCAGGTGCGCTTGCGGGCCAAGCGGCTGGGCGTTGCCGATGCGCCGATCCGGCTCGCATCCGACACCTCGGTGCGCGACATCCTCACCACTCTGGGGCAAGGCGAACCGCCGGCCCTGCTGGTGATCGATTCGATCCAGACCATGCATTCCGACACGATCGAGGGCGCACCGGGAACGGTCAGCCAGGTGCGCGGCTGCGCGCTCGAACTGATCCGCTATGCCAAGGCGAGCGGCTGCGCGCTCGTACTGGTCGGCCACGTCACCAAGGACGGCAATATCGCCGGGCCGCGCGTGCTCGAACACATGGTCGACGTGGTGATGAGCTTCGAGGGCGAACGCAGCCACCAATATCGTATTCTGCGCGCGCTCAAGAACCGCTTTGGCGCGGTCGATGAAATCGGCGTGTTCGCAATGGCGGGCGAGGGGCTCGAAGAGGTCTCCAATCCCTCGATGCTGTTCCTGTCGGGCCGCGACCAACCGCTCGCCGGGAGCGCAGTTTTCCCTGCGCTCGAGGGCACCCGGCCAGTGCTGGTCGAAATCCAGGCGCTGATCGTGCGCCTGCAATCGGGTGCGACCCCGCGGCGCGCCGTTGTGGGCTGGGACAACGGGCGACTCGCAATGCTGCTCGCGGTGCTCGAATCGCGCTGCGGCCTCAATTTCTCCAGCGCCGAGGTCTATCTCAACATCGCAGGCGGTTATCGCCTTTCCGACCCGGCAGCCGACCTCGCGGTCGCGGCAGCGCTCGTCTCGGCGCTCGCGGACAAGCCGCTGCCGGACAAGTCGGCCTGGTTTGGCGAGGTGTCGCTGGCGGGCGAAATCCGCCCTGTCGCCCATGCCGATCTGCGCCTGCGCGAAGCGGCCAAGCTCGGATTTGCGCGCGGCTACGGCCCGTCGGATGCCAAGACCGGCTCATCGTCGCTCGAATACCGAAAGGTGAATGGTCTTGCGAAGCTCGTTGACCAGGTGATGGGCAGCCAATAACCCGTTGGACATCATGACCGGCTTTGACATCATCGTTCTCATCATCGTTGCGGTTGCAGCGATTGGCGGATTCATGCGCGGGCTCGTGCAGGAAGTGCTGAGCCTCGCCGCGTGGATACTCGCCGCCTTCTCGGTCTATTACCTCCACGGCGATCTGACCGAGATATTGCGCGATTTCTACGATGCCGAACCCGCGACATCGATTCTGGCCTTCGCCTTGCTCCTGCTCATTCCCTATGCCGCGATGAAGGTAATCGCGGGCAATGTCGGCGAAGCCTCGCGCGGATCGATCCTCGGTCCGATCGACAGGGTGCTCGGTTTCGGGTTTGGCGCGGTCAAGGGCGCGCTGATCGTGATCTTCGCCTTTTCGGTCCTGGTGCTCGGTTTCGACACGGTGTGGGGCTACAAGGGCCGCCCCGACTGGATCACCCAGGCGCGCACCTATCCCGCGGCCGATGCGTTTTCGCGCGAATTGGTGCAGATGATCGCGCAAAGGCGCGCGCGCCTGCTCGGCGAACGCGAGGAGCGCGAAGAGGGCGGCCAATGACAGCCGAACGGGCTGCCGAGGCTCCATCCAAACTCTATTCCGCGCCTCTCCTTGCCCTCTCGGTCGAACTGGCCCGCTTTCCGCTCGATCCCGAAGCACCCCTGCAAGGCCATGCCCGCTCGCGCACTTGCGGCAGCGAGATTCGCCTTAGCGGGCATGCGGGCGAGGGCGGGGGACTGCGCAATCCCGGCCTGATGGTCTCTGCCTGCGCGGTCGGGCAGGCCTCCGCAGCGATCTTTGCAGAAGCGGCGCCGGGCATGACCCGCGAGGACATCGCCCGCCGACTGTCCGACCTCGAAGCCTGGCTCGCAGGCAAGCGCGAAGGCGATTTTCTCCCCCGGCTGGAAATCATCGAGCCTGCGCGCGCTCACAAGGGCCGTCACGGGGCGATCCTGCTGGTGTGGAGAGCCGCGCTCGACGCGCTGGCATAAGCGCACACCAACGGCTAGACCACGCGCGGTCGAGACGCCTGCCGCATGATGCGGGCGCTCAGTCAGAGGGAACGGGGAAAGACACGCATGGCAGAGGCACAGGCGCTGGCCGATCGCGAACCGACCGCGAGCGAGATCAGGCTCGTCGTCGGCGCATCGAGCGCGGGGACGATTTTCGAGTGGTATGATTTCTTTATCTACGGAACGCTCGCTTACATCCTCAAGGATGCGTTCTACGATGTCGATGACCCGACGCTCGGCCTGCTGCTGGTGTGGTCGACCTTCGCCGTGGGTTTCGCCTTCCGTCCGATCGGGGCGATCCTGTTTGGCTTTCTCGGCGACAGGCTGGGCCGCAAATACACCTTTCTCGTCACCGTCACCTTGATGGGGATCGCGACGGCCGGGGTGGGCTTTATCCCGACCGTCGACCAGGTGGGAATCATTGCCCCGATCATCGTCATTATCCTTCGCGTGCTCCAGGGGCTGGCCCTGGGAGGCGAATATGGCGGGGCGGCGATCTATGTCGCCGAACACGCTCCGCCGGACAAGCGCGGCTTCTACACCAGCTTCATACAGGCGAGCGTGGTTGGCGGCTTCGTTCTCTCGATTATCGTCGTGCTGCTTTGCCGGCTTGTCATCCCCGCCGATGACTTCGTCGAATGGGGCTGGCGCGTACCCTTTTTGCTGTCGATCCTGCTTCTGATCATCTCGCTGTGGATGCGCTTCAAGCTGTCCGAAAGCCCGGTTTTCAAGGCGATGAAGGAAGCCGGCGAGACCAGCGGCAACCCGTTCATCGAAAGCTTCACCTATCCCGGCAACAAGAAGCGCATCTTCGTCGCGCTGTTCGGGGTCGCCGGGATCCTGACGACGATCTGGTATTCGGCGTTCTTCTCGAGCCTGTCCTTCTTGAAAGGCGACATGCGATTGGAGGAAACCACGGTTGAAATCGTCATGCTGATCGCGGGCGGGGTCTCGATGTCGTTCTATATCCTCGTCGGCAAGTGGTCCGACCGCATCGGGCGCAAGAAGCCGATCATAATCGGCGCGCTCGCAACGCTCGTGTTGATCTTCCCGATTTTCTGGGGGCTGGGCGCACTTGCCAATCCCGGCCTCGCCGAAGCGGCAGAGCGCAACCCGGTGGTCGTCACCGGTGAGCAATGCGTGACTGATCCCTTCGCCGAACTGTTCGACCGCGAGCAGACCGATTGCGGCAAGATCCTCGGCACGCTGATCGCGAGCGGGGTGTCCTACGATTTCGTCGAGGGCGGCGAGCTGGGCGTCACCGTCGGGGGCGAGGAAATCGCCATCGGCGAAGACTGGCTGGCCGATGGCAGCGCGCGCACTTCCGGCCTGCAAGCTGCACTGAGCGAAGCTGGCTTCGATTTCTCGCGCCAGACGCCGGGCCTTGCACAACTGGCCGGGATCATCGCGCTCTTGCTGTGCGTCGGGATGCTCTCGGCGCTCACCTATGGATCGGTCGCGGCGCTTTTGTCCGAGATGTTCCCGCCCAAGATCCGTTATTCCTCGATGTCGATCCCCTATCACATCGGCGCTGGCTATCTCGGCGGGTTTTTGCCGCTGATCTCGGGAATTATCGTCGCGAGCACCGGCAATGTCTATTCGGGTCTGTGGTACACCTGGGGCGTGGTCGCATTCGGCGTGATCGTCGCTTGGTGGGGGCTCAAGGACGGGCCTCCTCGGGACTTCGAAGACGATGTCGCCACCGCCTGATCCCACGCTCCGCCTGCGGGTCGACGCGCAGGCGCTTGCCGACAACTGGCGCGCGCTCGATGCGCTTTCGGGCGCGGCGAGCGCGGGCGCGGCGATCAAGGCGGATTGCTATGGCCTGGGCACCGACCGCTGCTTGCCAGCTATCCGCGATGCCGGCTGCGAGCAGTTCTTCGTCGCGCATTGGAGCGAGGTTGCGGCCGCCGCACGCCACGTCGATCCCGCCCAAATCGCGGTGTTGCATGGTCCGATGCGCGACGACGAAGTCGCCTATGCGAGGGAGGCCGGCGCGGTCCCGGTGATCAATTCTCTCGCTCAGGCGCGCCGCTGGAGCGAAGGCGGTGGCGGGACATGCCACCTGATGATCGACACCGGCATCAACCGCCTGGGTGTCGCACCCGGCGAACTGACCGACCCCGCGATCCGCGCGCTCGATATCGACATACTCATGAGCCATCTCGCCTGCGCCGACGAGGATAGCGCGATGAATGCGCGGCAGCTCTCGCGCTTTGCCGATTGCCGCAGCGCCGTGTCGCATCGCCGGGCAAGCCTTGCCAACAGCGCAGGGATCTCGCTGGGCGAAGACTTCGCGTTTGATCTCACCCGCCCGGGCCTGTCGATCTATGGCGGCATCCCGCGCGAAGAACTGGCGAGCGAAATCCGCGCGGTCGCGGGGATTGAGGCGGCGGTGATCCAGATGCGGTCAATCTCTGCGGGTGAAAGCGTCGGTTACAACGCTGCCTTCACCGCGACCCGCGACATGCGCATCGCCACGGTGTCGCTCGGCTATGCCGACGGTTTCCTGCGCGCGCGCGGTCCCGGAACGAGCCTGGCGCATCGGGGACGCGCGCTCCCGCTTCTTGGCAAGGTGTCGATGGACATGGTGGTCGTCGATTGCGTGGCCGCACCGGACCTGCGCGAAGGCGACTGGCTCTCGGTGCCGTTCGACCTTGGCGAGGCGGCGCGCAGCAGCGGGCTTTCGCAATACGAACTGCTCACGGTGCTCGGCTCGCGCCTGAAGACGTGACTGGTCAAACCGGGCCGAGGACAAGTTCGCTGCGTGCTTATGTTGCACTGCACTTTGTGCAGGTGCTAAGAAGGCCTCCGGAATTTTCGCTTGGAATATATCGGGGCAGGCAGCACATGACACGCAAGGCAAAGGGCAAGGCGGCTGATCTTCCCGAAGGCACAATCGTCATCAAGAAATACGCCAATCGGCGGCTCTACAACACCGCCTCCTCGAGCTACATCACGCTCGAAGACCTGGCAGCGATGGTGCGCAACAATGTCGAATTCGCGGTCTTCGATGCCAAGACCGACGAGGACATCACCCATTCGATCCTCACTCAGATCATCATGGACGAGGAAGCCAATGGCGGGCAGATGCTCCCCGTGAGCTTCTTGCGCCAATTGATTGGAATGTATGGCAATTCCATGCAAAACCTGATGCCGTCATACCTCGAGGCGAGCATGACGAACTTTCGCCAGAACCAGTCGAAAATCCGCGAAGCTTTCGAACAGGGCATGGCGAAGAACCCGCTCGCGGCCATCCACGAGACAAATATGGCGATGATGCGCGCCGCGGCCGAGACACTGATCCCGCGTTCGGCCTCCAGGAACGCTGCGCAGCCTGGCGACCAGGCGGCGAAGGACGGTTCTGCCGAAGAGATCGCAGCCATGCGCGAACAGATGGCGCAAATGCAGAAGAAGCTCGACGAGCTGAGCAAGTAGGCGACCTGCGGATTGGCGTGACCGGCAAGGCTTGGCGACGGCGCCGAGTTGGGCTAGCGCGCGGCGCGTAATCCAAAGCTGACCGAACGGGATCAAAGCCAAGTGTCCAACATTCGCCACGCGCTCAACGTCAAGCGTCAGGACGATTTTGCCAAGTGGTATCAGGAGGTCATCGCTGCGGCTGACCTCGCCGAGGAATCGGGGGTGCGCGGCTGCATGGTGATCAAGCCATGGGGCTATGGCATCTGGGAACGCGTGCAGCGCCTGATGGATGACCGCATCAAGGCGGCCGGGATCCCCAATGCCTATTTCCCGATCTTCATACCGCTCGCCAATTTCGAACGCGAGGCGGACCATGTCGAAGGTTTCGCCAAGGAAATGGCGGTGGTCACCCATCACCGCCTGATCGCAGATGGCAAGGGCGGGCTGACGACCGACCCCGAAGCGAAACTGGAGGAACCGCTGGTCGTGCGCCCGACTTCGGAGACGATCATCGGCGATGCCATGGCGCGCTGGGTGCAGAGTTGGCGCGACCTGCCGATGATGCTCAACCAGTGGGCCAATGTCGTGCGCTGGGAAATGCGCACTCGCATGTTCCTGCGCACCAGCGAATTTCTCTGGCAGGAAGGTCACACCGCCCACGCCACCCGCGAAGAGGCGCTCGAGGAGACGCACCGCGCGCTCGAAATGTACCGCGCCTGTGTCGAGGAAGACCTCGCCGTGCCGGTGATCGCCGGCGAGAAGCCCGAGAATGAGCGTTTCCCAGGTGCCGACGAAACCTGGTCGATCGAGGCGATGATGCAGGATGGCAAGGCGCTTCAGGCGGGCACCTCTCACTATCTCGGCACCAGTTTCGCAGAGGCCGCCGGAATCCGCTACCAGGACCGCGAAGGGACACAGCAGCTGTGCCACACGACCAGTTGGGGCACATCGACGCGCCTGATCGGCGGGGTGGTGATGACCCATGGCGATGACGACGGCCTACGCGTTCCGCCGCGCATCGCCCCGCACCAGGTTGTGATCCTGCCCATGCTGCGCGACAAGCCCGAAGACGAGGCGGTGCTCGCCTATTGCGAGGAAGTGCGCGCATCGATCGCCGGGCAGAGCGCGCTGGGTGAACCGATCCGCGTCCTTCTCGACAAGACCCCGGGCAAGGCCACCGCCAAGCGCTGGGACTGGGTGCGCAAGGGTGCGCCGGTGATTATCGAGGTCGGTCCGCGCGACATGGAGAACGCCAAGCTCGCCGTGCTGCGCCGCGATCGGCTCTGGAACACCGACAACGGCAAGCCCGCGATGCAATTCGTCGCCCGCGACCAGTTCGCGGCGGAAGTACCGGCACTGCTCGAAGACATCCAGGATGCGCTTTTCACCGAGGCGCGCGAGCGCCGCGATGCCAATATCACCCGCGGCATCACCGACTGGCACGGCGTGGTCAATTTCTTCCGCAAGGGCGGCAAATATCCCGGCTGGGTCGAGGTCCAGTGGGCGCGGCCCACCGGCAAGGCACTCGATGACGTGGTCGAACGGCTCAAGGGTGAAAAGCTGACCATTCGCAACGTCCCGCGCGATGGCGAACCGGCGGACGGCACCTGCATCTTCACCGGAGAAAAGGCCGCCGAACGCATCTTTGTCGCGCGCGCTTACTGACGCCGATTCAAACAGCTATTGTCATTGACTGCGCGCCCTGCAAGGTTCGCGGCCATGATCAGACGCCTCGCACTCATCGCCCTCGTCGCCGCGACCCCGCTCGCGGCTGATGACCACGCCCACGACGCCGCCTCGCATGCTGCGGGCGATGATCCCGGCCTCGAAATATCGCAAGAGCGCCTGCGCGCCGACATGGACACCATCGTCGGGTTCGGCACGCGCCACACCCTGTCAGCGCAGGACCACCCGACCCGCGGGGTGGGCGCCGCTGTCGATTGGGCGCTGGCCGAATTCGGCCGCATCAGCGAGAGCTGCAATAGTTGCCTCGAGGTCGAGGCCGTGGGCCGCGTGGTCGAGCCCGATGGGCGCCGCATTCCCGAACCCACGCTGATCCGCAATGCGGTCGCGATCCAGCGCGGGACCGAGCGGCCCGATGAAGTCATTATCGTCCAGGCGCATTACGACAGCCGCGTGACCGATCCGCTGAACGGCACGGACGATGCACCCGGCGCGAACGACGATGGCTCGGGAAGCGTCATGGTGCTTGAGGCCGCGCGCATCCTCAGCCAGCGCGAATATCCGAGCACGATCATCTATGCGTTGCTCACCGGCGAGGAGCAGGGGCTCTACGGCGCGGGCATCCTCGCCGACTGGGTGACCGAGCAGGGCATGACGGTGAAGGCGGTGCTCAACAACGACATGATCGGCAATTCCTGCGGGGCGGATGGCTATTGCGAGCCGGACGTTGTGCGGGTCTTTTCCGAAGGTCTGCGCGCGGATTCGACCGAGCAATTGCGTGCACGACAGCGACGGTTCGGCGGTGAGAACGATGCGCCCGGGCGTAACCTGTCGCGCTGGCTGGCCGGTTTCGCGGCACAATATCCCGAAGGCATTCAGGTCCGGCAGATCTGGCGGACCGACCGGATGGGGCGGGGCGGGGACCAGATCCCGTTCCTCGATCGCGGCTATCCCGCCGTGCGCGTAACCGTTGCGGTCGAGGATTACGATCATCAGCACCAGGACCTGCGGACCGAGGACGGGACCAAATATGGCGACACCGTCGACGAGATCGACTTCACCTATCTGACCCGCGCGAGCCGGCTCAACGTCCGCGCGCTCGATTACCTTGCCCGCGCGCCGATGCCGCCCAGCGTCACCGCCGACGCCGCGGTGCGGGTCGACACCGAGCTGACGGTCCACCCCGTCGCAGGGGCCGATACGTATCGCATCCACGTGCGCCGCACCGACGAACCGCATTGGCGCGAACAGGTGCCTGAAGGCTCGCGCGGCGAGAGCTGGGACCCGGTGTTCGGGCTCATTCGCGATCCGGCGAGCCAAGCGCCGCACCGGCACACCATTCCGCTGCGCGGCGATGACTGGCTGATCGGGGTTTCGGCCTGTTCGGGCGCAATCTGTTCGCCGGTTGCGAGCGCGGTCCCGGGCGGTGCGTTTGCGCCTTTGGCGGAGCCTGAGAGCGAATAATCGCGCTCAGCGGGTGACTTCGCCGCGCACGCGCACCATATCAGGCGCGAAATGACGAAAAAGAAACACGCCAAGACACCGGGCCTGCCGACGAAGAAGCAGGTCCTCGAATTCATCCAAGGCTCCGACATCCCCGCTGGCAAGCGCGAGATCGCGCGCGCCTTCGGCCTCAAGGGGCAGGAGAAGATCGCGCTCAAGAAGCTGCTCAAGGACATGGCCGAGGAAGGCCTGATCGACGGCCGCAAGACCGCCTATCACCGCATGGGCGGCTTGCCGAAGGTCACTGTCCTCAGGGTCACCGAGATCGAAGACGGCGAGCCGATCGCGATCCCCGACAACTGGTCGCCCGATGCGCCCGAGAAGCCTCCGCGCCTGATCGTAAAGGAAATGAAGGGCAGGGGCGGCAAGCGCGCGCCCGCGGTGAAACGCGGTGATCGCGTGCTGGCGCGGACCGAGGAACGCGAGAGCGGCTGGGTCGCGCACCCAATCAAGAAACTTCCCGCGCGCACCGAGGGGCTGATGGGCGTCGTCGAAATCGACGGCGCGGGCAAGCCGTGGCTCGCGCCGGTCGACAAGCGCGTGCGCAATTCCTCGCCGATCCGCGACCTCGGTGGCGCCGAAAAAGGCCTGCTGGTCCTGGCCGAGCCTGCGGGCAAATCCGAAAGGTCGGGCGTGAATGTCGTCGAGGTGATCGGTGACCCGCTGGCACCCAAGAGCTTCAGCCTGATCGCGATTGCGAAGCACGGCATCCCGCATGTCTTCCCCGAAGCCGTGCACGAGGAAGCGCGCGCTGCGACCGAGCTGCCACTTCACGAAGACAAGCGCGAAGACCTGCGCGATGTGCCGATCGTGGCGATCGACCCTGCCGATGCGCGCGATCACGACGATGCAATCTGGGCCCAGCCCGATGGCAAGGGCGGGTTCAACGCGCTGATCGCGATCGCCGATGTCAGCTATTATGTCCGCCCCGGTTCCGCGCTCGACCGCGAGGCGAGAAAGCGCGGCAATTCGGTCTATTTCCCTGACCGCGTCGTGCCGATGCTGCCCGAAATCCTGTCAGCCGATGTGTGCTCCTTGCGCGAAGGCGAGGACCGCGCGGCGATGGTCTGCCATGTCCATATCGACGCAAACGGCAAGGTCGAGACCCGCGGTTTCACCCGCGCAATCGTGCGGATCCATCACAATATCGCCTATGAGGACGCACAGGCCGCGGTGGATGAAGGCAATCCGCCTGAATATCTCGCCAATCTGTGGGGCGCGTGGAAATTGCTCGCCGAGGCGCGGGCCAAGCGCGACCCGCTCGAACTCGAATTGCCCGAACGCCGCGTGGTGCTGGGCGATGACGGCAAGATCGCGGAGATCGCCGTACGCGAACGGCTCGATGCGCACCGCGTGGTCGAGGATTTCATGATCGCCGCCAACGTCGCCGCGGCCAAGGCTCTCGAGGCCAGGACTTCCCCGGTGGTTTACCGCGTGCACGAAGTGCCAGGGCGCGAAAAGCTGGTGGCACTGCGCGATTACGTCGGGACGATGGGGCGCAAGCTCGCGCTCGGCCAGGTGGTGACGCCGGGCCTGTTCAACCGGTTGCTCAAGGACGTCAACGACGAGGCTGAGAAGGCGCAGGTGATGGAAGCGGTGCTGCGCACTCAGACCCAGGCCTATTACGGCCCGACCAATGCCGGCCATTTCGGCCTGGCGCTGGGTTCCTACGCGCATTTCACCTCGCCCATCCGTCGCTATGCCGACCTGCTCGTCCACCGTGCCTTGGTCGATGCCTACAAGCTCGAACAGCCACGGCCCAAGGATGGCGCGCTGCCTGATACGACCGGCCTGTCGGACAAGGACCGCAAGAGCCTTCAGGAAGTTTCCGACGCGATCAGCCAGACCGAACGACGCGCAATGGAGGCCGAGCGAGACACGATCGATCGCTATGTCGCGGCATGGCTTTCGGGTCGGGTAGGCGAGACTTTCGACACCCGCATCACCGGCGTGCAGAGCTTCGGATTCTTCGCGACCATCCTCGGTCTTGGCGGTGACGGGTTGGTCCCGGTCTCGACGCTGGGACGCGAACATTTCCGCTATGACGAGGCCGCACAGGCGCTGATCGGCGAGGACACCGGCACCACTTATGCCGCGGGAGACCGTCTCAAGCTGCAACTGGGCGAGGCCAACGCTCTTACCGGTGCGCTCAAATTCGTGCCGCTCGATGCCGATGGCAACCCGATCGAGGCGCGCGGCGGGAGGCCCGAGCACCGCCGCGGTCGCAGGCCGGGGCCGCGCTCGGGGCAAAGGCGCGATGGCAAGCCCGGCGGCAAGGCAGGCAAATACGCCACCGGCAAGCGCGGCCGGCCCGGCAATATCCGCCACCAGGGGCGCAAGCGCTGACCTGACGAGGAACACTGCGGGGTCTCGGAGCATTGGTCAGGCAAAGGAGACTACACCCATGATCAAGCCCGGAAACGCCGTGCCTGACCTCAAATTGCCGCTCACCATCGATGCCGAGTTCGACCTCGCCAATCAGGAGCCGGACAATTTCACTCTCGTCGTGATGTATCGCGGCAAGCACTGTCCGATCTGCCGCCAGCAGCTCAAGGCGGTGGGCGCGAAGCTGGACGAATTCACCAAGCGCGGGATCAATGTCGTGGCCGTCTCGATGGATAGCGAAGAGCGCGCCCGGACGGTCGATCGGGAATGGGAAACCGGCGACCTGCCGCTTGCCTTCGCGATGAGCGAGGAGACTGCGCGAAACTGGGGGCTCTACATCTCGCAAGGCCGGCCCGACAGCGACGAGCCCGAGCGCTTTTCAGAGCCGGGAATGTTCCTCGTGCGGAGCGATGGCACGCTTTATCTCGCCTCGGTGCAGAACGCGCCCTTTACCCGTCCGCCGCTCGATGAACTGCTTCAGGGCATCGATTTCATCCTGAAGAACGATTACCCGGTGCGCGGCACGCTGACCTGATCGCCGGTCTTCGGCGGTCAGCGCTGCGTCAGGCCATGTGGTCGCTGTCGCGCTCGTCATAATCGGCGGGAATGACGTAGAGCGGGCAGGGGAGCGATCCCGCGCAGGCGGCAAAGTATGTCACCAGTGGACCGGGATTGCCGCCCTTGGCCGCACCCAGGATCAGCGCGGCGACTTCCTTGTGCGATTCGAGAAACGCGCTGACGATCTTCTGCCCGTTGCCGATCTTGACCGAGATCGTCGGCATGATCCCGCTTTCGGCCAGGAGGTTACCGGCAACTCCGTGGGCGAGCATTTCCGCGCGGTCGCGCGCCTCCTGCTCGATCGTCGCCTGAACCCCGCCGAACGCGCTGAAATTCTGCTGTGCGACGAGCGCGAGGATATGCACCGCGCCATCGACCGCTACCGCGCGCCGCGCGGCAAAGCGCAGGGCTGCGCGCGCCTCGTCGCTTTCATCGGTAATGACCAGGAATGTGCGCATAATTCACCCTCTCGGCCGCCTGATATCCTGACAAAGTGCCAATTTGGCAAGAGGGACCGAGAATGCTTGCCCCACACGCGCGAGCGGCTAAAGCGGCGGCGAGACCCTTTTCCCAGTGTTCCGTAACGGAGTTTCACCACCGCCATGGCTCTTGAAATCCGCATGCCCGCGCTTTCTCCCACGATGGAAGAAGGCACGCTTGCCAGGTGGCTCGTTAAGGTCGGCGACGAGATCAGTTCGGGCGATATCATGGCCGAGATCGAGACCGACAAGGCGACGATGGAGTTCGAGGCCGTCGATGAAGGCACCCTGGCCGCGATCCTGATCGAAGAGGGGACCGAGAATGTCGCGGTCGGATCGGTCATCGCGATGCTCGCCGAAGAGGGTGAAGACATCGCCGATGTGAAAGCGCCATCGGGTGACAGCGCCCCGGCGAGCGACGAGGCTCAAGCAGAACCTGCCAAGAGCGAAGACGCACCCGAAGATGCCGCCAAGCCGGCCAGCAACGAGGGTGCCAAGGCAACGCCCGTCGCCCGGCGCATCGCGGCGGCAAGTGGCACCGACCTCTCCACGGTCGAGGGCAGCGGCCCGCGCGGCAAGATCATCAAGGCCGATGTCGAGGCGATCCGCGGCGGCACGCAGGACCCGCCGCAGCGTTCCGGCAACCGCGTGATCGCATCGCCGCTGGCGCGCAAGCTGGCAGGCGATCAGGGGATCGATCTGGCCGACGTGACCGGATCGGGTCCGGGCGGCCGGATCGTCAAAGCCGATATCGACAGCTTCACGCCCACGGCCAAGTCTGCGCCCGCCGCGAGCCAGGATGCCAAGGCTCCCGCGACAAGCGCAACGCAGCAGGCCGCCAGTGATTACGACGCACCTTACGAAGAGCAGAAGCTCAACAATGTGCGCAAGGTCATCGCGCGCCGCCTCACCGAAGCCAAGCAGACCGTTCCGCACATCTACCTGACGGTCGATATAAGGCTCGATCCCTTGCTCGAATTGCGCAAGCAGTTGAACGCTTCGCTCGAACCCGACGGGATCAAGCTTTCGGTCAACGACCTGATCATCAAGGCGCTGGCCAAGGCCCTGCACCGCGAGCCGCAGTGCAATGTCAGCTTCCAGGGCGATGTCATGCATCAATATACGCGGCAGGACATCTCGGTCGCGGTCGCGGCGCCTTCCGGCCTGATCACCCCGATCATCCGCGATGCCGGCAAGAAGAGCCTCGCGGACATCTCGAACGAGATGAAGGAGCTGGCCGGCAAGGCGCGCGAGGGCAAGTTGCAGCCGCACGAATACCAGGGCGGCACCGCGAGCCTTTCGAACCTCGGCATGTTCGGCACCAAGCAGTTCGACGCGGTGATCAATCCGCCGCAAGGCATGATCCTCGCGGTCGGCGCGGGCGAACAGCGCCCCTATGTGGTCGACGGCGAACTGACCGTGGCAACGGTGATGAGTGCGACCGGCAGCTTCGACCACCGCGCGATCGACGGGGTCGACGGGGCCAAGCTGATGGACCAGCTCAAGACCCTGATCGAGAACCCTATGGGGCTTGTGGTGTGATCCTCGTCGTGATCGCGAAATCGGTGGCGATCGCAGCGGTCGCGGCGCTCGCGGCATGGCTCCCGATGGCGATCCTCTTCGCGTCAGGCACGGATGGATCATCGGGTGCGACCTTCGCGGTGCAATTGCTTCCGGTCGCGCTGCTCGGCAGCTTCGCTATCGGGCTTCCGGTCGCGCTGCTCGTGCTGTTCCTCGCGAGCGACACGCTCATCCGCAAGATCGGTGCGGTGCTGATGGCTGCCAATCTCGCGAGAGTGATGATGATTCTGGTGACATCGCTGCTCTGGGGGCAGTTCGGTGCGCTTTTCTATGGCGTGCCGAGCTGGATTGCTGCGAACGTGTTCGCTTTGCTTGGCTGGCTGTGGATCCTCAAGCCCATGCGCGAGGCGCAGTATGGCTGACCGGCACCTGACTATCCGCGCCACCGCGATGCCGACCGATCTCAACCCCTATGGCGGGGTGTTCGGCGGCTGGCTGATGGCGCAGATGGCTCTGGGCGCGGGATCGCTTGCGAGCCGGGTAGGTGAGGGCAAGGCTGTGGTTGTCCACGCCACCGATTTCACCTTTCCCGGCGCCATGCAGCTCGGCGACGAGCTCAGCGTCTATTGCGAGGTCACGGCGACCGGCAACACCTCGCTCACCATCCTTGCCGAAGGCGTCGGACGCGCGCGCAATGGCGAGGATGAGACGACAGTTTCGCGCGGCACGTTCAAGTTCGTGCTGCTCGACGATGATGACAGGCCGCGCGCTGTGAATGCGCGCGCACATGCAAATCCCAAGGAAAAGAACGATGGCTGACAACCAATATGACGTGATCGTGCTCGGATCGGGTCCCGGTGGCTATGTCGCGGCGATCCGCTGCGCGCAGCTGGGCCTCAAGACCGCGATCGTCGAGCGCGAGAACCTCGGCGGCATCTGTCTCAACTGGGGCTGCATCCCGACCAAGGCGATGCTGCGCTCGGCCGAGATCAAGCACTACATGGACAATGCGACCAATTACGGGCTCAAGGTGGCAGGCGAGATCGAGGCCGACCTCGAGGCCATCGTCAAGCGCAGCCGCGGCGTCGCCAAGCAGCTGAACCAGGGCGTTGCGCACCTGATGAAGAAGAACAAGATCGCCGTGCATATGGGCGAGGGGACGCTGACCGGCGCAACCTCGCTGACGGTGAAGGGTGACAAGGGCGAGGAGAAGCTCTCCGCCAGCCACGTGATCGTCGCCACCGGTGCGCGGGCGCGCGACCTGCCGTTCGCGCCTGCCGATGGCAAGCGCATCTGGACCTATCGCCACGCCATGACCCCGAGCGAGCTGCCGAAGAAACTGCTGGTCGTCGGGTCCGGCGCGATCGGAATCGAGTTTGCCAGCTTTTACAACGATATGGACTGCGAAGTTACCGTGGTCGAAATGCTCGACCGTATCGTGCCGGTCGAGGACGTGGACGTCTCCACCTTCCTTGAAAAGAACCTCAAGAAACAGGGCATGACGATCATGACCGGCGCCGGGGTCGAGGACATCAAGGCCGATGCCAAGGGCGTCAACGCCAAGATCAAGGACGCGAAGGGCAATGTCGCCGAACACCAGTTCAGCCATTGCATCGTCGCGATCGGGATCATGCCCAATACCGAGAATATCGGGCTTGAAAGCCATGCGGAAATGGACCGCGGCTTCATCCAGATCGACCCCTATGGCCGCACCAAGTCGAAGGGCCTGTGGGCGATCGGCGACTGCACTCCGGGCCCGTGGCTCGCGCACAAGGCGAGCCATGAAGGCGTCACCGCGGCCGAGGCGATTGCACAGGAGATGGGCAATAGCGAGGTGCACCCGCACCCGCTCGACCGCAACGCCATTCCGGGGTGCACCTATTGCCACCCGCAGGTCGCGAGCGTGGGAATGACAGAGGCCAGGGCCAAGGAGGCCGGTTTCGAGGTAAAGGTCGGCAACTTCCCCTTCATCGGCAATGGCAAGGCGATCGCGCTGGGCGAGGCCGAGGGCTTCATCAAGACCGTCTTCGATGCCAAGACCGGCGAGCTGCTCGGAGCGCACATGGTCGGCGCCGAAGTGACCGAGCTGATCCAGGGCTATACAGTTGGCAAGGTGCTCGAAACCACCGAGGCGGAACTGATGCAGACCGTTTTCCCGCACCCGACCTTGTCGGAAATGATGCACGAAAGCGTGCTCGACGCCTACGGACGCGCGCTGCACTACTGATCGGACAGGATAGGTGGCGGACAGGGTGGGATTCGAACCCACGAAGGGCTTGCACCCTTGCCGGTTTTCAAGACCGGTGCATTCAACCGCTCTGCCACCTGTCCGCGCGGGCTCAAGCGGTTAGCGATGCTTGGCAGCCTTGTCACCATGCGATGATCCTTTAGGACATTGCGGATGGCAAAAGGCACGCACGATTACGCACCCGTCCCGCGCAATGAGAGCGTGCTCGTCAACGTCAATGGCTCCCTCGTCCCGCGCGCCGAGGCGAGCGTTTCGGTGTTCGACAGCGGCTTCATGCTGGGTGACGGGGTGTGGGAAGGGCTGCGGCTGCACAATGGGCGGCTGGCCTTTCTCGATGCGCATCTCGACCGGCTTTTTGAGGGCGCCAAGGCGATCGCGATGGATATCGGCCTCACGCGCGAGGAACTGACCGCGCGGCTGGACCAGACGATCGACGGCAATGGCATGCGCTCACAAGAGGGCGTGCATGTCCGCCTGATGGTCACGCGGGGTATCCGCTCGACCCCCTATCAAGACCCGCGCGTGGTGATTTCGGATGCCACCATCGTCATCATCCCCGAATACAAGGCCCCGCTCCCTGCGACGGTCGAAAAAGGCATCCGGCTGTTCACCGTGCATGTCCGCCGCGGCGATCCGGCGGTGCAGGACCAGAAGCTCAATTCGCATTCCAAGCTCAATTGCATCACCGCCTGCATCCAGGCCGCCCAGGCCGGAGCGGACGAGGCGCTGATGCTCGATCCTCATGGCTTCGTCGCCACCTGCAACTCCATGCATTTCTTCATCGTGCGCAAGGGCGAGGTCTGGACGTCGAGCGGCGATTACTGCCTCGGCGGGATCACCCGGGCCAATGTCATCCACATCTGCCGCGAGGCGGGCATCCCCGTGTTCGAGAAGAACTTTTCGCTCACAGATGTTTATGGCGCCGACGAGGCCTTCGTGACCGGCACTTTTGCCGGTGTCGTGCCGGTGACCGAAGTCGATGGGCGCGCGCTCACGCAAGGGCGCGGACCGATGGTCGCGCATTTGCAGGTCCTCTATCGCGAGCTGATCGACAGGGACACAGCCGCGTGACCATCCGCATCGCCATGTGGTCGGGCCCGCGCAACATCTCGACCGCGATGATGCGCAGCTTCGGGGCGCGCAGCGATTGCGCGATGAGCGATGAACCCTTCTACGGCGCGTTTCTGAAGGCCAGCGGCGAGGACCACCCGATGGCGGCCGAGACCATCGCCGACATGGATTGCGACTGGGCCAGCGTGCTCGCCGCGCAATCGGGCGATGCTCCAGGTGGCGAGCCGGTCTGGTATCAGAAGCACATGCCGCACCACATGGTCGGCCCGGTCGATATTGCCGACATGCCGCAGCACCGCCATGCCTTCCTGATCCGCGCTCCCGAACGCGTGGTCGCAAGCTACCGCGCAAAGAACGAGCTGCGCGATCCCGAAATGCTCGGCTTTGCCCGGTTGCGCGACTATTTCGAGCGCGAGGCCGAGCGCACCGGAAGCCCGCCGCCCGTGGTCGATTCCGACGCGATCCTCGCCGATCCGGAGGGCGTGCTGGCGAAGCTGTGTTCGGCATTGGGGATCGAATGCGACCCGGCCATGTTGTCCTGGGAGAAGGGTCCTCATCCCGAGGACGGTATCTGGGGGGCGCACTGGTATGACAAGGTCAACGCCTCGACAGGCTTCGGCAATTCGCCCGGCGCTCTGCCGAAACTCGACGGGGCGTATGCCAGGACAGCCGATGCGTGCCGCGAGGACTATGAGTTCCTGCGTCGATATGCGATCTGCTCGTAAGCGGGCAGGACGCCGGCCGGTCTCGCTCACCCCTGATTCAGGTCAATGATGGAATAGACGCGCAATGCCGATCACACGCTCCCTCGCACTCGCCGCACTTGCCTTTGGCACCGCTCTTGCCGGGAGCCATGCCGCGCCCGAACCCGTTTCCGCGCAGGTCGCCGCACGCGACGGGGTCGATTTCGACGCCTATCTCGAATTGCTCAAGGCGCGCGCCCGGGCCGAAGGCGTGAGCGAGAGGACCATCGACCGGATGACCGCGGGGCTGACCCCCAATCCGCGCGTGATCCGGCTCGACCAGGGGCAGCCCGGCAGCCCGACCCGGCGCGGCTATCCCGCGCTCGCGCCCTATATCGCGACCCATGTCAATTCGACCCGGATCGCGGGCGGTCGCAGCGTCTTCCGCGCCCATAGCGGCCAGCTGCGCGCGATCGAGCGCGAATTTGGCGTTCCTGGCGAGATCATCGTCGCGATTTTCGGGCACGAGACCAGCTATGGCCGGATCCGCGGCGATTTCGACCTTTCGCGCAGCCTTGCAACGCTCGCGTGGGAAGGCCGCCGCCGAGACCTTTTTGCAGGCGAATGGGTGGCATTGATGAAGGTCGCCGATCGCGGCTTCTCGCGCCAGCAACTGGTCGGCTCCTATGCGGGCGCATTCGGCAATCCGCAGTTCCTTCCATCTGTATATCTCCGGCTTGCCGCCGATGGCGATGGTGACGGGCGCGCCGATATCTTCACCAATCGCGCCGACACCTTCGCATCGATAGCCAATTATTTCCGCGACGCCGGCTGGCGCACCGGACAGCCCTGGGGCGTGCGCGCCTCGGTGCCGGGCGGTTTCGATGTCGATGCCTACCGCACCGAGATCGTCGCGCAGGTCTGTCCCCGGGTCCACGAACGCCACAGCCAATGGAAGACCATCGACGAATGGCGCGCGCTCGGCGTGCAGCCGCAGCGCCCGCTTCCCGGCGACACGCTGGTGTCATTGTTCCAGCCCGATGGGCCTGGCACACCCGCCTGGCTGCTGACGGGTAATTACCGCGTGATCCTCGAATACAATTGCTCGAACTATTACGCGATGAGCGTTGGGCTGCTGGCCGACGAAATCGTGAACTAAGCGCGCCACCGCTCTCGCATCTTGCGCCGGGCTTTCGTATATCGCCCGGGTGATTTCACCGATTTCCCGATTGGCCGTCTTGCTCGCGGCATTTGCCCTTGCGCTCCCGGCGGCTGCGCAAGTGCGTCCGGCCGTACCGAGCGAAGGCGATGCGCCGATTGCCTTGCTGGTCGATATTTCCAGCGGGCAGGTGCTCTATTCGCGCGAGGCGAACCGGCGCTTCGTTCCCGCCTCGATCACCAAGGTGATGACCTTGTACCATGCGTTCGAACTGATCGAGGAAGGCAAGCTCGACCCGGCGCAGACATTCAAGATGACGGACGCGACATGGCGCGAATGGGCGGGCGAGGGGTCGACCATGTGGATCAATGCGGGCGACCGCGTGCAAGTCGACAGCCTGCTGATGGGGATTGCCAACATTTCGGCCAATGACGGTTCGGTCATGCTTGCCGAGGGGCAGGCCGGATCGGTCGATAGCTGGGTTGAGGGGATGAACCAGCGCGCACGCGGCCTGCGCATGACCGATAGCTGGTTCGGCACGCCCAATGGCTGGCCCGACGAGGGGCGCACCTTCACCACTGCAACCGACCTCGTCCGGCTTGCCGAGGCGATGATTTCGCGCCACCCGCGCAAGTTCGCGCGCTATGTCGGCAAGCCCGGCTTCGCCTACAACGGGATCGAGCAGCCCAACCGCGACCCTCTGATCGGGCGCTTGCGCGGGGCCGACGGGATCAAGACTGGCTACACCAACGAATCCGGCTTCGGCTATCTCGGCACGGTGTCACGCGGCGGCCAACGGCTGGTTCTTGTCATCGCCGGCGCCCCGCGCAATGCCGTGCGCGCCCGGGCCGCGCGCGCCTTTGCCGAGTGGGGCTTTGCCGCCTTCGAGCGCAAACGCCTGTTCGGCGAGAGCGAAATTGTCGGCAGCGCACGCGTGCAAGGCGGCGATGCGCGCAGCGTTGCTCTCAGGACCGAGCGGAACGTCTATGTCAACGTGCCTCGCGGTCGCAGCGGCGAGCTGCTCGCCTCGATCAGCTATGACGGCCCCTTGCGCGCGCCTTTCCTCGCCGGCGAACAGGTCGCCACCCTCGTGGTAGAAGTGCCCGATATGGAACCGGCGCGCATTCCGCTGGTCGCAGCCGAAACGGTTACCGAAGCGGGCTTCATCTCGCGGGTCATCAACGGGATCGCGGGGTGGCTGACATGACAGGCGTCATGCAATCGGGACGGTTCATTGCTCTCGAAGGGGGCGAGGGGACCGGCAAGTCCACCCAGTCGCGCCTGCTCGCCGACGCCTTGCGCGAGCGCGGGCACGAGGTCGTGACCACGCGCGAACCGGGCGGCACGCCGGGTGCCGAGGCGATCCGCGCGCTTCTGCTCGATCCCCCGGGCGAGGGATGGGGACCCCGCGCCGAAGCGCTGTTGTTCGCTGCCGCCCGCTCCGATCATGTCGAGGCGCTGATCCGCCCCGCGCTTGCACAAGGCGCGTGGGTGGTGTGCGACCGTTTCGTCGATTCGAGCCGAGCTTACCAGGGCGGGGCAGGGGGCCTTGAAGACGAGGCGATCTCCCGCTTGCACGCATTTGGCAGCGAGGGATTGCGGCCCGACTGCACGATCCTGCTCGAATGTGGCGAGGACCAGCTGGCCCAGCGCCTGGCCAGGCGGGATGGCGACAGCTCGGACGCGATTGGCGGGCGCCCGATAGCTTATCACCGCGCGGTTGCGCAAAGTTTCCGCGACCTTGCCGAAGCCGATCCCGAAGGCTTTCGCATCGTCGACGGTTCCGGTTCGCCCGATGAAGTCCATGCGCGCATCATGGCAGCGCTCGGCCGCTTGCTGGGTGAGACGCCGTGACCGATTGGCCCAACCACACCGGCCCTTGGACGGAATGGCGCGCCGCGATGGTCGGCAGCCGGATGCACCACGGCTGGATCCTCGCTGGAAAGAGCGGGCTGGGAAAACACGAATTTGCCGTTGCCGCGGCACGCGCACTGGTGGCCGAGGACGGCGTCTCGCAGCCCGCGGGCGAGCATCCCGATATCATCACGCTCACCTATGGGCCCAAGGATGACAAGGCCGAACGCGCTGCCGCCGATGGCAAGGATTACGAACGCGCGCGCTCTATCCGGGTGAAGCAGATCCGCGCGATGCAGAAGCGCCTGAACACCCGTCCGACGCTGGGTGATCGCCGGGTGGTGATCATCAATCCTGCCGACGACATGGAAACGGGCGCTTCGAACGCGCTGCTCAAGAGCCTTGAGGAACCGCCGCAGGGCACCTTCTTCATGCTCGTCACCCACCGGCCCGCGCGCCTTCTCCCGACGATCCGCTCGCGCTGCCGCGTGTTGCGCTTCCCGCCGTTGAGCGACGCGCAACTGGAAGCCATGCTCGATGCTGCCGAGGAAGCCGCGGGCGACGATATTGAGGCCGCGATCCGCGCAGCCCAGGGCAGTTACGGCGCCGCCCTGCGCTTTGCCGATCAATGCCTCGCCCCGATCGCCGACGCGATCACCGCGATGATCACCGGCTGCGACACGACGATGAAGCCGCGCGCCGATCTTGCCACCATGATCGGCCCGCGTGCCGATCGCGAGCGTTTGCAGGCGGTGATGGAGCTTGCCCAGGCCATTGTCGCCGAGCATGCGCGCACATGCCAGGACGATGCGCACCGCGCCGCGCTGATCGAGGCGCATGCGCAGCTTGTCACGCTTGCCGCGCAGGCCCCGCACCACAATTTCGACACCGGGCTGCTTACGCTCGAAATCGGCACCTTGCTCACGCGCGCCGCCCCGGCTAGCGCACCTGCCCATGGCTGAACCGTTCTACATCACCACCGCGATCAACTATCCCAATGGCCGTCCGCATATCGGACACGCCTATGAAGGCATCGCCGCCGATGTCATCGCCCGTTTCCAGCGGCTGCGCGGGCGCGACGTGCGGTTCCAGACGGGGACCGACGAACACGGCCTCAAAATGGCGCGCAAGGCCGACGAACAGGGCCGCACCCCGCGCGATCTCGCCGACGAAATGTCGGGATATTTCCGTGAGATGGACGAGAAACTTAACATCAGTTTCGATCGCTTCATCCGCACCGTCGAAGACGACCATCACCGCGCCAGCCAGGAAATCTGGCGCCGGATGGAAGCGGCAGGCGACCTCTATCTCGACCGCTACGAAGGCTGGTATTCGGTCCGTGACGAGGCTTATTACGACGAAAGCGAGCTGAAAGTGGGCAATGGGGGCGAGAAGCTCTCGCCGCAGGACACGCCGGTCGAATGGACCGTCGAGGAAAGCTGGTTCTTCCGCCTGTCGAAATACGAAAAGCCGCTGCTAGACCTGCTCAGGAAACCAGGCTTTCTCGAACCGGCAAGCCGCCGCAACGAGATGATCGCCTTTGTCGAGGGCGGCTTGCGCGACCTTTCGGTCAGCCGCACCAGTTTCGACTGGGGGGTGAAGGTGCCGGGCTCGGACAACCACGTCATGTATGTCTGGGTCGATGCGCTCACCAATTACATAACCGGCCTCGGATTTCCCGACGACACCGAGGAGATGCGCAAGTTCTGGCCTGCCAACCTTCACCTGATCGGCAAGGATATCGTGCGGTTCCACACGATCTACTGGCCGGCTTTCCTGATGAGCGCGGACCTGCCGCTGCCCAAGTCGGTGTTCGGTCACGGATTCCTGCTCAACCGCGGGCAAAAGGAATCGAAATCGCTCGGCAATGTCACCGACCCGCTCGCGCTCGCGGACGAATTCGGGGTCGACACCCTGCGCTATTTTCTGATGCGCGAGGTCGCCTTCGGCCAGGACGGGTCCTATTCGCCCGAGGCCATCGTCACCCGTGCCAATGCCGAGCTTGCCAACAGTTTCGGCAATCTCGCGCAGCGCACGCTCTCGATGATCGCCAAGAACATGGATGGCGCAATCGGCGACTTCGAACCGGCCGGCGAGGACAAGGCGCTGCTCCAGACGGTGCAGGATGCCTGTGCTCAAGACCTTCCGCGCGAGTTTGAAAGGCTCGCCTTCTCGGTCGGGATCGAGGCGTGGATCAAGGCGGTCTATGCCTGCAACCAATATGTCGACGAGCAGGCGCCGTGGACGCTGCGCAAGACCGATCCCGAGCGCATGAAGGCGGTGCTCCAGACGCTGTTCATGTGCCTGCGCGATCTCGCGATCGCGATCCAGCCCGTGGTACCCGAAAAGGCCGCGATTCTGCTCGAACAGCTCGGCGTTCCGAGCGATGAGCGCGGTTACGATGCGCTCGGCGACCATGGCTGGTATCAGCGGCTGGTCGCGAGCGGGTTCACCGTGGCCAAGCCAATTCCGGTTTTCCCGCGGCTCGAACTGCCGGCCGGGGAGGATGCGTGATGCTGGTCGATAGCCATTGCCACCTCGAATATGACGGGCTGGTCGATGACCAGAAAGGCGTTCTGTCCCGGGCGCGCGAACGCGGGGTGGGGGCCTTTCTCAACATTTCGACCAAGAGGTCCGAATGGGACCAGGTCGTCGCGACCGCGAACCGCGAACCCGATGTCTATGCCAGCGTCGGTATCCACCCGCATCATGCCGACGACCACCAGGACCTTTCGCGCGAGACGCTGCTGGCGGCGACACAGGACCCGCGCGTCATCGCGATCGGCGAGACGGGGCTCGACTATTTCTACGAACATTCGGACCGCGAAGCGCAGGCCCGATTGTTCCGAATGCATTTCGATGTCTCGCGCGAAACGCAGCTGCCAGTGATCATCCACACACGCGATGCCGAGGACGACACGATTTCAATCCTCGAAGATGAAATGGCCAAGGGCGCGTTCCCAGCGCTGATCCACTGCTTTACCGCTTCCGCCGAATTCGGGCGCAAGGTGCTCGATCTCGGGCTCACGATCTCGCTATCGGGCATCGTCACCTTCAGGAACGCGAAGGATTTGCAGGAGACTGCGAAAATCGTGCCCGATGACCGCCTGCTGGTCGAAACCGACAGCCCGTTCCTCGCACCTGTGCCCAATCGCGGCAAGACCTGCGAACCGGCCTTCGTCGCCGACACCGCGCGCTTCGTGGCCGAGTTGCGCGGAGTGTCGGAGGAGCAGCTCGCCGCGCGGACCACCGCCAATTTCAAGCGCCTGTTTGCCAAGGCGGCGCTGTGAAACTCGTCATGCTGGGTTCAGGCACCTCGACCGGGGTGCCGCGCATCGGAGGCGAGGACGGCACCGGCGACTGGGGCGATTGCGACCCGAACGAGCCGCGAAACCGTCGAACGCGCGTATCGATCCTGGTCGAGAGCGACGAGGGACGCCGCCTGCTTGTCGACACTTCGTCGGATTGCCGCGCACAGCTGCTCGCCAATCGCATCAACCGGATCGACGCGGTGTTCTGGACCCACGATCACGCCGATCATTGCCACGGCATCGATGATCTCAGGGTGTTGCGCTACGGACGCGGCGGTCCGATCCCGGCCTATGCCTCGACCGAGACCGTGCGGCGGCTGCGCCAGCGCTTCGGCTACGTCTTCGCAGGGCAAGACGGCTATCCGACGATCTGTTCGCTGGAAACGCTCGACCGGCTGCGGATCGTCGCCGGGTTCGGCGTCGAATGGTGCCAGATGCAGCACGGGCCGGGCGAGACGACCGGATTCCGGTTCGATGCCGATGGCAAGAGCATCGCCTATGCCACGGATTTTTCGGAAATATCCGAGGAAATGGTCGACCTGTATTCAGGCGTCGATATCCTTGTCAGCGATTGTCTCAGGCGCGACCCACATCCAACCCATGCGCATCTGGACATGGCGCTCGAACTGGCGGAACGTTCGGGTTGCGGGACGCTTGTGCTAAGCCATCTCGACAAGAGCATGGATTACCAGACGCTCGTGGACGAAGTGCCTGAAGGCGTGGTGGTCGGTTATGACGGATTGGAGCTAAGGGCATGAATGAAGGCGCAATTGTCTCGATCGTGGCGATGCTGGGATGGCTGGTCCTGGCTGGCAGCGCGCTGGCAAGTTTCAAGCTCGGCTGGAGCCGGATCGCGCAGCTCGCGCTGGTCTGGCTTGCGATCTTCGCGGGGCTTTTCGTCGTCGCGGACTTGCTCGGGGCGAGGCTCCCGACCTGAACCCGACCCGCATGTTATTTAACATAATATATATTATCATTCCGTTATCGAGGCCATGAGCGAAACCGCCCCCACGACGCAAATCGACCGTCTCCTGGCCATCATGGCCCGGCTGCGCGATCCCGATCACGGATGCGAATGGGACACGGCACAAGATTTTGGCAGCATCGCGCCGTATACGATTGAAGAAGCATACGAAGTTGCCGACGCGATCGAGCGCGACGACATGGCAGACTTGCGGTCCGAACTTGGTGATCTGCTGTTCCAGGTCGTTTTCCATGCGCGCATGGCCGAGGAAGCCGGTCATTTCGCTTTCGAGGATGTCGCACGCGCAATCAGCGACAAGATGGAAGCGCGCCATCCGCACATCTTCGGCAGCGAAGACGGCTCGATGACACCAGCGCGCTGGGAGGACATCAAGGCCAGCGAGCGCGAACAGGATGGTGCCAGGAGCGCAATGGACGGCGTTGCCGCGGCGTTACCGGCGCTCCTGCGGTCGGAAAAACTCCAGAAACGCGCCGCGCGCGTGGGGTTCGAATGGCCCGACACTGCCGGCCCGCGCGAAAAGCTGCTCGAGGAGCTCGACGAGCTCGACAGCGCCGAGGACGAGGAACGCTTGATCGAGGCCGGCGACGTCTTGTTCGTCGCGGTCAATATCATCCGCCGCTACGGGGTCGATGCAGAGCAGGCGCTCAAGGCGGCCAACAGCAAGTTCGAACGCCGTTTCCGGTCGATGGAAGCCCTCGCCAGCGCCGACAACAAGGATTTTGCCGCGCTTTCGCTCGATGAGCAGGAAGAATACTGGCAGCGGGTCAAGAAGTCCGAAAAAACACTATAAAATCAGGTTGTCAGACTGGCATATTGACCCAGTTCCTTGGGGTTAAGCCGAACTCTCAGCTTGCGCATGGGGCCGTTCTCCCCTTCCCCGGCTTCCTCGTCGGAGAGCACCTCGCCATGGGCATGGAGCCAGGCGATCCGCCGTCCGTCCGATGCCGGAAGCGTGACCTCCAGTTCCCGGGCGCGTTCGGTCAGCCTTTCGGCGACCGCGGCAGCGAATGCATCGATACCCTCGCCCCTCGCCGCCGAGACGAGCACCGCGTCCTGGTCGCCTGCGACCTCCTGCAATTGGGTGAGCCGTTCGGGGTCGATCAAGTCGGCCTTGTTCCAGACCTCGATGATCGGGATCTCGCTTTCGCCGGTTTCGGGATCGACGACGCCGAGATCGGCAAGCACGGCGAGGACCTGCTTCTTTTGCGCGGCATGGGCGGGATTGGCCATGTCGCGCACATGGCAGATAACGTCGGCGCCGGTCACTTCCTCGAGCGTTGCCCGGAACGCGGCGACGAGCTGGGTCGGCAGGTCCGAAATGAAGCCCACCGTGTCCGACAGGATCGCTTTCTCGACGCCCGGCAGGCTGATGGCGCGCATGGTCGGGTCGAGCGTTGCGAACAACAGGTCCTCGGCCATGACCTCGGCACCGGTTAGATGGTTGAACAGCGTCGACTTGCCGGCATTGGTATAACCCACCAGCGCGATCACCGGCCAGGGTGCCCTGCCCCGCCTTTCGCGGTGGAGCGCGCGGGTCTTGCGAACCTGTTCGAGTTCGCGCCGCAGACGCGCCATGCGCTGGCGGATCATCCGGCGGTCGGCCTCGATCTGGGTTTCGCCCGGCCCGCCGAGAAAGCCGAAACCACCGCGCTGGCGTTCGAGGTGGGTCCAGCTGCGCACGAGCCGGCTCTGCTGGTAATCGAGATGGGCAAGCTCGACCTGAAGGCGCCCCTCGGCGGTCGCGGCACGTTCGCCGAAGATCTCGAGGATCAGGCCGGTGCGATCGATCACCTTGCGTTTCAGACGGTCTTCGAGATTGCGCTGCTGGATCGGCGACAAGGCACCGTCGACGATCACGAGCTCGCACTCATATTGTTCGCACCAGACCGCGATATTTTCGACCTGGCCCGAACCGAACAGGGTGTTGGGCTGCATCTGACGCACCGGCAACACCGCCGAATGTGCGATCACCACCCCGATCGCGAGCGCCAGCCCCTCGGCCTCGGCAAGCCGTTCCTCGGCGTCGAGATCGTAGGCGATCCGGCGGATATCCGGGCACAACACGAGCGCCCGCGCACCGCGGGTCACCTCGTCCATCAATGTCTCGTCAAAACTCAGCGATCGGGTCCCTAATCGTCGTCGCGTTCGCGATCATCATCGCGCCCGGATGCGTCCGTCGCCCCGTCCTCGGACAGGTCGACCGGGCTTGCAGGCTGGATCGTCGAGACCGCGTGCTTGTAGGCGAGTTGAACCGCGCCATCGCGTTCGAGCAGCATGCAGAACAGGTCGAAGGCGGCGATGCGCCCTTGCAGCATCACGCCGTTGACAAGAAACATGGTCACTTGGACCCCGGATTCGCTCACCCGCGTGAGAAACACATCCTGGAGCAATCGTTGCTTGCGCCCCACCGCGCGGTTCGCAAACTGGCCGGAATCGACAGAGGTGCCGGGCATGATGGTCGAGATCGCGTGCTTGTAGACCAGCTGCGATTGGCCATCCCGTCGCAGGAGGATCGAGAAATTGTCGAACCAGGTCACGATGCCCTGAAGCTTGACGCCCTTGACGAGAAACATCGTCACCGGTGTCTTGTTCTTGCGCAACAGGTTCAGGAACGCGTCCTGGAGATTTCCCTGTTTCGTGCCTTTTGCCCCGCCTTCACCACCATGATCGGGTGCCCCTTGCCGGGCAGTGGAATTGTGCGGGCGCGGAGAGAGAGTTCGCCCATCAGACATTGTAAGGCTCCTGTTCTTGGCGGCCGCTGTTACGGTCCGCATGTTCGCAGAAATACGCGCCGTTCCGCGCCTGCTGCGTGTTTACCATCATGCCGCTTGCGTCCCTTCGCGGCAATGCAAGAATTTCTCGCCCGCCTGTAACCCCGGGTAAACGGTCAGTTCTTGCGCCCGTCATCCTTGCGGTCGGCCATGCCGAGCAGCTTGAGCTTGCGGTGCAGCGCCGAGCGTTCCATCCCGATGAAAGTCGCGGTTTTCGAGATATTGCCCGAGAACCGCCGAATCTGGATCGAGAGATATTCGCGCTCGAAACTTTCGCGCGCTTCGCGCAGCGGCACCCCCATCATCGCGGAAAGGCCCTGCCCTGCCGCTGCCAGCCTTCCCCCGGTAATCTCGCCCGGCAGCATGTCGGGTTCAACCACGGTCAGCCGGTCGCGCGGGGTCATGATGATCGTGCGTTCGACCACGTTGCGAAGCTGGCGCACATTGCCGGGCCAGTCATAGGCCTGGAGCGCTGCCATGGCCTCTTTCGAGATTTCCGGCGGCGCGATGCCCTGGTCGGTCGAATAGCGGGTGAAGAAGTGCTCGGCGAGCGCAGGAATGTCGTCGCGGCGATCGGCAAGCGAGGGGATCGTCACCGGCACCACGTTGAGCCGGTAGAACAGGTCCTCGCGGAAGCGCTTCTCCTCCATCTCCACCGCGAGATCGCGCGTGGTCGAGGAGACGACGCGCACATCGACGCCGATCTGGCGTGTGCCGCCCACGCGCACGAAGCTCTGGTCGGTCAACACGCGCAAGATGCGCGCCTGGGTCGACAGCGGCATGTCAGCCACTTCGTCGAGATAGAGCGTGCCGCCATCGGCCATTTCGAGAAGGCCCGGACGCACCTGCTTGCCGTCCGCTTCCTCTCCAAACAGTTCCTGTTCGAAGCGTTCGGGGGTGATCCGCGCGGAATTGACGAGGACGAAGGCGCTGTCGGCGCGCCCGCTCCAGGCGTGGAGCATCCGCGCAGCGACTTCCTTGCCCGCGCCTGCCGGACCCGAGATCAGCACCCGGCTGCCGGTATTGGCGACCCGTTTGAGCGTCGCGCGTACCGCGTTGATCGCCGAGGAATTGCCGGTGAAATCGGCGCTGCCCCAGCTCGAATCGCGCAATTGCGTGTTCTCGCGGCGCAGGCGCTCGGTCTCGGTCGCGCGTTCGACCAGCAGAAGCAGCCGCTCGGCCTCGAAGGGTTTTTCGATAAAGTCCATCGCCCCGCGGCCCACGGCCGAAACGGCGGTGTCGATATTGCCGTGACCGGAAAAGATGATCACCGGCAGATCGGGCTCGCGCTGCTTGATCGCATCGAGCGTCTCGAGCCCGTCGAGCTCGCTGCCGTGAAGCCAGACATCGAGCAAGACGAGGCTCGGCCGGCGCTCGTCGATGGCGGCCAGCGCGCTGGTGCTGTCGGCAGCGGTGCGGCATTCATAGCCTTCATCGCCGAGCACACCGGCGACCAGTTCGCGGATGTCGCGTTCGTCGTCGACTATCAGAATTTCGAGCGCCATCAGGCTCTCCTCGTGTCAGCGGGGGTATTCAAGGGAAAGGGGCGGATGCGGGAACCGGTCATTCGGCGGCCTCGCTAGCGCGATTCTCGGGATTGCGCGCGAACCGCAAGGTGACGCGGGTGCCGCCGTCGTCGCCGGCAGCAAAGCTCATGTCGCCGCCATGCTCGTCGACGATCTTGTTGACGATCGCGAGGCCGAGCCCGGTGCCCTTCTCGCGGGTGGTGACATAGGGTTCGACGATCCGTTCGCGGTCGCTGGGAAGACCGATCCCGTTATCGGTCACCGCGATCGCCACGCGGTCGCCCTCGCCGCTCATGGTGACCGCGACCCTGCCGGAAAACCCGTCATCTTCATCGCCTGCGCGCGCCTCGACCGCTTCGACAGCGTTCTTGAGCACATTGGTCATCGCCTGGCCAAGCTGGTGTCGGTCGCAGCGCAGGTTCCGGTCAGCGAGGTCTTCGGCATTGACCGAGAAGGTGATCTCGGGATGGGCGACCTCTTGCAGGAACACCGCCTGGCGCACCAGGTCGACCGCGTCCTCAGTGCGGAAAGCCGGCTTGGGCAGCCGCGCGAAGGAGGAAAACTCGTCGACCATCTTCCTGAGGTCGCCAACCTGGCGCACGATGGTGCTGGTCAGTTCATCGAACAGAGCGCCATCGGCATCGTCGACCTGCTTGCGATAGCGCCGCTTGAGGCGCTCGGTAGCGAGCTGGATCGGGGTCAGCGGGTTCTTGATCTCGTGCGCGATCCGCCGGGCAACGTCCGACCATGCCGCCTGACGCTGGTCGAGCAATTGCCGGGTGATATCCTCGAAAGTGATAACGTGACCGCTGCTTCCCGGAGCGATCTTGACCGCCAGAGTGAGCAATTCGCCGCCCTTGGCATGGGTGACGATCGCGCGTTCCTTGCCTTCGCGCAGGACCTGGCAGATTTCGGGCGAAAGCTCTTCGAGCGGCAGGCCGGTGAGATCGGCGCTGGGACCGTCAGTGCCTTCGCCCTTGGCCTCGCCCCTTGCCTCGCCCATGCCACTGTGCTCACCGCCGCTCTCCTCGAGCAGCGCCTGGGCAGAGCCGTTCATCAGCAGCACGCGGTTGTCCTCGTCGACCGAGATCACACCTGCAGTGACCGATTCAAGCACCGCTTCCATGAATGCGCGGCGATCGTCGATCTGGCGGTTGGCACTGACGAGCGCGTGGGTCTGCTTCTCGAGCTGCGCGGTCATGCGGTTGAAGGCGCGGTTCAACAGGCCGATCTCGTCTGCGCCGGTGCGCCCTTCGACCCGCAAGGCGAAATTGCCCTGCCCGACCTTGCGCGCCGCACCGACCAGATCGGTCAGCGGTTCCACCTGGCGATCGGCAAAGCGCAGCGCGAACCACACCGCGATGCCCACCAGCAGCAGGCTCATCGCCACCAGCGCGATGTTGAAGCGCAATTGCAGCGTGCGCGCCTCTTCGGTGAGCCTGTCATAGGCGACCGAGATCGATTGCGCGCTCTCCCACTGCTGGAACATCGTCTCTTCGGTGGTGCGCGCATTGTAGAGATAGACGCCGCCTTCGCGATCGATCGGGGCGAGCGCATTGATCCGCTGCGAACTGCCTTCGACCACGACCAGTTCGCCCGCATCGAGCTGCACAAGGGCACGCTCGCTGAACGGCAGCGGGTCGTTGCCTTCCATCAGGTTCATCACCACCGCGGTGCGGAACGTGTCGTCGGCGAGCCTTTGAAGGATCACGCTTTCGGAGATCTCGCGGCCCTGCATCTGGTAGAGATAGAAATCGATGAAATCGGGATCGGCAATCGGCACGCGCAGCAGGATTTCGCGCATGTCGACTGCCATGGTGATCGTCGCCTGTTCGACGTCGCGCTGGTTGGCATCGTAATAGCTTTCAGCAAGCGCGTTGGCGTTCTCCATCAGCCCACGCGATTCATCGGAGAACCAGAACGCGACCCCGCTCTGGAACAGGAAGGCGGCAAAGCCCGAGACGAGCAGGGTCGGGACCGCCGCGATGACCGAGAAGAAGAACACCAGCCTCACGTGAAGCCGCGCGGTGCTGCCTGCTGCCCGCCGCAGCGCCAGGCGTCGCCCGATCAGGACGATGATTGCCAGTGCGGGCACCAGCACCGAGACCAGCAGGAACGACACCTGCAAGGATGGCAGACCACCCGAATCCGCGGGCAGCTGCGAATAGGCGAGGTAATTGGCCCAGAGCGCCACCAGCAAGGCGATTACCGAGGCGATCTCGAGCCACAGGAAGATGTTGGCGCGCCGTGAAGTCACGACGAATTGCCGCCACCAGCGCGGCATCTGGCGCGCTGGCGCATTGCCGCGCGTTATCGCGGGCACTGGGGCGGGGTCGCCGGTCTTGGTTACCACGCTGTCCATGGTGGGCCGTTTACAACCGTGGTGTTGCAAAGATGCAAGCTAAAAGTTGCAAATAGGCCGCAGATCAGCGCCCAAGCGGTCTGCAAAAGCGGTCGGGCTCGATATCGAGATCGGAAATCCGCTTGCGCAAGGTGTTGCGGTTAATGCCGAGCAGCTTGGCCGCGCGCAGCTGGTTGCCGGTGAGCGCAAGGGCATGCTCGATCAAAGGCTTCTCGAGCGCTGCAATCGCGGACGCGTGAAGCGTGCCTTCGGGCGGGTTTTCGCGCTCGAGCCAATCAGCGAGCGCGGTCGCGATCGGGTTGCCCTCGCCCCTGCCCGTTCCTTCGGCCAGAGTGTCGGTGCCGATGATATCGACGAGGCTGGCGGCGTCGATCACGTCCTCGCGGCTCATCAATGCAAGCCGGTAAATCACATTGCGCAACTCGCGCACATTGCCGCGCCATTCGCGCTGCTCGAGCGCGGCAAGCGCATCGGCGGCAAGCTGGCGGCGCGGCAAGCCGTCTTCGACCGCCTCGGCGAGGAAATGGCGGCTGAGCACGCCGATATCCTCGCGCCTTTCGCGCAGCGGCGGCACGTTTATCGGGACGACGTTGATCCGGTAGAAAAGGTCTTCGCGGAACGCGCCCGAGGCGATCATGGGAGCAAGGTCGCGGTGGGTCGCGGCGATGATGCGGACATCAATGGTGATTTCCTGGCGGCCGCCGACCCGCCTGATCCTGCCCGATTGCAGCGCGCGCAGCAGCCGGGTCTGCGCCTCGGCGGGCATGTCCCCGATCTCGTCGAGGAACAGCGTGCCGCCATTGGCCTGTTCGAACTTGCCGATGGCCTGAGCGATTGCGCCGGTGAAGGCGCCTTTCTCGTGTCCGAAAAGCTCGCTTTCGATGAGGTCGGCGGGGATCGCCGCGGCATTGACCGCGACGAACGGCCCGGTGCGCCTGCTGCCCAGCTGGTGGATCGCTTCGGCGACCAGTTCCTTGCCGGTGCCGCTTTCGCCGGTCACGAGCACGGTGAGATCATTGCGCAGGACGCGGGTGATCATCCGGTAGACGCCCTGCATCGCCTGGCTGCGCCCGACCAGCGGCATCCCCTCTATCGCGTCCGGTTCAGGCGCGCGGCTTGCCTCGCCCCGATCTCCTGCTGCCTGCCGGACAGCGCGCACCAGCTCGTCGAGGTCGAAGGGCTTGGGAAAGTATTCGAAGGCCTCGCTGTCGCTCGCACGGACCGCGGTATCGAGCGTGTTCTGCGCCGAGAGCACGATTACCGGCATGTCAGGGGCGTGGTCGCGCACCGAGGCGATGGTCGCCAGCCCGTCGCCATCGGACAGTTTCACGTCGGTCAGCATCGCGTCGAACTGCCCGCTTGCAAGTTGCCGATCGCGTTCGGCGATTGACTGGCAGCGCACGATGCCAAAACCCTCGTCCTCGAGCGCGGCGGTGATGACGGTGGCGATCGCGCTGTCATCCTCGACCAGCAGCAATTGACCTTGCCTGGCGTTCACGTGTCCTTCTCCTCGGCGCGCTGGAGATGCAGGCGAAAATGGGTGAGGCCGCGGCGTGCATCGCGCTCGTGGCTGACGGTCCCGTCCATGTCGCGGACCAGCTTGCGCACAAGGGCCAGCCCGAGACCCTGGCCCGACCGCTTGGACGAGACGAAGGGTTCGAAGATGTGATCGCGCAGATCGGGATCGATGCCGGCGCCATTGTCGATGACGCTCACTTCGATTGGCAAGCGGTAGGCACGGCCGAGCCGGATTGCGCGGAACCCCTCCCCGCTGACAAAGCGCGTGCGCACGCTTACCGAGCCGCTCTGGGCTCCTTCCACCGCATCGCAGGCATTTGACAGCAGGTTGATCAGCACCTGTTCGAGCGCCTCGCGATGGGCAAGTACGGGTGGCAGCGAGGGGTCGAAGGCCTCGGTGATGACAACGCGCCCCTCGCGCGCGGCGCGAACGGTGGCGATCGCGGAGCGGATCGCCTCGTGAAGATTGCACGGCGTCAGCTCGTCACGGGTGCTTGCGCCCAATTGCTGCATTCGGTCGATCAGCCGTGCGATCCGGTCCACCTCGCCGGTGATCATGCGGGCGAGCTTCTTGTCGCCATCGGCAAGCTTGCGTTCGGCGAGTTGTCCGGCGCCGCGGATTGCGGCGAGCGGGTTCTTGATCTCGTGAGCGAGCACTGACGGCGCGCCAAGCGCGCCCGGCGATGCATCGTCGTCCGGCGCATTTTCGCGCGGATTGGCAACGAGGGTGACCACCCGCCAGCCCGGGTGGCCGGCCAGGGGCGTGAGCGTCATGTCGACCCGCTGCCCTGATCGCTGTTCCTGGTCTTCGCCGCGATCATCGAGCGACCTGATCGCGATCCCATGCGCGACCAGCCCTGCCTCGTTATCGGCAATCCGGCTTTCGAAGCGCGGGTCGAGCGGGCCGATCGCATCGGCGAGCGTGCAGCCTAAGAGATGCCGTTCGCTGCGGCCAAGCAGGTTTTGCGCCGCGTAATTGACCTCGGCGACACGGGTGTCGGGATCGATCAGGACCAGTGCGAGGCCCATTCCTGCGATCTGCGCCTGGGCATCGGGTCGCGAGGTGTCGTGCGCGGGGATCTCGACCCTTTCGGCCAGCTGCGCCGGCGCCATTGTCAGGCCGCTTCGGCCCGGGTTTCGAGGTCTCTTTCACCGCTGCCGCGGCGGCCGAGAAACGGCTCGTAAAAGCGCGCGATCTCGCCGAGAACCTCGTCGGGATCGTCGATGAAATTGGCCTTGTTGCGGAATTCCGCCGATCCGTGCATCCCCTTGGTGTACCAGCCCAGATGCTTGCGCGCGATCTTGGTCCCGACATTGCGGCCATAATGGTCGAGCATGCGGTGATAATGCTCGACCAGCACCTCGTATTGTTCATCGAAGCTGGGGGTCGCGATCACTTCGCCCGTGCGCCACCAGTGCATGACCTGGCCGAGCAGCCACGGCTTGCCGTAGGCGCCGCGTCCGATCATCAGCCCGTCTGCTCCCGATTGTTCGAGCGCCTTTGCCGCATCGTCGATGGTGCAGATATCGCCGTTGACGATGACCGGGATCGAGACCGCATCCTTGACCTTGCGAATGAAAGACCAGTCGGCTGACCCCTTGTACATCTGGTTGCGCGTGCGGCCGTGGACGGTGATCATCTTGACCCCCAGATCCTCGGCGATCCGGGCCATTTCGGGTGCGTTGAGGCTCGCATGGTCCCAGCCCATCCGCATCTTTACCGTCACCGGCACGTCGACCGCCTTGACGGTCGCTTCCATCAGGCGGGTCGCGAGCGGCACCTCGCGCATCAGCGCGCTGCCGGCAAACTGGCCGACGACCTTGCGCACCGGGCATCCGAAATTGATGTCGATGATCGCCGCGCCATTGCCTTCCTGGAGCTTGGCGGCCTCGGCCATGCTGTCGGGATCGCACCCGACCAGCTGCATCGAGACCGGTTCCTCGGTCTTGTCCCAGGCGGTTTTCTGGATCGACTGGCGGGTTTCGCGGATCGCCGCCTCGCTCGCCACCATCTCGGTCACGTTGAGGCCCGAGCCATAGCGCCGCACCAGCGTGCGGAACGGCATGTCGGTCACACCGGTCATCGGAGCGAGCAGCACGGGCTCGTCGATGGTCACAGGACCGATCTGGATCGGCTTGATCGCCGGGGGGGGAGAAGGAGGTGTGGTCATGCGGGGAAATTGCCTAAATATTGTGCAGGCGCATAGTGGATTGCGAAAAATCCGTCCAGACCCTAAGCGCACTCGCTTGCATGACTGATACCGCCCCCCTCCCCCCCTTCGCAGCGATCGTCGTCGCGGCGGGCAAGGGTTTGCGCGCGGGCGGCGACGTGCCCAAGCAATTCTGCCAGTGGCGCGGCCGAGCACTGATCGCGCATTCTGTCGCCGCATTGCGCGACGCCGGGGCCGAACCGCTGCTGGTGGTGATCGCGCAAGGGGCCGAGGACGATGCGCACCAGGCACTCGCCGGGATCGAGGGCTATCGCCTCGTCACCGGCGGGGCGACGCGGCGTCAATCGGTGCGCGCGGGCCTCGAGGCGCTCGACGCCGCCGGAGCGCCCGACCGCGTGCTGATCCACGATGCCGCGCGCCCCGACCTGCCGCGCGCGGTGATCGAACGGCTTTGCGATGCGCTCGAAAGCCACGAGGGCGCGATCCCTGTCCTGCCGGTGGTCGACAGCCTCGCCATCGCCAGCGATGTAGGCACGATGAAGGGTGCGGCGCGGCGCGAGGATTTGCGACGGGTCCAGACGCCGCAGGCCTTTCGCACCAGCGCCATCCTTGCCGCGCACCGCGCATGGAACGAGAAACGGGACGCGGGCGATGATGCGCAAGTTCTCGCTGCAAGCTCGGGTTCAGTTGCGCTGGTCGAAGGTGACGAACGTCTCGCCAAGATAACCTTCGCGAACGACCTGAAGGAGACCGACAAGGTGCCAGCCTTTCGCATCGGACAGGGATATGATGTCCACCGCCTCGCCGAGGGCGAGGAATTGTGGCTGGGCGGCGTCAGGATCGATCACAGCCACGGCCTTGCCGGCCATTCGGATGCAGACGTGGTGCTTCACTCGATCACCGATGCGCTGCTCGGAGCGATCGGAGACGGCGATATCGGCACCCATTTCCCGCCCAGCGATCCGCAATGGGCGGGCGCGCGCTCGGGCCGGTTCGTCGAACACGCGGTGCGGCTCGTTCGCGAAGCGGGCTTTGCGCTTTCCAACCTCGATTGCACGATCATCTGCGAAGCGCCCAAGATCGGCCCACACCGCGCCGCGATGCGCGCCGAGATCGCGCGGTTGACCGGGCTCGACGAGGGCGCTGTAAGCATCAAGGCAACCACGACCGAAAGGCTCGGCTTTACCGGCCGCGGCGAAGGTATCGCCGCGCAGGCCATCGTCAGCCTCCATTCGAACCGCTAGAAGACACTATCCCAGACCGGAGCCAAGATATGACCCGTTTTACCACCCTCGCCGCAGTCGCCCTCGGCTCGGCCGCCCTGCTCGTATCGGTTCCGGCCTCCGCACAAGGCGCGCGAGACCTTGACCCGGTCGCGGTCGCCTCGGCCACGCGTTATGCCCTGCCGCACGCCTTCGAGGGCTATCTCGACCGGTGCACTTCGCGGCTCGACCCGAACGGCTTTGCCTTGTCGAACAGCGAACGGCTGCGGGACAAGTTCGCAGATGGCAGCGAGGCTGGCTGGCCGGGTGCCAAGGCGCTGCTCATCGGCCTGGCGACGCAAGAGGATGACGGAGCAAGCGACATGATCGCCATGCTCGATGACGGTTCGCTGCGCCCCTTTGTCGATGGCCTTCTCACCAACCTGGTCGCCCAGGAAATCAAGCCCGAGACCTGCCCCCAGATCGAACGCGCGCTGGAAATCCTCGATCCGCTCCCGGCTGACAACCTCGCCCAGTTCACCGGCTTCATCATGGAAATGGTGCAGGACGACGAGGAACGGAAGGCATCGGGCCCGATGAAGGACCGATCCGATGCCGGTCAAGGCACGCGGCGGTGACCGGTTTCGTCCTGCCCCCTGACATCAGCGAGCTCGCCGCGCAGGTGGTCGCCGATAACAAGGCGGCCGGGCGTGTCCTTGCCACCGCGGAAAGCTGCACTGGCGGGCTCGTCGCTGCCGCGCTGACCGAGATCGCCGGGTCCTCGGCGGTGCTCGACCGTGGTTTCGTGACCTATTCGAATGCCGCGAAGATGGAATCGCTCGGGGTCGCGCAGGATATCATCGAGACTTTCGGAGCGGTCTCGATCGCCTGTGTCTGGGCCATGGCCCAAGGCGCGCTCGAACGCTCCAACGCCGATGTCGCGGTGGCAATCAGCGGTGTCGCGGGCCCCGGCGGCGGCACCCAGCTCAAACCGGTTGGAACGGTAGTTTTTGCGCGCGCTTATCGCAATGCCACCGGCGAACCCGAAGGCGAGCTCAAGCATTTCGAAGGCGGCGACGGCCCCGACGGGCGCGCCGCGATCCGCCGTCAGGCGACGATTTGCGCGCTCGAATTGCTGTTGCCGTAAAGCGCGTGGGCGCGGGCCTCGAAGGCCTCGACCATCTTGCGGAAAGCGCGATCGAAATATTGTCCGGCCAGCGCCTGGAACACCTTGTTCCTGAATTCGAAATCGACGCAGAAATCGATCTCGCAGCTGTGCTCGTCGATCGGACGGAAAGTCCAGACATTGTCGAGATCGGAGAGCGGACCGTCGACATAGTGCACCGCGATCTCGCGCGGGCGGTCCTTCTTCACGCGCGAGGTGAAGGTCTCGCGCAGTGACTTGAAGCCGACCACCATGTCCGCGACCATTTCGGTGTCGCTGTTGGCGCGCACGCGGGTCGCGATCACCCAGGGCAGGAATTCGCGATAACGCCCGACATCGGCGACGAGGTCGAACATCTGCTCGGCGCTATAAGGGAGCCTGCGGGTTTCGCGAATACCGACCATCAGATCGCGAGCCGGTCCTTGTCGCGCCCCTTCGCCTTGGCGAGCTTTTCCTCGCGCGCGGCTTTCATCACCGCGAAATCGTCGCCCGCGTGGTAGCTCGACCGTGTCAGCGGGCTCGATGCGACCTGCAGGAAACCCTTGGCGCGCGCGATCGAACCGAAGGCGGCGAAAGCCTTGGGCGTGACGAATTCCTCGACCGCGGCGTGCTTGGGCGTGGGCTGGAGATACTGGCCCATGGTGATGAAATCGACCTCGGCCGAGCGCATGTCGTCCATCACCTGGTGCACTTCGAGCCGTTGTTCGCCCAGGCCGAGCATGATGCCCGACTTGGTGAAGATCAGCGGGTTGTGTGCCTTGACCTCTTCGAGAAGACGCAACGAGGCATAATAGCGCGCGCCCGGACGGATGGTCGGGTAAAGGCGCGGGACGGTTTCGAGATTGTGGTTGTAAACGTCTGGCCCGGCTTCGCAAATCGCCTCGACCGCGGGGCGCATCTTGTTGCGGAAATCCGGGGTGAGGATCTCGATCGTGGTGTCGGGCGTGTTGCGGCGCAGCGCCTCGATCACCTTGACGAACTGGCTCGCCCCGCCATCGGGCAGGTCGTCGCGGTCGACGCTGGTGATGACGATGTGCTTCAGGCCCATCTTGGCAGCGGCGATCGCGGTGTTTTCCGGCTCCATCGGATCGACGGGGCGCGGCATCCCGGTCTTGACGTTGCAGAACGCACAGGCACGCGTGCAGACATCGCCGAGGATCATCACCGTGGCGTGCTTCTGGGTCCAGCACTCGCCGATATTGGGGCACGCGGCCTCTTCGCACACCGTGTTCAGGTTGAGCTCGCGCATCAGCCGGCGGGTTTCGTGATAGCCTTCGCTCACCGGCGCGCGGACTCGAATCCAGTCGGGCTTGCGCTGGCGCGGCGGGCGCGCGTTCTCGGCCTTGCTATCGGTCCGGGCCTTGGGCGTGTTGGCGAGATCGTTCATGCCCGCCCACTTAGGCGCGTGCGCAGCGCAGGACAACCCGTCCGGCGCGCGCAGGGTCTTGCAAGAATCGCAAGAAATCGGCAGCGATGCGCGCATGAAGACATTTGACCAGATGATCGAAGGTTATGGCCGTTTCCGCGAAGGCGACTGGCAGCGCCAGCGCGACCGCTGGAGCGAGCTGAAGGAAGGCCAGTCCCCGCAGGTCATGGTGATCTCGTGCTCGGACAGCCGGGTCGACCCCGCGCAGATTCTCGACGTGTCCCCGGGCGAGATTTTCGTGGTGCGCAATGTCGCGGCGCTCGTCCCGCCATACGAGACCACGCCCGGTCAGCACGGCGTGTCTGCCGCGGTCGAATTCGCGGTGCAGTTTCTCAAGGTCAGACAGATCGTCGTCATGGGTCACGGCCTGTGCGGAGGGTGCAAGGCCGCCCTCACCCGGAGCCTTCATGACAATCCCGCCGGCGAAGGCGGGTTCGTCGCGAACTGGGTCTCCCTGCTCGACGAAGCGCGCGAGCCGGTGGTGGCCGAGCACGGCGACGAAGGGCGCGATGCCGAGCGCGCGATGGAATATGCCGCGGTGCGCCAGAGCATCGCCAATCTCGCGACTTTCCCGTTCATCGCCGACAAGCTGGAGCGCGGCGAAATCGAACTGATCGGCACGCATTTCGCGATTTCCGACGGAAAGCTTGCACGGCTCGATGCGCAAAGCGGTGGATTTTCAGCGATTGACTGACTTGCCGGTTTGACCGGACCCCGTCATAGCGGCGCGCATGGCTGAAACTGATCTGAAGAACATCGCGCTGCTGATCGACGCGGACAACACCTCCCCCAAGGGGATCGATCCGGTCCTGACCGTCATGGCCGAGCTCGGCCAGGTCAACATCAAGCGCGCCTATGGTAATTTTGCCAAGGACAACCTCAAGCGCTGGGGCGATATCAGCCACAAATACGGCATTCGTCCGCAGCAGCAATTCGACATGACGACCGGCAAGAATGCCACCGACATGGCGATGACGATCGACGCGATCGACCTGCTCTACCAGGGAAAGGTCGACGGGTTCGGAATCATGAGCTCGGATGCCGATTTTACCCCGCTTGCCACCCGGCTGCGGCAGGACGGGATCGTGGTCTATGGCTTCGGCAGCACCAAGAAAACGCCCGACGCCTTTCGCAGCGCCTGCACCCGGTTCATCGATATCGATGCGCTCATCCGCGGCGCCACCGACGAGCCGATGCGCAGCAAGGAAAAGACCAACGGCAAGAAAAGCGAGATCGACGAGGACCTCGTCGAACTGCTCGGCACGGCGTGGAAAGCCGCCAATCGCGACGACGATGGCTATGCGCATCTCGGCGAGGTCGGTCAGATCGCGGGCAACCGGTCGAGCTTCGACGTTCGCAATTACGGTTTCACCCGGCTTTCCGACCTGTTCCGGTCGCTCGACCAGTTCGACGTCGACATGTCCGGCGGTGCGCCCAAGGTGAAACGCCTGCGCTGAACGCCTCGAAGGCATGAAAAAAGGGCGCCGGGATCATCTCCCGGCGCCCCTTTTTTTGGTCGGTGTCCCGATCAGCCGGCAGGCATGGTCTCGGGCACGGCCGGAACCGCTGCGCTTGCCGCGGTGGTCGCCTCGAGCTCGTTGGCATAGGCGATCCACAGCTTGGCGATCGGCAGGCGGTTGCCCGATACCTGGCCCAGCGCCTCGCGTGCGCCGTCGAAATTGCCAAGCCCGATGCGCGCAATGCCGAGGCGCATATTGGCTTCGGCGGAATCGACACCGGGCATGCCCAGCGCGCGTTCGTAAAGGCGTTCGGCCTTGTCGTATTCGCCGTAGCTCAGGAAAGTGCCCGCTGCCGCGACCACGGTGCGCAGACCAGCGCCTGCCGCCATCGCGTCACGTTCGAGCGCGGGAAGATCGGCACGGTCGGCGGAGATACGGCCATTGGCAGTCTCGAGCGACTCGGTGATAAACAGATTGCCGCTCGAAACGATACCGGCCTGCATGCCCTCGTCGATCACGTCCTTGACCTCTTGCGGCAGGCGACGCGGATCGGCGGCTTCGACGTAATAGTCGAAATCGGTCGCATCCTGGAGCGCGCCGACGCGGCGGCTGAGGCGGAACAGGTCGAGGATTTCGTTGGCCTCGAAGGTGTTGAGATTGCGGGTCAGGTTGACCGCGTCACGCCAGTTCTGCGGCGAAGGATAATCGCTCAGCCACAGCGTCGCGAAATCGTAGACATAGGGCGTGAGCTCGTATTCGTAGGCAACGGTGACGCCGCGGCGATACCACTGTTCGTCAACGGTCAGGCCCTGCGACTTGCGGCCTTCGATCGCGTTGGTCAGGTAATCGAAACCGGCATCGAATTCTTCAGCCGCGAAGAAATTCTCGGCCATCGCGATCTGGAGATCGGGACGCGAGATCTGTTCGGTGGTGAAGTTGTTGTCGATCGCGCCCTGCAGATAGTGACGCGCCTTGACGTTGTCGCCGGCTTCGTTGGCGAGCTGGTAGGCGATGAAGTTGTAGCGACCGACCTGCTCGGCGGGCACCTTGCCGCTGTCGAGCATGACTTCCATGCCCTGCAATTGCAGCGCGCGGTCCGATGCCTTGATACCGGCATTGAAGATCAGGCCGCCGCCGGCGATCTTCTCGTCATCGGTGTTGAGCAGCGGGACAAGTGCCATCAGCTGGCCGCGCAGCGCGGCGACATCGGCACCTTCTGCCTTGAGCGCTTCGTCGAGCGGCACATAGGCGGCGCGGAATTCGGCCGAGTAGCCGCCGCCGTCCGATTCCTGCTGGTCGCGGTCGCGATCCTTGTTGCGGTCGCGGTCACGGGTGCGCTGCGCGCTGGCCTCTGCGGGCAGGACCGCAGTCGCGACAACCGCCGAGCCGGTGGCGAGAGCCACTGCGAGGGCGAGCGTGGAAGCCCGCTTGCGCGAGAAAATGGTGAGCATTGACGAATACCTCCTGAAATGAACGGGCCGACCGCGCTGTGCCGCGGTTTCGGCCCCGAGAAAAGTCTGCGCGCTCATTGAAGGCAACGCACGACATTTGCAAACGGTCCTAGTCCAAACGGGCTGAATGAGGATTGAATGAGCCTTTTCGATTGGTTCATCTGCGCGCAACAATATGTCAGATGTCGCCCTGCCCGGCCCCCGCGCGCGCAAGTGGCCGTAATATGCCCGGTCAAGTGTGGAAAAAGACGCATTTGTGCCCGCTCTGTTCGTCTCGATCGGTGGCGAAACGGGGCGCGAATGCCTAGATTGCAAGGCGACGCGGAGCCCCCGCATACACGCAACAAAGAAACGGCCGCCCCTTGAGCGACGACAACACCATTCTCGAACCTTCCGCCCCTTCTCCCTCGGGCGATTACGAACGCATCGACATCGTCGACGAGATGAAGACGAGCTATCTCGATTACGCGATGAGCGTGATCGTGAGCCGCGCGCTTCCCGACGTGCGCGATGGTCTCAAACCGGTCCACCGCCGGATCCTCTATTCCTCCAAGGTCGGCAATTTCGTCGCCGGGCGGCCTTACGTCAAAAGCGCCAAGATCGTCGGCGACGTGATGGGTGATTTCCACCCCCACGGCGACAGCGCGATCTACGATGCGCTCGCGCGCCTGACGCAGCCCTGGTCGATGCGGGTGCCGCTGATCGATGGCCAGGGCAATTTCGGTTCGATGGACCCCGATCCGCCCGCCTCTATGCGTTACACCGAGGCGCGGCTCGCCCGGGTGGCGGACACTTTGCTCGACGATCTCGACAAGGACACGATCGATTTCGTCGACAACTACGATGGCCGCAAGAAGGAGCCCTCGGTGCTCCCCGCGCGCTTCCCCAACCTGCTCGTCAATGGCGCGGGCGGGATCGCGGTCGGCATGGCGACCAATGTGCCGCCGCACAATCTGGGCGAGGTGATCGATGGGTGCCTTGCCTTCATGGACAATCCGGCGATCACGTCGGAAGAGCTGATCGAATACATCCCCGGCCCCGACTTCCCCACCGCTCCGCTGATTCTCGGCACCAGCGGTGCGCGCGCGGCCTACACGACCGGGCGCGGGTCGATCCTGATGCGCTGCCGCCACGAGATCGAGACGCGCCGCGGCGACAAAGAAAGCATCGTCTTCACCTCGATCCCCTACCAGGTCGGCAAGGCGGGCCTGGTGGAAAAGATCGCCGAGGCGGCCAAGGACAAGCGGATCGAGGGCATCACCGACATCCGCGACGAAAGCTCGCGTTCGGGCGTGCGCGTGGTGATCGACCTGAAGCGCGATGCCACGGCCGAAGTCGTGCTCAACCAGATCTGGCGGCACACGCCGGCCCAGGCGAGCTTCCCTGCCAACATGCTCGCGATCCGCGGCGGCCGGCCCGAAGTGCTGATGCTGCGCGATTTCATCCAGGCCTTCATCGCATTCCGCGAAGAGGTCATCACGCGGCGCACCAAGTTCGAGCTCGCCAAGGCGCGCGACCGGGCGCACATCTTGCTCGGCCTGGTGGTCGCGGTTTCGAACCTCGACGAAGTGGTCGCGATCATCCGCGGTGCGCCCAATCCGGCGACCGCGCGCGAACGCCTGCTCGCCAAGGAATGGCCGATTGGCGACATCGCGCAATATATCCGCCTGGTCGAGGCGATCGAGCCGACCGCCGACCAGGATGGCGGCACCTATCGCCTGTCCGAACGCCAGGTGAAGGCGATCCTCGACCTGCGGCTTCATCGCCTTACCGCTCTGGGCCGCGACGAGATCGGCGACGAGCTGGCCGAACTTGCGAAGAATATCGAGGAATATCTCGCCATTCTCGCCGACCGCGTGAAGCTGTATGCGGTGATGCGCGAAGAGCTCGAGGAAATCCGCGCCACCTATGCCACTCCGCGCGTCTCCGAGATCGCGCCGGCCTGGGACGGGCTCGACGATGAAGACCTGATCGAGCGCGATGACATGGTCGTCACCGTCACGCTCGACGGCTATATCAAGCGCACTCCGCTCTCCACCTTCCGCGCGCAGCATCGCGGCGGCAAGGGGCGCGCGGGGATGAGCACCAAGGACGAGGACGCGATCGCGGAGATGTTCGTGACCTCGACCCACAACCCGGTGCTGTTCTTCTCGACCGCGGGCAAGGTCTATCGGCTCAAGGTGTGGAAACTGCCCGAAGGCGGTCCGACAACGCGCGGGCGGCCGATCATCAACCTCCTGCCGGCGCTCGACGCGGGCGAGACGATCCGCACCGTGCTGCCGCTGCCCGAGGACGAAAGCGAATGGGGCGCGCTCTCGGTGGTCTTCGCCACCGCCAAGGGCAATGTCCGCCGCAATTCGATGGATGCCTTCACCAACATCCCCTCGAACGGCAAGTTCGCAATGAAATTCGACGAGGCAAGCGAGGACAAGCTGATCGGCGTTGCGCTGGTCAATCCGAGCGACGATGTCATGCTGGCCTCCAAATCGGGCAAGGCGATCCGCTTCGGTGCCGAGGACGTGCGCGAGTTCACCTCGCGCACCTCGACCGGCGTTCGCGGGATGAAGCTGGCCGATGGCGACGAGGTGGTTTCGCTCTCGACGCTCGGCGCGACCGGCACCACCGCTGAAGAACGCGAGCAATATATCCGCTTTGCCCCGTGGAAAGGCGAGAAGGAGGGCGAACCCGACCTCTCCCCCGACCGCTACGAGACGCTCAAGGGCAAGGAGGAATTCATCCTCACCGTCTGCGCCAATGGCTATGGCAAGGTGTCCTCCTCCTACGAATATCGCAAGATCGGGCGTGGCGGACAGGGCGTGGTCAATATCGACAATATCGATCGCAATGGACCGGTCGTCGCGAGCTTCGTGGTGGCCCCGGGCGAACAGCTCATGCTGGTCACCGACCAGGCCAAGCTGATCCGCATCGGGCTCGAATCCCTGCGCGTCATGGGCCGCAACACCGCCGGTGTGCGCCTGTTCCATGTGGGCAAGAACGAGCAGGTGGTGAGCGCGGTCAAGATCGACGAGACCGAAGAGCCCGAAAACGAGGCCGAGGAAGCCGTGGTCGAGGAGATGGTCGAACGCCGCGGCGGCGGTGACGAGACCGCACCCGACACCACGCTGCACTCGGACGAGAATATCGGCGAGGATCCGCCCGAGTGACCCTGCGCATCGAGCCGAGCGGACAGGTCTGCGGCGCCCGGGTGACCGGCTGCGACCTGTCCGCCCCGTTCGACGATGCGCTGGTCGCTGAAATCCGCGCGGCATGGCTCGAACACCGCGTTCTCGCCTTTGCAAACCAGCGAATGGACGACGACGCGCTCGAACGCTTCACGATTGCCATGGGCGGATTTGGCGAGGACCCATTCTTCGCCCCCATTGCAGGCCGTCAGAACATCGCTGCGATCCTGCGCGAGGCGGACGAGAAGGCACCGCTCTTTGCCGAAAACTGGCACAGCGACTGGAGTTTTCTGCCGCAACCGCCCTCAGGCACATGCCTGCTTGCCATCGACATTCCGCCGACCGGCGGCGACACGCTGTTCGCTGACCAGGTCGCCGCCTTCGCCGCGCTTCCCGAGGGGCGCAAGCAGTATCTGCGCTCGCTCACCGCATTGCATTCGGCGAGGCTCGCTTATGCGCCCGACGGCACCTATGGCGACAGGGACGCGGCCAGCGACCGGTCGATGGCGATCCGCCCCGATGAAAGCGCCAATGCCGTGCAGGCGCACAAGCTGATCCGCCCGCATCCCGAAACTGGCGAGGAGGCGATCTACTCGACGCTCGGATACATTATAGGGATCGAGGGCATGGACGAGGCCGAGGCGATCCCCCTCCTGATGGAGCTGGCCGCGTGGCAGGTGCGCGACGAATTCGTCTATCGCCATCAATGGGAAAGCGACATGCTGGTGATCTGGGACAATCGCAGCGTGCTGCACAAGGCGACCGGCGGCTATGAAGGGCACCGGCGCGAATTGCACCGCACTACCATCACGGCCTGACCATCACCGCTGGACCATCGCTGGCCGAAAGGCGCGGCCCGGCAAAAGCCGCTATCTGCGCGGACGTTCGCCGCGCAGGGTCTGCACCACACCGGTCGCAATCATCAATTGCCCTGCATAATAGAGCGGCCAGACGAGCACGTCGGCGATCGGCGCGAGATCGAACGGGCCGAGCCGCCCGAAGATCAGCCAGTCGCTGGCGAGGAACAGCACAGCGCCCAGCCCGACCCGGTAGCGCGGGAAGCGGCTGATCCAGGCCGCGCCCACCATCGCGCCGAGCACCAGCCCATACAGGGCGATATCCGCGCGCCCGCTCAAACCCCAGGCAATCGCCGGAGCAAGAACGAGAAAGGCGAGCGCCGTCAGCCGCTGGCTCCACACGCTGCGCTCGCGGCGGTTTCTAAGGTAAAGCGCGATCGCGACCAGGTGCGCGGCGGCGAACAGCGCCCCGCCCACCGCGAAACTAAGCTCGATCGCCATGTCGGCGAGTGCCGAAATTGCCAGCACTGCGACCAGCAGCATGGCATCGGTCCCTCGCGTGCGCCGCCAGGCATAGGCGGCCAGCAGCGCCGCCGTCGATCCCTTGAGCGCGATGAGCCATACCCCGCCGATCGGGTTGTTCCACAAGAAGTAGTAGAGGATCGCCGCGGTGATGCTGGCAAGCAGCCAGGGCCGGTGTTCGATAAGCGCGCGTTTTGGCAATTCGCCCTCCTCTCTTGTCCTGCGGCTAGCACGCAACTAAGCCGCCCGCCATGACCGACACCCCCCAAGATTACGATGTCCACATCATCGGCGGCGGCCTCGCCGGGTCCGAAGCCGCCTGGCAACTCGCCCGGCGCGGCGCGCGCGTGCGCCTGTCCGAGATGCGCGGCAGCGGCGAGATGACGCCCGCTCACCAGACCGATGGCCTGGCCGAACTGGTCTGTTCCAATTCCTTTCGTTCGGACGACGACACCAAGAACGCTGTCGGCCTGCTGCACCACGAAATGCGCGAGCTCGATTCGCTCGTGATGCGCGCAGGCGAGGTTGCGCGCGTTCCCGCTGGCAGTGCGATGGCGGTCGACCGCGACGTGTTCTCCGCCGAGGTCGAGAAAGCGCTAGGAGATCATCCCAAGGTTACCATCGTGCGCGAACGGATCGACACGCTGCCTGCCGCCGGCCTGACCATCGTCGCCACCGGCCCGCTCACCGCGCAATCGCTCGCGGCGAGCATTGTCGGTGCGACCGGCTCCGAACGGCTCGCCTTCTTCGACGCGATCGCCCCGATCGTTCACCGCGACAGCATCGACATGTCCAAATGCTGGATCCAGTCGCGCTGGAACAAGCGCACCGAGGCCTCGAACGAGGACGGCGATTACATCAATTGCCCGATGACCAAGGATCAGTACGAAGCCTTCGTTCGCGGCTTGATCGAGGGCGAGAAGACCGAGTTCAAGGAGTGGGAAAAGGACACCCCCTATTTCGACGGCTGCATGCCGATCGAGGTGATGGCCGAACGCGGGATCGAGACGCTGCGATACGGCCCGATGAAAGGCGTCGGGCTCGACAATCCCTATGACACCAGCGAGGAACACCCGCAGGGCCGCTGGCCCTATGCCGTGGTGCAGCTGCGCCAGGACAACAAGCTGGGCACCTTGTGGAACATGGTCGGCTTCCAGACCAAGCTCAAATATGGCGCGCAGGTCGAACTGTTCCGGACCATTCCGGGTCTGGAGAATGCCGAGTTCGCACGGCTGGGTGGGCTGCATCGCAACACCTTCCTCAATTCGCCGCAAGTGCTCGACCGCCAGCTGCGGTTGAAGGCGGCGCCGAATATCCGCTTTGCAGGCCAGGTGACAGGATGCGAAGGCTATGTCGAAAGCGCGGCGATCGGCCTCGTGGCAGGGTTGATGACCGCGGAAGAACTGGCAGGCCGCGACTGGCGAGCGCTGCCCGCGACCACCGCGATGGGCGCGCTGCTGAGCCATATCACCGGCGATGCCGAGGCCGACACCTTCCAGCCCATGAACGTCAATTTCGGGCTGTTCCCGCCCTTGCATGAAGTGAAGAAGAAGCAGCGCAAGGAAGCCTATACCACCCGCGCCAAGGCCGACCTGGCCGCATGGCTATCCGAGCAGCGCGAAGCGCAGCCCGCCTAGCAGCGGCACGAGGGGCGGCGCGGCTTGCGCGACGGGGCGCTGGTGGCGAATTCGGCTGGCGTCAGCTCGAGATTGCCATCGGCATCCATGCCCTCGAAGCGCTCGGCTGTGGTGATCGCCCATTCCTCGAAAGTGAGCAGGTTGTTGCCGTCCTTGTCGAGCTTGCGAAACGCGTCCGAACGGGTCGAGAGCATTTCGTTGCGGGTGATGATCCGGTCGCGGTTGCGATCATAGCGGAAGAACCGGCGCTCCTCGCGGGTCAGCTCGCTTGCCTCGGGCGGCGCGGGACCGACCAGATCGCCCGGATCGATTTCGGGCAATTCCTCGGGCGCTTCGGCCACCTCTTCGGGCTCGGGCGGAGGCGGCGCATTGCTCTCGACCTGCGCGCGGCCCTGCCACCAGAACATTCCGACGCTGGCGAGCAGCAATCCGACGAAAACACCCAAGACAGTCTGACGCATGAAATCCCCCGACCTTCTGCGATAAGCCGTAGAATTAGGGGTTTACACGTAGTCAGCGCCCAAAGAAAGCCGCGCGCGCCGCGACGAGGCCCGCGCCGCGCCCTTCCATCAATGGGCGCCCGCCCCGCTTGAGCGCGCGCAGGGCAAGCGCCTCGAGAATGCGCAGCCCCTTGGCACCGCGCGGAAAGGCGCCGGTGGAGTGTTTTTCACGCAGGCCGAATGCGATGGCGCGCTCGCGTTCCTCCGGCGAACTGAGGCCGGTCGCGAGGTCGGCGATGGCGAAGGTGGACATGGCCAGACGCACCCTGTCGGCGGCCTTGGTCGCGCGGTCATCGAACAAAGCGGCGTATGGGGCAGCGCGCGCCTGCGAGAACTTCTCCAATTCGTCCGGGTTGAGCGTGTCGCTGGCGATCAGCACTTCCCAGCCATCGACGAGCCGGACCAAAGCATCCTCGCGCCCCTGCCAGAACACGCCGATCGCATCGAGCACCGCGTCGCCCGTGGGCCGTTCGTGCCCGGGCTTGCCGAGCATGTCGCGCCACCAGGCGAGCCGCATCTGGCCGAGCATCGGCTCGCTCGTCGCAGCGACGATGCGCGCGATCCGCTGGTCCAGTTCGAATGCCACGCGCAAGGGCGCCCGCAGCCCGGCCGGCGTGTGCGCCAGCGCGAGCTGCATTTCATCGGGCAGCCTCTCGGCGGGTTCCTCGCTCAGACGTAGCAGACCTTCTTGACCGCCTCGACGATGCGCGGCGGATCGATCAGCGCGAGCTTTTCGAGGTTCGCGGCATATGGCAGCGGAACGTCCTCGTTGCACACGCGAAGGACCGGCGCGTCGAGATCGTCGAAGCCTTCCTCCATGCAGATCGCGATGATCTCGCTCGCGATCGAGCAGGTCGGCCAGCCCTCTTCGGCGACGACAAGCCGGTTGGTCTTGGCGAGCGACTTGAGCACGGTTTCCTTGTCGAGCGGGCGCAGGGTGCGAAGGTCGATCACCTCGGCTTCGATGCCCTGCGAGGCGAGTTCCTCTGCCGCTTCGAGCGCGAAACCGACACCGATCGAATAGGTCACGATGGTCGCGTCCTTGCCCTCGCGCACGATCCGCGCCTTGCCGATGGGCAGGACGTAGTCGTCGACATCGGGAACATCGAAGCTGCGGCCGTAGACCAGCTCGTTTTCCAGGAACACGACCGGGTCCTCGGTGCGGATCGCGGCCTTCATCAGCCCCTTGGCATCGGCGCTGTCATAGGGCGCGATGACGATCAGGCCCGGGACGCTGGCATACCAGGGCCCGTAATTCTGCGAGTGCTGCGCGCCGACGCGGCTGGCCGCGCCGTTGGGACCGCGGAACACGATCGGGCAGCGCATCTGGCCGCCGCTCATGTAATTGGTCTTGGCTGCCGAGTTCACGATGTGATCGATCGCCTGCATCGCGAAATTGAAGGTCATGAACTCGACGATCGGGCGCAGACCGCCCATCGCCGCGCCCGATCCGATCCCGGCAAAGCCATATTCGGTGATCGGGGTGTCGATCACGCGCTTGGGACCGAATTCGTCGAGCAGGCCCTGGGTCACTTTGTAGGCGCCCTGATATTCGGCGACTTCCTCGCCCATCACGAAGACGCGGTCGTCGCGGCGCATTTCCTCGGCCATGCCGTCGCGCAACGCCTCGCGCACCGTGGTGCTGGTGAAGCTGGTGCCTTCGGGAAGGTCGGGATCGGCAGAACGCGGCGCGGCCTTGGGAGCGGACACGCCGCCCGGCTCGTCGCGGCCCTCGTCCTTGCCCTCGCCCGGAACGTCGTCGACCGCGGCGCCCGCCACGTCGGCGCTGTCGGATGCGGCAGGCGCGCTGACATCGCCGGCATCCTCGCCCTCGCCCGCCAGCATCGCGATCACGGTGCCGACCGCGACGTTCTCGGTGCCTTCCTCGACGAGGATCTTGGCAAGCGTGCCTTCGTCGATGGCCTCGAATTCCATCGTAGCCTTGTCGGTCTCGATCTCTGCGATGATGTCACCAGGCTCAATCGTGTCGCCTTCGGATTTCAGCCACTTTGCAAGCGTGCCTTCCTCCATGGTCGGCGACAATGCGGGCATCTTGAGTTCGATAGCCATTAGTCGTTCACCGCCTTCTCGCTGTAAAATGTGCCATTGCCATCGACGAAACATTTCCTCGACGGTGACGGGTTCTCGCCTCCGCAAGACACCTCCTCACGTTGGTTCGCTCGATCCCAATAATTCTTATAATGAGCTACTCTTGCTTCGAGATCGTATTCTTCATCACGAAGTCGAGCCACCAAGCTTTCAAGGATTACGCTGGACATATCATCTGGGTGAAGAAAGCCTTGATTCCGCATGGACGAACCCAGTGCACCATCAGCCCATAGGCCCCAATTGTTGCGTATCCACATGCCGAGGCCGAAGTGATCCAAAGCTAGCCCATCCTCCCTCAACTTTGCGAGATGATCGACAGGGAGGTGTGTCTCAAGACAGGAAACTGCGGCGTCCAAATCTTGCGGCTCACAGGCGAGCAGAGCGGTGGCGACCGGATCATTTGAATCGTCAGCTTGGACCGGAAACGCCAGCAATCCCAGCGCGAGTGCAACAAAAAGCTGGCGCATCAATACTCCTCCACCAGCACGTCTGTGTAGAGTTCGGAGGGTGCAGGCTCAGGCGAATTTTCTGCAAAGTCAGCACTTTCGGCGACGATCTTGCGAATTTCCTTGTCGATGGCTTTCAATTCATCCTCACCGTGGCCGGCATCGACCAACGTCTTCTTCAACCGTTCAATGGGATCGTGGTGATCGCGCTGTTCCTGCACTTCCTCGCGGGTGCGGTACTTGGCGGGATCGGACATCGAGTGTCCGCGATAGCGATAGGTGTTGAGTTCCATCAGGACCGGGCCCTTGCCGTCGCGCACATGCTTGAAGGCCACTTCGGCAGCGGCGCGCACTTCGAGCACATCCATGCCGTTCACTTCCATGCCCGGAATGCGGAAGCTGGTGCCGCGGCGGTAGAATCGGGTTTCTGCCGAAGACCTCTTGGTCGAGGTGCCCATGGCATATTGGTTGTCTTCGACCACGAAGACGATCGGCAGGTTCCACAAGGCGGCCATGTTGAAGGTTTCATAGACCTGGCCCTGGTTCGCCGCGCCGTCGCCGAAATAGGCGAGGCACAGGCCGCCATCGTCGCGGTACTGGTGCGCGAGCGCGAGCCCGCCGCCCAGCGCGACCTGCGCGCCGACAATGCCGTGGCCGCCATAGAATTTGTGCTCGGTGCTGAACATGTGCATCGAGCCGCCCTTGCCCTTGGAAATGCCGGCTTCGCGGCCGGTGAGTTCGGCCATGATGACCTTGGGATCGATGCCATAGGCGAGCATGTGGCCGTGATCGCGATAGCCGGTGATCACGCTGTCCTTGTCGTTGTCGAGCGCGGATTGCAGCCCGATCGCGACCGCTTCCTGGCCGATATAGAGGTGGCAGAACCCGCCGATCAGGCCGAGACCGTATAGCTGGCCGGCCTTCTCCTCGAAGCGGCGGATCAGCAGCATCTGGCGGTAGAATTCGAGCATCTGGTCGCCGGTCGCATCGAAACGCTTGGACTTCTCGAATTCCTCCTGCAGCGAATGGAGGACGAAATCGAGGTCGTCGGACGCGCTCGCCGGCTTTGCGGGCGCCTTCTTCGCGGCGGGTTTTTTGGCTGCGGGCTTCTTGGCCAAGATGCTGGTCCCTTCCGTTTTTTCAACGCGCATCCGGGAGGGTCTGCCGGCGCGCAAGATCGAGCGCCCCTATGACGCGGCGGCGCGGCTGACGCAACGTAAACCCGCCCGAAACGGCACATTTTCGCCAGTTCGGTTAAAAACGCGGATTTCGTTTGTTGTGACGGTTATTCGTCGTCCAGCGTGATGACGATTTCGTCGGGATGGAGCACACCGAGATCCGAGCGCACGAGCTCGCTCACGAGGTCAGGGTCCGCGCCTTCGGGATCGAGCAGCGCGACCCGGTTGCGAAGCGCGTCGCGTTCCTTCGTCAGCATCGCGATATGCGCCTGGCGCTGTTCGAGCGCCTCGGCATTTTCTGCCCAGGCAAGCAGCCCGGTCGGCCCAGCAATCGCAGCCACCGTCAGCCCGACGAGAAGCACGAGCGCAAGCGCCTGCCTGACATTTTCCCGCGGTGGTTTGCGCATGGTGATCCCTCGAGTGAGCGCACAAGGAATCATAGTTAACCCCGCGCCGCAAGCAAAATGCGATCAAGCGCCTGAAATTGTGGGCCCGCCCGGTCCAATTCAGTAGGAGCGCGGCAGGCCGAGAACGTGCTCGGCAAGGTAGGAGAGGATCAGGTTCGTCGATATCGGCGCAACGGTATAGAGCCGCGCCTCGCGAAACTTGCGCTCGACATCGTATTCCTCGGCAAAGCCGAAACCGCCAAAGGTCTGGACGCACATGTCCGCCGCCGCCCAGCTGGCCTCGGAAGCGAGAAGTTTGGCCATGTTGGCTTCCTCGCCCGGATTGCCGCCCGCGTCATAGGCGCGCGCCGCGTGATGGACCATCAGTTCGGCGGCGCGCATCTGGGCGTAGGCGCGCGCAATCGGGAATTGCACGCCCTGGTTCTGGCCGATCTTGCGGGAGAAGACCTCGCGGCTCCCGGCATATTCGCGCGCCTTTTCGATGAACCACTTGGCATCGCCGATACATTCCGCGCCGATCAGGATGCGCTCGGCGTTCATGCCGGACAGGATGTAGCGAAAGCCCTTCCCCTCCTCGCCAACCAGCGCGCTTGCCGGGATGCGGACATCGTCGAAGAACACCTCGCACGACGAATGGTTCATCATCGTTCGGATCGGCTTGATGGTCATCCCGCTGTCGAGCGCGGCGCGCATGTCGAGCAGGAAGATCGAGAGCCCCTCGGTCTTTTTCGACACTTCCTCGCGCGGCGTGGTCCGCGCGAGCAGGAGCATGAGGTCCGAATGTTCGGCGCGGCTGGTCCAGATCTTCTGGCCCGTTATCACGTATTCGTCGCCTTCGCGCACCGCGCGGGTCTTGAGGCTGAGCGTGTCGGTCCCGCTTGCCGGTTCGGACACGCCGAACGCCTGCAGGCGCAGGTCGCCGCGCGCGATCTTCGGCAGGTATTGGGCTTTCTGTTCCTGCGACCCGTAACGCAGCAGCGTATTCATGATGTACATCTGCGCATGGGCGGACGAGCCGTTGCATCCGCTCGCCTGGATTTCCTCCATGATCACGCAGGCCGCATCAAGGCTCAGCCCGCTGCCGCCGAATTCCTCCGGGATCAGCGCGGCGAGGAAACCCGCTTTTGTCAGCGCGTCGACGAATTCGCCGGGATATTCGCGGGCCGCGTCCTTTGCCCGCCAGTATTCCCCGCGAAAATCCGCGCACAGCGCCCTGACCGCGCGGCGAATTTCGTCCAGTTCATCTGATCCCGATTGCATTGGTGCGCCCTGCCCCTGATCGCTTTGCGAGACCGCTGCTTGCCTGCCGCCGATCTCGCTGTCCAGTGCCGCTGCCGCGTCCCGCGCACCCGCTGCACGCTTGACCTTGACCGATCGGACAGGAACAACAGCGCCGGTCGGCCCGTTACGCTCGCAACAGGAGGAAATTCAAACCACATGATCAACACCCTGATGGACCAGCTCAACGCGATGGCCAACGAATTCGTGCGCACATTGCCTTCGATCGCGATCGCCGTATTCATCCTGATCGTGACCGCTATCGTGGCCGGCTTCGCGGTCAAGATCGCCGACGGCATGATCGGCAAGACCAGCCTGCGCCCGAGCCTGCGGCAATTGATCGAGACGCTGGTCAAGCTCGCGGTGTGGATCCTTGGCCTGCTGATCGCGGCGATTATCGTTTTCCCGGGCCTCACGGTCGGGACGCTGGTCGCAGGGCTCGGTATCGGCGCGGTCGCAATCGGCTTTGCCTTCCAGGACATTTTCGAGAACTTCCTCGCGGGCGTCCTGATCATGATCCGCGAAAAGATGCGCATCGGTGACGTGATCGAATGCGAGGGCATCATCGGCAAGGTCGAACACATCACCTTGCGCGAAACGCATGTCCGCTCGCTTTCGGGCGAACTGACCGTCGTTCCCAATTCGATCCTGTTCAAGAACCCGGTCGAAATCCTCACCGACAAGGACATGCGCCGCCACGATGTCGTGGTCGGAGTGTCCTACGACACCGATCTCGATGCCGCCGCCGAAGTCATCCGCAAGGCGGTGACGGCGATCGACGAGGTCGACGAGGAAAAGGGCATCGATGTCTTCGCGCAGGAATTCAATTCCTCCTCGGTCGATTTCCTCGTGCGCTGGTGGTCGGGTTCGACCCCGCGAAATGGCTGGGAATCGAAGGACAAGGTCGTGCGCGCGATCAAGCGCGGGCTCGACGATGCCGGGATCGAGATCCCCTTCCCCTACATCACGCACACCTTCAAAGAGCGCGTGCCGATGGGCGAAAGGCCGGGCGAAAGCGCCTGACGGCTTGGCATGGCCGCCTCGCCCTGTGCTAGGAAGCTGGCAAAGGAGAGGCCGCGTCCCATGAAGATACTCGCCAGCGATCCCGCGCGCTTTGCCGACCTGCCCGATTACCCCTTCGCCGAACACTGGGTCACCATCGACCTTGGCGAAGGGCATTCGGGCCGGATGCATTACTTGGACGAAGGGCCGCGCGACGGGCCGCCGGTCCTGCTGCTTCACGGCGAACCGAGCTGGAGCTTTCTCTACCGCAAGATGATCCCGCCGCTTGTCGATGCCGGGCTGCGCTGCCTTGCGCCCGACCTCATCGGTTTCGGCAAGAGCGACAAGCCCGACGATATCGGTTTCTACACCTATGCCCGCCATGTGGGCTGGCTCGGCCAGTGGCGCGATGCGGTGGTGCCCGGGGAAGCGGGCGTGTTCTGCCAGGACTGGGGCGGCCTCTTGGGCCTGCGCATGGTGGGCGAGGCGCCGGAGCGGTTCAGCTTCGTCGTGGCGAGCAACACCTTCCTGCCCGCCGGCGGGGGCCAGGCGACGCCTGCCTTCCTCGCCTGGCGCGAGTTTGCAAAGAGCTCGCCCGACTTCAAGATCGGCGCGCTGATCGACCGCGCCACCGCGACCGAGCGCACCCGGGCCGAGATCGCCGCCTATGACGCGCCCTTCCCTGACGAGCCGAGCAAAGCGGGTGCGCGCGCTTTCCCGCAGCTGGTCCCGGTCGAGGACGACAAGCCCGGGGTCGCAGAAAACAAGGCGGCATGGAAAGGGCTTGCCGCGTTCGACCGCCCGTTCCTTACTGTCTTCGGAGAAGATGACCCGGTGCTCGGCAGCGCGGGCCCGGCGCTTGCGAAGAGGATCAAGGGCGCCAAGGGGATGGACCACGCCATGCTCAGCCAGTGCGGCCATTTCTGCCAGGAAGACCGGCCGCACGAACTCGCCGAGGCGGTGATCGCCACCGCGCGCAAGGCCGGGATGCTCTGACCAGGCAGCCCTCGCGCCGGCCCTGCCGGAAGGGATCGTCGTGGTGATGGTGTCCCCGACAGGATTCGAACCTGTGGCCTTCGGATTAGGAATCCGACGCTCTATCCGACTGAGCTACGGGGACCTTGGCGCCGCCATAGCAGCGACGCCGCGCGGTGCAATACGGGCGGTCAGTTCAGGTCTTCTGGCGGTGCTACCGGTATAGGCAGCGGCGCTACGGGCACGCCTTCCTCGAGCAGCGATTGCGCTTCCTCGAGGCTTGCCTGGCCGTGGATCGGTTCGGGATCGCGTTCGCCGTAATGCATGGCCCGCGATTGTTCGGCAAAATCCTCGCCCACCCACTTGCTGTTCTCGAGCGCCTTGGCCTGGGCCTTGGCCAGCGCGTCGAGCGCCTTGCTGACTTCGGGTGGCATCGGGGTGTTGGCGAGCGCGCGCGCCGAAGCGGCCGGTGCGGGTGCTGCGCCTGGCCCCGTGTCGCTCTCGTCACGCGCGGCCGGCACCGATCGCGCGCCGCTATTGCCCTTGACCGGGACAGCCGGGGCCATCGGCGCCTTGCCGACGGTGTCGCTGCCGCATTCGGGACAGGTGACGAGGCCGCGCGCGCTTTGCTCTTCGTAATCGGCGGACGATCCGAACCAGCCCTCGAAAGTGTGGCCGTGCGCGCAATGAAGGTCGAATACGATCATGGTGCGCGCCTAATTGGCGATTTGTCGCCGATTGGCAAGGCTGGGAACCTGCGCGCGAACTGCCTCGATGCGGGCAAGATCGACATCGCAAAAGCCAAGGCCCGGCCCCGCGCCGCCCATGTCGAGAAGGACCTCGCCCCAGGGATCGACGACGAGGCTGTGGCCATAGGTCTCGCGCCCGTCCGGGTGGCGCCCGACCTGCGCGGCGGCGATTACAAAGGCCGATGCCTCGATCGCGCGGGCGCGCAGGAGCACGTGCCAGTGTGCCTTGCCGGTGGGGACGGTGAAGGCGGCCGGAATGGCGACGGCATCGCATCTGCGCTGGCCCAGTGCCTCGAACAGTGCCGGAAACCGCATGTCGTAGCAGATCGCGAGGCCGAGCCGGCCCAGCGGCGTGTCCTCGGCCGTGACCACCGTGTCGCCTGCCGCATAGGCATTCGATTCGCGCCACCGCTCGCCGCTGTCGAGATCGACGTCGAACATGTGGATCTTGTCATAGACCGCCTGCCGCTCGCCCGCCGGGTCGATAAGCAGCGAGCGATTGCGCCAACGCCCGCCCTCGGTTGCGACCGGATAGGAACCGAGCGCGAGCCAGGGGCCGCCCTGTTCGCTCACCAGCCTCTGGAGCCTTTCGGGCCAGGCACGCGCCGCAGGGTCCTCGATCCGCGGCGTCGCGCGCGCGCGGTCCTGGTCGAGCAGGAGCGACATTTCGGGCGTGAAGAGCATTTGCGCCCCGCCCTCGCGGGCGCGGGCCAGCCCGTCAGCGATGATCTCGAAATTCTCTTCGGGGTCGATACCCGAGGTCATTTGCAGGACGGCAATCTTGGTCAAGATTGCGCCCTAACCCGCCAGCAGCGCGTCGAGCTCGCCTTGCGCCTCAAGCCGGGCAAGGTCATCGCTGCCGCCGACATGGGTGTCGCCGATGAAGATCTGCGGCACCGTGCGCGCTCCGGGCGCGCGCGCCAGCATTTCCTCGCGCCTGGGCCCGCCCATGGTGATGTCGTGCTCGGTAAACTCGACCCCCTTGGAGGCGAGCAATTGCTTCGCGCGCACGCAAAAGCCGCAGGTGAACTTGGTGTAGATATCGACCTTGGGTTTCGTCATTTCGTGCCTCTTGCTGGCGCTTTGACCTGCGCCTCTTGAAAGCGAATTTGCCCAGCCTAACTAGGGATTGTCGCCGCGTTTCGCCAGTCTTGGGAAACACTTGGCGGCATCAGACCGGCAGGTGCTGCACGCAGCAGGCCCGCCATCATTCGATTGCTCAAAAAAGAGGATTTGGAATATGTCTCGACTTGATTTCACCCCCTATCGCCGCAGCACTGTCGGTTTCGACCGCCTGTTCGACATGCTCGAAAGCCAGGCGCGCGCCAATTCGGGCGACAATTACCCGCCTTTCAACATCGCACGGCGCGGGGAAGACGAATACCGGATCACCCTCGCCGTGGCCGGGTTCCGCCCGCAGGACATCGACATCACCGCGCAGGCCAACCTGCTGGTCGTCCAGGGCAAAAAGCGCGAAGACGGCGATGACGAGGCCGAGATGCTGCATGTCGGTATCGCCAATCGCGGGTTCGAACGCCGCTTCGAGCTGGCCGATTACGTCCGCGTCTCCAATGCCGAGCTCGCCGATGGCCTCCTGGTGATCGACCTCGTGCGCGAAGTGCCCGAGGCAATGCGCCCCAAGAAGATCGCGATCAACGGCGCGCCGACGCTCACCGCGGTTCCTGACGAAAGCGACAAGAAGGCCAAGGACGGCAAGGAAGCCGACGCGGCCTGATCCGCGCTTTGACAGACCGACCCCGTGCACCGCGCGCGGGTCGGTCCTACGCGGCACTTGCTGAGCAGTCGCCGCGAAACATTCTCACCGAGTTTGAATAAGAAGGGGGCGGCTCCATGGGAACCGCCCCCGCGACTCTAAAGTCGCCTCGTCCAGCCCTGACCGTCCGGGTCGCAGAAGACGGTCAATTCCGGTGCGAGCTCGTTGCAGCGGATGGCCGGCAGTCCTGCCCCGGCCCGCTGCGATCTTCAATTTCACTCACCCCCATGCGGTTTCCAGTTCCGGGCGGACACTGATCCCTCGTGCAGCCCTTATGAAAACCTGTAGTCTTTCAAGCGAGGTAAGGCGCTTTGGGGCCGCGACGCAAGCGCTATTTGTGAAACCTCTAATTTGCGGACGAATTATACGGCCTGAAGAGCGATATCCGAAGTCGCACGCAAGTTTCGGCCAGGTTCGTGGCAGCATCTTGCGATTTGCGCAGCGTTTTGCGCCGTGAGCGGGCGTCACGATAATTAAAGCAAGCCGCTCCGATGAGGCGCTTCATCGCAGGCCAGCCTGCTGCGGACACCGGGCTGGACGCGGCATGACAGCCATGGCGAAGACAGGCCAAGTTCGCGTGGGCACCCTGCCCCGATCGCCGCTGGAGTGATTGTCGCGGCCCCGGCCGCATCTGTGAGCGGCCGCGAGTCGCGCAATCAGCAGAGCGAGATCAGACGAGCCGCGACTGGGCGAGCGCTGCGGCGATGAAGCCGGCAAAGAGCGGGTGCGGATCGAAGGGCCGCGACTTGAGTTCGGGGTGGAACTGCACTCCGACGAACCACGGGTGATCGGGCCGCTCGACAATTTCGGGCAGCAGCCCGTCAGGCGACATGCCGGCAAAGACCAGCCCCTGCTGTTCGAGCGCGTCGATATAGGCGCTGTTGACCTCGTAGCGGTGGCGGTGGCGTTCCCAGATCGAATCCGCGCCGCCATACATCGCCGCCGTGTGGCTGTTCGCCGACAGTTTGGCCTCGTAGGCGCCGAGCCGCATCGTGCCGCCCAGATCGCCGCCTTCCTCGCGCTCCTGGATGCCCTCTTGGCTCATCCACTCGGTGATGATCCCGACCACCGGTTCGCGCGTCTCGCCGAATTCGGTCGACGAGGCTGCGTCGAAACCGGCTGCGCGCGCGCCCTCGATACAGGCCATCTGCATGCCGAGGCAGATACCGAAGAACGGCACCTTGCGGGTGCGGGCGAAACGGACGCTGGCAATCTTGCCCTCGCTGCCGCGCTCACCAAAGCCGCCGGGAACGAGGATGCCGTGCATGGGCTCGAGCGCGGAGACGATTTCCGCCTCGTCTTCGCCCTCGAATATCTCGGCATCGATCCACTTGATGTTGACCTTGACCCGGTTGGCGAGCCCGCCATGGACCAAGGCCTCGTTGAGGCTCTTGTAGGCGTCGGGCAGGCCGACATATTTGCCCACCACCCCGATGGTGACTTCGCCTTCGGGATTGAAATAGCGATCAGTGACATCGTTCCACGCCGACAGGTCGGGCGCGGGCGCATCGGTGATGCCGAAACCGCGCAGCACCTCGTCGTCGAGCCCGGCCTCGTGATATTGCAACGGGACCGAATAGATCGAGGGCGCATCGAGCGCGGGGATCACCGCTTCCATGCGGACATTGCAGAAATTGGCGATCTTCCGGCGCTCGCCGTCGGGAATCGGATGCTCGGCGCGGCACAGCAGCACGTCGGGCTTGATCCCGAGGCTCGCCAGTTCGCGGACCGAGTGCTGCGTCGGCTTGGTCTTCAGCTCTCCGGCCGCCGCGATATAGGGCACGAGCGTGACGTGGACCGACAGCGTCTGCATCGGTTCAAGCTCGTTACGAAGCTGGCGGATCGCTTCCATGAAGGGCAGCGATTCGATGTCGCCCACCGTCCCGCCGATCTCGCACAGGATGAAATCGTGGTCGTCCTGACCTGCGAGCGCGAATTCCTTGATCGCGTCGGTCACGTGCGGGATCACCTGCACCGTCGCGCCCAGATAATCGCCGCGGCGTTCCTTGGCGATGATGTCGCGATAGACGCGTCCGCTCGTGATGTTGTCGCTCTGGCGCGCCGAAACGCCGGTGAAGCGTTCGTAGTGACCGAGGTCGAGATCGGTCTCGGCCCCGTCATCGGTGACATAGACCTCGCCGTGCTGATACGGGCTCATCGTGCCCGGATCGACGTTGAGATAGGGGTCGAACTTGCGAATGCGGACCTTGTAGCCACGCGCCTGAAGGAGCGAGGCCAGCGAAGCCGCCATGAGACCTTTGCCGAGCGAGGAAACCACGCCGCCGGTGATAAAAATGAACCGCGCCATGGGAGTTGGGCCTTAAGCGTCAGATGGGTTTGGAGGCAAGCGAAATGCGTGGCCCGAAGGCCCGCAATCCACAAACTGTTTGAAAAATCGGCTGATCGGCGAGCCGGGACTATTCGGCGAGCGGATCGTCCGAGGCATTGTCGGCCGGATCGGCGAGCAGGTCGTCCGCGGTGGCCGCACCCGAAGGAGCGGCCGGATCGGCCAGCAAGTCATCGGCAGCAGGAGCCGCGACATCGCGATCGAGAGTGGTCGAGATCTCGGCCACGCGCGATTCGTTCACCGCCAGGGCCGCCAGCACGATCGAGAGGACCACGAAGGCAATTGCGAGCCAGCGGGTCGAGCGGGTGAGAAAGTCCGCGGCACCGCGCGCACCCAGCGCACCCGAAGGATTGCCGCCAATGCCCAGCCCGCCGCCTTCGGAGCGCTGCATGAGCACGACGCCGACGAGAGCGGCGGCGACGATGGCCTGGATCACGGTGAGGATGATGAACAGCGACATGGACTTCTTCTGATCGGGAGATTTCTATTCGTATCGGTTGGGCAGCGCATCTAGGGATGTTGGGGCGCGGGGGCAAGCTCTCTTGCCCCCTCGCGCCGGGTGCGCGGCACCGGCAGGTGCGCAGCGGGTCAGCCCTCGTCGCTTTCCCCGGCCGCGAGCGCGATGCCCATGAAGCTGTCAGCGGTCAGGCTGGCCCCGCCAACCAGAGCGCCGCCGACCTCGGGAGTGGAGAGGATTTCGCCGGCATTTTCGGGCTTGACCGAGCCGCCGTAGAGGATGCGCACCTCGCGCCCGTGCTCCTCGCCGAGGAGTTCGACCAGCAGCGCGCGGATATCGGCGTGCATTTCGGCAATGTCGGCAGGGGTGGCGGTCTTGCCGGTGCCGATCGCCCAGACCGGCTCGTAGGCCACCGTCAGCCGTTCGCCGGCATCCTCGATGCTTTCAGGAAGCGATGCCTTGAGCTGCGCCTTGACGTGGTCGAGCGCGCGACCGTCTTCGCGGATGTCCTCGGTCTCGCCCACGCACATGATGACGCGCAGCCCCGCGGCAAAGGCGGCTTCGGCCTTGGCGCGCACGGTGGCATCGCTCTCGCCGTGGTTCTGGCGGCGTTCGCTATGGCCGAGAATGACGAATTTCGCACCCGCATCGGCGACCATGGAAGCGGAGATGTCGCCGGTATGCGCGCCGCCTTCCTCGTGATGGCAATCCTGCGCGCCGACCATGATCTGCTCGGCCTCGCGATGGATCGGGTGGATCAGGGTGTAAGGCGGGGCGAGCGCGACCTCGACCTTCATGTGACGCTGCGCTGCGCGGTCGATCGCGCGCGCTTCGGAAAGCATTGCGCGCGTTCCGTGCATCTTCCAGTTACCGACGATATAAGGCCGCAGGGGCATTCGCATTTATCCTGAGAAAATTGGGGCTTCGAATCCGAGCGCCCGATGTAGTGTGCGGGGGGCGCGTCCGCTAGCCGGTAGGGCAAGTTTAGTCAAAACCCTTCCGAACCTGTTGCCGCGAGGTCGCATGGCAGATAAAGCGCCTGACCGGCCCTGCCCCCTCGGCGCGATCGATCATCGTTCACGCGAGCGTAACGGCCGACACGAAATGGCTTTCCGACCCGCATGGTCTTGCTGACGAGGCGTGCGGGGACGCAAGGCCTCGATGCCTATTTACCGGGAATTGCACCAAGATGATCTCGCTATTTCGCAACTTCTTCCAGTCGAAAATCGGCCTGCCGATCTTTATCGGTTTTCTCGTGATCGTCGCGCTGGCCTTTGCCGCGAGCGATATCAGCGGATCGGCGACCTTTGGCGGGCTCACCGGGGACGACAAGCTCGCGGTCGTGGGTGACGAGGCGATCACCGGCAACGAGATGAACAGCTCGATGCAGAACGCATTGTCCGAGGCGCGCCAGCAGAACCCGACGATCACCATGCCGCAATTCATCGCGCAGGGCGGGCTCGAGGCCGAGCTCGACCGGATGATCGATCGCTATGCCACCGGTATTTTCGCACGCGAGCATGGCCTTCGCGCAGGCGACAACCTGATCAACAGCGAAATTTTGAAGATCCAGGCATTCCGCAACCTCACCGGCGATTTCGACCAGGCGACCTACCAGGCCGCGCTTCGCCGCGAAGGCATCACCGATGCGATCCTGCGGCGCGATATCGGCGATGGCCTGCTCGCCCAGCAATTGCTCCGCCCCGCGCTTTCCGCCCCGCAAATGCCCGAAGCCGCCGCGCGCCAGTATTCGGCACTCGTGCTCGAACGGCGCGAGGGCAAGATCGGGATGATCCCGGCCACCGCATTCGCTCCCGAAGGCGATCCCGGCGCCGAGACGCTCAACACCTTCTACAGCGAAAACCGCTCCGATTTTCTCCGGCCCGAACGCCGCACGATCCGTTTCGCGCGTTTCGGCGCGGGCGAAGCCGGTGTGGGCGAGGCGCCGACCGATGCGGCGATCGCCGCGCGCTACGAACGCGACACGCAGCTCTATGCCGCGAGCGAACGCCGCGCGATCAGCTCCTTCGTGGTGCCGACACAGGCAGCCGCGAACGCCCTCGTCGAACGGATCCGCGCTGGCACCTCGCTCGAAGCGGCCGCACGCGAGGCCGGCTTCAACGTCTCGACCGGCGAATTGCGCGACCAGGCCACCCTGGCGCAGGCCACCAGCGCGGCCTTTGCCGAACGCGTCTTTGCCGCGCGCGAAGGGGCCATCGTCGAACCGGCGCGCTCGTCGCTTGGCTGGTATGTCGCCCGGGTCGATGACGTCGAGAGCAATGCGGCGCGCTCGCTCGACCAGGTCCGAGACGAGATCGCTGCCCAGCTGCGCGAGGAAGCGCGCGCCGGTGCTCTGATCGAGATGAGCAGCCGGATCGAGGAGATGGTCGATACCGGCACCTCCTTGTCCGATGTCGCTGCCGAATACGGGCTCGAGATCACCGCTGTCAGCGAAGTGCTTGCCAGCGGCCAGATCTATGGTCGCCCCGGAGCCAGCGTGCCCGACGACCTGCGCCCGCTGCTTTCGACCGCGTTCCAGATGGATGAGAGCGAGCCACAGCTTGCCGAAATCGTTCCGGGCGCCGAGTTCGCGATCTTCGATGTCAGCGATATCGAGGAAGCCGCCGCTCCGCCGCTTGGCGAGGTGCGCGCCGAAGTGGTCGCGGCCTGGCGCCGCAGCGAGGGCAACCGGCGCGCGGGCGAAGCCGCTGCCGAGATCCTCGAAGCGGTCGAAGGCGGCAAGGACCTTGCCACGGCTATGCGCGAGGCGAACCCGGCCCTGACCCAGGTCGAGAACGTCAACCTGCGCCGCGCCGAACTGCTCTCGGGCCAGCAGCGCGTGCCGGCCCCGCTGGTGCTGCTGTTCTCGATGGCGACCGGCTCGACCAAGATTCTCGAGGATGCAGGCGAATTCGGTTGGTACGTGGTCGACCTTGAATCGATCGAGACCGACCCGATCGAGGACAATCCCGAAGTGCTCGCCCAGACCCGCAGCCAGCTCGCGCCCGCCCTGACCGGCGAATATGCCGCGCAGCTGACCCGTGCGATCCGCGAGGAAGTCGGCGTCGAGCGCAACGAGGACGCGATCGAGGCGCTGCGCCGCACGCTCGCCGGCGAAAGCTGAGCGCTGCGCCGCAGCGACCCCGCCACCGCGTGACCCAGGACGAACCCGCCTCCCCCGCATTGCAGAACCGCGCCCAAGCCGCCGCAGCGCTCGGCAAGGGTGCGCCTGCGCTGGTCTGGCGCAAGGTGATCGCCGATTGCGACACGCCGGTCGGCGCGGCGGAGAGGTTAATCGAAGCAGGCCGCGGCGATTTCCTGCTCGAATCGGTCGAAGGCGGCGAGGTGCGCGGGCGCTACAGCCTGCTCGGGCTCGATCCCGACCTCGTCTTCCGCGCCCATGAAGGCCGGGCCGCGATCAACCGCCAATGGCAGGCCGACCGCGCGGCTTTCGTCCCTTGCGAGGCGAATGAGGGCGAGGACGCGCTCGCCGCGCTCCGGGCGCTCGCCGATAGCTGCCGGATCGCCGATCTGCCGGCCGCTCTACCACCCGCGCTCGCGTGTCTCGTCGGCTATTTCGGATACGAGACGATCGGGCTTGTCGAAACTCTCCCGCGCGCACCGCGCAGCGCGCTCGACCTGCCCGACATGCTGTTCGTGCGCCCGACCCTGGTCCTGGTGTTCGACGGGCTGTCCGACGAATTGTTCTGCATCGCGCCGATCTGGTCGGCTGACGATCCGGAGCGCGCGATTGCCGCAGCCGGCGAGCGGATCGACGAGGCGCTGCGCAAGCTCGCCGCGCCCCGCGCGCAGCCCGCCCGCCATGAACCACCGGCCCACGAACCGTCGCTGTCACCGGTGATGGAGGGCGATGATTACAAGGCACTGGTCGAACGCGCGCAGCAATACATCCTTGCAGGCGACATCTTCCAGGTCGTGCTCGCCCAGCGTTTCACCTGCCCTTTCACCCTGCCGCCCTTCGCGCTTTACCGCGCGCTGAGGCGGGTTAACCCCTCGCCCTTCCTCTATTTCCTCGACCTGCCCGGCTTCGCCATCGTCGGCTCCAGCCCCGAGATCCTCGTGCGCGTCCGCCCCGATGCCGATGGCGCGCAGCAGGTCACCGTGCGCCCGATTGCCGGCACCCGACCGCGCGGTGCGACCCGCGAGGATGACCTCGCCAACGAAGCCGCCCTGCTCGCCGATCCCAAGGAATGCGCCGAACACCTGATGCTGCTCGATCTCGGGCGCAACGATGTCGGGCGCGTCACGCAAAGCGGCAGCGTTACCGTCACTGACAGTTTCACCATCGAACGCTACAGCCACGTCATGCACATCGTTTCCAATGTCATCGGGACTCTCGCCCCCGAAAAGAGCGCGCTCGATGCGCTGTTTGCAGGCTTTCCGGCCGGCACCGTCTCGGGCGCGCCCAAAATCCGCGCCTGCGAGATCATCGCCGAACTCGAAACCGAAACCCGCGGCGCCTATGCCGGCGGGGTCGGTTATTTCGCGCCCGACGGATCGGTCGATTCGTGCATCGTGCTGCGCACTGCCGTGGTGAAGGACGATGTCATGCACGTGCAGGCAGGCGCAGGGATCGTTGCCGATAGCGATCCCGACAGCGAACTGGCCGAATGCCGCGCCAAGGCGGGCGCCCTGATCGCCGCCGCGCGCGAGGCGGTGCGGGTCGTGGGCGAGCCGGGGTTCGGCCAATGAGGATGCCGGGTAGAACCGCCGCTGTGTTCATCGCCGCACTGGCGCTGGCCGCGTGCGAGAAACAGCCCGAGGGCGAGCCGGTCGTGCGCGCCGAGCTTGGCGAAGCGGTCGAAGGCACGGATCAAACTCCCGCGCAAATCGCTGCCGATGCGAACGGCGAGCCGGGCGAAGGCGCCGCCTGCAGGCAGGCCGTGTTCGAAAGCGTCCCGGTCACCCATTGCATCGCCGATCCCGAACGCCACCGGATCGACACCGCTCTCGCGCCGGTCAGCGGCGACAATTTCGGCACGATCGAAGGCTGGGCCGCGGGCCGCAACGAAAGCGACATCGCCTTCGTGATGAATGGCGGCATGTATGGCGATGACCTGCGTCCGATCGGCTATTTCGTGCGCGCTGGCGACCGCTTGTCCGAACTCGACATGGGCGATGGCTCTGCCGGGATAGCGGGCAATTTCTACCTCAAGCCCAATGGCGTGTTTTTCGGCACCGGCGACAGCTGGCGCTTGCTCGACAGCGAGACCTTCCTGCGCACGGTCGGCACCCGCCCGCAATTCGGAACGCAATCGGGTCCGATGCTGCTGATCGATGGCGCGATGCACCCTGAAATACAGGACAACGGCCCCTCGCGCGCGATCCGCAATGGCGTGGGTATCGATGCCGAGGGGCGCGCCCATTTCGTGATATCCGATGCCCCGCTCAGTTTCGGCCAGCTCGCGCGTTTCTTCCGCGACGAGATCGGCGCGCGCGACGCGCTCTATCTCGATGGCAAAATCTCCGCCTTGTGGGACCCTGCCAGCGGGCGAATGGACAAGGGCCGGGTCGGCCCGCTTCTGGTGGTGACGAGACGATGACGAGAAATTCGAACATGATCGACTACAAGCGCACGCTCTATCCCGAGATCGAGCCATACGAGACCGGGATGCTCGATGTCGGCGAAGGCCATTCGCTCTATTACGAGCGTGTCGGAACGCCCGGCGGCAAGCCTGCGGTCTTTCTGCATGGCGGACCGGGCGGCGGCATGGCGCCCTCGCATCGCCGCCAGTGGGACCCTGAAATCTACGACGTGCTGCTGTTCGACCAGCGCGGCTGCGGCAAGTCGCTTCCCTTTGCCGAGATCGCGCACAACGACACCTGGCGCATCGTCTCGGATATCGAGGCCCTGCGCAAAATGTGCGGGCACGAGGCGTGGCAGGTCTTCGGCGGAAGCTGGGGCGCGACGCTCGCTCTCGCCTATGCGCAAAAGCACCCCGAACGCACCACCGAGCTGGTTTTGCGCGGCGTCTTCCTTGCGCGCGAAAAGGAAAAGAACTGGCTCTACCGCTACGGCGCGAGCGAGATCATGGCCGAACAGTGGGACAGCTTTTCGGGCCACATCCCCGAAGCCGAGCGCGACAATCTGGTGCGCGCCTATCACGCGCGGCTGACGAGCGAGGACGAGGCGACGAGGCTTGCTGCGGCGAAGGAATGGTCGCTGTGGGAGGGCACGGTTGCAACCTTGCTTCCCAATGACGACCTGCTCGCCGATTTCGAGGAACCGGCCAAGGCGGTCCCCTTCGCCCGCATCTGCGCGCGCTTCTTCCTCGAGGATTTCTTCCTCGAAGAAGCGCAATTGCTGCGCGATGTCGATGCGATCCGGGACATCCCCACCATCATCGTCCAGGGTCGCCACGATATCTGCACTCCGCCGACCAGTGCATGGGAGCTGAAAAAGGCGCTGCCCCATGCCGAGCTTTGGATGGTCCACGATGCCGGGCACTCGGCAAGCGAGCCGGGGATCATCGACGGACTCGTGCGCGCGACCGACAAGCTGGCGGGCAAGAGCGCGGACACGAACGGCTGACCCCGCATGAGCCACATCCTCGTCATCGACAATTACGACAGCTTCACCTTCAACCTCGTCCATTACCTGATGGAACTGGGCGCTGAGGTGCGGGTCGAGCGCAATGACGCGGTCAGTGCGTCCGAAGCCTTGTCGAGCGATGCGGCGGGTTTCCTGATCTCGCCCGGCCCGTGCACGCCCGACGAGGCCGGCATCAGCCTCGACCTCGTGGCGGCCTGTGCCGATGCGCGCAAACCGCTGCTCGGCGTGTGCCTCGGCCACCAGGCGATCGGCCAGCATTTCGGCGGCAGGGTCGTGCGCGGCGGGTTGATGCACGGCAAGACCTCTGCGGTCAGCCACGATGGAACCGGCGTGTTCGCCGGATTGCCCTCGCCGTTTGCGGCGACCCGCTATCACAGCCTCGTGGTTGAGGACATTCCCGACTGTCTCGAGGTCAACGCGACCTCGGACGATAGCCATGTCCAGGGCTTCCGCCACGTGGACCTGCCCATCCACGGCGTGCAATTCCACCCCGAAAGCATCGCCACCGAGCACGGTCACGACCTGCTCGCCAATTTCCTCAAGATTTGCGGCATCGCCCCCAAGGAACCCCGATGAAGACCCTCCCCCTCGAAGTGCCGCACATGAACGAGGCCGAGGCCGAGGAGGTGTTCGGCTGGATCCTCGACGGCGAGGCGAGCGAGGAGGAGATTGCGCGCTTCCTGCTGGCGATGACCGAACGCAGCGAAACCTCCGACGAGATCGCGGGCGCGGCGCGCGCGCTGCGGGCGCGGCTGATCCCGATCGAGGCTCCCGAAGGCGCAGTCGATTGCTGCGGAACCGGGGGCGACGGACACCACACGCTCAATGTCTCGACCGCGGTCAGCCTCGTGGTCGCGGCCTGCGGAGTGCCGGTCGCAAAGCACGGCAACCGCGCCGCCTCGTCCAAATCGGGCGCGGCCGACACGCTCGAAGCGCTCGGCCTCGACATGGATGCCGCCGGCCGCACCGCTGAAAGAACGCTCGCCGAGATCGGCATCTGCTTCCTGTTCGCCAAGAACCACCACCCGGCCATGGGTCGCATCCAGCCCATCCGCCAGAAACTCGGCAAGCGCACCATCTTCAACCTGATGGGACCGCTTTCGAACCCCGCACGCGTCACCCGCCAGCTGATCGGGATCGCACGCCCCGGCTATGTCCCGATCTATGCCGCCGCCAAGGCGAAGCTCGGCACCGCGCGCACGTTCATCGTCTCGGGCGATGAGGGGCTCGACGAACTGAGCCTGGCCGGCGGAAACGAACTGGCCGATGTGCGCGATGGCGATTTCGAAATGCGCCGGGTCGATGCCGCGATGGCGGGCCTGCCCCACGCGCCCGTCGAAGCGATCCGCGGCGGCGATGCCGCGCACAATGCCAAGGCGCTCGCCGCGCTGCTCGGCGGCACCCCCGGACCCTATCGCGACGCGGTGGCGTTCAATGCGGCGGCCACCCTGATGGTCGCGGGCCGCACCGAAACCCTCGCCGAAGGCGCCGACATGGCCGCCGAGGCGCTCGACAGCGGCCGCGCGCAGGACCTGCTCGCCCGCTGGATCGAGATGGCGGTTTGAAGGCCATGAACAAGCTCGAGGAAATCTGCGCCGCCAAGCGCGAAGTGGTCGCCGCGCGCAAGGGCGCGGTCTCGCTCGCCGATCTCGACGCGGCCGCCGCCATCCAGACCCGGCCGCGCGGCTTCGAACAGGCCTTGCGCGACCGGGCCAGGACCGACTTCGCGCTGATCGCCGAGATCAAGCGCGCGAGCCCGTCCAAGGGGCTGATCCGCGAGGATTTCCGCCCCTCCGAACACGCGCAAGCCTATGCCCGGGGCGGCGCGGCCTGCCTGTCGGTGCTGACCGATGCGCCCTATTTCCAGGGCCACGAGGACTACCTCGTCGCCGCACGCGCCGCCTGCGAACTGCCGGTGCTGCGCAAGGATTTCATGGTCGATCCCTGGCAATGCGCCGAGGCCCGCGCCATCGGGGCCGACGCGGTGCTGGTGATCGTCGCCGCGCTCGATGACGGGGCCATGGCCGAGATCGAGGCCGCCGCGCTCGAACGCGGGATGGACGTGCTGGTCGAAGTCCACGACGAGGCCGAGATGGAGCGCGCCGCCCGACACCTTCAAAGCCGGCTGATCGGGGTCAACAACCGCGACCTCAAGAGCTTCACCACCTCGCTCGGCGTGACCGAACGCCTCGCCCCGCTCGCACCCGAAGGCGCATTGCTGGTCGGCGAAAGCGGTATCGCGGTGCATGCCGATCTGGAACGGCTGGCGAAAAGCGGGGTGCGGACGTTCCTGGTGGGCGAAAGCCTGATGCGCGCCGAGGATATCGCGGCTGCCACCCGCGCGCTGCTCGAAGGGTGATCGCGGGGCGGCGCTGATGCGCGCGTGCCGCCCCCTGTCCTACGCCGCGCGCTTCTGGCAGACAGGCGTCATGACCGGCCCACACACCTACGCCAAAGATCGCTTTTTCCGATCAAGAACCATTCGAGTGATCGATTGGCTTTTTGCACCAGGACAGTGTTCCATGTGTTCCACCCGTGCCACAGCTGCGACGGGCCGAGCGGCATGACGAGGCTCACCCATCTCGACGGATCGGGCGCAGCGCGCATGGTCGATATCGGCGCGAAACAGCCCAGCGCACGCATCGCCGTCGCTTCGGGGCGGATAAAGATGTCGCAAGAGGCGCTCGGCGCGATCAAGGGGGGCGACAATCCCAAGGGCGACGTGCTGGCCGCCGCGCGGATTGCCGGGATCATGGCGGCCAAGCGCACCGGCGATTTGATCCCGCTGTGCCACCCGCTCGCGCTCGATGCGGTCACGATCGATTTTGCTTTGGAGAATGACGGTCTGCGCGCCACTGCCAGCGCATCGCTCACCGGCAAGACCGGGGTCGAGATGGAAGCCCTGGTCGCGGTCTCTACCGCGCTTCTGACGATCTACGACATGGCCAAGGCACTCGACCGGGCAATGGTGATCGGAGAGATTCGCCTGATCGAGAAGCGCGGCGGCAAGTCGGGCACCTGGCGCGCGAGCGAGGCGTGAGCCTGCTCGCGCTCGAACAGGCGCAGGAGCGCTTGCTCGCGCTCGCTCCCGAGCTGGGGAGCGAGACCGTGCCGAGCGATCGGGCGCTGGGCCGGGTTCTTGCGGCCGGTTGCACCGCGCGGCGCGCGCAGCCGCCCTTCGATGTGTCCGCCATGGATGGTTTCGCGCTGCGGGGCCATGGCCCGTGGCGATGCGTGGGCGAATCGCGCGCCGGGGCGCCCTTCGAAGGCGCGCTCGAACCCGGCCAATGCACCCGCATTTCGACCGGCGCGGCCATGCCCGACGGCGCGGACCGGGTGCTGATCCGCGAAGACGCCGCGGTGGAGCACGACCGAGTGAGCACGGCGGCCGACCCGGTGCCGGGCCAGCATGTCCGCAAGCGCGGTTTCGATTTCGGCGTCGGCGAAAGGGTGTTGGCATCGGGAGAGGTGATCACCCCTGCCCGCCTCGCTTTGGCGCTCGCATCGGGGCACGGTGAATTGCCGGTCGTTCGGGCGACGCGCGTCGCGGTGATCGAATGCGGTGACGAGCTTGCACGCGATCCGGCTGACTGCGCGCCGCACCAGGTCCCGGCTTGCAATGGCGCTATGGTCGCTGGCCTGCTCGCGCCGCTGGCCTGCGAGGTCGAACGTCTCGGGCCGGTCGGCGATGACCCGGCTGCGCTTGCCCGTTCGCTCGAAGAAGCCAGGTACGCCGATATCGTCATCACAATTGGCGGCGCATCGGTGGGCGACCACGATCACGTGCGAGGGGCGCTCGCGGACTGGGGCGCCAACATTGCCTTCTGGAAGGTGGCGATCAAGCCGGGCAAGCCCCTGCTGGTCGCATCGCGCCAGGCGGGCGAACAGCACCAGGTGGTGCTCGGCCTGCCGGGCAACCCGGTATCGAGTTTCGTCACGGCTTTCCTCTTCGCGCTCCCGCTGGTGCGCCGCGCCAATGGCATGGCCGATACCCTGCCCGAGAGCGAGCCGGCGATACTCGGTGAAGACCTGCCGGCGACCGGGACGCGGCGTTCCTTCCTGCGCGGGATATGGAGCGCGGGCGAGGTGCGCCTTGCCGCCTCGCAGGATTCGAGCGCGCTGCACGCTTTGGCGCGCGCAAACTGCCTGATCGATCGGCCCGCGGGCGCCGCGCCTTCGGCCACTGGAGACACGGTTCGCGTGCTGCGCCTTCAAAATGGCTGATTTCTGCGGGTTATCCCGATGAGCTCGCTTGACTTGCCGAATCGAGTTGCCTAATTGTTCTGTATTCGTTCACCATATCGGTGCGCGGAAACGGCCCCGAACGCAGCGCCCCTGCCCCGCAGGTTCGCTGCCTCTGGGGGCGCAAGAGGGATGGCACCCGTGCCCGGATCGCCCGATCCTGGCGCCCGGCGGTGCGGTTTTACGGAGTTTGCCCCATGTTGACGGCAAAACAGAACGAATTGATCCGCTTCATTCAGAAGCGCCTGGAAGAAACCGGCATTTCACCCAGTTTCGAGGAGATGAAGGAAGCGCTCGATCTCAAGAGCAAGTCGGGCGTCCACCGCCTGATTTCCGCGCTTGAGGAACGCGGCTTCATCCGCCGCCTGCCCAACCGGGCTCGCGCGCTCGAAGTGCTCAAGATGCCCGAGGATGCGACACCGACACCGCGCAGCACGCTCGCGGCGAACGACGCGGTGGCTTCGGTCTCGACCACGATGACCAATGCGCCCGAACCGGCCAATGACGTGATCGAGATACCGCTCCACGGCCGGATCGCGGCAGGCGCCCCGATCGAGGCGCTCGAAGGTCAGAACTCGCTGCCTGTTCCGGCCGCGCTGCTTGGTCCTGGCGAACATTACGCGCTCGAAGTGTCGGGCGATTCGATGATCGAGGCCGGCATTTTCGATGGCGATTTCGCACTGGTGCGCCGGACCGACAATGCCCGCGACGGCGAAATCGTCGTTGCGCTCGTCAACGGCGAGGAAGCAACACTCAAATACCTGCACAAGGATGGCGGGCGGATCCGGCTCGACCCGGCCAATGCCGCCTATGATGCGCAGGTCTACGGGCCCGAACAGGTCCAGGTGCAGGGCAAGCTCGCCGGCCTGCTGCGCCGCTACCACTGATCCCGGAACACCCGCCCGGTGTCGCGCTGATACCGGGCGGACCGCTCAGTCATTTCCGGGGCGCCACCATCCGTGCTCGCCCTGGCTGTCGGCGACCCGGGTGATGCGCTGGGCATCGAGATCGATGGCAAGACCGCCCGTTTCCTCGAGCAGGCGCCGGTCTGCCTTGAGCCAGCGCGGGCGGCACGATCGCGGAAGAAAGCGATCGGCGACGACGATATCGGATTGCTCGCACGCCGCTGCAAGCGCGCGCTCCTCGATCAAGGACCGGTTGCGCGCCATGAGCAGAGACCAGTCGCGCCCCCCTCGCTCGATCGCGATGACACAGAATTCGGGCGAACAGCGCGCGCCTTTCCAGCTTGCCAGGGGGATCGGTTCGCTCGCCACGCTTGCCAGTTCGAGCAGGTTGTCGCGCGAATAGGACGAACGGCTGTCGCGCAGCGAAAGCAGGCGGCGGCTTCCATCCTCGGCCTCGAAGGTAATGCCGACATGGCGACCCTCACGTCCGATCAGGACATCGGGGATCGGGGTCGAAAGCAGCAGCGCCGTTGCAACCGCGCATGGAACAAGGCCAAGCGCCCTCGCCCGCCCGTGCCACAGGGCAAGCCAAAGCCCTCCGGCGGCAAAAAGGGCGACGGTCAGCCCGCTCATCTGCGGCATCAGCTTGACCGCGCCGGGTTGTGAGGAGGCGAAGTGCGCGATTGCCAGCAACAGTTCGAGCGATTGCTCGACGAGCCACCAGAACGGAGCGCCCAATCCGACGGCATCCATGGTCAGCGCGATCGCGATCAGCGGCATCGAGACGAATGTCACGAGCGGAATGGCCAGGACATTGGCGAAAGCGCCGTAAAGCCCTGCCCGGTGGAAATGAAAAAGGACAATCGGCATGAGCGCGATCTCGATCACGAGACCAGTGAGAAAGAGCATGAAGACGCGCCGTCCTGCCCCTGCCGCCCAGCTCTCCTCGCGCGGGGCCAGGAACGCCTTGGCAGGAGCCGATGCGTGCACGGCCACGATCGCGAGCACCGCGGCAAAGCTCATCTGGAAACTCGGTCCAATGACGCTCTCGGGCCACAGCAGCAGAACGAAGACTGCGGCCACCGCCACCATGCGCAGCGACAGCGCGTCGCGTCCCATCGCGAGCGCGATCAGTACCAGCATCGCTGCAGCACAGCTGCGCACGGTGGGGACCTGCGCGCCAGTCAGGAGCGTGTAGCCAATGCCCGCCAGCGCACCGAAAGCTGCCGCGGCGACCGGGAGCCTGATCCGCAGCACCAAGGCCGGGAACAGTGCCAGCAATCTGAAAGCGACGAGATAGGCCGCCGCAATCACCGCGCTCACATGCAACCCGCTGATCGCCAGCAGGTGAGTCAGCCCTGCATCGCGCATTGCCTCGCGATCGGTTTCGGGGATCGCCCCGCGGTCGCCGCTGGCAAAGGCAGCCGCGATGGTTCCGGGCGGCCCATCGACCCGAGCGCGCACATGCGAGGACAGCGCGCGCTGGATCGCCGCGATCGTGCCGCTCTCGCGAGGTGGTTCGATGACTTTAATCGGTCCGATCACGCTGCCTGTCGCGGCCAGCCCCTCGAACCATGCCGCGCGCGCGAAATCGTAGGCGCCGGGCAGCATCGGGCTCGCCGGAGGCATAAGGCGCACCCGCATTTGCAACACGGCGCCTTCTGCGAGCTTGACACTCCCGGTCTGTTCGACCGTTTCAAGCGGGATGTTGACCCGTATCTTTCGTCCTTCGCCGGTGTTCGCATCGCGCACCGCCATTGTCAGCCGGATCCGGTCCTGCGCCCCCTGGTCCTCGCGTTCAAGAACATAGCCCTGGACCCGTTCGACCGAGGGGCGCTCGATCGGGATCGCATGGACCATCTCGGAGCGCGCCCAGATCACCGCGATCCCCGCAGCAAAGATGAGGGTGCAGGCGATCACCGCGCTGCGCAGCCGGTCGCGCTCGGGCCGGTCGCGCCACAGGGCGAGCGCGAACAGGGCACCCAGCAGCGAGAGCGCGATGGCGCTTGCCCATTGCCACGGGGATGCGAGCGCGAACCAGGCGAGGATCCCTCCGGCGAACAGCACCGCCAGCCACGGTGCGCGGTCATATCCCGCATCGGCCAGAAAGCGCTCGAAAGCGTCAGCCACAGCGCTTGCCCGGATGGCTGCGCTACTGGACAATCCCCTGCCGCTTTGCCACAGGCGACGCGAAGCCTCGCGAGGCTTGACCGGGACGTTTCCATCGCCAGCAATGCTGGGATCGGGTTCGCCCGCAATCGGAATGATCGGCGCCTCAGCCAAAAGCCTGCGTCCCCCCTCGGGCTGGCCGGTTCGAAGCGCCAAGTGAATAGGAAATAAGCGCTTATGGCAAGTCCAGCGGCCAAGCCCGTCGTCACCCGCTTCGCGCCCTCGCCCACAGGATTCCTGCATATCGGCGGCGCACGAACGGCGCTGTTCAACTGGCTGTTCGCACGCCACCATGGCGGCAAGGCGTTACTGCGGATCGAGGACACCGATCGCAAGCGCTCGACCCAGGAAGCGATCGATGCGATTCTTGACGGGCTGTCCTGGCTCGGCCTCGATTATGACGAGGACCCCGTGTTCCAGTCTGAGCGCGCCGATCGCCACGCCGAAGTGGCGCACAAATTGCTGGAAGCTGGGCACGCCTACAAATGCTTTGCCACCCCCGAAGAGCTCGAAGCCATGCGCGCCGAGCAGCGCGCGAACAAACAGCCGATGCGCTATGACGGCCGTTGGCGGGACCGCGATGCTTCCGAAGCGCCGGACAGTGCGCCCTACACCGTGCGCCTCAAGACCCCCAGCGAAGGCGAAGCAACCATCGCCGACGCGGTGCAAGGGAATGTCTCGGTCCGCAACGAAGAGCTCGACGACTATATCATCCTGCGCGCCGACGGGACGCCGACCTACATGCTCGCCGCCGTGGTTGACGATCACGACATGGGGGTCACTCATGTGATCCGCGGCGATGACCACCTCAACAACGCGTTTCGCCAGCTCCCGATCTATCACGCAATGGAGCAGATCGAAGGCGATTGGCCCGAGCCGGTCTATGCCCATGTGCCCCTGATCCATGGGTCAGACGGGGCGAAATTGTCGAAACGCCACGGCGCGCTGGGCGCCGAAGCCTATCGCGACGAGTTTGGCATCCTACCCGAAGCGCTGTTCAATTACCTGCTGCGCCTTGGCTGGGGGCACGGCGACCGCGAGGAAATCACTCGCGCAGAAGCGATCGAATTGTTCGACCTTTCCGGTGTCGGCAAGAGCCCGTCGCGCTTCGACATGAAGAAGCTCGAGAACCTCAACGGCCATTACATCCGCGAAAGCGACGATGCGCGCCTAGCGCAGCTGGTCGGCGAACGGATCGAAAGTGACGTCGATCTCGGACTGCTCGAACAGGCCATGCCCGTGCTCAAGACGCGCGCCAAGAACCTCAACGAACTGGCTGATGGCGCAGGCTTTCTATTCGCCAGGCGCCCACTTGCCATGACCGACAAGGCGGCCAAGCTTCTCGATGCCGATGGCCGCGCGCGCCTGCGTGCCGTTTCCGATGCTCTGGCTGGTGAAAATGACTGGACAAGCGAGGCTCTCGAAGCCACTACGAAATCGCTTGCCGAGCGCCTCGAACTGGGCCTCGGAAAGCTGGCGCAGCCCATGCGCGCTGCGTTGACCGGGACGACAACGTCCCCCGGAATTTTCGATGTTCTGGTCCTTCTGGGACGGGAAGAATCCCTGGCACGGATCGACGCGCAGGCCGAATAGGCCCGGACCGCGGCGACAGTGACAGGCACAAACATAGGCAGGAGACTTACCTTGGCGGACAAGCAGGCGAAACTCGAACTGGGCGGCGAAAGCCACGATTTCCCGGTCCTCCAGGGCAGCACCGGCCCTGACGTGATCGATATCCGCAAGCTCTACGGCCAGACCGGCAAGTTCACCTTCGATCCCGGTTACAAGTCGACCGCCAGCTGCGAAAGCGCGCTGACTTATATCGACGGCCAGGAAGGCGTGCTGCTGCACCGCGGTTACCCGATCGGGCAATTGGCCGAACATTCGAGCTTCATGGAAGTGTCGTACCTGTTGCTCAACGGCGAACTGCCGAGCACCAACGAGCTCGACGATTTCACTTACACGATCACCCGCCACACCATGCTGCACGACCAGCTGCGCCAGTTCTACCAGGGCTTCCGCCGCGACGCGCACCCGATGGCGATCATGTGCGGCGTGGTTGGTGCGCTGTCGGCCTTCTATCACGACAGCACCGACATCTCCGATCCGGAACACCGCAAGATCAGCTCGCATCGCCTGATCGCGAAAATGCCGACGATTGCGGCTGCTGCTTACAAGTATTCGGTCGGGCAGCCGATGATGCAACCGGACAATTCGCTCAGCTATACCGGCAATTTCCTGCGCATGACCTTCGGCGTTCCGGCCGAGGAATACGAAGTTATCCCCGAAGTGGAACGCGCAATGGACCGGATCTTCATCCTCCATGCCGATCACGAACAGAACGCCTCGACATCGACCGTGCGGCTGGCTGGCTCCTCGGGCGCGAACCCGTTTGCCTGCATCGCGGCAGGCATCGCCTGCCTTTGGGGTCCCGCTCATGGCGGCGCGAACGAAGCCGCGCTCAACATGCTGCGCGAGATTGGCACGCCGGACAAGATCCCGCACTATATCGAGCGCGCCAAGGACAAGAACGACCCGTTCCGCCTGATGGGCTTCGGGCACCGCGTCTACAAGAATTACGACCCGCGCGCGACGGTCATGCAGAAGACCGTGCGCGAGGTTTTCGACGCGCTCAAGGTCAACGATCCGGTCTTCGAAACCGCGCTTCAGCTGGAGGAAATCGCGCTCAACGACGATTATTTCCGCGAGAAGAAGCTGTTCCCCAATGTCGATTTCTATTCGGGCATCATCCTGTCGGCGATCGGTTTCCCGACCACGATGTTCACCGCGCTCTTCGCGCTCGCCCGCACCGTGGGCTGGGTCGCGCAGTGGAACGAAATGATCTCCGATCCCGCGCAGGTCATCGGCCGTCCGCGTCAGCTCTACACCGGCCCGACCGAGCGCGATTACGTTCCGATCGACAAACGCTAATCAACCACATTCGGGCGCGCGCGGTTACCGCGCCGATGGCAAGGTCAGCCTGAAAATGGCGCCGGACGTTGGTTCGGCGCCGTCAGGCTGAACCACTTCGAGTTCGCCCTCCATCGCCCGGGCAAGCCGCCGCGATATGTAAAGGCCAAGGCCGGACCCGCTGTCATTGCCGCCATCGCTGTCGCGCCCGAGCCGCTCGAATTTCTCGAAGATGCGGGCCGCCTGTTCGCGTGTGACACCGGGGCCCTCATCGCGGACCTCGATGCTTGCCGTTTCGTCGGCATAATCCGCGATGGCGATGGTCACCTTGCTGCCTTCAGGCGAATAAACGATGGCATTGCCGATCAGGTTGATCAGCACCTGTAGCACCCGCCGAAACTCGCCCAGTGCCACCACCGGTTCGCCGGGCTCGGGCAGGATGACGGCGATATCGCGCGACTGGGCGCGGACTCCGAGGATCCCTGCGGCCCGGCGAGCGGCATCGGCCAGGTCGACCTTTTCGCTGGCGGTCGAGAAATCGGGTGCCTCGACCACTTCGAGATCGGCCAGGTCGTCGAGCATGCCGGCAAGGTGCTGGCCTGCTTCGGCGATGTTGCGTGCATAATCGCTGTAATCGTCGCGCAGCGGCCCCGCGAGCCGGGCGCGGATGGTCTCGGCATTGGCGATGATGCGCGCGATCGGTTGGCGTAGGACAGGCGTCAAAGCGCTGCCGATGAGGCGTGAATGGACCGCCTGACTCTCCTGCGTCGTGTCGCCGCTCTGATCGGCTTCGTCGGTGAGGGGCTGGTCTGCCACCAGCAGCATTTCAAACCCGCGCGGGGCGGTGCCTTGCGGTCCGATCGGGATCAGGCGAACCCGCCAATGGCGCGCCGAACCCTCGATCGAGCAAGTGGCTCCGTCGAGCAGCCGCCAATGGAGCGGCTGGCGGTGAGCCACGCCCTCGAGCGTGACATAATCGCTCCAGACCTTGCCCGGATCGTTCTCGACAGCCTCCTCGAAAGCGCGAGCATCGCGCGCGGCGGCAGTGACATACTGGACCTGTTGTCGAGCATCGAGCCGCGCGCTCACCTCGGCTGCGGCGCGATCGATAGCGTCGATCCGTTCACCCAGCGCCTGGCTCTCTTCTTCTGGCAGCCCGTTGCGTTGCCAATTCTCGACAAGCAATTCGCAGCCGCCTCCGTCCTCGGCGCTCAGGGGATGAATCCGCACGAATCCGCTGACCATCTCCTCGCCGTCAAAGGCGCTGAATTCGCGCGCGATCCGCAATCCCAACTCGCGCCCCTGTCGCACCAGTTCGAGCAGTTCGGGCACTGCGAGCGTGCCGGGTATCGCCCCTCCGCAATTCTCGTGCAGGTCGGCGAGCGGTTCGTCGGCGGTGAGCAGGCGGTCATCGGCATCGGTGAGGCCGCGCGCGCCAAGCAGGGATTGCTGGCGGTTCACAGCGCGCCTCTCCCCACGGCCTGATGGGCATTCTCGCTCGCGGAATTGCCTGCGAGCAGGGCCCGCGCCTGGTCGGGGGCAATCGCCCCGAGCATGTCGGGAAGCAGGCCCGCCGGGTGAAGTAGGCGAAACTGGCGCTCGATCGCGTCCGGTTCGAGGCCGGCCGCGCGCAGGCTCAGAGCAAGCCGCGAAGGCTGGCGCTCGTGACATGCGAGCACGGCAAGATCGCGCGGCTGGCGCGTCCGCGCGGCGATCGCGCTTGCAAACAAGGCCAGCCCTGCATGGTCGAGTTCGAGCGCCGCCAACGCGCCCGCGCCCAGCACCGTAACGAGCCTGAGCATGCGCCCCGCGCGGCTTTCGGCCTCGTCATATTCCCCGCGAAGGACGTCCTTTGCCTTGGCGATCGCCTCGGCCTCGAGTCCGAGCTTGGCCTTTTCGAACCGTCGAACCGCCGCTCCGAACAGTTCGGCCGGCAATTCGCCTAGCGGCAGGTGCATCCGGCGCTGGGTCTGGACGAAGCGCGATTGCGCCGCGAGCACGGACATGGCCAGTTCGGCAACTTCCTCGCGCTTCGAGGCAACGAGTTCCTGCATCAGCGGACTGAGCACCGGGTCCAGCGCGGCGTCCTGTTCGAGCCGCCGGGTCAGTTCGGTTTCGACCGCCAGAGCGTGGCAATGGGCAAGCAGCGCATTGTCCGAGGCCAGCGCGTCGCACAGGGCATCGACGACGCAATCCGGAAACTGCGGGTCGTCCGAATGGTCTCGTGGGCTCGCGGCGAGCAATTGCCGCGCGATATCGGCGAGCATGCCCCGCACCCTTGCAACGACGGCATCGGTCACGAGGCCGTGGCCTGCATCTTCGAGCATATGGGTGATGACCGGCGCAGCGCCGCGCAGCGCGCGGTTTTCGCGCGCGAGCTCGTCGCGCAGGATCGCTTCGATCGCGCTTCCCTGGGTCCGGTCGATAACCACGTCGCTCATTGCGTAGCCTTTACAGGGCGTATGGTTAAGCCCCGGTTAGCCGGTCAGGAAAGCCTGTTTTGCCACGCAAGGTAAGCCAGTGCGGCAATCGCCACGAGCCCGATGCCTACCGCGATGCCCCCCGCAGCCGTCGCAAGCGCGAATACCAGCAAATGCAGCGCCCGGTCATCCCAGAATTCGGCCAGACCCTGCCCAGCCATGCGCGAACACAGCCGTATCAAACCAATGGCAAGCACCGGCAACAAAGCGAGCGCGGCGATGGAATTGATTTCAGGAATGCCGTGCAAACCCATGATCATCCAGCAAATAATTGCTGTGCCTACATCGAAAATCACGGCCAAGAACCGCTGCCAGTGCCGCCATGGGGGCTGGCCTAACAATCCCGCCTTGAGCGCGCTCCACCCCCTCGCGATCTCGCCAGCAAGCGCACCCAGCGCGGCGATCATCAAACCGGTGACGGCGTGTCCCGCCCAAGCGAACCCGCCGCCTGCGACCAGCAGGAGAACCGCAGCCGTAGCGCTCGCTTTCGGGCCGAAGGCGAGCGTCCGGGCTCCGAAAGCACGCACGAACAGGGCGGCAAGCGCTCGTCCCGGTGCAAACATGGCTGGCCGCTCGGCCAAGGCGGCGATCCGTGCCGTCTCGTGCCGCGAGCAATCCTGGCTGCTCGACGCGAAAAGGACGCCATCTCCTTCCGTCGAAGCCAGTTCTCCGAGGCCCCTGCAGGGCACCTGCGCTTGCAGGGCGAGCCGAAGGAGAAGCGAAACAGGTTCGCCATCGGGCGGACAATCGGCCAGCCCTTGCACCGATTTCGCCGGGACCACCGCGACACCTGCCCAGTGCCGGTCGCGGTCGATCCGTTCAAAATCTTGCGGATAGTCTTCGGCAAGCTTGTGTCTGTGCGGCAATGTGGCGATCGCCGGCATCAGCCTGTCACCGTTTCTGCCCCATTGCTGCGCGAGCGCTGTGTCCGGGACCAGCCCGTCGAGAACGATTGCGAGGCTTCCCTCGGCGCGGACGAGCCCGACCAGTTGCAGGCTCGATCGGACCGCGTGAAAGGCGAGCCCGGCAGCCTCGACCTCGCGCTGAAGGTCTAGCACCGCCTCTACCGGGGTGTCGCACAGGCAGATGATGCGCTCGCACCCCATGGAGCGCGCCCAGTCGGCTTGCCAGGCCAGCACGCTTCGCCCGGCAATCACCTGGGCGGCACGCAGGCCTCCCTCTTCGGATCGCCGGTTCGCGGAAAGCAGTGCCGTTCGCAAGATCGAAGCGTCCTCGTGCCGTGGCGGGCTCACTCGGGATGCGCGCAGCACCCGGCCCTTGCACGCGACGCTAGGCGTGCGGCCGGTGCAGTTTCAAGCGCTGCGGACGCAAAATCTTGGGAATGCGCGGATTGGGAAAGTTAAAGCTCGCGCCGGGCGGCGCCATCGAAGCCCGAGAGAACCGTCTCGATCGCCCGAATGGCCGCCGGTTCGCCCGGGGCGCAGGTCAGGGCGTTCTCCGCTGCGTCGAGCAGTTCTTCGACATGGAAGCTGGCGGCGAGCCCCTTCAACCGCATGGCGGCGACGCTCCAATTGCCGTCGCAGCGCGATCTCTTGAGCAAATCCAGCTGCTTGCGCGCACTTTCTACGAATACGCAGCGCAGTTCGCTGCGCAATGCCGGATCATCTCCGGCAGCCGCGGCCAAAGTCGCGTCAAGGGCACCGCTTTCATAAGCCATGGGCGCCGGAATACCGCCATCCGAGTTAATGCAGGGTTTATCACCCCCTAAACTGTGGTATCCAGTCGGCCATGACGGGCAGAGACCATATCCGGGCCATCGGCCCCGAGCGCGCGGCACAAAACCGCGAAGCCTTGGCGGCCGAGAGCCGCGAAACACCTGAAAACGAGGCGGAAAGCGGCGTTGCAAGCGACGCACTCGATCTCGGTGAATTCGCCAAGGAAGCCGGCGACGACCAGGATTTCAGCGAGGAATGGGACGATGCCGAAGAGGTAACAGCATCGCGGTTCGGCTGGGTCGCACCAGCCATCGCGATCACGCTGATCGCCGGCTGGACGCTGCTCTATGTCTGGGCGATGCAGGACCGGCTGCTGTCCGCATCCTCGGCTGCGCCTGCCGAATGGACCCGCTGGATTATCGACTGGTCGGTCCCCGTCCTGCTGGTCGGCGTCGGCTGGCTTCTGACCATGCGGCATTCGCGCGCGGAAGCGAAACGCTTTGCCGAAACGGCTGCGCTCCTGTCGCAGGAAAGCACCGAGCTCGAAAGCCGGCTGACCGTGGTCAACCGCGAGTTGAGCCTGGCGCGCGAATTCCTGAGCGCGCAATCGCGCGAGCTGGATTCGCTGGGCCGGATCGCGAGCGAGCGGATTTCGACCCATGCCAGTGAACTTCAGGGATTGATCCGCGACAACGGCGCGCAGGTCGACAGGATCGGCAGCGCCAGTGAAACCGCGCTTACGAACATGGCGCGGCTGCGCGATGACCTGCCGGTCATAGCCAATTCCGCGCGCGACGTGGCGAACCAGGTAGGCAATGCCGGGCGCACCGCGCACGAACAGCTCGACAAGCTGGTGAGCGGCTTTGAACGCCTGAACCAGTTTGGCAAGGCCAGCGAGACGCAAGTCGCCTCGCTCGACAAGCGCGTGGGCGCGATCCTCGAAGGCTTCGAAAACCAGCTTTCCGCGATCGAGACGGTGATCAGTGCGCGGCTGGAAACGGTCCAGGCGCAGGCGGGATCCTATCGCAACGAAGTCGACGAGGCCGAGAGCCGCGCGCTCGAGGCACTGCGCGAACGGAGTGCGGCGCTGCGCGAGGAGAGCGAAGCGCTCTCCGCCCGACTGCGCGAAGCCGAGGACGCGGCCATGGCACAGCTCGAACAATCGCGCGAGCGTTTCCAGACCGGGGTCACCGAGACTGTCGAGAAACTTGACCGGCTCGATGCCCATGCCCTCGCGGCGTCACAGAAACGGATCAAGGAACTGCACGAGGAAGCGCTGCGGTTTGACGAGAAGCTGGCAGCGCGCGACCGCCATTTCCTCGAAGAAGTCACGCGCCGCCAGGAAGAATTCGAAACCCGCGAAGCCCAGGCCAGCGAAGTGCTTGCCCAGCGGCTCGCCGATCTCGACGATGCGCTTGCCGAAAGGCGCGAGAAGCAAGTCGAGGAGACCGCAAAGCTGGTCGAGCAAAGCACCGCCATGTCCGAGCAGCTCGATCGGCTTTCGGCGCTGATCGGCAAGATAGAGGAACAGGGCGACGCGACGCGCGCTGGCCTTTCGACGGGCCTCGAAGAACTGGGTGCGCACCTCTCGACCAAGCGCGAAGAGCTTGAACTCACCGAAGCCAAGCTCGCCGAATTGACCGAAGCCGGCATACGCCTGCTCGAAATCATCCAGTCGGGCGCGCAGCACAGCCGCGAGGACCTACCCTCCGCGATCGATGCCGCGGTCGGCCATCTCGGCTCGGTGGAGGAGCGCGTGTCAGCGGTATCGGGCATGATGCTTTCGACCAGCACCCGCGCCGAAGGGCTGTCCGATTACCTCGTCGACGCCCAGGCGCGGATCGAGGAGACCGACGGCTCCCTCGGATCGCTCCAGGCACGTCTCGCCGAACAATGCGAGGAGGCGCTCGCCAGGATAGAGGGACTACGCGGCGGCTTCCGTCGTCTCAACGAGGAAAGCGACCGGCTTGCCGACGGATCGCAGGCACAATTGCGCGAGGCCCTCGTCCAGCTCGAGGACGCCACGCGGTCCGCCTTCGCAGCGCTCGAAGAAGGCACGCGCGAGAAAGTTGGCGTACTGGCGCAGGAAATCTCGCACGAAGCGGTCACCGAGATCGAACGTGCGTTGCGCAACGACACCGCCGAGACGGTGGGCAAGCTCGAACAGGCCGCCGCCCATGCATCGGGCGTGGGGCGCGAGGCCACCGCGCAGCTGCGTGACCAACTGGCCAAGGTGAACGAGCTGACCGTCAATCTCGAGCAGCGGATCGCCCGCGCGCATGAGCAGGCCGAGGAGAAGATCGGCAACGATTTCGCGCGCAGGATGGCGCTGATCACCGACAGCCTCAATTCAAGCGCGATCGATATCTCATCGGCGTTGTCGAGCGAGGTCGCCGACACCGCATGGGACGCATATCTCAAGGGCGATCGCGGCATCTTCACCCGGCGCGCGGTGCGCCTCATCGACAATGCCGAGGCGCGCGAGATCGCCGAGCTTTACCAGAACGACGATGACTTCAAGGCGAATGTCGCCCGCTATATCCACGATTTCGAAGCGATGCTGCGCGCCATGCTATCGACGCGCGACGGCAATGCGCTGAGCGTCACCTTGCTGGGATCGGATATCGGCAAGCTCTATGTCGTGCTTGCACAAGCGATCGAGCGTTTGCGTCAATAGGCTGACGCTTCCGCCTGACCCGTCGCGTGCGGTCAGGATTTCGGTGGCGGGAACAGGTTGAGGTCGGCGGCGGTTATCCAGCCCATCTCGTAATTGAGCACGAAAAGCGCTGTCAGGGCCGCCGCGATCACGCTCGCGCGGATAACGAGCCTGCCGGGGCGAAAATTGACCGGGGCGCTGTCGGCCTGACCGCGCACCTTGGCGATGCCCGCTTCATCGGCGGTGCGCACGCCAAATGGCAGCATGACGAACGCGGTCATCACGAAGACGAGGAAATAGATCGCGACGATCGAGGTCCACTGCATCAGCGGCTTCCCTCACCAGCATCCTCGCCGGCCAGGCCAGGCATCAGCACGCGCACCTGCGGGTTCTTGCCCGACCAGCGCCGCGCCGCGCGCCGGGCCGCGAGCCGCGTCGCCTCGTGCACTGCTGCAGGATCGCTTGCATCGCGCCCCTTGAGCTTACGGATCGCGGAGAGAATATCTTCGCGGGTTTCTTCGAGAAATTCGGGCAGGTCCTCGTCGAGCGGAAGCCCGATTGCCTCGATCAACGGCTGTTCGCCGCGCGCGAGCACGACCACCACCAAGCCCTCGTGCGCGAGGCGCCGGCGGGTGTTCACCGCCTCGCCATCAGCTGGCGTGATAAGGTCGCCATCGAGCACGAGCCGGCCGCTTCCGATCTCCGCGATCTTGCCCGGCTCGCCCGGCGCCAGCCTGACGATATCGCCGTTCTTCTGAACGATGTTTGCGCGAATGCCGCTCGCCTTGCCGAGCCGTGCCTGCTCGCGCATGTGCCGCATCTCACCGTGGACCGGGACCAGTATTTCGGGCTGGAGCCATTCGTAGAGCGCCTCTAGCTCGGGCCGACCGGGATGGCCCGAGACATGGATGAGGCTCTGGCGATCTGTGACCATCTCGATCCCGCGCGCGGCGAGCTGGTTCTGCATCTTCCCGATCGCAATCTCGTTTCCGGGAATCTGGCGCGAGGAAAACAGCACGACATCGCCGCTCACCAGTTCGAGCGGGTGATTGTCATCGGCAATTCGCGCAAGCGCCGCACGCGGTTCGCCCTGTCCGCCGGTAGCGATGATCATGACTTCGCCGCGCGGCAACCGCATGGCGGTGTCGAAATCGACCGGCTCGGGAAAGTCCTCGAGATAGCCATTATCCTGCGCCACCGCGATGATGCGATCGAGCGAGCGCCCCGCCACGCACAGCTTGCGTCCCGTCTCGCGCGCAACCTCACCCAGGGTCTGCAATCGCGCAACATTGCTTGCAAAGGTGGTGACCAGCACCCGCTTGCCCGAATGGCTGGCGATCTCTTCCATCAGCCCCTTGTGCACCGCGCCTTCCGACCCGGACGGTTCGGGATTGAAGACATTGGTGCTGTCGCAGACGAGAGCGAGCACGCCTTCTTCGCCGATTGCGCGCAGTTCCTCTTCGGTAGTCGGCTCGCCGATGATCGGATCCTCGTCGAGCTTCCAGTCGCCGGTGTGAAAGACACGGCCATGGGGCGTGTCGATCAGCAGCGCATTGCCTTCGGCGATCGAGTGCGCGAGCGGGAGATAGGTGACATTGAATGGCCCGACATCGAACGATCCGTGGTCATCGTCGATGACGTTCAGTTCGACCTTTCCGAGCAGTCCGGCTTCCTCGAGCTTGCGAGCAACGAGATCGGCGGTGAACGGGGTCGCATAGAGCGGCACTCCCAGCTCGCCCGCGAAATAGGGCACCGCGCCGATATGGTCTTCGTGCGCGTGCGTGAGGACGATGCCGAGCAGGTCCCGGCGGCGCTCTTCGATGAAGTCGATATCTGCAAATACGAGGTCGACCCCGGGATATTCGCCTCCCGAAAAGGTCATTCCCAGATCGACCATCAGCCACTTGCCGTTGCAACCATAGAGGTTGACGTTCATCCCGATCTCGCCCGATCCGCCGAGCGCGAGGAAAAGCAGTTCTTTTTCGGGTTGGTAGTTCTTTTTCACAATTCTTTCAGTCGGTTATTCGCTTGCCTGCCGGGCGAGGATGGACAGGCCGTCAATGGTGAGATCGGTGTCGACCACGTCGAAGATGTCGGTGGCCTCGTCGAACAGGACCGCCAGGCCGCCGGTCGCGACCACCTTGGCCGGACGGCCGATCTCCGCCTTCATCCGGGCAACGATGCCTTCCATCATCGCGACATAACCCCAGAAGACGCCGATCAGCATCTGGTCTTCGGTGTTCCGGCCGATCACGCTGTCATTCTCGGGCGCGCGGATCGCGATGCGCGGCAGCTTGGCTGTCTTGCCAACCAATGCATCGAGCGAGAGATTGATCCCCGGAGCGATCGACCCGCCCTTGTAGGCGCCGTTGAAATCGATCGCTTCGAACTTGGTGGCGGTGCCGAAATCGATCACGATCAGGTCGCCGCCATATTTCTGGTGCGCGGCGAGGATGTTGAGCGCGCGGTCCGCGCCGAGCGAACTGGGCTGGTCGACATCGATTGCGAATTGCCATGCCGCCTTGCCCTCGCCCGCCTTTAGCGGGGAGATGCCGAAATATTTCTGCGCGAGAACGCTGAGATTGTGATCGGCACGCGGCACCACCGATGCGTAGATTATCTGGGTGATGTCTTCGCGCGCCACTCCCTCGATTTCGAGCAGCTGGAGCAGCCAGACCGCGTATTCATCACCCGTGCGGCGCGGATCGGTGGCGATCCGCCAGCGCGCCCTCGAGGTGAAGCCGCCTTCTCCATCTGTTTCGAACAGCGCGAAAACGACATTGGTGTTTCCGACATCGGCCGCGAGCAGCATCGCAATCTCCCTTCAGGAAATGTCGCCAGCCCGAATGACACGTTCCGAGCCATCGGCCAAGCGAAGTCGCAGCGCGCCGTCACTGGGATCGAGCGACGCGAAAGACCCCTCGAGCCGGCTGCCGTCGATATCGTGCACGGTCAGCGGCGCGCCCGTATAATGGTCCGAATTGTGAAGGAAGGCCTGGAGGATGCGGGTCAGCCCCTCCTCGCGCCAAGCGGCCAGGTATTTCTCGAAGACGCGTGCAAGCGCTTCGGCGAAAATCTCGACTTTCGGCACCATCACGTCGTAATCCGCGAGCGCTGCCGTCTTGCGGTCCGGCAGGTCCGGCGCTGAGGCGAGATTGACCCCGATGCCCACGACCACCGCGTCCCCGACCATTTCGAGAAGGATGCCCGAGGCCTTGCCCCCGTCGAGCATGACGTCATTGGGCCATTTGAGCTTGGGCCGGCACGCACCGCCGAGCGCCTGGTCCATCGTCTGCGCGACCGCCAGGGCGGCGACGAAGCTCAAGCTGGCCGGGGGCGGATCGCCTTCTCGTAGTTCGACCAGTGTCGAACCTGCAAAATTGCCATCCTGGCTTTCCCATTCACGTGCCTGGCGGCCGCGGCCATTGCTTTGCCGCCGAGCGACCAGCCAGGTGCCCTCGCCCGGTTTGTCGTCCGAACGCAGTCGCGCGGCGAGATCGGCATTGGTCGAACCGGTCTCCTCGACGATCGAAATGGTACGGCGCTGGCTCAAAACGCGATATACAGCGCGGCCGCGGCCTTGTCGGAGAGGTCCGTGATCGAATTGGTCAGGAGATAGCCAAGCGGGGAGATGATCGCGGCAGTCAGGACCAGGAGGACCCAGTGGCCGGTCTCGCTCTTGCCGGTTACCACGCCAACCGGTTCATCGAAGAACATCACCTTGACGAACTTGATATAGTAGAACGCGCCGATCACGCTTGCGGCGATGGCAATCGCGGCAAAGCCGACAAGCCCCGCCTCGACGGTTGCCTGGAACACCACGAACTTGCCGAAAAAGCCGAGCAGTGGCGGAATGCCGGCAAGGCTGAACATCAGCAGCAGAAGCGCCCATGCGATCGCCGGGCGGGTCACGGCAAGGCCGCGGATGTCGGCGAAGGTCTCGTACAGATTGCCGTCGGCATCGCGCAGCATCAGCAAAGCAACGAAACTGCCGAGGCTCATCACGACATAGATGAACAGGTAGACGAGCATGGCGCTCACCCCGCCCGCCGTGCCTACCGCGAGGCCCAGCAGGATGAAGCCGACATTGTTGATCGAGGAATAGGCCAGCAGTCGCTTGAGATTTTCCTGCCCGATCGCGCCGAGCGCGCCGAACACGATCGAGGCCAGCGCGGCGAACATGATAATCTGTTGCCAGGCGTCGGTCTGAACGCCGAAAACCTCGACCACGACGCGTCCCGTGAGCGCGACCGCGGCAACCTTGGGCGCGGTCGCGAAGAATGCGGTGACCGGCGTGGGCGCGCCCTCGTAGACATCAGGCGTCCACATGTGGAACGGCACCGCTGCGATCTTGAAGGCGAGACCCGAGAGCACGAAGATGACGCCAAACAGCTGGCCAGTCGACATCTCGCCGTCGAGCGCCATGCGCAAGCCTGCGAAATCGGTCGAGCCGGTGAAGCCGTAAAGCAGGCTCATCCCGTAAAGCAGGATACCCGAGGCCAGCGCGCCGAGGACGAAATATTTGAGCCCCGCTTCGGCCGAGCGCGTGTCCTGCCGCAGGATCGAGGCGAGCACGTAAGCGGCAAGCGAATTCAGTTCGAGCCCGAGATAGAGCGTGATGAGATCTGAGGCCGAGACCATGATGCTCATGCCAAGCGTGGCGAACACGACCAGCACCGGATATTCGGCGCGCAGACCTCTTTCGCTGCCAGCGGCAGGCCCGTTGAAGAAGGCGGGCGCGACCATCAGGCAGCCGATCGCGGCGAGATAGATCAGGGCTTTTGCGAACAGCGCGAAGCTGTCGATCTTCATCAGCGTGCCGAAGGCATAGCTGTCGGCCCCATCGACGCCGCTGTGAAGGCCGGGAATGGTCAGAAGCCCGGCGACGAACAGCGCGGCGGCCGCGATGATTGCCACCGGACGCGCGAGCCTGTCACCGCCCCAGGCGGCCACCAACAGGAGGACGAGACCAGAGACGGTCAGGACGAGTTCGGGCGCTACGAGCGCAAAGCTTGCGGAGAAGTCCATCAGTGCTCTCCCTCAAGCGCATACTCGACCGCATTGGCCGCCTCGGCACGCGGGGTGCCTGCGGCAAGGTTAGCATCGCTCGCCGGGGCAGCCGAGGCGATCCTCGCATCGAGCACGGCAATGTCGGCACGCATGGGTGCAAGAAAGCTTTCGGGATAGACGCCCATCCACAGGACCACGGCAGCGATCGGAGCCATCATCGCCCATTCGCGCGCGGTGATATCGGACATCGCGGCCGCATCGGCGTTCTTCTGCGTGCCAAAGGCTACGCGGCGATAGAGGTAGAGCATGTAGGCTGCGCCCAGGATGATGCCGGTGGTGCAGATCAGCGCCACGAGGCTGGATGACTGGTAGATGCCCGCCAGCGAGAGGAATTCGCCGACAAAGCCGCTGGTCCCCGGCAGGCCGATGCTGGCCATGGTGAACAGCAGGAAGAACAGCGCGTAATAGGGCATGTTGAACGACAGCCCGCCATAACGCTCGATCTCGCGGGTGTGCAGCCGGTCATAGATGACGCCGACGCACAGGAACAATGCGCCCGAGACGAGGCCGTGGCTGAGCATGACGATCATCGCGCCCTCGAGGCCTTGCACGTTGAAGGCGAACAGCCCGACCGTGACGATCGCCATGTGAGCGACCGACGAATAGGCGATGAGCTTCTTCATGTCGGCCTGAACCAGCGCGACAAGCGAGGTGTAGATTACCGCCACCATCGACAGGGCAAACACGAACCACGCGAACTCCGCGCTCGCTTCGGGGAACATCGGCAGGCTGAAGCGGATGAAACCATAGCCGCCGAGCTTGAGCAGGACGCCTGCAAGTATGACCGAGCCCGCGGTGGGCGCCTGGACGTGGGCATCGGGCAACCAGGTGTGGAACGGCCACATCGGGACCTTGACCGCGAAGCTCGCGAAGAAGGCCAGCCACAACCACATCTGCGCGCCTTCGGGGAAGGAATACTGCATCAGCGCCGGGATGTACGAAGTGCCCGCTTCGGCCACCATCCAGAACATCGCGACCAGCATCAGCACCGAGCCGAGGAGCGTGTAGAGGAAGAACTTGTAGCTCGCGTAAATGCGGTTGTCCCCGCCCCAGACGCCGATGATCAGGTACATCGGGATCAGACCAGCTTCGAAGAAGATGTAGAACAGGAAGATATCCTGCGCCGCAAAGGTGCCGATCATCAGCACCTCCATGAACAGGAACGCGCTCATATATTCGCCCACGCGCTTCGTGATCGCGTCCCAGCTGGCGAGGATGCAGATCGGCATCAGGAACACGCTGAGCATGATCAGCATCAGCGCGATCCCGTCGATACCGAGCGCATAGGAGAAGCCTGCGAACAGCTCCCGGTTTTCTTGGAACTGCCATTGCGCGCCGCCGATATCGTAATTGGCCCACAGCACGATGCCGAGAACGAAAGTCACGAGCGTAGCGGCAAGCGCGATCAACCGCGCGGTCGCGGCCGGGGTGAACAGGCACGCGATCGCTCCGGCGAGCGGCACCAGCATCATGGTGGTGAGGATGGGAAAATCCATGGCTCAGTAATGCCCCTAGAGCAGCACGTAAGTGACAGCACCGATCAGGCCGAGAAGCATGATCAACGCATAGGTGTAGAGATAGCCCGATTGCATCGCGCGGGTGGCCGACGATCCGCGCTGGACCACGGCGGCGATGCCATTGGGACCGAAGCGATCGATCGTGCCGATATCGCCCAGTTTCCAGAACTGGCGGCCAAGCCAGAAAGCAGGGCGCACGAAGATCGCGTGATAGAGCTCGTCGAAATACCACTTGTTGTAGACGAAGCGGTGGAGCCCCGGGAACTTCGCGACGAACCTGCCCGGCGTCTCGGGCTTGTGCATATAGGCGTAATAGGCACCGCCAAGTCCGAGCAGCATGACGATCAGCGCCGAATATTTCACCCAATAGGGCACGGCGTGCATCACATGGATCAGGTCGTCATTGTAGAAGATCGACCCTGCCCAGAAGCCAGCATCGTCGAGGAAGCTCGGCGCGAAAACTTGTCCTGCAAGCACCGCACCCAGCGTCAGCACGCCAAGCGGGACAAGCATGGTGATCGGGCTTTCGTGCGGATGATATCCGCCGGTGCCGTCACCCTCTTCAGGATCGGGAACCGCGTGCGGCCCCTTCTGGCTCGCATCCTCGAGCCGGGCGGGCGCGTGATCATCGGCATGGTGGTGGTCGGTGTGAAGCGCGTGCTGGATATGCTCGCTCTCGGTCCAGCGCGGACGCCCCCAGAATGTGAGGAACATCAGGCGCCAGCTGTAGAAGCTGGTGAGCAGCGCCGCTGTCACGCCGAGCCAGAACGCCATGAGCGAAATGCCGGTGCCGCGCGCGAACGCAACCTCTAGGATGGCGTCCTTCGACCAGAAGCCGGCGAACCCGACACCGAGGTGATAGACACCCAGCCCGGTAATCGCGAGCGTGCCCGCCAACATTGCCCAGAAGGTGAACGGGATCGCTTTGCGAAGCCCACCGTAATAGCGCATGTCCTGTTCGTGGTGCATCGCGTGGATGACCGAGCCTGCGCCGAGGAACAGCAGCGCCTTGAAGAAGGCGTGCGTGAACAGGTGGAACATGGCGACGCCATAGGCGCCCACACCCGCTGCGAAGAACATGTAACCGAGCTGCGAGCAGGTCGAATAGGCGATGACGCGCTTGATGTCCCACTGCGTCGTGCCGATCGTGGCGGCAAAGAAACAGGTCGCAGCACCGATCACGGCAACGATCGCCAGCGCCGTCGGCGCGGTCTCGAACATCGGCGACAGACGGCAGACCATGAACACGCCCGCAGTCACCATGGTCGCGGCGTGGATCAACGCGCTGACCGGCGTGGGGCCTTCCATCGCGTCAGGCAGCCAGGTGTGAAGTCCAAGCTGCGCCGACTTGCCCATCGCACCGATGAACAACAGGATGCACAGGATATCCATCGTGAACAGGCGCATGCCAAGGAAGGTGATGCTCGACCCGCTCATCGCAGGCGCGGCTTCGAGAATTTCCGGGATCGAGGTCGTGTTGAAAACGAGGAACGTCCCGAAAATGCCGAGCATGAAGCCAAGGTCGCCCACGCGGTTGACCACGAAGGCCTTGATCGCGGCGGCATTGGCGGACGGCTTGCGGAACCAGAAACCGATCAGCAGGTACGAGGCAAGCCCCACCCCTTCCCATCCGAAAAACATCTGGACGAGATTGTCGGCGGTCACCAGCATCAGCATCGCGAAGGTGAACAGCGAGAGGTAGGCGAAGAAGCGCGGCTGGTCCGGGTCTTCTTCCATGTACCCCCACGAATAGAGGTGGACGAGCGCCGAGACGGTGTTGATCACCACCAGCATGACCGCGGTGAGCGCATCGACGCGCAGCGCCCAGTCGAAGCTCATGTCGCCTGACTGGACCCACTGCAGGACCGGCACCACCGTGGCGGTCTCGGAACCCGAAAGGAACCCTAAGAAGATCGGCCAGCTCAGGATCGCCGAGAGGAACAACCCGCCAGTCGTGATCGACTTGGCGATGGTGTTGCCGAGCATCCGGTTGCCGAGGCCGGCAATGATCGCTGCCAGGAGCGGCGCGAAAACGATGATGAGGATTTGCGTGTCCACCGGTGCTTATCCCTTCATCCGGTTTACGTCGTCGACCGCGATGGTGCCGCGTCCGCGATAATAGATGACGAGAATGGCGAGCCCGATCGCCGCTTCGGCCGCCGCGACGGTGAGCACCATCATGGCGAAGACCTGCCCCACCAGGTCGCCCATGAAGGCGCTGAAGGCGACGAGGTTGATATTGACGCTGAGCAGGATGAGCTCGACCGCCATCAGGATGACAATCACGTTCTTGCGATTGAGAAAGATGCCCAGGACGCCGAGCACGAACAGGATCGCGCCCACGACGAGGTAATGTTCGATACCGATCACAGCTCGACCCCCTGCCCGATTTCCGGGTTCTTCATGACTGTCGCCTCTTCGGGACGGCGCGCGATCTGCCTGGACACGTCCTGCCGTCCGCGCGCGCCGATCGGCGGTTCGCGATGGGTTAGGACAATCGCACCGATCATCGCGACCAGCAGGATGATCCCCGCGATCTCGAACAGCACGATATAGCGCCCGTAGAGCAGCGCACCGATCGCCTCGATATTGCTGACATCGCTGCGCGCAGCCGCCATGCCGTCCGCGGTGCCCAGTTCGAGCCCGCCTGCGCTGTAAGCGCCAAGGCCCAGCACGAGTTCGGCCAGGAGGACCAGCGCGATCGCGATCCCGATGGGGAAATTGCGAATGAAGCCTGCGCGCATGGCGGCGTAATCGATGTCGAGCATCATCACCACGAACAGGAACAGCACCGCAACCGCGCCGACATAGACGATCACCAGCAGCATCGCGATGAACTCGGCGCCCACGAGCACCATCAGGCCCGCAGCGTTGAAGAATGACAGGATCAGCCACAGCACGCTGTGGACCGGGTTGCGAGCCATGATGACCATGACCGCGCTGGCGATCACCAGGCCTGCGAATAGGTAGAAGGCAATGACTTGGATCATGGGATCAGCGTGTCCGTTTGCGGCGGCGGTTAGCGATAGGGCGCATCGGCTTCAAGGTTCGCGGCAATCGCCCGCTCCCACTTGTCACCATTCGCGAGCAGCTTGGCCTTGTCGTAAAGCAGCTCCTCGCGGGTTTCGGTTGCGTATTCGAAGTTCGGACCTTCGACCACGGCATCGACCGGGCAGGCTTCCTGGCAGAAACCGCAATAGATGCACTTGGTCATGTCGATGTCGTAACGCGTGGTCCGGCGGCTGCCGTCGGCACGCGGTTCGCTCTCGATCGTGATCGCCTGAGCGGGGCACACCGCCTCGCACAGCTTGCACGCGATGCAGCGCTCCTCGCCATTGGGATAGCGGCGAAGCGCATGCTCACCGCGAAAACGCGGGGACAGCGGCGACTTCTCGAACGGGTAGTTAATCGTCACCTTGGGCTTGAAGAAATACTTCAAGGTAAGCGCGTGGGCCTTCAGGAATTCCCACAGGGTGAACGATTTGAGGAGCTGGGTTGCGGTGGTCATGCCTTGAGGTCCGATTTCGTGAAACAATCGCCCATCAGGACGTTTTCGCTTTCGGCAAGAAACAAGATCGCGCCCGGCCGATCATCCGAGATGACATCGGTAACTGCCATGCCAAGTTCCTGCCCCTCGATCTGCCTTTCCATTCTAAGTTGACCCGATCCACCGAAGCCATTGCTTGTTTCCATCGAGAAGGACGCTTTCCCCGCCAAGCGGGTCGGGTGGAGTATCTCGACCGGAACATCTTGAGCGCCGTGTCGTGCTGGTCGGAACAGATATACGTTCAAGGCTTCACCTTTGCGCCCACCGACAGTCTCAGAATAGTCGTCCGACGTGACAAGCCGACATACATCCGAGGCACCGAGCGCAGCCAACGTGGTCGCTGACGGTTCACCGCGATCAACCAAGCGCTGATCAGCGTAACGCGTGGCCATCAGGTAGCCGGAAATTACCGCGACAAAGATCAGGCTCATCGGCAGGAATACCTTCCAGCCAAGCCGCATCAGCTGGTCGTAGCGGTAACGCGGCACGGTCGCCCAGATCCAGCTGAACATGAAGAAGAACATGAAGGTCTTCAGCAGGAACCAGATGAAGCCAGGGACGAAATAGAGGAACTCGATCTCGAGCGGGGGCAGCCAACCGCCGAAGAACAGCAGAGTGCACAGCGAGCACATCAGAAGGATGTTTGCATATTCACCCAGCCAGAACAGCGCGAAGCTCATGCTCGAATATTCGGTCTGGTAACCGGCGACGAGCTCGCTCTCAGCCTCGGTCAGGTCGAACGGGGCGCGCGCGGTCTCGGCAAGCGCCGAGATGAAGAATACCACGAAGATCGGGAACAACAGGATGTTGAAGAAGAACCCGTTGACGATCCCCAGCCCGTGTCCGCGCTGTGCCTCGACGATGCCGCTCATGTTGAAAGTGCCCGCCCACAGCACCACGCACACCAGGACGAAGCCGATCGAGACCTCGTAGCTGATCATCTGCGCTGCTGCGCGCATGGCCGAGAAGAACGGGTATTTCGAGTTCGACGCCCACCCGCTCATCACCACGCCGTAAACGCCGAGCGAGGAAATCGCGAGAATGTAGAGCAGGCCGACATTGATATCCGCCAGAACCACGCCCGCATCGAAGGGAATCACAGCCCAGGCAGCGAGCGCAACGGTGAAGGTGATGATCGGCGCAAGCAGGAAAATGCCCTTGTTCGCTGCCGTCGGAATGATGGTTTCCTGAAGGAACACCTTGAGGCCATCGGCAAAGGACTGGAGCAGGCCAAACGGCCCGACCACGTTGGGCCCGCGCCGCAGCATGATCGCACCCAGCACCTTGCGGTCGACGTAGATCACCATGGCAACCGCCAGCATGAGCGGCAGAGCGATCAGCAGGATACCGGCAATGGTGGCAACGCCCCATGCCCATTCATAGGACATGCCGAGCGATTGGAAGAACTCGGTCATTCCGCGGCCTCCTTGATTTCGTCGCCGTGGAGGATTTCAGCAGAGCACCGCTGCATCACCGCGCTGGCGCGGGCGATGGGGTTGGTCAGGTAGAAATCCCTGATCGGGTATTCGCTGATGGTCCCTTCGGCCTTGGCGCTGCTGTCGGCTTTGGGAAGCTTGCCGTAATCGGCGAGCCCTTCCTCGCCCAGCGCCGGCACTTCGTCGACCATCGCGGCCTGGAGTTCGGCAAAACTGTCGAAACCGACGCTCACGCCCAGCGCATCGGCGAGCGCGCGCAGGATTGTCCAGTCTTCACGCGCATCGCCCGGAGCGAACACCGCCTTTTCGGCATATTGCACCCGGCCCTCGGTGTTGACGTAGGTGCCGTCCTTTTCGGCATAGCTCGCCGCGGGAAGAATAATGTCGGCCGCGTGCGCGCCCTTGTCGCCGTGATGGCCGATATAGACCTTGAGGCTGGTCTCGAACGCCTCGTAGTCCATCTCGTCGGCACCGAGGCTCAGCAGCACTTTCGGCTTGGCGTTAGCGATATCGGCCATGCCGCCGTCCTGCGCGTAGCCGAGCATCAGCGAACCCATGCGCGCCGCGCTCATGTGCAGCACGTTGAAGCCGTTCCAGCCATCCTTCACGAGACCGAACTTGCCTACCAGCTTGAGCGCTGCGCCAAGCGCGCCGGCAGCCAGCGCGGCGCCGCCGAGGATGACAGCGGGACGTTCGGCATTCTTCATCGCATCGCCGAGCGCGGAAGGCACGCGGTTCAGAACCTTGAGGTCGTCCCCGAGGAATTCTGCCGGATAGGTCGTTTCCCATTGCGGACCGATCACGAAGACCTTCGCGCCGTGTTTTACCGCCTTGCGAATCCGTGCATTCACCAGCGCGGCTTCCCAGCGGATGTGGCTGCCCACGATCAGGATCGCGTCAGCGGTCTCGATCCCTGCCAGGGTCGAATTGAAATTGACCGCGGCAAGGTTCGACACGTCGTAGGTCATGCCGGTCTGGCGACCTTCGACAAGGTTCGATCCGCACGCCTTGAGCAGCGTCTTTGCCGCGAACATGGTTTCGCAGTCGACGAGGTCGCCAGCGACCGCGGCAATGCTTGCCTTGTCGCCCGCGAGCCTGTCGGCGATGGTGGTGAAAGCCTCGTTCCAGCTGGCAGGAGCGAGCTTGCCGTCCTTGCGCACATAAACCTTGTCGAGCCGTCGGCGCGTCAGGCCATCGACCTGGTAGCGGCCCTTGTCCGACAGCCATTCCTCGTTGACGTCCTCATTGATGCGCGGAAGCGCGCGCATGACTTCGCGGCCTTTCGAATGCAGCGCGATATTCGCGCCCACCGCGTCGGAAACGTCGATGCTGAGCGTGCGCTTCAGCTCCCACGGACGCGCTTCGAATGCGTAGGGGCGGCTGGTGAGTGCGCCGACCGGGCACAGATCGATCACATTGGCCGATAGCTCGTGGCTTGCGGCCTGTTCGAGATAGGTGGTGATCTGCATGTCTTCGCCGCGATGCAGCGCGCCGATTTCATCGACGCCGGCGATTTCCTCGGAGAAACGCACGCATCGCGTGCAGTGAATGCAGCGGGTCATGATCGTCTTGATCAGCGGGCCCATATACTTCTCGGTCACCGCGCGCTTGTTCATGTCGTAGCGGCTCCCGCCACGGCCATAGGCAACCGCCTGGTCCTGCAAGTCGCACTCGCCCCCCTGATCGCAGATCGGGCAGTCGAGGGGGTGATTGATGAGCAGGAACTCCATCACCCCTTCGCGGGCCTTCTTGACCATCTCGCTGTCGGTGCGAATTTCCTGGTTTTCCGCGGCTGGAAGCGCGCAGCTGGCCTGCGGCTTGGGCGGTCCGGGCTTCACCTCGACCAGGCACATGCGGCAATTGCCGGCAATGCTCAAACGTTCGTGATAGCAGAAGCGTGGGATCTCCTTGCCGGCAAGCTCGCAGGCCTGCAGCACGGTTGCCCCCTCGGGGACCTCGATCTGTTCGCCGTCTACGGTGACTTTAGGCATCGTCTTCGCTTTCTTCGGAGCGGCTGGCGTCGGTGGCCTGTTCCTCGCCGGACTCGTCCTGAGCGGCAAGGAGGCGGTAACTGGCGGTGGCGAGCATTGAGCGCGTGGCGAGCGGGCTGGCATCGATCGCCGGGCCGGACTGGGTGCAGATCATGAAAACCGGTTCGAGCTGTTCGAGCGCATCGGTTTCCTCGACCGAGGCGACATCGGTTCCGAACAGGTTCGCCACCAGGTGCGGCGCCCCTCGCACGGCGCAATTGGCCACCGCGTCGGTGTAGGAATAGGTCTCTGCCGGCTTGCCGATCGCAGCCATCGAAAGCCGCATCAGGAGCGGTTCGTCGCTCGTGCGCTCGATCGCCTGTTCGGCAAGCCCGCCGGCAAAGGGCAGTCCGCTCAGTTCGATCCGGCGATAGTCGCGCGGCATGGCATTGAAGCAGCGATCACTAACCCGCTCACTGGCGAGCTTTTCGATCTTGCGGCTATATTTGAGCGTGCGGAAATCGAGCGTGAGGACTTCGTGTACCTCCTCGACGAATTCGTCGGCGATGCACGCGGTCCACGCCTCGACCGCGAGGCGCTGCATGGTCACGTTGCGCTCCTTGGCCGTGGGCAGGCGCGACTGCGCAAGCGCCGGTGCGGCGATCATCGCGCCGAGCGCACACAGGATGACGAGACGCTTCATTCGGCGGCCTCGAGCGTTTCAGCAGCGAATTTCGCGTTGTGCTCGCGGATGCGCTCCTCGAGTTCGGGGCGGAAGTGCCGGATAAGGCCCTGGATCGGCCAGGCGGCCGCATCGCCTAGCGCGCAGATCGTGTGGCCTTCGACCTGCTTGGTCACTTCGTAGAGCATGTCGATCTCGTCGATCGCGGCATCGCCGGTGCGCAGCCGCTCCATCATGCGCCACATCCAGCCCGTGCCTTCGCGGCACGGCGTGCATTGGCCGCAGCTTTCATGCTTATAGAAATAGGAGATGCGGCTGATCGCGCGCACGATGTCGGTCGACTTGTCCATGACAATTACCGCCGCGGTGCCAAGGCCCGAGCCGAGATCCTTGAGCCCGTCGAAATCCATCGGGCAATCCATGATCTCCTTGGCGGGCACCAGCGGGACCGAGGACCCGCCCGGAATGACCGCGAGGAGATTGTCCCAACCCCCTGTAATCCCTCCGCAATGCTTTTCGATCAACTCGCGGAAGGGGATGCTCATCGCTTCCTCGACCACGCAGGGTTTTTCGACATGGCCCGAGATCTGAAACAGCTTGGTGCCGTGGTTGTTTTCGCGCCCGAAGCTGGCAAACCAGCTGCCGCCTCGGCGCAGGATGGTCGGCACCACCGCGATCGATTCGACATTGTTGACCGTGGTCGGACAGCCATAGAGGCCCGCACCTGCCGGGAATGGCGGCTTGAGACGCGGTTGGCCCTTCTTGCCTTCGAGGCTTTCGATCATCGCGGTTTCTTCGCCGCAGATATAGGCGCCCGCGCCGCGATGCATGAACACGTCGAAATCGTAGCCCGATCCGCTCGCATTCTTGCCGATCAGGCCCGCGTCATAAGCCTCGTCGATCGCCTTCTGCAGGGTTTCGGCCTCGCGAATATATTCGCCGCGAATGTAGATATAGGCGGCACGCGCGCGCATCGCGAAACCGGCGACCAGCGCGCCTTCGATCAGCTTGTGCGGATCGTGGCGGATTATCTCGCGGTCCTTGCATGAACCGGGTTCGGATTCATCGGCATTGATGACGAGGAAGCTCGGGCGGCCATCCTTGCTTTCCTTGGGCATGAACGACCACTTGAGGCCGGTCGGAAAACCCGCCCCGCCCCGGCCGCGCAATCCGCTGGCCTTAATCTCGTCGATGATCGAGTCTTCGCCGCGCGCAATCAGCGACTTGGTGTCGTCCCAGTCGCCGCGCTGTTGCGCTGCCTTCAGGCCCCAGTCCTGGAAGCCATAGACATTGGTGAAGATGCGGTCCTTGTCAGCCAGCATCGTTTGAACCCTTTGCGTGCGTCTTGCCGAAGATGCCCGCGGCGATCGCGGTGATCACGATGCCGCCGAAAATGAACAGAAAGCCCTCTCCGCTCGCGACGAGCGAATAGAGGCCATAAAGCGCGATCAGGACGCCGATGGCGAAAACGATGAGCGTGATGCGGTTCATTGCTCGTCCCCGTGAGTTCGCCGCGCCGATTTGAGCTGACGCAGCGTCAGGACCTGGAAGATCAGGCCCATAGCCATCAGCGCGATGCCGGTCGTGCGGTTGCCGGTCGCGGCGAGGTAAGCGCCGACGCCGAAGCAGAACAGGCCCGCAATCAGCATCGCGATCGTTCCCACGTTCATGACCAGTCACCCCGGTAATCGTGGTTGGCATCGACCATCTCTTTCAGGGTAGTCGGCCCGCCCGACGGTTCGCTGGTGTGCCTCCCAGGTTCCTGCGTGCCGGGCTCGGGGTTCTCACCCCTTGCCAGCGCGTCGAGCACCGCATCGAGGCGTTCGGGTGTAAGGTCCTCGTAATTGTCGTCGTTGATCTGGACCATCGGCGCAGTCGCACAATTGCCCATGCACTCGACCTCGGTAAGCGTCCACAGCCCGTCCTCGGACACGGCGCCCTTCTTCATCCCGCGCTTGGCGCAGGTTTCGAACAATGCGTCCGAACCGCGCAGCATGCATGGCGTCGTGCCGCAGACCTGGACGTGATATTTCCCGACCGGCTTCAGATTGTACATGAAATAAAAGGTCGCGACCTCGAGCACGCGGATCACCGGCATGTCGAGATAGTTCGCGACATATTCGATCACCGGCAGCGGCAGCCAGCCCTGCGTGTTCGTTTCTTCGCCAACTTGCCGCTGGGCAAGGTCGAGCAGCGGCATCACCGCCGATTTCTGACGGCCCTCGGGATATTTGGCGATATGATAGTCGGCGGTTTTCTTGTTCGCCGGTGTCCACTCGAACGAACCCCAGCGCGCGCGAAGTTCGGGCGTATCGGGTGCGGGATTGCGGTCAGCCATTAGCGGTCACACTCCCCGAAAACGACATCGATTGCGCCAAGAATGGCGGTGGCATCGGCCAGCATGTGTCCCTTGCTCATCATGTCCATCGCCTGGAGGTGGCTGAATGCGGTCGGGCGGATCTTGCAGCGATAAGGCTTGTTGGTGCCATCGCTGACGAGATAGACGCCGAACTCGCCCTTGGGGCTTTCGGTGGCGACATAGACCTCACCCGCGGGCACGTGAAAGCCCTCGGTGTAGAGCTTGAAGTGATGGATCAGCGCTTCCATCGACTGCTTCATCTCGCCGCGCTTGGGCGGGACAACCTTGTTGTCGGTGCTCGCGACAGGCCCTTGCGGCATGTCGCGGATGCACTGCTTGATGATCTTCGCGCTCTCGCGCACCTCGTTCACCCGCACCATGAAGCGGTCGTAGCAGTCCGAATTGGTGCCGACGGGAATGTCGAAATCCATCCGGTCATAGACGTCGTAGGGCTGCGACTTTCGAAGGTCCCACGGAATGCCGGCGGCGCGGATCATCGGGCCGGAAAAGCCCCATGCGATCGCATCATCGCGGCTGACAACGGCAATATCGACATTGCGCTGCTTGAAGATGCGGTTGTCCATGACGAGGCTCATCGCATCGTCGAAGAGCTGGAAGAACCGGTTGTCGAGCCAGTCGCCGATATCGACCAGCAGCTTTTCCGGCACGTCCTGGTGGACGCCGCCCGGGCGGAACCACGCGGCGTGCATCCGCGCACCCGAAGCGCGCTCGAAGAAGTTCATGCAGTCTTCGCGCAGCTCGAACACCCACAGGTTGGGCGTCATCGCGCCCACGTCCATCACGTGCGCGCCGATATTGAGCATGTGGTTGCAGATGCGCGTCAGCTCGGCGAACAGCACGCGCAGATATTGCGCACGCTCGGGCACTTCGATGTTGAGCAGCTTCTCGATCGCGAGCACGTAAGAGTGCTCCTGACATAGCGGCGAGCAATAATCGAGCCGGTCGAAATAGGGCAGCGCCTGGAGATAGGTCTTGTGCTCGATCAGCTTTTCGGTGCCGCGGTGGAGCAGGCCGACATGCGGATCGACGCGCTCGATCACTTCGCCGTCCAGTTCCATGATCATGCGCAACACGCCGTGCGCGGCGGGGTGCTGCGGACCGAAATTGATCGTGTAATTGGTGATCACCTGACCATCGGTGGTCGGCGATTCCTCGATCTGGACGCTCATGCGTCGTCCTCCTTGGGCTCGGTAGCCGATTTGGTGTCGCGCACCTCGCCTTCCGAGGCTTCGCGATCGGGGCGATCTTCGGTCGGTTCGGGCACGGTCTCGTCCTGGTCGATATCGGTGTCGACCATTTCCGGCGGATTGGCATCGGTGCCTTCGGCCGCGGCCTCGTTCGCCGCCTCGCCGGCACCGGTGTCTTCGGGTTTCTCGGTAGTCTTGGGCTCGTCGACCGGGGGCGGATCGCCCGCCTTCTCATCGCCCGGGAGCACGTAATCCGCTCCTTCCCACGGCGACAGGAAGTCGAAACTGCGCATGTCCTGGGCAAGCTCGACCGGCTCGTAGACCACGCGCTTTTCATCCTCGGAATACCGCAGCTCGGTATAGCCGGTCATCGGGAAGTCCTTGCGGAACGGGTGCCCTTCGAAGCCGTAATCGGTGAGGATGCGGCGCAGGTCGGGATTGCCGGCAAAGACCACGCCGTAGAGGTCGAACACCTCGCGTTCGAGCCAGCCTGCATTCGGCCAGAGCGTCGTGACCGTGGGCACCGGCTCGTTCTCGTCAGTCGCGCACTTGACCATCACGCGGTGGTTTTTCGTCAGGCTGAGAAGCATATAAACGACCTCGAACCGCTCGTCGCGGTCGGGATAGTCGGCCCCGGCAATTTCCATCAGCTGCTGGTATTCGTGATCGTCGCGCAGGGTGCGCAGCACGGGTTCGATATCGCTGCGCTTGACGGTGATCACGATCTCGCCGTGCTCTTCATGCGCGTGCTCGACCGCGCCGCCGAGACTGGCGCGCAGCACGTCGAGAACGCCGTGATTGGAAGCGAAACGGGGGGCGGGATGAAGGACGCTCACTCGGACACCTCCAGCGATGCGACAAAGGCACGCATGACTTGTTCTTCCTCGTCGTTTGCGGCGCTTTCGCCATCGCCGCCGCTCATCGCTACGGCATAGACGAGGCCGTCGGATGCGAACTGGATCGCGCGCATCACGCCGAAGCTTTCCGGCCCGCGCTCGGCAGCCATGGCCCGGCGGCCGTCAATCTCGGTTTCGTCGATCGAGACGGTGTCGTGCGACTGCTCGATATCACGATAGGCCGCGTCGAAATCGGAGACGAGCGCGCTCGGATGGTCGGCAGGCACGCCGATCGAACTGGCAAAGACGAACATCGCATCGTCATCGATGCACATCACGACGCTTAGCCCGTCTTCGCCGGGGGCGCGAACCGGTTCGGCGCAGGGCATGTGCGCGCTCAGCACGGCGCCTTCGACCTCGAATTGCGCCGGCGTTCCACCAACGGTTTCGGCGCTTGCCTGCGTGCCGAAAGCGGCAAGGCCAGCCACGCACGAGGCGACAAGCGGGTTTTTCATGATCGTCATCCCGGTGCCCCTCAACGCTCGATCGTGCCCGCGCGGCGGATCTTGCGCTGCAATTGCATCACGCCATAGAGCAGCGCCTCGGCGGTCGGAGGGCAGCCGGGAACATAGATGTCCACCGGCACGATGCGGTCGCAGCCGCGCACCACCGAATAGGAATAGTGGTAGTAGCCGCCGCCATTGGCGCACGAACCCATGCTGATCACGTATTTGGGATCGGACATCTGGTCGTAGACCTTGCGCAGCGCCGGGGCCATCTTGTTGCACAGGGTCCCGGCAACGATCATCACGTCCGACTGGCGCGGCGATGCGCGCGGGGCGACGCCGAAACGCTCCATGTCGTAGCGCGGCATGTTGACGTGGATCATCTCGACCGCGCAGCAGGCGAGCCCGAAGGTCATCCACCACAGCGAGCCAGTACGCGCCCACTGAAACAGGTCTTCGGTCGAGGTGACGAGGAAGCCCTTGTCGTTGACCTCGGTCTGGAGCGCCTTGAAATAATCGGCATCGGGCTGGCGCACTTCGCCGCCCTCGGCGGTGGCAAGCGCGGCATCGCGCATCCGGTGTCCGTCAAGCGCCGGGTTCAGCGCGGTCTGCCCGGCAAGAGCGGGATCAATGTTCGGATTGGTGCTCATTCCCAGTCCAGAGCTCCCTTCTTCCATTCATAGGCAAGCCCGATGGCAAGGATGCCGAGGAACACCATCATGCCCGCCCAGCCGATCCAGCCGGTTTCGCCGAGGCTGACTGCCCAGGGAAACAGGAACGCGGCTTCGAGGTCGAAGATGATGAAGCTGATCGCGACGAGGTAGAACCGCACGTCGAACTGGCTGCGCGCATCCTCGAACGCGGGAAAACCGCATTCGTATTCGGACAGCTTTTCCGCGTCCGGATTGTGCGTGCCGGTGAGGCGCGAGACGCCCATCGGCAGGAACACGAAAAGGACGGACAGCCCGAAGGCGATGAAGATGAAAATCAGTATCGGAAGATACTGCTCTAGGTCGACCACGAGGATTTCCTGGCTTGCTGGGTCCAATTGGACACGCCTCTAGGCCGCTCGCTGTCCCCACGCAAGGGCGCGACTCGCGGATTTTGCCACATATCTGTTGCGCAGATTGGAACGCGGCCCTGCGCCCAGGTCAATTGTCTCCGGAACCGAGCGGAAGTCTGCGTATCTGTGTTGGGATCGCTTGCATGCCATCCTTGAGCGCGCCCTTGTCGTAGCGGTCCCACTGGCCGGTGCCGACATAGACGAGGTGCTCACCCGAAAGGCTACCGCCCAGCGGTTCGGTCCACTCGCCATGGGCCTGTTCGAGCACCCGCGCGGCGACGATCCGCGTCCCGTCCCCGGACAAGGTAAACGCGCTGATCCGCATTGGCGATGTGCCGTTCTGGATTGCGATCAGTTCGTGTCCGTGGCGCCATAGACCGTCCACGCCATCGAGCAGGACCGGAACATCGCTCGCCACCCGCGAAACCGTGCCGTATTCGATATCGATCATGGCAAGCCCGTAGCGGTAGTCGCTGACATAGAGCCGCGTCCCGTCGGCACTCACGGCCGATCCCTGCGGCGAACGGAATGTGCCGGGCGCAACCAGTGATTCCAGAGCATCGATGCCCGCCGGTTTGCGGTAGATGCCGCCACCCAGCGGGTCGCTCGCATAGACCGTGCCGTCCGCCGCGATCGAAAGATCGGACAGAGCCACGCCTTCGGGCGCGGGGATGCGGGCGGGGTTTTCAAGGTCGTCTGACAAATAGAGCAGGCCGTTGAACAGCCCTGGCGCATCGTCCGAACCATCGAGGTTCGACGACGCCGCCCACCCCTCGCTGTCTCCGGGGACGCGGACGATCCCCGAAAGATCGCTAACCCCGGCGATTGGCACCGATAGCCAGTCGCAAGATGGTGCGAGAACCCACAGGGAATTGCGCGTTACCGATGTAACGACGAGCGCTTCATCATATGCGAGAACCGTCTCGACCAGGCCGGCCCCGGCAGGGACTAGCGCAATAGCCTCGCTCGCCTCGATCACGTCCGGCTGCCGGATCAGTAGAGCGCGAGCGCTCTCGGCGTGTTCTTCGCCGATCAGTTCGGGGATCTGCGCCTGTGCGGCTTCGCTGAAAATGTAGCCACGCTCTTGCAGCCAGGCGAGGCTCGCCAATACGGCCTCGACATCACCCTCGCCCAATTGCGCGTTGAGCAGTCGCAACCGCACCGAGCCGCTGTCGGGAAAATCAGCGGCAAGCGCCTCCAGCCTTTCGACGTCGCGGATCTGCCCGGTTTCGGCATCGACGGCTCGCCAATTGGGGAGTTCATGCGCGGCAAGCGGAGCGCTGAGGCACAGCACCGCCGCGACGAGCAGCGCCCTCACTTCATCATCTGCGCAGCAGCCTTCTCTGTCGCCTTGCCATAAGGCGGCTTGAATCCGCCGAGCTTGGCGATGTCGATCTTGGGCTGGTGATAGACCGCGCGCGCATGGCTGAACTCGCGGAAGCCCTCGATCGCGTGATAGGCACCCATACCCGATGGGCCGACACCGCCGAACGGCAGGTCTTCCATCGAGACATGGAAGATCACGTCATTGGTCGTCACCCCGCCCGAGATCGTGCGGGTGAGCACGCGCTCCTGCTCGTCGCTGTCGTGACCGAAATAATAAAGGCCGAGCGGGCGATCGTGCTCGTTGACGTAATCGACCGCCTGGTCGACGGCCTTGTAGGTCTTGACCGGCAGGACGGGTCCGAAGATTTCCTCCTGCATTGCGGTCATATCCTCGGTTACGTTCTTGAGGATGGTGAGCGGCATCTTGCGTTGGTTGGCGTTCGAAAAATCCTCATTGCCCGGATTGACCTCGATCACCTCGGCACCCTTGTCGCGCGCATCGGCGACCAAGCTCTGGAGCCGCTCGAAATGGCGGTCGGAAACGATCGAGGCATAGTCGTCGTTTTCGAGCAGCGTCTGATACATCGCGGAAACGCCTTCGGAGACCCCGGCGACGGCCTCGTCTTCCTTGTCTTCGGGCACGATCATGTAATCAGGGGCAAGGCAGATCTGGCCGGCATTCATCATCTTGCCCAACGCAATGCGTTCGCCGGCCTTGGCGAAGTCGGCGCTGCGTCCCATGATGACCGGCGATTTGCCTCCGAGTTCGAGCGTGACCGGGACCAGGTTCTCGGCAGCCGCCTGCATCACCCGCCGCCCCGTCGCTGTCGAGCCGGTGAAGACGAGATGATCGAAGGGCAGCGATGAAAACGCCGCAGCGACTTCGGGCCCGCCGGTGACCACGGCGAGCTCGTCCGGCGTAAAATATTCCTCGGCAAGTTCGGCCATGAGCAGGCTGGTGCGCTCGGTGAACTCGCTCGGCTTGATCATCGCGCGGTTGCCCGCGGCAAAGACCTGCATCAACGGGCCGAAGGCCAGCTGCACCGGGAAATTCCAAGGGCTCAATATCCCGATCACGCCCTTGGGCTCGTAGCGCAGCTCGGCCTTGGCACCGAGCAGGCCGAGCGGGAACTGGACAGAACGCCTCTCGCGCTTTGCCCACTTGTCCATGTGCTTGAGAGCATGCCGCCCTGCCCCGACCGTGGCGGCGATGTCTGTCAGCATCGACTGCTCCATCGCGCGATTGCCGAAATCGGCGCTCATCGCCTTGCACAGGCTTTCGCCGTGATCCTTGATCAGCGCCATCGCGCGCTTGATGCGGTCCTTGCGCATGCCCATCGTCTCGGGTCGCGAGGCGGTGAAGGCGTCGCGCTGGCGTCGCAGGAGAGCTTCTAGTTCGTCGCGGCGATCGTCGGCCATTGGTCTTCCCCTCGGGCATCTGGTTGCAATTTGCCATGGGTTCTCGCCCAAACCCTCGATCCATGCAAGCGCGCTGGCCTGGCGATTGCCAAGTGGCGGGCGCGTCATTACATCGCACCCGAAATTTCATCTTCCGAGTTCAAGGACATCCGCATGACCCAATTCAACGCCGACGACCCGATCGTCATCCTTTCCTTTGCGCGCACCCCCATGGGCGGAATGCAGGGCGCGTTCGCGAATGTCTCGGCCACCGACCTAGGCGCGGTCGCGGTCAAGGCCGCGGTCGATCGTTCGGGCGTAGCCGGCGACAAGTTCGACCGCGCCTATATGGGCTGCGTGCTTCCTGCCGGCCTCGGCCAGGCCCCCGCTCGCCAGGCCCTGGTCAAGGCGGGCCTCCCCAAATCGGTCCAGGCGACCACCGTCAACAAGGTCTGCGGCAGCGGCATGCAGACCGTCATCATGGGCGCCGAAGCGCTCGCCAGCGGGACAGTCGATTACGTGGTCGCCGGCGGCATGGAGAGCATGACCAACGCCCCCTACCTCCTTAAGAAGCACCGCTCGGGCGCGCGGATCGGTCATGACACCACCTACGACCACATGTTCCTCGACGGGCTCGAAGACGCTTATGAGGAAGGCCGCGCAATGGGCACTTTCGCACAGGATACGGCCAACGATTACCAGCTGACCCGCGAGGACATGGACGCCTATGCGATCACCTCGCTCGAACGCGCGAACAAGGCGATCGAGAGCGGCGCGTTCGACGGCGAAGTGGTGCCGGTCACGGTGAAGACCCGCAAGGGCGAAACCGTGGTGGAGCATGACGAGCAGCCCGGCAAGGGCCGCCCCGACAAGATCCCTCAGCTGCGCCCCGCCTTTGCCAAGGATGGCACGATCACGGCGGCGACCTCGAGCTCGATTTCGGATGGTGCGGCCGCGGTCGTCCTGAGCCGTGAGAGCGTGGCAAAGGCCAACGGCCAGCAGCCGGTGGCGCGGATCGTTGCCATGGCCGCGCATGCGCAGGAGCCTTCGAAGTTCACAACCGCTCCGATTCCTGCGGTCGAAAAGGTGCTCGAACGCGCGGGCTGGTCGGTCGAGGATGTCGACCTGTTCGAAATCAACGAGGCATTTGCCTGTGTCGCGATGTTCGCGATGCGCGATCTTGGGATCGACCACGACAAGATCAACATCAATGGCGGCGGAACCGCGCTCGGTCACCCGATCGGCGCGTCGGGCACGCGCATCATCGTGACGCTTCTCAACGCGCTCAAGCAGCAGGGCAAGACGCGCGGCGTCGCTTCGCTGTGTATCGGCGGCGGCGAGGCAACGGCGGTCGCGGTCGAGCTGGTCTGACCAAGAATTCGAATGCAATCATTTCATTGGGGGGAAACAAGGATGAAGATCAGAAATGTCGGCGTAGCCATGCTCGCCAGTCTCGCACTTGCCGCATGCGGCGAGGAAGCGGCTCAAACCGCGCAATCGGACGCGCAGGCGCAAGACGCCGGGGGTGCCGAAATGCTGGCAAGCGATGGCGGGCCGGCTGTCGGCACCTTCGAGGCAATTGCGCCTGACGGGACGGTCGTCATCCAGGACGTCAGGGCCGATGGCACGCTGGTCAACCGCTTCGGTGATGAAAGCGCGCAAGGCACTTGGACCTATGACCCGGCGAGCCGCCATTTCTGCTCACAGCTGGAAGAAGCCGACGCGCCGTCTTGTTACGAACAGGGCATGAGCGGCGAAGACGGCAGCTGGACCGTGATCAACATCGAGGATCCCGAGGACAGCTGGACGATCCGCCGCATGGCTGGCTAATCGCAAGGCGCCGCGCGGGAAGCGATCACGGTTCCCCCGCGCCCCACAAGCGATTTTCGGCAATCCACCCGGTGCGCCCGGCGATATCGACTTCGCAATAGCCCTGTTCGCAGCCCAGCAGCGCGCCGACCACGCCCGGTTCGGCGCGCCAGCGCAGCGACGATTGCGGCGATGCTTCGGCGCGGATGTCGGCATGGCCCTCGCCTGTCACCAGCACTCCGCGCGCCAGCCGCAGCTGGCTCGACGCGATCCACCCCTGCTCGCCTTCATGGTCCTGGACCAGCCGCCAGCCTTCGCGCAGCCGCAGCACCCGCACCGGGAGGCCCTGTCGGCGATAGACCCAAGCAATGCGGTAAGCCTCGCTCGGCCCGACGCGCATATTGACCTCGTCGAAGCGCAGCACCGCCCAATAGGGCACCTCCCGGTCCTGCGCCTGCGCCGGGACGGTCAGCGCTGCAACGGCAAGAACAGCAAACGACAGAGCTAAGACAAGCGGACGAAGTGATTTCATGCGTGCCTGATAACGTCTTGGCAGCGCGGCAATCAAGCCGGTGATGCACGCGTCCCGGACCGCTTGACCCGCGACTAGGATTGCTCCTAGCGACATCGGCCATGTCCGATCCGCAATCCCCGCCAGAATTTCACGGCGACAAGCCCCGCGTCGTCGTCACGCGTCACCTAGCCCCGGCCGTCGAAGCGCGCATGGGCGAGCTTTACGAGGCGGTGCTCAACAGGGACGACGTGCCGATGACACGCGACGCGCTGGTCGCGGCGATGGCGGATTGCGACGTGCTGGTGCCGACCGTCACCGACCGGATCGACGCCGCAATGATAGAGGGTGCAGGAGAGCGGCTGCGCCTGATCGCCAATTTCGGGGCCGGGGTCGAACATATCGACCTCGAAGCCGCGCGCGCTCGCAAGATCATCGTCACCAACACCCCCGGCGTTTTCACCGATGACACCGCCGATATCGCCATGGCCGGGATCATCGGAGTGCCGCGCCGGATTCGCGAAGGCGTGGAGCTCGTGCGCAAGGGCGAATGGACCGGCTGGGCACCCTCGGCCATGCTCGGCCGCAAGATCGGTGGCAAGGTGCTCGGCATCATCGGCATGGGCCGGATCGGACAGGCCGTGGCGCACCGCGCGCGGGCATTCGGGCTCGAAGTGGCTTATCACAACCGCAAGCCGCTGCCTGCCGCACTCGAACAGATGCTCGGCGTGCGCTTCGTCGCCGATCTCGACACTCTCGTTGCCGAGGCCGATATCCTCTCGCTGCACTGCCCGCTCACCAATGCCACGCGCGGCATGATCGACGCGCGCCGGATCGCGCTGATGAAGCAGGGCGCCTGCGTGATCAACACTGCCCGCGGCGAACTGATCGACCAGGACGCGCTGATCGCGGCGCTGCAATCTGGGCATCTCTCCGGCGCGGGTCTCGATGTCTATCCCGACGAGCCAGATATCGACCGCCGGCTGATCGCCCATCCCAACGTGATGACCCTGCCGCATATCGGCAGCGCTACTGTCGAGGGGCGCGAGGCGTCGGGCGAGAAGGTGATCGCCAATATCCAGTTCTGGAAGGACGGCCACCGTCCGCCCGACCAGGTCCTGAGCGGCCTGGTCTGACTTTCAGCTATCGTCGATCCGGGCGAGCTGTTCGGAGATGATGCCCACGATCTCGGCAACCTGGCGGCGCGAAGAACCGTAGGCGAAATGGCGCGCGGGAACCTCGATCGCGACATCGCGCTCGCCGTCCCGCCCACGCGCGCATTCGGGCGCGATCACTCCATCATTGCGCGACCACAGCGCGACCGTGTGAACCGGCGGCTTGACCGATGGATCGTCGGGCAACGGGGGATCATCGACGGTGTGATCGTTCATCGCGTTGTAGATGCGCCAGGCATTGTTCGCGTGCCGGTCGCCCGAAAAGGGCGAGCCGAGGGTAACCACCATCGCCACCTTGTCCGGATGGCGCTGGGCGAGCACGCGGGCGATGATCCCTCCGAGGCTCCAACCGACAAGGACCGGCTTGCACCCGCATTGCCCGGCCACTTCATCGAGCCGCGCCTCGGCCTGCGCAAAGGTCTCCTCGTTGACCCCGGTGACGAGCCGGAAGGTCGAGGGAAAGGCGCGAAACCCCGCCGCGTCTAGCGATCGCCGCAGCAGCGATGTCGCGCGGTCTCCCGACAGGATCCCGGGGAAAACCAGCACTGGCTGGCCTTCACGCGGGCACCGTTTGAGCTCGCCGGGCTTCACCCGCCGCGCCTTGTTGACCCAGATCGCGGGCAGGAGCGGGAGCTCGCGCAACCACAATCGAATTGGCGGGGGCTTCTCGCCGCTCATGACAGGTCGAGCGAATAAAGCCGGGTGAAGGTTCCCGGAGTATAGCCGGCGAAGGGCGCGCAGCGGACGAAACCGAATTTCTCGTAGAGCGCAATGGCATCGGCGAACAGGCCGCCCGAACCTGTCTCAAGCTTGACGGACGGGTGTCCCGTGCTGCGGGCATGGTCGAGCAGGTGCGCCAGGATTGCCCTGCCCGCCCCTTGTCCGCGGGCATCGGGATGGGCGCGCATCGACTTGATTTCGGCAAAGCCGTCATGCGCCTTGAGCGCGCCGATCGCCAGCAAGCGGTCGCCATCCCAGGCTGCAAACACATCGATGTCCGGCGCTCGCAGCGCGTCAATATCGAGCACGTGGCAGGTGCCCGGCGGCGAGTAGCCTCTCATCTCGGAGTGATGCAATGCGAGCAGCTGCTTCACTTCGGGTTCGCTCAGATCGCTACGACGGACATCCATCTCGTGTTCCTGCTGTGCCTGCGGGCAATCACAGATCGACCAAAGCGCGGGTCATTGCAATCGCTTGGCAATTATCAACCGCCTCCGGATGTCCCCTTTTCCTTGCCCAAGCAGACTGCTAGGCGCTGCCTCGAATTGAGAACATAAGGCGAGGAGCACAGAGCCGGGATGACCGACTATCCAACCAGCTTTGATCGTGACGATCTTCTGAAATGCGCGCGGGGCGAACTGTTCGGCCCCGGTAACGCGCAATTGCCCGAACCGCCGATGCTGATGATGGACCGGATCACCGAGATTTCAGGTGATGGCGGCGAACACGGCAAGGGTCACGTGGTGGCCGAATTCGATATCACCCCCGACCTGTGGTTTTTCGAATGCCATTTCCCCGGCAACCCGATCATGCCCGGCTGTCTCGGGCTCGACGGGCTTTGGCAGTTGACCGGCTTCAACCTGGGCTGGCGCGGTTGGAAGGGGCGCGGGTATGCGCTTGGCGTGGGCGAGGTCAAACTGACCGGAATGGTCCGGCCCGATCGTAAGATGCTCACCTACTACGTCGATTTCACCAAGGCGGTTCAGACCCGGCGTCTGACCATGGGCGTCGCCGATGGCCGCGTCGAAGCCGATGGCGAGGTCATCTACCAGGTCAAGGACATGAAGGTGGCGCTGTCCGAAGCCTGATCGGCTTCCGGCACACCAGCGAAAAGAGGACATTATGCGGCGTGTAGTGATCACCGGATTGGGGATTGTCTCCTCGATCGGCAACAATGCAGACGAAGTGCTTGCCTCGCTCAAGGCGGGCAGATCGGGCATCACCTTCAACGAGGAAATGGCCGAACACGGCTTCCGCTCGCAGGTGGCGGGCGCGATCGATCTCGACATCAAGGAACATGTCGACAAGCGCACGCTGCGTTTCATGGGTCCGGGCGCTGCCTATGCCCACATCGCGATGGGCCAGGCGATCGAAGATGCAGGGCTCGAGGAAAGCGATATCGTCAATCCGATGACCGGCGTGATCGCCGGGTCGGGCGGTCCTTCGACCTCGGCGATGCTCGCAGCACACCAGACCGTGCTCAAGACCGGCAATACCAAGCGCATCGGCCCGTTCGCCGTGCCCAAGACCATGTCCTCGACCGTCAGCGCTAACCTTGCGACGGCGTATCAGATCAAGGGCATGAACTTCTCGATAACCTCGGCCTGTTCGACCTCGCTCCACTGCATTGGGATGGCCGCGCAGCAGGTGGCGCTAGGACAGCAGGACGTGATGTTCGCAGGCGGCGGCGAGGAACTCGACTGGACCCTTTCCTGCCTGTTCGACGCGATGGGCGCGATGTCGAGCAAGTACAATGACACGCCGGCACGTGCGAGCCGCGCCTTCGATGCCGACCGCGATGGTTTCGTGATCGGCGGCGGCGGTGCGATGGTGGTGGTCGAGGACCTCGATCACGCGCTTGCACGCGGGGCCAAGATTTATGCCGAGGTCACCGGCTTCTGCGCGACTTCCGATGGGGCCGACATGGTCGCACCCTCGGGCGAAGGCGGTGAGCGGGCGATGCGCGGCGCGATCCGAACGCTCGGCGAGGACCGCAAGGTCAGCTATATCAACGCCCACGGCACTTCGACCCCGGTCGGCGATGTCGGCGAGATCGAGGCGGTGCGCCGGGTCTTCGGCGAAGGTTCGACACCGCCTGTCTCATCGACCAAGTCGATGACCGGGCACAGCCAGGGCGCCACTGGCGCGCAGGAAGCGGTCTATTGCCTGCTCGCGCTCGAGCATGATTTCATCATCCCGTCGATCAATGTCGAAACGCTAGACCCCGCGCTCAAGCCCGAGGAAATCGCGACCGAGCTGGTCGAGAATGCCGGGCTCGACACGGTGATGACCAATTCGTTCGGCTTCGGCGGCACCAACGGATCGATGTGCCTCTCGCGCTACCGCGATTGATCACGAGAAGGGAGCGGGCGTTCGGCGCCCGCTTCTTTCGTCACCCGTTGCTGCAAACCTCGATCCGCTCGGGCGCGCGGCGCTCCTCGCCGCGTTCGAAACGCGCGAAGTAGCCCTTGAGATCAGGGCGCTCGACAAATTCGACGAGCTTGTATCCGATCGCCTCGAATTCGCAGAACAGCAATGCCGGCGCGATGCCGTGCCGGTTGGTGGGCCTGTCGACATCGACGACGATAATCTGTCCGCCCTCGGCGAGCGCGGGCCACATGCGCCACAGGAAGGCGTAGGGCTCGGTCACTTCGTGATACATGTGAACGAGGAAGATCCGGTCGAAACTGTCAGCAGGCAGGTGCGGATTGTCCGCTTCGCCCAGCTTGATCGAGATGTTCTCAAGCCGCTCGCGCTCGACCCTTCGACCCAGCCTCTCGAGCGCCTCGCGATCGATATCCTGGGCCAGAACGCGCCCGGTTTCCCCCACCCTGGCGGCAAGGCGGACGGTGTAATAGCCCTCACCCGCGCCGATATCGGCAATTGTCATCCCCTCGGCGATATCGGCCATGTCCATCACCGCCTGCGCCTCGCCGCGCTCATCGCGTGCATCCTCGTTCGAAAACTGGTTCGAGACGATTTCGGACACCGGGCGATCTGGCTGCGGGAAATCTCGCGCGGTTTCCGGCCGGTCGCTGACAGGAGCGATGAGATCACAGGCGGACAAGGCAAGGCACAGGCCCGAAGCAAGGATCGCGGCGCGCAGGGTCATCTGATGGCCCGCCCCCGCGCTCCTGCCACGCCTGCCCGCGCCGCCTTCATTCGACATCCTCCACTTCGACCGTCTCGCCGGTCACCCGCTGGGCGAGCGCGGCTGAGATGAAATCGTCGATCTCGCCGTCGAGCACCTTGTCCGGCGAACTCGAGGTCACTCCGGTGCGCAGGTCCTTCACCATCTGGTATGGCTGGAGCACATAGGATCGGATCTGGTGTCCCCACCCGATATCGCTCTTTTCCTGGTATTCGCCCGATGCCGCCGCTTCGCGCTCGGCCATTTCGCGCTCGAAGAGCCGCGCCTTGAGCATGTTCATCGCGGTGGCGCGGTTCTTGTGCTGGCTGCGGTCGTTCTGGCTGGCCACCACGATGCCGGTGGGCTGGTGAGTGATCCGCACCGCGCTGTCGGTGGTGTTGACGTGCTGGCCACCTGCGCCCGATGCGCGATAGGTGTCGATCTTGAGATCGGAAGGGTCGATCTCGATCTCGATATCGTCGTCGATGACCGGATAGACCCAGACGCTGGAGAAACTGGTGTGGCGCTTGGCCGCGCTGTCATAGGGGCTGATCCGCACGAGCCGGTGCACCCCGCTCTCGGTCTTGGCATAGCCATAGGCGTTCTCGCCCTTGAGCAGCAGCGTCGCCGACTTGATACCGGCCTGGTCGCCAGCCTGATATTCGACCGTCTCGACCTTGAAGCCGCGCCGCTCGGCCCAGCGCGCATACATGCGGAAGAGCATTTCGGCCCAGTCCTGCGATTCGGTCCCGCCTGCGCCGGCATGGATTTCGAGATAGGTGTCGTTGCCGTCGGCCTCGCCCGAAAGCAACGCCTGCACCTTGTCCGCATCGGCGCGCCTGGCCAGCGTCTCGAGGCTTCTCAAGCCATCGTTGATGATGCTTTCCTCGCCCTCTGCCTCGCCCATCTCGATGAACTCAATCGCATCGCCCATCTCGGCCGAAATCTCGTTGACGGTGTTGACCGAGGTTTCGAGCAGCTTCTGTTCGCGGCTGATTTTTTGCGCCTGCTTGGGATCGTCCCAGAGGCTCGGGTCCTGCACGCGCGCGTTAAGCTCGTCGAGGCGGCGCAGCGCGCGCTCCCAGTCGAGCGATTGCTTGACCAGGTCGAGAGCGGCTTCGATCCGCTCGATAAAGGCCTGGGCTTCGGCCCGCATAACAATTCCTCACGTCAAGTCCTGGCCGTCCCGATTAACGACGGGGCAGCGAATGTAAAGCATGCCGGGCGCTGCGAGGGATCGCGCGCGCACCGGCCGGTTTCGATTAGTAGATGCCGCCTTGTTCCTCGGCGAAATTGGTCGGTTCACCCTCGCTTGTGCGGGTTTCGCGACCGCCCTGGCGACTGGCGCGGATCAGGGCGAGGATCTCGTCGCGCTTGGCGGCGATCTCGTCCTGCCGTGTCGATTGTTCGGGCTCGGTATCGGGCTTGAAGGCTTCCCAGATGATGTCCGAGCGCGGATCGTCCGATGGCCAGCCATCGAGCACGCGCTTGCCGGTCCGGCGGTCGACGCGGACCATGCGGATCCCTTCGGGCGCGATTGCGGGGAGCGGGGACCAGCGATCGCGGGTCTTGCGTATCATGTCCTTGACGATCGGCGCGACAAGCGTGCCGCCAAAGGCATAGCCGCCCATATTGCGCGGGGTGTCAAAGCCCATATAGGCACCCACCACCATGCGCTGGGTGCCGCCCACGAACCAGACGTCCTTTGGCCCAGAAGTGGTGCCGGTCTTGCCAAACAGCGGCAATTCGAGATCGCGCAGAATGGTCGCGGTGCCGCGGGTGACCACCCCTTCGAGCATGTGCTGGACCTGGAACGCGGTGCGCGGGTCCATCGCCTCGGTGCCCTTGAGCCCGAAGCGCGGCATCGGGCTGCCGTCATATTCGGCCATGTTGCAACCATTGCAGCTGCGCTCGTCGGCGCGCCAGATCACCTTGCCCTGACGATCCTGCACGTAGTCGATCAGCGTGGGCTGGTTGAGTCGGCCGTGATTGGCGATGGCGGAATAGGCTGAAACCATCTTGAGGACGGTGGTTTCCTCCGAACCGAGCGATGTCGCGGCATAGGGGTCGGGATCCTCGGAAATGCCGAGCGTCTCGATCGTGTCGACCACGTTTTCCATTCCCGCCTGCATCCCGATCTGGACGGTCATGATGTTCTGCGATTGCTCGAGCCCGTAGCGCATCGGGAACTGGCCGGCGCGCCCGCCGCGAATGCATTTTTCACCCAGCTGGCGGCCCTGGAAATAGCAGAACTGCGTGTTGTCGATCTCGGTCGAAGGGGTCATGCCGTTATCGAGACCGGTGGCATAGACAAAGGGCTTGATCGTCGACCCGGGCTGACGGTTGGCCTGGGTCGCGCGGTTGAAGTCGGACAGGCGGTGATCGAATCCGCCCTGCATCGCCATCACCCGCCCGGTCTGCGAATCCTGGAGCACGATCGCGCCCTGCACTTCGGGGATCGAGCGCACCCGGTAGCCATTGCCAGCGGGCGAAACCGCGATCACATCGCCGGCCTTCAGCGCATTGGGCAGGTTGGAAAGCGGCGCCTCTTCTCCGTCGGAAAAGCCGATCGTGGCCGACGAACCTTCGCGCCGGGTGACGACACCCACGCGCCAGTTCTCGTAGCTGATCGAAAGGAACGAGCTTGCCAATTGCCCGGCCCAATTGCCATCGTCCATGTTGATCGTGGCAATCGGTCCAGACCATCCGCGCGAGCCGTGATAGCGCACCAGTCCTGTGCGCAAGGCATCGCGCGCGGCGTCCTGCATCTCGACATCGAGCGAGGTGCGCACCCACAGCCCTCCGGCATAGACGCTGTTCTCCCCGTCCTCGGCGGTCTCGCCGAAATCGGCGATCAGCTGCCGGCGCACTTCCTCGAGGAAATAGCCCGCATCGGCGCTGCGCTGCGAACGCTGGCGCACGAGCCCGAGCGGCTGAGCAGCGGCAGCGGCGCGCTCGGCCTCGGTGATGAAACCGTTTTCCTCCATCTGGCGCAGCACGAAATCGCGCCGGGCAAGCGCGGCCTGTTCCTGCCCGCTTCGGCCATAGCGTTCGGGCGCCTTGGGAAGGATTGCGAGAAACGCGACCTCGTGCAGGTCAAGCTCGCCAACGTCCTTGTCGAAATAGGCTCGCGCAGCCGCCTGGACCCCGAAGCTGCGCCGGCCAAGCGGGATTTCGTTGAGGTAGAGCTCGAGGATCTCCTCCTTGCTGAGCACTTCCTCGATCCGGCTTGCAAGGATCATCTCCTTGAGCTTGCGGGTGACCGAATATTCGTCGCCCAGGAGCAGGATTTTCGCCAGCTGCTGGGTGATGGTCGATCCGCCGACCGCTCTCTCGCCCGACCCGTATTTGGTCACGTAGTCGAACACCGCATTGGCGGTGCCGGTGACATCGACCCCGCTATGGCTGAAGAAGGTCTTGTCCTCGGCCGACAGATAAGCCTCGATCAGCCGGTCGGGAAAGTCGGCATATTGCAGCTGGACCCGGCGTTCGCGGGCATAGGAATGGACGATCTCGCCATCGATGCCGCGCACCATGGTGGGAAGCGGGGTCTGGTATTCGGCGAGGCTTTCAGCCTCGGGCAAGTCGCTTGCGAGCCATGCCCATAAGGCGAGCCAGCCGACGAACAGCGCGGCCAGGCCCGCAGCCGCGATCTTGAACAGAAGGCTCGTACGCCATTTCTCTGCGGACCATGCGACGGCAAGCCGGGTGTCGCGCGCGAGGCGATAGCGGAAATATTCGGCGAAGGTGAGTTGATCGGTTTCGGTCATGGGGGACTTGCGGCTTATCGCGTCTCGTCAGGGAAAGCTAGCGGCTTGGACGCGCGTCTCACCTCTCCATTCGGCGCGCGAAATAGACCCTGATCGCGCGGGCGAGCACCTCGGCATAGGCGCGGCGGCCCTCTTGCGTGACCAGCAATGCGCGGTCGGCGTCATTGGTGACGAAACCGCTCTCGAACAGCACGCCCGGAACATCGGGCGCGCGAAGCACCGCCAGTTCGGCAGAGCGAAGCGGGCGGGGGTGAAAGCGGATGCGCCCTTCCCCCTCGCGCGCGATCAGCGAGGCGAATTCGGTCGCGTCTTCCTGGGTGCGCTGCTGCGAGAGCTCGACCAGGATCGCGCTCACTTCCTCGCTCTGTCCCTCGATCGCGATGCCGTTCAACCGGTCGGCGGCGTTCTCGCGCTCGGCAAAGCGCGCGGCCGCCTCGCTCGAGGCCTCGTTCGACAGGGTGTAGATGCTCGCCCCGCTGACATCGGCGCGCGAACCGGCGGAATCCGCGTGGATCGACAGGAACAGGTCAGCGGCAAGCTGGCGCGCGATCTCGGGGCGATCGGCAAGCGGGATGATGCTGTCACTTTCGCGCGTCAGAGCCACGCGTATTCCGCCTGACGCGAGCAATTCGTCGCGCAGGTCGCGTGCCAGGGCGAGCACGATATCCTTTTCGAGCACGCTCGCCCCCGCTGCGCTGCGCCCCACCGTTCCCGGATCGCGGCCGCCATGACCGGCATCGATCACCACCAATGGGCGGGTCGGATCATCGGGCCCGCGGATTCCAGGCAAGGCAATCGGTGCGCCCTGAGGCTCGAGCAGGAAGCGCATCACATAGTCCCGTCCCCAGTATGGCACGGGTATGCTCGCGCCCACGGCCATCGCACCGCCCAGCACCAGCGCCGGGACAGCAAGGATAACCAACAACAAGGTACGAAGGCTCATGACCTCCAGACGCTTAGGATGTTGCGCGGCCCAAGCGCAATAGAGTTGCGGCAGCCAACCCACGGTGCTAGCGATCAGCGTTGAACGGGGCGCATCGGCAGACAGCCGGGGCGGACCTTCGTTTCGAATGCTTGTCCGGCCCCGCTCATGCACATGCCGGACCCACACAGGTTGATGCAGTGACGCGACGTTCGATATCGCACGATACACCCAGGCGCTGTTTCAGCGCGGGCGTAGCCGTCGGATCAAGCGCGGAAAATTTCCGCACATCGCTCGCAGCAGACACGTACATCGCGCGCGTCTCGCACACGCAGACGCGCGCTTTCCCGAATACCGGCTCCGCCACGAGGCAGGCCGGATACCCATACAATTTGCGCCCATCCTGCCGCCGCGTGGCCTTGCCACCGATGCGGCAGAGCGGCGTTTGGAGAAGTTTACATGGCAACGCGCATGCTAATCGATGCGCGCCACTCGGAAGAGACCCGGGTGGCGGTGCTCAAGGGCAACCGGATTGAGGAATTCGATTTCGAATCTGCTGAACACAAGCAGATCAAGGGCAATATCTATCTAGCCAAGGTCACGCGGGTCGAACCCTCGCTGCAAGCCGCCTTCGTCGATTTCGGCGGCAACCGGCACGGCTTTCTCGCCTTCAGCGAAATCCACCCCGATTATTACCAGATCCCGCAGGAAGATCGCGAGCGCCTGCTTGCCGAAGAGGCCGAGGCCGCCGAGGAAGAAGCACGCCTGCGCGCCGAGGAAGAGGACGAGGGCGTAACCCCGGGTGACGAATACGACGCCGATGATGAAAGCGCGGAAAGCCTCGCCGAGGACCTCGCCGAAGACGGGCTCGAGGAAATCGACACCTCCGAAAAGGACAAGGTCGCAACGATCGAGGAAGGCCATTCGGACGACGACGACAGCGACGAGGACGACGATTCGGACGAGGACGATTCCGAGGAAGACGACGCTTCCGATAGCGACGAAGACGGTGATGACGACAAGAAGCAGCGGCGCGGACGCCGTGGGCGTGGTCGCCGCCGCCAGGGTGGCAAGGACAAGGGCGGCAAGGGACGCAGCCGCGCCAAACAGGTCGACGAAGTGCGCGCCAAGCGCATGGCGCTGCGCCGCCGCTACAAGATTCAGGACGTCATCCAGCGCCGCCAGGTCCTGCTCGTCCAGGTCGTGAAGGAAGAGCGCGGCAACAAGGGTGCAGCGCTCACCACCTATCTGAGCCTCGCGGGCCGCTACACCGTGCTGATGCCCAATTCCTCGCACGGCGGAGGCATCAGCCGCAAGATCAGCTCCGCCTCCGATCGTAAGCGCCTGAAGCAGGTCGTCTCCGACCTCTCCTTGCCCAAGACCATGGGCCTGATCGTGCGCACCGCCGGGATCAGCCGCACCAAGACCGAGATCAAGCGCGATTTCGATTACCTCGCCCGGTTGTGGGACGAAATTCGCCAGACCACGCTCAAATCCACCGCACCTTCGCTGATTCATTCGGACAGCGACCTGATCAAGCGCGCGATCCGCGACATCTACAACCGCGAGATCGAGGAGGTCGTGGTCGAAGGCGAGGATGGTTACAAGTCGGCCAAGGCCTTCATGAAGATGCTGATGCCCAGCCATGCGCGCCGGGTGAAAGCCTATTCGGATCCTGTGCCTCTGTTCCAGCGCTACGGCGCCGAGGATCAGCTGCGGGCGATGTATGATCCGATGGTGCAGCTCAAATCGGGCGGCTATTTGATCATCAACCCGACCGAGGCGCTGGTCTCGATCGACATCAATTCGGGCCGCTCGACCAAGGAGCACGGGATCGAGCAGACCGCGCTTCACACCAACCTCGAAGCCGCGCGCGAGATCGCTCGCCAGCTGCGTCTGCGCGACATGGCCGGCCTCGTCGTGATCGACTTCATCGACATGGAATACAATTCCAACGTCCGTAAGGTCGAACGGGCGATGAAGGACGCACTCAAGAACGACCGTGCGCGCATCCAGGTGGGCCGGATTTCGGGCTTTGGCCTGATGGAAATGAGCCGCCAGCGCCTGCGCACCGGCGTTCTTGAAGCGACCACGCGCGAATGCCCGCATTGCGATGGCACCGGCCTCGTGCGCACCGCGTCTTCTGCCGGGCTCTCGGCTCTACGCCTGATCGAGGACGAGGCTGCCAAGGGCAAGGGAACGCGCATCTGCCTGGCTGCCAGCACCGAGGCGGCAATCTATCTCCTCAACGAGAAGCGCGACGAGCTGGTCGAGATCGAGCAGCGCTACGGCGTGACGGTCGAGGTCAAGCCCGAGGGCGAGGATGAAGGCGCGAAGATGACCGTGTCGAGCCATGGTCCGCGCCCTGCCGAGGCACCCAAGTTCGATCCCATCATCGATGACGACGACGATGACGATGACATCGCCGAAGACGAGGCCGAAAACGAGGCCGAAAACGATAGCGACGAGGATTCGCGGCCGCGCAAGAAGCGGCGCCGCCGTCGCGGAGGCCGCGGTCGCAACAAGAAGCGCGGCGATGATGGCAATGGCGACGACAACCGTTCGGATGACGGGGATGACGACAAAGGGTCGGACGATCAGGGTCGCGAAGCCGAGGACGCCGGCAGCGACGATGACGACAAGCCCAAGCGCCGCCGCCGTCGCGGTGGACGAGGTCGCCGTCGCAAGGGAGATGAAGGCGAAGACGGGGCAAAGCCCGCGTCCGAGGACCTTCCCGCCGAGAATCTCGAAGACATTGCCGACCAGGTGAAGGACGACATGACTGTCGTGGCCGGACCTGACGGAGCGCCCGAGACCGCCGAAGCCATGGCTGACGCGGCGACCGGGTCGGATGACGAGAAACCGGCGAAGAAGCCCGCGCGCAAGCGCGCACCGCGCAAGAAGAAGGGCGAGGATGCCGAGGCTGAAACCGAGGCCGCGACCCCGGCATCAGAAAAGTCCGGCGATTCCGCCGCCGAGGACAAGCCCAAGAAGAAGCGCGCGCCGCGCAAGAAGAAGACCGATGATGCGGCACAATTCGATGCCGCGAGCACTTCGACCGAGGACGAGAAGCCCGCAAAGCCGCGGCGCAAGAGCACGACCAAGGCCAAGCGCGAAAAGGCCGGGGCCGGCAATGATACCGCCTCGCTCGAAGCAGAGGGCGACACGCCACGCGCCTCTGATACCGAAAGCGACCCCGCCACCGACAGCGCGCAATCCGATGACGGTGCAGAGGGCAAGAAGCGCGGTTGGTGGCAGCGCACCTTCGGCGAATGACCTGATCGGAAGGGCCGGTTGCTGATGCAGCCGGCCCTTTTCACTCTAGCAATGGCAATCCTGCTTCCGCGCGCCTGAGCGTTCGGCAGGTCACACGCTCGGCCTTCGTGCGGCGCCCCATTCGTTCCACATTGCGAACTTGGGCGCCTTGGGCAGGTAGCCCTGCCCCAAGGGCTCGACTTCGAACCCCGCGCCGCGAAAGGCCGACCCGATCGGCCGGGTCAGGTGGCATCCCCCAGCGAGCCTCTTCCAGACCGGCTCGATCCGGTCCTGCCAGCGCGCGACGTCTGCATCGGGCGCACGCCCGTGCTCGAGAAACAAGGCTTGCCCGCCTGGCCTCAGAATGCGCCGCATCTCGGCGAGCACGCGGGCCGGGTCCGCGACCGAACACAGCGTAAAAGTGCACACGACCGTATCGAACGCGCTGTCTGCGAAGGGGATGTCCTCGCCGACACCCTGACGCAGGTCAGCAGCCCATCCGCGTTCGCGTGCCGCCTCGCGCGCGCCCGCCAGCAATTTTTCATGAGGGTCGATCCCGCTGAGCGAAGTGACCGTTGCAGGGTCGTAAAAGCCCTGGTTGATTCCCCCGCCGCAGCCCAGTTCGAACACGTCACCGCGGGCAAGCGGCACCACCAGCGACCGGCGTTTCATCACTTGCCCGGTGCTGCATGCACAGCCAATTACCCGCGGCAAGACATGCGCATCGTACCAATCCCTAACGCCCATAACGCGCCCTCCCCGCGCCGCCGCTGACCCCGTTAGTCTCGCCCAGTTTGCTCGCCGAGCCAAGCGCTTCTTCGCATCGCGCAAAAGGCGCGAAAATGCTGGCTCTTGGGGCTTCACCCGTTTAATCGCCGCGCTCGAACACCCATCGTCGTAAAGGTCTGCCGTAATGTCCCAGAACATCGCACCGCTGCGCATTTCCGAACAAGACAAGGAGCGCGTCCGGCTCCTGTTCATGGCCAAGCACGCCAAGTGGGGCGGCGGAATGCATCCCGAGGATGGCAATCACGCGATCTACCACCACGAAGTGCGCACCAGCCTGGAAAAGCTCGGGCTGAACCTCGAATTCGCCGACAGCTACGATGTTCTGTTTACGCGGCCACCTGTCGACTTCGTGTTTCCGCTGCTCAATCGCGGCGGGTTCGTGAACAGCGAGATGCTGATCCCGGTCCTGTGCAACATGCACCGCCTGCCCTATCTCGGCGCCATGCCCTTCCTGCGCGGCCTGGGCGATGACAAATCGGTGTCCAAGCTGGTCGCGCGCAATGCCGGCGTGCCGACCGCCGACTGGTTCTGCTATCGCCGCGGTGCGCCGGTCGAGGAAGCCGATCTGCCGGCAAGCCCTGCGGGTCGCTGGGTGATCAAGCCCAATGCCTCTTCGGCAAGCTGGGGCATCTCGGACGCCTTCGATTTTGCCGGGGTGGCCAATGCGGTCGCCGACATTCACGGCCAGGGCCATGACGCGCTCGTGGAGCCCTATCTCGACGGCTATGACGTGCAATGTGCATTCATCACCATCAAGGATGAACCGATCGCGCTGCCCATGCTGTGGTACGAGCGCGAGGACACCCAGAAACTGTGGACCTATTACGAGAAGCGCGACCTCGTCCAGAACACCGAGAAAGCCGCTCTCAAGGAGTTCGACCACGCCGAATTCGCGCCGCGCATCACCGAATATGCACGGCGCTTCGCGCGCGAGTTCCTGCCTTTCGATTATGGCCGGATCGAATTCCGGCTCGACCTCGCGACCGGCGATATCAATTTCATCGAGATAAACCTGAACTGCAATCTGTGGTCAGAAAAGGTCATGGCCAAGGCCGCCGCAAGGGCCGGCTTCAGCCACCAGGATCTGCTCGAGACATTGCTTGCCGAAAGCTGGCGGCGCAACGGGTTGATCGCGCTCTAGCATTGGCCCCGCCCTTGCGAGCGAGCGAGCGGAATGGCACAGTCAGAGGCGCTGGAGGCTGAACCCACATTGCTGGAGGGCTTGCCCATGTCCGCTAACGTCTCGAAAACCACCGATCTCGGCCAATACCGCAAGGTCTTCGCGCTTGCCGCGCTGGCAATCCTTGCCGTGCCGCTGGTGGCGATGCAATTCACAGCCGAGGTCCGCTGGACCGCGTTCGATTTCCTCGTTTTTGTGACCATGCTCGCAGCATTGGGGGGCGCGATCGAGCTGGCGATCCGGTTCGCTCACAGCCACCTCTTGCGCGCGGCATTCATCGGGCTGTCGCTGATGGCGTTCCTGTTCGTTTGGGCGATGCTCGCGACCGGCTAGGCCGGGATCTCGGCGCCGGCATAATCGAACACCTTGCCGCTGTCCCCTGGGGCAAGCGAGGCCATCACATCGACGAGCCTTTTCGCGGCATCGTCGGGCTCGGTCAGCTGGCCTTCGGCGAGGCCTTTCTGAAACGGCTTCGACAGGCGGCTGTCGACCGTCCCGGGATGCAGTGCGACCACCACGCCGTGTTCGTGAGTGCGCCCCATCTCGATCGCGAAATTGCGCACCAGCATGTTGAGCGCCGCTTTCGAGGCGCGGTACGAATGCCATCCGCCCAGCTGGTTGTCCGAAATCGAACCGACCCGCGCGCCGAGCGCCGCGAATACGAAACTGCGCTCACGCGGCATCAGCGGCAGGACGTGCTTGGCGATCAGCGCAGGCCCGATGGTGTTCAGCGCAAGAACCCGCGCCATCGCATCCGCGTCGATCCGTTTCAGCGTCCGCTCGGGCCCGCGCCCTTCGGCAAGGCTGAGCACTCCGCTTGCGATCACCACCCATTCGGGCGGTTTGCCTGCCATCTGCTGCGCCGCGGCGGCGATCGAGGATTCGTCGGTGAGGTCGAAGGCGAAGGGCACGCTGCCGGGCACACCGATTTCCACTCCCGAACGCGAACCGGCATGGATTTGCTCGCAGCCAAGGGCGGCGAGCCGCTCGCACAGAGCGCGGCCGATTGCGCCGCTGGCACCGAAAATCGCGGCGGACCTGGGATGGTTCGGGTGACTGGCCATTGCCCGAACAAGCCGCGCGGACCCTTCCCGGTTCCCCGGACAGCCAAGATCTGCGCTGCCCTGCCTGCCCAAACTGCATCGAAAACAACAGATCAGGCGGACAACGCAACACTTGTCGCCTTGCCTCGCGGCCCGCAGCCGCTAGTAAGGGTCGCGGGCTAACCAGGATCAGGAACAATGGCGACTTTCACCCTCCCGAAGAACTCGAAAATCCGCCGCGACGGCAAGGTCTTCAAGGCCGGGAGCGACACGGCCGGCAAGCGGGTCAAGACCTTCAAGATCTACCGCTACGATCCTGATTCGGGGGAAAATCCGCGCTACGACAAGTTCGAACTCGACCTCGACGATTGCGGCCCGATGGTTCTCGATGCCCTGTTCAAGATCAAGAACGAGGTCGATCCCACGCTCACCTTCCGCCGCTCGTGCCGCGAAGGTATCTGCGGTTCGTGCTCGATGAACATGAACGGCAAGAACGGCCTTGCCTGCACCACCGCGATCGAGGACCTCAAGGGCGAGGTGCGCATCACCCCGCTGCCGCACATGGAAGTGATCAAGGACCTCGTTCCCGACTTCACCCATTTCTACGCGCAATATGCCTCGATTCGCCCCTGGCTCCAGACGGTCAGCACCACCCCTTCGGGCAAGGAGCGGCTGCAATCGCCCGAACAGCGCGAAAAGCTCGACGGGCTCTACGAGTGCATCCTGTGCGCGTGCTGCTCGACATCGTGCCCGTCCTATTGGTGGAATTCGGACAAGTTCCTCGGACCGGCAATCCTGCTCCAGGCCTATCGCTGGCTCGCCGATAGCCGCGACGAGATGACCGGCGAACGTCTCGACCAGCTCGAGGATCCGTTCCGGCTCTATCGCTGCCACACGATCATGAATTGCGCCAATGTCTGCCCCAAGGGGCTTTCGCCGGCCAAGGCCATCGCCGAGACCAAGAAGATGATGGCCGAACGCGCCATCTGATCCGCGCTGCGAAAATGGCGCCCCGCACTCTCGACAGCGACGTGTTCGAACACGCGCCCGATCCCGCCAATCCGGGCTGGCGGCATTGGAACCTGAAGGACGAAACGCTGTTCAACAGCGCGGTGATGGGCAAGCTCATCACCCGGGTCGATGACGATGGCCGTTCGCGCCTCAGGATGATCCCCGAGCGCCGCCACCAGAACCTGCAGGGGATCATCCACGGCGCGGTGACGCTGGCGCTGATCGATATTTCGATGTTCACGACCATGCACACGATTGGCAGCGGCAATGCCGGCCCTTCGGTCACGCTCGAACTGTCGACCCAGTTCGTGTGCGCAGGCGACATGACGCGCCCGCTCGATGCGGTGAACGAGATCGTGCGCGAAACCGGCAGCATGGTCTTCATCCGTGGCCAGTGCGTGCAGGACGACGATATCGTGGCCAGCTATTCGGGCATTGTCAGGAAGATGCGCGCCCGCGCCTCTGCCCGACCCGCATGACCGGGATCCTCGCCCGCTACGAACAGCTCGTCGCATCGGGGGAATTGCGCGAGGACGCCGACCAACGGCGCGCGGCCGAACGGCTCGAGACCTTGCAGCAGGCGCTCAATTCGAACGAGAAGCGCGGATTTCTCGCCAACCTGTTCGGCAGGCAACCCGGCCGGCCCGAGGGCGTCTACATGTGGGGCGGCGTGGGTCGCGGCAAATCGATGCTGATGGACCTGTTTCACGAGACCTTGCCGATCGAGGGGAAACGCCGAGCCCACTTCCATGCCTTCATGCAGGAGGTTCATGATGGCATGCGGCAGGCGCGCGAGAACCACGAGGGCGATCCGATCCCGCCCGTCGCGGCGCGGATCGCGCGCAATGTCCGCGTGCTCGCTTTCGACGAGATGGTCGTCAACAATTCGGCCGATGCGATGATCATGAGCCGCCTGTTTACCGAGCTGATCTGCGAGCAGGACGTCGCGATCGTCACCACGTCGAACCGCCCGCCGCGCGACCTTTACAAGGACGGTCTCAACCGCGAGCACTTCCTGCCCTTCATCGACCTGATCGCAGCCGAGCTCGACGTGGTGAGCCTGAACGGCCCGGTCGATTACCGGCGCGAGCGGATCGGCGATCTGGCAACCTGGAACATCCCGCTCGGCCCCGAGGCGACGGCGAAGGTGCGCGAGGCTTTCTTCCGGCTCACCGATTTTGCGCCCGAGGACGCCGACAATGTGCCCTCGGAAGACTTGCAGGTCAGCCCGCGGCGCAGCCTCCATGTGCCCAAGTCATTGAAAGGGGTTGCGGTTTTCAGCTTCAAGCGGTTGTGCGGCCAACCCCGCGGTGCGCCCGACTACCTCGCCATCGCGCGCGCGTTCCACACCGTCATCATCGTCGGTATTCCCCGGATGGGCCCGGAGATGCGCAACGAGGCGGCGCGGTTCGTGACCTTGATCGACGCGCTTTACGAACACCGCGTCAAGCTGTTCGCGACCGCTCAGACGCGGCCCGAAGAACTTTACGAGGAAGGCGACGGGAGTTTCGAGTTCGAACGCACGGTCAGCCGTCTGAACGAGATGCAGAGCGATGAATACATGGCGCTCGGCCACGGGGCCGGAGACTGAACACCGCGCGCCGGTAGATCGGTCGGGTTCTAGACGGTGCGATCAGGCCGCGGCGGTGCGTTCGGCGAGCCGGGCCTGCGCAGCGACGAGGCGGCTCATCACCTTCAGATCCTGTTCGCGCAATTGCAGCGCGGTATCGGCCCACATCTCGGTGATCCGGTTGAGTTCGGCCAGTTCGAGCTGCCAGACCTGCTTGGTCGCCCGCCTCGCGCCGACGAGACCGGCATGGCGGCGCTCTGACTTCTTGATGAAATCGCGCACCGCGTTCACCCCGTCGCCCGGCTCGGCAAGGACATCGACCAGTCCCATCTCGTGCAATTGTGCGGCGGTGTAGGTCTCGTTGGACACGATGATCCGGTCGGCCATCGCGCTTCCCAGCTTGCGCGACAGCAATGCGTGCGCGCCCATGCCGGGATAGAGGCCGAACATGATCTCGGGCAGGCCGAAGGTCGATTGGCGCTCGGCAACGATGTAGTCGAACGACAGCAGCGCCTCGAACCCGCCGCCCAGGGCCGCGCCCTGGACAAGCCCGATCGTGAGCATGGGAATATCGAGCGTGCGGATGTTTCGATCGAGTATTCGGCAGCAACGGTGGCCGTATTCGACCAGCCCGTCGCGGTTGCGTTCGCGGATCAGGCGCTGGAACAGGTCGAGATCGCCGCCGAAGCAGAAGACGTCAGGCGCGCGGCTGCCCAGCACCAGATAGCGCAGCGGCAGACGGTCAGCGCCGAAGCCCCCCTCGATCAGGTCCTGCCAGGCCTCGAAGTCGAGCAGCATGCCCGGCGTAAAGCTCGGTCGCTGCTCGGGATTCATGAAAGTCCAGAGGGTTGCCGGGTTTTGTTCATAGAGAACATCAAGCTCTGTCAGTTCGTAGAGCCCTTGCGGCACCGTGGCATGAAGCGCGCTTTCAGCGAGCATTTCGCTCTCTTCGCTGAACGGCACGGCCCTGCTCGCGCTGCTATCCATGAACTGACTCCGCCCTTCCCGTTGCGTCCCAAGGCGCGTCTGTGGCGCCTATCGGATGAGCGGCCCTGCGGCCGGCCTCGTTCAGACTTGTAAGCTACCGATCGGAAAGCTGGCAAACAAATATTTGAACAATTCCGGCAAAGAGAGTCTCAATACGAAACACCTGGCCCCCGATTTCTCACCGGTCCTTCGCTAGTGTTTGCTCAACTTGCCTGGCGCTCTATCACCCGCTGACGCCCAGTCGTTCGAGCGATTTTTCGAGCATAATCATCTGCCACAGGATCCGGCCGTGATCGCTGCGTCCGGATATGTGTTCGTCTGCGAGCTGCGTCAGCAAGCGCGGGTCGAACCAGCCTGATTGGGCAAGCATGGAGCTCGTCGCACAGGCTCGCGCCTCGTGGCTGAGCGGACCGCGCAACCATTGTGAGACCGGCGTCACGAACCCCTGTTTGGGCCGATAGAGTATGTCACGCGGCAGATAGCGCTCCATGCACTTCTTGAGCAGGTACTTGCCCGTGTTTCCGCGCACCCGCATCCGCTCGGGCAGCCTCGCCGCGAACTCGACGAGACGGTGATCGAGCAGGGGTTCGCGCGCCTCGAGGCTGACCGCCATGCTGGTGCGATCGATCTTGGTGAGGATGTCACCGGGCAACCAGAACGTGAGGTCGGCATATTGCGCGCGGTCGAGACCGCTTCGTGCCGGGGCCTCGCGCATATGATTGATCAGCTCGTCCTCGGCGCGGAATCCGGCCAGCTCGCTTCGCATGGAATCGCTGTAGAGTGCATCGCGCATCGCCGTCGTGTTGACCGACAATCCGCGCGCATATCCCGCCTCCGAACTCTCCGCCAGCGCCAGCAAGGTCGCCTTGGCGCGCAGCGGACGCGGAGCCCAGTCCGCCTTGGGCCAGACCCGGCCGAGCGGCCCGAACAGGCGTGACCGCAGGCCTTGAGGCAAAAGCGCGCGCAAGCGATCTTCGTGATGGTGAAAAACCTGTCGGCGATACCCTGCAAAAGCCTCGTCAGCGCCGTCGCCCGACAGGGCAACGGTCACGTTCTCGCGGGCAAGCTGGCACACCCGTAAGGTTGCGAGCGCCGAGGCATCGGCAAAGGGTTCATCGAAGATTCCCGCGAGCTGATCGATCGCGGAAAAATCGTCACGGCTCACGCGGCGTGTTCGGTGGTCCGTCTGGAATATCGCCGCGACCTGCTCGGCGTAGGAGGTTTCATCGAGTTCGCCGACATCGAAGCCGATCGAGCATGTGCGGACCGGATCGGTGCTCGTCTCGCTCATCAAGGCGACGACGCTCGACGAATCGACACCGCCTGAAAGGAACGCTCCGAGCGGCACATCGGCCACCATGCGCGAGCGCACAGCTTCGCGCATCAGATGAACCAGCTGCGCGGAAAGATCGGCTTCGCTGCCACGTTCGCGCTCGGTGAAGCTGACATCATACCAGCGACGCTGGCCTTCGGGTGCGCGCCCCTGTTCGAGCAGGAGGAAATGTCCCGCAGCAAGCTTCTCGACCCCCGACAGGATCGCGTGGCTATCGGGAACGTAGCCCCAGGTTAAATAGGCATCGAGCGCGCGCGGGTCGACCCGGCGACGCAGGAGCGGATGCGCAAGCAAGCCCTTAAGCTCGGAGGCAAAGGCAAGGCTGCCATCCGACAGATACGCAAGAAAGAGCGGTTTGACCCCGAAGCGGTCGCGCGCCAGAAGCAATTGCCGCTTGTCGAGGTCGTAAAGGGCGAAAGCGAACATGCCGTGCAGCCTGTCGAGACAACCGGTGCCCCAATGTTGCCAGGCAGCCAAGATCAGCTCGCTATCGCCATTAGTCCTGATCTGCGCGCCTTCGCGTTCGAGTTCGCTGCGCAATTCGCGGAAATTGTAGATCTCGCCGTTGAAGACGAGCACTGCCCGGCCATCGGCGGAGTGCATGGGCTGGGGCGAGCCGACAGGGTCGATCACGGACAGTCGCCTGTGTCCCAGCCCTACACCGTGCGCGGTCCAAACGCCCGCCCCGTCGGGCCCGCGATGCGCGAGGGCATCGCACATTCGCTCGACCCGTAAGGGGTCGACCGGTTTTGGCACTTCGGCGTGAAAAAGGCCTGCAATCCCGCACATGACTGGCCGCGGCGGTTAGCCCATGCCCTTCGGCACCGCAATCGCGAGCGTGGCCATGGCGACGAGCACGAGGGTAAGAATGGCCGCGAGCGCAGTGGCTGGCGTGATCGGCCTGCTTTCGAGCGCGGCCGGCCAGGCCATGGCTCCGATTTCGCTCGCATCCCAACCATAGGCATCGGGATCGCGCTCGAAAAAGCGCCATGCAGCAGCGAGCACGACCGCGACGACGATGGCGAAGAAAACCCAGCCATAAACGATGTGATCGAGCCCCGCGGCAAACTCCGTTCCGCGGCTTTGCGCGATATAAATCGTGCCCCAGGCCCTCAGGCCATTGGCGATAATCGGCACGATGATGGCCAAAGCAATGAATGCGGCCCGGCGGCGCCAGCTCGCAAAGCGCGTGAAGCAAACCAGCACGGCAAGGGCGATCATCGCGATAAGGAATTTCACACCCGAACACGCCTCGGCGACGATGAATAGCCCGATCGGGGTCTGGATGAAGATACCGTCGATTTCCGCCGGAATCCCGCTCCAAATGGTCAGCGTCACGGCGATCTTCGCGGTAACGATCTGTAGCGGACCAATGATTTCATCGCCGAAGGGAACAAGGAACACCGCAAACCCGATCGGTAGCGCGAGTGCTAGTCCCGCACGCGGGCCGATTGCGGTAAGGACGACGCCCTGTAGCGCTCCGACCGCACCGGCATGTGCGAGCAGATTGATCCCACTCGCACGGCCAGCGAGCCACAGCGCAAGGCCAACCGCGACTATTCCGAGACCCGCCGCCCAGGGCGCAGGCGTGATCTGCGCAAGATCGTCGCGTTTGAGGTGGACGAGCCATGCGATGACCGGCGGTACGAGGAGGATGTGCGAAAAGGTGTCGATCCACAACCACTGATGGAACATCTCCGCCCATTCACGTGCCGTCACCGTCATGACAACCAGTGCGCCCGACAACATCAGGAGCAGCGCGCTGCGCCAAGCCGAATGCGGCTCGTGCGCCCGCAGCGATTCCGAACGGTGAAGACTGGAGGCAAGGTCAGGCGGCATGGCGCGAAGCCCTCCCACCTTCGAGGAGGTTGGCCAGCGGCACGAGCATGGCCTGCCAGTCATGGTGGTCCAGGACAAACTGGCGTGCGCGTTGGCCCGTTTCGGCTGCTACTTCGGGCCTTGCGAGCAAATCGGCTGCTTTGGCAGCCATCTGCGAGGGATCGAGATCGGCGAGCTGCCAATGCTCGGCGTCACGTGCGGCAATGCCAGTGGCCGATTGCGGCGTCAGGAGGACAGGCCGCGCCATCGCCATGGCCTCGAGCACCTTGTTCTGCACGCCGCGGGCTATCGCGAGCGGAACCACGACGCAGTCGGCAGCGGCAAGGAACGGCCGAATATCGGGCACTTCTCCCCAGACGCGCAAGCCATCGCGCCCATCGAGAGCACGCAAGGCTGCGCGCGGACGCCGGCCAACCACATGCAAGCACGCATCCGGCAGACGCTCCCGCAGGAGCGGCATCAGCTGAGTCGCTGCCCATTGTGCCGCAGCCTCGTTGGGCGGGTAATCCATCTGTCCGGTGAAGACGAGGTGCGGGCCCTTTGCACCGGCAAGCTCCGGACAAGGCTTGATCGATGTGGGATCGAATGCGGCCGCATCGATCCCATTGCCAATCACGGCGATATTTGCGCAGCCCGGCTCGCTCAATCGGCTTGCGAACAAATCTGCTTCCTGCGCACTGATCAACACGGTCGCATCCGCGCGTCTTGCCAGACGCTCTTCCTCGCGAGCGAGCAGGCGGCCTTCGCGCCTGTTCAGCCACACGCGGTCACCGTTGTCAGCAAAGTTTTCGAACTTGGCGCTATCGACGTCGCAAAGATCTATGACCACTTTCCCGTCCCAGTCGCCGGGCAGAAACTGGCCCATCTGGCCCGAGAAGATCACTACCTTGTCGATCCGTCCGCTGGTCAACATGCGCCTTGTCCAGTCGGAAAGCGTATGACTGGAAAAGGCGGTAAGGCTTACCGGTCGCCGCGTACAGATCGCCTCCACACCTGCCAGCACGAGCGGTTTTGTGCGGTCGACCACGCAATGCGACGCAGCGATGGCTGACAACTCGCCGATAGCGGCGCGGTCCTCGTCGCTGTCAGCGAAGCAACCGACGTGAACCGGAGCGATCTCGGCGAGCTTCCTGAGCAGGTGGTGTGCACGAATCTTGTCCCCGCGATTGGGGGGAAAGGGCACGCGGTGCGCCAGGAAAAGTATGTCGCCCATCGCCGTGATCTCCGCGGTCAGGCCAAGTCACGCGCAACGAGCGGGCCAAGCGCATTGGCAAGCGGTAGCGGCAACTTCTTCCAAAGAGCGATCTTGCGAGCATAAGAGGCGCTGGTCGGGTCGACATTACGCGCGAGTGCACCGGGCCTTACCCATTCGCCGTAGACCAACGGCTGAGGCGTAAAGCCCCAGTTCTTCTTGAAATGATACGGGCCGCTGCCTGTTTTCGACCGGCCGAAATCGAACCGGCGCATGCCCTGCCGACGGGCGTGTAGCATGAGCTCATAATACATGAGTTCATTGGCGCGGGCGGCGCGCGCGTCGCGGCTCCCTCCGCCCCAGAATGGCAGCACAGCCCCGTCGTGGTAGAAGGACAGAACACTCGCCAGCGGCTCTCCACGGCGCGAAACTGTCAAGATGTCGCTGCTGTCCGGGAAAGCATCGAGCATGGTCTCGAACAGGCGCTTCGGGAATACGGGCGTGCCCAAATTGCGTACGCTTTGCGAATAGACCGAGTAGTGCTCGGCGAGGTCATGCTGCTCGCGGCCGATACGCACTTCGAGATCGCTCTTCAGCGCCTTTCGCACTTCGGCGCGCGCCTTGCGCGGGATTGCGAGCAATTGTTCCTCATCATCGCTCGCCAGTTCGCGCTCGAAACCGCAATGCTTGTCCTCGTGGCGTGTCCAGCCCTCGGGAATCGCCCCGCCGCGCAATTCCACGCTGTCAAAACCCTCGGCCGCCGCGATCTGGCTCGCATGATCGCAGAGCTGGAAGCCGACTTCGCTATCATCGCAAAGGACGCCGCCTCCGACGCCGAAGCCGCTCGAAACGAGCGCTTTGCCGAACAGCCGCGATTGCACCCTGGTCAGGGGCAACCACCCGGTGATTGCTCCCATCTTCTCGGCAATGAGACCCATAGCGCGATGGCCCGTGGCCTGCGCCACCGCATTCAGCCAGGCCGGGCGGTGAAACAGGCTGCCACGCTGTCGGCGCACATAAACCTCGATACTATCGACCGTGAACGGGTCATCGAGGTCGGTGACGGTAACAGTGCCGCGAGTGTCGAGCGCCATGTTCATGCCGCGACCTCATCGGCCTCGCCCCTGCCGCCAGGCACTTCTGCACGGCGCGCTTCACGGTGCGCGAGGACGTCCATCCTGCACCAGCGAAACTCGTGGACGAGGTCGCGCAGTTTTCCGGCCATTTGCTCAAGCCCGGTATAGTGGCGCAAACGCGAGCGGATCGGTGCTCCGGGCACGCGTGGCTGGTCAGGATCGATTTCCCACGGGTGGAAATAAAAGACCGCGGGGCGATTGTATTTGCGATTGGCCTGACGGATCGCCCATCGAGAAAACGCATAAGGCAGGACCCGGAAGAACCCCCCTCCCCCCGCTGCGACACGTCGTCCGCCGAGAATTGCGGTGGTCACTGGCAATTCGACCAGATCCGAACCTGGAAGCGGACGAAAAGCAAAGCGCGGTGCGTCGGGCCAGCCATAATGGTCGTGCGTCACCGGGGCGACACTGGAAGAATAGTCGTACCCCTGTTCAGCGAGTTCGAGAAAAGCCCATGGCGTGCGCTGATCGATCGAGAAGCTGGGTGCTCGATAGCCGGCAACCTTCTTTCCGCTGCAATCTTCAAGGATTTCTCGCGCCAGTTTGATGTCGGCGGCAAAAGTGGTGCGGTCAAAAGTGAACACCCGGGCGTGATCGTATCCATGACTGGCGATCTCGTGCCCGGCATCGGCTATCCGGCGAATGAGATCGGGACGGCGCCTCGCCACCCAACCGAGCGTGAAGAAGGTCGCGCTCACTTGCGCTTCGGAAAACAGGTCGAGAATGCGCGCGATATTGTCCTCTACCCTCAGGTCGAGATCGTCCCAGTCATCGCGATCGATCACGGTCTCGAACGCGCCGACCTGGAACCAGTCCTCGACATCGACAGACAGCCCATTCGTCACGCCGCCGTCCTTGTGCGCGTGTGCAGCAGGGAACGGACTTTGCGCGTTCATGGTCAGGCTGCCTCGCGCGAAGTATCGTCCTCGAGCCACTCGATCAGCATGGTCAGCACGTGCCGGAACGACTGTTCCTGCTCTTCGAGGCGAGCCTCGATACGGCCGATGGTCTCGTCGAACTGCGGGGTGCTCAGTGCCGTCGCGCCGTCACCCGCTGCCGAGCGACCGGCCGCCTGCAATTCGCTGATGGCAGCTTCAAGTTCGGCGGTTCGCTCATCGCGCTCTGCCAGCAGAGCGGCAACCTCGCTGGCAGGAACGCTGTCAATGCCGGCCTCGCTGGCCGGGGCGACCTCGGCCGGCTCGATGCTCAGTCCGCTGGGCTCGACGCTAGACCCGCGATCCTGGTCCGCATTCATCTCTGCGAGCACGGCGTCGAGCATCTCGCTTCCGATCGCATCGACTTCCTCGATCGCGCCCAGCAGAAGCAGGCGGTTCATCACCTGGTTCACGCGCCGCGGTATGCCTTGGGTCGCATCATAGAGCAGCGAGAGAAGCTGATCTTCGAAGATGGGCCGCCCATCCCAACCGACCTGTTCGAGCCGGTGCTCGACATAGTCCTGCACCTCGCTTTCATCGAGGGCCTCGAGATGATGCGAGGCGATGATCCGCTGGCGCAATTGCTCAAGATCGGGGTGATGAGCGAGCGTGCGGCGAAATTCCGGTTGCCCGAGCAGCAGGCTCTGCAAAAGCGGGTGCGAACCGAGCTGAAAATTTGAAAGCATCCGCAGCTCTTCGAGCGCGGTGATGTCGAGATTCTGACATTCATCAACCACCAACAAGCAACGACGGCCCTCGCGCGCTTCGTCTTGCAGGAAGCGCTCGATCGCACCTAGGGCGCCAGCCTTGTCCTTGCCCTCGATCTTGAGTCCGAAAGCCTGGGCGACGACATGGACCAGTTCTTCTCCATCAAGCGCAGACGTCACGACCTGTGCAACCGTGTGCGCTTGCGGATCGATCCGCTCCATCAGGTGCGCCACCAGGGTCGATTTGCCCGCACCGACCTCGCCGGTGATGACGATGAAGCCTTCGCCCTGATTCATGCCATAGCCGAGATAGCTCAAAGCCTTGCGATGGCTCGCGCTCTCGAAATAGAAATCAGGGTCGGGCGTAAGCTGGAAGGGCCTTCCGCTGAAACCGTAAAAAGTGTCGTACATGGCTTGTCTGCTCCCCCTAGGATCAGAAATCGTAGCGCAGACCGAGCAGCGCGGTCGCAGTGGCGAAATCCTCGGCCGAAAAATCGCTATCGAAGTAATCGACCGCGAGCGCGGCGCGGGCCGAAAGGCGCGAGGTGAGCGAACGGTTATAGGCGGCAGACGCCCCGATCGCGGTGAGGTCGCCGTCGGCGCGTCCGGCTTCGAACCAGTTGACATATGCACTGGTCTGCAGGCTCGCATTGCGGCCGAGCTGACGGCCGAGCGCCCCGGTGATGTAATAGCTTTCATCGGTGATGCCGTCGGCTGCCTCGAGCGCGGTTCCTTGCGCTGCGATGAAGGTGCGCCTGTCATAACCTGCGCCAAGAGCAGCGGTGAGACGTCCGATGCGGCGTTGATAGCTGACATTCACCCCTCGACCGCGAAATGCTGCCGAGCGCACCGAGCCGAGCGTGTTGACGAGGCCGTTGCCATCGCCGTCAGCGCCCGAGACGAGTCCAGAGAAGTCACCGGTCACCGGATTGCGGCCGACAGTGAAATCGTCCGAAAGTCCGGCGAGTGCGTTGTTGAGCGCGCCGCCATAACCGGTGATGCCGTCATAGGCCGAGATGCTCAACGCGCTGCGTTCGCTCGGCACATAGGTGAACGAACCGTAGTAGGTCGTCGAATCATAGCGTTCGCCGATGCTCGCCTGTAGCGACGTGCGCGAACTCGGGCGCCAAAGCACGCCGACATCCCAGAGGAATCCGTCGACATCGAACGCCAGAACACGCGGCGATGACGTGTCGGTGACAAGCCGTCCGTCCGCGCCGATCACCGGGTCGCCATTGGCATCGCGCAGAGCATCGCGGCTCGACACCTCGACATCCTCGTAACCGGCGCCACCAACGATCGCGAGCGATTGCGAGACCGGCACGGTGACATCGCCGCGCACATATATATCGCGCACACGCTGATCGAGGTTGGAGATATCTTCCTGATAGGCGCCGGCAGTCACCGCCAGCCCGACGGGCAACGGATCGCCCGCGCGGGTCGCGGCCCGCACCTGGCTCGAATAGGTCACGCTGTCATCGAAGACATCGATCGGGTCGCCATTTTCGTCAATGACGGCATCGTCGGTCTCGAAACGATTGTAACCGATGCGCGCATGCGCCGAGACCGCAACGGGTCCGGCCTGGGCGTTGAATGTCGGTCCGGCGTAAAGCGCATAGGTCTGGCTCGTCGCATCGGCGCTGACCAGTGGATTGGGCGAGACCGCCCCGCTTCCATCGACGCGAGTCCGGCTTGCCAGAGCGCCCGCCTCTAGCGTTACCGCGCGAGGGATGACGGCGATATAACCGCGCGCTACGCCGCTCACGGTATCGGTGTCGACAGCGTCGCCATAACCGATATTGCGTTCGTATCGGACCGAGGCCGAGACCCCGCTATTGCGGCCCTGCACGTTGATATCGACCCCGGCCGCAACCTGGGTGAAGGTCAGCACGTCATCCCCGGGCGAGAGTTCGGCCGATAGGACCTGGCTCACCTCGATATAGGGGCTGACAGTGGTGGTGCGTCCCGGTCCGTCGTCAGCGCGGCTTTCTTGCGCCTGGACGGGCGCTGCCATGATGATCGAAGCGATACCGGCAAGAAGCAGTTTTCTATGGCGAAGCATGGTCATTCTTCCCTCTCCCCGTATTCGCCGAAGCGGCGGCCGGACGGGCTGAATTGCGCCGCATTGAGCAGCAGCTTGATATCGGGACAGGCAGAAAGGAGCTGGCGCGCATCTTCGAGCGCGGCACGCCCTGTGTAATCGGCGCGCACCACCAGCAGCGCCTGGCCGACATGCGATGCGAGCTCGGCCGCCGGCGATGCGGCGAGCGCGGGCGGTGTGTCGAAGATCACGAAACGTCTGGGCGCTCTGCGGGTGATCCGATCGAGCACCTCGCCGGTTCGCGCGCTGGTAAGCAGTTCGGAATCGCGCGCTGAGGCATTGCCGGCAGGCAAAACGAACAAACCTTCAATATCAGTCGGCGAAACCAGCGTTTCGGGCGCGATTGAGCTGTCGTTGAGCGCATCCATCAGCCCTTTGTCCGCGCCCTCTATTCCGAGGCGGCGCGTCACTGATGGCTTGAGGAAATCGGCATCAACGAGCACGACCTCGATATCGCGTTCAGCGGCCAGCGCGATCGCAAGATTGGTCGCGCAATAGGTCTTGCCCTCACCAGGAAGCGGCGAACACACGAGAATGCGCCGCGCCTTGGGATCGCTCGACGCACGCGCATCGGCGAGGAGTTCGCGTTTGACGATGCGAAATTCCTCGAGCAACCCCGTCGCCGGTTGGCCAGGCACGATGAGCCCTTCCGCCTGGATTCGCTCGCCATCTGTCTCTAGCAGCGGTCCGCAAAGGGCGACCGCCGGTTCGTGAACTTCGACCGGTGCCGCGACGTCTTTTTCAGCCGCCGGCTTGATGGACTGTGCCTCGGGCTTCGCCTTCGCTGGAGCCGCTGGCTGCGCTTGCGGGACACGCCGCTTTGGTCGCGGCAGGTTCGCAGGCACACCCACTGCGCCAATCGCGTCGAGACCGAAGGCCTTGTCGGCCCGCTCGAACAGCGATGCAGCGCCCTTGGACTTGCTGTCGATCTTGCTGTGTTCGGTCATCTCTGCCCCCTCACGCGATGGTTCCGACCGAAACGATTTCGATCGCCAGCAAGACGACGAGCACGCCGACGAGCCCTGCCGAGGCACCTGCGAACTGCTTCAACCGTTTCGCGCGCAATTGCTTTGCCGCATCGGATAGTGTCAGCGATACCGAGCCGATGACCGGCAAGCCCATCGACCTTTCGAGTTTCTGCGGGGTTGCAAACCCGGAGCGCAATTGCGCGAGCGCATAAGCGCCCCCTGCCCCGGCGCCGATCCCGACGATCAACACGCCGATAAGCAGTAGCGGGCGATTGGGGGCCGCAGGCGATTGTGGCACCACCGGCGGATCGACGAGATCGAACTTGTACTGACTCGTCTCGTCAACGACATCGCCGCGCGTGCGCAGTTTCTCGCGATCTTCGAGCAAGCGCTCGTAATTGGTCCGCAGGACGTCGTAATCGCGGCTGATGCGGTTCGCTTCGGCGGCGACAGCGGGTTCGGATGCCTGGCTAGCGACCAGCGATGCCAGCATCGACTGGATGGCAGCCCTCCGTGCCTGCAACGCCTCGACCCCGGCCTGCCGGTCTGCACGCAGGGCAAGAAGCGAGGAATAGGCGGGGTTCGGGGTGCCGGAGACATTTCCAGGTCCTTCTGCCGCGACCTGACGAGTGAGCAGCTCGACCTGGCGGGTCGCAGAGAGAACGTCCGGGTGGGCATCGGTCAGTCCGCGGGCACGAAGGGCTGCGAGCTGCGACTGCGCCTGTGCAAGAGCGGCACGCGGCCCGTTGTCGCCGCTTCCGCCTACCAACGTGCGAGGCGTGCTCGACAACTGGCCATTCAAGGCGACGAGCGCGCTTTGCGCAGCCGCAAGGTCGGCATCGATATCGCGCAGTTCGGTCCGGGCCCTCTGGACCCGCGAGGACAAGGTGGCCGATCCGCCGACGAGATCGGGATATTGCGCCTCGAATGCCAGGCGCCGTTCCTCGGCCGCTTCGAGCTCCAGCTTTCGCTCTTCGAGTTGCTCGTTGAGATCAGCAATGGCGCCGCTGATCTCGGCGCGATTGCCCGAAATGTGTTCTTCGCGAAAGATGTCGAGCAGCTTTTGCACCACGTTGCGCGCGAGAACGGCGTTTTCCGCATCGCTGAGCCGGCGCAGGCCCACTTCCGCGGTGATCGAAAAGAGATTGTCCTCTTCGCTCTCGACGCGGACATTCTCGCTCAGATCGGCGATCGCGGTATCGAGCTGCGCGCGCCCGGTGATCTCCTCGCCCAGCTTGGTCGAGGTGATGACCTTCTCGAGATTAACCGAGCTCAAGAGCGTCTGGCGCACGCGGGTGATCTCTTCCCGTCCATCTCCGGCGATGCCGAGCTGTTCGGAAAGGACATCATCGACATCGACATAGATGCGTGCGCGTGATTCATAGGAATTGGGGATCATCGCGACGATCAGCCACCCGAGCAGGCACACCGCCCAGGCAATAGCGAGCGCGATCCAGCGGCGGTGCCAGACCGAATAGAGCGCTCCGCGCAGTTCTTCGACAATCTCGTTCATACCCGGCCCCGCGCTCCTAGAACCGGCTTTCAGGGATGATGATGGTATCGCCCGGGCTCAGCATTACATTGGCGCTGCTGTCACCGCGCTTGAGAAGGTCGGCAAGCCGCAGACGATATTCGTTCTGCTCGCCTGTCTCGCGGTCGATCCGCAGCAATTTTGCACGGTTGCCCGCGGCGAATTCACCAAGACCGCCAACCGCGATCATCGCGTCGAGCACTGTCATGTTTGCACGGAAGGGAAGCGAGGCCGGTTGCTCGGTCGAGCCGACCACGCGAATCTGCTGGTCAAAGGTGGAGTTGAACTCGTTGACGATCACCGAGACGATCGGTTGCTCGATATATTTGACGAGCTCGTCATGGATGTCGCTTTCGAGCTGGGTCGCTGTCTTGCCCACGGCGGCCATGTCGCGGACGAGCGGAATGGTGATCCGCCCATCGGGGCGAACCTGGATATTCTCTGCGCTCAGTTCGGGGTTGCGCCAGACATGGATCGTGATCTCGTCGAGCGGACCGATGATGTATTCCGCACTCGGCGCGCTTTGCGTCTCGGCATAGCTCGCCGAAGGCAATTCGGGGCCGGTACCGGCACATGCGGTCAAGTAGGTGGTGGCAAGAGCGAGACCCGCTACGCGGGGCAATGAAAGCGAATTCGGCATCGATACGTATCCTTGGTCAGTAAAGCGCACCGTGACATCCATTGCAGGAGCGACCTGCACGTCACGGTTTCGCGAATGACCCGGAGTTCCTCGCCGATAATGGTGAACATAATGTTAGTGATAGGGGGAATTTCGCAGTGCTATCCCGTTTCGGGACAGCGGCTTGCGCAGACCTAAACGACGAGTTCTGCAGCCGCGCCATGACCGAGGAAATCCGCCGGTGAAGCGCTTGCGCCATAGGCGCCGGCGCAGAAGACCGCGACAAGGTCACCCGGTTCGGCCGATGGCAGCAGCACGGCATCGCCCAGCCTGTCGAGCGGGGTGCAGAGGCAGCCCACCAAATTGACCACTTCATCGGGGTCGGCATCGAAACGGGTGGCGATCGCGACCGGATAGTTACGGCGCACGACCGTGCCGAAATTGCCGGAGGCTGCAAGCTGGTGATGCAACCCGCCATCGGTGACCAGGAAAACCGTCCCGTGGCTGACCTTGCGATCGATGACGCGGCACAGATAAACGCCAGCCTCGCCAACGAGATAGCGGCCCAACTCTATGCACAGTTCAGTGTCGGACAGCGCTTGCGGGAGGTTCGCAACCCGGTCGGCGAGAGCTGCGCCAACAGCTGCGATATCCAGCGGTTCGTCTCCCGGGAAATAGGGGATTCCGAACCCGCCGCCCATGTTCAGTTTTGGAAGAGGTGCACCGATCTGCTCTGTCAGTTCCTCGGCGAGGGCAAGGACATTAGCCTGCGCTTCGATAATCGCCTCGGCGCTCAGCGCCTGGCTGCCGGTAAAAACATGCAGCCCGCGATATTCGGCGCCATTGGCAATGATGTGACGAGCAAGTTCCGGCACGCGTTCGGCATCGACGCCGAAAGGCTTGGCACCGCCTCCCATCTTCATTCCCGAACCCTTGAGCTCGAAGGACGGGTTCACCCTTATGGCAATTCGCGCGCGCTTTTCGAGCCGACGGGCAATCGCAAGGCTGCGCTGCGCCTCGCCTTCGGATTCGCAATTGAGCGTCGCACCCGCTGCTATTGCCGCCTCAAGTTCATCGTCGCGCTTGCCTGGCCCTGCAAAGCTGACGCGCGCAGCATCCACGCCTTGCTTCAACACGCGCGCAAGTTCGCCCGACGAAGCGATATCGAACCCGTCGACAAGCGGCGCCATGTGCGCGATCACATCTGGATGCGGATTGGCCTTGACCGCGTAATTGATGCCGATGCGCTGCGGCATGGCAGCACGCAATTGCGCCACACGCTGATCGAGCCGGTCGCGCGAATAGACGAAAAGCGGGGTGCGGCCCGCATCCTCGACGATTTGAGTCACCGGCTTGCCGCCAATGGCCAGTTCGCCATCGATGGCGGTAAAGCCTGCAGGTATCGGGCCGGTCGGCTTGCTCTTCATCGTCCTGACTCCGTCAGAAGTTCCCGATGCAAGGTGGTGCGATCGATTTTGCCGTTCGGATTGAGCGGCAGAGTGCCGCGCCAATGCACCTGTTGAGGTTGCATGAAATTGGGCAGGCGCTTTCGCAGTTCTTGAACGAGGCGGCGATCTTCGGCCTTATCGCCAGTGCCGCGCACAACCAGGTGCACCGCGTGACCGAGCCGCGCATCAGGAACGCCAATAGCCACCGCCTCGGCAACAAGACCGGTGGCTGTTGCTGCTTCCTCGATTTCCTGCGGGCTGATCCGATTGCCCGCGCTCTTGATCATCGCATCGCGCCTTCCGACGAAATACAAGAGGCCATCATTGTCGCGTTTGACCCTGTCGCCCGAGAAAACAGCCATGCCGCCATAGCGCGATTGCGGAGGCGCAGGTCTGAACCTCTCGGCCGTGCGCGCTTCGTCCTGCCAGTAACCTTGCGCAACCAGTGGCCCGCAATGAACCAGTTCGCCCTCCTCGCCCGGCCCGGCGATCTGTCCCGCGTCATCGAGAACGAGGATCTCGGCAAAGGGTATGGCGGTGCCCATCGAGGTCGGGTGGTCGTCCACCAGAGAAGGGTCCAGATATGTCGAGCGAAACGCCTCGGTCAGTCCGTACATCGGGTAAAGATCGGCTTTCGCGAACATCGAGCGGAGGTCTGTTACGAGGTCGCGCGTCAGCGCGCCCCCGCTATTGGTCAGCCGGCGCAGCGTCGCGCTTGATTGCTGCGGCCATTCGGTCTCGGCAAGCTGGACCCACAGGGGCGGAACCGCTGCGAGGGTCGTGACACCGTGCCTTGCGCAAGCCTTGACGACATCGCGCGGGAACAGGAAGTCAAGCGGGACCACGCTGCCGCCTGCATACCAGGTCGAGAGTAGCTGGTTCTGGCCGTAGTCGAATGCGAGCGGCAAGACCGCGAGCGTCACGTCGTCGGGTGCCAGCCTCAGGTAGTGCGCAACGCTGACAGCGCCGAGCCAGAGATTGGCATGGCTGAGCATGACGCCCTTTGGTTTCCCGGTCGAACCGCTCGTGTAAAGGATCGCCGCGAGAGTGTCGGGATCGGCACGCGAAGGCCCTTGTGTGGTTCTGCCTTCCAACGCCGCTTCCATCGCGGCCTGCTCCTCGATAACGAAGCATCCGTCGGCAGTATCGCCGGGGTCGAGTGTCTTGATACGAGAAGCGGTCGCGATCAGCATTTTTGCACCGCTGTCTGCGAGGATATGCGCTACCTGCGCCCGCTTGAGCAGCGGGTTGATGGGGACATGGACCAGTCCGGCCCGTGCCGCCGCCAGTGGCAACAGGCATGTGAGTTCGCCTTTTGCCGCCCAGCTAGCAATACGCGCGCCGCTCTCTGGAACCGTGCGCTTCAGCCACCCGGCCAGCCAGTCCACCCGTTCTCCCAGCGCATCGTGAGACAAGGTGATGTCGCGCAGGACCAGTGCGGGGGCCGCGCCGGCACCGCGAGCACTCGCCAGTTCGACGATGTGATCGAGCGGATAGGGCGTGGGATCGGGCGGCGGAGAGATGATCGGCTCCATTCGGCTTAGGTAATGTCTGCCAGATTGGCAGGTCGACGCGCGGTATCACGACAGGGTTAACGTGTTGCAAGAGCTGTTTCAAAAAGGTGTCGCGACAGTCTTGTCCGTGGTTTGCGCTCGAAACGCACAGCATGGCGAGAGGCCGGGTTCTGCCTGCCCCTCATTGCAACGTCCCGCAAGCGCCAGTCCCGCCGGAGCTTGCGCCAATCCCCACGCGTGGCTAAGGGCGCGCTTCAGGCCGCACAACAAGGACCGGGCCATTTGGCGGCGCCAAAAGGGATCGATGTGAGATGAGCACCCATCCAGCCACTGACAAGTCTGGCGACGCTGCCGAGACCCGCGATGACGCGCCTGGCGCTGACATGGCCATGAGCCGGGCTGCGCTGGACAACGAGCTAAAGTCGATCATCGCAGACGTTCTGGGGATCGACGCACAGCAGGCCAGCGAACTGGGCGAGGAAAGCGGATTGTTCGGACATTTGCCAGAGCTCGATTCCATGGCGGTCGCCGGCCTACTGACCGAAATGGAAGACCGGCTCGACATCGTGATCGAGGATGATGACGTGGATGGCGAGATGCTCGAAACCTATGGCGGCCTTCTCGCCTTTGCAGAAAGCAAGCTTGTCTCGCGCTGAGGGCGGGATCGGGCAAGGCATCTCATGATTTCGACCTGGCATGCTCCGCAGGGCGACGGCACGACTAGCGAGGAATTGCTCATCGCATTCGATCGGTCGCGCGACAGGCGGGTCTTGGTCCTGCCTGCGTTGTTTGACGAGGCGAACAAGCTTCGCCGCTTCACGATCGAGGTGATGCGCGCGCTCGATCAGGCAGGTATCGACTGTTTCCTGCCCGACTTGCCCGGGCAGAACGAAAGCCTGAGCCCGCTGGAGCGACAGGACCTTTCTGCATGGCGCGAGGCCGCGCGCGCAGCCGCGATCCAGTGCAACGCAACCGAAACGCTTTCCATCCGTGCGGGGGCCTTGATCGCGCCAACCGAACTTCCCGGCACCGCCTATGCGCCGATATCGGGAGCGAAATTGCTACGCGCGATGATCCGCGCACGGCTGATCGCGTCGCAAGAGGCCGGCATCGACGAGAATTCGCAAGGTCTTTCCGCTGCAGCAAGAGACAAAGGTATTATCCTGGCGGGATGGCCCATTAGCGCCAGCATGTTCCGCGAGCTCGAAGCAGCCGATGGGCAGGTTGCCCCTCCCCGTGTCGCCATAGACCACAAGACAATCGGCGGTCGCGGGTTGTGGCTGCGAGCCGAGCCTGACGAGGACACCGCCCAGTCACAAGCCGTCGCGATGATGGTTGCCGAGCGATCCGGTGCGTCGTCGTGAGCAGGCTCCACTTCACTTTCGGCTGCAAGAGCCTTGCGCTGGCGGGCACGCTCGACACCGCGCCGGGGTCGACCGGTCTCCTGATCGTAACTGGCGGCAACGAGGTGCGATCCGGCGCCTATTCGAGCCAATCTCGCCTTGCTGCGCGGATCGCCAAGGCCGGATTCCCGGTCTTTCGCTTCGACCGGCGCGGCGTCGGCGACAGCGAGGGTGAAAATCGGGGTTTCAAGGCTTCCGGCAGCGATATCAGCGCCGCGCTCGAGGCTTTCAGGGCGATGGCACCACAGGTTCAGCGCGTGGTCGCATTTGGCAATTGCGACGCGGCTTCGGCGCTTATGCTTGCAGGCGGAGCAGGGTTCGATGGCCTCATCCTGTCCAATCCCTGGGTGATCGAGAGCGACGCGGAAGAGCCGGTCCATGCACCGTCGGCGATCCGGGCGCGCTATCTGGAGAAACTGACCCGTCCCGGCGAGATCATGCGCCTGCTGCGCGGCGGAGTCGATTTGCGCAAACTCGCGCGCGGATTGGCCCGGTCGGTGCGTCCGGGAGGCGGGACAAACTCGCTCGCACAAGAGGTGCGAGCCGGGCTCGATCATTTCGAGGGGGGGACCGTCATCCTGCTTGCCACTGGCGATCGAACTGCGCAGGTGTTCGAAAGCAGCTGGGACGCAAACGATCCTCGCATTCATCGGTGTCCTGGCGCGGACCATTCCTATTCGTCGCCGGACCATGCGGCCTGGCTCGAACGCGAAGTTCTCGCAGCCCTACGCGCCTAACGGGTGAAAAGACTCACCAATTCGACATGCGTGGACCAGCGGAACTGGCCGACCGGGCGCAGCTGTTCCAGCTTGAACCCTGCCGCGCCGAGTGTTGCCGCATCGCGCGCCCAGCTTGAAGGGTTACAACTGACATAAACGATCCGGGACAACGTGCTCTCGGCGATCTGCGCAATCTGTGCCTTGGCTCCAGCGCGAGGCGGGTCAATAATCACAGCGTCGAAACGGTCGAGTTCGGCAGGCTGAAGTGGATTGCGGAACAGGTCCCTGTGAAGCGCGATCATCTTGCCAGCGGTTCGGGTGCTCGCGACCTTGCTGGATAGATGCGCCGCGCATTCGGCTTCGACCGCCAGCACTTTTCGCGTCGATGGCCCCGTACCGGCCAGCGCAAAGGCGAAGGTGCCCAGTCCTGCGAACAGGTCAGCCACAATGGGTGAACCGCCCAGCCACTCTCGCGCATCGGCAATCATGACCGCTTCGGCATCGCGGGTGGCCTGAAGGAAAGCGCCGGGGGGAAGGCCCACTGGAACGCCCGAAAGCGTCACGGTCGCGGGCTCTGGTTCCCAGACCGTTTCGGCTCCGTAACCCTGATCGATGGTGAGGCGTGCAAGGCCGTGATCACGCGCAAAATCGAGCGCACCTTCGGTCGCTGCAAGGTCTTCAAGTGGGAAGTGTACGAGGCCCGCATCCACGCCCTGATCGCATACCGTGAGAGCGATATCGACATTGCCGCGCGGCCCATGCGTCGCGAGCAATTCGCGCAGTGGCTGGAAGAGACCGACGATTGCGGGATGCGAAACCGGGCATTCGGCCAGATCGACGATACGGTGCGAACCACCCTCGCGGAAGCCGAGCACCGCGCTCTTTTGCGTGCGCAAGCCGTGAAGGGTCGCGCGTCTGCGCACATGGGGAGGCGACAAATGGGCAGGCAGCAGATTGCCCGGCTCAAGCCCCTGCCCGGCCGCGGCATTGACCACCCTGTCGATAACGAATTTGCGCAGCACCTCTTCGTCAGCATGCTGCAACTGGCAGCCGCCGCAGCGAGTGAAATGGCGACACGGAGGCTCGACGTGGTGCGTGCCGGGTTCGACCCCATGTTCCTGCGAGTACAGGTCGCCCGGGACGGCTCCTGCGACATGGCGGCCACTGGTCGTTACCCCGTCCCCCTTGGCCGCGATGCGCACGATCGGTTCGTGTTCGCTCAAAGGCATGCGGCGATCGCTCCCGAAACATTTTTCGCCAGGTCCCGCGCCGTGAAAGCCGCGCCGCAATCGCGCGCTGCCTTGCCGTGCAACCAGGCTGCCTCGCAGGCCGCAGCGAAGGGATCGCGCCCGTTCGCCATGCGACTGACCGCGATGCCCGCGAGGACATCTCCGCTGCCGGCGACGGAAAGCCAGCTCGGTGCGGGCGGCACCAGCGCGAGCCGCCCATCCGGGGCGGCAATGACGCTATCGGGTCCTTTGGCAAGCACGCACATGCCACTCGCCCGGGCAAGACCGAGCGCTCGTTGCCTTCGTCCTTCGGCGATCACGGCAAAATGGCGACACAGGCTATCTAGCTCACCGTCATGCGGCGTGGCGAGGATTGCACGGCCTGCATCGAGCATCTTCGGCTGCAAAAGGTTCAGCGCGTCGGCGTCGAGGACGCTTGGAACATCGGCACGAAGCACCGCATTCAGCCGTTCGCGTGCATGCTCGTCCCTCCCCAGTCCGGGTCCAACGAGTATCGCCGCGATCCGGCTGTCATCCAGTGCTTCCGCCAGCGCCCGATCGTCGCAAACAAGCGCCGGATCAGGTGCCGAATTGCAGCCACCGAGCAATTTGACGTAGCCAGCCCCCGCGCGCTGAGCAGCCATGGCGGCGAGCATCGGTGCGCCGGGCATCTCTCCGCTGACGACAGCTGCAAGCCCGCGCTTATATTTGTGGGCGCTTGTCCCGGGCGGCGAAAGCTTGGGGCGTGTGACGAGGCGGGCTGCATCCTCGACCGAAGTGATCCCGATCGGGACTAGGCGCTTGCGTCCACACCATTCGCGCCCCGGCAAAAGCCAGTGTGCGAATTTCCAAGCCCCCAGAGCAAGCGTGACATCGGCGCGCGGAAGCTTGTCGTTGAGAAGGCGGCCATCATCGCTCGGAACGCCCGAGGGCATGTCGATCGCAATCGTCAGCGCGTGTCGCGAAGCAAGATCGCGCAGCAATAGCGCGTGCTCGCCCGAAAGGGGGCGCGCCAGCCCCGATCCGAACAAGGCGTCGACTAGCACGTGGCCTTCGAGCAATCCGCCGGTGGTCTCGACATCTCCTCCCCAATTTCGCCGTGCGGTCACGGCGGCGTCGGTCTTCGGCTCGACCGGCGCGATCACGCGCACCTCGAGCCCCGAATCGCGCAGGCGCCGCGCGATGACATAGCCATCGCCGCCATTGTTCCCCGGGCCGCAAAGAACGGTGACCGACCGCCCCGCCGCGATGCGCCGGACCCATTCTGCCGCGCCTGCCGCGGCGCACTCCATCAGTTCCCCTATCGAACTGCCCCCATCGATCAGGCGTTGTTCGGCATCGCTCATCTGCCGTGCTGTCAAAATCTGGGCGCGGTCCTGTGTCATTCTACCGCAATCCCAAAGCGAGCGGGAATACGGTAGCGATCATGACCGATCGCAAATTCGGTAAAGGCCTCGGAACCGCCCGCGAGACCTACGATCCTCTCGGCCCCATCAGCGCTCTCGATGCCGTCACCAGTCCGGCGGACGCGGCGGAAACCGCCGCCGGGTTGATGAAGCACCATTACCCCGTCGCCGCGTATTTCGAGCACGCAACTCTCGGTAAATTCGGCTCCGTTGCCAATAGCGCAGGCGATCATTTCGCCTTGGGGCAAGTCTTGTGCTGCGCCGCATCCCTGGATGCTCAATGCGAAGATTGCCAGGCTAGATATCCGCAAAGACATGGCTTTCACATTTCGCGCCCGGATGGGTCAGCGCGCCTTTGCTCGCGGGCCCGACATTTTGCGCATAGCGCCACAGCGCGCCCGACCGGTAATCGTTGACGCGAGGCTGCCAGCTCTTGCGCCGTTCCTCGAAGACGTTCGCATCGATTTCGAGATCGATGGTCCCCGCCTCGGCATCGATGCTTATGACATCGCCATCGCGGACCAACGCGATCGGGCCGCATTCGGCGGCTTCGGGTCCGACATGTCCTATGCAAAAGCCGCGCGTCGCCCCTGAGAAGCGGCCGTCGGTGATCAGGGCGACCTTTTCGCCCATGCCCTGACCGTATAACGCAGCGGTGGTGGCCAGCATTTCGCGCATGCCCGGACCGCCCTTGGGGCCCTCGTAGCGGATCACGATTACCGACCCTTCGGCGATGTCGCGCGCCTCGACCGCGGCAAAGGCGGCTTCCTCGCATTCGAAGACCCGTGCAGGCCCGGTGAATTGCAGCCGTTCCATTCCCGCGACCTTCACGATCGCGCCGTCGGGCGCGAGGCTGCCCTTGAGGCCGACCACGCCGCCGGTCGGCGTTATCGGAGTCCGAACGTCGTAGAATACGTTCTGTTCGGGATTCCAGGTGATCTCGTCGATATTCTCGCCAAGGGTCTTGCCGGTCACCGTCATCGGCTCGGGATCGAGGAAGCCGCCATCCAGCAACGTCTTCATGCCCATGTACACACCACCTGCCTCGTGCATGTCCTTGGCGACATATTTTCCGCCCGGCTTGAGATCGGCGATGTAAGGCGTCGACTTGAAAATCTCGGCAACGTCGAACAGGTCGAAATCGATACCTGCCTCGCTCGCCATCGCAGGTAGGTGAAGCGCTGCGTTGGTCGATCCGCCAGTCGCGGCGACCACGCGCGCGGCGTTTTCGAAGGCGGCGCGGGTGCATATGTCGCGCGGCCTCAGATTTCTTCCGAGAAGCTCCATCACCTGCATGCCTGCCGCACGCGCTATTTCCTCGCGCGATTTGTAAGGAGCAGGCGCCATGTTGCTGTTCGGCAGGCTTAGTCCAATGGCCTCTCCGACACACGCCATGGTGTTCGCGGTGAATTGCCCCCCGCAAGCGCCGTGACCAGGACAGGCGACCTTTTCGAGCGCGACCAGTTCCTGCAAAGGGCAATTGCCGGCTGCGTGCTGTCCGACGGCTTCGAACACGTCGACCACTGTCACGTCCTTGCCGTGATGCGTTCCCGGCAAGATAGAGCCACCATAGACGAAGATCGAAGGCACATTGAGACGCAACATGGCCATCATCATGCCGGGCAAGCTCTTGTCGCAACCCGCAAATCCGACCAGCGCGTCATAGCAATGACCGCGCACGGAAAGCTCGACGCTGTCTGCGATCACCTCGCGGCTCACAAGCGAGCTCTTCATCCCCTGATGGCCCATGGCGATCCCGTCGGTGACGGTGATTGTGTTGAAGCGACGCGGCGTGCCCCCGCGTTCAATCACTCCCTCGCGGCAAATATTGGCCTGGGCATCGAGCGTGGTGTTGCAAGGCGCGCTGTCGTTGCCTGCGCTCGCAACCGCAACGAAAGGCTGCGCGATTTCTTCCTCGCTCAATCCCATTGCGTAATAATAGGAGCGGTGCGGCGCCCTTTCGGGTCCGACGGATACGTGACGTGACGGCAGTTTGTTCTTATTGATCGGCATTGTCATTCCCGGCATCCGGCAGCGACACTGCCCTGCCGTTAGTCGAGCGCGAGCGCAACCCTTCCTGCAACGTCGGCAATCATGGTCGCCCAGCGCGCCTGGTCCGCGCGGGTCGCGACGAGATCCTGCCTGACCTCGATCGCGCAGTAATGGCGGCCATGCGCCTCGGCGTGGCGGTTCATCGTCGCATTGAACTGCTTGCCCGAATAGGGCTCGTTATCGCCGACCGTGACGCCTTGTTCGCCGAACAGGCGGATCGCGTGACGCGCGGCGCGGTCATCCTGATTGTAGAGCAAGCCAACTTCCCATGGCCGATCTTCCCCGCCCGATTCCAGCTTCGGGGTGAAGCTGTGGAGAGAAACGATCAGCTTGGGACTTGCCGCGTCTAGCCATCGGCCAAGCGCCTCGTGATAGGGACGATGATACTGAGCGAGGCGTGCTTCGACATCGGCGCCGATATTGCCCGGGATAAGGTGGCCGTCGCTCGTGGTCGGAACGACCTCCGGATGGTCCTCCTCGCGGTGAAGGTCGATCACCAGCCGGCTGATCTGCGCAACGTGAGCGGGGATATCGTGACGGCGAGCCATGCGCGCCGCGATGCCGATCGTGCCGATATCAACCGCGATATGCGTGTCGAGCAGACCATCAGGTATGCCGAGCACGATGTCCTCAGGCACAAAATTGGACGCATGATCGACCACGCAGACTATGCCGCCACGCCGAGGCTCACCAATCTGCCTGAAAGGCTGTCCGTCGATCATCGCAATTTCCCTGCAAGCCACCACCAGTAGGGGCGTTCACTGGCGATCCGGCGCAGTGCTTGGTCGCGTGCCGCCTCGCTTTCGTACAACGCGAAACAGGTCGCTCCCGATCCCGACATTCGCACAAGCCAGCTGTCGCCCGCCTCGAGTTCGGCCAGAACCTGCCCGATTTCCGGCGCGAGGTCGAGGGCAGGCTCGGTTAGGTCGTTGCGGCCTGCCAGCGCGATTTCGCGTGCCGTGCCTTGCGGGAGGGGGCCGCGATCAATGCCGTCCCACGCCTTGAAGACCGGCCCGGTGGCAAGCGGCACGCGCGAGTTGACGAGCAGGACCGGAGTGCCTTCGAGGTCGTTTAGAACGGGTGCGAGCTGTGTCCCGGTCCCTCGCCCGACACAGGCTATGCTGGCCACGCAAGCCGGGACATCCGCTCCAAGCGCGGCGGCTTTTGCCTCCCAGCCATCGCGAAAACCGTATTCGGCCATGACTATTCGAAACACCGCGCCCGCATCGGCAGACCCGCCCCCAAGGCCGGCGGCGACGGGCAGGTTCTTTTCCAGCGTGATCTCGAGCCCCTGCGAGCGAGGCATCGCAGCAAGCGCTTTGGCAACGAGATTGTCGAAGGGGTTTTCGATTCCGCCCGCAAACTCGCCGATCGTGGTGACGCGATCCTCCTTGGCAGGTCGCGCAATCAGGCGGTCGCCCGCATCGACAAAGGCGAACAGCGTCTCGAGCTCGTGATAGCCGTCCTCGCGCCGCCCACGGACATGCAGCGCGAGGTTGATCTTGGCGTGGGCGGTTTCGCGAATGGACTGACTCGCGCCTCTAAGGGGACTTTGGGCCACCACTTAGTCTTCGAAGGTCAATGCGTCTTGCAGCCGCTCTTCCTGATAAGGTTCGAGCGTCCCAGCAGGCGCCATTGCCAGAAGGTGGATCAGGGCCACGTCTTGCAGCCGATCCTTCTGATAGGGCTCCAGCGTCGAATACAAAGCCCAGACGCTCAGCGCCAGCATAGCAAGTCCCACTGAAAACCTATTTGCAATGGCATGCAAAGAGGTGATGGTCCCGCCGCTCACAACCAACTCGTCAGACCGCAACTCAAACTCTCCGTGATCCTAATTCCGCTATCGAGCTACACTGTCTCGTACCGAGGGCAAACGCGCCTCACATGTTCGGATAATTCGGCCCGCCCCCGCCTTCGGGCGTGGTCCATTCGATGTTCTGGTTGGGATCCTTGATGTCACAGGTCTTGCAGTGGACGCAGTTCTGCGAGTTGATCTGGAACCTGGGCTCCTGCCCCTCCTCGATGATCCATTCATAGACCCCGGCCGGGCAATACCGCTCGGACGGTCCACCGAAGACAGCGAGCTCACTTTCGCGCTGCAACTCGTAATCCTCCACCTTGAGGTGGTTGGGCTGGTCCTCGGCGTGGTTGGTGAAGCTGTAGGCGACGTTGGTGAGCCTATCGAAGCTGATGGTGCCATCGGGCTTGGGATAGTCGATCCTGGGATAGAGATCGGCGCGCCCTGTCATCGTGTAGTCGCGGTGATGCTCCATGCTGATCGGAAGGCCGATCTTGAGCGTGCGCATCCACATGTCCGCGCCCGCCAGCAGCGTGCCGATGTCGCCGCCATACTTGGCCACCGCGGGCTGCGCGTTCTGGACGAGCTTCAATTCCTTGGCGATCCAGCTTTCGCGCAGGTTTGCATCGTAATCGGAAAGCTCGGATTGCGCGTGTCCCGCAGCTATCGCTGCCGCCACGCTCTCGGCTGCCAGCATGCCGCTCTTCATCGCGGTGTGGCTGCCCTTGATCCGCGGCACGTTGACGAAGCCCGCCGCACAGCCGATCAGCGCCCCGCCCGGGAAAGCGAGTTTCGGCACCGATTGCCAGCCGCCTTCATTGATCGCGCGTGCGCCATAGGCAACGCGCGTTCCGCCTTCGAGATATTCGCGGATCGCGGGGTGCTGCTTCCAGCGCTGGAATTCCTGGTAGGGCGAGACCCACGGATTCTTGTAATCGAGCGCGGTGACGAAACCGAGCGCCACCTGGCCATTCGCCTGGTGGTAGAGGAAGCCTCCGCCCCAGCTATCGCTCTCGGTGAGCGGCCAGCCTTGCGTATGGATGACGCGGCCGGGCACGTGCTTTTTGGGGTCGATATCCCACAATTCCTTTATGCCGAGGCCATAGACCTGCGGCTGGCAATCGGCCTCGAGATCGAAGCGCGCTTTCATCTTCTTGGTGAGGTTGCCGCGCGCGCCCTCTGCGAAGAGGGTGTATTTCGCGAGGATTTCCATGCCCGGCTGGAAATCGCCCTTTTCCGAACCGTCGGCGGCAACACCCATGTCCTGCGTCACGACGCCGCGCACCGCGCCGGCATCATCGAACAGCACCTCGGATGCGGGGAAGCCGGGGAAGACCATGACACCCAGCGCCTCAGCCTGCTCGCCGAGCCAGCGAGTCAGTTTGCCGAGGGAGCCGGTATAACACCCGTCATTGCTCATCAGAGGCGGCATGAAGATGTGCGGCAGAGAGGTCTTGCCCTTCTTCGAAAGCACCCAGTGCCAATTGTCCGTGACCGGCGTTTCGGCCATCGGGCAATCCATGTCGCGCCAATCGGGCAGCAGCTCGTCGAGCGCCTTGGGGTCGACCACCGCGCCAGAAAGAATGTGCGCGCCGATCTCCGATCCCTTTTCGAGAACGACGACTTCCAGTTCCTCATTGATCTGCTTCAGCCGGATCGCGGCCGATAGGCCAGCCGGTCCGCCGCCAATGATGACGACGTCACATTCCATGGATTCGCGTTCGGTCATGCGCTTGTCTCGTCCTTGCGTTCCGGCGAATTTCTTCGCAAATTTGTCTCCCGGTGCACTTGCTAAGCGCGGCAGGGACAGTCAAGGGCTGGAATGAAGAGCATGAACGCTGCGACCACGCCTTTCGAACAAGAAGCCCGCGCCGCGCTGCAATGGTGGCGCATGGCCGGGGTCACGGACGATTTCGCAGATGACGCTACGGATTGGCTCGGTAGCGATACCGACATAGCCAGCGGCCCCGTGGCCGATGATACGGGCGACGACCGTACCAGCCGTGCGGCGCGGACCAGCGTGGTGGAACCGGCAAAAAAACCTGCACCCATCGAACGAAACCTGCTTGGCGCGTCGCCACCGCAAACGATCGAGGAATTTCGTTCTTTCTGGCTCGAGACATCCGGCCTCGATGCCATCGGACCGCGTGGACGCACCGCGCCCCGTGGTCCGCAAGGCGCCGAACTGATGGTGCTCGTCACCGATCCCGAAGAAGGCGACACCGACACGTTGCTGTCCGGGCCGCAAGGACAATTGCTCGGCAACATGCTGGCAGCGATGGGGATAGCTCGGGACCGCGTCTATTTCGCCTCGGCCTTGCCGCGTCACACCCCAATGGCCGACACCCCCGCCCTGGCAGTTGGCGGGATGCTCGCGGTCAACCGGCACCACATAGGACTCGTTTCGCCGCAAAAACTGCTCGTATTCGGAAAATCCACTTTGCCGCTAATCGGACAAAATGTATCGGGATCCGGTACAAGTTTACTTGAAATCAACCAGGATCGGCAATCAGTGCCTTTACTGATGAGCGAGGGGCTCGAAAGCCTTTTGGCGATGCCCCGGCTCAAGGCGAGATTCTGGCGGAGATGGGTCGAATGGGCGGGCACAATGTGATTTCGAGCGGGCTACGCGGCGCCTTGTTTGCGTCGGTCGTGCTCGCAGCCGCAATCGCTTCAGCCCCGGCGACAGCTCAGCAAGTCTCTCCCCCGGGCAGCATGGCGGCGCATTACGATCGCAATGCCGCCCAGCAACCGCAGATCCCGCCGCAACTTTCCGAAGCCGAGCGGCAGACCTATCGTGACCTGTTCGCCGCAATCGACCGCGAGGACTGGCAACGCGCGACGGCTTTGATCGAGCGCACCCGTGGCGGTCTTCTCCAGCAGGTGGCGGAAGCCGAATATTTCACCCACGCCAACAGCCCGCGGATAGACGCCGACCAGATCGCACGCTGGTTCGAGGAAGGGGTCGAATTGCCCCAAGCCGAGCAAATCGGGCGGCTTGGCGAGAGGCGCGGCCTCGAACGGACGCCCGTTCTGCCCGCTCCGCAAATCTTTGCGCGCCAGCCGTCCGCATCGAAGCGATTGCGGCCTGCCACCATCGATGACGGCACGATGCCGGCCAAGATTCGCGAAACGATTCTCGAAGCCATTCGCGGAGATGACCCGGTCAGCGCCCATGCCGCTTTGGTATCAGTAGACCCGATGCTCAGCCCTGCAGCGCGTGCCGAATGGCGCCAGCGCGTGGCCTGGAGCTATTATATCGAGAACGACGATGCCAACGCGCTCTCACTGGCTGAAACGGTAAAGCAGGGTTCGGGTCCCTGGGTAGCCGAAGGCGAGTGGGTCGCCGGTCTGGCCGCCTGGCGCATGGGCTATTGTGCGCTGGCAGGCGAAGCCTTTGCCCGCGCGGCCGACCGGTCGACCAATACCGAATTGACCGCCGCGGCGCATTACTGGGCACACCGGGCGCTGATCCGTTGCCGCGAACCGGATGCAGCGCAGCAGCACCTTTCCGCGGCTGCGCGCCATGATGAGACGCTCTACGGCATGCTCGCGATCGATCAGCTCGGGATCGAGGTTGCGCAGCAGGCCGTCCCGCAGCGCTTTAGCGAACACGACTGGAAAGCGGTGCGCGACCGACGCAATGTCCGCATTGCTGCCGCCCTGGTCGAGATCGGGCGTCCGGCGCTGGCTGACGAGGTGCTGCGCCACGAAGCCCGGATCGGGAGAGCACGAGACTACCCGGTTCTGGCGCGGCTTGCTCGCGAACTCGGCCTGCCCACGACCCAGCTGTTCATGGCCCATTACGCCCCCTATGGCATGCGCGCCGATCCTGCGCTGCGCTTCCCGCTAGCGCGATGGCAGCCCGTCACCGGCTGGAGGGTCGATCCCGCGCTAGCCTTTGCTCATGCGCTGCAGGAATCGAACTTCCGCGCCAGCGCCGTGAGCCCTGCCAATGCGCGCGGGTTGATGCAGATCACTCCGATAACCGTCCGGCAGCACGCCCCGCGGCTCAACATGAGCGCCTCTTATGTCGATCTCGATGATCCGGAGGTCAATCTAGCCTTTGGCCAGCGCAATCTGGAAATGCTTCGAGACAGTCCTGCAACGCAGGGCCTGCTGCCCAAGATCATGGCCGCCTACAATGCCGGTCTCTCCCCGGTGACCCGCTGGAACGACGAGATCAACGACCAGGGCGATCCGCTCTTGTGGATGGAATCGATCCCTTATTGGGAAACGCGGGGCTATGTTGCCATCGTCATGCGCAATTACTGGATGTACGAGCGCGCCGCGGGCGTTGCCTCGCCATCGCGCCGTGCGTTGGCACAGGGGCGCTGGCCCGAATTCCCCTATGTCGCTACGATGAGAACCGCGTCCATCGACTAGCTCCGGAGCCGTTTCCATGGCGATCGACGAAAGCCTCGCCTTTACCCCGATTGCCATCGCCCTTCTCACGGTTTCCGACACGCGGACGAGCTCGGACGACAGCTCGGGCGATATCCTCGCCGAACGCATCCGGGATGCCGGTCACACGCTCGCCGCGCGCGAGATCGAGCGCGACGATGCCGTTGCCATAACGGCGCGGATCGAGGCTTGGATCGAAGACCCTGCCATCGACGCGGTGATCACCACCGGAGGGACCGGACTAACCGGACGCGATGTCACGCCCGAGGCCTTGGCAGGGCTTGCCGAGGCGCGCGCGATCCCTGGATTTGGCGAGTTGTTCCGCTGGCTCAGCTACCAGACCATCGGTACCAGCACGATCCAGTCGCGCGCTTGCGCGGTGGTGGCGCGCGGCACCTATGTCTTCGCCCTTCCCGGCTCAAACGGAGCGGTCCGAGACGGGTGGGACCTGATCCTTGCCGAACAGCTCGATTCCCGCAACCGGCCCTGCAACTTCGTGGACCCGATGCCGCGATTGCGCGAGCGGTGATTCGCGGGGCTAGTTGATCAAATACAATCGCGGCGGGCGGGTTTGCCGTGACCTTGAAGATGAGCGAGGTGGCGGCGCCCCGGGCGAGGAGCCTGGCAGGATCGGGCGCAGTAGGAAAGCGGGTGACAGGCGCGCCGGTGTTCTTTATATGTTCTCACCGATGCAAAAGCCCCCGCACCCCGATTACCAGCGCGGACGCGGCGCTGCCTCGGCGGCGGTGCCGACCCGTTTCGGCCTCGCCACGCGCGAGACCGATGGCGACTGGCGCGACCACGTCCAGTCTCTCGACGGGCCACCGGTCAAGCTGCGCACCGAGGTGACCGAGGAACGGCCCAGGACCATCCTCAGCTTCAACCAGTCGCCCGACGTGCCGTTCGACCGCTCGGTGAACGGCTATCGCGGCTGCGAACATGGCTGCGTCTACTGCTTTGCCCGCCCCACCCATGCCTTTCACGACCTGTCGCCCGGCCTCGATTTCGAGACCCGCCTGTTCGCCAAGCCCGATGCTGCGCGGCTGCTGCGCGAAACCCTGGCCAAGCCGCGCTACAAGCCTGCTCCGATCGCGCTCGGCACCAATACCGATCCCTACCAGCCGATCGAGAAGCGCTACCGCATCACCCGCCAGGTGCTCGAGGTCTGCCTCGATGCGCGCCACCCGGTCACGATCACCACCAAGTCGGACCGCGTGCTCGACGATCTCGACCTCATCGCTGATCTCGCAGAGCAGCGGCTCGTGGCGGTCGCGATCTCGGTCACCAGTCTCGATCCGAGGCTTTCGGGCAAGCTCGAGCCGCGCTGCCCGTCCCCGGCCAAGCGGGTCGCCGCGTTCGGCAGGCTGGTGGAGGCGGGAGTGCCCGTCCATTGCTCGGTCTCGCCGGTGATCCCGGCGATCACCGATGAATACATGGAAGGCATCATCGCGGCGGTCGCTGCGCAAGGGGTGAAAAGTGCCGGCTGGATTCCGCTGCGCCTGCCACACGAGGTCGCGCCCCTGTTCCGCGAATGGCTCGACGTCCACTACCCCGATCGCGCGGGCAAGGTCATGGGCATCGTGCGATCGATCCGCGGCGGGCGCGACAACGATCCCGATTTCTTCACCCGCATGAAACCGAGCGGGGTTTGGGCCGACCTGTTCCGCGCGCGGTTCAACCTTGCTTGCAAGCGCGCCGGGATCGACCGCGAAAAGGCGCGTATCCTGTTCGAACTCGACTGCTCGCGCTTCCGCCCGCCCGAAACCGGCGGACAGATGCGCCTGCTGTGATCCGCAGACGCGACGCCGGCCTTGGGCCGACGCTCACCGGCGTGATATGGTGATCGGCCCGCACTTCGAGACAGGTGATCATGAGCGTCATTCACACCCGCTTGCAGGACGGAACTCCGGTATGCATCCGCGAGGTGCGCAAGGACGACGAGGCACGCCTGAAGGCCGGGATCGCCCGGATGTCGAAACAGTCGCGCTATTTGCGCTTCTTTTCGGGCATGACCGTCCCGCCCCAGCACGTGATCGACCGCCTCGTCGATGCAGACGGACACAGCCACATCGCCTGGGGAGCATTGCGATCGGACCGCGAGGACACTCCGGCACTGGGGGTGGTCCATGCCTTCCGTGACGAAGACGATCCGTCCCAGGCAGAGTTCTCGGTGGCCGTGATCGACGAATATCACGGGCGCGGCCTGGCGCGGCTCCTGACCCTGGTGATGCTGATCGACTGCCAGCGCGAGGGGTTGAAGGAATTGAGCGTTCACCTCCTGTCCGAAAACGAGGCGGCTCGGCGCATGACCCGCTCGCTCGGCGGAGTGAAACAGGGCAGCGAGGGCGCGGTGGTCGAATTCGAGATCGATATCGAGCAGGCAATCGCCTCGCTCAAGCACTCGCTCGCCGAACCGGGCTTGTCCGACGTTCTCAAGCAATTGGGGTGACAGGGGCCCCCGCGACAATTGCGTGTGGGCGCGGCGCCTACTCGTCGTCGCTGGGCAATCGGTGCAGTCCGAGAAACCCGCGCCGATAGGTGATGCCGCGCGGAACGCCGCCCGCGGAATAGTGCTCGTTCCCGCTCAGCCGCAGGCGCTGCATCAGGCGCTCGGCGCGGCAGTTCTCGACCTCGGTTCCGGTCAGGCCGATCGCCCCGTTGCACACCCGGTTGAGCTCGGTAAAGCAGATCACGACGCCTGACACGAAGTCCTCGCTGTTGATCGTCGGTCCGCTCATGCACTTGAAGTAGGAGATGATCGGCTCGGGCACGGTCTTGCGCTCTTGGTCGGCAATTCGCGCTTCGCTTTCGAGCTGGTCGAGGATTCGCGTGAACTGGCGTGCGCGGCGCGGCTGTTCGCCGCGATGCCACAGCGCGAAGACCGGCTGCGAATGCGCCATGATCTGGGTGCGAAGCCGCTGGCACTGCGCGATGCGCGCTTCGGTTTCGCCGAGGCCGGCGTTGAACACGCAGGCCGCATAGCGATAGACGTAAGGCACCATTGCGTGCGACACCTCGAAATCGCGCGCCTGAGCAGGGGTTGTCCAGAGCGCGCCGAACGCGGTCAGCAGCAGCGCCGCTTTCCTGCCGATGAATGTCATTGGATAGCTTTCACCCGAACCCCTCGCCCGCCTCGCCCGGGGCGAACCGCACAAGGCGGCTGTCGGCGAGCGCGGCGGTGCGGTTGACGACGGCCTTCTGATATTCAGGGTCCTTGATCATCTCGAAGAACGCGCCGGCATGGGGATATTGCGCGACGAAACCGTCGTCCCAGCGCATGTCATCCGGGCCTGTCACAACCGTTTCGAACGTGCCGCGCCACACGATCGCGCCGCCGACCCGGCGAAAGATCGGCCCCGAGGTGCGGCCGTATTCCTCATAGGCGCGCTGCCCGCTCCAGCCCTTGCCGTGATTTTCCTGGCCTTGCGGATATTCGGCCTTCTCGCGAAAGCGCAGCAGGTTGAGCATGTGGATCGGGCGATCGCGCGGCAGGTCCTTGAACGCGGCGAAATTGGCCGGCGAGGGATCGATATAGGTCTCGCTCACTAGGCTCACCCTTCAAGCTTGTAGTCGGAGAAGCGGTCGCGAAGGTCCTTCTTCGAGATCTTGCCGGTCGCGGTGTGCGGGATGTCGTCGACGAATTCGACCGCGTCGGGCAGCCACCACTTGGCGATCTGCGGGCGAAGGTGCTCGATGATGTCGTCCTCGGAGACGTCGGCCCCCTCGTTCTTGACCACGAACAGCACCGGGCGTTCATCCCACTTGGGATGCGGCATCCCCACGCAAGCCGCCTCGGCCACGCCTTCATGCCCGACTGCTGCGTTTTCCAGCTCGACCGAACTGATCCATTCGCCGCCCGACTTGATCACGTCCTTGGTCCGGTCGGTCAGCTGCAAGGTGCCGTCGGGGTGGAGGATGCCGACATCGCCGGTATCGAACCAGCCATCGGCATCGACCGCGTCCTGTTCGGCCTTGAAATAGCGCCGGATGATCCACGGACCGCGGATCTGGAGCGCGCCGGAGGTCTTGCCGTCACGCGGAAGCTCGCTCGCCATGTCGTCGAGATCGACCGTGCGAAGCTCAACCCCGAACACCGGGCGGCCCTGCATCGCGGTCTTGTCGACCTGCTCCTCGAAACTGAGCTGCTCCCAGTCCCAGGTCGGCCCGCCGACCGTGCCGATCGGCGAAGTCTCGGTCATGCCCCAGGCGTGCTGGACGCGGGTGCCGTTCTTCATCAACCGCTCGATCATGAAACGCGGCGCGGCGCTTCCGCCGATCGTCGCGGCCTTGAGCGGCGGCAGGTCGAGCCCCTCCTTGTCGCAATACTGGAAATGGGCGAGCCAGACGGTGGGCACCCCGGCGCTGTCGGTCACTCCTTCGCGCAGCATCAATTCATGCAGGACCGCAGGGTCGTTGACCGCGGAAAAGACAAACTTGATGCCCGCCATCGCGCCCGCATAGGGCAGGCCCCAGGACGCGGCGTGGAACATCGGGACCACCGGCAGCATCACCGAAGCGCTCGAGAAATTGAATGCGGCAGGTTGCAGACCGGCAAGTGCGTGCATCACGGTCGAACGGTGTTCGTATTGCACGCCCTTGGGATTGCCGGTGGTGCCCGAGGTGTAACAGATCATGCACGGATCGCGCTCGTCTCCGGCGAACCATTCATATTCGCCGTCATGCTCGCCGATCCAGTCCTCGAAACTGCGCGCATGGTCGCCGGAATCGTAGCAGATGTAATGCTCGATCGTGGTCCAACGGTCCTTCATCTTGTCGACGATCGGCTGGAACGCGGCGTCGTAGAACAGCACGCGATCCTCGGCATGGGTGACGATATATTCGAGCTGGTCTTCGAACAGGCGCGGATTGACCGTGTGAAGCACCCCGCCCATCCCCGCGACCCCGTACCAGCTGACGAGGTGGCGCGAATGGTTCATTGCCAGGCTCGCCACCCTTTCGCCCGGCTTGATCCCGAGCGCCTCGAGCGCCTGCGCCATTTTCTTCGCATCGCGGTGGATGCCTGCCCAATCGGTGCGGGTCTCGCTGCCATCGGCCCAGCGGGTGACGATCTCGCGCCCGCCGGCCTCGCGCGCGGCATGGTCGATCACGTGCGTGATCCGCATGGTCCAGTCCTGCATCGCGCCCAGGTTCTGTGTCGGCATTCCGGTCTCTCTCCCCAATCACTTGCGGCGCATCGATACGCCTTTGCAACCGATCATGGCGAGCCGCGCGCGGCTTGGCAATCGGGGTTTTGGAAGGCGCGAACGCCGCTCGCTTACGCGACCAGCTTGAGCCGGGCGCGGCTGCGCATCGGTTCGAGCGAGACGTTGTCGATACCCGGCACCTGGGAAAGCCGTTCGGCGAGGTCCCCGTCGAGCACGAAATTGCTTCCGAGCCGCATATGCGCCTCCTCATCGGGGCCGAGCACGAGCCGCACCAGGACTTCGCCGGGAGCCTCGTTGCCGGTGGCAAGTTCGAGCCTGAGCGCGGCGAGAGCCTCGGTGCTGGCAATGTCGCATTTGAGGATCATCGCGGTGCGTCCGCTCACCGATGACAACGGGCGTGCCCCGCGCACGGTAAGGCGCGGCGGTTCGCCGGGATTGGGCGAATCGAGCTCGACATTGAGCAGCACGCATTCGCCTTCGGCAGCCCATTGCTGGAACTTCTCGACCAGCGATTCCTCGAAACAGGCAGAGGAGAACTGGCCTGACGCATCGGAGAAATCGGCGCGGATGAATTCGGCCCCGCGCTTGGTGCGGCCCTTGTTGGCGGCCTCGACCATGGCCGCGATCACCGCCCGGCCGCGCCCGCCCGGAGGGGCGCCCGATTCCATCAGGCTCTGATAGGTGCGCGCGCCCTGCGCCGAGGCGACGTCGCGATATTGCTGGACCGGGTGAGCGGAGAAATAGAAGCCGAAATTCTCGCGCTCCTTGGCCATCTGTTCGATCCGCGACCACGGCTCGCAAGCCTGGAGCCGCAGTTCCGCCTCGGGCGCGGCATCGCCGGCGAACAATCCGCCCTGCCCGCTCGAACGTTCGCGGATCGCGGCATCGGCGACCGCGAGCAGCATGTCGGCATTGGCGAGCAGCGCTGCGCGGTTGGGTTCAAGGCCATCGAGCGCGCCGGCGCAGATCAGCCCTTCGAGCTGGCGGCGGTTCATCGCTCCGGGCGGCAGGCGCTCGCAGAAATCCTTGAGGCTCTCGAACGGCCCGCCGGCCTCGCGCTCGGCTACCAGCGCGTCCATCGCCTTCTCGCCGACATTGCGGATCCCGGCGAGCGCGTAGCGCACCGCGTAGCCGTCATCGGTCTGTTCGACGGTGAAGCGTGCATGGCTGGCATTGATGTCGGGCGGGAGGACAGCGATGCCCGTGCCCTCGGCGCGCTCGACCGGGTAGCGGCGCGCATCATCGACGAACACGCTCAGTTTTTCCGACTGGTGCATGTCGAAGCACATCGAGGCGGCGTAGAATTCCTCCGGGTAGTGCGCCTTCAGCCAAGCGGTCTGATAGGCGAGCAGCGCATAGGCGGCGGCGTGCGACTTGTTGAAGCCGTAGCCTGCGAACTTGTCGATCAAGTCGAACAATTCGTTCGCCTGCTTGGCCTCGATCCCCGAGACTTCCTTGCAGCCCTCGACGAAGCGGACGCGCTGCTTGTCCATCTCGGCCTGGACCTTCTTGCCCATTGCGCGGCGCAGCAGGTCGGCGTCGCCGAGCGTGTAGCCGGCGAGAATCTGCGCGGCCTGCATCACCTGTTCCTGGTAAACGAAGATGCCGTAGGTCTCTGCCAGGATGCCTTCGAGCTTGGGGTGCGGATATTCGATCGCCACCTCGCCCGCCTTGCGCTGGCCGAACAGCGGGATGTTGTCCATCGGCCCCGGACGATAGAGCGAGACGAGCGCGATGATGTCGCCGAAATTGGACGGCTTCACCGCCTTCAGCGTGCGCCGCATGCCTTCCGATTCGAGCTGGAACACCCCGACCGTGTTACCCGCCTGCATGAGGTCGTAGACCGCGCTGTCATCGAGCGGCAGCGCGCCCAGGTCGATGGCAATCCCGCGCTCGCCGAGCAGGTCGACCGCCTTGCGCAGAACCGAGAGAGTCTTGAGCCCGAGAAAGTCGAACTTGACCAGCCCCGAGCTTTCGACGTGTTTCATGTCGAACTGGGTCACCGGCATGTCCGAGCGCGGATCGCGGTAGAGCGGCACCAGCTTGGCCAGCGGCCGGTCGCCGATCACCACGCCCGCGGCGTGGGTGGAGGAATTGCGCGGCAATCCCTCCAGTTGCATGGCGAGATCGACGAGGCGTTTCACCTCGTTGTCGTTGTCGTATTCCTTCTTGAAATCGGCAGCGCCATTGAGCGCGCGCGGCAGCGTCCAGGGGTCGGTCGGGTGGTTGGGCACCATCTTGCACAGCCGATCGACCTGACCGTAGCTCATCTGCAAGATCCGCCCGCAATCGCGCAGCACGGCGCGCGCCTTGAGCTTGCCGAAGGTGATGATCTGCGCGACATGATCGGCGCCGTATTTCTCCTGGACGTAGCGGATCACCTCGCCGCGACGGGTTTCGCAGAAATCGATGTCGAAGTCGGGCATCGACACGCGTTCGGGATTGAGGAAGCGCTCGAACAGCAGGCCCAGCCGGATCGGGTCGAGATCGGTGATCGTCAGCGCCCAGGCGACGATCGAACCCGCGCCCGAGCCGCGTCCCGGGCCCACCGGGATCCCGTTGTCCTTGGCCCACTGGATGAAATCGGCAACGATCAGGAAGTAGCCGGGAAAGCCCATTCCGACGATGATCTCGATCTCGTAATCGAGCCGGTCGAAATAGGTCTTGCGCTCCTCGGCGCTCAATTCCTCATAGGCCGCCAGCCGCACCTCGAGCCCGGCACGCGATTGCTCGGCGAGCATCTTCGCCTCGCCTTCCAGGTCGCCTGCTAGGCTCGGGAGGATCGGGTCGCGATAAGGCGGCGCAAAGGCGCAGCGCTGGGCAATGACCAGCGTGTTGGCGACCGCTTCGGGAAGGTCGCAGAACGCCTCTTCCATCATCGGTGCTGACTTGACGAAGGCCTGTTCGTTGGTGCGCGGCCGGTCCTCGTTCTCGACATAGGTCGAATGCGCGATGCACAGCATGGCATCATGCGCGCGGTGCATGTGCGGCTCGGCGAAATTGGCCGGATTGGTGGCGACCAGCGGGATGTCGCGGTCATAGGCCATGTCCACCAGCGCCGTCTCGGCCTGTTCGCAGACCGGGTCGCCGTGGCGGGCAAGCTCGATATAGAGGCGCTCGGGAAACAGCGCGCCGAGCCGGTCGGCTAGAGCTTCGGCGGCCTGGACCTGCCCCTCGGCCAGCAGGCGGGTGAGCGCGCCCTCGCCCGCCCCTGTCAGAGCGATCAGCCCGTCGGTGCGGCCTTCGAGCGCGTCCATGGTGACATGCGGTTCGAATTCGAGCGGTCGGTCGAGATGGGCGGCACTGACGAGATGGCACAGATTGTCATAGCCCGCCTCGTCCTGCGCGAAGAGCGGCAGGTAATCGACCATTTTGCCCTCGCTGCCCCCGTCGGAACTGGAGCGCGCAACGCCGAGCAGTGTGCCGATGATCGGCTGCACGCCCTCGCCCTTGCAGGCATTGGCGAACATCACCGCGCCATACAGACCGTTGCGGTCGCAGATCGCAATCGCGGGAAAGCCGCGCTCCTTGGCGAGCCGGGCAATCGCCTTGGGATCGATCGCCCCTTCGAGCATCGAATAGGACGACATCACGCGCAGCGGAACGAAGGGGGCGAAAGGCATGGCTTCAATCTAGGAATTCGGGCGCGATTTCCAAAGCGCCAGGCCGCGCTAATTCTCCACAGGTGGTGGAAAGTGTCAGAGCAGCTTTTCGATGTCGCGCGCAATCGCGGCCGGGGCGTCCTGCGGCCCGTAGCGCTTCACGACCTTGCCGTCGCGATCGATCAGGAACTTGGTGAAATTCCACTTGATCGATTTCGATCCCATCAGCCCCTTCTTCTCCTCCTTCATCCAGTCGAACAAGGGCGACGCATCGGGGCCGTTGACGTCGATCTTCTGCATCAGCGGGAAGGTGACGCCGAAATTGACCTTGCAGAACTCGGCGATCTCGTCGGCATTGCCCGGTTCCTGCGCACCGAACTGGTTGCAAGGAAAGCCGAGCACTTCGAAATCGCGGTCCTTGTATTGCTGGAAGAGCTTTTCGAGCCCGTCATATTGCGGGGTGAAACCGCATTTGGACGCGGTGTTGACCACCAGCAGGACCTTGCCCTTCTTCTCAGCGAGGTCGAGCGTTTCGCCACGGTTCGTGGTGACTTGAAAATCGGCGATGGTGGTCATGGATTTGCGGTGTCCTTGCGGCGATAGATAAAGTCGAAACTGGGCTGCCAGCTCGCGCCGTGATCGAGCGATGCCTCGCCATGCTGGCGAACATGGCCCTCGGGCGTTAGCGTATAGGTCATGCGGACGAGCTGGTGCGCGGCGGCGGGACTCGGCCAGTTGCCGGTCAGCACCATCGCCTCACCCGTCCATCCGCCGGCAAACTCGACCCGGCCCGGCGATGAACCGATCCAGGTCTGGTGCCAGCGTCCGGTCGCCGCGTCATAGCTGTTGAGGCTGCCGCCATCGCGCCCGTTGAGCGGCATCCAGTTCTCGCGCACCGCGCAGCCATTGTAGAGCCGTTCGATCCGGCTATGCGCGATCAACTGCTCGCCGCCATTGGGCGTGACTTCCCATTCGCCCACCCAGAAATCGAACTGGGCGTGCCCCTCGCCCGTGCACGCCGGCGATTGCGGGGGCGTTGGCGGGGGCGCGGGCGGGGTCTGGCTGGCGGCAGCCTGGGTGATGGCCAGGGCGGCAGCGGCGACGGTTTCGAGCATTGTGGACCTCCCCTTGCGCAAGCCCCATGCAAGAGGAGGCGCGCGTCATTCAGCCATTGGACGGGAAATCATCGCGCGATGCAAGCTCCAGCGCTTCTGCGGCCGAATATTCGCGGTCGCCCTTCTTCTCGATCACGTATTGGTCGCGCTCGCCTTCGGGAAGCATGGCGATGTGGCGGATCATTTCGGCAAAGGTGCCGCGGCGCAGCGCGTTGGCGCCCGACAGCAATCCGTCGCTGCTCTCCTTGGCGACGAGTGCTGCGCGGTCCTGCCATGCCTCCTCGCCGGTCTTGAGCGGGGTGCCTTCGAAGGTGCTGGGATGGTCTGCCATGAATTTGCCTCCTTTTGAAAAGGTAACGGACAAATCGCGGCTTGGGTCCGCAGCTTATTCGAGCACGCCGTCGTGAAGGCGAACCACCCGGTCCATGCGCGCAGCGAGGCGTTCATTGTGCGTTGCCACCAGCGCCGCGCTGCCTTCGCCGCGCACCAGTTCGAGAAACTGTCCCAGCACGGTGTCGCTGGTGGCCTCGTCCAGGTTTCCGGTCGGCTCGTCGGCGAGCACGAGTGTCGGCTGGTTGGCGAGCGCGCGGGCGACCGCGACGCGCTGCTGTTCGCCGCCCGATAGCTGGCTCGGCCGGTGAGTGAGCCTGTGGCCGAGCCCAAGGTTCTCGAGCAGGTGCGCCGCGCGGGCATTGGCCTGGTCGCGCGCGACACCGGCAACCATTTGCGGCATCACCACGTTCTCGGTCGCGTTGAAATCGGGCAGCAGGTGGTGGAACTGGTAAACGAAGCCCAGGTGCTCGCGGCGCAGGCGGGTGCGCTGGTCGGTGGGAAGCGCCTCGGCCGCTTCGCCGGCGATCTCGATGTGGCCCTCGAACCCGCCTTCGAGCAGGCCGACCGCCTGGAGCAGCGTCGACTTGCCCGAACCCGACGGGCCGAGCAGCGCGACGATCTCGCCCGGCATGATGTCGAGATCGACCCCGCGAAGCACGTCGATCCGCTGGCCGCCCTGTTCGAAGCTGCGCTTGACGCCGCGCAAGCTGACGATTGCTGACCCTTCATTCATAGCGCAGCACCTGGACCGGATCGGTGTTCGACGCCTTGAGCGCCGGGTAGAGCGTGGCAAGGAAGCTCAGCGCGATGGCCAGCGCCGTGATCCCGATGATCTCCCACGGATCGACCCTGACCGGCAGGCTGGTGAGGAACCGCACCTGCGGGTCCCAGATCTCGACCCCGGTGGCAGCGGCGATGCCGTTGACGATGCCATTGCGGAAATAAAGAAGGGCGAAGCCCAGGACCAGTCCCGCCAGCGTCCCCAGCGATCCGATCGTGGTGCCCGTGGTCACGAAGATCTTGAGCAGCGAACGCCGGGTCGCTCCCATCGTGCGCATGATCGCGATATCGCGGGTCTTGGCGCGCACCAGCATGACGAGGCTGGAGAGGATGTTGAACGATGCCACCAGCACCATGAAGCTGAGCACGAAGAACATCGCCACGCGCTCGACCTCGAGCGCTTCGAACAGCGCGGAATTGATCTGTTTCCAGTCGGCGATCTGGGCGCGTCCGACCAGCGCGGCCTCGATATCGGCAAGGATCGCCCCGACATTGTCGGGATCGGTCACGGTCACCTCGATCAGCCCGACCGTGTCGCCCAGGAGCAGGAGCGTCTGCGCATCGGACATCGGCATGATGACGAAGGTCTCGTCGAAATCGTAAAGCCCGATCTCGAAGATCGCGCCGACCTCGTAGGGGACCTGCCGGATCGTGGTGCCGAACGGCGTGGTGCGCCCCTGCGGGTTGATGACCGTGATCGTGTCGCCCACGCGTGCGCCCATATTGGCTGCCAGCCGCGACCCGATCGCCACCTTGCCCGCGCCCGGAGTGATCGCGCCGATATCGCCGAACAGCACCTTGTCGGACAGGTCGGCGATGTCCTCGGCGGTGTTGCCGCGCACGAAGATCGCGTTGACCCGGCCATTGAAGCTCACCAGCAGCGGCTGTTCGATCAGCGGCGATGCACTGGTCACGCCCTCGGTCTCGCGGACCTGGTCGAGCACGTTTTCCCAGCCGTCGAGCTGGCCGCCATAGGCCTGGATGATCGCGTGTCCGTTGAGGCCCGAGAACTTGTCGAGCATCTCGGCGCGAAAGCCTCCCATCACGCTCATCACGAGCACCAGCATCGCGACCGAGAGCATCACCACTCCGACCGATATGCCCGCGACGAGCGCGATGAAGCCCTCGCCCTTGCCCGGCCACAGATAGCGGCTCGCGATCATTCTCTCGAAAGGGGTCAGCATGGGTGCGTGAAAGTCTCGATGCGACGGATGGAACCGGCGATGTAGGGGGCCAGGGCCGCGCGCACAATCCGCGTTTTTCGTCCGCCTGTGCGTAAGCCGGGCGTGACGCGGCCTGCGCCGCGGGCGCTTCAACAGCCGCCGCGATCAGCAAAAAGACGGGGGGCAGGCTTGCAATCTGCCTTGTAATTGGACGGCAACATCGCCATTGAGCCAGCCACGGGTGGGGCAGGCGCAGCGGACACGACACGGCGATGGCAGACACCGATTTTTCCTTGCTGGCGGGCAACCACACCCATCCCTTTCGCGATGACGACGGCGACAAGCTGCGCGAGGAATGCGGCGTGTTCGGCGCGATCAATGCCGAGGATGCGGCCGCTGCGACCGCGCTCGGGCTCCACGCGCTCCAGCACCGCGGACAGGAAGCGGTCGGGATCACCAGTTTCAACGGCCGCGATTTCATCTCGCGCCGCGGGCTCGGCCATGTCGCCGACAATTTCTCCTCCGCCGAAGCGATCGCCGAATTGCCCGGATCAATGGCCGCGGGCCATGTGCGCTATTCGACCACCGGGGGCGCGGGGCTGCGCAATGTCCAGCCGCTCTACGCCGAACTCGCCAGCGGCGGCTTCGCGATCGCGCATAACGGCAACATCTCCAATGCCCGCACCTTGCGCCGCGATCTCGTCGGCAAGGGCTCGATCTTCCAGTCGACCTCCGACACCGAGGTCATCATCCACCTCGTCGCCACATCGCGCTATCCCACGGTCGCCGACCGGCTGGTCGACGCGCTGCGGCTGGTCGAGGGCGCCTATGCGCTGATCGTGATGACGCCCGAAGGCATGATCGCCTGCCGCGACCCGCTGGGCATCCGCCCGCTGGTCATGGGCCGGCTGGGCGATTCGGTGCTGTTCGCATCCGAGAGCGTCGCTTTCGACGTGGTCGGCGCGGAAATGATCCGCGAGGTCGAACCGGGCGAGATGATCCAGGTCGGCTTCGACGGCGAGATCAGCTCGGTCCACCCGTTCGGCAACCACAAGCCGCGCCCGTGCATCTTCGAGCACGTCTATTTCAGCCGCCCCGACAGCTTCTTTGCCGGGCACAGCGTCTACGAGGCGCGCAAGGCAATCGGCGCCGAACTCGCGCGCGAGGCCCCTTGCGATGTCGACCTCGTGGTCCCGGTCCCCGATAGCGGGGTGCCCGCGGCCATTGGCTATGCGCAGGCATCGGGCGTGCCGTTCGAGCTGGGCATCATCCGGTCGCACTATGTCGGGCGCACCTTCATCCAGCCATCGGACGCCGCGCGCCATTCGGGGGTCAAGCGCAAGCACAACGCCAATCGCGGCCTCGTTGCCGGCAAGAGGATCGTGTTGATCGACGATTCGATCGTGCGCGGGACGACCAGCCTCAAGATCGTCGAGATGATGCGCGAGGCGGGCGCATCCGAAGTGCATTTCCGCGTCGCCAGTCCGCCGACCGCGCATTCGTGCTTTTACGGCGTCGACACGCCCGAGCGTTCCAAGCTGCTCGCCGCGCGCATGGATCTTGAACCCATGCGCGAATTCATCAAGGCCGACAGCCTCGCCTTCATCTCGATCGACGGGCTTTATCGCGCCGTCGGGGCCGAGGGACGCGATGCCAAGTGCCCGCAATTCTGCGACGCCTGCTTTACCGGCGACTATCCCACCGCTCTCACCGATCTCGCGGTGAAAGACGACCGCGCGGGCGAACTGCCCTTCGCCGAATCCTCCAAATCCGACACCAGGGCTGCCTGACCAGATGACTGATACGAAGACGCTTGCAGGGCAGACCGCCCTGGTCACCGGCGCGAGCCGTGGCATTGGCGCTGCCACCGCGATCGCGCTCGCCAAAGCGGGTGCGCACGTGATCCTGACCGCGCGCAAGGTCAAGGCGCTCGAACAGGTCGAGGACGCGATCCACGATGCCGGCGGCAGTTCGACCATCGCCCCTGTCGATCTGGCCGAACCCGACGCGATCACGCGCCTCGCAGCAGCCGTGGCCGGACGGTGGGATGCGCTGGATATCCTTGTTATTTCCGCTGCTTACCTGCCAGAGCTCACACCGCTTACTCAAATCGATCCCAAGCAGTACAACCAGGCGATCCTCACCAATGTCGTCGCCACGCAGGCGCTTCTCGCAGGCTTCGACCCGCTTCTGCGTGCTGCCCCGCAAGGCCGGGTGATCGGCCTGACCAGCAGCGTCGGCGCCGCCCCGCGCGCCTATTGGTCGGCCTATGGATCGACCAAGGCCGCCTTCGACAACCTGATCGAGAGCTATGGCGCCGAGGTCGAGAAAATCTCCGAAGTGCGCACCGCGATCGTGGATCCGGGCGCGACCCGCACCGACATGCGCGCACGCGCCTTTCCCGGCGAAAACCCCGAAAGCGTCAAGCCGCCCGAAGAGGTGGCGAACCGCATTGTGGCGCTAGCGAGCGAGGGCTTTGCCACCGGGCACCGCGAACGGGTCCGCTGACGCCCCGCATCGCCCGGCCCATCGCGGCAGGGAATTATCGCTTCGTTAACCATGTTCGGCAAGGCTGCGTTAGGCGGCGTGGGTCAATGGTCGGCAGGCAGCTTACCGGCGCACGTCCCATGCCTGAATGAGAAGGTTGCGAAACCATGCCGACCGATACGTACAAGATCGCCGCACAGGAAGACCGCTGCTCCCCCCGCACGCGGCTGACCATCCCTGCAACCCTGCGCGCCTCGGGCGGACGGGCGTTTCAGAGCGTGGTCCATGATTTGTCGATCTCGGGCTATTCGGCGTCCTCGATCAACCGCATGCACGAAGGCCAGATCTGCTGGCTGACCCTGCCGGGCCTCGAATCGCTCCAGGGCGAGGTCGTGTGGTGGGACAATTGCATCGTCGGCTGCGCGTTCAGCGAATTGCTGAGCCCGATCGTCCACGACAACATCCTGCAGCGTTACAGCAATACCGGTGTCTATCGCCCGATGGCGTGACGCACGGCGCTGATTTGCCGGCGCCCTGCCCTCTTCAAACTGCGCTCAATCGACCGCGGCAATGCGCCCGGCGAGATCGCGCCACAGCGCGCGGTGATCGCTGCTGGTGGCGGTCGGCCAATTGCCGACGACCGTCAGCACCAGGCCTTCTGACGGCACGATGGTGATCGACTGGCCGAAGATCCCCTGCGCGCCGTAGGCTTCGCCGGGATAGGTCCACCACTGATAGCCATAGCCAAAGCCGCTATCGCCGAAATCGACTTGGCTGTCGCCGGCCTCGGCGAACCAGCCCTCGGGGAGCACATCGCCCCCGCCTTCGAGCGCGAAGATGCCCATCCGGGTGTAATCGGACAGGCGCAGCGACAGGCAGCAGCCCCCGATATTGCCGCCGCGCGGATCGCTCATCCAGAACAGACCGCCCTCGAACCCTGCCGGCTCGACGATCTTTTCCTGCGCATATTGGGCAAGGCTCAGCCCGACCGCGTTTTCGACCACGAGCCCGATCAGGTTGGTCTCGCCCGTCTTGTAGACCCATTTCTCGCCCGCAGGCGCCTCGCGTTCGAGCTCGCGCAATTGGGCGACGATCGCGTCGGGACCGTGTTCGACGACGAAGCGGTTCATCTGCGCCACGTCGCTGGCGGGATCGGTGTAATCCTCGTTCCAGGCGACCCCGCTGGTCATGGTGGCGATCTGGCGGACGGTGACGCCGTCATAGGCTGAGCCGGCAAGGCCGGGCACGTAATCGGTGACCGGGTCATCGAGACTGGCGATAAACCCGTCATGCAGCGCCGCGCCGAGCAGGGTCGAGGTGAAGCTCTTGGCGACCGAGAAGCTGGTCCAGCGTTGTTCGGGCGTGAAGCCGAGCGCGTAATCCTCGAACCGGACCGTGCCGTTCTTGTAGACCATCACGCCTGCGGCGCCGGTATCGAGCATCGCCTTGCGGATATCCTGTGCAAGCGGCGCGGGAAGCGGCGCGCCTTCGGGCAGGACGCGCGGCTGGCGCGCGGCGGGCACTTCGTGGCCGGGAAACCATTCTTCCATCGCGCGGAAGCGTGCAGCGCGCTGGGCATCGTTCCAGAACAGGACCTGGAGCTGCGCCGGATCGCGCTCCTCGGGTGTGACCAGCGTGACCGCTTCGAGCGGCTCGGGCGCGCTCGCATACCCTTCCGCTGCACCATAGCTGCACCCGCCCAGCGCGAGCGAGAGCGTGAGCGCCGCGAGCCCGGTTGCGCGCTTCCAAGCCGTTCCGTTCGGTTTCATGCCAATCCTCTCCTGCCTTCAGTTCTTCACCAGCGTGACCTGGTGGACATTGATCGTGCCCGCGCGAAAACCGCCTTCGCAATAATCGAGATAGAATTTCCACAAGCGCACGAAGCGCGCATCGAACCCCTCGGGCAACCGCCCTTCGGCGACCGCGCGATCGAAGCAGGTGTGCCATTCGGCGAGCGTCGCGGCATAATCCTGGCCGAAATCGACCTGGTCTTCCCACGATAGCCCGCGCTCCTCGGCAAGTGCGCGAAATTCGCTCGCCTTGATCAGCAATCCGCCGGGGAAGACGTAGGCCTGGATGAAATCGACCGTGTTCGCATAGTCCTCGAACACGTCGTCATCGAATCCGATGAACTGGATCGCCGCGCGCCCGCCCGGGGCGAGATTGCGCGCGATGCAATCCATGTATGCCGGCCAGTATTCGCGCCCCAGCGCCTCGACCATCTCGACGCTCATGATGGCGTCATACTGGCCGCCGGTATCCCTGTAATCCTGCTTGCGGAAGTCGATCGAAGGGTCGCAATGCTCGCGCGCCCAGGCCAGTTGTTCTTCCGAAAGGCTGATCGCGGTCACCTGTGCGCCGCGCCGGGCCAGATGGTCGGCGAGCGAGCCCCAGCCGCACCCGATCTCGAGCACGCTGCGCGCATCGCCAAGGCGGTCGGCGATGGCGTCCATCTTGCGGCGCTGGGCCGCCTCAAGCCCGTCATCGCTGCAATCGAGCGCGCTCGAATAGGTCATCGTCTCGTCGAGCCAGGCGCGGTAGAAATCGTTGCCCAGGTCGTAATGCGCGGCGATGTTGCGCTGTGCGCCGGCGCGGTTGTTGCGGTTGAGCGCATGTGCGATCCGCGCGGCAAGGCGAAACGGACCCGATGCACGCGCGGTGTTGCCGAGCGTGCGGACATTGGCCGAGAACAGCGCGAACAAGGCGGGATGATCGTCCGCTTCCCATTCGCCCGCCTCATAGGCCTGGAACCAGCCGATCGCCCCGAGGCTCGCCAGCCGGATCAGCGCGCGCCAGTCCTTGAGCCGGACCTCGACATCGAAACCGGGATTGCGGCCGCCGAGCAGGCGCGTGGTGCCGTCGGGCAGGTGGCCAAGCAGCGAGCCTTTCTCGATGCCGGCATCGAGCCGGTCGAGCATCTTGCCAAAGCCTGGTGCGAGCGCGCGCGCGATCAGCCCCGGTTCGGCGGAAAAGCGCCTCCCCGACCGCAGCAATTGTTCGCCCCTGATCCTGCTGACATTCATTTGCGAAGACCTTCAGCACGCCGCACGCGTTCGGGCAAGCGGCGAGTGATGCCTGTCAGTCGGCTTTCATCGCGCGGTAGGCGGCAAGCGCCCGTTCGCGCCCCTCCTTGTGAGCGACGATCTTGGCCGGGTAACTGCCTCGGACATCGTCCGGCGGGTCGTGGATTGCCTCGTCGGGGCAATCGGCGAGTTCGGGGACATATTCGCGGATGTAGTCGCCTGCGTCGAACTTCTCCGACTGAGTGAGCGGCGCCATGATCCGGCTGAACATGTTCGAATCGACCCCGGTGCCCGCGACCCATTGCCAATTGGTCCCGTTCGAGCCGTAATCGGCATCGACCAGGCAATCCCAGAACCAGCGCTCGCCATGGCGCCAATCGATCAGCAGGTGCTTGATCAGGAAGCTCGCGGTGATCATCCGCACCCGGTTGTGCATCCACCCGGTCTGCCACAATTGCCGCATCCCGGCATCGACGATCGGGTAGCCGGTCTTGCCTTTCTGCCAGGCGGCAAGGTCGCTTTTCGCGCCGTCATCCTTGTCGGGATCGCGCCATTCGAGGGTTTTGAAGCCGTCGCGATAGCTTTTGCGCGGGTAATCGGGGAACTGGTAGATAACGTTCTGGGCGAAATCGCGCCAGATGATCTCCTTCTCGAACACCTTCCACCCGTCGCTGCGAAGGCTCTTGAAACGGTGCCAGATCTGCACCGGCGAAATCTCGCCCCAGTGCAGGTGCGGCGACATGCGCGATGTCCGGTCGGTGCTCGGCAGGTTGCGCGCTTCGTCATAATCGCCGACTTCGTCCCGCCACCAGTCGAGCCGTTCGTGCGCAGCCTTCTCGCCCGCTTCCCAGAAATCGCGCATCCCGCCTGCCCAGTCGGGCTTGGTCGGGAGCAGGTTCCAGTCCTCGAGCCGGTCGCTGGCAGGCCAGTCAACGGGCGAGAAAAGCGTTTCGGGCTCGGGCAATTCGTCGCGCGGTGGCATCTCGGCGAGCAGCGCGCGCGAAAAAGGGGTGTAGATCTTGTAGGGATAGCCCGACCCGGTGGTCACGTAGCCGGGTGGGAAAAGGTAATTGGCATCGTGCAGCACGAGGTCGAGCGCGTCCGCGAGCTTGTCCTCGGCGCGCTGCCACCACGGTTCGTAATGGCGGTTGGCATGGACGGTTTCTGCACCCGCCGACCGGGCCACCGCCGTCAATTCCTCGACAGCATCGCCGCGCCGCAACACGATGCGAGAATTGCGTGCGCCGAAGCTCTTCGACAGGCTTTCGAGCGATTGGTGCAGCCACCAGCGCGACGCTCCTCCCAGCGCGTGTTCGCCCGGCGCCTCGTCATCGAGGACATAGACCGCGATCACCGGGCCTTGCGAAGCGGCAGCGTAAAGCGCCGGATTGTCCGCAATGCGAAGGTCGCGGCGAAGCCATACGATCTGGGGTTCACTCATGCTTACAAGAGCGCCTCATTCGCCCGCTGGTTCCTCGCAAGGCGTGTCGGGCAGCGCGATCGAGAAGCGATCGCGGGCGCGCGGATCATAGAAGCGCGCATCGTGAAGGACGATCCCGCCGCCCTGCGCGCGGGTCGCGAACGGCGCGCGGCTCCAGAACAGGAAGGCATCGAGCTCTCCGTCTTCCTTTCGCAGCGCGGAAAGATCGGGGATCGCACAAGGCTGCCCTTGCGCGACCGGCACGGCATCGGGAATTGCGCTGCCCGGGCTGTAGTCGATCATCATCCAGCGCCCGGTTTCTGGATCGCGATAGATCACATCCCGCTTCCAGAATTCGAGCGGTGGCGGGCTCGGGATAAGATCGGCCTGAAGCCCATAGGGACTATGCGATGATGCCTTTATCCCTGCACTGATCGCCCAGTTCGCCCCGATGTAAGCAAGCCCGACCGCGATTCCGATCCACGCCGGCCGTCGCCACTTGCCGCCCTTCTTCTCGCTACGCAGCGATGCCCAAAGCGTCAGCCCCAGCAGCGCCCACAGCCATACATCGATGATGAACAGTGTGTCGCCATAGGACCATGCGCTCGAGAATGGTTCGAAGAACCGGATGCCGTAGACATTGAGCCAGTCGAGCAAGGGGTGGCTGAGCGCGCCGAGGAAGCCGAGCGCGTAGAGCCATCCGAAATGCACCGGCAGCCGATCCTTTGGCCGGGTGCCGCGCTTTGCCTGCCAGCGGTCCCAGCCCCACAGCAATCCGGCCAGCACCAGCGGCAGCAGCACCAACGCGGGCGGTCCGTGGGTTATCCCGCGGCGAAAACCGAGATGCTCCGCGCCTTCGAGCCAGAAGAAACACGCAGCATCGATATCGGGCAGGTTCGCGCCGATGATCAGCGCGGGCATGGCAAGGCCGGTCCTGCGCTTGAGCCCCGCCTGTCCGAGCACCGCCCCGACAAGGCTGTGAGTGAGATTGTCCATCGCCGCGCACGCTATCGGGCCGGGGCCGGCAATGCGAGTGGATTTGTCCGCACCGGCGCGCTAGCGCTGGCGCCAGATAACGGGAGAGCCTCGATCACCGACCACGTCCAACCTTTCGTGCGCCCCGACATGCGCGCCTTTCTCGATGCGCTCGCCGCGATGAACGGCCCGCCCATCGCCGAAATGAGCCTCGAGGATGCGCGCGCGTCGTACCGGGCGCTCCATGCCATGGCCGACCGGCCAGCGCGCGACCTCGCGGTCATCCGCGACCTTGCGATGGAGCGAGACGGGGTCGAGATCGGGCTGCGGCTCTACGATGCGCGCGAGAGCCGCGAGGCGGGGCCGGTGATCGTGTTCTTCCACGGTGGCGGCTATGTCATCGGCGACCTCGAGACCCATCACAATCTGTGCACCGAGATCGCGGCGCTTGCCGACCTGCCGGTCATCGCCGTCGATTACCGCCGTGCGCCCGAACACCCCTTCCCCGTCCCAGTCGAAGATTGCGAGGCCGCCGCACGCTGGATTGCCGGCAATCCCGGCGCGACGGGACGCAAGGCGACCGGCCTGGTACTGATGGGAGACAGCGCGGGCGGCAATGCTTCGATCGTGGTCGGCCAGCAACTGGCGCAGGCGCCTGCCGATGTGCCGGTGGCATTGCAGGTGCCGCTGTTCCCGCTCGCCAGCGATGCGATCGGCTCTCCCAGTCTCGACGCCTTTGCCGATGGCTTCGTCCTGACCCGCGCCGCGATCGAGTTCTTCGACGCCGCCTATGGCGCGGACCGGTCCGACCCGCGCGGCTTCCCGGTGCTTGGCGATCATGCGAACGCCCCGCCCACCGTCCTCGTCACCGCGAGCCTCGATCCCATCCGCGATTCGGGCCGCGACTATGCGCGCGTGCTCGCCGAAAACGGCGCCGATTTCGTCTATCTGGAAATCTCGGGCGTGACCCATTCCTTCACCAATCTTCGTGCCGCCGTGCCGAGTGCCCAGAAAGACCTGGAACGGGTCATCGCGGCGATGACCATTATGCTGGAGACGAGCGCGTGAGCGACCTGCGCGAAAGCCTGCCCTATCGCCCCTGCGCGGGCTTCATGCTCGCCAATGCGCAAGGCCGCGTCCTTGTCGGAGAACGGATCGACAAGAAGGCGCTCGGCTTCTGGCAGATGCCGCAGGGCGGGATCGATCCGGGAGAGGATCCCGAGACCGCAGCCTTGCGCGAGCTCGAAGAGGAAACCGGTATCACGGCCGATCTCGTCGAGATCATCGCACCCGCATCGCAGCCGCTCAGATACGACCTGCCGCCGGACCTGCTCGGCAAGGTGTGGAAGGGCAAGTATCGCGGCCAGATCCAGCACTGGTATCTCGGCCGGTTTTCAGGAAGCGACGCAGACATCGACCTCGACGCGCACGAACCGCCCGAATTCCGCGCTTTTCGCTGGGTCGAGCCCGAGCAATTGCCCGCGCTGATCGTGCCGTTCAAACGCGCAGTTTACGAGCAATTGGTCGAGGAATTCGCGCCGCTGATCGCGTCAATTGGCTGACGCGCCGTCCTCTCCGGTCTCGACCGCGAGCCGCGCGGGCGGACCGGCAGCGATCCGCGCCTGAAGCGCGCGGGTCTCGGGACAGTTGATCCCGCACAGGCTTTCGAGCCGGGCAAGGTTGCGTTCGGCCTTTTCGAGCGCGCCCTTCTCGACCAGCGCCTCGCCCTCGCCCGCGATTGCGGCGAAATTGCCCGGGTCGCGCGCCAGAGCCTCGCGGTAATAGGTGATCGCCTTGCCCTGCAACCCGTCGCGGCGTGCAGCTTCGGCAAGATCGATGAAGATCGGCGTATAGGCCGGATCGACCGCCAGGGCCGCCTCGAAAGCGTCGATCGCGGCCTGGGTATCGCCCGCCTCGAGCGCGGCGCGCCCTTCGGCGACCAGCATGGCGGCGCGCGTGTCAGGCTCGCTCTCCAACGCGCTCGTCACGCTCGAAGTGGTGACGAGGAACAGCGAGAGAGCAGCGGCGACAGGCGCAAAACGCATGAAAAGCTCCTTGAAATCAGCAAGCCTGAAAGGTTCGGGCGCAGCCATAGCCCCTGAGGGCTAACACGCGGCGCGCAGCATGGCGACAAAAAAGCCGTCCGTGCCGTCGTGACACGGTGTGAGCCGCGTTCCCTTCGCTTCGCCTCGCTCGCGCAGGCGGCCGAGCGGCAGATCGGGCGCTGACGCTTCCCAGCCTGCGTGGCGCTCGCAGAACGCTGCGATGCGGTCGATCCCTTCCTCGTCGAGCAGCGAGCAGGTGACGAAGACCAGCGTGCCGCCCGGGCGGACCAGCTTCGCTCCGAGGTCGAGCACGTGGTCCTGCAGGCCGGTGAGCCGGTCTAGCTCGTTCGGGGTCAGCCGCCAGCGGCTTTCCGGGTTGCGCCGCCAGGTGCCGCTGCCCGAACACGGCGCATCGACCAGCACCCGTTCGGCAGTGCCGAAATAGGGGGCGAGCGCCTCTTCCTCGCGGCCCGGATCGAGCAGGACCGTCTCGGCGATCTGCGCCCCGGCCTTGCGCGCGCGCGGCGCGAGGTTGCCGAGCCGGCGCTTGTCGGTGTCGGACGCGATGATCCGCGCGCCGTTGCCGGTCTTCGCCGCGATAGCCAGCGTCTTGCCACCGGCGCCCGCGCACAAATCGACGATGGTCTCGCCCGATTGCGGGTCCAGCGCCTCGCACATCCACTGGCTGCCATGGTCCTGCACCTCGACCGCGCCGTCGCGCCAGGCGGGCCATTGCTCGACCTGTGTTCCCGAAGGAAAGCGCAGGCCGTTGGGCGCGGCGAGCGGTTCGCCTGGTTCCGGCAGGTCGATAGTGCTGCGCTCGGCCTTGAGGGTGTTGACCCTGATGTCGAGCGGCGCGCGCGCCAAAAGCGCCTCGGCCTCCTCGCCCGCTATGCCCGAGACCGCAAGCCTTTCGGCCAGCCATTGCTGCGCGACCCCGGTCGCCGCGGGGGTCTCGTGCTGCATCACCGGTTTCGGGCCGTGGGTCGACCCGTCGAAAAGCGGGGTGAGCGTCTCGTCGCTTCGGGCCAGCGCCAGCATCGCCGCGCGCCCGGTTTCGGGCACCTGCCCGCACAGCCGCACCGCGCGATAGACCAGCTCGCGCACCGCGCGCCGGTCCTTCGACCCGGCATAGCGGCGCGCCTTGAAATATTCGGCGATCAGGCGGTCGGCAGGCGCGCCCTTTTCGCTCGCTGCGGCGATGATCTGGTCGAGCAGTTCGATCGCCGCCTGAACGCGTGCTGCGGGCGTCATCGGCGGTTCCTATCGTGTAGGGTAATTGGGAGCCTCGCGGGTGATCGCGACATCGTGGACATGGCTTTCGGAAAGCCCCGCCCCGGTGATGCGGACGAAGCGCGCGCGCTCCCTGAGTTCGGGAATGGTGGCCGAGCCGGTATAGCCCATCGCCGCTTTCACGCCGCCGACGAGCTGGTGGATGACATTGGCCGCCGGCCCCTTGAACGGCACCTGGCCCTCGATCCCTTCGGGCACCAGCTTCATCGCGGACACGTCCTGCTGGAAATAGCGGTCCGCCGATCCGCGCGCCATCGCGCCGACCGAGCCCATGCCGCGATAGGCCTTGTAGGAGCGGCCCTGGTAGAGGAAGGTCTCGCCCGGGCTTTCGGCGGTGCCTGCCAGCATCGACCCCACCATCACGCTCGACGCGCCAGCGGCAAGCGCCTTGGCCGCATCGCCGCTGGTGCGCAGCCCGCCATCGGCGATCACCGGCACATCCGATTTCGCCGCTTCGGCGGCGCTGTCGAGGATCGCGGTCAGTTGCGGCACGCCCACGCCTGCCACAACGCGGGTGGTGCAGATCGAACCCGGGCCGATCCCGACCTTGACCGCATCGGCCCCGGCATCGATCAGCGCCCTGGTCGCCTCGGCGGTGGCGACATTGCCAGCCACCACCTGGACCGAATTGGACAGTTTCTTGGCACGCGTGACAGCGCGCGCGACGTCGCGGTTGTGGCCGTGAGCGGTGTCGATCACCACCACGTCGACCTCGGCATCGACCAGCGCTTCGGTGCGTTCGAACCCGGCATCGCCCACGGTGGTCGCCGCCGCGACGCGCAGGCGGCCAGCGGCATCCTTGGTCGCGTGCGGATAGTTCACCGCCTTCTCGATATCCTTGACCGTGATCAGGCCGATGCAGCGATAATCGTCATCGACCACCAGCAATTTCTCGATCCGCCGCTGATGAAGCAGGCGGCGCGCCTCTTCCTGGCTGGTGCCGAGCGGCACGGTGGCGAGGTTGTCGGTGGTCATCAGTTCGCGCACGGGCTGGTCCGGGTTCTCGGCAAAGCGCACGTCGCGATTGGTAAGGATGCCGACCAGTCTGCCGTCGCCATCGGTCACCGGGATGCCGCTGATGCGGTTCTGCTCCATCAGCGCCTGCGCCTGGCCGAGCGTCGCGTCGGGCTGGATGGTGATCGGGTTGACGACCATCCCGCTCTCGAAACGCTTGACCGCGCGCACCGCGGCGCATTGCTCCTCGATGGTGAGATTGCGGTGAAGCACGCCGATCCCGCCCAGCTGCGCCATGACGATGCCCATGTCGGCCTCGGTCACGGTGTCCATCGCCGATGACAGGATCGGGATGTTCAGCCCGATCTCGCGGGTGAGCCGGGTCCGGGTGTCGGCCATGCTCGGCAGGACGTCGCTTTCCGCCGGGCGGAGCAGGACGTCATCGAAGGTCAGGCCAAGGGGGATATCCATGTGCACGCAAGCTTTCGTTTCAAGGGAGCGAATCGTGCACGTCCCTGTAGGGCGGTGCGCGCCGCATTGCTAGGGCGCACGCCGCCCGGTTGGTCAGGGAGAACCCGTCCCGGCGGCGGAAGGATAGAGCGCGGTGCTGGCAAAGCGGCGGACCAGCGCCTCGTGCAGCAGCAGGTCATCGATCGCCCCGCCCAGTTCGATCCGTTCGCCATCGTCGCTGGCGCGGTGGTAATCGGCTTCGAGATAGGGGCCGAGCACGATTTCGGAGGAAAAGGCGCTCGACAGGAACAGCGCGGGCACGCCTTCCTCGAGCAGCGCCCAGCCATCCTGCCGACGCACGAATTGTTCGGCGAAGTCGCGCTGGCCCAGTTCGCGGCCCTGCGCCGCGACCGCTTCGCGCACCAGCGGGTCGAGCGCGGTGCGCCCCTCGCCCACGAAGCCGACCGCGCTTCCTGCAGGGGCGAGTGCGACGGTGTCGAAATTGAACGCGGCGACGATGTCCCCGAGCGGCAATGGCGGATCGGCCACGAAAGCGCGCGCGCCGAGCAGGCCCTGTTCCTCGGCGCTGGTCGCGAGGACATATATGTCCCGGTCATGCGGCCCAGATTGCGCGAGCCTGCGCGCCAGTTCGAGCATGACCGCTACCCCGCTCGCATTGTCGACGGCACCGTTGCAGATCCGGTCCTGCGCGCCCTCCTCGCCGCATTCGCCCAGATGGTCCCAATGCGCGAGCAGCAGCACCGCGCCCGATCGCGGGAGAGTGCCGGGGATCATCCCGATGACATTGTGGCTGGTGAATTCGCGGCGCTCCGATCGCGCATCGATGGCGATGGTCGCAGGGAGCGGGCGCGGGGCGAAATCATCGCTCTCGGCTGCATCGAGAAGGCCCTGCCATTCGCCCGGAGCGAACGCGCCAGCTATCGCTTCGCGGGTGACGAAAGCGGCGAGGTTGTCATCGTCCGTGCCGGCAAGCGCGATCCGCTCGCGGCCATAGACACGGCGGACCGATGTGATCGCGCTCTCGTTCTCGACCACGGTCACCACCGCGGCCGGGTTCTTGCCGAACAGGTTTGCGCGCCGCGCCGGGCTGACCCCGGGTTCGCCGAGCATGACGACAACCCTGCCTGCGACCGTTTCGGCAGGAACCGTCTCTGCAAGCCTGCCGACGAACACCACATCGGTCCCGTCGATCAACGCGCGGCGCGTGGGTGTGAAGGCGGCAGCCCCGATCTCGGGCAGGTCGGATTCGCCGTTTCGGGTGCGCACGATCACCCGGCTCGCCAGCGCCTTCGTGCTGACCAGTTCGACCGGCGCGAGCCAGGCGCTTCCCGGGTCATTGGTGCCCGAGACCAGTCCCGATGCCTGCATCCGCTCGGTGATGAAGTGCGTGGTGCGCGCGCCGCCTTGCGTCCCCGGCTTTCGCCCGCCGAAAGCGTCGCTGGAGAGCACCGCGATATCGGCCCGCAACCGCTCGGCGATGGCGGCGCGTTCGTCGGCGGCGGCCGGCAAGGGCGCGGCGAGGTCCGGCACCGGCGCGCATGCGGCAAGCGCGAGGCACCCCGCGAGAGCGATGACAAGGTGGGCGCGCAGGCTCATTCTGCGGTCCATCCCCCGTCAATGCTCCAGTTCGCACCGGTGACATTGCCCGCTTCCTCGCGGCACAGGAACACTGCCAGCGCACCGATTTCCTCGACCTGGACAAAGCGCTTGGTCGGCTGTTTGGCGAGCAGGACATCGTTTATGACTTCCTCGCGGGTGAGGCCGCGCGCGGCCATGGTGTCGGGGATCTGCCCCTCGATCAGCGGGGTCCAGACATAGCCGGGACTGATGCAATTGGCGGTCACGCCGCTGGTGGCCAGTTCGAGCGCGATGGTCTTGGTAAAGCCGTCGACCGCGTGCTTGGAGGCGTTGTAGGCGCTCTTGAAGGGCGAGGCGGTCTTCGAATGCGCGCTGGCGGTGTTGATGATCCGCCCCCAGCCCTTTCCCTTCATCGCCGGGACAGCGAGCCGGGTGGTGTGGAACACCGCCGACAGGTTGAGCGCGATGATCGCGTCCCATTTCGCCGTCGGGAAATCCTCGACCGGGGAGACGTGCTGCATCCCGGCATTGTTGACGAGGATATCGACCGGGCCGATCTCGCCCATCATCGCCTCGATCGCGGCGGGATCGAGCAGGTTGGCATCGGCGTGACGCGCGTCCATCTCCTCGCAAAGCCCGGCAATCTCGTCCGCATCGCCCAGCCCGTTGAGCACGATCTCGGCCCCTTCGGCACGCAGAGCGCGTGCGATCGCGAGGCCGATCCCCGATGTCGATCCGGTCACCAGCGCGCGGCGTCCTGCAAGCAATTCGCCCTTTCTCATTGGGCACAACTCCTTAAGGTGTTCGTTGGGTGGGCATGCCATCGCCATAGCGCGCGGTGCTGTCCAGCATTATTGCTGTGAATGCCATTGCCGCGCCGACAGGGTAAGTGAAGGGAAACTCATGCGCCTCAATCCGTTCGACACATCGAAGATCCACGTCGGGACCACCGGGGGCGGAGGCGCGCGGCGCGCCGGCGGCGTGGGGTGCTTCACCCTGGTGATCGCGATCGCGGGCGCCTTGTTCTTCGGGGTCGACCCGATGCAGACGATCGGCGTGCTCGAAGGCGGCCAGGGCCCGACCGTGCAGCAAAGCGTCGATGGCGAGGACGAGCAGGCGATCTGTTCCTCGAACGCCTATGCCAACGAGACCTGCGCCGCACTGACTTCGCTCAACGACACCTGGGAGCAGACCTTTGCCGAACAGGGCGTCGCATTCCGTCAGCCCTCGCTTCGTTTTGCCACCCGCCAGCAATTCAACACCGGCTGCGGCGGCGCATCGGTGGGCATGGGCCCGTTCTACTGCCCGGCGGACGAGACGATCTATATCGATGTCGCTTTCTACGACCAGCTTGCACAGATGGCAGGCGAGCGCGGCGATTTCGCGCGGCTCTACGTGGTCGCGCATGAATACGGCCATCACATCCAGACGATCACCGGCATTTCCGGCCAGATCCGCAGCGCGCAAAGCGCCAATCCGCGCCAGGCGAACCAGCTCAACGTGCTGATGGAGCTTCAGGCCGATTGCTATGCCGGGGTCTGGGCGGGCCGCAATCGCGGACTGCTCGAAGCGGGCGACATGGCCGAGGGCATGCGCGCGGCGAGCTCGATCGGCGACGACACGCTTCAGCGGCGCGCGGGGCGCCGAGTCAATCCCGAAGGGTTCACCCATGGCACCAGCGAACAAAGGCAGCAGGCGCTGCAACTCGGCTTCCGGGGCGATGACCGCGCCTGCGACCGGATCACGCAAATTGGCTGATAGGTTTGCCTTCGGGGCGCTTGGCGCCATCGCGCTGGCGGCGCTGGCGAGCGCGCCGCTGTCGGCGCAGGGGCAGATGAACCAGGAGCCCGATATCGAGGACATCGCGCGCACGCCGCTCGACACGCTCAATATCGATCCCGACGAGATTCCCCCCGCGCTTGTCGCCGCGGCCGAGGATCCCTACGCCTCGGAAACCTTGCGCACCTGCAACGATATCGTCGGCGGGATCGCCGCGATCGACCGGGTGCTGGGCGCCGATTTCGACATTGCCGAGGATGATGAAGGGCGCCGGATCAGCGAGGGGCGGATTGCCCAGAGCATCGTCGGGTCGTTCATTCCCTTTCGCGGCATCATCAGCGAATTGTCGGGCGCCAATGCGCGCAAGGCCGAAGTCAATGCCGCGATCACCGCAGGGATGGTCAGGCGCGGGTTCCTGAAGGGCCTGGGCCAGCAGCGCGGCTGCGATTACCCGGCCCGCCCGCGCGCCGACCGCGCAGCCGCCAGCGCGCCCGAAGCGCCCGCCATCGAGGACTGAACGCGCCGCCCGCGCGGCGGACACGAAAACGGCGCGCGAGGCCGTGACCGTCGCGCGCCGCGTTCGAGGCGTCGGTTCTGACTTTTGCCGGATCAGCCTTCGCGGTTTTCCCATTCGGCGATCTTCTGGTCGAGCTCGCTCAAAAGCCGGGCGCGCATGTCCTCGTCGAACTCCTCGTTGCCGGCGATCTCGGCGCGCGCTTCGCGCAATCCCTCGAGCGCATGGGCCATGATCCGCGTCCGGCAGACCCGGACCGTGCGGTTGCCGTCATCGTCCTCGGTGGTGGTGGCGACCTCGTTGCTCGAACCGTCGCATTCCATCTTCACCACGGTGCGGCCTTCATGCGCCTCGGCAGAGGCCATGGCTTCCTCGATGATGCGCGGCATGTCGTCGAGCGTGCGATCGGCTTCGGCAAGGCCGCGGCGCACCTCGACCATGATTTCCTCGCGCTCGGCATCGGACAGGTCACCGCCATGGCGGCGGATGACGCGGCGTTCGACATGACGGGCATGTTCGCCATCGGCATGTTCGCCCGCCTGGTGCTCGCCGTCCTCGCGGATCACGATGACCCGGCGTTCACGGCGCTCATCGCCGCTCATCGCGCCCTCGCCATCGGTCTCGACCTCGATCTCGACATCAACCTCGCGGTCTTGGACCAGCGCGGGTGCCGGGGCGAGCGGTGCGAGCGGCGCTGCAGGCGCGCTTGCGGCCTGCGGGGCGACCGGTGCGAGCGGGATTTCGCTGGCGGCATAGCTGATCGAGGCGGTGAGCGGCAGGGCGATCACGCCGCCTGCCAGAAGCAGGCGGCCGGTTGCGCGGCGGCTCGGGGTCTTGTCGTTCATGTTCAGGCTCCTCAAACGGTGGATTATCGATTTGTCGCCCAGCACCGGGCACGCCATCGGAGCAGCGAGCGCGTGGCTGGGAGCGGGATTGGCGCGCGCTGCAAAGCCGGCGATCAGCGCGGCATAGGCATTGCGCGTTGCGGACAGGTCCTCTGCCGGAGTGGCAGCCATGACCCGCGCATCGCAGGCCGCTTCCTGGTCGCGCCGAAGCGCCAGCCAGCCATAACGGGCGAGCGGGTTGAACCAATGCATCGCGAACAGCGGCTGGACCAGCACGTTGACCAGCAGGTCGCGGCCTTCGTGATGCGCCAATTCGTGCGCCAGCGCGAGATCGCGCGCCTGGCGGTCGGGCTGCGCGAGAAAGCCCTCGGGCAGCGCGATGACCTTGTCGATCACGCCGAAAGCGAGCGGCGCCCCGGTCCCGGGCGTCTCGATCAGGCGCACATTGCCGCAGCGACCGACCTCGTGGGCGCCGTCGAGCAATTCGTCGCGCAGGCGGAAATAGGCGGCGAAACGCAGGTAAAGGAACGCGCACGCCCCCACCAGCCAGATCGCCAGGGCGAAAGGCACGAGGGTCGCCGGATCGAAAGCGGCGGCCGAACCTGCACCCGGCGCTGCCGCAGCGGCGCCGTTCGATGCCGCCAGCGCCAGAGGGTCGATCGCGATCAGCGGTTCACCCGCGGCCGGCGACAGCGCCTGCGCCCCCGTTTCGGCAGGCCGCATCCATGCGGGTAGCTCGATCGGGGGAAGGACGAGCCGCAAGGCCGGAAGCGCCCACAGCGCGTAAGCGGTCTGCGGGCCGAACCAGCGCGCCACCAGGCGACGCACCAGCAGGACGACCGCGATCAGGAGGCCGGTCCAAAGCAAGGTATCGACCAGCACGCTCTCCATCGACAGCGCGCTCATCGTTTCAGCTCCCTGAGCAGCGCCTCGATCTCGCCGAGATCCTCGTTTGTCAGCGCCTCGGTCTCGGCAAGATGCGCGACCAGCGAAGCCGCCCGGCCGCCGAACAGGCGATCGACCAGCCTGCGCGATTCGCCGCCGACATAATCGGCGCGCGCGATCAGCGGGGAATAGAGATAGCGCCGGCCATCGGGCCGGGCGTCGACGGCGCGTTTCTGGACCAGGCGCGAGAGCAGGGTCTTGACCGTCGCCTGGCTCCAGTCGCGCGCCTTGCAGACCGCTTCGCAGACCTCGGCGGCGGTCGCGGTGCCGCTGTTCCACAGCACCTCCATCACCGCGTGTTCGGCTTCGCTGATGCGATCAGGGCCACTGGTTCGGGGTTTTTCAGCCATCGCGTTCAAGCCACCCTCCCTTGCTCGATTACGTGTGTAGTCATAACGACTACGGCTGTAAACCTTGCCGGGGGATGAACACCGCCCCTCCCCGCTTGAAACTCTGCGAACGACCGATCACAAGGGATCAATGACTTCGCCTTGGCTGCTTTCGCTCGCACTGGCTTCGGCCGGTGCCCCCCAGACGCCCGCGCCTGACCCTGTGGAGGCGGTCGCTGCCAGCGAACCGGGCGCTGCGCTGCCTGTCGAGGCCGAGGGCGAGGACGAGGCGGCGCAGACCGCCGATGTCGTGCTCGAGACCGATATGGGCGCGATCACGATCCGGCTCGAGACCAGGGCGGCCCCGATCACGGCGGGCAATTTCCTGCGCTATGTCGATGAGGGGCGCTTCGATGGCACTGTGTTCTACCGCGCGATGCGGGTGGATTGGGGCGAACAGCCCAATGGCCTGCTCCAGGGCGGGACCCAGTGGGACCCTGACCGCGTGCTGCCGGGCATCGCGCACGAGGCGACCACGATGACCGGGCTAAGCCACACGCGCGGCGCGGTCTCGATGGCGATGGGCGAGCCGGGCACCGCCAATGGCGATTTCTCGATCATGCTCGGCGACCAGACCGGGCTCGATGCCAATCCGCAATCGGATGACCCGGTCTGGCAGAACGGCTATGCGGTGTTCGGCTATGTCATTGACGGGATGGACGTTGTCGAGGTGATCCACGCCTCTCCCATCGACCCCGCCAAGGGCGAAGGATGGATGGTCGGCCAGATGCTGGCCGAACCGGTTACGATCATCGCCGCGCGCCGGGCCGAACCGGCAGGCGACACCGCGGCAGTAGGCGAGGAAGCGGGCGAAGCAAGCGCGCAGGACGCCCCAGGTTGATTGCCCGCGGAGCTTGCCCGCGCGCCCGCAAGCGCGATCAGTAAGTGCGTTTCTTTGGCTTGATGTAGTCGATATCGTCGGTGAGCGTGTATTCGTGCACCGGGCGATAATCGATCCGCATCGTGCCGCTTCCCGAACCCTTTGCGCCGCCGCCCCAGCCATCGAACCAGGCGACGGTGTGCTTCATCCAGTTCTCGTCATCGCGGCCATTGGTCTCGTCGTTCCAATAGTCCTCGTTGACGTGGCTTCCGCGGCATTCCTTGCGGTTCGCGGCAGAGGCCATGGTCACGGCGGCCTGACCGATAAGATTGTCGAGCTCGAGCGTCTCGATGAGGTCCGAATTCCAGATCAGCGACTTGTCCGTGACATGGAGGTCCTGCATCTGCGCATTGATCTCCTCGATCCGGCTCATGCCCTCATTGAGCAGCTCGTCATTGCGGAACACCGCGCAGTGTTTCTGCATGGTCTTCTGCATCTCGGTGCGCACCGTCGCGGTGGGCGATCCGCCATTGGCGTTGCGGAAGTGATCGACCCGGCCCAGCGCGAATTCGGCGCTGTCCTTGGCCAGTTCGGGCTGCGATGCGCCCGGCTTGAGCGTTTCCTTGAGATGCAGGCCGGTGGCGCGGCCGAAAACGACGAGGTCGATCAGCGAGTTCGAGCCGAGGCGGTTCGCGCCGTGGACCGACACGCAGGCCGCCTCGCCCACGGCATAGAGGCCGGGAACCACGAAATCGGGATCGCCATCAGGGCCGATCGTGACCACCTGGCCGTGGTAGTTACACGGGATGCCGCCCATGTTGTAATGGACCGTCGGCGTGACCGGCAGCGCCTCGCGGGTCAGGTCGACACCGGCGAAGATCTTGCCGCTCTCGGTGATGCCCGGGAGGCGCTCGGCGAGCACCTTGGGATCGATGTGGTCGAGGTGCAGGTGGATGTGGTCGCCTTCGGGCCCCACGCCGCGCCCTTCGCGCATTTCCTTGGCCATCGACTGCGAGACGACGTCGCGGCTGGCGAGGTCCTTGGCCGAAGGGGCATAGCGTTCCATGAACCGCTCGCCTTCGGAATTGGTAAGGTAGCCGCCCTCGCCGCGTGCGCCCTCGGTGATGAGCACACCTGCGCCGTAAATGCCGGTCGGGTGGAACTGGACGAATTCCATGTCCTGAAGCGGCAGGCCGGCGCGCAGCACCATGCCGCCGCCATCGCCGGTGCAGGTATGCGCGCTGGTCGCGGTGTAATAGCAGCGGCCATAGCCGCCGGTCGCCAGCACCACGCTCTGCGCGCGGAAACGGTGAATGGTGCCATCGTCGAGGCACATCGCCATCACGCCGACGCAGGCCTTCACCCCGTCAACTTCGGCCATGATCAGGTCGAGCGCGAAATATTCGATGAAGAAGTCGGCGTCGTATTTCAGGCTCTGCTGATAGAGCGCGTGAAGCATGGCGTGGCCGGTGCGGTCGGCTGCGGCGCAGGTGCGCTGAACCGGGGGGCCCTTGCCCATCTCCTGCATGTGCCCGCCGAACGGGCGCTGGTAGATCGTGCCGTCATCGTTGCGGCTGAACGGCACACCTGCATGTTCGAGCTCGTAAACGGCCTGCGGGGCTTCGCGCGCGAGATATTCGATCGCGTCCTGGTCGCCCAGCCAGTCCGACCCCTTGACGGTGTCGTACATGTGCCAGGTCCAGTGGTCGGGCGAATTGTTGCCGAGCGACGCGGCGATCCCGCCTTGCGCAGCCACGGTGTGCGACCGCGTCGGGAAAACCTTGGATATGTTGGCGGTGCGCAGCCCGGCCTCGGCTGCGCCCATGGTTGCGCGCAGGCCCGATCCGCCCGCGCCCACCACCACCACGTCATAGGTGTGGTCGATGATCTTGTAAGCGGAATTGGTGGGAGAAGTTGCCATCAGGCGGCTCCTGTGAGTGCGAGGCGCGCGACCGAGAAGACCGCGAATGCGCCGCCGCCGATCGCGGCAAGGTTGAGCGCGGCGAGCGCCGCGAACTTGGTGCCCGCTTGGTGGACATAGTCCTCGATCAGGACCTGGAGGCCCAGCCGGGCGTGGTAGAACAGGCTGATCACCAGCAGGATCATCGGAACCGCGGCGAGCGGCTGCGAAAGCCAGGTGGCGACCGCGCCATGGCTGAAGTCCTCGCGCAGCAGGAAGCTGGCGAGCAGCCAGGCCATCAGCAGCAGGTTGCTGATCGCGGTGATGCGGTGAACGAGCCAGTGATGCGCGCCGTGATGCGCCGAGCCGAGCCCGCGCACGCGTCCGATAGGAGTGCCGTCAGCCATCAGAAGAGCCCTCCGTCGCGCCAGAAGATGAAAGCCCAGAACCCGATCGTGAACAGCACGCCGAGCAGCGGGCACGCGACCGACCAGAACCGGTTGGTGTCGAGTTCATAGCCTGCGCCGATATCGAGAACGAAGTGGCGCAGTCCGCTCATCAGGTGAGTGAAGAACGCCCAGGACAATCCGACCAGAACGAACCAGCCGATCGGCGAGGTCATCACCGCTAGAAACCTGTCATAGGCTTCGGGTCCGCTGGCAAGCGCGCCGAGCCACCAGACCAGCACGCCAAGCCCGACCAGCGCCATGCCGTCGCCGGTTGCGCGGTGGAGGATCGATACCAGCATGTGCGGTCCCCACCGCCAGATCTGGAGGTGCGGTGATAGCGGTCTTTGGCTCATGACGGTCCTGTGTCTCGTGATTGCCCGCGCCCCGTTTAGCGAATGTGGCCTGCGATACAAGCGCGTACCACCTCGACTCCGCTTGCAATTTTCACGATAGCGCATTGCATGACTTACATCCTCCTGACCGGATCGAGCCGCGGCATCGGCAAGGCCGCCCGCGAAGCGCTCGAAGCGCGCGGACTGACCGTGATCGGCCACGCGACCAAGGGCGACGGCACGCGCGAGATCGCCGCCGATTTCACCGACCCGCTCGCCGCGCAGGCTCTGTGGGAACGCGCTCTGGAAATCAGCGGGGGCGAGATCGCGGCCTTGGTCAACAATGCCGGGCTGTTCGCTGCCAATCCGCTCGATGGAAGCGATATCGAATGGCTCGACGGCTGGGAGGACACGCTGCGAATCAACCTCACCGCTGCCGCCCAGCTCTCGCGCTTCGCGGTGCGACACTGGCAGGAACGCGGGACCGGCGGCAGGCTCGTCCATGTTGCAAGCCGCGCCGCCTATCGCGGCGATTCCCCCGCGCACTGGCACTATGCCGCGGCCAAGGGCGGGATGGTGGCCATGCACAAGACGATCGCGCGCGCCTATGCGAGCGAAGGCATATTTAGCTTCGCGATCACGCCGGGTTTTGTCGACACCGCAATGGCAGGGGACTATCTCGAAAGCCGCGGCGGCGCCGGATTGCTTGCCGACATCCCCCTTGGCCGGGTGGCAGAGCCCGAGGAAATCGCGGCGGTTATCGCTTTCTGCGCGCTCGATGCTCCTGCCAGCATGACCGGCGCGGTGATCGACGCCAACGGAGCCAGCTTTGTTCGCTAGAATCGCCATCGCGACCCTCGCTCTCGCCGCCTGCGCCCCCGCTGCGCCGGATACGCACGTGCCGATCGCCAGCGCCGAAAACCGGTCCCCGGACCTCGTTCGCTTTTCGCAGGAATGCGAGCCATGGGACGATTGGGACAAGCCCGCCGCACCGTTCCAGGTCCACGCCAACACATACTATGTCGGCACCTGCGGGATCGCGGCGATCCTGATCAAGGGCGACGAACGCCACGTCCTGATCGACAGCGGGACCGAAGCAGGCGCTGAGGTCGTGCTCGCCAATCTCGCCGCGCTCGGCGTCGATCCGGCCGCGATCGGCATCCTGCTCTACAGCCACGAACATTTCGACCACGTCGCCGGGATGCAGTTTTTGCAGGAGGCGAGCGGCGCGGTGCTGATCGCCTCGGAACTCGCAGCACCGGTGTTGTCTAGCGGCATCGTCGCGGCAAGCGATCCGCAATCGGGAATGCACGAAGCTTTCCCCGCCGTCGGACACGTGACCACCGGGCTTCCAGCCCCGGGCGAGGCGGGCCACCCGGTTTATCTCGAGGCAATCGAGCTCATGCCGGTTGCGACCCCGGGCCATTCGCCCGGAGCGATGAGCTGGCAGTGGCAAGCGTGCGAACAGGACGGCGCTGCCTGTCTCGATATCGTCTATGCCGACAGCCTCTCGCCGATCAGCCGGGACGATTACCGCTTCTCCGACCACCCTGAATATCTCGCCCGATATCGCGCCGGTCTCGACCGGATTGCCGCGCTCGATTGCGACATCCTGCTCACCCCGCACCCCTCGCACAGCCTCATGGTCGAACGCGCTGCGACAGGAACACTGCGCGGCGGAATGACCTGCGCCCAATATGCCGCGAAGAAGCATGGCGACCTCGATGCGCGGCTGGCACGCGAGGCTGTGGGCGAATGAGCACCTGGAAGCTCACCGCTTATGCGCCCAAGCCGGTCGTCCAGGCCGCGCTGCTCGCGCAGGACGAGATCGACGACTGGGACTTCGATCTCGTCGTTACCGGCCGCGAAGTCGCCGAGGATCGCCCGCACGACTGGGCTCTCGAAGGCTATTACCCGGCAAGGCCCGGCGCTGTGCAGAAAAAGGCTATGGCGGGACTGTTCGCGGGCGAGGCCCCGAAGATCACGGTTGAAAAGCTGCCTGACGAGGACTGGGTCACGCTCAGCCAGCAAGGCACCCCGCCGATCCGCGCCGGCCTGTTCCGTGTCCATACCCCCGATTTCCCTCCCACCGAGGATGCGATCAATTTCGCCATTCCCGCCAGCCAGGCCTTCGGCACCGGGCAGCACCGGACCACGGCAGGCTGCCTCGAAATGCTCGGCGCGATGAAGGCAAGCGGCATGCGCGCACGGGCGATCGCCGATATCGGCACCGGAACCGGCCTGCTCGGCTTTGCCGCCATGGCGCTGTGGCCGCATGCCAAGGTGACCGCTTCAGATATCGACCCGGTCTGCGCGGGCGTGATCGCCGACAACGCCGCGTTGAACGGCATCGCGATCGGCAGCGGCATGCGCGAGATGACGATGGTGATCGCGCCCGGCATGGACGATCCTCTGCTGCAACTGCGCGGGCCATACGACCTGCTGATAGCCAATATCCTCGCAGGGCCGCTGGTCGAGCTCGCTCCCGATTTTGCCGAAGCGGTGTCGCCGGGGGGAAGCGTGCTGCTCGCGGGCCTCCTCGCAGGCGAGCAGGAGGCACGGGTGCGCCGCGCCTATCGCCGCGCAGGCTTCCGCCTCGCGGCGCGGATCGAGCGCGGGGGATGGGCGATCCTGTGGTTCAGGCGGCGGCGTGGCCGCTGACACCCGCCCTGCCCGCCGCCGCGCCAAGCGGATTGCGATTGGGCTTGCAGCACTGGTGCTGGCAGCAATGCTCGGCTTCGCGCTCTCGGCCTGGATCGGCTCCTCGATCGCGCGCAATGGCGATTGGAGCGAACCTGCTCCCGGCGCGGAGCCCTCAATTCCAATCCTCGTCGGCTCGAACGGCATCCATACAGAGATCGCCATGCCGGTGCGGGCCGAGGGGGTCGACTGGCATCGGCACTTCCCACCGGCTGACATCGCCGCGAGCGCGCGGCCCTATACCCATGTCGCGGTCAGCTGGGGCGAGCGCGCCTTTTTCCTCGAGACCCCGACATGGGCGGATCTCGATCCCGTCACCGCCATCAGCGCTGCAATTGGAGGCAAAGGCGTGCTCCATGTCGCGCATTACGTCCGCCCTGCCCCCTCGCAGGACTACCGTGTGCTCCATCTGCGCCCGCGCGAATTCCGGGCGCTCGCCGATGCGATCATCGCCGCGCTCGATCCGCCTGCGGCGCGAGAGACGTTGCAGGGTTATGGCGCGCACGATGTCTTCTACAGCGCGCGCGGCACCTATCACCTGGGCAATACCTGCAACCAGTGGACCGCCGACCGGCTGGCCGATGCTGGCGTCGCAACGGGGCTGTGGACCCCGCTCCCGGGCGGAGTGATGAAATGGGTGCCGGAACGCTAAGCGCTGCCAACCTTTGATTGGGGACACAACCCCCCGACAAAGGAAACACGCATGGCCTCCACTCTCCTCATCACCGGCGCATCCTCGGGCATCGGCGCAGCCACCGCGCGCGCCGCGGCCGATGCGGGCTGGAATGTCGCGCTGTGCGCGCGCTCGACCGACAAGATCGAGGCGCTGGCAAGCGAAATCGGCGATGGCGCGCTTGCGATCACCTGCGACGTGACCCGGCGCGAGGACATTCGCGGCGCGCTCGAACAGGCGGCGGACAGGTTCGGCGGGATCGACGCGGTCTATGCCAATGCCGGGACCGGCGTCGACAAGCCGGGTGTCGAGAACGGCGACCCCGATGCCTGGCACGACATGATCCACGTCAACGTGCTCGCCGTGCTCTATGCCGCGCACGAGGCGATCCCGCATCTCAGAAAGACCAAGGGGCATTTCATCGCCACCGGTTCGAAGGCCGGACGCGACCATTTCAAGGGCTCGGTCTATTCGGCGACCAAGTGGTTCGTCCACGGCTTCACCGAGAACCTTGCCGAGGAAATGCGCGAATGGGGCGGCCGCGCGACCGTGATCGCGCCCGGAATGGTCGACACCGCGTTCTTCGACGAACCCAAGCCGACCAAGATCCAGCCCGAGGATGTCGCCAATGCAGTGATGTTCGCGCTCTCGCAGCCCGAGACGGCCGCCGTGCGCGAGATCTACCTGATGCCCAACGACTAGGCGCCCTTGCCGAGCGCCTCTTCAAGCAGTTCCAGCGCATTGCCGGTAAAGGCCGCCATGTTGGCGATGCGGTCCTCGCTCCCGGTTTCGGTTGCCCGCGTAAACTCACCGCCCGGCCCCGCCAATGCGGCGATGCTGCGGCCCGAGGCGACCTTCATCGGGTGCTTGCTCGCCCCTGCCGATCCGCTTTCGGCCAGCCCCCAATCGGCGCCGAGCCTTTCGCGGATCGCGCGCGCCTGGAGCAGCGCGTAGTCCGCGGTCACCGAGCGCATCCCCTGATAGGCTTCGCGCGGCAGATCGAACAGGACATCGCGCGCGCGCAGCGAATAGACCACGCCTGCGCCGACGAAGAAATCGAGAGCACCCGGAACGGTCAGCAGCGATGCCGCGATCAACCCGCCGGTCGCGCCATCGGCCACCGCGATCGTTTCGCCCCGCTCGCGCAGCAGGCCCGCGATCCTCGTGGCCTGCGCGTGCGTCTCGGCGATCACCGCCTGGTCCCTCGCCAGGTCAGGCCGATGCCGAACAGGATCTCGATGATTGCCACTTGCAGCGTCACCGGCCCGGGCAGCGGCACGAAGCGATAGATCGCAGCAACACCAACGAAAGTGACGATCGCGCCGAGAGCCCAGAAGATTTTGTCGCCGTAAGCCGTCCTGAACGCGAAATAATGCACGCCGACCGCGATCGCCGCGAGAGGCATGACCAGTTCGGGCGCGTGGTCGAGAAACAGGTAAGCGGCGAACAGGCCGGCAATCATAGCGGCGGTCACCTCGACCACCAGCGGTCCGCCCGGATTGCCCTTAACCTCGGCAGGACGGCGCAGAAGCGCGCGATTGGCGAGAAGTGCCAGCGGATAGATTGTCATGCCGCCGACAAACAGGACCGCGAAGCCGGTCGCGGTGCCACTGCGGCTATCGGCGATCCACGCGGCAAGCCAGACCAGGCCCGAAATCAAGACGCCCGGCCCCCCGTCGGTATAGGCACGGCGCAGGTCCGCCTGCGCATCGGAAATCAACATGGTGCAATCGTCCCCTTGGTTTTTCGGTCTTATCCGGCCGCTGCGACGATCTGCGCCCACCCGGCCTCGTCAATCACCTCGATGCCGAGATCCCGCGCTTTCTTGAGCTTCGATCCCGCCCCCGGCCCGGCGACCAGCAAGTCGGTCTTGGCGCTGACGCTGCCCGATGCCTTGGCGCCCAGCCTTTCGGCCTGCGCCTTGGCCTCGTCGCGGCTCATCGTTTCGAGCTTGCCGGTGAACACGACCGTCTTGCCTGCGACGGGTGAATCGAGCGTTTCGACCTCGTAACGCGGCGGCGAGACTTCAGAGAGAATATCTTCCCACACTGCGACATTGTGCGGTTCGTGGAAGAAATCGCCCAGTGCCTCGACGACGCTCGGCCCAATCCCGTCGATCGCGGTCAGTTCGCTCGCGGCTTCCTTGTCGCCCGCGCGCGCTTTCTCAGCGATTTCTCGCAAGGCCGGCAGGGTGTGGACGTGCTTCAGGAGGTCTCGCGCGGTGACCTCGCCGACATGGCGAATGCCGAGGCCGAACAGCAGCCGCGCGGCGTCGGGCTCGCGGCGGGCTTCCACAGCTGCCAACAGGTTGTCCACAGACTTGTCCTGCCACCCTTCGAGCGCGAGGATGTCCGAGCGGCGCTGTTTCAGGCGGAAAATGTCGGCAGGGCTTTCAAGCCAGCCCAGCGCGAAGAACTGGGCGATGGTCCGCGACCCGAAGCCGTCAATGTCGAGCGCCTTGCGACTGACGAAATGTTCAAGTCTTTGAACGCGTTGGGCCGGACATATCAGACCGCCTGTGCAGCGCACATCGACCTCGCCCTCTTCGGCGACCGCCTCGCTGTCGCATTCGGGGCAGTGGTCGGGAAAGGCGAATGGCTCGCCCGTCTGCTCGCGCGTCAGGTTTTCCACCACTTGCGGGATCACGTCGCCCGCGCGCTGGATCACCACCCGGTCACCCGGGCGCACGCCGAGCCGTTCGATCTCGTCGCGATTGTGGAGCGTCACATTGGTCACCGTCACCCCGCCGACCAGCACCGGGGCAAGCCGCCCGACCGGCGTCAGCTTGCCGGTGCGCCCGACCTGGATGTCGATGGCTTCGAGCGTGGTCTCGGCACGTTCGGCAGGAAACTTGCGCGCGATCGCCCAGCGCGGCGCCTTGGCGACAAACCCCATGCGCGCCTGCCAGTCGAGCCGGTCGACCTTGTAGACCACGCCGTCGATCTCATAGGCGAGCCCGTCGCGCGCCTTGGCGATCGTTTCGTAATGGCCGATCAGCGCGTCCTCGTCCTCGAACCGCGCAAACAGGGGGGAGACCGGCAGGCCCCATTGATCGAGGATGCGCACCATCTCTTCCTGCGTTGTGGCAGGCACCTCGCTCGCCGCGCCCCAGCCATGCGCCCAGAAGCGCAAGGGGCGGTCCGCGGTCACGCTTGCATCCTTCTGCCGCAGCGATCCGGCCGCCGCATTGCGCGGGTTGGCGAAGGGCTTGGTCCCGTCCTCTTCGGCCTTGCGGTTGAGCTGGGCAAAGGCGGCGCGCTCCATATAGACCTCGCCGCGCACTTCGAACACGTCGGGCACAGGGGTCTTGGCATTGGCCGGCAGCTGCTGCGGAATGTCGGGAATGTGCGCGACATTGGCGGTCACGTCTTCGCCCACCTGCCCGTCCCCGCGGGTCGCGGCGCGCACCAGCGCGCCGTTTTCGTAGCGCAGCGAACACGAGAGCCCGTCGATCTTGTCCTCGACCGTGAAGCCGACAGGCTCGCTGTCATCGAGATTGAGATAGCGCCGCACGCGGGCGAAGAAATCGCGCAGCTCGTCATCGGAAAAGGCGTTGTCGAGGCTCATCATGCGAACCTCGTGGGTGACCTTAGACAGCGGCGAGGCGGCGACCCGGTGACCGACCTTGCGCGACGGCGAATCCTCTCGGATCAGGTGCGGGAACGCCGCCTCGAGCTCGGCATTGCGGCGCACCAGCGCATCGTATTCCTGGTCGGTGATCTCGGGCGCGTCTTCGGCGTGATAGAGCCGGTCGTGCTTCGCGATCTGGCGAGCGAGCCGCATCAATTCATTGGCGGCCTCGGCTTCGGTAAGGCTGGTCATCGCGCGCGGTCCTAGTCGATGTCGATCGTGACCGAATCATCGCGCGTGGTGATGCGGATGCCGTTCTCGTCGATCGCCACCTCGGCACCGGGAGCGATCCGCTGCAACCGATCCTCCAGCCTCGCTTCCTGCTCGCTCTGCGACAAGGTGCCGTCCTCCTCCGCGCGGTCGAAATCCAGCGATTCGTCGGTGGGCCTGCTGGCGGCTGGCAGGGCGTCGCGCAGTTCCGCGCTGATCTCCGAGCGCACTTCCTCGTCCTGAAGCACCCCGACCAGCGCGCCGCCGAGCAAGACCGGAACCAGCAGCGCCAGACCGAAGGACAAGAAAAAGATGCGCCGGAAACTCCATTCGCTCACCAGGCCGAGCAGCGCCATCAGGCCAAGCGCCAGCAGCGTGCCTAGACCGAGCGAGGCCAGCGCCACCAGCACGCCGAGTGCCAGGATCATGTCGCCCAGATCGCCCATCACGCCCCCTCCAGCAGGCGGTCCGCCTGCGCCCGTGCCTCGCTGGTGATTTCCGCGCCCGAGAGCATCCGCGCGATCTCTTCCTTGCGGCCCTCGTCATCGAGCAGCGCGACACTGGTCCTGGTGACCGTGCCTTTCGACGACTTGGCGATGAGATAGTGCAGCCCCCCGCGCGCAGCGACCTGCGGCGAATGGGTGACGGCGAGCAATTGTCCTTCATTCGCCGCGAGCCGGGCGAGCCTTTCGCCGATGGCGCTTGCCACCGCGCCGCCCACGCCGCGGTCGATTTCGTCGAAGATGATCGTCGCCGCCCCGCCCTTTTCGGCGAGCGCGACCTTGAGCGCGAGGATGAAGCGCGACAGTTCGCCGCCGCTCGCGATCTTGCCGAGAGGGGCATAATCGGCGCCGGGATTGGTGGCGATCAGGAATTCGACCGTGTCGATCCCGTTCGCGCCCCACTTTTCTTCGGGAAGCTTGCCGATCGCGGTGAGAAAGCGCGCCGCATCGAGCTTGAGCGGTGCAAGCTCGGCGGCGACCGCCTGGTCGAGCGTCTTGGCAGCCTTGACCCGCGCCTCGTGGGCCTTGTGCGCCTCCTTCTCATAGGCGGCGCGTTCTTCCTTCGCGGCGACCTCGAGCGAATCGAGCGTTGCCTCGGCGCCCTCGATCGAATCAAGCCGGCTGCGCATGTCGCGCATCAGTTCCGGCAGCGAGTCGACCTCGCAGCGATGCTTGCGTGCGAGCGCGCGCAATTCGAACAAACGCGTCTCGGCAGCGTCGAGCGCGGCGGGATCGTGGACCAGCGCCTCGGCCGCGGATTCGAGTTTTTCCTCGGCCTCGCCCGCCTCGATAACCGCCCGGTCGAGCGCAGCGAGCGCCTCGGTCAGGAGCGGGTGCTCGGGAGCGATCCGGTCAAGCTTGCGCGCCGCCACCCGCAAGGCGGCAAGCGGCGAATCCGAGCCTTCCCAGACATGGCGCAATTCCTCGAGATCGCCTGCCAGTTTCTCGCCCTTCTGCATGTCGGCGCGAGCGGTCGCGAGCCGTTCCTCCTCGCCCGCCTGCGGTTCGAGCGCGGTCAGTTCGGCGAGATGCGCGATCAGCAGGTCCTGGTCGGCGCGTGCCTGTTCCTGGGCGTCGCGCGCTTCGGCAAGCTGCGCCTCCGCCTTCGCCCAACTGGCCCAGCGCCGCGCGAGCGCGGCGCTGTCTATCCCGCCATAACGGTCGAGCAAGGCGCGGTGGCCGCGCGGGTTCACCAGCCCGCGATCGTCGTGCTGCCCGTGCAGTTCGACCAGCGCAGGGGCGATCTCGCGCAGCAGCGCCACGCTTGCCGGCTGGTCGTTGACATAGGCACGCGAGCCGCCATCGGCCTTTACCTGGCGGCGGATCATCAGCGGCTCGCCCGGCTCGATTGCGAGATCGGCCTCGTCCAGCGCCTCGGCGATCTGTGCGGGAAGCTGCGCGAATTCGAAACTCGCGGTCACGCTCGCCTTGTCCTCGCCGCTGCGGACGAGCGAGCTGTCGGCGCGGTCGCCGAGCACGAGGCCCAGCGCATCGAGCAGGATCGACTTGCCCGCCCCGGTCTCGCCGGTGAGCACGCCGAGGCCGCGGCGAAACTCGAGATCGAGCGCTTCGATGAGGACGATGTTGCGGATCCAGAGCCGGGTGAGCATTGCCCGCGATGTCTAGCCGCTCTCACCGGGCGCGTCACGCGCCGTGAGCGAGATATCCTGTGCGTTATGGTGCAAAGCGCGCGGCGTCCCCCTCAGAACGCCGCGCACCCGCACTGTGCCGATTCAGAAATTGATTTCGGCCGTGACGTAGAAGCGCCGCGGGTCGCCGTAGAAGCCGGTCAGCGTGCCTTCGAGGCCGAGCGTTGGCTGGAACGGCGCGCCACCGGTACCGCCGCTGACGAAATTATAGCCGGCCACAATATATTCCTTGTCGAACAGGTTCTTGGCATGCGCTCCGATCGAGAACCGGCCCATGTCATCGGTGTAAACGACGCTTGCATCGACGAGCACGAAGCCGTCCTGGTCGAGGAAGGGATTGGGCGTCTCGAACTGGCTCGCATCGCTCCGCATCGACGCCAGCCCGATAAAATCGACCATTCCGCTCGCTACCGGCAGGCCGAGATTGAATCCCATGTGCGCGGTGATGTCGGGGGTGTTTTGGAACACCCGCTGGTCAGCGACATCGTTGCCGAACGCGTCGATGAAAGTGTCGAAGCCGGCATCGAGATAGCCCAGCGACCAGTTGACCGACAGGCGGCTGCCATCGCCCGCAAAGTCCCGGCCGACCAGCGCATTGCCCTCGAATTCGAAGCCGTTGACATCGGCGCTCGCGGCGTTGGAGGTGATGCCGATGAAGCTGTCGTTCACCCCGTCGCCATTGGTGTCGAGCCCGACCGATCCGGGGATCTGCACGTCGTTGTACTGGCCCATGAAGGCCGCGAACGACACGTTGAGTCGGTTGTCGAGCAGCGAGCCCTTCCATCCCAGCTCGTAGCTATCGACCGTTTCGGGAGCGAAGCGCAGGAATTCGAACTGATCGTCGAAATCAACGTCGCCGTCGCCATCGAGATCGGGCGCCGCGGTGGTCTGGCCGCGTGGATCGAATCCGCCGCCCTTGAAGCCCTGGCTGTAGGTGAAATAGAGGTTGTGATTGTCATCGGGCTGCCAGCTGATCGAGGCGCGCGGATTGAAATCGGTAAAGGTCTCGCTGCCGAAAAAATCGCTGGTCGTGGCGATCGCGGTGGCCGGGCTGTTTGGAATGAACAGGTCCGAGAACCCGCCGATGAAGGTGGTCCGCAACACCCTGCTGGTGCGCTTGTCGCTGGTATAGCGCCCGCCGAGCGAGATACTGATCGTGTCGGTCAGATCGTAGGTGAAATCGCCGAACACGCTCCAGGTCTCGGTGTCGACATCGCCCAGGGTCTGCGCGTTGAGACCGGGCAGGCCGATGAGGTCGCCGACGGTGAACAGCGCGACGTCGAAGGCGGTGAAGGCATTGGCGTCGAGGTAATAGGCGCCGAGCACGCCTGAGAGCCTGTCGCCTTCCCACAAGAGCTGCACTTCCTGGCTGAACTGGTCGTTCTCGTAGATCGCGGGCACGTCGAGATCGGCGGCTGGAAGGCTGTCGAAATCGATCGGGCTGGTCGATGAATCCTCGCGGTAGCCGGTGATCGACTTGAGTGTCAGCGTGTCCGACAATTCGACCGCGAAATTGAGCGCGCCGCCGAAGGCCTCGACCTGCTGGTCGACCACGTCGAGCCCGGCGCGGGTGTCATAGACATTGTCGAGCAACGGCGCGCCCGAGAGCAGGCCCGGGATCAGCCGGGTGCCCTGCCGCGCCTCCGAATTGTCCTTGACGTAGTCGCCCGAAAGCCGCGCGAATATCGGGCCGCTGTCGAACTCGACCGTGCCGCGCGCGGCCCAGACGTCCTTGTTGTAGTTCTCGGTGCCGAGAGTGAGATTGTCGCCGTAGCCGCCGCGCGACAGCCGCGCACCGCTGGCGCCGATCGTCAGCGCGTCGCTCACCGGGGTCGAGGCGGTGACGATCAGGTCGGCCTGGTCGTAGCTGCCATAGGTCGCGCGCACCGAGAGGCTCGGGTCGTCGGGCAGGCGCGCGGTGACATACTTGATCGCGCCGCCGATCGTGTTGCGACCGTAGAGCGTGCCTTGCGGCCCGCGCAGCACCTCGATCCGCTCGACGTCGTAGACATCGAGGACGGCGGCCTGCGGACGGTTGAGATAGACATCGTCGACATAGACCCCGACGCCGGCCTCGAACCCCGCGACCGGGTCCTGCTGACCGACCCCGCGCACGAAGGCGGTGAGCGTGGTGTTGGTGCCGCGGCTCACTTCGAGCGTGATATTGGGCACCTGCTGAGCGACCTGGGTAATCTCGAGCACGCCGCGCTGTTCGAGCTCTTCGCCGCTGACCGCGCTGACCGAGAGCGGCACATCGAGCAGGCGCTCCTCGCGCCGGCGGGCGGTGACGATGATCGTGTTGCCCTGCGGCTCGGCAGTGGTTGCGATTTCGCTTGCGGCATCGGCCGCGGTTTGAGCCATTGCGGGCGCAGCCAACGCGGCGATCGCCGCGCAACCCGAAAGCAGGGCAGCGCGAGCGGTGTAAACGTGCATTGTCATCGTGGTGGTTCCTCCCAAACCCGTCTTGGTCGCCTCAATATTGAAAGTTGAACCAACTTTCAAGTTCGTCCTTGTGATTTTTCCGTCCAGCGCCTAGTGCGGCGGCCATTGGAGGGAGCAATATGGGCGAACAGCGAGCAGCCGAAGACGCGGCCAAGACCCCGCGCACCGAGCGCGGTCGCAAAACGCTACGCAAGCTGCTCGATGCCTCGGCGACCGAGTTCGGGGAGCGCGGGTTTCACGAGGCTTCGGTGAGTTCGATCACGCGCCGCGCCGGCGTCGCGCTGGGCACCTTCTACACCTATTTCGACAGCAAGGACGCGCTGTTCCGTGCGCTGGTCAAGGACATGAGCGGCAATGTCATGGCGAGCGCGCGCGCCGCGATGCGCGACGACATGAGCGCGCTCGAGATCGAACAGGCCGCCCTCACCGCCTTCCTCGCCTTCGCCGGCGAACACAAGGAAGTGTACCGGATCATCGACGAGGCCGAATTCGTCGATCCCGAGAGCTATCGCGGACATTACCAGACGATCGCGGCGCGCATCCGCTCCCGCCTCGAAGCCGGGGCGGCGGCGGGCGAGCTGCGCGAGGACCTCGGCGAAATCGAGGCTTGGGCGATCATGGGGATGAACGTGTTTGCCGGCCTTCGCTACGCCGTCTGGCGCGAGGCCGGCGACGCCGCGCCCGAAGCGGTCGCGCGCACGATCAACCGGCTTTTGGCCGAAGGCATCGGATCGAAAGAAGCCTAAGCGCGCTCAGGCACGCGCCGCGCCTGGCGCGCGCCGATCAGCTCGGGGTGACGTCCGATGCGTGGTCCTCGACCAGTTCGAAGGCCTTTTCGTACCACTCGCTGCCCGGATAGTTGGCACCGAGAACCGCGGCATATTTCACCGCTTCCTCGCGAATGCCGAGCGCCAGGCTGCTTTCGGTCAGGCGGTAAAGCGCCTCGGGCGTGTGGCTGGTGGTCTCGTATTGCTCGACCACGTTGCGGAAACGCAGCGCGGCGGCAAGCCAGCGGCCCGAACGCTGGTAGAAGCGCCCGATTTCCATTTCCTTGCCCGCCAGGTGATCGGCCACGAGGTCGAGCTTCAGCCGCGCATCGGCGGCATATTCGGTCTGCGGGAAGCGGCGATTGACTTCGCGCAAGGCCGTCTGCGCCTGGAGCGTGATCGACTGGTCGCGGTTCACGTCACTGATCTGCTCGTAATAGGACAGCGCGATCAGGTAATAGGCATAAGGCGCGTCCTTGTTGCCCGGGTGGATCGACAGGAAGCGCTGGGCGTTCTGGATCGCCTTGTTGTAATCGCGGGCGATGTAATAGCTGAACGCGCTCATCAGCTGCGCGCGGCGCGCCCAGGGCGAATAGGGGTGCTGGCGCTCGACCTCGTCGAACAAGGCGGCGGCGAGCAGCGTGTTACCGCGATCGAGCCGGCGCTGAGCCTCGGCATAGAGCGATTCGACGTCTCGCGCGACATAGGCGACATCCTCTTCGGCCGAGCCCGTCGAACAGGCGGCGGTGGCGAGGATCGCGGCCCCTGCAAGGGCGGCGCGGCTGAGACGGGCGGAAAGCTTGGCGGTCATGCGCCGAGCGTATAGCCAGCCCCTGCGTGAACGCCAAGTGAAGTTGCGAAGGTTATCCGCCTTGCGCGCATTTTGCCAAATGTGCCGGGTGCGAAGCGGGCTCGCGGCAGGGGCCTAGTCGGGCTTGCGCTTGCCGCCCTTCTTCTTGAAACCGCCCGGCTTGCCGGCGCCGCGATGCGGTTTGCCGCCCTGCCCCCTGGGTCCCGAACCGTGCCCTTTCCGGAACGGCTTGGCGTGGGCCTTGCCCGGTCCCTGCTTGCGGTTGGCTCGCGCCTCCATGCGCGGGCCCTCGTCCGACTGTTCGATCGGGATCGCGTCCTGGTCGTCATCGGGCGAAGCGGTGCGCGCAACCGTCTCGGCAAATTGCGAGGCGACATTGCGGGGAACCTGGAACCAGCTTTCGTTCTGGCCGATCCGGATCGCGCCGATCTCGTTGCGGGTGATGTGCCCGCGGCGGCAGATCAGCGGCAGCAGCCAGCGCGGCTCGGCATTGTGCCTGCGGCCGACACCGATCTTGAACCACACCACGTCCTCGAAACCCGGGCGGTGGCGATCGGCCTTGTCCTTGTCGCGCGCCTCGGGGGTGTTGGCGAGCATTTCCTCCGGGCTCGGCATCTTCGCGCGATGCGCGCGAACCAGCGCCGCGGCGATGTCCTGCGGCGCCATCTTCTCCATCAGCTCGGCCGCGATCGCGCGGTCATCCTTCTCGTGCTCGACCGGGGCGGTGAGCTTTTCGAGGAGGCGCGCGCGGTCCTTCTTGCGGATCGCCGCGGGCGTTGGCGCATCGCGCCACTCCGCATCGATCTTGGCCCGGCGCAGCATCGAATCGACCCGCTTGCGGCGGTTGTAGGGCACCACCATTGCGGCGATGCCCTTCTTGCCCGCACGGCCCGTCCGGCCCGAACGGTGCTGGAGCGTCTCGGCATCGCGCGGGATCTCGACATGGATGACGAGGCTGAGCGTCGGCAGGTCGATCCCGCGCGCGGCGACATCGGTGGCAACGCAGACCCGGGCGCGCCGGTCGCGCATCGCCTGGAGCGCCTGGTTGCGCTCGGACTGCGAATGCTCGCCCGACAAGGCAACCACCGCGAAACCGCGATTCTGGAGCGTCGAGTGAAGCCGCCGCACGCTTTCGCGCGTGGCACAGAAACAGATCGCCGATTCAGCCTCGTGAAAGCGCAGCAGATTGACCACCGCGTTCTCGATCTCCGAAGGGGCGACGGTGATCGCCTGGTAGGCGATATCGCCGTGCCCGCGATCCTGCCCACCCAGCGACAGCCGCAGCGCGTTCGACTGGTAGCGTTCGGCGAGCCGCTCGATCGCGCGCGGCATCGTTGCCGAGAACAGCAAAGTGCGGCGCGATTTGGGCGTTGCGTCGAGAATTTCCTCGAGGTCCTCGCGAAAGCCCATGTCGAGCATTTCGTCGGCCTCGTCGAGCACCACGCCGACAAGCCCCGCCAGGTCGAGCGCGCCGCGTTCGAGATGGTCGCGCAACCGGCCGGGCGTTCCGACCACCACCGCCGGATCGGCGCGCAGCGCGCGGCGTTCCTTGCTCGCATCCATTCCGCCCACGCAGGTCGCGATCCGCAGGCCAGCACCTGCATAGAGCCAGCCAAGTTCGCGGCTGACCTGCATTGCCAGTTCGCGCGTGGGCGCGATCACCAGCATGCGCGGGGCGCGGCTATCGGCGGCGATGATGTCGGGCGCGAGCGCTATGCCGAAGGCGACGGTCTTGCCCGATCCGGTCTGAGCGGACACGAGCAGGTCGCGGCCCGCGGCGTCGGGCGCGCTCGTGGCGGCCTGGACCGGGGTGGGTTCGGAATAGCCGCGCTCTGAGAGCGCCGCCTGGATTGCGGGGGGGAGCGTTTCGAAAGACATGGCGGGTCGCCTGGGGGATGACAGCGCCAAGGGTCGCGCCGAGGGGAAAGGGGATCAAGCCGATGCGCCCTTTTGTCGCGCCTTGCTCGAACGGGCGGCGGCCAAGTGCCGGTCACGCCCTGTCAGACGCCCCTAGCAACAAAATGCCCGCTTGGCTCCAAAAATGTTGCACCTGCGAAAAGTGCAGCGTGCGAAGGCCGCTGCCGTCACTGTCTGGCCGCTTTCCTGAAGCCACGCAATGCTTGATAAAGTGATATTCCGCTCTTTGATTCGAAAGACCAAATACTAAGCATCAAACGCGTGATGGTCTCGGTGCCAAGCAAGGAACTTTGAATGCGGTCTATCCTCTTCACGCTCCGGTCTCAGAAGTTTACCTGATGGGTTGACTATCGCCTCCACACCCTCGCGATCATTGACCTTACGATGCACTAATATGTCATGGGCGTCAGATACACCAATCAAACCTCGGTCGAACATCCAGTGCGCGGTTCCTGACAGCGCCAACCCATTGCGAATGGAATCGGGGCCGCCAAACTCGACGGGGCGAATATGTGCGGCTTCTGCCTCAAGCCGACCGCCACCATTCACAAGCTTCCAGCCAGTGACTGCACAGCGACCGTCATAGGCCCGCATAACTGCTCGGCGAAAAGCCTTGTCTCGAAACGGACGGGAGATCAGCGATTTTATGATTGGGCGGTCGACTTCAAAAGGCGTTTGGGCCTCCTTGACGCGATTGAAATCATTGGACTCGCCCACACGAGGAAGCATGTGATCATCCGGAAGGCCCAAAGATACTATGCGCACGAAATCAGCGTTAGATAGTGGGCGAACAGCAGCCTGAGCGTTGGCTAAATCCTGTTCTACTGGTTGACCGGCCATTTTATGCGGAACCGTCGGGGAAAAGGGCAAAAAACTGCCAGGTTCTATCATTGCGCGATATCGATCAGAGATATCCGGGTCTCGAATTATTTTCTCGACCCGCGCAACTGCAAAGAAACCCTTGGAACGGCTGACTTTTACCGGCTCTCGATAGACTATCCAATCGCCAACCATCTTTTCTGCACGGCTCAGATAGATTTTTGGGAATTGGTAACGCTCCTCAGGGATGTCGTCGTAAATCGACTCATCTTTATGCATGAAAACGCCGAACGCCACTTATCCTCCCATCTTCAAAGTCTAGATGACAATACTTAGACAACGCGAAACCGTTTGCATTCAGTGCGCAATTAGTCCTCGCCCATCCGCAGTGCCGCGATGAAGGCTTCCTGCGGGATCGACACATTGCCGTATTCGCGCATCTTCGCCTTGCCCTTCTTCTGCTTTTCCAGGAGCTTCTTCTTGCGCGAGATGTCGCCGCCATAACACTTGGCGGTCACGTCCTTGCGAAGCGCGGCGATGGTTTCGCGGGCGATGATCTTGCCTCCGAGCGCCGCCTGGATCGGGATCTTGAACAGGTGACGCGGGATCAGGTCCTTGAGGCGCTCGCACATGCCCCTGCCCCGTTCCTCGGCGACCGAGCGGTGGACGATCAGCGACAGCGCGTCGACCGGCTCGTTGTTGACGAGGATGTTCATCTTGACGAGGTCGCCCTCGCGGCTGCCGATCTGTTCGTAGTCGAAGGAGGCGTAGCCGCGGCTGATCGATTTCAGCCGGTCGTAGAAGTCGAACACTACCTCGTTCAGCGGAAGCTCGTAGCTCACCTGCGCGCGTCCGCCGACATAGGTGAGATCGGTCTGGATGCCGCGGCGGTCCTGGCACAGTTTCAGGATCGCGCCGAGATATTCGTCCGGCGTATAGATGACCGCCTTGATCCACGGCTCCTCGACCACCTCGATGCGGTTCACGTCGGGCCAGTCGGCGGGGTTGTGGATGTCGATGACCTGCGCGTCCTCGGTCTTCGATTTGGACAGGTGGACGCGATAGACCACGCTGGGCGCGGTGGTGATAAGATCGAGATCGTATTCGCGGCTGAGCCGTTCCTGGATGATCTCGAGGTGAAGAAGCCCGAGAAATCCGCAGCGAAAGCCGAAGCCGAGAGCCGCGCTGGTTTCCATCTCGTAGGAAAAGCTCGCATCGTTCAGACGCAGCTTGCCGATGCTTTCGCGCAGCTTCTCGAAATCGGCGGCATCGACCGGGAACAGCCCGCAGAACACCACCGGCTGGACTTCCTTGTAACCCTTGAGCGGTTCGGCAGCGCCGTTCTTGACCGTGGTGATCGTGTCACCGACGCGGGCCTGTTCGACTTCCTTGATCTGGGCGGTGATGAAACCGATCTCGCCCGGCCCCAGTTCGGGCAGGTCGGTGCGCTTGGGAGTGAAGCAGCCGACCCGGTCGACGAGGTGCTGGGTGCCGCCCTGCATGAACTTGATGTTCTGCCCCTTGGTCAGCACGCCCTCGATCACGCGGACGAGGATGACGACACCGAGATAGGGGTCATACCACGAATCGACGAGGCTCGCCTTAAGCGGCTTGTCGCGTTCCCCGCCCGGTGGCGGGATCTTGGCGACCACGGCCTCGAGCACGTCCTCGATCCCGATCCCCGACTTGGCGCTGGCGAGCACCGCTTCGGAAGCGTCGAGGCCGATGACTTCCTCGATCTCCTCCTTCACGCGTTCGGGTTCGGCGGCGGGCAGGTCGATCTTGTTGATCACCGGCACGATCTCGTGATCGTGCTCGATCGACTGGTAGACATTGGCGAGCGTCTGCGCCTCGACCCCTTGCGCGGCATCGACCACCAGCAGCGCGCCCTCGCACGCGGCAAGGCTGCGGCTGACCTCGTAGGCGAAATCGACGTGGCCGGGCGTATCCATCAGGTTGAGCTGATAGGTCTTGCCGTCCCTGGCCTTGTAATCGAGCCGGACGGTCTGCGCCTTGATGGTGATCCCGCGCTCGCGCTCGATATCCATGTTGTCGAGCACCTGGGCTGACATCTCGCGCTCGCTCAGGCCGCCGGTGAACTGAATCAGCCGGTCGGCCAGGGTCGATTTGCCGTGATCGATATGGGCGATGATCGAAAAATTGCGGATCTGGGAAAGGTCGGTCATTTCGCCGGCGCGTTTAGCGGCCTGCTGCGCCCCTGTCATTGGTGAAAATGAAAGGTGCCTTTCGCCTACCGTGCAAGCGAGCGCCGGGCGTTGGCGATCAGGCCGCCTCGGTGCGCTGCGGCGCGGCGTAGCCGAACTGCGGCACGCTGCCCTTCTGACCCAGCTGACCGCCTGCCATCTGCTTGTAATCGCCCGGAGACAGCGCCGCGAGCGGGGCACCGGCCGAGGCGAGCGCATAGGGGCTGACCCGGTTGCGGGTGCACAGCCCCCCTGCCCCGTCATCGACCAGCGATTGCTCGAATTCGAGGCCCTGCGTGTCGCCATTGGTGCGGATCACGGTCGCGACCGCGAGCTGGCCGCCGCCAAGATCGACGACGAATTGCGTGCCCTTGGGAACATCGGCAAGCCCCTGGATCAGCGCGCCTGTCTTCGACAGGTTGCGCAAGGTTACCTCGTAGGAATGGTCGTCGTGGATCACCTGGATCTTGCGGAACACGGTGCGGCGCCGCGCGCGCTTCAGCCGGTCCGAGCTCGGGGCGATCGTCCAGGTCTGGCCGATCAGTTCGGTCTCCACGGTCTCGTGGCTGATCGGGTCCGAATAGATCGGGCCTTCCATTCGCTTGACCCCGCAATCGCGCAGCCGCTCGAACAGGTCGGTGGTCTCGATCCCGTTGGCGATGGTCTCCATTTCGAGCGCGCCGGCAAGCGCCACGATCGCGCGGATAAGCCCCAGGTCCTTGGTGTCGCGGGCCTCGGCCTCGGTCACCAGGTTCTCGTCGATCTTGATCGCGTCGAAGGGTGCTCGGCGCAGGTAAGCGAGCGAGGAATAGCCCGAACCGAATTCGTCGAGCGTCAGCCGCACGCCGAGCTTGAACAAGCGGGCAAGCGTGCGGTCGACGACATTGGCATCGCCGAAGAACACCGCTTCGCTGATTTCCAGCTCGAGACGGCCGGGCGCGAGATCGGCGTCGTCGAGCGCGTCGGAAACGGTCTCGACAAAGCCGTCATGGGCAAACAATTGCTCGGGCACGTTGACCGCCACCCGCACACCGCCGGGCCAGCTTGCGGCGTGAACGCAGGCCTCGCGGATGGCCCAGGTGCCGACTTCGATCACCTGGCTCGAGCCGTCGAGGATTGATGCGAATTCCTCCTCGTCGATCTCGCCGCGCTGTTCGTGCATCCAGCAGATATGAGCCTCGAGCGCGCACACGCTTTCGGAATGGGCATCGACCATGGGTTCGTATTTGAGGAAAAGCTGCTTGTCGCGCACCGCCGCGCCGAGATTTTCCTCGAGCCGGCGGCGGAAGATCGCCTCGTTCTCCAGCTCGCACGAAAAGAAGCGGAACTGGCCGCGCCCGCCATTCTTGGCAGCATAGAGTGCAAGGTCGGCCGCGCGCACGATGTCATCGCCATTGACCCCGTCATGCGGCGCCACCGCGATCCCGACCGAACAGCCGATCACGCAGCGCCCCTCTTCGAGCGAGAAGGGCTGCTTGAGCATGGTGATGATCTTCATCGCGATCTCGCCCAGTTCGCCGCGATCGTCCATGTCGGGGATCATCACCTGGAATTCGTCGCCGCCGAGCCGCCCGATCTCGCAATCGACCTCGATCGCCCGCTTGAGACGGTCGGCCACCTGCTTGAGCAATTCGTCGCCCGCGGCATGGCCGAGCGTGTCGTTGACGTTCTTGAACTTGTCGAGATCGAGCATCATCACCGCGCAATTGCGCTTGGCGGCGCGAAAGGCGGTGAGCGTGCTGTCGATCAGGTGCTGCATCCGGTGACGGTTCGAAAGCCCCGTGAGAGAATCGAAGCGCGCCAGCCGCGCAGTTTCCTCGTCGCGGAAATACTGCTCGGTGATGTCGACACCCGTGCCGCGGAATCCGGCGAAACGATTGCCGTTGAAGAAGGGCTGGCCCGAAAGCCGGATCACCGCGCCGTCCGGACGCTTGGCAGCGCGCACCGCGAAGCCCGAGAACGCCTTGTGCGCGCCGAGCATGAGCGCGAGCGACTTGGTGCGCCCGTCGCGGTCGGTCGGCTCGAACACGCTGGCGAGCGGCTTGCCGAGAAGGTCCGACAGCGCGATGTCGAGTCGTTCGGCAATCGTGCCGCTGAGATAGGTGAGCTGTCCTTCGGCATCGCAGGCCCAGAACCAGCCGAGACCCGATTGCTCGAGATCATCGAGCATGGCGAGCTTCTCGCCGTCCGACATCGTGCCCGCTGACGCACGCGATGACGATCCGAGTGTCGATGACAAGAAACCCTTCAGGGGCATCTCGAGGGGGTTCTCCTGGCTTGGTTATCCGAAACGCGCCCAAATGCGCGCCCTAATTCCTAGCCCGCACTTGGTTATTATTTCGATAACACCGAGGGGATTTCCCTTAGATTTGCGACGGTTTTCGCGCTGTGCCTAGACCGCGGTTTCAGCTAGCGCGGCTCTTGGAAAGATCAACCTCGACAAAGGCTTTCTTGCTCTTTCGCAACCCGCCGGTGATCGCGGCCACGCTTTCGTCGTTGAGCGCTGCGAGCGGGCGGCCCGCGGCCTCGATCTGGTAGGGCGAGACGCGGTGCCGGGTGCAAAGGCCATCATCCCCGTCGCTGATCAGCGGGGTCTCGAACTCGACGCCCTGCGAAAAGCCCTCCGAACGGCGCACGGTCGCGACCGCGAGCTGGCCGCCGCCCAGGTCGAGCACGCATTGCGTTCCCACCGGCACGTCGAGCAAGCCTTCGACCTTGGCGCCGGTCTTGGACAGGTTGCGCAGGATCACCTCGTAGCGATCGTCATCGTGAATGAGGCCGATCTTGCGGAATTCGGTGCGGCGATCCGAGCGATACTTGTCGGGGCCACGCGGCTTGAACACGAGATCGCCCGAGATGATGCGCTCGCTCAGTTCCTCGTCGGTGAGCGAGCTTGCGAACAGCCGGCCCTGCAACATCGGCACGCCCAGCGATGCGACGAGCGCCATCTCGTCCTTGGTCTCGACCCCCTCGGCGATGACTCCCATGCCCAGCGCCTTGCCGAGGCTGGTCACGGCAGAAATGATCGCATCGTTGCGATTGCCCTCTTCGGTGCAGCCGCGCACGAAGCCCTGGTCGATCTTGATCTTGTCGAAGGGGGCATCGCGCAGATAGCTGAGCGAGGAATAGCCGGTGCCGAAATCGTCGAGCGAAAGCCCGACACCAAGCTTTTTCAATGCTTTGAAGATGGTCAACGCGCGGTCCATGTCGCCCACGAACACGCTTTCGGTGATCTCGAGCTCGATCCGCGCCGGGTCGACGCCGCTGCGCTTGAGCGCGGCCTTGACCGAATCGACGAAACTGTCGGACGCGAATTGCACCGCCGAGACATTGACGGTCGCGCGCACCACGCCAGGCCAGGTCAGCACCGTGTCGCAGACCTTGTTGAGCGCCCAGTCGCCCAATTCGCGGATCAGGCCGACTTCCTCGGCCACGGGAATGAAATCGGCAGGCGAAATCCGTCCCTTGGTCGAGTGGTCCCAGCGCATCAGCGCTTCGGCGCTGACGGTCTCGTGGGTCTGGGAATCGACGATCGGCTGGAACTCGATCGACAGCTCGTCCTGGGCCAGCGCATCGCGCAGGTCGGATTCGATCTGGTGACGATAGCTCGCCCTGTCGCGCAAATCCTTGGAATAGAACCTGTATCGCCCGCGCCCGCCGCCCTTCGCAGCGTAAAGCGCAAGGTCGGCGGCCTTGACCAGGTCGCCGGGCTCGATCCCGTCAAAGGGCGCGATCGCAACGCCGACCGATGCCCCGATCACGGCGCGCATCCCGTTGATCGAATAGGGTTGCGAGAGCATCTGGATCGCACGTTCGGCCAGTTCGCCCAGAACGCCGCGATCGTCCTCGTCGATCATGATGACCTGGAATTCGTCGCCCCCGATCCGCCCGATCTCGGCCTTGTCGCCGAAAACGCGCTTGAGCCGGTCAGCGACCTGCTTGAGCAATTCGTCGCCCGCCGGATGGCCCATCGTGTCGTTGACCTGCTTGAAGCGGTCGAGATCGATCAGCATGGTCGCGCACGAGCGCTTCGACACCTTGAAGGCGGACAGGAACCCCTCGAGCTGCTGCGCGATGCGGTGGCGGTTGTAGAGGCCGGTCAGCGCATCGTGGCGCGACATGGCCTCGACCTTGCGCGTGCTCTCGAACGAATCCGAGACATCGCGCGCGATGCCGTGATATCCACAAAAGGCGCCGTCCGCGTCCTGCTGCGGGACCCCGGCAATTTCCCAGAACGCGGTGCCTCCGCCCAGATCGAGCATGACCGTCACCGGCTTGATCGCGTTGCGCTTGGCCAACTGGAACTTCAGCGGACGTTGGCGGCCCGAATCTTCGCCGCTGGGTGCGGGTTGGAAAATGTCCGTCAGCGTGCGCCCGACAATGTCCTCGGGTGCCTTGCCGATCCGCCGCGCGGCGGGTTCGGAGACATAGGCGATCCGTCCCTCGGCATCGCTGGCCCAGAACCAACCGAGATCGGATGATTCCAGACTGCTCAGAAGCGCGGCCCGGCTTTCGAAATCGAAACCGCGCGCCACCGTTCCTGCCTGCGCAGGATCGTTTGTCTTTGTCAGGCGTGACAGCAGGCCAGCCATCTTGGCTTGTTCCCCTCATGCGTAAATCCGTGAGCTCGCAGGTTTATGGTCAAACGGTGAAGGAATGGATAACCACGCACAGCCGCGCAGACGCGGGGCTCCCGGCACTTGCTGATCGCCGGACCGCATCCGGCCCCCAGGGGCATGGGGGTCCATGGGAGCAAGGCTTGTCACCGCGCCGCAACCGCGCCATTTGTAACCGCGCAAGACGCTCGCAAAGCACACCAACAGGTCAGGACAGGAACGGCACATATGGCACAAGGCACGGTCAAGCTGGAAAACGAGGCAGCGCAATCGGTCAACGCGCTGGGTCCGCTGGTCGGCATTGCGCGCGAGGATTTCGTCAGCGCGGTCGCGCTGCTTCTGCGCGAGACCGCGTCGGACCCGCAGCGCATGATGCGCCACGCCCAGGCCATGGGCGAGGACATGGTCAAGATCATGACCGGAAAAAGCGAACTCGCCCCCGATCCCAAGGACAAGCGTTTCAAGGACCCGGCCTGGCAGTTCAACCCGTTCTTCCGTGCCGGCGCGCAATATTACCTCGCGGTGCAAAAGGGGATGCGCAACTGGCTCGAGGAACTCGAGCTCGACGAGCTGGAGAAGAACCGCGCCAATTTCATCGCCAACATCATCCTCGATGGCCTTGCCCCGACCAACACGCTGGCAGGCAATCCGATCGCGCAGAAACAGCTGATCAATTCGGGCGGGCTGAGCCTCATCAAGGGGTTGCAGAACGCCTATAACGACCTCGTTCACAACAAGGGCATGGTCAGTCAGGTCGACAAGCGCCCGTTCAAGATCGGCGAGAACATCGCGACCTCGAAGGGCAATGTCGTCCACCGCACCGAGATGTACGAGCTGGTGCAATATGCGCCGACGACCGAAGAGGTCCACGCGATCCCGCAGCTCACCATCCCGCCGCAGATCAACAAGATGTATATCAACGACCTGTCGCCGGAGAAATCGATCATCAAGTGGCAGGTCGATAACGGGCTCCAAACCTTCGTTATCAGCTGGCGCAACCCGTCCAAGGAACAGGGCCACTGGGACATGGCCGATTACATCGAGAGCTGCGAAGAAGCGCTCGAGGTGGTCTCCAAGATCACCGGCTCGGACAAGGTCAATGTCTCTGCCGGGTGTTCAGGCGGCCAGACCGCGAGCGTGCTGGCATCCAAGCTCGCCGCGACCGGCCATGACATCCTTGGCACGCTGACGCTGATGGTCTGCGTGCTCCACCCCAAGCAGACCGATATCGAGGCCGGATCGCTGGTCAGCGAGAACGGGATGAAGCTCGCCCGCCAGCGCGCCGCGAAAAAGGGCGTGATCAAGGCCGACGATCTTGCCCGCGGCTTTGCCTGGCTCAGGCCCAACGACCTGATCTGGTCCTATGTCGTCAACAATTACCTGCTCGGCATGGACCCGCCCGCATTCGATGTCCTTTACTGGAACTCGGACGCGACCAACCTTTCGGCGAGCCTGATGGGCGACTTCCTCACGCTCTACGAAACGCTGGCCTTCACCAAGAAGGGCGAGGTCGAGATGGCCGACCACAAGATCGACCTGTCCAAGGTCAAGGCCGACCTCTTCATCCTTGGCGGGGTAACCGATCACATCACTCCGTGGAAGGCAACCTATCGTTCGACCAACCTGTTCGGGTCGAAGCACGTCACCTATGTCCTCAGCCAGTCGGGCCACATGCAGGCGATCCTCAACCCGCCGGGCAATCCGAAGGCGAAATATTACGTCCAGAAAAAGAAGGGCAAGCTGCCTGAAACCGCCGATGAGTGGTTGCAAGGCACGAAGGAGGTCGCGGGCAGCTGGTGGCCGTTCTGGATGGAATGGATCCAGCAACGTTCGGGAGACAAGGTGCCGGCGCCTGCGCAGGTGGGGTCGAAAGCATATCCTCCACAGGAACCTGCCCCGGGTCTCTACGTTGTCGAGGAAGTCTGATACACCGCCGTTCATGACTGAAGGGGAGGTCACGCACCGGCGCACCGCCACGGTGACCTCCACGCGGCCAGGAGCCGCAAATGACAAGGATTTTCCCCTCATGAGCGAAGCGATGAACGGTGCCGAAGTCACCATGATGGATGTCGGTGGCCGCACGCTGCGGGTCGCGACATGGCGGCTCGACGAGCCAGGCGAGCATCCGCCGGTGCTGTTCTTCAACGGGATCGGCGCCAATATCGAGGCCGTGGCCCCGCTGGCAGAGGCGCTGAGCGAGCGCCCCTTCATCATGTTCGACATGCCCGGAATCGGCGGATCGCCCGAACCGGTGCTGCCCTACAATCCCTTCACCATGAGCTGGACCGCGGCGCAATTGCTCGACCGGCTGGGCGTCGACACGGTCGATGTCATGGGCATCAGCTGGGGCGGCGGCATGGCACAGCATTTCGCCATGCAGCACGCCGCGCGCAGCCGCCGGGTAGTGCTGATCGCCACCAGTGCCGGCATGCTGATGGTGCCCGGCAAGGTCGCTGCGCTGTCGAAAATGGCCAATCCGCGCCGCTATATCGATCCCGATTTCATGAAGCGCAATTTCGAGACGCTCTACGGCCAGGGCCTCGGCAAGAGCGCGGGCAAGGGCGGGCACATGGCCCGGCTCAAGCCGCCCTCGACGCGCGGCTACATGTATCAGCTCTTGTGCATGCTCGGCTGGACCAGCGCACCTGCCCTGCCGTTCCTGCTCAAGCAGGAGACGCTGATCATGATGGGCGATGACGACGCGATCGTTCCGCTCGCCAATGGCAAGTTCCTCGAAATGCTGATCCCCAATAGCGAGCTCGTCGTCATGGAAGGCGGCGGCCACCTGTTCCTGCTCAGCCACAAGGACGAAAGCGTCGCCGCGATCCGCGAATTCCTCGATTCGCCCGCGAGCCGGGACGAGGAACGCTCGGCCGCCTAGCCGTCCGCGCCGCCGCCGGGCAGCCATTGGGCGAGCGCGGCATTGACCTTGTCCGGCGCGTCCTGCTGGACCCAGTGCGAGACACCGGGAAAGCGGATGAGCGTGAGGTCGTCGACCCAGCGATCGGTGCCCTTGGTGCAGGCGATGTCGATCGCCACGTCCTGTTCGCCCCACAGCATCAGCACCGGCACGCTGACCCGGAAATCGCCCATATCCAGCGTGTCGCGGTGACGCAGCAGCGCGCGGTAGTAATTGACCATGGCGCTGCGCGCGCCCTTGCGCATCGCGGCGCGCGAATAGATGTCCTGCACGTGGCTGCCAAAGCGTCCGGGATTGCAGCTGGTCTGGGCGATGATCCGGCCCGCCGCCTTGCCGCGATGGCGGGCAAGAAACGCCTCGGGCAGCCAGGGCAGCTGAAAGAAGAAGATGTACCAGCTTTTGCGAAGCTGGCGCCAGCTGGTCATCTCGCGCCGCGCGCATTGCGGGTGAGGCACGTTCATTATCACCAGCCGGTCGATCATCTCGCCGTGAACGATCGCAAAGGCCCAGGCGATGATCGCTCCCCAGTCATGCGCGATCAGCGTCACCTTGCGCGCCCCGCTTGCCTCGATCAGCGCGGCGACATCTCCGACCAGCCGGTCGAGCGCATAGGCGCGCACGCCTTCGGGCCGCGAGGTGCCGCCATATCCGCGCAGGGCCGGTGCCCAGACGCGGTATCCCATCTCGGCCAGAAGCGGGATCTGGTGGCGCCATGAGAACGGCAGTTCGGGAAATCCGTGGAGGCACAGCGCAAGGTGATCGCCCTCGCCGGCAGTCGCGGTCTCGAAGGTCAGCCCACCGGCCGTGATCCATTCGATTCCGATTCCGCTTGCCGGGTCGGGCTGCCAGCTTGCAGGACCGCTCGGTTCCATCGTCATCGCGCGACCATAGCAGGCGGCACGGCGATATGATAAGCCGGTCCTCAATAAAAACCGATGACGGAGAGACCCATGCCTGCCTTCGACCTGATCATTCGCGGCGGAACCATCGTCGATGGCAGCGGCGGCGAACCCTATGTCGGCGATGTCGCGGTAAAGGACGGGCTGATCGCATCGGTGGGCACGGTACGCGGGGACGCCACGCGCGAGATTGATGCCAGCGGCAAGGTCGTCGCCCCCGGCTTTGTCGACATCCATACCCATTATGACGGCCAGGCGACCTGGGACCAGGAAATGGCCCCTTCGAGCTGGCACGGCGTCACCACGGTGGTGATGGGCAATTGCGGCGTCGGCTTCGCGCCGGCCAAGCCCGACCGCCACGAATGGCTGATCAGCCTGATGGAAGGGGTGGAGGATATCCCCGGCACCGCGCTCGCCGAGGGGATCACCTGGGAATGGGAGACCTTTCCCGAATATCTCGACGCGCTCGAAAAGCTGCCGCGCACGGTCGATATCGGCACCCACGTCCCCCATGGCGCCGTGCGCGCCTATGTGCTGGGTGACCGCGAACAGCCCGGTGCTGTCCCGACCGCGGACGATATCGCGGCGATGTGCGACATCGTCGAGGAAGGCGTGCGCGCCGGCGCGCTGGGCTTTTCGACCTCGCGCACAGTGCTTCACAAGTCGGTCGATGGCGAACTCGTCCCCGGCACCACCGCAACGCCCGAGGAACTGGTCGCGATCGGCCATGCCATGGGCCGCGCGAAATCTGCTGGCGGGCACGCCGTGTTCGAAATGGCGAGCGACCTGATGCGCGAATGGAACGAGTTCGAATGGATGGGACGGCTCAGCCGCGAGGCGGGCGTCCCGGTCACATTCGCCGCGCTGCAATCGATCCAGAAGGAACTGCCGCTCGACGAGCAGATCGAGAAGATGCGCGCCGAAAACGACAACGGCGCGAATATCGTCGCCCAGATCGCGCTGCGCGGAAACGGGATCATCATGGCCTGGCGCGGGACGGTGAACCCCTTCGCGTTCCGTCCCAGTTGGCAGGCGATCAAGGACCTCGACTGGGACCAGCAGAAGGCCCGGCTGCTCGACCCTGCCTTCAAGGAACAGCTCCTGTCAGAAGCGAACGACTATTCCGAGGCCCCGCAGGACATTCTCGGCGTGGTCATGGTGATAACCCAGGGTTGGGCGCTGCAATACGAGATGGACCCCGATTTCGATTACGAACCCGAAGTAAGCGCCAGCATCAATGCCCGCGCGGCCCAGGCCGGGATGGACCCGCAGGAATATGCCTATGACCTGATGTGCCGCGACGATGCGACCGGCTTCATCTACCTGCCGATCCTCAATTATGCCGAAGGCAATCTCGATTTCCTCGTCCCGCTCCAGCACGCCGATGACACGGTCAATTCGCTGTCCGATGGCGGCGCGCATTGCGGGACGATCTGCGATGCGGCCTCCCCCACCTTCATGCTCGAGCACTGGGTCAAGAACCGCAGGCGCGGCGAACGGCTTACCCTCGAACACGCGATCAAGCGGCAATGCCGCGACACCGCGGTGCTCTACGGGCTGGAGGATCGCGGGCTGATCGCTCCGGGCTATCTCGCCGATATCAACGTGATCGACATGGACCGGATCAAGCTCGGCCGCCCGTGGCTCGCCTTCGACCTGCCAGCGGGCGGCAAGCGGCTGCTGCAAAAGGCCGATGGCTATGTCTGCACGATCAAGTCGGGCGAGGTCACGTTCGAGCACGGCAAGTGGACCGGCGCAGCGCCGGGCGGGCTGATCCGCGGACCACAGCACGCCGCGCTTGCCGAGGCGGCCGAATAGGCTTCGCCTCAGGGCTCGATCACGATCCCCTTGGACGGATCGACATCGCCCGCGAGCATTGCGAGATAGGTTTCGCGCGCGGCCTCGAGGCCCTGCTTGCGCACGATCTCGACCGTTCCCGCGACATGGGCGAGAAACCCGTGCCAGCCCTGTGCAACCAGCTTTCCGGCCTGTTCGGGCCCGTGCTCCTTGAACAGCGCGACCGCGTGATCAGGAGCAAAGAACAGCACCGGCTGCGGCCCGGGCAGGTCGCCCCCGGCCTTCAGGCTTGAGCGCGCCTCGATATGGGTCACACCCACGAGGCAGGAATATTTGAGCGTATTGCCGAAATGCTCGTGAATCCGGCGCAGCAGCTCGGCATTGCCGGCAAAATCGACAAGCACGCTGTCGCCGATCGAGAGGTTGCCGACCTCGTCATAGGTCGAGACCTTGTCGTAAAGCCCGGTTTTCTCGACGAATTCGACATTGCCCGGCGAGGTCAGGCCAATCCGGCGGATATCGGGCGAATTTTGCTGCGCGACGCTTGCAAGGCCCATCGCGGTCTTCGATGATGCGCTGGTGAGCACGAGGTCCCTCGCCCCGAACCATTCCTCGCTGCGCATGAAATATTCGATCAGGAAGCCGGTCTTGAACAACGGGCCGAAAATCATCCGCTCGCCCTCGCGCGCGGGATCGTGTTCGGGATCGGCGGCGAGGCGCGCATACTGGTTGTAGATCGGGCTCATCGGCTGGCGGTGGCTCGCCGTGTCGACGAACCCGCTCGCGCTGACCTTGCCCGGGATCACATCAAGGCCGCTTGCCATCGGCAGATAGCCATAGACGCGTTCGCCCACCTCGATCTCGTCCTTGTTGCTTTCCACGACCCTTGCGTGGCCCCACATCGGCACGATGCCCAGCCCTTCCTCCTGGCTCGCGGGCGGGAAGAAGTTCCAATAGCCAAAGCCATCGCCGACCACCGCATAGGTGATGTTGTTGGCCGTCACCGAAAAGCTTTCGATCGCGAGCCGCACCGCCCCCTCGGCAAGCGCGCCGGGATCGGTCTCGACGAGGCGGGTGTCGGAAAGGTCGTCCTTGCGAACCTGGACTTGGGCGAATGTCATCGGGCGCGTTCTCCTTGGTCGCAAACGGTTAGCCGATCAGGTTTCGATTTCCCAGCGCGTTGCGACGATCGACGGGCGTTCCCGGCACGCGGCGAGCCATTCGCCAAGCCGGTCGCATTGCGCGATGCCCGCCGCGCCCTGCGGGGTCAGTTCGAGCGAGCGGAGCACCGGATAGAGAAAGACGTCTGCCAGCGTGAAGCCGTGCCGGGTCCATCCCCCGCGCGCCTGCAATTCGCCCTCGCAAAAGCCGAGCGCGCGACTGATCGCCGGTAACGCGCGGTTGATCGCTTCGACATCGGGTTCGATCCCGCCGACCCTGTGCATGATCCACGGCATGACGAGCCCGTTTTCGAACAGGGGGAAGAGGTAATTGTTGGCGATCGCGATCCACTGGTCGGTGATCGCGCGCGCTGCCGGATCGGCAGGTTGCAGCGCGCCGCCATTGTGCGCGGTGTCGATATACCGGGTGATCGCGACGCTCTCGATCAGTTCGAGCCCGTCGATCTCGACCACCGGGACCCTGCCGAATGGATGGCGGTTTTCGGGCGAATGCGCCGGGGTGGCGATCACGTCGTGCGGCAGGCCCGCTTCCTCGCAGGCGATCTGGCAGATGCGGGTATAGGTCGAGATGACCGTCCCGAAGATCCGCACATCGGCACCCGGCCCGGCCATTGGCTGCCTCAGGGGCTTTCAGCGGGTCGGGGCGCGTCTTGCGGTTGCGCGGTCGGATCGATCCTCGCCAGCGCCCGTCCGGCGCTTTCCAGCCGCGCTCCGAAAGCCCGCATCCGCGCCGAACAGGTCTGAGCGATCGCGGCCGGATCGCGCGTCTGGTAGCGCGGGTAATGCTCGGCAAAGGCGGTCTCGATATCGAGCCCGCGCTGCGCTTCGTAGCGGCCGGTGAAATAGGTGAGCGCGCTGGTCAGGCCGGTGCGATCGTCGGCGCTCATCTGCGTGTCCATTTCGGCCATCAGCGCGCCGACATAGATCGCGCAATCGAGATCGTCCTCGGCGCTGAAAGCCGGGGTGAACCCCTGATTGTCCTGCGCGCCAAGGGGCGCGGCGCCCAGCCCGACCGCTGCCAGCGCAGCAGCCTCGAGAGCGCCGCCCAGCCTCACACCCGCATCGGCATCAGCACGTAGAGCGCGGCGCTCTTCTCGTTCTCGCGGATCAGGGTCGGTGCGCCCGCATCGGCGAGGTGCAGTTCGACCTTGTCGGCATCGAACTGGCCGAGGATGTCCTTGAGGTAATTGGCGTTGAAGCCGATTTCGAACCCGTCGGCCTTGTAGGTCGCGGCGAGTTCCTCGGCGGCATTGCCGTTGTCGGGCGACGTGACCGACAGGGTGACCTTGTCGGTGTCGAGCCCCATCTTGACCGCGCGGGTCTTCTCGGTCGCGATGGTGGCGACACGGTCGACCGCGGTGAAGAATTCGTGCGGATCGACTTCGAGTAGCTTGTCGTTCCCGGTCGGGATCACGCGGCTGTAATCGGGGAAGGTCCCGTCGATCAGCTTGCTGGTCAGCACCACCCCGCCCTCGCCCGACAGCGTGAAACGGATTTTCGATGCCGACAGGTCGACCTGGACCGATCCGTCCATCGCCTCTTCGAGCAGCTTCCTGAGTTCGGCCACGGCCTTGCGCGGCACGATCACGTCAGGCATCCCATCGGCACCTTCGGGGCGCGCGAGCGTGAAGCGCGCGAGCCGGTGGCCATCGGTCGCCGCCGCCTTGAGCACCGGCGTGTCCTCGTCGGTGACGTGAAGGAATATGCCGTTCAGGTAATAGCGCGTTTCCTCGGTCGAGATCGCGAAACGGGTCCGATCGATCATCTCGGCGAGCGTGCGCGCGGGCAGTTCGAAACTGGTGGGCAGATCGCCTTCGACAATCACCGGGAAATCGTCGCGCGGAAGCGTTGGAAGCTTGAAGCGGCTGCGCCCGGCCTTGATCTCCATCCGGTTCTCGGCGGTTTCCAGGCTCACCTGGCTGCCTTCGGGCAGCTTGCGGGCGATATCGAAAAGCAGGTGCGCCGACACCGTGATCGCGCCGGGCGTCTCGACCGAGGCGGCGCTCATCGTCTCGACCACCTGGAGGTCGAGGTCGGTCGCCATCACCTTGACGCTGCCGCCGTCCGATGCATCGATCAGCACGTTGGACAGGATCGGAATGGTGTTGCGGCGTTCGACCACCGACTGAACATGGGAGAGACAACGCAGGAGCGTCGCGCGTTCGATCGTAGCCTTCATCAGCTTAACCTATCTACGTTTGGTTATGCGGTCCTGGCAGCACGGAATCGCCCCGTCAGCGCCGCTTGGTATGAGAAAAACCTTAGCGCGATGGACAATCCGGGCAAGTTCGCGTCCGCGCCTTGGGGGATTCGCTTGGGGATAAGGGCGCGCTGGGCACCAGATTCGTGAGCCGAGCGCGCGCCCTTGGCGATCCGGCCAGCGATCAGACCATTGCCATCCCGCCGTTCACGTGGATCGTCTCGCCGGTGATGTAGCCCGCCTCGCGGCTGGCGAGGAAAGCGGCCGCCGCGCCGATATCATCGCTCGCGCCCATCTTGCCCATCGGGATCTTGGCGTTGATCGCGGCCTGCTGCTTTTCATCGAGCGCGCTGGTCATCGGGGTGGCGATGAAACCGGGCGCGATGCAATTGGCGGTGATGCCGCGGCTGGCGACTTCCTGGGCAAAGCTCTTGGTCATGCCAGTGAGCCCTGCCTTGGCCGCGCAATAGTTCATCTGGCCCGGATTGCCGGTATGGCCGACCACGCTGGTGATGTTGATGATACGGCCGAAGCGACCCTTCATCATCGGGCGCGCGCTGGCGCGCATCAGGCGGAACGCGGCCTCGAGATTGATCGCGATGACCTGATCCCACTCGTCGTCCTTCATCCGCATGGCGAGATTGTCGCGCGTGACCCCGGCATTGTTGACGAGGATGTCGATCCCGCCGAGCGTGTCGAGCGTTGCCGGGATCAGTTCCTCGACCTGTTCCGAGTTCGACAGGTCGCAGGTGATCTCGACATGCTCGCCGCCATGTTCTTCGTGCAATTGTTCGCGGAACGAGCGCAGCTTGGCCCCGTTCGAGCCCGACAGCGCGACCCGCGCACCCTGCTTGGCCAGCGCAATCGCGATCGCCGAACCGATCCCGCCGCTTGCGCCTGTCACCAGCGCGTTCATTCCTTCAAGTCGAAACATGGTCTTGGCTCCTCACCAGTCGAAATAGTAGATCACGGCGTCTTCACGCTCGTGCTTGAATGTTTGGTAGAGACCGTTTGCGGCGTGGTTGTCCGTTTCGGTTCCCAGCCAGATCTCCTCGATATTTTCGGCATCGGCGCGGTCGAACACCATTCTCATGAGCGTTTGCGCAATGCCCTGACGCCGCCAATCGTCGCCTGTGCCGATCTCTGCAAGGAAAAGTTCTCTCGGTTTGTCCGGAGTGGTGAGGATGACACACATGCACATGCCCACCACCAACCCTTCGCGCAGCGCGAGGCACAACCAGTTGGCATCGTTGGCAAGATATTCGGCCAGAAGTTCCTGGTCGATCGCGCGGTCGAACACGCCCGGCGCGACCTTGTCGAGCAGATGCGTGTTCGCAGCGTCGATCCAATGGGTCTCCCACAGCGCATCCGACCCTGCATCGCGGTCAGGCGGCAAGGCCGATCCATCGCCGCACGCGGATTGTGCCATAGCGCATCTCTCCCTCGCCGGTCTCATAGCCTATCGGCGCGAAATTGCGATTCGCGGGACCTTGCAGATGTCTCCATGCGCTCCGGCCCCTCGCCATGAGGGGTGATGGGCGATCACATCGTCTTGGCAAATTCCTCGAGGTCGGCCATCGCGATCAGGCTCGCGGTCTCGGCCTCGCGGTCGATCCGGCCGATCATCGGAGCCAGCACCTTGCCGCCCAGTTCGACGAAATGCTCGACCCCGTCCTCGCGCATGGCGAGCACGCTTTCGCGCCAGCGCACGCGGCCCGTCACCTGGCGGTAGAGCAGGTCGCGTTCCTGGTCGGGGTCGGATACCTTGCCCGCGGTGACATTGGCGTAAACCGGCAGAGCGAAGGCGTGCATCTCGGTTTCTGCCAGCGCCTCGCGCATGCGGTCTGCGGCGGGCTGCATCAGCGAGCAGTGGAACGGCGCGGAGACCGGCAGCAGCACGCCGCGCTTGATGCCGTGCTCCTTGACGAGACCCACCGCGCGTTCGACCGCACCCTTGTGGCCGGAAATCACGACCTGGGTGGGGTCGTTGTCATTGGCGACCTCGCAGACCTCTCCCTCGTCGGCGGCGGCGGCCGCAAGCTCGCTCGCCTTGTCGACATCGGCGCCGAGCAAGGCGGCCATGGCGCCCTCGCCCACCGGCACGGCGGCCTGCATGGCGGAGCCGCGCAGCTTGAGCAGCCGCGCCGTGGTCGCAAGGTCGAACGCGCCGACTGCGCACAAGGCGGTGTATTCGCCCAGCGAATGGCCCGCGACGCACGCGCCCTTGTCGGCGAGCTTCACTCCGAACTCGCTTTCGAGCACGCGCAGGGTGGCGATGGCATTGGCCATGATCGCGGGCTGCGCGTTCTCGGTCAGCGTGAGCTGGTCTTCGGGTCCGTCGCGCATGATCGCCGACAGCTTGAGGCCGAGCGCATCGTCGACTTCCTCGAACACCTCGCGCGCGGCGCTGCTCGCCTCGGCAAGCTCGGCTCCCATCCCGACCTTCTGGCTGCCCTGACCCGGAAAAACGAATGCACGCATGGTAAATCCTCCTGTTGGGCCGCGCGATTACGCAGCGCCTGCCGGACCTGCAAGCCCGAGCGGCACAACCCTGTTGGAAGGCGTGTGTCCGATCTCGGCGCGGCCCAGATAGGGAATGCCTGCCCGGTCGCACCAATAACGCGCGATCTCTTCCTCGCCCTGTCCGAAGGCGACGTAGTTTTCGGGCACATCGGTGATCGCCCCGAGCCTGAGTCCGGCGAGCCGCGGCAGAGTGCCTGCCAGCGCGAAGAACATCCGGTCGATCGCGTAGAGGTGCTCGCTCACCTCCTCGACCATCAGCACGTGGCCCGAAAGGTCGGGCATGAGCGGGGTCTTTGACAACATGGTGAGCGTGATCAGGTTGAAGGCGGCAGCGGGCGTTACCCCGTCGAGGCTGGGTTCGAGACCCGAATTGTCGCCTGCAAACCAGCGCAGCACGCGGCGCACCGCCTCGCGTCCGCGCTGCGACCGGGCGCTGACCGGCATCGAGCCGTGCGCCGACTGGCCGATCCCGGCCCGGTAGAGCGCGGCAAGAAGGTATCCGCAATCGGAAAAGCCGACATAGGTCTTGGAGCGCGCGCTGGCATTCATCTGCGCCACCGCCGCCTCGGCGATGCGGTTCGAGCCATAGCCGCCCTTGGCAAACCACACCGCGTCGAAAGCGGGATCGTTGGCGCATTCGAGCAGGCCGGTGAGCCGGGCGAGATCATCGCCGGCAAAATGTCCGGCCCGCGCAAAGCATTGTTCGTGGAAATGCACGCGGTGGCCGGGAAATTCCTCTGCCACCAGCGTTTCGAGCGCGGCGGCGTGGTCGCGCGTGATCGGCGTGGCCGGCGCGCAGATGGCGATATTCGTCATGGTGCGAGCCTATGGCGCTTGCCAGCCCGGTGGCAAGCCAATATCCATCCGCGCCATGCCTCAAAGTGACACCAGCCTGCGCACCGATGCGCCCCTGTTCTTCTGCGGAATCGGGGGATCGGGAATGCTCCCGCTCGCTCAGATCGCGCAAGGCGCAGGGCACGAGGTCGCAGGCTCAGACCGCAGTTTCGACCAGGGCCGCACTCCCGAGAAATTCGCCTGGCTCGAAGCCAATGGCTTCGGCCTATTCCCGCAGGATGGCAGCGGCATCACCTCGGCCGACCAGGTGCTGATCGCTTCGGCCGCGATCGAGGACACCGTCCCCGAGGTCGCGCGCGCCAGGGAGCTGGGCTGTGCGCGCATGACTCGCGCCGACCTGCTTTCGGCCTTTTTCAACGAGGCGGGCTATTCGCTCGCGGTAGGCGGGACTTCGGGCAAGTCCACCGTCACCGGCATGATCGCATGGATCCTGCACGAGGCGGGCCACGATCCGACCGTGATGAACGGCGCGGTGATGAAGAACTTCGCGTCCGCCGATAATCCGTTCGCCAGCGCACGGGTGGGATCGCCGCAACTGTTCGTAAGCGAGGTCGATGAAAGCGACGGCTCGATCGCGCTCTATCGGCCAACCATCGGCGTGCTGCTCAATGTCAGTCTCGACCACAAGTCCCTGGAGGAATTGCGCGCCTTGTTCGGTGATTTTCTCGCTGCGAGCGGCTGCGCGGTCGTCAATTACGACAATGACGAAGCGCGCGCTCTGGCGGGTCGCGCCAGCCAGCTGGTCAGCTTCGCGCGCGAGGCACTCGATGCCGATATCGCGGTCGAGCCAGGTTCGGTCGAGCAGGACGTGCTCGAAATCCGCGCGCAGGTGCGCGACACCCGTTCGGGCGAAAGCTTTGCCCTCACCCTGCCGATGCCGGGCCTGCACAATCTTTCCAACGCGCTCGCGGCGATCGCGGCGGTGAGCGCAGCGGGCATCGATGTTGGCAAGGCGGTTGCCGCGCTCCGGGGTTTCGAAGGGCTGGCGCGGCGTTTCGACGTGGTCGGGAAAAGCGCCGGCGGGATCAGCGTGATCGACGATTTCGGGCACAACCCGGAAAAATGCGCTGCCACCTTGCGCACGCTCAAGGCCGCGCCGGGCCGCGTGATCGCCTTCTTCCAGCCGCACGGCTACGGCCCCTTGCGCCAGATGGGCGACGAGCTTGCCGAGACCTTCGCCAGCGAACTGGGCGAAGATGACGTCACGATAATGTGCGACCCGGTCTATTATGGCGGCACGGTCGACCGGTCCGAAGGCACCGAGCGGATCATCGACATGATCGAGAGCCACGGCGCCCGCGCAGAACACATCGCCGCACGCGCAGATTGCGGGACACGCATCGTCGAAATCGCAAGGCCCGGCGACCGCATCGTCATCATGGGCGCGCGCGATGACACGCTCAGCACCTTCGCCCGCTCTGTTTTCGAGCAATTGCCGTGAACATCTACGATGCCGCGCGGCGCCACGCGCGCTTCATGGCCGGCGTGCTGGTGCTCGGCGTGTTGTTCGTGATGGTGGTCGACCAGTTCTTCGGCCATTCGGCAATCGCTTTCGGGATCGCGATCGTCGCGCTGGTCTTCGCAAACAGGCGCATGCTCGAATACAATTGCACGGTCTGCGGCAGGAACCTGTTTGCCGGCGGGTTCTTCCTCTTTCCGCGCCGCAAGTGTTCGCAATGCGGGACCGAGCTCGACAAGCTCCCCAGGAACTGACCTAACCGAGCGCTTGCGGCCCGGCCTTTTCGCGCTCGACCGCGCGCTTGTAGCCATCGCGGGCTGTCAGCCTGTCCCGGTAGTCCCTGAGGCCTTGCGGCACCCGGTCATCGAGCCCCACACGGCCTGCCAGCACCAGCGCATAGCCCACGCAGATATCGGCCACGGTAAAGCGCCCGCCGCACAGATATTCGCGCTCCCGAAGCCGCTCCTCGACCTTGACGAGGCGCTTTTCGAACCACCTGGCATAGGCTTCACCTGCTTCGGCGAACCCCTTGTCCTTCTCGAAGATGGCAAAGCGCATATAGACGGTCTGGGGAAAGGTGATCGTCGCATCGGCGTGATAGGTGAAATCGAGGTATTCGGCATAGTCCACCTCGCCCGGCGCGATGACGAGATCGCTCGGCCCGTTGCGGGTGGCGAGGTAATGCGCGATCGCGCAGCTTTCGGTCATGCGCGCCCCGGTGTCATCCGGGCCATCGACAAGCAGCGGCACGGTGCCGAGCGGGTTGATCTCGAGATATTCGGGCGCCTCGAACCGTGGCGGGAACGGCAACAGCGCAAGATCGATGGCGACCCCGGCTTCCTCCGCCGCCCAGGTCGCGCGCAATCCGCGCGAACCCGCGCAGGTGTAAAGCAGCGGGCGCGGCGCAGCGCCGCCGCTCATCAATGCGCGCCTTCGAAGCCGAAGACCTTGTGCAGCACGAAGGCGATGATCGCGCCGATCACCAGCCCGATCACGCCGGAAATCGCGGCATAGGTGAGCCAGCCGAGCACGCCCGACAGCGCTCCGGTCGCGCCCTTGACGGCGTATTCGGCGCCGTGCGCGATGTCGTAGAACAGGTCAAAGCCCAGTTCGTGGGTGCCGTGAACGATGATCCCGCCCCCGACCCACAGCATCGCGATCGTCCCGATGAACGACAAGGCGACAAGCAGGGTCGGCACCGAATCCACCAGCCACTGGCCGAAATTGCGTTTTGCCTGGCTTCCCGAACGGGTCATTGCGAGCCCGATATCGTCGAGCTTCACGATGATTGCGACCGAACCGTAAACCACCACGGTTACGATGATCGCGACCAGGGCGAGCGCGAGTCCGCGCTCCCACCAGTTGTCGAGATCGAGTTCGGCGAGCGTGATCGCCATGATCTCGGCCGACAGGATGAGATCGGTGCGGATCGCGCCGGCAATGCGCTGCTTTTCGAAGGCGGCAGGATCGGTGATGACATCCTCCACCGTCTTGCCGTGCTTCTCACCGCCGAGCTTTTCGATAACCTTTTCCGCACCTTCATAGGACAGGAACGCCCCGCCCAGCATCAGGATGAAGATGATTGCCCATGGCAGGAATTCGGACAGCAGGATCGCGCCGGGCAGCAATATGACCAGCTTGTTGAAGAAGCTGCCCTTGGTGATCTGCCAGATGATCGGCAATTCGCGCGCCGGCGAAAGCCCGGTGACATAGCTCGGCGTGACCGCGGCATCGTCGATCACGACGCCTGCGGTTTTCGAACCGGCGCGGCCCGCGGCCGCGGCGATGTCGTCGACCGACGCGGCCGCGGTGCGTGCGATCACCGATACGTCGTCGAGCAGTGCGACCAGACCTGAAGGCATGTGCCAGCTTCCCCTGTTGTTGTGTGTCTCCAACCCCGCCGTGCCCCGCCCGTTCCCTGCGCACAAGACTTGCATTGCGCGCAAAACAGGCTATGTGCGCGCATCCGCTCCATCTGGGGGCGGTGTTGAAGAAAGCCGGAGGGGCCCCGCAATCCCGCGGATCAGCCAGCGATCGGCATTGCAATTGAAGGAACGCGAGATGGCTCTTTACGAGCATATCTTCCTCGCGCGTCAGGACCTCTCGCAGGCCCAGGTTGACGCGCTGGCGGCCACGGCGACCGAAATCGTCGAAGCGAACAACGGCAAGGTTACCAAGACCGAGACCTGGGGTCTCAAGTCGCTCGCTTACAAGATCGACCGCAACCGCAAGGCGCATTTCGTCATGCTCAACATCGATGCCCCGGGCACCGTTGTCGAGGAACTCGAGCGCCAGACCCGCATCAACGAAGACGTCATCCGCTACATGACCATCCGTGTCGAAGAGCACGAGGACGGCCCGAGCGTGATGATGCGCAAGAACGAACGCGACCGCAAGCGTCGCTCAGACCGTGAGGACCGCGACTGATGGCCCGCCCGTTTTTCCGCCGCCGCAAGTCCTGCCCGTTCTCGGGTAACGACGCCCCCAAGATCGATTACAAGGACGTGCGCCTGCTCCAGGGCTTCATGTCCGAGCGTGGCAAGATCGTGCCTTCGCGCATCACCGCCGTTTCGGCAAAGAAGCAGCGCGAACTCGCCAAGGCGATCAAGCGCGCACGCCATATCGGCCTGCTTCCCTACATCGTGAAGTAAGAGGAGAAGAAGTCATGGATATCATTCTCCTCGAACGCATCGAGAAGCTCGGCACGATCGGTGACGTGGTCACCGTCAAGGACGGCTATGCCCGCAACTTCCTGCTCCCGCAGAAGAAGGCCCTGCGCGCGAACGAAGCCAACAAGAAGGTTTTCGAAGCCAACCGCGAACGCCTTGAAAAGGAAAACGCCGAGAAGCGCACCGAAGCCGAAAAGCTCGGCGAAAAGGTCGCTGGCGCAGAGGTCGTGCTGATCCGCGCTGCCTCGAATGCCGGTCAGCTCTACGGTTCGGTCAATGTCCGCGACATGGTCGCAGGCCTCAACGAACAGGGCCACGACATCGACAAGAAGCAGGTCATCATGGGCGCGCCGATCAAGACGATCGGCATGCACGACGTGACCGTGGCGCTGCACCCCGAGGTGCACGTGACCGTCAAGGCCAATGTCGCGCGCAGCGATGACGAGGCCGAACTGCAGTCGCAGGGTGTCGACGTTCTCGCCCAGCTGTTCGAAGACGAGCAGCGCGAGATCGAAGAAGCCGCCGCCGACACGCGGATCGACAATGACGGGCTCGAGCCGGGCGAAATTCCCAGCGAACTGTTCGAAGACGGCGTCAGCACGCCCGAAGGCACGACCGAGACCGAAGCGCTCGTCGAAGCCACCGATCCCAAGACCGACGAGGACGCCGCCGAATAAGCGCGCAGCTTCGTCTGACCCAATCAGGGCGCGGCGGTCATCTGGCCCCCGCGCCCTTTTTGTAAGCACCGTCTTCAAAACATAACATAACTGGGACTATGACAGCGCGATGACACCAATCCCTCAGATCCTCGAACAATTGCAGCAACACTATGACGAGGCGGTCGCCACCCTGCGCGAAGATGTCATCGCCTTCGGCCAGACCGGCGCTGTCCCGCCCCAGCGCAAGCGCGAGGATGGCAGCTATGCCTATCCGCAGCTCACGCTTCATTATTCGGGCGCCGGCGTCGAAGGCGAAAGCGCCAAGGACCGCAGCCGCGCTTTCGGCCGGCTCGAAATGCCGGGCACCTATACCACCACGGTCACCCGGCCCGACCTGTTCGCGCGCTACCTGACCGAACAGCTCGGCCTGATTGCGGACGAATACGACGTCGAGGTCGAAGTCGGCCGCTCGCGCCAGGAAATTCCCTTCCCCTACGTCCTCGACGGCGCGGCCGGGGCCGCGATGCAGGGGATCGCGCCCTCGGACATCGCGCAATATTTCCCCTCGACCGACCTCTCGCTGATCGGCGACGAGCTTGCCGACGGGATCGAGTTCCGCGACGATGCACCGATGCCGCTCTCGCTGTTCGACGGGCTGCGCACCGATTACTCGCTCGCCCGCCTCGCGCATTACACCGGCACCAAGGTCGAGGATTTCCAGGATTTCATCCTATTCACCAACTACCACCGCTATGTCGATGAATTCGTCAATTGGGGCGCCCAGCAATTGTGCGCCGACAACGGCGCCGACGGCTACACCGCACTGACCGGCGCGGCGGGCCTGTTCATCGACGAATGCACCGACAACGCGCAAGCGCAGTTGAACGACACGGCCTGGCGCAAACACCAGATGCCCGCCTATCACCTGATGCGCGAGGACAAGAAGGGAATCACGCTGGTCAATATCGGGGTCGGCCCTTCCAATGCGAAGACGATCTGCGATCACCTTGCCGTGCTGCGTCCGCATGCCTGGATGATGATTGGCCATTGCGGCGGGGTGCGCTCGAGCCAGAAAATCGGCGATTTCGTCCTTGCCCACGCCTATCTGCGCGACGATCACGTGCTTGACGCGGTGCTCCCGCCCGAAATCCCGATTCCTCCGATCGCCGAGGTCCAGCAGGCGCTCGCCGCTGCCGCAGAGGCGGTTTCGGGCGTCCAGGGCGCGAATATCAAGCAGCGCATGCGGACCGGCACGGTTGTCACCACCGATGATCGCAACTGGGAGCTGCACTACGCGTCCTCGGCCAAGCGGTTCTCGCACAGCCGCGCGATCGCGGTCGAGATGGAGAGCGCGACCATTGCGGCGCAGGGCTATCGCTTCCGCGTGCCCTACGGCACCTTGCTGTGCGTGTCTGACAAGCCCTTGCACGGCGAGATCAAGCTGCCGGGACAGGCCAACAAGTTCTACGAGGAAGCGATCGCGGCGCACTTGCAGATCGGGCTCGAAGCCGCAGCACGGCTGCGCGACGAAGGAGACCGGCTCCACAGCCGCAAGCTGCGCGCCTTCAACGAACCGCCTTTCCGGTAAGTTTTGCCGGGCGGAGCCAACGCGGATCCGCGCGGCGGCGCGCGCCTATTTCTTGGCCTGCTCTTCCTCGGCAAAGACGATATCGGCGGTCAGCTGGATGGTTCGCGCGAACTCGTCGAGCGATGCGAGGAACACCGTGGTCGGAATCCCGTCGCCGGTATAGATGTCCCAGGAAATGAACGGATCGCCCTCCTCATCGAGGCGGACCGCGGCGTAGCGCAATTGCTCGCTGATCTGCAGCGCCTCGCCCCTGCTCCACGGCTTTCTGCGATCGAACCCGGTCGAAAGCTGGAGCGAGGTGCAGCCCGAATTGTCCTCCTCGTCGCAGCCGTAGAAATAGATTCGCAGCGGCATGCCGATCAGTTCGGAGATGATCATCGGGTCGCCAATGCCGTCTTCGGCCAGTTCGACCGTGTATCCGGCATTCATCATCACCACCGTCAGTTCGGCCGGCTTGCCTGCCGAAATGCTCGTAATCGGCTCCTGCGCGGCGGCAGGTGCGGAAAGGCTCAGAACCGCGAGCGCGGCGAGCGTGGTTGCGTATTTCATGCAATCCCCCTGATGGCTGCTGATCGCGCGGACAAGACCTGCCGGGCGCGTCGGTCCGCGCATCAGCCCTTGCCCTTGGTCTTGGTCGCGCCGGCCTTTGCGTGGCTTTCGATGAAGGTGATGATCTGGCCTGCGACATCCTTGCCGGTCGCGGTCTCGATCCCTTCGAGCCCGGGAGAGGAATTGACCTCCATAATCACCGGGCCGTGGTTCGATCGCAGCATGTCGACGCCGCAGACATTTAGTCCCATGCGCTTGGCCGCGCGCACCGCGGTCGAGCGTTCCTCGGGCGTGATCTTGATTACCTCCGCGCTGCCGCCGCGGTGAAGGTTTGAGCGGAAATCGTCCGCCGCGCCGGTGCGTTTCATCGCTGCGACCACCTTGCCGCCAACCACCAGCGCGCGGATGTCGGTGCCGCCCGCTTCCTTGATGAATTCCTGGACGAGAATGTTGACGTTGGCGCCGCGAAACGCCTCGATCACCGACTTCGCGCTCGACATCGTCTCGGCCAGTACCACTCCGATGCCCTGCGTGCCTTCGAGCAGCTTGATCACCACCGGCGGACCGTTGACCGCCTTGATGATCTCCTCGGCCTGCTTGGGGTCGTTGGCATAGGCGGTGAGCGGCAGGCCAAGCCCGTGCTTGGCAAGGATCTGCATCGAGCGCAGCTTGTCGCGGCTGCGCCCGATCGCGACGCTTTCATTGAGCGGCCAGCAGCCGCGCATCTCGAACTGGCGCAGGATCGACAGGCCGTAATTGGTGATAGAGGCGCCGATTCGCGGAATCACCGCGTCATAGCCGACGCACGGCTCGCCATTGTAGAACACTTCGGGCCGGTGGCTGGCGATGTGAACGGTGCAGCGCGTGGTGTTGAGAATGTCGAGCGTGTGTCCGCGCTCCTCTGCCGCCTCTTTCAGCCGCTTGTGCGAATAGAGGTTGGGGTTGCGCGCCAACATGGCGATTTTCATGGGGTCGGTGCTCCTTTCGAGCGGATTGCCGGCGCTTCTATACTGCTCGCCAGCGGCGATTGCAGCCAGGAATGTCCGGCATCGACCACAAATCTCCGGCGCAGCGCGGTGCGCCCGATCAGCATCGGAAACTGCATGTCCGAGCGGTCAGCGAGGCTCAGCTCGGCGCGGAATTCGTGTCCCCCGATCCGGAGCGGGGTCTTGATGACATAGCGCTTCTGCGTCTCGCCGTTGGAGCTGGTGATCCCGCGCATATCGACCTGCACCGCCTCGCCTTCATGCGCGATATCGTCCCAGTCGACTGCGAAGCGCACGAAGGGCTTGCCGCCGCGCTCGAAGCTTTCGAGCACGCGGGCATGGAGCGAGGACGTGCGCGCGCCGGTATCGATCTTTGCGGGAATGCCGGTAAGCGCAATCCCGGGCAGGTCGACGAGCTCGCGCCAGCCGACCACCGGCAGAGCGCCGGGCGCGGACCTGGCGCTCACGGCAGGATCGCGAGGCCGTCCCCGCCCTCGCCGGTGGGCAGGCGGCGCAGGACCTTGCCGCTCGCATAATCGACCTCGGCGACCGAATTGCTGGCGGTTTCGGCGACATAGATGCGGTTGCCGTCATCGGACCACAGGATGGTGACCTGCACGCGCGCCTCGGCCTCTTCGGGAGATGACACCGCGATCGCGCGGATTACCCCGGCGGTGTCGAGGTCGATCACCGACAATCCCCCGTCTGCAAGGTCGGAAGTGACCGCGACATCGCCCTGCGGACGGATCGCGAGCCGCAGCGGGAAGGCGCCGGTCTCGACCCTCGCGCGCACGTCCATGGTCACGGGATCGAGCGCGAATGCCTGGTTGGAGCCGCGCGCCGAGACCCACAGCGTCTCGCCGTCGGGCGAAAGCGCGATGCCTTCGGGCTCTTCGCCCACCGTCACCGATAGCGGCGCGGCTGTTCCGGCAAGGTCGATCCGCGTTACCGTGCGCGAGCCGAGATCGGTGGTCCAGGCCGCGCTTTCATCGGGCGCGACGGCGAGCATATGGCTGCCGCTCTTTCCCGTGGCGAATTCGGTCACGCGCTGCTCGCCGATGAGCGGCTCCTCGATCCGGGCGATGGACCGGCGCCCTTCGGCGCTGACATAGATCGAGCCGCTGCGGTGCCACACGATCCCGTGCGGGCGCGCACCGCTACCGATATCGATTCTGGCAAAGCGCGACAGATCATCAACCGCGAAGATATCGACGCTGGTCCCGCCATAGCAGGCGAGCGCGACATGGCGCCCGTCCGGCGAGGTGGCAAGCTCGTGCGGGTTGGTGCAGCTTTCGCGCCGCAGCACTTCCTCGCCGGTTGCAAGGTCGATCTTCGACAGCGTGTTGCCGCGCTTGTTGGCGACGAACAGCGTGCCCGTGACCTCGGCCGAGGCAGTCGGCGCGGGCGGTGCCGGCTCGCCCGCTGCCGCGCATCCCGCGAGCGGGGCCGCGAGGATCGGGGCGAGCCAGCGGCGCATCACCAGCCCGCCTCGTGGCCCTCGTTCTGTTCGTCGAGCCATGCCTTGAGCGGGGCGAAATATTCGACCATCGCGGTGCCGTTCATCTGGCGCTCTCCGGTGAATGCCTCGAGCGCGTCGGGCCACGGCACGCTGGCGCCCAGTTCGAGCATTGCGTTCAACTTCTCGCCCACTTCCTCGTTGCCGTAGAACGAGCAGCGGTGCAGCGGCCCTTCCCAGCCGGCCTGGTCGCAGGCGGCCTTGTAGAACTGGAACTGCAACAGCCGCGCGAGGAAATAGCGCGTGTAGCTGACATTGCCCGGCACGTGGTATTTCGCGCCCGGGTCAAAGGCGTCGGCGGGCCGCTCTGCGGGAGGCGTGATGCCCTGGTATTCGAGCCGCATCTGGGTCCATGCCGAATTGTATTCGGCAGGCGCGACCGAGCCGTCGAACAGGCTCCAGCGATAGCGATCGACCAGCAGGCCGAAGGGCAGGAAGGCGACCTTGTCCATCGCCTGGCGCAGGAGCAGGCCGATATCCTTGTCGGCGCTGGGCACCTGGCTTTCGTCGAGCATTCCGATCTGGACCAGGTATTCGGGCGTGATCGACAGCGCGATCATGTCGCCGATCGCCTCGTGGAAGCCGTCATTTGCGCCGGTGAGGTGGAGAAAATCCTGCTCGTTATAGGCGCGCTGGTAGTAATTGTGGCCCAGCTCGTGGTGGATGGTGATGAAGTCATCGGCGTTCGGCTTGATGCACATCTTGATCCGCAGGTCATCGACATTGTCGACGTTCCACGCGCTCGCATGGCACACGACTTCGCGGTCGGCGGGCTTGGTGAACTGGCTGCGCTCCCAGAACGTCTCGGGCAGGGGTTCGAAACCCAGCGAGGAGAAGAACTGCTCGCCCACCCGGGTCATCTCGACCGCGTCCATGTCGCGCTCAACGATCAGGTCGGTGAGGTCGTAGCCGATATCGCCTGCGCCTTCAGGGGCGACGAGCGGGTAGATATTGCCCCATTCCTGCGCCCACATATTGCCGAGCAGGTCGGCGCGGATCGGGCCGGTGGCGGGCTGGACCTCGTCGCCGTAATGCTCGTTCAGCTTGCGGCGGACATAGGTGTGAAGCGCGACATAAAGCGGCTTGACCTCCTGCCACATGCGCTCGGTCTCGGCGGCGAACTGTTCGGGGCTCATGTCGTAGCCCGAACGCCACATCGTGCCGAGATCGTCGAAGCCCAGCTCCTGAGCGCCTTCGTTGGCGATCGCGACCATGCGGGTGTAATCCTCGCGCATGGGCGCGCCGACATTGTCGTGCCAGCTCACCCACATCTCGGCGAGTTCCTCCGGCGTGCGGTCGAGATTGCCCATCTCGGCCTCGATGTCCGAGCCGTTGATCTCCTCGCCATTGAGCGTGCCGCGGCCCTGTCCGTATTGCGCGCCGAGATCGGTGGCGATCTGCGACAGCTCGTCGGCTGCGCCGTCGCGCGAGGGCGCGGGAAGCGCAATGCCGTAGCGCAGCATGTCGAGCTTGCGCGAAACCTCGGCGTCCAATCCCTCGACTTCGGCATAGCGCGCCGCCTGGTTGGCATATTCGACCTGCATCCGGGTGAGATCGGCGCCGTATTGCGAGGCGAGCGTGTTCGAATCGTGGTTGATATAGGTCGATTGCAGCCACGCGACATGGGCATAAGTCTTGGAGAAGTCAGCGAGCTTGGCTTCGACCGAAGCCACCAAATCGGCGGCGCCCTCCGGCGTCAGCGGATGGTCGAGCCCGGCTTCCATCTCGCCGTTCATGTCTGCCGAATGATGATCGGCATGACCGTCGGCGTGACCGTCAGCGTGGGCAGGCATGGCACTCGCGGCGAGCGAGATCGCGAGAGCGGCAGCCGAGGCCTTGAGAATGTGAGGGGTGAATTTCATGAAGGCGATCCTCTGCAAGGTCTAATGTGTCGAAATGCGGTCTACGCCCCGCACCCGCGCCTGATCAAGCGCGGCCGAGCGAAAAGCGGTTGAGCACGATAGCGGCGAGCACTCCGACAAAGCTCGCGATCCACGATGCGATCTTGGTCCCCTGCATGCTCGCGGCGATGCGCGCCATGGTGTCCGACCCATCGCTGCGCACCAGCTGGATGAACTGGAGCACGGTCTCGGCGTAATCGGTGATCAGGAACAACACCGCGGCAAGAGCGACGGTCCATCCCAGCACGCGTGCGAGCATGTCGTCGCGCGCGGCCAGAGCGCGCCCGACCACCCAGGCGCCCCAGCCATAGACGCCGATGAACACGAGGTCGCCCAGCATGGCGAGGATAGCCAGCCAGCGCACGCCCTCGGCGCGCCACTGGTCCTGTATCGCATCGACCTGTTCGGCGGTGCCGGCCAGCTGGTGGTCGACAATGCCGTAGATGCTCTGCGAGCGCAGCCATATGCCGAGCAATACCACGAGCGCGAAGATCGCGAGCCCGATCAGCCAGGGGCGAAGCGGCAAGCGGGTTTGTTCGTGCATCAAGCTTTCTCCAGGAAGGTGACGATGGCCTCGCCGAATTCGGGCTCGGTCACGCTGCTCATATGGGTGCCGGGCACCTCGTGATAGGTGGCATCGGGAAGCAGCCGGGCGAGCTCTTCGGCGGAGCCGTTGTCATCGTCCTTCGCGCCGCAGATCACGCCGGTCGGCATGGTGATCGCGGCAAGTCCGGCAAGATCGAAATCGCCCATCGCATCGAGCAGCAGCCGCGCTGCCTCGCGATCGACGCCCTGGGATTTGAGGAAGCTGCGCGCGAAATGCTCGGGGTCGCCAGGCCGGATCGTGTCGAACTCGTCGATCACCCGCTTGAAGAAGGCCGCGCGCCGTTCCCATTCGGCGAGCCCTGCCACCCCCATGCCGCAGACCGCCAGCCTGCGCGGGGTGAGCGCGCCGCTTGCGACCGCGTGGATCGCGTTGCGCGCCCCGAGCGAAAAGCCAACCAGGTCGAATTCGCCGGGGGCCAGGCCGAGGTGATCGACCAGCGCCACCACGTCGCGGATCAGCACGCCCTCGGGATAGGCGGATGCCTCGTGCGGGGCCTCGCTGTCGCCGTGCACGCGAAAATCGAGCATGACCGGGGCGAAACCGGCAGCGCAAAGCCGGTCGTGATGACCCCATTTGATCCAGTTCATCTGCGAGGAGGAAAAGAGGCCGTGGCACATGATCACGGGCCGCCCTTCGCCCGCGCGGTGAAAGGCGAGCCGGGTGCCATCGAAGCTTGCGAAAGTCTCAGTCTGCACGCGCTGTCAGTCCCTTTTGTTCCATCCGCCATTTCGCGGTCTCGATCCGGTCCTGCCCGAAAAACGGCTCGCCTTCGAATACCAGTGTCGGCACGCCCCAATGGCCGGCGGCCTCCAGCGCGTCCTGGTTGGCAGCGATCTCGGCATCGAGCGCTTCGGCATCGGCCACCGCCTCCCGGTCGAGCTCGGCGAGGTCGAGCCCGGCGCGGTCCGCCGCGCGGGCGAGGTGGTCGCCCTGGTCCCAGCCATCGATCTCGCCGGAAAAGATGATCCGCGACACCTCGTCGGCAAAGGCCAGCCCCCTGCCCCGCCGGCTCGCCGCCTGGCCCAGCCGGCACAGGCGTCGGATCAGCGGCTGTTCCTCGGCGATTTCGCGGGTCGCAAGGTCCTGCACCACCGGGTCGGGACGCGGCCAGCGAAACGGAATGCCGAGCCTCTGCGCGGTGCGATAGCTGTCCATCAGGATGTAGCGCGGCGCGGCAGGGTTTCCGGTGAACAGGATGTCGGGGTCGCGGATCGCGATCGGCCAGACGGTGCGCAGCGCGATGTCGAGGTCATGATCCTCTGCCATCGCCCGGTAGCGCCCGATCGCGAGATAGGAATAAGGCGAGCGGAAGCTGAAGAACAGATCGGCGTGCAAGGTCACAAGCGTCCCCCTTTCTGGCCCGGCAGACGCGGGCTAACGCATGAAGCACTGCGCGCCGGCATAGAGCAGGCTGACGCGATCGTCCTCCATGAAACCGCCGACCTTGTCGCTCGCGATCGCGAACTCCTCGCCCAGCGTGCTGTCCTCGATTGCCATGAAGGATTCGGTCGCACCCGCATCCGCGCGCGCCATGCCGAGCGTGACATCGGCATCGACCTCGATCCGGTCCGATGCCTCGGTCAGGATCCAGCCGACAAGCCCGCCTTCCTGGAAATTGACGGTCAGCCCGCCGTCATAGACCGTGCTGGTCATCGGCCCCGCACCGCACTCGTCCATTTCTATCGTGTCGGTCGCCTTGCCGAGCGCGGCGGCAAGAGCGCCTTCGACCTCGGAGCGTCCGGCAGCGAAATAGAACGCCTCGGCCCCTGCCACGAGCCCCTCGCCATGAAGGGCGACGCGGTCGGGAGCGAGCGCCTCGCTCACCGGCTCGGTGCCTGCCTCGCGCTCGGCTGGCGACGGGACGTCATTGCTACCGCAGGCGGCGAGCAGGAAAGCGGCGGTGATCGCGGCTAGCTGGCGCATGTCTCGTTATCCCTTCTTAAGGTGACGCCGCCCGAGCAGTTCGGCGATCTGCACCGCGTTCAGGGCCGCGCCCTTGCGCAGATTGTCCGAAACGCACCACAGCGCGATGCCATTCTCGACGGTGGGATCGTCGCGCACGCGGCTGATATAGGTGGCACTGTCGCCGGCGCATTCGACCGGCGTGACATATCCCTCGTCCTCGCGCTTGTCGACGAGCATGATGCCGGGCGCCTCGCGCAGGATGTCCTGTGCGCGGGATGCGTCCATCTCGTCCTCGAACTCGATGTTCACCGCCTCGCTGTGGCCGACGAAGACGGGCACGCGCACGCAAGTCGCGCTGAGCTTGATCTTGGAGTCGAGGATCTTCTTGGTCTCGACCACCATCTTCCACTCTTCCTTGGTCTGGCCATCGTCGAGGAAGACATCGATATGCGGGATCACGTTGAAGGCGATCTGCTTTGTGAAGGCGGTCGGTTCGACCGGATCGCCGACGAAGATCGCGCGGCTCTGGTTGAACAATTCGTCCATCCCCGCTTTGCCCGCGCCCGAGACCGACTGATAGGTCGAGACGACCACGCGCTTGATCTTCGCCGCATCGTGAAGCGGCTTGAGCGCGACCACCAGCTGGGCGGTCGAGCAATTGGGATTGGCGATGATGTTGCGCTTCGAATAATCGTCGATCGCATCCGGGTTCACCTCGGGCACGATCAGCGGGACGTCGGGCTCCATCCGGTAAAGCGAGGAATTGTCGATCACAACGCAGCCGGCCTTGGCGGCCTTGGGCGCGTATTCCTTTGCCGGACCGCTGCCCGCGGCGAACAGCGCGATGTCCCAGCCGGCCCAGTCGAAATGCTCGATATTCTTGCACTTGAGCATCTTGCCGGTGTCGCCGAATTCGACCTCGGTGCCCTGCGAGCGGCTGCTTGCGACAGCCGCGATTTCCTCGATGGGAAACTCGCGCTCGGCAAGGATCTGCATCATTTCGCGCCCGACATTCCCGGTCGCACCGACAACGGCTACCCTATAGCCCAATTCGCATTCTCCTGATCATGTCTGCGCCGCCGAGATAGCGTGCCTTTGGCCAAGCGCAACCGCCAAGCCGCGCGGGTGTTCGCCTATTGCGGCGGCGTCACCCCATGGCTTTCGAGGAAGCGGAAAATCGTGTTCCACATATGCGGGCTGATGTTCTCGCCCGAAACGCGGTGGGTGTATCCGGGATAGAGCATCATCTCGAAGGCCACGTTGTTTTCCTGCAGCACGCTGATCAGCTCGGAGGAATTTTCGAACACCACGTTGTCATCGGCCATGCCGTGGATGAGCAGCAGCGGGTCGCTCATCCTGGTGGCATCGGGAATCGCGCTTGCGGCCTCGTAGGCTTCGGGCACTTCGCGCGGATCGCCCATGAACCGTTCGGTGTAATGGGTGTCGTAAAGCTCCCACTTGGTCACCGGGGCGCCCGAGACGCCAGCGGCATAGAGCCCCGGATCGGCCTGGAGCTGCTTCAAGGTCATGTATCCGCCATAGGACCAGCCGTAGAGCGCGATCTTGTCTGGGTCGACGAAATCGAGCGTTTGCAGGAACTCGGCACCCTTGCGCTGGTCCTCGACCTCGACCCCGCCCATCGCGCGGTAGAGCGGCTGCTCGAAATCGACCCCGCGATTAGCGGTGCCGCGATTGTCGAGCGCGAACCAGATATAGCCCCTGTCGACCACCGCCTGGGCAAGCGCCCCGCCCCAGCCCTTGTCGACGATTTGCGGTCCCGGACCGGAATAGTGATAGTAGAACACCGGGTATCGCTTGCCCGGCTCCATTACGGGCTTGAGCATCATCCAGTGGAGCGGCGTGCCGTCCTCGGCTGCGATCGTGCCGAATTCGGGCGCGACGTGGCTTTCCAGATAAGGCGTATAGGGATGGTCGTCGTCGAGCGCGTTTCGCTCGATCCAGGTGATGCGCTCGCCATCGGTGCCGGCCAGATAGCTCTGCGGCGGCTGGCTGACATTCGAGCGGCTGACCAGCAGCGCGGTCCCGCGCGCATCCATGGTCGCCGAATTGGTGAAATCGGTGTCGGTCAGGAGCTGCGGTTCGCCCGACCCGTCGAGCCTGGCGCGATAGATCTGCTGGGTGAGAACGTCATGGGTCGACTGGAACCAGAATTCGCCCGCCTGCTCGTTGATCCCGACAAGGTGCGTGGTGGGCGAAGTGCCATGGGTCAGCTGGCTCCATTCGCCATCGGCGAAACGGTAGAAATGACCAAACCCGTCGCGCTCGGACCACCACAGCAGGCTGCCATCCTTCAGGAAACGATAATTGTCCGAAAGGTTGATCCAGTATTCATCGCGCGCGGCGTTTTCGGTGAACCAGACCTCGCTTGCGCCCGTCGCCGGATCGACGCGCAGCATGTCGAGCACGGTCTGGGCGCGGTTCTGGCGCTGGACATAGACATGGCCGTCCGCCCCCCAGTCGACGCGGGCGACATAGATGTCGGGATCATCGCCCAGGTCCACCTTCACGCGATTGCCGCCATCGGGGTCCATCACGTAAAGCTCGACAATCGCATTGTCCGAGCCTGCAACCGGATAGCGCTGGTCGAAAACGCGGGTTCCGGTCGCGCCGATCGCGGCGCGGGTGACGATGCCGACCGGGCTTTCATCGGTGCGCTGCACGACGAGGCGGCTGTCATCGCGGCTCCACCAATAGCCGGTAAGGCGACCCATTTCCTCCTGCGCGACGAATTCGGCCTCGCCCCAGCGGATCGTGGCGTCTTCCCTGGGCGTGACCGGACGCGCTTCGCCGCCCACCTCGCCGACCCAGAGCTGGCGGTCGCGCACGAAGGAGACATAGGTGCCGCGCGGGGAAAGCGATGGGTTGAGCTCGCTTTCCTCGGTGTCGGTCAGGCGCGTGACATCGCCGTCGAGCCGCGCGAAATAGAGATCGCCCTCGATCGGGACGAGCACGCCGCTGGCATCGGCCGCCCATTGATAGGTGATGATGCCCGAAAGGTTGCCGACCCGCGCGCGCTCGCGCTGCATTTTCTCGTCCTCGGACAATTCGCGGCCCGTCGCGAGTTTCTCGCTGTCGACCAGCATGCGCCAATCGCGCGTCTCGAGGTCGAAGCCCCACAGATCGTAGCGCTCGCGGTCGTCCTCGCGATTGCGCAGCACGGTGAGATAGCGCCCGTCGGGCGAGAATTGCGCGCGGCGCGGCGCCGGCCCGTTGAGGCTGGGCGAGGCGAAGACACGCTCGAAGGTGAGATCGCGAGCAGCGTCGCTCACGTGGTCGTCTCCCACTGCCATGGCAGGAAGGAGCAGAGCGGCGGCAGCGGCAAGAGCGGAAAAGCGCATTTCAAGGACGGTCCTCTCATATCGATCGTTGAAAAGGCTCCTCGCAATGCCCCGCGCGCTTGGCAAGGGGGCACGAAAAAAGGGCGGCCCCGTCGGGGAGCCGCCCTTTTGCAATTTCGCTATGAAGCGAGGCTTACGCCTTGGGCGCGTTCTCGCGGCGTTCGGCGATGCGCGCACGCTTACCGGTGCGGCCACGCAGATAGTAGAGCTTCGCACGGCGCACGACACCGCGGCGCACCACGGTGATCGAATCGACGATCGGCGAATAGAGCGGGAACACGCGTTCCACGCCTTCGCCGAAACTGATCTTGCGCACGGTGAAGTTCGAATTGATCGAACGGTTCGAGCGCGCGATCACGACGCCTTCGAAGTTCTGCACACGCTCGCGCTGGCCTTCGATGACCTTCACGCCGACACGAACGGTGTCGCCTGCGCGAAAATCGGGAATGTCTTTTTCTTGCCGGCCGATTTCTTCGGCTTCGATCTGCTGGATCAGGTTCACTGGTCCGGTTCCTTGTTCTTTCGCCGCGCGCCAGAGGCAGACTGGTCCCGAACGCTCTCATAGCGTTCCCAAAGGTCCGGCCTGCGTAACCGTGTTGTCTCTTCGCTTTTCGACTTGCGCCAAGCAGCGATCTTCGCATGATCCCCCGATCGCAGCACTTCGGGGATCGTGCGCCCTTCCCATTCCTGAGGTCGGGTATATTGCGGGTATTCGAGCAATCCGTCTTCGAAGGATTCCTCATGCCCGCTAGAAGCCGCGCCCATTACTCCGGGAAGCAGGCGAATGCAAGCGTCGAGTATGGCAATCGCCGCCGTCTCTCCGCCCGACAAGACGATGTCGGCGAGGCTGACCTGTTCGATCTGCGGGCGAGCCTCGAACAGCCGCTCGTCGAAGCCCTCGAACCGCCCGCAAATGAGGGTCACGCCGGGGCCGTCGGCGATCTCTCGGATGCGCGCCTGCGTGATGGGTTTCCCGCGCGGGGTCATGGCTAGAATCGGGCGCTGATCGGCGACGCTGTCGAGCGCCGCCGCCATCACATCGGCCTTGAGCACCATCCCAGCCCCGCCGCCTGCGGGCGTGTCATCGACCGTGCGGTGCTTGTCGCTAGCGAAGTCGCGCGGATTGACGGTGTCACACGACCAGTCCCCCCGCGTCAGCGCCTTGCCCGCGAGGCTGGTACCGAGCGGCCCGGGAAACATCTCCGGATAGAGTGTGAGAATGGTGGCAGCGAAGGTCATTGGCCGCCCGGTTACAGGCTAGCACCACGGCGCGCCAGCCTGCGATTTGCTCAAACCTGTGCGATAGCTCTCTTCGGGGTCACGAATTTCGTCGAGCCGATAGACGCAGCAAGGCCGAAAGCCACGGAGCCGCCCAGTACCAGCAGATCCGTTCCGGTAGCCACCACGCTGTCTTGCACTCCGATCATCGCGCCGAGGCTTGCCACGGCAGGGCCGGTCCCTGCAATCGCATGGCGCATGCGAGCTTTGATCGTGGGAGAAAGCTTGAGCATGGCCAGATTAATCGTCGCCGCGCCTGCCGTGCAGGCAGCCAAGAGGGCAATCGGGCTTTCAATCAGCATTCCAATGAACTCCATCCCTGCTTCGCGTATCGACATTCAGTTCGAATACGTCTGGCCGCGAATAATGACCATCTGTATCCAGGCTCGCCAGTCCTTGTCCGATCTCGGTCATATCCAGTTCTGCAAACAGCGTTTCCTCGCCCTCACCCGCCGTCGACAGCACCTTCGCATCGGGCGCGATCACCATCGATCCGCCGCGATTGAGCTGCTCGTCCTCGATCTCCTCGAACAGCGCTTTCGCCTCCGCATTGCCGCCGACCCGCGCCAGCCCGTCGAGCAGGTCGCCCTTGTGTTGCACCAGCCCTGCGGCGAGGACGAAGCACCGTCCCTCCATCGCGTAGTGCCTTGAGGCGAGCGCATATTCCTCGCGCACAGTCGGCCACGCGGCGACATGCACGCTCTCGCCCAGATTGTGCATCGCCGCGCGCGCGAGCGGCATCCAGTGTTCCCAGCAGATGAGGTTGCCCGCCCGGCCCCACTCGGCCTGGTGCACGCCCAGAGTCGAACCATCGCCGCGCATCCAGATCAGGCGCTCGCCATGCGTCGGCACCAGCTTGCGGTGGTCGAATGGCGCGTCGCCGGGTCGGAACAACAGCTGGTTGTTGTAGAGGCTCTGGCGCACCCGCTCATGCGCGCCGATCGAGATGCACGCGCCGCTTTCGTCGCAAAGCTCCTGCAAGGGCAACAGCCGCTCGTCATTCGCGACGACCGCCTGGTCGAGCATGATCGCGTGCAGCGCCTTGGTCCCCGGATGGTCCCACAGCGCCGCTCCCGGCGCCTCGTCGAGCCACAGCGGATAGCCGCCCAGAAACGTCTCGCCGAACGCGACGAGCCGCGCCCCGCCCTCGACTGCCTCGCGCGCGAGACGGGTGGCCTTTTCGATCCCCGCTCCGACATCGAGCGGCACAGGCGCTGCCTGGCAGATGGCGACGGGAAGCCTTGTCATGTGCGCGGCTTACCCGCGCGCCCTATCCGCCGCAACCGCCGCATCCTTCGTCAATGCGGCGAGCGGCAACAGCGCGCGAAACAGGGAAGGCCGAACATCAGAATATCGCTCCCACCAGCGCCGCGATAGCCATCCCGAGCGCCACCCAGGCGATCGCGCCGAGGATTGCGTGGCGGCGATCGAGCACCATCACGTCCTTGGGATTGACCCGGAAACCGGGCGGATCGCGGCGAAAGCGCCGTTCGGCATCGGGCCAGATGTCGGCCGGGGCAGGCTCGCCAAACGCGGCCTCGTAGGCCTTGAGCGTTGCCGCATAGTGATCGTGGCTGCGCGCGCGTTCGAGCGCGCTGCCGCGTGTCGGCCCGTGATGGAGATCAAAGCCCAGCACCTGGGGGCAGAAATGCTGCCAGTATTCGCGGCTATAGGTGAGATGGAGGTGCCACGCCTGGTCGACCGCGTCGGACGGGATGGCCTCGTGATCACAGGTGGCCGCGAGGAAGGCGAAGCGCTTGTATTCCTCGATCACCCGCAGCGCATGGCCCTCGCTCCAGCGGTTCTCCTGTGCGAGCCTTTCGGCAAATCCGAGCGCCGGCGCGTCAGCGGGCCCGGGCTGGTAGGCCGCGAGCCTGCGCCACAGGGCGCTGCCAAATGCCGATCCGTTTGCGCTCATGGCGCTATTGGTCGGCGAAATCCTCGCAAATCACAAGCCGGGTGTCGTCCCAGCCGATCACCGCTTGCCGGGTGACGGGCACCATGATCGCCTTCATTCCCTTGGCCGGCGGCGGGTCGAGTGCGATCTCGACGATGTCGGTGGCGCCGAAATTGTGCACCGCGATCACCGCGCCCACGCGGCGGCCCTTGTCGGTTTCTGCGGTGAGGCCGATCAGGTCGGCGTGGTAATATTCGCCCTCGCCCAGTTCGGGCAATTGCTGGCGCGGAACGGTAAGAACGGTGCCGCGCAGCTTTTCGGCGGCGGTGCGGTCGCGGCACTCGGCAAAGCGGGCGATTGCCCCGCCCTTGTTGTCAGGACGCAGCTTGGTCAGCGTCAGCGCGCCGCCATTGAAATGGTCGTGCTGACGAAGCGCGTCGATCCCCTCGCCCAGCAATTTCAGACGAACCTCGCCCGCCACGCCATGCGCGCCGGTGATGGCGGCCAGTTCCACCATCGCCGAGCGCGCTGGATTCGCAGCGGGCGCGTCCGTGTCCTTGGTCAAAGGGTCGCCCCCGGTGCCAAGGGTTTAGCCTTCGGCCTTTTCTTCGCTGGCAGCTTCTTCGCCAGCATTGTCTTCGGCCTTGTCGCTCGAAGCGTCGGCTTCGGCGGCGTCCTCGGCGGGAGCGGCTTCCTCGGCGGGAGCGGCTTCCTCGGCGGGAGCGGCTTCCTCGGCGGGAGCGGCTTCCTCGGCGGGAGCGGCTTCCTCGGCGGGAGCAGCGTCAGCGGCCTTGGCTTCTTCCTCGGCAGCCTTGGCGGCTTCTTCGGCTTCCTTGGCCTTTTCAGCCTTTTCCTCGGCGCGTTCCTTGGCCTTCTCGCCCGGCTCGGCCTTCTTCGGGTTGTTGCGCGCCTCGCGCTCCATGATCCCGGCAGCGTCGAGGAAACGCAGCACGCGGTCCGACGGCGTGGCGCCGACGCCGAGCCAATACTTGGCGCGGTCGGTGTCGATCTTCACGCGGTTCTCGTCATCCTTGGCGAGCAGCGGGTTATAGGTGCCGATCTGCTCGAGATACTTGCCGTCGCGCGGGGCGCGCGAATCGGAAACGACGATGCGGTAGTAGGGACGCTTCTTGGCGCCGCCGCGCGAAAGCCGGATTGCAACTGCCATGATAGATTACCTTTCGAGTTTAAATTTCTGAAATCTGATATTTTATTGAATGAAAACTGTTATTTCTTCCTGGGTCCGCCGAGCCCGGGGAGCCCCGGTGGAAGCCCGCCAGAGCCGCCGGGTCCGCCTAGCCCGGGCAATCCGCCCGCGCCTCCAGCGCCAGCGCCGCCGCCCATTCCGGGCATGCCGCCCGCACCGCCCCCGCCGAACATCGCGGCAAGGCCCTTGAGACCGCCCATCTTGCGAAGCTGCTTCATCGCGCGGCCCATTTCCTGGTGCATCTTGAGCACCTTGTTGACCTGCTGCACATCGGTGCCGCTGCCTGCCGCGACGCGCTTCTTGCGCTTGGCGTTCATCAGGTTCGGATTGGCGCGTTCCTTGGCGGTCATCGAACCGATGATCGCATCCATGTGGACCAGCACCTTGTCGTCCATGTTGGCGGCCTGCATCGCCTGCTTGGCCTTCTTCATGCCCGGCATCATGCCCGCCAGCATTCCCAGCCCGCCCATGTTCTGCATCTGGTTTAGCTGCATGCGCAGGTCGTTGAGGTCGAACTTGCCCTTCTCGAAATTCTCGGCGAGCTTGGCGGCTTCCTCTTCCTTGATGGTCGAGGCGGCCTTTTCGACGAGGCTGACCACGTCGCCCATGCCGAGGATCCGGTCAGCGACCGATCCGGGCCGGAAGGGCTCGATCGCGTCGAGCTTTTCGCCGGTGCCGGCAAACTTGATCGGCTTGCCGGTGACCGCGCGCATCGACAGCGCCGCGCCGCCGCGCGCATCGCCATCCATCCGGGTAAGCACCACGCCGGTGAGCGGCACCTCGCCCGAGAAGCTCTGAGCGACGTTCACCGCGTCCTGGCCGGTGAGCGAATCGACCACCAGCAGCACTTCGGTGGGTGCCGACACGCTGGCGACCGCCTTCATCTCGGCCATCAGCGCTTCGTCGACATGCAGGCGGCCCGCAGTGTCGAGCAGTAGCACGTCGAAATTCTGAAGCCGCGCCGATTCCATTGCGCGGCGGGCGATGTCGACCGGCTGCTGGCCCGCGACGATCGGGAGGGTCGCGGTATCGATCTGTTCGCCCAGCACCGCCAGCTGTTCCTGCGCGGCCGGGCGGTTGACGTCGAGCGAGGCCATCATGGCCTTCTTGCCGTGCTTTTCGCGAATCAGCCGGGCGAGCTTGGCCGTGGTGGTGGTCTTGCCCGAGCCTTGCAGGCCGACCATCATGATCACCACCGGGGGCTTGGCCTCGAGGTTGAGCCCCTCGCCGGTCAGCGCCGACTGCGCATCCTCGGGATCGCCGCCGAGCATGGCGACGAGCTCGTCATGGACGATCTTGATGACCTGCTGGCCCGGCTTGACCGATTTGAGAACCTCGGCGCCGATCGCCTTCTCGGTGACCGCGTCGATGAAACGGCGCGCGACCGGAAGCGCGACATCGGCTTCGAGCAATGCGACGCGGACCTCGCGCATCGCTTCGCGCACATCGCTTTCGGACAGGGCGCCGCGGCCCTTGAGCTTGTCGAAGACCCCGCCAAGGCGGTCGGACAGATTGTCGAACACGTGTCTTCAACTCCCTCCCGGGCCGAAAGCCCGGTAAACGCGAAAAACGCCGGCGGACGAAACCTCGTCGGCCAGCGTGCGGAGCCTCCCTTCACGGGGAAACGCCTAGTCTGTCGTTTCGATGGTGGAGCCTAGCGGGATCGAACCGCTGACCTCAACACTGCCAGTGTTGCGCTCTCCCAGCTGAGCTAAGGCCCCCCGAAATCAATCGGTGTCCATCGATTTGTCGAGCCTTTCAAATATAGGCTCATCCCCCTGCTCTCGCAAGGGAGCGCCCCGATAAGGCGACCCCTCGCGAAACGCAAGAGCAAAAATCAATTGTCGTCGTCGCCCTCGTCGTCGCCCTTGCCTTTCGACACGCCAAGGTCGTCATCGCCGCCAAGGTCGACATCGTTGTCGGGCGAATCGTCATCGTCGTCGATGTTCTCGATGTCCTTGAGATCATCGTCGTCATCATCGCCCGACAGATCGGAATCGGCCGCGCCTTCCTTCTTCTTGACCGGGTCGTCGATCGGAATCGGCTGCTTGGACTTGAGCACGGGTTCGGGCGACCATTCCTCGCCGCATTCGATGCAGGTTACAGGGTCATCCTTGCCCAGGTCATAAAAGCGGGTTCCGCATTTTGGGCAGGTACGCTTGGTACCCCATTCAGGCTTCGCCATCGTAATTCAAATCCTCGTGGACGGGCCCGCGCGTGGCTGCGGGCGCTTGGAAAACCGGTGGGAGCGGGGCGGTTGGTGCAGCGCGTCAGCGCCGGAATCAGGAACCCCGATCCAGAGTGGAGCGCGCCTTGCCATAGGGCTTGGGCGCTGTCAAAGACCCGCTGCCATGCCTGCCAAGACCTTCATCGCCAGTGGCCCGCTCAAAGGGCGCATCCAGGTGCCCGGCGACAAGTCGATCAGCCACCGCGCGCTGATGTTTGCAGGGCTGGCGGTGGGGACCAGCCGGATCACCGGACTGCTCGAGGGCGAGGACGTCCTCGCCACCGCCGCGGCGATGCGCCAGTTCGGCGCCAGTATCGCGCGCGAGGACGATGGCAGCTGGCGCGTCGAGGGCGCGGGGCTCGGCAGCCTGCTCGAGCCGCGCACCCATCTCGACATGGGCAATTCGGGAACCTCGACGCGGCTCCTGATGGGGTTGGCGGCGAGCCATGCGATGACCTGCGTCTTCACCGGCGATGCGAGCCTTTCGGGCCGCCCAATGAATCGCGTGATTGCCCCGCTTGCGCAAATGGGCGCGCAGATCGAGGCGGCGAGCGGCGGGACGCTGCCGCTGATGGTGCGCGGCCTAACGCCCGCTGTGCCGATCACCTATCGCCTGCCGATTGCCAGCGCGCAGGTAAAGAGCGCGGTGCTGATCGCCGCGCTCAACACGCCCGGCATCACCCGGGTGATCGAACCGGTGGCGACCCGCGACCACACCGAGCGGATGCTTGCTGGATTCGGCGCGCGGCTCGAGACCGGCGAGGAGAACGGCGAACGCGTGATCGCGCTTCACGGCGAGGCCGATCTGGCGCCGATGGACGTGTGCGTGCCGGGCGATCCGTCCTCCGCCGCCTTCTTCCTCGTCGCGGCGAGCATCGTTCCGGGAAGCGACCTCACGATCGCGAATGTCGGCCTCAACCCGACCCGCGCGGGGATTGTCACGGCGCTCAGGCAGATGGGGGCCGACATCACCGAGGACAACCCGCGCGAAGTGGGCGGCGAGCCGGTGGCAGACCTCCGGGTGCGCCATGCAAATCTCGCAGGCATCGATGTCGACCCGGCAATCGTTCCGAGCATGATCGACGAATTCCCGGCGCTGTTCGTCGCCGCCGCTCTTGCCAGGGGCACCACGCGCACGTCGGGGCTTGCGGAACTGCGGGTCAAGGAAAGCGACCGGATCGCGGTGATGGCGCGCGCTCTTGCCCTTGCCGGCGCGCGGGTCGAGGAAACCGAAAACGGCCTTACCATTCACGGCACCGGCGGCGACCCGCTTCCCGGCACCCGCGAAGGCGCATCGGTGGCGACCGAGCTCGACCACCGTATCGCGATGAGCATGGGCGTTGCAGGGCTTGCCAGCACGCGCGGTGTGCAGGTCGATGACACCGCGCCGATCGCCACCAGCTTTCCCGACTTTATCCCCCTTCTCGAACGCGCTAGTTCGCGCTGAGTGACGCCCCTTCGAGCGGAGACCATCATGCCATCTCGCCCCCTTGCCTCTGCCCTCCTGATGCTCGCCGCCTGTTCGAGCGCCGCACAGGCGGCCACCTATGAAATGTTTCGCGACCCCTCCTGCGGATGCTGCCTGGCCTGGGCGGACCATGTCGAACACGCCAACGCGGTCGAGGTCGCGGTGAGAGAAACCGGCGAAATGGCGCGGATCAAGGCCGAGCATCGCGTTCCGCAGGATTTGTGGGGCTGCCACACCATGGTGGTCGATGGCTACGTGATCGAAGGCCATGTCCCTGCCGAACAGATCGCCCGCCTGCTCGAAGAACGTCCCGAAGGCGTGCGCGGGCTTGCCGTTGCCGGAATGCCGCTGGGATCGCCGGGCATGGAAATGGGCGGGCGCACCCAGCCCTATGACGTGATCGCCTTCGGTGACGATACGCGCTTTGTCTTTGCGAGTTACAACTGAGTGGACAGCGCGTTCGACATCTATTCGATCATCGGTTTCGTCGGCACCGCCTGCATCATCGGCGCCTATGCCTACCTGACCTATGTCGACGAGCCCAATCCGTTCATCCTGCACGGCACCAATCTGGCCGGCGCGGCGCTGCTGACGATCAGCCTGCTGGTCCACACCAACTGGCCCAGCCTCGTGCTCGAAGGGTTCTGGGCAGCGATCGCGATCTTCGGGCTGGTCAAGGCACTGCGCAGGTCCCGCCCCGCCAAGCCGGAGACACCGTCATGATCATCGCGGTCGACGGGCCGACAGCCAGCGGCAAGGGCACGATCGCGAGGGCAATCGCTGCCCATTTCGGCGTGCCCTATCTCGACACCGGCCTGCTATACCGCGCCGTGGGGCGGCAGGTCGCGCTCGATGGCGGCGATCCGGACAACCCCCTCGACGCGCTCGCGGCCTGCGGCTTTGCCGATGCCCTGATGGACGATCCCGTCCTCCGCAGCGAAGAGGTGGGCGGGCTGGCAAGCCGCGTGTCGGTCCATCCCGAGGTTCGCAAGGCGCTGTTTGAACGCCAGCGCGCCTTTGCCGAGCAACCCGGCGGCGCAGTGCTCGATGGGCGCGATATCGGCACAGTGATCGCGCCCGATGCCGATGTGAAGCTGTACATCACCGCCAGCGTCCAGGAGCGAGCGCGGCGCCGGTGGCTCGAAATGATCGAAAAAGGCATCGGCTCCGAGGACGAGATCCCGCTCGCCGAGATCGAGCGCGATATCGTCGCGCGCGATGCCCGCGACATGGGCCGCAAGGACGCCCCGCTAAGGGCTGCCCCCGATGCGCTGGTGATCGACACAACCAGCTTCGATCGCGAGGCCGCCTACCAGGTCGTGCTCGAAGCGATCTGCGAAGCGCTCGGGCGAAGCTGAGGTCACGGGGCGCATATTTGGGCCCCGCCCCCACGGCGGCCGCGGCCCAATTCGCTTGCCTTTCGCACCCTTTTGCCCTAGGCGCGCGCCCGTTCTCGCAATCATTTTCCGATTGAGCGGACCTTCGCGCTGGCATCCGGCCTCGCGGAGACACACGGCCTCTTGCCCGCAAGGCCAGCGCAATGGTGCGCCAGGCGGCGGTTTAAGACCCCGGAAAAACCGGTGGCCGGTAGCAAATGTAAACCAAGGAACGCCTTACCCATGGCAACCCAGGAAATGCCTACGCGCGACGATTTCGAAGCGCTGCTCAACGAACAACTCGGCGGCGCCGACGATGGCGGTTTCGAAGGCCGCGTCGTCAAGGGCACCGTGACCGCGATCGAAGCCGGTCACGCCGTCATCGATGTCGGCCTCAAGTCCGAAGGCCGCGTCAATCTCAAGGAATTCGCCCGCGGCGAAGACGATCACGGCCTGTCGGTCGGCGATGAAGTCGAAGTCTATGTCGACCGCGTCGAGAATGCCGACGGCGAAGCCATGCTCAGCCGCGACCGCGCCCGCCGCGAAGCCGCCTGGGACAAGCTCGAAAACGAATTCGGCGAAGGCAAGCGCGTCGAAGGCCGCATCTTCGGCCGCGTCAAGGGCGGCTTCACCGTCGACCTCGACGGCGCCGTCGCCTTCCTGCCCGGCAGCCAGGTCGATATCCGCCCCGTGCGCGATGTCACCCCGCTGATGGAAGTGCCGCAGCCCTTCCAGATCCTCAAGATGGATCGTCGCCGCGGCAATATCGTCGTCTCGCGCCGCGCGGTGCTCGAGGAAACCCGCGCCGAACAGCGCAGCGAACTGATCGACAAGCTGGCCGAAGGCCAGGTGATCGACGGCGTGGTCAAGAACATCACCGATTACGGCGCCTTCGTCGACCTCGGCGGGATCGACGGCCTGCTCCACGTCACCGACATGAGCTACAAGCGCGTCAACCACCCGAGCGAAGTCATCAATATCGGTGACACCGTGACCGTGCAGATCGTCCGCATCAATGCCGAAACGCAGCGCATCAGCCTCGGCATGAAGCAGCTCGAAAGCGATCCGTGGGACGGTGTCGCGGCCAAGTATCCGGTCGGCATGAAGCTCACCGGCCAGGTCACCAACATCACCGAATACGGCGCCTTCGTCGAACTCGAGCCGGGCATCGAGGGCCTTGTCCACGTCTCCGAAATGAGCTGGACCAAGAAGAACGTCCACCCGGGCAAGATCGTCAGCACTTCGCAGGAAGTCGAAGTGATGGTGCTCGAAGTCGACAGCGAAAAGCGTCGCATCAGCCTCGGCCTCAAGCAAGCCCAGCGCAATCCGTGGGAAGAGTTCGCCGAGAAGCACCCGGTCGGCACCGAAGTCACCGGCGAAGTCAAGAACGCCACCGAGTTCGGCCTGTTCATCGGCCTCGACGGCGACGTCGACGGCATGGTCCACATGTCCGACATCGCCTGGGGCATCTCGGGCGAAGACGCGCTCGCGCTTCACCGCAAGGGCGAAGAGGTCAAGGCCGTGGTTCTCGACGTCGATGTCGAGAAGGAACGCATCAGCCTCGGCATGAAGCAGCTTGAAAAGGGTGCTCCGACCGAAGCGGGTGCCGCCGCAGCCGGTTCGCTCCGCAAGGGCCAGACCGTCACCGTCACCGTTCTCGAAGTCCGCGATGGCGGTCTCGAGGTCCAGGTTGGCGACGACGGCGCGACCGGCTTCATCAAGCGTTCGGACCTCGGCCGCGACCGCGACGAACAGCGTCCCGACCGCTTCCAGGTCGGCGCCAAGGTCGACGCGATGGTCACCGGTTTCGACCGTTCGAAGAAGCCCAACTTCTCGATCAAGGCGCGTCAGATCGCCGAAGAGAAGGAAGCGGTGCAGCAGTTCGGTTCGTCCGATTCGGGCGCATCGCTCGGCGACATCCTGGGCGAAGCTCTCAAGAAGAGCGACGACTAAGCCGGACGCCGATCAGGCAAACGAAATGGCCCGCCCGCTCAACCGAGCAGGCGGGCCTTTTCTATGGCTCTCCAGAGGTCTAGGGTCCCGCCCATGCTTACAGTCCATCAATTCCCCTGCCTGTCCGACAATTACGGATTTTTGCTCCACAACTCGGTCACGAATGAAACCGCCGCGATCGATACGCCCGATGCCAAGGAATATCTGAAACAGGCCGAGGCCAAGGGCTGGACGATCACCCATATCTGGAACACCCACTGGCACCCCGATCATGCCGGCGGGAACGCAGAGATTGTCGAGGCGACCGGCGCGCGCGTGCTCGCTCCTGCCGAGGTGGCTGACAAGTTCGGTCCGGTCGACCGCGTGGTCGAGCACGGCGACACGGTGCAGCTGGGCGAACACCGCGCCGACGTGATCGATGTCTCGGGCCACACCAACGGCCACATCGCCTATCACGTGGTCGAGGAAGGCATCGCCTTTGTCGGCGACAGCGTGTTCGCGCTGGGCTGCGGACGCATGTTCGAAGGCGAGCCCGAGCAATTCTGGCGCAGCCTCGAGAGGATCAAGCGGCTTTCGACCGCGACCGTCCTTTATTGCGCGCATGAATACACGCAGGCCAATGCCGCGTTCGCGCTCCACGCCGATCCCGACAACGAGGATCTGAAGGCCTACGCCGCCGAGATCGATGAAAAGCGCGCGCGCGGCGAATGGACCGTTCCGACCGTGCTCAGGCGCGAACTCGCCACCAACCCCTTCCTGCGCGCCGACGAACCGGCCATGCAGGCGCGCTGGGGCGGCGATGCCCCGCACGAGACCTTTGCCGCGCTGAGAGCCGCCAAGGACAATTTCTGAAGACCGCCACATGCGCGCGCTGAGGGTCGAACGGCTGAGCGATGATCTTTCAGGGGTCATGCTCGCCGACATCGCGGGTGTCCGCCGCAATCCCGGCGAAGTGCTGGTCCGCGTGCGTGCGGCCTCGCTCAACTTTCCCGACCTCCTGATGACGCGCGGGCAATACCAGTTCAGGCCCGCCCCGCCCTTCACCTTGGGCCTCGAATGCGCGGGCGAAGTGATCGAAGCGGACGCGGATAGCGGCTTGGCCCCCGGAGACCGGGTCATGGGCGGCAACAAGACCGGTGCCTTTGCCGAATATGCGAGCATTCCGGCCGCCGGGCTTACGCCGATCCCCGATGGTCTGTCCTTCGCGCAGGGCGCGGCAATCGGCGCGGCCTATACGACCGCCTATACCGGCCTCGTCGAGCTTGGCGGGCTGAGCGAAGGCCAGCGGGTGCTGGTCCACGGCGCAAGCGGAGGCGTGGGGCTTGCAGCCTGCGACCTCGCGCGAGCGCTGGGTGCACGGGTGATTGCTGCGACCGGCGTGCCGGAAAAGTCGGACCGCATCAGCGCCGCGGTCTCTCCCGATCATGTCATCGTGGCCAGCGGCCGGTTTCGCGACGAGGTTGCGCAGATCACCGGCGGCGCGCTGTGCGACATCGTCTTCGACCCTGTCGGCGGCGACGTATTCGACGAATCTACCCGTTGCGTGGCGTTTGGCGGAAAGCTGGTGGTGGCCGGTTTCGCCGGCGGCAGGATTGCCGAGATCGCGACCAATATTCCGCTGATCAAGGGCTTTTCGATCATCGGATTGCGCGCCGGCGAATATGCCCGGCGCTTTCCCGAACGCGGGGACGCGATCAACGCGGCGATCGCCGAACTTGCGCGCGAAGGGCGGATCGTGCCGACCATCGACCGGGCGCTGCCATTGAGCCGCTGGCGAGAGGGGTTCGCGGCGATGGAAAGCCGCGAACTGGTTGGCAAGGTCGTCTTCGACCCCGCCCATTGAGGCGCGAGGTCACGCGCGTTCTGCCGATACAAGAAAGGCGGCCCGCAATGGACCGCCCTTCCTCTCTCCAACCGGAAAACTGGTGCTGGCGCGCCAGGATCAGATCGATGAAATGACCTTGTCGGCGAGCGCGCGATCGGCCTCGGCATCGTGCTTTTCAGCGATGATGCTGCGCGATGCGGCGGCCGCGGCATTGGCAGCACTGGCGCGGACATTGTCGACCGCGTCGCGCTCGGCGGCGGCGATCTTGTCCTCGGCCATGCGCTGGCGGCGCGCGACCATGGCTTCGCTGTCGGCTTCGGCCTTGGCGAGGATGGCGTCGGCTTCGCGGCGCGCGCCTTCCATCATCTTTTCGGCGTCCTTCTGCGCGCCGGCGATCTTGCTGGCATATTCCTCGCGCAGGGTCTCGGCCTCGGCGCGCAGCGCCTTGGCTTCGTCAAGCTGCTGCTTGATCTGTGCGATCTTGTCGTCGAGCCCGCCGGTGATCATCCCGGGGACCTTCTTCCAGATGAAGACCCCGATCAGGACGAGCATGGCAAGGCTCACCCACTGATAGGAATCGACACCGAATGCGGCGGGGCCTTCGGCCACGAACAGGGTTGCGATATCAGCCATTGGCGAGCGCCTTCTTCACGGCAGACCGGGCGGTCCGCTTGTCGACCTTGGCCCCTGCGAGCCGGGCGACGATGTCCTGGGTGGCCTCGGCGGCGACGCTTTCGATCTCGGTCATGGCGCTGTTGCGCGCGGCCTCGATCTCGGCTTCGGCGGCAGCGAGCTGCGCGTCGAGCCGTTCCTGCGCCTTGGCCAGCTTGGCCTCGGTCGCGGCTGCGGCCTTGGCCTTGGCTTCGCCGATCAGGGCCTGGGCCTGTGCGCGGTTTTCGTTTTCGGCAGCGCGCCAGGCTTCTTCCTGCTCGTCAGCCGCGTCGCGGGCGGCCTGCGCTGCGGCAAGGTCGTCCTCGATCTGCTTGTCGCGCAATGCCACGGTGCTCATCACCTTGGGCACCATGCCGCGACCGATCAGGAAAAAGGTGATGCCGAAGAACACCAGCAACCAGAAGATCTGGCTGGAGAATGTTTCGGCGAGCTGGGCTATCTGGGGCATGAGCGCCGATCCGTCCTTGGGTCCGCGGTTAAATCAATATGTGCCGTCGGCGGGGCCGGCCACGAAAGGACCGGCCCGCACCAACAGGTTCGATCAGGCGACGAAGATCAGGATCATCGCGACGACGAACGCCAGCAGGCCGAGAAGTTCGGCTGCGGCGAAGCCGATGAACAGGCGACCCTGCTGGCCGTCTGCGGCGCCCGGATTGCGCAGCGCGCTTTCGAGGAACGAACCGAAGACGTTGCCCACGCCGATCGCGGCCATGCCGGCACCGATCGCTGCGAGGCCTGCGCCGACGAGCTTGGCTGCTTCTGCTTCCATTGTAATAACTCCTTGAAATTCAAATCGGTTGGAAAGGTAAATGTGAACTTAGTGCAAGTGCTCGGCGTCGTTGATGTAGAGCGAGGTGAGCAATGCGAAAACATAGGCCTGGATGCCCGCAACAAGGATCTCGAGCGCGCTGATCGCGATCATCAGGGCAAAGCTCGGCAGTGCGACGATCAGCGTGGTCCCGATGCCGTAATTGGCACCATCGATAACGAAGCTGGAGAGCACCTTGAGCAGGACGTGGCCGGCCATCATCGCCACGAACAGTCGCAGCGCGAGGCTGAAGGGGCGGATCAGGAAGGAAAACAGCTCGATCAGGAAGATCGCGGGGATCATCGGCGCGGGCGTGCCGTGGGGCACGAACAGCGTGAAGAACTTGATTCCGTGCTTCCAGAATCCGACGATCAGGACGATCGAGAAACTGATCGCAGCCAGGACGCCGGTGACGGTGAAGTGGCTGGTGAAGGTGAAGGCGTGGACACCCGGGATCAGCCCCACCGGCAGCAGGCCGAGCAGGTTGGCGAACAGGATGAACATGAACAGCGAGAAGACATAGGGGACGTATTTGCGCCCTTCCTTGCCGATATTCGCCTCGAGCATGTCGTCGATGAAGCCGGTGAAGCTCTCGACCGCCATCTGCCAGCGACCGGGCACGAGCTCGCGCTTCATCCCGCCGGCGACGAACACCCACAACAGGACGGTCGCGATCGCCATCCACAGGGCGGAATTGGTGAATGCGATGTTGAAGCCAGCGACTTCCCAGGTCTCGCCGAACAACGGCTCGATCTGGAACTGCTTCATCGGATCGACCTTGCCTTCTTCGGCTGCCACGATCTCTTGTTCCTTGGTACCTGTAAAAACGCCCCGTTTGACGGATACCGGCTCAGCAAGAGCCGTCATCCCCGGGGCGAGTGTTTGCCGCACGAATGATGTTCCTGAAGGCGACCCCGATTCCGAAGAACAGGCCGACCAACAGACCCCATGGGAGCGTGCCGAAGACCCAATCGAAGAGCCATCCCATCACGCTGCCACCAAGAATCCCGCCAAGCAGATCCGCCAGTACCCGGTTGCCGCTGCGATAGTTCGCATCGGCCCCCTTGACCGTCGGCCGGTTGCGCTCTTCTTCACGCTCGCGTGCGGCCTTGAGCCGCGCTTCGAGCGCGTCGATCCGCGCATCCTCGGCAATGGGTTCTCGGGCGGGTTTCTCGTCGCTCATGCTTGCGTCCTTGAAGAGGGATGCGAGGCACGCAACAACGAGGTGCCCGCCAAGGGCGCCTGCCCCCTAGAAGAGCGCGATTCCGGAGTCAATGGTGCCGGTGCGTGCTTTTGCCCCACGGGCACCGGATCACGGGCAGATCGGCAGTCTCTCGGGCGGCGCATCGGTGCGCGTCTTCCAGCTTCCGTCGGGCGCCTGGTACTTCTCGCCCGGCACCGTTCGCGCAATCGCCTGGCACCCGGCGGTGGTGGCGTATTGCTCGAGCGTCGCATTGTTGGCCTGCGCCTTTTCGGCATAGACCGCGCGGCGGCGGATATTGATGTCATTGACCAGCCGCTGGAGTGCGGGCGTGGCGGCGCCGACAATGCCGAGATAGCCATCGGTCTGTTCGCCCACGCTGCCATTGGCGCGCGCGGCGGCATAGGCCGGGTCGCGCTGGGCCTGGGCGGGCGCGACAAGGCCCGTAACCGCGACGATGCCGGCGGCAGCGGCGAGCAGCGATTTGGTAAGCGTGTTCATCATCATATCCTTTTCGCGTCTTCCGGCCGCCTCGGCGTCAGAAGATGTCGGCATTTTCCTCGATCGTGTTGCTGGCATCCTCGGCCAGCCGGTAGAGCACTTCGGCCCGGATATTGACATTGAGCTCGATCACGATCGGTTCTTCGGGGGCAGAGACATTGATGCACCCTGAAAGCGCGAGCGCGCCGAGCGCGGCCAATCCGGTCCTGGCCAATATTCTCGTATCCATGCGCCCGCTCCCTGTCTGAGCAATTCTTGTGGCAGCGGCGCCCATGATGGTCAATTTCGGCTCGGTCATGGCATTTCATCGCTTTCTGGAGGTTGAACGGCGGGTTCATCGCCGCGCTGGGGCTCGCCCGGCACTGGCGCTCGGGTCGACGGGTCTTCGGTGGGTTGCGGCACGGGTTCGACGAACCGGTCGCCGGGCACAAAGCGGCCGTCCTCGACCCTGAGCAGGCCCTGGTCGACCGGATTACCGAACACGGTGGGGTCGAACAGGCCGCGCACGATCGTGGCGAGCAGGTAGAAATTCTCCGACCGCACATTGATCGCGAAACGGATCGGGATCTGGGCGAGCTGGCGGGTCAGGAAATTGCGTTCCGCGCCCTCGCCCTGGCGCACCCCGTCGATCGTGAAATTGGTTATGATCTCGCCTGCGAGATTGCCGTTCAGCTCGATCTGCATCTGGTTGTAATCGAGCGAGCGCAGGGTCTGGAAGGCGAAATTGGCCATCGTGCCGAGGTCTTCGTAGGTCAGTTCGCCGACATAGGCGACATTGCCGCCCGGCGGCCGCGAGATCAGCAGCCCGCCGCGGATCGAACCATTGCCGGCCTCGTCGAAATGAATGGGGATGGTGCCATCGAATATGCCCGTGGCCGACAGGTTCGACAATTCCATCTGAGCCACGAATTGCGCCGCATCGAGCCCGACGATCTCGAACACGTAGCTTTGGCCGCCAGCGCCGCCATAATCGATCGTGACCGGTCGCAGGATCAACTCGCCGCCCATGAACGGCCAGCGCCCGCTGCCGATATCGATCAGTTCGCCATTGGTGAGCGCGAAGACCACCTCTCCGCCCAGCGCCTCGACACCCGGATTGACCGACCCGATCGTCAATCTCTGTCCCGGAGCGGTGGTGAGACCGAGAAGGTCGGTGAAGACGATTTCGCCGCTGAGGCCGCGCACCGGCCCGAACGCCGCCGCGAAATCGAGGGAATCGCTGCGGAAGGTCCCTGTCGAGGTGACATCCGATCCGTTCCAGTCGATCCGGCCCTCGCCTTCTATCTCGCCCTCGGCCGCGGCGATCACGCCCTTGGCGAGGTAGGACAGGTCTTCGGGTTGCAGCCGGTCGCCAAAGCGCAGTCCGGGCACGTCGAGCACGGCATGGCCGATACCGCTCGACAAATCGTGGCGCACCGCGACGTCGGTCACGCGCTGGCCTAGCCGGTCGAGCGGCGCGGTTGCGGTGATGATGCCGTCTGCAAGGCGCAGCTGCGCGCTGTCGGTCACCATCGGCTCGAACCGCGCCTGATCGGCCAGATCGGGCCCCGGACCAGTGCGCTCCGTCAGCGTGAAAGCGGCCTCGTCGATGGCCAGCGCGCCGTCTCGGTAGCGCCATAGGCCCGACAAGTGCGACAGGTCGAGCGGGACCGCATCGAGCCCGGCGGTACCGCCTTCGAAGCGCCCGCCGAACTCGCTGCCAAAGCCGCCCTCGATCGCGTCGAGCGTTAGGCGCACCTGGTTGCCGGCATCGCCTAGGACCGCGACGAGACCTTCGGCACGAAAGTCCCCCGGATAGCCGAGCACGGCGCGCGCGGCGGTGATGTGCGCGCGCGTTCCGGCAAGCTCGCCGGCAAGGTCGAGATCATCACTCGCCACCGCGATGGCGAGCTGGTCGCGGTAGCGCAGCATCGCCTCGCCATTGGCGAGCGCGGGGCACAAGGTCACCGCGCGGCCCCGAAGGCTCAGGTCGCCATAGACGAGCCGCTCCATCCGCACCTGCGTGCAGCGCCGCCCGATTTCCAGCCCTGCGCGCTGAGACCAGCTACCTTCGAGCGGGAGGACAAGCCCACTGACCTGCCCGCCGGGAATCGCGCCATCGGCCCGCACCTGTCCGTTGAACGTCACCCGCCCGCGCGAATCGCGGCGCAGTTCGAGCCGCGGGATTGCCAGCGCATCGGAGCCTGCGCGATATTCGGCCATGGCGATGCGCGCGACCAGGTCGCCGCCACGCACCTGCTGGATCCGACCGTTGATGCGCGGCATGCCCGCACCCCCGGTGAGGAAATTGCCGGTCAGGCGCTGGCCCCGGCTGGTATAGCTGATCCGCGACAGGGCGAGCACGCTTTCGCCGCCCGCACTGCGCAGCCGCGCCTCGGGCACGATCATCGACACGCCGCTCTCGCTCGTCCGCGCGGTCAGATCGCCCGCGATCGTCCCTCCGGCCACGGCACGCGGCAGCGCGGCTTCGAGCTTGCCCAGCAGCGGGGCGGCGAGAGTCCCATCGGCCGATCGCCGCCACTGCGAGAGCGCGGCAAGTCCCGCCCTGTCGATACGGGTGTCCTGCACGGAAAAGCGCGCGTTCCAGTCGCCGCTGGCAAAGCCATCGCGCGCGCGTACGGTTCCCGCCAGCAGGACATCGCCTGCGCCAATGCCCTGACCTGCGATATCTTCTCCGACCAGATCGTGTTCGAGCGCCAGATTGCCGAGGCCGCCATCCGGGCCGGTGGAAAGGCCAAGCGTCATGCGCGCGGTCCCGCCAAGCACGCCGAGCGTCACGCCGGGCGCTTCGAGCGCTTCGGCATCGATCCTGAAATCGGCATCGAGCGTCGCAAAATCGTCGGACAGGGTGATGTCGGCGGCGATGTCGAGCTTGCTGGCAGCGGCCCCTTCGCATGCCAGGCCGCGCAGGCGAAGCGGGCCGCTGAAGCGCGGCTCTCCGGCGCTGGTCGCGACCGTTCCGAAAAAGGTTGCCCGCTGCGCCCTGCACCCATCCCTGCCGAAACCGGGTGCGGTGGCGGCAATCATCCCGTCAAAACCGCCGTCGAGCGGCCCCTCGCCTTCGATCTTGATCCCGATATCGCCGTATTCGCTGGCGATCAGCGCCCGCCCGTCGCGAATGGCGATGTCCTGATTCGGCAATCCTGCCGGTTCATCGCTTTCGCCGAAAACCAGCGGATCGAGCGCGCCGAAGCTCACGGCCCCTCCGCGCCATTGGCCGTAAAGCCGCGGGCGAACCAGTTCGATGCGCGCGATGCGCGGGCTACCCAGCCGGTATGCGATATCGACGCGCACGGTGTCCACGACGAGGTCGGGCGCGGCCGGATCGCCGATCACGAGATTTTCGATGACCTGCTGCCCGGGGCTGATCGAAGCGATCTCGTAGCTTGCCGATATGCCTGCATCATCGAGCGCATCGTCGATGAGATTGGCGGCAATCCTTTCGCGCCCGATCCAGATCGCGGACGCGAAAAGGACGAGCGCGATCAGCGCGATAAGGCTCAGCCGCCAGCGCCAGCGAGCCGGCCACAAACGCAGCCGCCGGCGCGCGCGAAATTCGGGCAGATCATGTTCCGGTTGGGCTTCAGCCATCGCATCCGCACTTGCGCCCTAAGCATGCCAAAGGCAATGAAGTGTGAGACATAAATGGTGGTGAGGCGCAGATTGCCACGTTCTGAACAAGGTTTCGACTTCGGCGATGGTTCCGCCCGGCACGCCGACAGCGCGCAGGCGGTTTCGGATTCGTCGAAAAAAGCAGGTCTGGGCCACCGCCAGCGCCTGCGCGAACGCCTGCTCAAGGGCGGCGCCGAAGCGCTCGCCGATTACGAGGTGCTCGAATACCTCCTTTTCGCCGCGATCAAGCAGGGTGACACCAAGCCGCAGGCCAAGGCACTGATCGCCCGGTTCGGCTCGCTCGCGGGAGTGCTCAATGCCGATCCCAAGGCGATGCAGGCGGTCAGCGGAGTGGGCGAAACCAGCGCCGCCGCGCTCAAGGCGGTCGCGATCGCCGCGCGGCGCATGGCCCGCAGCGAAGTCGGCGCGCGGCCGGTGCTCGCCAGCTGGCAGGCGCTGATCGATTATCTCACCACCGACATGGCGCATCTGACGGTCGAGCGGGTGCGCGTGCTCTATCTCGACACGAAGAACCGGCTGATCGACGATCACCATGTCGGCGACGGTTCGGTCGACGAGGCGGCGATCCACCCGCGCGAGGTGATCCGGCGGGCGATGGATGTGGGTGCGAGCGCCCTGATCCTGGTCCACAACCATCCCTCGGGCAATCCCGAGCCGAGCCGCGCCGACATCCAGATCACCCAGCGCATCGCCGAGGCCGGCAGGCTGCTCGGAGTGACACTGCACGACCACGTGATCATCGGGCGCGAGGGCCATGTCAGCCTGCGCGCCAAGGGCCTGATCTGAAGCCGCAAGCGCGCGCGCAAGGCGTGGACAGCGCGCCGATCTCCCGCACCTGCCCCCTTGCCAAGCGCGCGCGCCGCGCATAGCCGCGCAGCGACACGAACCAAGCGGCCTTCGCAAAGGTCGCCCTGACAGAGAGCCCCGCCCATGGTCCCCCGTTACGCCCGCCCCGAAATGTCCGCGCTCTGGGAACCGGAAGCGAAATACAGGATCTGGTTCGAGATCGAGGCGCACGCCACCGAGAAACTGGCCGAGATGGGCGTGGTGCCGAAATCCGCGCCCAAGGCGCTGTGGGACTGGTGGGCGACGAACCCCGAAATCGACGTCGTGGCGATCGACGCAATCGAGGCGGTGACCAAGCACGACGTCATCGCCTTTCTCACCTGGGTAGCCGAACAGGTCGGCGAGGAAGCGCGCTTCGTCCACCAGGGCATGACCAGTTCAGACGTGCTCGACACAACGCTCGCGGTGCAGCTTGCCCGCGCGAGCGACATCCTGCTTGCCGATCTCGACGCGCTGCTCGATGCGATCAGGCGCCGCGCCGAGGAACACAAATACACGCCGACCATCGGACGCAGCCACGGCATCCATGCAGAGCCGGTGACCTTCGGGCTAAAACTCGCCCAGGCCTATGCCGAGTTCGACCGTTGCCGCGACCGGTTGAAGGCCGCGCGGCGCGAGATCGCGACCTGTGCGATTTCGGGCGCGGTCGGCACCTTTGCCAATGTCGATCCCGCGGTCGAGGCGCATGTCGCCGAAAAGCTCGGTCTCGCGGTCGAGCCGGTGAGCACGCAGGTCATCCCGCGCGATCGCCACGCCATGTATTTCGCGACGCTCGCGGTGATTGCCGGTTCGATCGAACGGCTTTCGGTCGAGGTTCGCCACCTGCAGCGCACCGAAGTGCTCGAGGCCGAGGAGTATTTCTCCAAGGGGCAGAAGGGGTCATCGGCAATGCCGCACAAGCGCAACCCGATCCTGACCGAGAACCTGACCGGTCAGGCGCGCATGATCCGCGCCTATGCCCTGCCCGCGCTGGAAAACGTGGCGCTGTGGCACGAACGCGACATCTCGCATTCCTCGGTCGAACGCTTCATCGGCCCGGATGCCACGATCACGCTCGACTTCGCGCTCGCTCGGCTGACCGGGGTGGTCGACAAGCTGCTGGTCTATCCCGATCGCATGCAGAAGAACCTCGATGCCATGGGCGGTCTCGTCCATTCGCAGCGAGTCCTGCTCGCGCTCACCCAGGCGGGCGTCAGCCGCGAGGACGCCTACCGGCTGGTCCAGCGCAATGCGATGAAGGTGTGGGAATCGGATGGCGCGCTGTCGCTGCTCGACCTGCTCAAGGCCGATGACGAGGTGACCGCCGCCCTGTCGCATGACGAGCTCGAGGAGAAGTTCGATCTCGAATACCATTTCAAGCATGTCGACACGATCTTCGCCCGCGTCTTCGGTTGACCCGGAGCGGCTAGACTCGCGAGTGAAATGCCCTAGGCTTGCAAGCCTCGGCGCACGATTAGAGGGGTGAACAGCTTGCAGATCCTACGCACGATAATCTGGGTCCTCATCCTGTTCGGGATGCTGACCTTCTCGTTCTTCAACTGGGACACGGTCGAGGTGAACCTGTGGGAGAATCTCGTCCTGGAAACCAAGGTGCCGATGCTGGTCATCGTCGCCTTCCTGCTCGGCCTGGTGCCGATGTGGCTATACCACCGCAGCGTGAAATGGAGCCTTTCGCGCAGGATCCGCAGCCTCGAGGCCTCGATAAAGTCGACCGCGCTTTCGCACCGTCATGAAGAGGCGCATACGCACGATCCCTATGCGGCTCCCGGAAACGAGGCGAGCGCGACCACGACCACGTCCGAACCGCAGGGCGGGCTGGCGCTCGATCCGGCCAGCAGCGAGGACAAGCCGTCGGCATGAGCAACCCGGTCTATCTCGCGCTCGATATCCCGCAGATCGATCCGGCCAAGGCGCTGATCGAAAAGGTCAAGGCGCATATCGGCGGGATCAAGCTGGGGCTGGAATTTTACTGCGCGCACGGCGCTCACGGGGTCCACGAGATCGCGCATATGGGCCTGCCGATCTTCCTCGACCTCAAGTTTCACGACATTCCCAACACCGTCGCCGGAGCGATGCAGGCGGTGCACGTCTATGAACCCGCGATCGTCACGGTCCATGCCAGCGGCGGGCGCGCGATGATGGAAGATGCCAAGGCCGCCGCGGCCGAGGGGTGCAAGGTGGTGGCGGTTACCATGCTCACCAGTCTCGACGAATCCGACCTCAGAAGCGGCGGGATCGCGGGCTCCCCGCACGATCACGTCATGCGGCTGGCCGAGCTGGCGCACACTGCCGGGCTCGACGGGATCGTGTGTTCGGGCCAGGAAGTCGGAGCGGTGCGCAAACAGTGGAAGGACGGCTTTTTTGTCGTCCCCGGCCTGCGCCCGGCAGGAAGCGGCACAGGCGACCAGAAACGCACCGTGACCCCGCGCCAGGCGCGCGATGACGGGGCGAGCGTGCTGGTGATCGGCCGCCCGATCAGCCGCGCCGAAGACCCGCAAGCTGCTGCACGAGCGATCGAGGCGACGCTGTGATGCCAGCGCGCATGGCCATGGGAGCCGCGCTTCTCATCGCCTCGGCCTGCACCAGCATCCCCGAACGCCCCGGCAATGTCGTCCTGATCGCTCCCGATGACGGCGCTGACCTGGTCCGTCAGTGTTCGCGGCAGGGTCCCGACGATGCGGCCGCGTTCTTCACTCCGAGCCCGCGCGAAATCACCGCGATAGAAACCGCGACCATGCGCGCCCTTCGCGAAGCGCGCGATGCGCACGAAGCCTATATCGCCGGGGCAAAAGGCCAGGTGACCGCGTTCAGCTGGCCCGATGACCCTTCGACCTATGAAAGGCAATATGTCGGCTATGTCTCGGGCGGGAAGCGGATGATCTACGGCAATTTTCTCCCCGGCGGCACGGGTCCGGCGAGCGCGCATCCGCTTGTCGTGTGCGATGGCGGCCCGCGCTTCTTCGGGGTCGAATATGATTCTGGCGAAAACCGGGTGGTGCGGATCGCCTTCAATGGCGGGTTTGGCGGCCCCTTCCTCGCCCCGATCGAACCGGGGGCACAGCCCAAGCCGCGCTGAACGGCAAGTGCACCGCTATTCGGCGAGCGCGGCCTCGGGTTCGTTCGCGAGGTCGGCTTCGTTCGTGGTTTCGGCGGGAAGGTCTTGCGCAAAGACCGGCGAATCGACGTTCCAACCGGCGAGCGCCATGTCATCGCCCGTGCCGAGGAAGGTGAAGGTCTCGGTCGCTTCGCCCTGTTCGAACTGGCTCGCCATGGTGATCACGGTGATCGTCTGGCCGTTATCGGAGGAAATGTTGATCCCGTCGCGATCGCTGCTCTCGACCTTGCCGAGGCGCGCGGCAATCGTCTCGACCAGCGCCTGCATGTCCTCACCCGTGGTCACTTCGCGGAATTCCGGAGCGGTCCTGTCATAAAGCGCAACAGCATCGCCCTTGTTGTAATCGGCATGGAACCGCGCGATCTGCTCGCCTGCCCCATCGACCTGCGCCATCGGGTTGCACGCGGCGAGGAAGAGCGCGGCAAGAGCGGCGAGGATCCGGATGGGCATGGGGCATGTTCCTTTGGGCTGAAAGTGGATTTGCACTGTTCTTGCAAAACCGCGCGCTGTGCAAGCGAGATGCTTTCGCCGGCGCCGCGATCGGACTAGAGCGGGCGCGATGCTGATCAAGATCTGCGGCCTTTCCACCAGCGAGACGATCGCGGCTGCCGCTGCGGCGGGGGCGAGCCATGTCGGCCTCGTCCATTTCGCGGCCAGCCCGCGGCATCTCGCGCTGGACCGCGCGGCGAGCCTGCGCGCAACCGTGCCGTCGGGCTTGAAGACCGTGCTCTTGCTGGTCGATGCGAGCGAGGAGGAGATCGCACATGCGGTAGCCCGGGTGCGCCCGGATATCGTCCAGTTTCACGGCAAGGAGCCGCCCGGCCATGTCGCGCGGATGCGCGGCGCGCTCGGGGTCGAGGCGTGGAAAGCGCTCGCGGTGCGCGACCAGGCCTCGCTTGAGAGCGCGCGCGAATATGCAGGGGCCGCCGACCGCATCCTGTTCGATGCCCCGCCCCCCTCGCCCGACGCAGCGCTTCCGGGAGGCAATGGCGAAGGCTTCGACTGGACCCTGCTCGCCGGACACAGGCACGCCGCGCCCTGGGGTCTTGCGGGCGGGCTGACGCCTGCCAACGCCCGTGCGGCAATCGCTGCGACCGGAGCGCCGCTCGTCGATGTCTCCTCGGGCGTGGAAAAGGCGCGCGGGGTCAAGGACGTGGACAAAATCGCCGCCTTCTGCAAAGCGGCGCGTTCCTTATGACAGACCAACCCAATTCCTTCCGCAACCAGCCTGACGAGCGCGGCCATTTCGGCGATTATGGCGGGCGCTATGTCGCCGAAACTCTGATGCCGCTGATCCTCGATCTGGAACGCGAATACCGCGCCGCACAGGCCGATCCGGAATTCCAGCGCGAATTCGACGACCTGCTCGAACATTATGTCGGCCGCCCCTCGCCGCTCTATTTCGCCGAGCGGCTGACCGAGGCGCTGCGGGCCGGATCACCAGAGGGGCACGGAGCGCAGGTCTGGTTCAAGCGCGACGAGCTCAATCACACCGGCGCGCACAAGATCAACAACTGCATCGGTCAGATCCTGCTGGCGAAGCGCATGGGCAAGACCCGCATCATCGCCGAAACGGGCGCAGGCCAGCACGGCGTTGCGACCGCGACCGTTTGCGCGCGCTTCGGCCTGCCCTGCGTGATCTATATGGGTGCAGAGGACGTGGCGCGGCAGTCGCCTAATGTCTTCCGCATGAAGCTGCTCGGCGCCGAAGTCGTCCCCGTCACCAGCGGCGGCGCGACCCTGAAGGACGCGATGAACGAAGGGCTGCGCGACTGGGTCGCGAATGTCCACGACACCTTCTACATCATCGGCACCGCGGCCGGCCCGCACCCCTATCCAGAGCTGGTCCGCAACTTCCAGAGCGTGATCGGCCTCGAGGCGCGCGCTCAGATGCTGGCGCGCACCGGTCGCCTGCCCGACCTGCTGGTGGCCTGTATCGGCGGGGGCTCCAACGCGCTGGGCCTGTTCCATCCCTTCCTCGACGACCCGGACGTGAAGATGCTCGGCGTCGAAGCGGCAGGCCACGGCCTCGACGGCGACGAACACGCGGCGAGCCTGCTGGGCGGCGCTCCGGGCGTGCTTCACGGCAACAAGACCTATTTGCTGCAGGACGAGGACGGCCAGATCACCGAAGGCCACTCGATTTCCGCAGGCCTCGACTACCCCGGCATCGGCCCCGAGCACGCTTGGCTCAAAGACACGGGCCGCGTTGAATACACCGCCGTCACCGATGAAGAGGCGCTCGAAGGGTTCCAGCTTCTCTGCCGCACCGAAGGCATCATCCCCGCGCTCGAACCTTCGCACGCCATCGCCGCCGTCGCGACCCGCGCCAAGCAGAAGAGCGAAGATGCAATCATTCTGATGAATCTGTGCGGTAGAGGCGACAAGGACATCTTCACCGTGGCCGAAAAGCTCGGAGTGGAGATATGACCCGCCTCCACGCCGCCTTCGACAAGCCCCACCCCGCCTTCGTCGCCTTCATTACAGCGGGCGACGGCGACACCGCAGCCAATCTCGACGCGCTGGTCGCGGGCGGTGCGGATGTGATCGAGTTGGGTATGCCCTTTACCGATCCGATGGCCGATGGTCCCGCGATCCAGAGCGCGAACCTGCGCTCGCTTGGCGCAGGCACCACGACTGCCGACGTTCTGCGGATCGCGGCCGAGTTCCGCCAACGCCACCCCGACACGCCGCTAGTCCTGATGGGCTATGCCAATCCGATGGTGCGGCGCGGGCCTGAATGGTTCGCCGATGCCGCCTCGCAGGCAGGCGTCGATGGCGTAATTTGTGTCGACATTCCGCCCGAGGAAGACCAGGCGCTCGGCCCGGCCCTGCGTGCGAAAGGCATTGCGCCGATCCGCCTCGCCACACCCACCACCGACGAAGCGCGTCTCCCGGCGGTGATCGAGGGAAGCCAGGGTTTTCTCTATTACGTCTCGGTCGCAGGGATCACCGGCAAGCAGCAGGCCGCGATCCAGTCGATCGAGGAAAACGTCGCGCGCATCAAGCGGTCCACCGACCTGCCCGTCGCGGTCGGCTTTGGCGTGCGCACGCCCGAACAGGCCGCCGACATCGCCCGCGTCGCGGACGGCGTGGTGGTCGGCTCGGCCTTCATCGACCTCGTCGAAGAATTTGGCAAAGGCGCTCCTGCCAAGCTACAGGAGCTTGCAACTGCGATGACGCGCGCGATGCGCGCCGCCACGCAAGGCAATCGCACTTAAGGGATTTTCGAAATGAACTGGTTCAACCGCGTCCGCAATTCGCTTGGCTTCGGGGCCGACAAGAAGGCTTCGGAAAAAGACCTCTGGATCAAGTGCAAGTCGTGTCAGGAAATGCTCTTCGTCCAGGAATACGAGGACAACCTGAGCGTGTGTCCGCGCTGCGAGCACCATGGCCGGATCGGTGCAGATACGCGGCTGATCCTGCTGCTCGACGATGGCTATGAGCTTCTCGAACTGCCCGAGGTCACCGAAGACCCGCTCAAGTTCAAGGACCAGAAGAAATACACCGACCGGCTCAAGGCCGCGCGCGCCAAGAACCCGGCCGACCAGCCCAAGCGCGATGCCTTCGTGGTCGCCTCGGGCGCGATCGAAGGCAATCCGGCAGTTGTCGGCGTTCAGGACTTCACCTTCATGGGCGGCTCGATGGGCATGGCCGTGGGTGAGGCGTTCATTCGCGGTGCCGAGCGCGCTCTGACCCGCAAATGCGCCTATGTCGTCGTGACCGCCGCTGGCGGCGCGCGGATGCAGGAAGGCATTCTCTCGCTCATGCAAATGCCGCGCGCGACCGTGATGACCCGCCGCCTGAAAGAGGCGGGGCTGCCCTATATCGTCGTGCTCACCGATCCCACCACCGGCGGCGTCACCGCGAGCTATGCCATGCTCGGCGACGTCCATATCGCAGAACCGGGCGCGCTGATCGGCTTTGCCGGACAGCGGGTGATCCAGGACACGATCCGCGAGCAATTGCCCGAAGGCTTCCAGCGCGCCGAATATCTGCACAAGCACGGTATGGTCGACATGGTGGTGCCGCGCCACGAGCTCAAATCGACGCTCGCAAGCGTGCTCGGCTACCTGCAGCCCGCCCAAGCGGCCTGACCCGGCCACTCCTTCGGCCATGAGGGACATGGGGCGATCCGACGATCCGCGCGTTCAGGCGCAGCTCGACCGGTTGTCATCGCTCAGCATCCAGCGCGACACGCTCGGGCTCGATACGGTGCGCGAATTGTTGCGTCGGCTGGGCGATCCGCAAGACCGACTTGCGCCCACCTTCCATGTCGCCGGAACCAACGGCAAGGGTTCGACCTGCGCCTTTCTTCGCGCCATGCTCGAGGCGGCAGGCCACCGCGTCCACGTCACCACCTCGCCGCATCTCGTTCGCTATAACGAGCGGTTCCGCGTCGCGGGCACGCTGATCGACGATGCCCGGCTAGCAGACCTGCTCGAAGAGGTGTTCGATGCGGCAACCGGGCTCGGGTGCAGTTTCTTCGAGATCACCATCGCTGCCGCCTTCACCGAATTCGCACGCGTCCCTGCCGATGCCTGTGTTGTCGAGGTCGGGCTTGGCGGCAGGCTCGATGCGACCAACGTGCTGGATGCCGACGTGCTAATATCGTGCGGGATCGCGGCGCTGGGGATCGATCACGAACGCTTTCTGCTCGCTCCCGAAAGCTCTGTTCCCGACGATCCGATGGCGCGTATCGCCTTCGAGAAAGCGGGGATCGCGAAGAGCGGCGTGCCGCTGGTGACGCTGAATTATGGCGCGGGCGAAACGCTCGAGATCGAACGCGCGGCGCTGCGGGCCGGGACTGCGCTCAAGATGCACGGGCGCGAATGGCATGCCAGCCTCGACGATGCCGGCTTGCATTACCGCGATTTTGCAGGCGTGCTCGACCTGCCGCATCCGTCCCTCCCCGGGTTGCACCAGGCCGCCAATGCAGGCCTCGCAGTGGCGATGCTGCGCCACCAGGAGCGCGTGGCCGCCGCGCCAGCGGACCTGGCAAGGGGCCTGCGCGAAGCGGTCTGGCCCGCGCGGCTCCAGCGCCTTTCCCCCGGCCCTCTCGCCGGCGAACGCGCGGTGTTCCTCGATGGCGGACACAATCGCAGCGCCGGGCTGGCGCTGGCCGAGGCGATCGAGGGCGAGCATCACCTCGTGATCGGCATGCTCGACAACAAGGACCCGCGCGCGTTGATCGAGCCACTCGCGGACCGGACAAGATCGATCCAGGTCGTACCCGTGCCGGGCCACGATGCGCATCGCGCCGAGGTGTTCGGCAGTTCAGCGATCGCGCGCGTGGATCTCGCCGATGCCTTCGCCCATCTGCCAGCAGACGATGCTCCGGTGCTGGTCACCGGGTCGCTCTACCTCGCGGGCGAGGCGCTCAGACTGAACCGCGAGATTCCCGACTGATCACTCGGCCGGGAAGCCTTCGGGCTCGGGCGGCGGCGCGTTATCGGCGCGGCCCGAGCGCGCGATTCGCACCCATTCGATGATGCACAACACCACCGCGAACAGGCCGATCAGCGTGGTCAGGATGAAGACGTCGTAATAGCCGCGTTCCTCGATCATCTGGCCGAGCGCGGGGCGGCCGAGTGTGCCGACTAGGAGCGTGAGCGAGGACAAGAGCGCGTATTGCACCGCGCTGTACCCCTTGGCGACAATGCTCGACAGGTAAGCGACAAAGGCCGCGCCCGCTATTCCGACCGCGATGTTCTCCATCCCGATCGTCAGCATCAGTTTCGACAGGCGTTCATCGGCCCCGAACTGGGTCGTCAGCCAGGTGAAGCCGATCATGTCACTCGCCGCCTGCATCCTTGCGCCGCCAATCGCGAGGTCGGCATAGAGCAGGTTGGTGAGCGCAGCGATCAGCGCGCCAAGCGTCAGCGTGGTCATCCGGCCGATGATCGTCAGCAGCGCGCCCCCCAGCGCCAGGCCGAGCAGAAGCGCGCCGACGCCGAAGAACTTGGAAGCGATCGCAACCTCGTCCTTGGTGTATTCGAGCTCGCCGAGATAGAACGGATAGGCAAAGCTGCCCCAGATCGCGTCGGTGATGCGGTAGGTGAGCACCAGAGCGATCACCAGCACCGCCGCCCAGCGCAGCCGCCCGATGATCTCGGCCAGCGGCAAGATTAGCGCGCGGTAACCGTGGTCGAGCGCGGTATCGAACCCGCCGCGCATCGGCACGCTTTGGGTGAGCACGTGGCGGCCGCGCTTGCGCATGCTTTCCAGCCAGGCGGCGATCGCCCCGGGCAGAACCACCGTCGCGATCACGATCAGCGGGCCCATCTGGCTGACAAAGGCGGTCGAATCGGGCCGCGCGGTGGGGTCCGAATTGAGCGAGCGGATCATGAAGACGAGCACGGTGACGAGCGCCCAGCCCCACAGCAGGCCGACCGCTCCGAGCGCCCAGGCACGCACGCGCGGATTGAGCTGTCCGGGCTGGCGCAGGAGGGAAAGATTGGCGCGCTCGTCTGCCAGCGCCTCGTCCGATCGTTCGGCATCGGGCGCGAAAAGTCCCGCGAAGCCGACGACCAGGAGGATCGCGCCCATCGTCGCATAGACCGCCGGCCAGCCGAGCCGTTCGGCCATGAACAGCGCCAGCGCGCCGCCGACCAGCGCGGCAATCCGGTATCCCATCTGATAGACGGTCGAAAGGATGTCGATCGTTGCCTTTTCGTCGGCGACATCGACGCGCCAGGCATCAATGACCACGTCTTGCGTCGCGCTGGCAAAGGCGCCGATCCCTGCCAGCAGCGAGAACCAGCCGAGCGCGGTCAGCGGGTTGAGCAGTGAAAGGACCACGAGGATCGCGCCCAGCAGCAATTGCGCGGTCACGATCCATTGCTTGCGCTTGCCCAGCCGCCTGAGCAGCGGCACATCGACCCGGTCGAGCGCGGGCGACCACAGGAACTTGAAGGCATAGGCGAGCCCGATCAGCGAGAACACGCCCATGGTCTCGACATCGACTTCGGCATCGGTAAGCCAGGCGTAGAGCGTGCCGAGCAGGAGCGCATAAGGAAGACCGGCGGCAAAACCGAAGATCAGCATGAAGCCGGTCTTCGGCTGACCGAGCGAGACCAGCAGGGTCTTCCAGCGATTCAACCGCGATTGATCCTTGAGAGCGGCTTGTGCCATGTATCCTCCGGTTACCAAGCTGCGCATTTGCACGCGTGCCAAGCTGTGCAACACTTACGCGCCAACCAGAGCGATATGAAAGCCGCGATGAACACCTCCACAACAGATATGCCCCATTTGCGTCCGAGCGCAGGCCAGCGCGCATTGGCCGATGCCATCCGCGAGGGCCGCGAGCGCGACAATGCCGGCGCCGTGCTGACTGTCCCGGCGAGCCGCTACACCTCGCCCGATCATTTCGCTCGCGAGAAAGCCGCGCTGTTCGATCGCTTGCCGCAGGTGCTGTGTCCATCGGCGCTGCTGCCCGAACCGGGCATGGCGATGCCGCACGATGCGACCGGCCGCCCGCTGCTTGTCACCCGCGACAAGGACGGGGAAGCGCACGTCTTTCTCAATGTCTGCCGCCATCGCGGCACGCGGCTGGTCGAAGGCGAGGAGGTCCAGTGCGCAGCGCGGCTCGTGTGCCCCTATCATGCCTGGACCTACCGGCTCGACGGCAAGCTGCTCGCCCTCCCCCGGCCCGAGACCTTTCCTGGCCTCGACAAGGGCGAACACGGCCTCGTCGAACTGCCCAGCCTGGAGGCCGGCGGGCTGATCTGGTTCGCCCCGCGCGAGGGAGCCGATTTTGCCGATGCGCGCGCGCTGAGCGAGGATTTCAGCGCCTTGGGAATGGGCGAGTCTTTCCTGTTCCGCCGCAAGATCCACACGGTCAGGGGAAACTGGAAACTGATCATGGATGCCTTCCTCGAAAGCTACCATGTCACCCGGCTCCACGCGAACACGATCGGTCCCTTCTTCAAGGACGGCGTGACCGCGGGCGACGAGATCGGGCGGCACATGCGTTCGGCCGTCGGGCGGCTCGAGGAGATGGACGGCATCGACTTCGACGATATGACGGCGATGCGCCGCGTGGTCACCTTTGCCTACCAGTTGTTCCCGGCGACCGTGATCGTCCCCAGCCCCGATTACATCAACGTGATGGTGCTGATGCCGCAGGCGCACGATCTGACGCTGGTCGAGGATTTCATGCTCATTCCCGAGGAGCCCGCAGACGACAAGGCGCGCGACCACTGGGAACGAAGCTGGAAGCTGCTCGATGGCGGCGTCTTTGCCAGCGAGGATTTCCGCGCGGCCGAGCTCGGCCAGCAGGGGCTCGAAAGCGGGGCGGTCGATGAATTGACGCTCGGCACGCTCGAAAGCGGGGTCGCGCGCTTCGATGCAATCGTCCAGGACGCCTTGCGGGAAGCCAATTGAGCGCCTAGCTGCGGGCTCATGCCGACCAATCCCGGAAAATCCGAAGATCGTCCCGAGGGCGACCGCATTGCCAAGCTGCTCGCGCGTGCCGGTGTCGCCAGCCGCCGCGAGATCGAGCGGATGATCGCCGACCGGCGCATCACCATTGACGGCAAGCCGGTCGAAACGCCCGCGACCTTCCTGACCTCGCTCAAGGGCGTGAGCGTCGATGGCAAGCCGGTCGCCGGTCCCGAGCCTGCGCAGCTTTACGCCTTTCACAAGCCCACCGGCCTGATCACCGCCGAACGCGATCCGGCAGGCCGCGCGACGATCTATGACGCCTTGCGCAACGCGCTGCCGAAGGACACGCCGCGCCTGATGCCGATCGGACGGCTCGATCTCAACACCGAAGGGCTGCTGCTGCTCACCAATGACGGCGGGTTGAAGCGATTGATGGAATTGCCCGCATCGGGCGTGCCGCGCACCTATCGCGCGCGCGCCTTTGGCGACGTGTCTCAGGAACAGCTCGAGGCGCTGATCGAGGGCGTCGAGATCGACGGCGTGCGCTACGGCTCGATCGATGCCAATCTCGAACGCAGCGGCGGCGGTGCGAGCAAGAACCAGTGGATCGAGATGACCATCACCGAGGGCAAGAACCGCGAGGTGCGCCGGGTGCTCGAATATCTCGGCCTCAAGGTGAACCGGCTGATCCGCACCGCCTATGGCCCCTTCATGCTCGGCGAACTGCCACGCGGCCAGGCAGCGCGCATCCGAAAGGGCGATCTCGACCGGTTCGTGAGCACCCTCAAGCGGGCGAAGCGCGAGGCATGAGGATCATTGCAGGCGAATGGCGCGGGCGCCGGCTGGCAACCCCCAGGGGTGAGAACACCCGCCCCACCGCTGACCGCACGCGCGAGACCTTGTTCTCGATGCTTGCCAGCCGACTGGGCAGCTTTGCCGACCTGCGCGTGGCAGACCTGTTTGCAGGCTCGGGCGCGCTCGGGCTCGAAGCGCTGTCGCGCGGCGCGGCACACTGCCTGTTCGTCGAAAACGACCGCGAAGCCGCCGATGTGATCCGCGCCAATATCGAAACGCTCGCAGCGCGTGGACGCGCGACCCTGGACAAGGGTTCGGTCATGGCCTTGCGCGCGGCGCACGAGCCGGTCGATCTCCTGCTGCTTGACCCGCCCTATGGCACGGGTGCGGGCGAAGTCGCGCTCGATCGCCTGCTGCGGCTCGGCTGGATTGGCGAGGCGACCTGGATCGCGCTCGAAACCGCCTTCAACGAAGAACCGCAAGTCAAGGGCCTCGAGAACGAAACCAGCCGCAAGGTCGGCAAGGCACGGATCACCCTGATGCGGCGCGCTGAAGCCTAGCTGATACGAAAAGGGCGACTCCTGTTGGAGCCGCCCTTCGTGATCGGTCAAAAGCCTCGCGGCTCTGGTTACATCGAACTTGCAGGCTGGCCCGGCCAGTATTCGAGCGGGCGATTGCCCCAGTTAAGGCCGGCAGCGCGCGGATTGATGCAGCTGTCCTGTTCGGAATTCATGCACACGTCGTAGACCTTGCCGTCGATCCGCACTTTGGTGGCCTTGCCCTGGCGGTTGCGTTCGACGATCTCGGGGCTGTTGGCCTTGGTCGAACCGTCATTGACGGTGGTGCCGTCATTCTGGGCCAGCGCAGGCCCCGACATCGCGAGCAGGCCGAGCGAGGCGGCGGTCAACGAGGAAGCGATAAGATTTTTCATGGTTCAGGTCCTCTTCGAATGATTGTCTTGGCTGAACAACGGGAACAAGGCTTGCGTGGTTCCGAATTCACGTCGAGGCGCGGCGAAACGTGTCATGGCATCGGCCAGCCGCACGCGCGAAAGGCACCTTGCCCTGTCGCGCTTCGTTCCCTACCTGTTCGCAGAGCCCTATGAGTGACAACCTCCCCCTTCCCTCCGGTCGCGGCGGCACGCCCGGCGATCAGGTCCCGGCCTATGCCGCAATGCTTAACCCGCCGCAGCGCGAGGCCGTTCTCACCACCGAGGGGCCGGTTCTGATGCTGGCGGGCGCGGGCACGGGCAAGACCGCCGCGCTGACCGCCCGGCTCGCCCATCTGGTCGCCACCCGCCGCGCCTGGCCGAGCGAGATCTTGTGCGTCACCTTCACCAACAAGGCCGCGCGCGAGATGCGCGAACGCGTGGCGCGCCACCTTGGCTCGCCCGGCGAAGGCATGCCGTGGCTGGGAACCTTTCATTCGATTTGCGCCAAGATGCTGCGCCGCCACGCCGAGCTGGCCGGCCTGCAAAGCAATTACACGATCATCGACACCGACGACCAGATCCGCCTGCTCAAGCAACTGATCTCGCAAAGCGATCTCGACGAAAAACGCTGGCCCGCACGCCAGCTGGCCGGGTTGATCGATCGCTGGAAGAACCGCGGTCTCAATCCCGCCGATCTCGATGCGGTCGAAAACGAAGCCTATGCCAATGGCCGCGGCCAGGCGATGTACCAGCTTTACCAGGACCGGTTGAAATCGCTCAATGCCTGCGACTTCGGCGACCTTATGCTGCATGTGCTCAACATCTTTCGCGCGCACAAGGACGTGCTCGCCGAATACCAGCAGCGATTCAAATACATCCTCGTCGACGAATACCAGGACACCAATGCGGTACAGTATCTGTGGCTGCGCCTGCTCGCCCAGGAGCGCAAGAACATCTGCGTGGTGGGCGACGATGACCAGTCGATCTATTCCTGGCGCGGGGCCGAGGTCGCCAATATCCTGCGATTCGAAAAGGATTTCCCCGGCGCGCATGTCGTCCGGCTCGAACAGAATTACCGCTCCACCCCGCACATCCTCGGCGCAGCATCGGGCCTGATCCGCGCCAATTCGGAGCGCCACGAAAAGACGCTGTGGACCGAGATGCCCGGCGGCGACAAGGTGCGCGTCATCGGCGTGTGGGACGGACCCGAAGAAGCGCGCCGGGTGAGCGAGGAGATCGAGCGGCTCGAACGCGAAGGCGCCTCGCTCGACGGCATCGCGATCCTCGTGCGCGCGCAATACCAGACCCGCGAGTTCGAGGACCGGTTCATCCAGACCGGAATCAATTACCGGATCATCGGCGGCTTTCGCTTCTACGAACGCGCCGAGATCCGCGATGCGCTCGCCTATCTTCGCGTCATCGCGCAGCCGCAGGACGACCTCGCATTCGAACGTATCTATAATCAGCCCAAGCGCGGGCTTGGCGCCAAGACGCTCGAAAAGATGCACGGCCATGCGCGCGCAACCGGACTGCCGCTGGCCGCCGCATCGCTGCAACTGGCCGATAGCGATGAATTGCCCAGGCGCGCGGCGAACACGATCGGCGGCCTGCTGCGCCAGTTCCTCGCCTGGCGCGAGGCGGCCGAGACCATGACACCTGCCGACCTGCTGCGGCTCGTTCTCGATGAGAGCGGGTACAACGACATGCTCGCCGCCGACCGCTCGGCCGAGGCTGCGGGCCGGGCTGAGAACCTGTCCGAACTGGCGCGCGCGATGGAGGAATACGAGACGCTCGGCGACTTCCTCGAACATGTCAGCCTGGTGATGGACAGCGACGGGCGCGAAGACGAGGAAACGGTCACGATCATGACCATCCACGCGGCCAAGGGGCTCGAATTTGACAACGTGTTCTGCGTGGGATGGGAAGAAGGTGTATTTCCCTCGCAGCGCGCAATCGATGAAGGCGGGCTTGCCAGCCTCGAGGAGGAGCGCCGGCTCGCCTATGTTGCCATCACCCGCGCGCGGCGCAGCTGCACCATCATGCATGCCGCCAATCGCCGGATTTACGGCCAGTGGACCAGTTCGATACCCTCGCGCTTTATCGAGGAGCTGCCCGAGGAACATGTCGACCAGCAGACCACCATGACCGGCGGTGCGTCCTTGTGGCGCGCCAACTGGTCGGAAAACGAAGACCCCTTCGCCCATGTCGCACAGAACCGCCCCGAACGCGCCCAGGCGCGCGGTCCGGGCTGGCAGCGCGCGGTCGAAACCGGTTACGAGACCCGCCAGAAACGGCTTGCCGAGCCAGGTCGCTCGGCCGCCAGCTTCGCTGCCAAGCCGCGCAGCGACATCGCGATCGGGGCGATGGTTTCCCATGCCAAGTTCGGAACCGGCTGCGTGATCGACCAGGAAGGCAACAAGCTTACGATCCAGTTCGAGGAAGCAGGCGAAAAGCGCGTGATCGACAGCTTCGTGACGGTGGTCGAGTAGGCGCTGCCTGGCAGGCGGCTGGCATCGCAGAAGCGATCGTGCGCGATTGGCGCTGCGGCCCCAGCCCTAAGACTGCTGTCGTTGCATATCCTTGCAGGCGCCCATCGAGAACGCGGCCGCCTTATTCCTTGAAGCCGACCCCGAGAAAGCCGGGCTGCGGACCGTTCCACTCGCCTGCAGGCACGGGCTTGTCGTCCTCGTCGCGGCGACGGCCCCTGCCCTTGCGCTCGGGCTTGTCCTCGCTGCGGGGTGCGCGTTCGCGGCGCGGCTTGCTCGGCGCGTCGCCAGTGTCCTCGTCGCGCTTGCGCCCGCGACCGCGCGGCTTCTTCTCTTCGCGCGCAGCACCGTCCTCGCGGTCCTCGCGGTCCTCGCGCGCCTGCTTGCGCTGTTTCGGCTTGTCGCCATCCTTGCCGGGATCGGCGAGTTCGACGCGCACGTCGTCCTTGCCGAACACCTTGATCTTGGCGCCGGTGAGCTTCTCGACATTCGCGATCGCCTCGGCATCGTCATCGGCAACCAGCGTGAAGGCGCGGCCCTTGGCCCCTGCGCGGCCCGTCCGGCCGATCCGGTGAACGTAATCGTCGGGGTGCCAGGGAGTGTCGAAATTGAAGACGTGGCTGACGCCCTTGATGTCGAGGCCGCGTGCGGCAACGTCGGAGGCGACGAGGATGTTCACATCGCCCGACTTGAACCGGTCGAGCTCCTTCAGGCGCGAGGACTGGTCCATGTCGCCATGGATCTCGCCGCTCGAAAAACCGCGCTTTTGCAAGTGCTTGTTCAGCTCGCGCACGGTGGTCTTGCGGTTGGCAAAGATGATCGCCGTCTCGACCTGGTCGTTGGCGAGCAGCCATTCGAGCGTGTCGCGCTTCTTGCGGGCGGGCACCGGCACCTTGAAGGCGGTAATGTCCTTGTTGGTGGTCGCCGCGCGCTCGGTCTCGATCCGCTTGGGATTGGACAGGAATTTCTTGGCCAGCTTCTCGATCGGCGCGGGCATGGTCGCCGAGAACAGCATGGTCTGGCGGTTTTCGGGAAGCTTGGAGCAGATGAACTCGATATCGGGGATGAACCCCATGTCGAGCATCCGGTCAGCCTCGTCGATCACCAGCAGCTCGCAGCCCGAGAGCAGGATCTTGCCGCGTTCGAACAGGTCCATCAGCCGGCCCGGCGTCGCGATCAGCACGTCGACGCCCTCGTCGAGCGCCTTCAACTGGTCGCCCATTTGGACGCCGCCGATCAGCAGCGCCATCTTGAGATCGTGGTTCTTGCCGTATTTCTCGAAATTCTCGGCCACTTGGGCGGCGAGTTCGCGGGTCGGCTCGAGGATCAGCGAGCGCGGCATCAGCGCGCGGCGGCGCCCTGCGGCCATGACATCGATCATCGGCAGGACGAAGCTCGCGGTCTTGCCGGTGCCGGTCTGCGCGATCCCGATCAGGTCCTTCATCATCAGGACAGCGGGAATGGCTTCTGCCTGGATGGCGGTCGGCTCGGAATAGCCGGCGTCCTCGACGGCTTTGAGCAATTCAGGCGATAGGCCGAGATCGGCGAAGGTCATGCGTTTCAAGATTTCCGGATAGCGGGCAGCGAGGCTGCCGATGTGAGCGCCCTGCACGAAACCATCGAGAAAGGCTGAGGCGCGATTGGCCAAATCAGGCCCAAAAGTCAAGATTTGCCGCGCGCTGCCGCGGGGGGTGCTGGAAGCGGGCGAGGCGGCTATTCGGTGATCGCGACGAGTTGGCTCATCCGCGCGATGTCGCAGCGCGCGCCGCTGCGCGACTGGAGCTGGTCGCGATCGACGCACAATTGCCCGTCCTCGCTGCGCTCGACATAGAAGCCCGAATAGAAGTCGCGCGCCCGGCAAGCGCGTTCGAGATTGACACTGACGATCCGCTGGTCGCGCATGAACAGCAGCAGGCGATTGCCGGTCCCGGTCTGGACACCCGCGATCCGGCTGACCGGCACGCAGCGTTCCATCTCGCGCTCGGCATAGCGGGTGGTGAGCCCGCGGCGCGGCAATTGCGCGAGCAGGTTGTTGCGGGTCCCGGGGCGCTGGGGCGAAATGCGGATAATCACGCGCCGCTCGATCCTGACCTGTCGGCTGATCTGCCCGCCGTGAAACGCATCGAGCGGGCTTATGACGGTGCCCGCGCGCGAATAAGGTGTTTCGGGAGGCGCATCGTAATCGGGCGCGGATGCGCCTTGCCCATGGGTCATCGGCGTTGCTTCGTCATCGCCTGCCAGCATCGCGCTGCCCTGCCCCAGCAAAGGCAGGATCAGCGCAAAGGGCGCCGACAAGGCGAGCAGGCTGGGCATGGAAGCGGGCGGAAACCTCCTGGTTGCGGGTAATCCCGGCGCGCGAGGGCGGCTAGGGTCTCGTCAGACAGCTAGCACGAGCGATTGAACGCCCGCTTAACTGGCAGGGGCGCAGGGGCCTCTGGCGGCAAAGCGCTGGCAAAAGCGTCTGGCAGTGTGTCATAGCCGCCACAATGACCGCACAAGCCTCCACTATCAATGCGCAGTCGCAAGCCTTTCTCGATTCCGCATCCGACCTGCTCGGCTCCAAGGGGCTGAGCCGCGACCCTGCGGATATCGAGCCATGGCTGACCGATTGGCGCGGGCGCTATTCGGGCCGCGCGCTCGCGCTGGCCTCGCCCGCCTCGACTAAAGAGGTCGCCGCGCTGCTCGCGCTGTGCGCGCGCCACCGCGTCCCGGTGGTGCCACAAGGCGGCAATAGCGGCATGGTCGGCGGAGCGACTCCCGATGCCAGCGGTGCGGCCATCCTCCTGTCCCTGAGACGGATGAACGCAATCCGCGAGATCGATACCGATACCGGGCGCGCCATCTGCGAGGCCGGCGTCATCCTCCAGACCCTGCACGAGGCGGCGGAAGAGGCAGGCATGCGCTTCCCCCTTACGCTGGGCGGCAAGGGATCGGCTACGATCGGGGGGCTGGTCTCAACCAATGCGGGAGGCACACAGGTGCTGCGCCACGGGACGATGCGCGCGCAGGTGCTAGGGCTAGAGGCGGTGCTTGCCGATGGCAGCGTTTTCGACGCGCTCACCGCGCTCAAGAAAGACAATCGCGGCTTCGATCTCAAGCAATTGCTGATCGGGTCGGAGGGCACGCTCGGCATTGTCACCGCGGCGAGCCTGCGGCTTCTCCCCGCCCCGCGAGCGCGAGCGACCGCCTGGGTAGGCCTGTCCTCGATCACCGAGGCGCGCACGCTCCTGCGGCACATGGAGTGCGATGTCGGCGATTGTCTCGAAGGGTTCGAGGTCATTCCGCAGCATTGTCTCGACAGCGTGCTGGACCATCTGCCCAAGGCCCGTTCGCCGCTTTCGCAAGAACACGCCTGGCACGCGCTGATCGAGATGGTGCATACCGAGGGCGACGATCACCAATTGCAATCGGTGATGCAGGAATCGCTCGTCAATGCCAGCGAGAAGGGGATCGATTTCGACGCCGTGCTGGCCGCCAACGACCGGCAGGCAGACGACTTCTGGCTGTTGCGCGATTCGATATCTGCCGCAGAGCGCGCGCGCGGGCCAGCGATGCAGCACGACATATCGGTGCCGGTCGAACGGATGCCCGAATTCATTCTCGAGGCCTCCCCTGCCCTCGAACGCGAATTTTCCGGGGCGCGCGCGGTCGCCTTCGGCCATCTGGGCGATGGCAATGTCCACTTCCACGTGCTCGCCCCCGAAGGCGCGACACCCGGCCAATGGGAGGTGACCGAGGGCAAGGCGATTAGCGCACGGGTGCACGATCTCGTCACGCGATGGGGCGGATCGATCAGCGCCGAACACGGGATCGGGCAGATGAAAGTCGATGAACTCGGCCGGCTCGGCGATCCGGTCGCGCTAGCGATGATGCGCGCGGTCAAACAGGCGCTCGACCCGCTCGGCCTGCTCAACCCGGGCAAGCTGGTGCCCCCTGCGCACAGCTGATCGCCGCCACACGCTTGCCTCCTCGGCGCGGAACGCCTAAAGCGCCCGCGATCGCTGCTGCGAGGTGTTCGCTCGCCCGGCCAGCCGCGAGTAGATTTTCCAATCAACGTCTCGGAGAGATTTCATGGCCACCGCGCCGCAGCCGCAACTTCCGCTGTTCTACAAAGACCTGCTTCCGCTCAACAGCCGCGACCATGCCGACTGGAAAGTCAGCAGCTTCGCCGATGCAGGCTTTCTTGCCAATTCGCACGCGATCCCGCTGACCGTCGACGAATTCGTCGATGCCCAACGCAATTACCCGATCGTCTTCACCGCGGGCGACAACCCGCTGCCGATCGCGCTTTTCGGTCTCAACGAAGGCGTCAACACCTTCATCGACGGTGACGGCAAGCTTCAGGCGGGCGTCTATGTCCCGGCCTATATCCGCCGCTATCCCTTCATCCTCGCCAAGCTCAACAAGGACAGCGATGACATGTCGCTGTGCTTCGACCCGCAGGCCGGTGTCGTCGGCAAGACCGAAGACGGCCAGGCGCTGTTCGATGGCGACAAGCCGACCGAATACACCAATGGCGTGCTCGAATTCTGCCGCCGGTTCGAGGAATCGGGCCAGCGCACCAAGTCGTTCGTCGAGGAGCTCGGCAAGCTCGACATCCTGATGGACGGCGAGATCGCGATCACCCGCAACGACATGCCCGACAAGCCGTTCGTCTATCGCGGCTTCCAGATGGTTGACGAAAACAAGCTGCGCGAGCTCGATGCCGAAACCACCGAGCGGCTGAACAAGAACGGCATGATGATGCTGATCCACGCGCACCTGTTCTCGATGAACCTGATGCGCACCCTGTTCGAGCGCCAGAGCGCGCAAGGCAAGGTGCCGACGCCGGACAGCGGCACCCCGGCGGTTCCCAACGCCACTGCGTAATCGCCCTATGGGCTTGTGCGGAGGCCGGCGTTAAGACGCCCGAAACCGCCAGATGCGAGACAGAACGGGCGGGTCGCGTCTTGAACGCGGTCCGCCCGTTTCCTATTTTCAGGTTGCGGGCGGCTTCCCCCTCATGATCCGCTCGCGGATGCGCCTTCGGGCGCGTTCCTCCCTGAACCTGGCCACCTCGTGCTTACCCCCCTTACAGCCGCACGAGGTGGCTTTTTTGTGCCTAGCGCACGTATCGCCGCCCTGCTCGCGCGCCTATTCCGCGGCCTGCGAGATGCCGTTCGCGCCCAGTTGGGCGGTCAAGGCACCGAGTTCGCGCACCATCCGCGCGAGGACCGAGGCAAGCTGCTGGACCCCGTCGGTCGGCTCGGAAAGGGTCGCATCGAGATAGGCGGACCGGCACAATTCGATCTGAATCGCGTGGAGCGAACGGGTCGGAGCGGCGTGGCGATCGAGCACGTAGCCGCCCGAATAGGGCCGGTTGTGCGCCGCGCGCCAACCGGCTTCTTCGAGACAGCGAAAGGCCCGGCTCACCAGCGCGCTGTGGCACGCAGCGCCGAAGCGGTCGCCAATCACGATTGCGGGCGCCTCGCCTTGTGCGCCCTTCTGCCTCAGCGGCGGCATCGAATGCAGGTCGATCAGCAGCGCCGCCCCCCATTCCTCGCGGATCCGGCGCAATTCGCTTGCCAGAAAATCGTGATAAGGCCGATGGATACGGTCGATTCTTCGGTCAAGTTCTTCGCGCGCGAGCTTGCCCGACCAGATTTCGCCAGTGCCCGGCAGGCGCCGCGGCACGAGGCCGAGCCCGCTGCGCGCGCGAGCGCCCGTCCCTATCAGCGGCGGCTTTCTGCCCGGCCGCCGGGTTCGGTGCGCAGGCGCATCGGCATCGGGCCGCGCGATCATCTCCCAGTCAACATCGTCTTCGGCGCGGTTGAGATCGATCATCGCGCGCGGAGCCTGTGCGACCAGCAATCCGGTCCCGGTCTCGCGCGCGAGGGCAACCGCGACCTGGTCGACATGGCGATCCTCGAGCCGCAACTGGCTTTGTTCGGGATCGCGCATCGCTGCCAGCGTGTCGCCCGGATAGGCACGCCCGGCATGTGGCACCGCGATCAGCACCGGCAAGGGCATCGAGCGCGGCGCGACGTGAATATAGGCTGCGTTGAGCTTCGCCCGCGTGCCGGGCTTTTCAGGCGCGACCGCCCCTCCGCGGGCCGTCACCAGCTCGCGGCGAGGCCCGTCGCCGACCCCGTCTCCGAAAAGGCCGAGGGGATTTTCTGTGTCGCTGGCGGCCATCAACGCCTTGCTGCCCCCTTGCACCACCTGAGTCAAAGCCTGATTGCCCTGTCCCCTTATCGCCTCCAATCCGGTGCGAAACGGCCCGGATCAGCGCCTTGCGGATAACAATTGCCGTTCAGGCGTCTCGTTTTCGTACGCAGGACTACGCAGGGAGGGATTTCTTAAGCGAAATCATGTATGAGCGCCGCCATGACTTCAACGCCTGCACAGCGAATCCTCCTGGCTGAGGACGACGATTCCATGCGCACCTATATCGAGCGCGCCCTTATCAATGCCGGTTACGAGGTCGAGAGTGTCGATCGCGGGACCGAGGCGGTCCCCTTGCTCGAGCAGGACGATTTCGATCTCCTGCTTTCCGACATCGTGATGCCCGAAATGGACGGGATCGAACTCGCGCAGCGCTGCGCCGAAGTCAGCCCGCGCACCAAGGTGATGTTCATCACCGGCTTTGCCGCAGTGAGCCTCCGCGCGAGCCGCGAACAGCCCCATGCCAAGGTACTGTCCAAGCCATTTCACCTGCGCGATCTCGTGCTCGAAGTGGAACGCGCATTCGAGGACCGGCGCGAGGCCAGCCTCTAGCGTTCTCTTTTCGCAAATTTCCGCGCGCGAATCGCTTGCACTCCTCCGGGTCATTCGCTAGTGGGCCGCTCTCGCCTGACTGCCGGCAACGGTCTGCCAGGCGCGAAACGAAGAGAGTGTGGGCGTATAGCTCAGTGGTAGAGCACTGTGTTGACATCGCAGGGGTCGGAAGTTCAACTCTTCCTACGCCCACCATCTTCCCCCTTCCCGACATGGCCTGAATGATCGCGACCTCCGGTCGCGCATAACCGCGTCGGCGCGTCCTGGCCGCGGATTCCCTTCTGGAGAGGGCCTGCCGCGGTGCCCGGCTTGCACCACGCCTCACCTCTGCTAGAGCGCCTTGCAACGGATGGCAGCGCCGTCCGATGCAGTTTCACACATTCGAAAGAGGTACGAGGCGCCAGCCATGCAGAAAATTCAGGTCAAGAACCCGGTCGTCGAGCTCGACGGCGACGAGATGACGAAAATCATCTGGCAGTGGATCCGCGAACGGCTGATCCTGCCCTATCTCGATATCGATCTGAAATATTACGACCTCTCGATCGAGAAGCGTGACGAGACCGACGACCAGATCACCATCGATGCCGCTAACGCGATCAAGGAGCACGGTGTCGGCGTCAAATGCGCGACCATCACCCCCGACGAAGCGCGCGTCGAGGAATTCGACCTCAAGAAGATGTGGGTCAGCCCCAATGGCACGATCCGCAACATCCTGGGCGGCGTGGTCTTCCGCGAACCGATCGTGATCGACAACGTGCCACGGCTGGTGCCGGGCTGGACTCACCCGATCGTGGTCGGCCGTCACGCATTCGGCGACCAGTATCGCGCCAAGGACACGCTGATCCCGGGTCCCGGCAAGCTGCGCCTCGTCTTCGAAGGCGAAGACGGCGAAAACATCGATCTCGACGTGTTCGAATTCGAAAGCTCGGGCATCGCGATGGCGATGTACAATCTCGACGATTCGATCCGCGCCTTCGCGCGCGCCTCGATGAATTACGGGCTCGACCGCAAGTGGCCGGTCTATCTCTCGACCAAGAACACCATCCTCAAGAAGTATGACGGCCGCTTCAAGGACCTGTTCGAGGAAGTCTACGAGAACGAGTTCAAGGACAAGTTCGAAGCTGCCGGCATCACCTACGAGCACCGCCTGATCGACGACATGGTCGCTGCCGCGCTCAAGTGGTCGGGCAAGTTCGTGTGGGCCTGCAAGAACTATGACGGCGACGTCCAGTCGGATACCGTCGCGCAAGGGTTCGGCTCGCTCGGCCTGATGACCAGCGTGCTGATGACGCCCGATGGCAAGACTGTCGAGGCCGAAGCCGCGCACGGCACCGTCACCCGCCACTATCGCCAGCACCAGGAAGGCAAGGCGACCTCGACCAACCCGATCGCCTCGATCTTCGCCTGGACCCGCGGCCTGATGTATCGCGGCAAGTTCGACGACACCCCCGACGTGATCCGCTTCGCCGAGACGCTCGAGCGTGTCTGCATCAAGACGGTCGAGAACGGCCAGATGACCAAGGACCTCGCACTGCTGATCGGCCCGTCGCAGAACTGGCTGACCACCGAGCAATTCTTCGAGGCGATCGTGCAGAACCTCGAAAAGGAAATGCAGAATTGGTCTTGATCGGACCGTGAAAATTGCCGAATTGCGCCGGATACCGGCGTGAAGCCGGGGCGGCCTCTCGATCGCGAGCAGGCCGCCCCTTTCGTCTTGCAAGGAAGCGCGCGTGACCAAGACTCCCCGCTCGATCCGCAATCCCGGCGCCCGGCTGGAAATCCGCCAGGCCAAGCTCGGGGATGTGCGCGCCATCGGCGACCTCGTGCGCCGCGCCTATGACGACCTGCCCGCCTATACCCAGGGCGAGATCAGGGGGCAGATTAACAATTACCCCGAGGGCTGCTTCGTCGCTGTGCTCGACGGCAGGATCGTGGCCTATTGCGCCTCGATGCGGATCGACGAAAAGGTCGCATTGTCGGACCACACCTGGGACGAGGTGACCGGCAACGGGTTCGGATCGCGCCACGACCCCACCGGCGACTGGCTCTACGGATACGAGTTGTGCATCGATCCCGAAGTGCGCGGGACCCGGCTCGGGCGGCGGCTCTACGAGGAACGCCGTGCGCTTGCCGAAAGGCTCGATCTCACCGGCATCGTCTTTGGCGGTCGGATGCCCGGCTTTGCTCGCGCCACCCGCCGCAAGAAGACCAACCGGGCCGAGACGCCGCAGGAATATCTGGAACTCGTGCTCGACGGGAAAATCCACGATCCCGTCCTGCGCTTCCAGCTTGCCAACGGGTTTGAGCCGGCCGGCATTCTTCCCGGCTATCTGCCCGAGGACAAGGCGAGCCGCGGCAATGCGGTGCGGATGGTCTGGCGCAACCCCTATGTCGATGCCGACGCCCCGCCCAAGCACCGCCTGCCGCGCGATGTCGAAGGGGTGCGCATCGCCACCTGCCAGCTCCAGGCGCGCGCGGTCTCGGGCTTTGACGAATTCATGAGGCAGGTCGAATATTTCATCGACGTCGCCTCGGATTACGAGAGCGACTTCATCGTCTTTCCCGAGCTCTTCACGCTGATGCTGCTTTCGGCCGAGGAGGACGAGCTATCGCCGATCGAGGCGATCGAGGCGCTGTCGCAATACACCCCGAAAATCCGCCAGCGATTGTCGGAAATGGCGCTGTCCTACAACATCAACATCATCGGCGGGTCGCACCCCACCCGCATGCCCGACGGCGACATCCACAATGTCGCCTATGTGTGCCTGCGCGACGGGTCGATCTACGCTCAGGAAAAGATCCATCCCACCCCCAACGAGGCCTATTGGTGGAACATCAAGGGCGGCGACAGCATCGATGCGATCCCGACCGATTGCGGGCCGATAGGGGTGCTGATCTGCTATGACAGCGAATTCCCCGAACTCGCCCGCCGCCTTGTCGATGAAGGCGCGCGCATCATCTTCGTGCCGTTCTGCACCGACAGCCGCCAGGGCTATATGCGGGTGCGCTATTGCGCTGCGGCGCGCGCGATCGAGAACCAGTGTTATGTCGTGATGAGCGGCAATGTCGGCAATCTGCCCAATGTCGCGAACATGGACATCCAGTATGCCCAGAGCTGCATTCTCACCCCTTGCGATTTCCCCTTCGCGCGCGACGGGATCGCCGCCGAGGCTTCGGAGAATGTCGAGACGCTGACGATCAGCGACGTCAATCTGGCTGACCTGCAATGGGCGCGCGCCGAAGGCACGGTGCAGAATCTGGCCGATCGCCGTTTCGACCTCTACCGGATCGAATGGGACAAGCGCGTCGGCAATATTTCCGACCCGCTCGGGGAACAGCTCGACACCGGACCTGTCAGCACGTCAGGCGCGCGCGGGCATGGCGGCGGATGACTTGCATGGCGGATGACATCGCGCCGCGGTGGGGCTAACCCCGGGTCATGGCTGGCGAACTGACCATGTCCCCTGTGATGCAGGATGCGCTGGTGATCCTCGGATCAGCCGGCATCGTCATTCCTGTCTTCGCGCGGTTCCGGATCACGCCGATCATCGGTTTCATCATGATCGGCATTCTCGTCGGCCCCTTCGGGCTCGGCTCGCTGGTCGATACCGTGCCCCAGCTTGCCTATGTCACCATATCCGACCCCGAACGATTGACCCCCTTTGCCGATTTCGGGATCATCTTGCTGCTGTTCGCAATCGGGCTCGAACTGTCGTTCAACCGCCTGTGGCAATTGCGCAAGCTGGTGTTCGGGCTCGGCAGTCTCGAACTGCTGATCATCGGCAGCGTATCGGCGACTTTCTTCGCCTATTACAGCGGGCTTGATACCACCGCTGCGCTTGCGCTGGGATTTGCGCTCGCCTTCTCATCGACTGCGATCGTGCTGCCTATTTCGGGGACCAAATCGCCGGTCGGTCGCGCCGCGCTTTCGATGCTGTTGTTCGAGGACATCATGATCGTTCCGATCATCTTCATCCTCGGCGCGCTCGCACCCAGCGCTTCGGCCGACGGGGTGGAGAACCTCACAAACACGCTCGTCCAGGGCGGGTTCGTCATCCTAGTCCTGCTCGTCGTTGGCCGCTTCGCGCTCCCCAGCCTGTTCAGCCAGGCCGCCCGCACGAAAAGCCCCGAGCTGTTCCTCGCCGCCTCGCTCCTGGTGGTGATCGGATCGAGCCTCGCCACCGCGGCGACCGGCCTGTCACCGATCGTGGGCGCACTGATCGCCGGGCTGCTGATCGCCGAGACCGAATATCACGGCGAGGTCGAGAGCATCATGGAGCCGTTCAAGGGGCTCGCGCTCGGCATTTTCCTCATCACCATCGGGATGAGCGTCGATATCGCCGCGATCTGGGCGGATCTCGGGACGATCATGGCCGCGGTCGTCGGCGTGCTGGTGTTCAAGGCGATCATCACCGGCAGCCTGCTGCGGATGATGGGCGCACGCCGCAGCACCGCAGCGGAAACCGGCGTCCTGATGGCCAGCCCGAGCGAGACCACACTGATCGTGCTCGCCGCTGCCACCAGCGCATTGGTGATCGACACCGAGACCGCGCGATTCTGGCAGGTGGTCACCGCGATCGGCCTTACGGTCACCCCGTTGCTGGCTCGTCTCGGACGGGTGATCGCGCGCCGGGTCGAAGCCGTGCCCGAACTGCCCGAGGAGGACCATGACGAGGCGCGCACCATTATCATTGGTGGCGGCCGCGTCGGGCGGCTCGTCGCAGACATGCTGGTCAGGCACGACCAGCCCTATGTCATGCTCGATGCCAATCCGGACCTAATCGACAGTGCCAAGCGCGACGGTTACCGCGCCACTTTCGGCGATGCCGCGCGCGGCGACGCGCTCGACCGGCTCGGAATAGAGCGCGCCCACGCCGTGGTCCTGACCATGGACGAACCGGTCCTGGCCCAGCGCCTCGTTGCCAAGCTACGCGGCGAATATCCCGATCTCCAGATCGTCGTGCGCGCCCGCGATACCGACCACGCAGCCCAGCTTTACCGTTCGGGTGCGAGCCATGCCGTGCCCGAAACGCTCGAAAGCTCGCTGCAATTGTCCGAGGCCGTGCTGGTCGAGATCGGGGTGGCGATGGGTCCGGTGATCGCCTCGATCCACGAAAAGCGCGATGAATATCGCGAACGGCTCGAACGCGATGGAGGCCTCAAGGAAAAGCCCAAATTGCGCACCAGTTGAGGCGAATGGCGAAACAATCCGGCGGCCTCGTGCGTTGGTCAGGCAAAGGAGATTTTGCATGAGCCATCACGACGACCCCACCAAGCCGACCCCGAACAGCGAGAAGTTCAAGCCGCAGAATGTCGAGGGTCCGCTCAAGGACCAGGCGCCCACCGACCAGGGCCGCGGACAGCCGGGCGATACCGGCGGCAATGACCTGTCCAAGGGTAGCGACGGCGTGACCAAGACCACGCCCGACGCCTGAACCGATCTTGTTCTTCGCGCGCTCGCCTACCCCGCGAGCGCGCGCTTGACCGCCTCTATCGCCTCGCTGGCCTTGGCGCCTTCAGGCCCGCCGCCCTGCGCCATGTCGGCACGGCCGCCGCCGCCCTTGCCGCCCAGCACTTCCACGCCAGCACGCACAAGGTCGACCGCGCTGAATTTCCCGGTCAGGTCATCGGTCACCGCGGCCGCGATCGCCGCCTTGCCGTCATTGACCGCGACAATCGCGGCCACTCCCGAACCGAGCCGTGCCTTGGTCTCGTCGAGCAGCGGTCGCAGTTCCTTCGGGCTCAACCCTTCGAGAACCTGGCCGCTGAAGGTCACCCCTCCAATCTCTTCATCGCCCCCGCCCGGTCCGCTTTCGCCGCCCGCGCTGGCACCGCCGCCGAGCGCGAGCGCCTTCTTCGCCTCGGCCAGCTCCTTCTCGAGCCGCTTGCGTTCATCGAGCAGAGCGGTGATGCGCTGTGGAACGTCCTCGGGCGTCGTGCGGATTGCGCTCGCGGCGGATTTCAGAGCGTCTTCGCGCGCGACCAGCCAGCGGCGCGCCGCCTCGCCGGTCAGCGCCTCGATCCGGCGCACGCCCGACGAGACCGCGCTTTCCGAGATAATCCGGAATATGCCGATATCGCCGGTCGCCTTGACGTGAGTGCCGCCGCAAAGCTCCACCGAGTAGTGCCGACCCTGCTCGGTCGAGCGGCCCATCGAGAGCACGCGCACCTCGTCGCCATATTTCTCGCCGAACAGCGCGAGCGCCCCTGCCTCGACAGCGTCATCAGGGCTCATCAGCCGTGTGCCGACCGGCTCGTTGGCGAGAATTTCTGCGTTCACCTCGGCTTCGATCGCCGCGATTTCGTCATCGCTCAACGCCTTTGGATGCGAGAAGTCGAATCGCAGGCGGTCCTGAGCGACCAGCGACCCCTTCTGCGTCACGTGTCCGCCGAGCTGGTTGCGAAGCGCGGCATGGACGAGGTGTGTGGCCGAGTGATTGGCGCGGATCTGGTCGCGGCGCGTCGCGTCGACTTCGAGGTGGACGATGTCACCGCGAGCGACCGTTCCGGCCTCGATCTGCGCCTTGTGGGTGTGGAGGCGGCCGAGCGGCTTCCCGGTATCGGAGACCTTGGCACGCAGCCCCTCGCCATCGGTGATCGTGCCGCTATCGCCGGTCTGGCCGCCGCTTTCGCCGTAAAAAGGCGTCTGGTTGGTAAGGATCACCACTTCATCGCCAGCGCCGGCGCTGTCGATCTCGGCCCCGTCCTTGACGATTGCGACCACGGTGCCCTCGCCGGTTGTCGCGGTGTATCCGGTGAATTCGGTCGCGCCTTCGCGTTCCGCGATGTCGAACCAGACCTCGCCCGATGCGGCTTCGCCCGAGCCCTTCCACGCGGCGCGGGCGGCCTCTTTCTGGCGCTCCATCGCGGCATCGAACCCTTCGCGGTCAACCCCGATCCCGCGCGCGCGCAGAGCGTCTTCGGTGAGGTCGTAGGGAAAGCCGTAAGTGTCGTAGAGCCGGAAGGCGGTCTCGCCGTCGAGACTTGCGCCAGCCTCCATGTCGCCGGTCGCCTCGTCGAGCAGCTTGAGACCCTTGTCGAGCGTCTTGCGGAACTGGGTCTCCTCGCGTTCGAGCACTTCCTCGATCAGCGCCTGGCCGCGTTGCAATTCGAGATAGGCCTGGCCCATTTCGGCGACGAGTGCTGGCACGAGCCGATGCATCAGCGGTTCGCTTGCTCCCAGCAGGTGCGCATGGCGCATGGCGCGCCGCATGATCCGGCGCAGCACGTATCCGCGCCCCTCGTTCGAGGGCAGGACGCCATCGGCCATCAGGAACGAGGTCGAGCGCAGGTGATCGGCGATGACCCGGTGCGAGGCGGTCGCATCCCCCTCGGCCGCGACGCCGGTCATGCCTTCGGATGCGGCGATCAACGCCTTGAAGGTGTCGGTGTCGTAATTGTCGTGAACGCCCTGCATGACCGCGGCGATGCGTTCGAGCCCCATGCCGGTGTCGATCGATGGGCTCGGCAGGTCGCGGCGGGTGCCATCGGCCTGCTGCTCGTATTGCATGAAGACGAGGTTCCAGATCTCGATGAAACGATCGCCGTCCTCGTCCGCGCTGCCGGGAGGGCCTCCGGGAATGTGTTCGCCGTGATCGTAGAAGATTTCCGAGCACGGGCCGCACGGGCCGGTATCGCCCATCGACCAGAAATTGTCAGCCGTGGCGATGCGGATGATGCGGTCTTCGGGAAGGCCGGCAATCTTGCGCCAGAGATCGAAGGCCTCGTCATCGGTGTGATAGACGGTTGCCGTGAGCTTGTCGGCGGGCAGGCCCCATTCGCGCGTCAGCAGCGTCCAGGCGTTCTCGATTGCCTCCGCCTTGAAATAGTCGCCGAACGAGAAATTGCCGAGCATTTCGAAGAAGGTGTGGTGGCGCGCGGTGTATCCGACATTGTCGAGATCATTGTGCTTGCCCCCTGCGCGCACGCATTTCTGTGAGGAGGTCGCGCGCGGTGCCGGCGGGGTCTCGAGGCCGGTGAAGACATTCTTGAACGGCACCATGCCCGCATTGACGAACATCAGCGTGGGATCGTTGTGCGGCACCAGCGGCGCACTCGGCACCGCGGCATGGTCACGCCCCTCGAAGAATTCGAGGAAGGAACGGCGGATATCGTTGGTCGAAGTCATGGCGCTGGATGTCATGACAGCGCAGTTAGGCAAAGCGCTTGGCGGCGACAAGCCGGTAATGCGCTCGTGGCCTGCAATGGACGGGATACGTCACGCATGGTGCCAATGATCAGCTTGGACTTGGCGAGCGGCGGCTCTTCGGCGAACAACGAAAAACCGGCGCGAAATGCATCTCCTGGGCAAGGAGAGCCTTCGCGCCGGTATTCCGGTTGTCCGGGCGCGCGATCCGGGCAGATCGCGCCAGTGCTCCCTCAATAGAGGAGCGCCCGCTTGAGGATCAGCCTTCGGGCGACGCGTCCGGTCCCGTCATCATCTCCTCGGCGACCTCGTCGGTTTTACCGCGAATGGCGGCTTCCAACCGGTCGCAAACTTCAGGGTTCTCTTTCAGGTAGGTCTTGGCGTTCTCACGGCCCTGGCCGATCCGGACGCTGTCATAGGAATACCAGCTGCCCGATTTCTCGACGATGCCGGCCTTCACTCCGAGATCGAGGATTTCGCCGATCTTGGATATGCCTTCGCCATACATGATGTCGAACTCGACCTGCTTGAACGGCGGGGCGACCTTGTTCTTGACGACCTTGACGCGGGTCGAGTTGCCGATCACCTCGTCGCGGTCCTTGATCTGGCCGGTGCGGCGGATGTCGAGCCGGACCGAAGCGTAGAACTTGAGCGCGTTGCCGCCTGTCGTAGTCTCGGGGTTGCCGTACATCACGCCGATTTTCATGCGCAGCTGGTTGATGAAGATCACCATGCACTTCGAACGGTTAATCGAACCGGTCAGCTTGCGCAGCGACTGGGACATGAGCCGCGCCTGGAGGCCGACATGCGAATCGCCCATCTCGCCCTCGATCTCGGCGCGGGGAACGAGCGCGGCGACCGAATCGACCACCAGCACGTCAATCGCGTTCGAACGCACGAGCGTGTCAGTGATTTCAAGCGCCTGTTCGCCGGTATCGGGCTGCGAGACGATCAGTTCGTCGATGTCCACGCCCAGCTTGCGGGCATAGACCGGGTCGAGCGCGTGTTCGGCATCGACGAAAGCCGCGGTGCCGCCAGCCTTCTGCGCCTCGGCGATGCAATGCAGCGCGAGGGTCGTCTTGCCCGAGCTTTCGGGGCCATACACTTCGATCACGCGACCCTTGGGAAGGCCGCCAATGCCAAGGGCGATGTCGAGACCGAGCGAACCGGTGGAAATCGATTCCACCTGCATCGCCTCTTTCGAGCCCAGCTTCATCGCCGAGCCCTTGCCGAATGCCCTGTCGATCTGTGCGAGTGCGGCGTCGAGCGCCTTTTGACGGTCCACGTCGTTTTCCTTTTCTACCAGCTTCAGATTGGTAGCCATCGCACGCACTCCTTCGCTTGCCTAGGGCCGGTTGAAGAGTTTCAACCGGCTGTCGGGAATGCCCCATGCGTCCCCGTGTTGGATACGATGTATCGGCTTTGTTCCAAAAGAACAAGAGTGGAACGAAATTTATTTTCGGCCGTGCTTTCAGCCGCCTGGCGCGGCCTTTGCCTCGCGCATCACCGCCCCCACCTTCTCGCTGATCGCCGCAACGCTGAAAGGCTTCGCGATGAAGTGCATGTTGGGGATGTCGATTTCGCTGCGCAGGTTCTCCTCGGCATAGCCCGACATGAACAAAACCGGGATTTCGGGCCGCTGCTTGCGGATCGCGCGGACCATGGCCGGGCCGTCCATTCCCGGCATGACGACGTCGCTCACCACGAGATCGAACTCGGCCCCGCTCGCGATCGCCGCCAGCCCTTCCTCGCCGCCCGGGCAGGCGGTGATCTCGTATCCGGCGCGCGACAGCGCACGCTCTGCGACCGCGCGGACCATGTCCTCGTCCTCGACCAGCAGGACCTTGCCGCCGACCGACCAATCGGAAGAAGGCGCGGGAGCGGTCTCCTCGCGGCGGCGCGGCGCTTCGCCGTGATGGACCGGGAAATAGATGGTGAAGCGCGCTCCCTGGACCCGTCCCGCCGAATCGGTGACATTGTCGGCAAAGATGAAGCCGCCCGACTGCTTGACGATGCCATAGACGGTCGAGAGGCCCAGCCCGGTTCCCTTGCCCTGCTCCTTGGTCGTGAAGAACGGTTCGAACAGCTTGGGGAGGACCTCTGCCGGGATACCTCCGCCATCGTCCTGGACGATCAGCACGGTATAGTCGGCAGCCGGCAGGATTTCCGAGCCGAGCTTGACCACTTCGCCAGACTTGATGCTGCGGGTCATCAGCGAGACCCGCCCTTCGGCCTTGCCCTGGCGCGCCGGGCGCTTGCCCGCCTGGATCGCGTCGCGGGCATTGACCGCGAGGTTCATGATCACCTGTTCGAGCTGCTGCGGGTCGGCGCGCACCGCACCCAGGTTGCGATCGTGCTGGACGAAATAGTCGATTTTCTCGCCGAGCAGCCGCTTGATCAGCGGTCCGACCTCGCTGACCACGTCGGGCAGTTGGAGAATCTCGGGCCGCAGCGTCTGCTGGCGCGAAAAGGCGAGCAATTGCCGGGTGAGCGAGGCGGCGCGGTTGGAATTGGCGCGGATCTGCTGGATGTCGTCGTAATCGCTGTCGCCCGGCGTGTGGCGCAAGAGCATGAGATCGCAGGTCCCGATGATCGCGGTCAGGACATTGTTGAAATCGTGCGCCACGCCGCCTGCCAGCTGGCCTACCGCCTGCATCTTGGTGGCCTGAGCGACCTGGCGCTTGAGCTGGTTTTCTTCCGAACTGTCGGCAAGGCTCAAAAGCACGGCCGCCTCGCCCAGCCCGCGAACCCCGGCAAGACCCATCGAGACCGGCTCGTCGGGCTGCGAGGCCAACCGCACCGCCATGTCGCCGCTGATTGCGGGTCCGCGTCCGTGGCGGCGGACCGCGTCGGAAAGGGCGGCCTTGTCCTCGCGGGTGACGAGGTCGGTGGGAAAGGCCGGGAGCCCGCGCCCCTCGCGCCCGACCGAGCGCAGGAAGGCATCGTTGCCGAACAGGAACCGTCCGTCGCGATCGGTCATGGCAAGGCCGAGGGGCAGCTGGGCAAGCAGCGCTTCGAGCTGCGCAACGCCGGCCTGGGCGCTGCCATCCCAGTGGCTGCCGATCCCCACCCCGCTATCGATCAGCAGCATGAGCGAATCGCCTTCATCGGCGGTCGGGACCGTTCCCGCGGCCGAAGGCTCCGAAAGCGGCACGTCGATCAGCGTCTGCGGAGTGCCGGCGCGGCCTTCGCGCGCGAAGAAGATGCGGTCGCGGTCATCGGCGCGCAGGAAGGAGACGAAATCCTGCCCGACCAGCGTTGCCTTCTCGTCGCCCGCCGCGCGCTCGGCAAAGCCGGGGCTGACCGAGCGCACCACGCCTTCGCCCGAAGTGATCGCCGCCTCGATCCCGGCCCGGCTCAAGATACGTCCCAATGCGCCCGACAGGTCGAGCTCAGCGGCAAGATCGCGCGCCTCGGTAGTCCTGGGAGAAAAGCACCAGATCAGGTGATCGTCGCCGCGGCCCGCGCGGGTCGCGGTGATCGACCATTCGCGGCCCTTGTCGCCGAGGCTGTCGCACGAACTCGCCCCGTCGCGCCATGCTTCGCGCGCAAGACGGCTGGCGACCTCGAGGCCCGCGCGTTCGAAGGGTAGCGATGGCGGCGCGCTGGAGATGCCGAAGCTTTCGACGAAGGCCTCGTTGGCACAGACCAGGCGATTGGCGCGATCGGTGATGGCGATCGCCTCGCCCGCGCGTTCGATCGCCGCGACGGTGACAGACCAGTCCGGCGCAGCCAGTTCGCGCGCGCTTTCGGGGCGGGCCATGCGGGCAAAGGCGTTTGCGCCTGCAAGGAGAACCGCGAGCCCCGCGGCATAAGCGAGCGCGAGCAGCCAGTCCGAGGTGGCGACGAGCAGGAGCAGCGCGCTTGCAAGCAGCGCAGCGCCGACCGCGGCGAGCACCGCCTTGTCGGGCATCTGCGCCTCCTGGTTCACGCTGTCGCTGTCCGTGAAAAGCACCGCTTCGTCCTCCTGCCGCGCAACTCGCGACGAACCGCGCGCGATCGCACTTGCCTAGTTTGCGCTCAAGCGCTCGTCGAGCCGCTCTTCCATCCGTTTCAGCCGTTTTGCCCGCTTGCGTGCAACCAGGACGCGCCAGACCGCGCTAGAGAGGAGATAGCCCACCGCCGAGGAGACCACTGCGAGCACGAAGAAGCCGACCACGGTCACTCCGGCCACCTCGAAGGCATCGATCACCCATTGCCAGGTGCCCGATCGCAATTGCTCGTTGGCGACCCCGGATGTCGCGGCATCGATCCGCAGGATGAAGCGCCCGACCTGGTTGGCCACCACTGCCCAGAAGGCGATGGTGAACGGGTTCGTGACGAAGGTCACCAGCGCGGCGAGCGGGACATTGGCGCGCGCCGGAAAAGCGAGGAAGGCTGCGAGGAATATCTGTCCGACCGGGATGATGAAGGCGCTGAACAGTCCCAGCGCCACCCCGCGCGGAACCGAGCGCCGGGTGAACCGCCACAATTCGGGAAGCAGGAAACGGTGCGCGATCGGCTTGAGATACTTGCTCTGCGCCATCTCCTTGCGGCTCGGCATGTATTTGCGGATCAGGTCCGCGGCCAAGGTCTTGCTCTTGAAGGAGATCGAGGATTTCTTGTCGGCCATGGTCAGGCCCCGCCCATGCGCCGCGCGCGCGGTGAAGACAAGCGCAGCAGTCGGGTTATCGCAAGATTGGCCATGACACCCATATGGGTAGCATCGCGCATGTGACCAGATGGTGGCAGCGCAGTTGAGGCAAAATGCGTTGAGGCGAGCCCGGCGCGCATGCCGGTCATGCCCGGTCGCGCATGATCCGGGCCTTGTCGCGTTTCCAGTCGCGCTCCTTGATGCTGGCGCGCTTGTCGTGCGCCTGCTTGCCCTTGGCCAGGGCGAGCTCGACCTTGGCGCGGCCGGTCTTGTTGAAATAGACCGAAAGCGGCACCAGCGTCATGCCCTTGCGTTCGACCGCTCCGAACAGCTTGTTGATTTCGCGCCCGTGCAGAAGCAGCTTGCGCGGCCGGCGCGGTTCGTGATTGAGCCGGTTCCCGTGGCTGTATTCGGGAATGTTGGCATTGATCAGCCAGACCTCGCCATCGCGGACCTCGGCATAGCTTTCCGCGATCGAGGCCTCGCCTGCCCTCAGCGCCTTCACTTCGGTGCCCTGCAGCGCGAGCCCGGCTTCGAACTTTTCCTCGATCTGATAGTCGAAGCGTGCGCGCCGGTTCTCGGCGACGGTCTTGTGCTTGTCGAAGGTTTCGGGTTTGGGGCGGGCCATAGGCTGGAGGCATGTAGGCGCGCGCGCGGCAAAGGAAAAGGGGGATCGGCGCGCGGCGCGAAACCCGCTTGCCAATTCTTCTGTTTGCAGGTCAATCCGTGACGCAGGCGGGGAAAGAGACAATGGACGATCACTTCGAAATCGGCGGACAGCGCATCGGGCGAGGCGTACAGGCCGATGTCGCGCTTCCGGTCACGACCATGGCGACCGGGCTCGATTCGCAGCTCGCGGTGCGGGTGCTCAACGGCGCCAGCCAGGGGCCGGTCGTGTTCATAAGTGCCGCGATCCACGGGGACGAGATCATCGGCACCGCGATCATCCAGCGGATCGCCAGCATGATTGCGCCCGGCGCGCTGTCGGGCACGCTGATGCTGGTGCCGGTTGCCAATATCTTCGGTTTCCTGAATCGCACCCGCTACCTGCCCGACAGGCGCGATCTCAACCGCAGCTTTCCCGGCAGCGCCAATGGCTCGCTCGCGGGGCAATTCGCGCACGTGTTCTTTACCGAGGTGGTAAGCCGGTCCACGCTCGGGATCGATATCCATTCGGCCGCGGTGCACCGCTACAACCTGCCCCAGATCCGCATTGCTGCGGGCAACAAGCGGCTCGTGGAACTGGCGATGACATTCGCCCCGCCAGTGGTGATCGAAAGCCCCCTGCGCCCGGGTTCGCTGCGTGCGCTGGCGCACGGACAGGGCGTGGAAATGCTCCTGATGGAAACCGGAGAGGCGCTGCGCTTCGACAGGTTCTCGATCGATTGCGGGGTGACCGGCATTCTGCGCGTGCTCGCCGATCTCGGCATGATCGCGCCGGACCCTTCCATTCCCGAACCTCATATCCCGGCCCGGGCGAACAAGTCGCGCTGGGTCCGTTCCGCGCGCGGCGGCGTCACGCACCGCGTGCGCAAATCGGGCGATGCGGTGCGCAAGGGTGACCTGCTTGCCGTCGTCTCGGGCCTGTTCGGCGAAGATCCGCAGGAGATCACCAGCCCGATCGACGGTCTCATCATCGGCCATGCGACCTTGCCGGTGGTCCACCAGGGCGATGCGTTGTTTCACATCGCCATCGTCGACCACCCCGAGGCGGTGGGCGCACGGATCGAGAGCATGACCGATGCGATCCATGCCAGCGAACCGGAAGGCTTCGCCGAGGCGCTGCTCGACGAGGACGAGGTGCTTTAGCCGCGCGTCAGACGAGCCCGGCATGCTCCAGCGCCTCGTCCACGGCTTTGCGCGAGGCTTCGCTCGCCTCGACGATCGGCAGACGCACGCTGGGCGAAAACCAGTCGTGCACGCGGCTGAGCGCATATTTGACCGGAGCGGGGCTGGCATCGGAGAACATCGCATAATGCAGCGGGAACAGCCGGTCATTGAGCTCGCGCGCCTTTTCGAGCTCGTTCGCGGCGATCGCGGCGTGGAAGTCGGCGCACAGCCTCGGCGCGACATTGGCGGTGACCGAGATCGCCCCCCTTCCCCCCGCCGCCGCGTGCGGCAGCCACAATTCGTCATTGCCTGACAACTGGCAGAAATCGTGACCGATCCCCATCCGGTGGTCGGCAACGCGTGACAGGTCGCCGCTGGCATCCTTGATCGCGACGATGCGCTCGGGATATTTGCGGACCAGTTCGACCACCGTCTCGTCCTCGATATCGGTGACGGTGCGGCTCGGCACGTTGTAGAGCACGATCGGCAGGTCGCAGCACTCGGCAAGATGGCTGAAATGGGCGATCAGCCCGGCCTGGCTGGGGCGGTTGTAATAAGGCGCGACGCACAGCCCCGCTGCCGCGCCCGCCTTCTTGGCAAAGCTCATGTGGAGCGCGGCGTTACGGGTGTCGTTGGAACCGCAGCCCGCGATCACCGGCACCCGGCCCGCGGCCTGTTCGATGCAGACCTCGATTACCCGGTGGTGTTCGGCATTCGACAGGGTCGATGCCTCGCCGGTTGTCCCGCAGGGCACGAGCGCGGAACTGCCGTTCTCGATCTGCCAGTCGACCAGCTTGCGAAAAGCCGCCTCGTCAAACGTTCCGTCGCGAAAAGGAGTCGCCAGAGCGGGAATGGAGCCGCTGAACATTGAATAATATCCCGTATCAATCACATAGATGCATGGCGTAAAACCTGCGCGGGGGAACAAGGCCCCGCGCCCGCCATTTCTGTTAAGCGCCTGATAAGGAGCCGATCGGCACTGTGTCCAGCATGACCCGCAAAATGATGACCCGCCCCCTTGCAATCGCCACGCTCGTCCTTGCGACAGGCGGCGGGTTCGCTGTTCCCGCGAATGCTCAGGCGACCGGCGACGGCACGCGGAGCAGCATGGTCGCCTTCCAGCCGAGCCAGATCGGAGCCGCGATCCAGCGCTGGGAGCAATTGCACGGCCGCGGCGAATACCTGTTCGCCGATTACGCCGGCTTCGCGCTCGCTTATCCCGATTTCCCGCGCACCGAGATTCTTCGCATCCGCGCCGAAAACCGCCTCGATGAAGAGGCTCCGCCCAGCGAGGATGTGCTCGCCTTCTTCGACCGCCACCCCCCGATCACCAATTCCGGGCGCGCGCGCTATGCGCTGTTGCTGGCAGGAGCGCAGCGCGCAGAAGCCTTCGATGTCGCGCGTGAAGCGTGGCGTGGCGGCAGCATGAGCGGGCCTGCCGAGGCGTATCTGCTGGGTCTTTACGGCAACCGCTTCACCGCCGCCGATCACAGCGCGCGTATCGACGCGCTTTTGTGGCAGGGTGATGCCCAAGCCGCCGAACGCCAGCTGATCAATCTCGCCCCTGCCGAACGCGAACTTGCCATCGCCCGGCTCGCACTCGTGCGCGGAACGACACCCGGCGAGGCGGGGGTGGCGGTGCCAGCCGATGCGCTGCGCCATGCAGGCTATGTCTACAATCTCGTGAAACATTACCGCGCGCGCCGCCAGACCGAGGCGGCGATCGACCTGCTCGCCAATCGCCCCGCCTTCGTTGCGCCTGCCTTCGACCCCGCGGCCCTGGTCGGCGAAATGCTCGCCACCGCCGAGGCCGCAGGTTCTGCAAGCACGGTCCTGATCGCCAGCAAGATCGATGACCTGTTCGAGCCCGGCACCGATATCAGCGCCGGGTCGTTCACCCTGCGCGACCGCTATACCGACCTGATGTGGAAGGGCGGCACCAACGCCTTGTGGCGGCTCGGAGACGGTGCCACCGCCGCGCCGCTGTTCCTGCGCTATGGCGAGGCTGCGCGCACCCCGCTGACCCGCGCAAAGGGTTTCTACTGGGCCGGGCGCGCCGCGCGCCAGGCCGGTCTGGCCGAGGACGCGACCCGCTATTTCGAGATGGCGGCGCAATATCCGCACTATTATTACGGGCAGCTATCGATCAGCGCATTGGGCCGTCCGATGCCCGATTTCGCTCCCCTGCCCCGCCCGCAAGTCGACGCTGACACGCGCGCCGCCTTCGAAGCCGATCCGCTTACCAAAGCGCTGCGCGAACTGGCGCGCAATCGCCGCGACTGGCGCACCGAGCGGCGCTTTTTCCAGGCCATCGGCGAAGCGGCGGACACGCCCGAAAAGCTGAGCCTCGTCGCCGACCTCGCCGAAGAGCTGCGGCTGCCCGAAATGGCGGTCGTGGTCGGCATGGAAGCCGGTTCGAACGGGATCAAGGGCTTCGAACGGGTCGGGTTCCCGACCTATGACGCGCCGCGCGCGGTCAATGACTGGACCATGGTCCACGCGATCAGCCGGCAGGAAAGCGAATTCGACCGCACCCGCCAGAGCCATGCCGGCGCGCGCGGGATCATGCAGCTGATGCCGGGCACGGCGCGCGAACAGGCAGGCAAGCTGGGCATGCGCTACATGTCGGCAAGCCTGTTCGATGATACCGATTACAATATCCGCCTGGGCGATGCCTATTTCGCACGGATGATGGATTATTACGGCGGTGCCTACCCGCTCGCGATCGGAGCCTACAATGCCGGGCCCGGCCGGGTGAACCAGTGGCTGCGCCTCAACGGCGATCCGCGCACCGGCGAGATCGACTGGGTCACCTGGATCGAGAAGATTCCCGCCAATTTCGAGACCCGCTATTACATCATGCGCGTGCTCGGCAATGCGGTAAGCTATTCGCACATGTATCCCGAAAAGGCCGGCCTGCCGCGCCCGATCGACAGCTTCCTGCGCTAGGACCCATGGCTGCCCCTGCCCGCCCGAATAGCGGGCCGCCGATCACCCCTGCCGGCATGGCCGCGCTCAAGGCGCGCTACGATCACCTGCTCGGCACCGAACGGCCCGAGATCGTCGCTATCGTCAGCTGGGCGGCGGGCAATGGCGATCGCTCGGAAAACGGCGATTACATCTATGGCCGAAAGCGCATGCGCGAAATCGATCGAGAGCTGGGTTATCTGGCGCGCAGGATGAAGGCCTGCCGGGTGATCGATCCGGCCGAGCAGCGCGACCAGGACCGGGTCTTTTTCGGAGCGACGGTCGAACTTGCCGACGAGGACGATGCGCGCCGGACGATCACGATCCTGGGGGACGATGAGCAGGACGCGGGCAAGGGCCGGGTCGGTTGGTCCTCTCCGATCGCGCGGGCCTTGCGCGGCGCTTGTGTGGGCGATGTTCGCACGGTGCGCTTGCCAGATGGGGTCAAGGAATGGGAAGTCATGGCGATCCGTTATGAATAGACCTGCAATCCTGCTCTCGTCCGTGCTCGCCATGGCAGCCAGCGTTCTGGCCACCAGCCCGCTCGCCGCGCGCGACAGCCTCGGCGTGTTTTCGAACTGGGCCGCATTTCGCGATGCCAGCCCGCAGCGCTGCTATGCCATCGCCAAGCCGGTGCGCGGCGCGGATACCGGCCCGTTTGCCAGCGTTAGCACCTGGCCGCGCCAATCGGTGCGCGGTCAGGTGCATCTGCGCCTCTCGCGCGCGGTGGCGGCCTCTGGCGACGTGCGCCTGGTCGTCGGCAACCGCTCCTTCGCGCTTGCCGCCAATGGCCGCAATGCCTGGGCGCAGAATGCGCAGATGGATGCCCGTATCGTCGCCGAGATGCGGACCGCAGCACGGATGCGCGTCACCGGCCGCGACAATGCCGGGCGGCGGTTCACTGACCGATATGACCTGACAGGAGCAGCCACCGCGATCGATGCCGCGGTCGTCGGCTGCGCGGCCCGCACACGCCGGTAATCCCGGGTCCGGAACCAAGAGCGCCGGACGCATCGCCCGATGCGCCCGGCCCCCGAAATGGTTCCTGTCGGATCAGTGCCTGATCAGAAGCGCCAGCCGACGCCTGCCAGGACCTGGTGACGGTCGAGATCGATCTCGCCCAGGTCTTCATCGGGGCGGGATTCATCCTCGAAATCGATCTCGGCATCCGAATAATTCGAATAGCGGTATTCGAGCTTGGCATAGGCGTTTTCGCCAAAGGCATGCTCGAGACCCGCGCCGACCCGGTAACCATCGGTGTCGATCGACGAACGGAAGTCTTCGCCGTCAAAGGTCGAATTGAGGTTGTAGCGGGCATTGGTATAACCGCCCTTCACGTAGGCCAGCGTGCGTTCGCCGACCGTCGCGCCGACGCGCGCGCCGAGATAGATGTCGCGGCCGCTCGACACGTCGCCAAGGCCGATATTCTCGAAATCGCCATCCTCGAACTCGGCATCGGCGGTCGAGGTGGTCAGTTCCGTCTCGACACCGAAGACGACGCCGTTGCCGGTGTTGACGTCGTAACCGGCCTGCGCGCCATAGACGACGCCGTCGATCGACTGGTCATTGTTGGGGTTGCCGTCATCATCGGTGGTGCTTCCGGCGCGCGAGCTGTCATAGCCGCCCAGGGCTTCGAGACGGAAGCCATTGAACGGATCGTCGGCGCTCTGCGCCATTGCGGGGGTCGTAACAGCCAGAGCCGAAGCTGCGGCCAGAAGGGTCGTGAACGTTTTCATGTCAATTTTACTCCGTTGTCGTTCGAGCGGCCAGGGGGCGCCGCCTCGACCCTGAAAACGGATCACGAGCCGCGATTGTTTCATGAACAGGGCACAACAAGAAGCTGTTGTAATGGCGCAACAATCACGCCGACGAAGTGTGCTCTGCGAACGCTGGATCGAATGCGCAAACTTGCATCGACAGATCGTGCGATCTGATCGCCGGAATGCGGGAACCGGCGCCGGGCCTCGCGCATTTTGCCGCGCCCTCGGGTTCGCGCGAGAGATCACGGGCACGGGCAGGCTTTGCTTTGTGCGCCGAGCGACACTATATGCGCCGCGCAAGCCCATGACAGATACGACCCTCATGACCATTCCCGGGCAGGTTGACCCGGTGCCGATCGCGCGTGACATCACGCCGCGCGCCGATGGCCGCATCGACCTGATCGGGCTTTCGCGCGACCGCATCCGCGAGCTTTTCACCGAGGCCGGGCTCGACCCGCGCCAGGCCAAGCTGCGCGCCAAGCAGGTGTTCCACTGGCTCTATCACCGCGGCGCCACCGATTTTGCGCAGATGACCGATATCGCCAAGACCATGCGTCCCTGGCTTGCCGAAAGGTTCGTGATCGGTCGCCCGAACGTGGTCGAGGCGCAGCATTCCTCGGACGGCACCCGCAAATGGCTGCTGCGCACCGATGACGGCCATGATTTCGAAATGGTCTTCATCCCCGATGCCGATCGCGGGACGCTGTGCGTGTCGAGCCAGGTCGGCTGCACGCTCAACTGCACCTTCTGTCACACCGGCACCATGCGGCTCGTCCGTAATCTCACGCCGGGCGAGATCGTCGGACAGGTCATGCTCGCGCGCGATGCGCTGGGCGAATGGCCCAAGGGCCGGATGGACGGTCTTGGTGACGAGGATGCCGGCCACTACACTGCCGATGGGCGCCTGCTCACCAATATCGTGATGATGGGCATGGGCGAACCGCTCTACAATTTCGATCATGTCCGCGACGCGCTCAACCTGGTGATGGATGGCGATGGCCTGGCGCTGTCCAAGCGGCGCATCACCTTGTCGACCAGCGGCGTCGTCCCGGCGATGGAACGCTGCGGCGAGGAGATCGGTGTCAATCTCGCGGTCTCTCTCCATGCCGTGCGCAAGGAGGTGCGCGACGAAATCGTGCCTCTCAATCGCAAATACGGGATCGAGGAACTGCTCCAGGCCTGTGCCGATTATCCCGGCGCCTCGAATGCGCGCCGCATCACCTTTGAATATGTGATGCTCAAGGACAAGAACGACAGCGACGAGGATGCGCGCGAACTGGTGCGCCTGCTCAAGCAATTCGACTTGCCGGCCAAGGTCAACCTGATCCCCTTCAATCCCTGGCCGGGAGCGAATTACGAATGTTCGACGCCCGAACGCATAAGGGCCTTCAGCGATATCGTTTTCGAAGGCGGTATCAGCGCGCCGGTGCGCACGCCGCGCGGGCGCGACATCGATGCCGCCTGCGGCCAGCTGAGAACCGCAGCCGAAAAGAAGAGCCGCGCCCAGCGCGACCGCGAGGCGGCCGCTGCCAAGGCCAAGGCCGAGGCGAAGGCATAGTTTTCGCGCAAAGGGGCTGACACGCGCTCACTGATCGGCCACCATCAAGGCTTGATGCACGATTTGCCGCGATGGAGCCCTGAGGATGACTAGCCGCACCAAACTCGCCATGCTCGGCGCCGCCCTGCTGGTGCTGCCTCAAGCGATGGTCGCTGCGCAGGACCGGGCCGATGGCGCCCCTGTCAGCGAGACGCTCGTCGGCGACGCGCTGCCCGGTGCGTTCTTCATGAAGCCCGAGGGCGACGGGCCTTTCCCCGCGCTCATCCTGCTCGGCGGGAGCGAAGGCGGTGACAGCAGCGCGCGGAGAAAAGCCCCGCACTTCCTTGAACACGGCTATGGGGTGCTCGGCCTTCCCTATTACTCGCCCGCATGGGGACGCCCTGCGCAATTTCCCGAACTGCCGCAGGCATTCGATGCCATCCCGGTCGAAAAAGCCGAGATCGCGCGCGCATGGCTCGCCGCGCGCGCCGATGTGCGCGGAGATGATATCGGCATTTACGGCGCTTCCAAAGGCGCGGAATTTGCGCTGCTGGCGGGCGCGCATTTCGATGGGTTTGCCGCGATCGCGGCGATCGTGCCAAGCGACGTGGTTTGGGAAGGATGGGGCCCGGGAACGAGCCCCGGAGCCGTCAGCTCGTTCAGCCTGAACGGCGAACCGCTGCCCTTCGTCCCCTATATCGGGATGCAGGAAGCCTTTGCCGAGGCCAGCGCCAGCGGAACGCGCGCGCGGCTGCGCATCCCGCATGATCGCGGTCGCCACGCTTTTCCTGAGCGCGCGGTCGCGGCGCGCATCGCGGTCGAGGCGATCGACGAACCCGTCCTCGTGGCGGGAGGTGACGCGGACAATGTCTGGAATTCCGGAGAAATGGCGCAAGCCATCGCCGAACGCCGCGCCGAGGCGGGGCTCGACACGGTCAGCCTTATCTTCACCGATGCCGGCCACGCGCTGTCGGGCACTGGCGCTCCCAGCGACTGGGCGAGCGAAGACGAGGTCGAAGCGCAGAAGATCATCTGGCCAGCCACGCTCGAGTTTCTCGCCGCGCACCTGAAGGACTGAAGGGCGAGAGCAGAGCTCCATGGCACACGTGATCGAAGCGATCTGCACCGGCACTGCGCGCCCGTTCAACGGAGCGGAGACCAGCGCGATCGCGAAATATCCGCGTGAAGGCATGGTGCAGATCCTCGAAGACGGTTTCGCACCCGACGAACAGGCCGACCGGCGCGTCCATGGCGGCCCTGAAATGGCGGTGCACTGCTACCCGCTCGACCACCACGATTTCTGGCGCGAGCGGATCGGCGCTATCGACCTGCTCGACCAACCGGGCGCATTCGGATCGAACCTCGCCTTGCGCGGCCTCACCGAAGCGGACGTCCATATCGGCGACCGCTTCCGGCTCGGCAGCGCGGTGGTCGAGATCAGCCAGCCGCGCCAGCCCTGCTGGAAGATCGAGCACCGCTTCGCCCCCTTCTGCAATTCGCGCGGCATGGTTGCCGCGATCGTCGAGACGGGTCGCTGTGGCTGGTACTTTCGCGTGATCGAGACCGGCGAAGCGCAAGCGGGCGACCGGCTCGAGCGCGTGCGGCTCGGTGCCTGCGACTGGAGCGTGGCCCGGGTCTTCAAGGCCCTGGTCGCTGGCCGCGCGAATCGCCACGAGCTTGAAGCATTGGCCGAACTGCCAGCGCTCGCCCCCAAGCTGCGCGAGCGCGCGTGTGAAAAACTGTCCGGCTGACGCTGCGCGCCAACGGTTCGTCGCAAAGCCGCCGCACTTCGTGCTCTCGCGCGCTTTCCTGCTTCATCCGTTCATCTTGCGTTGTCTTTGACTGAACGAAAAGGCGGCCATGCCCACCCCCGGGCCGCAAGAAGGATTGCCAGATGAAGACCGTCGCTCTCATGACTGCCGCCGGGTCGCTCGCAGTGATGAGCACCCCGGCCGCCGCCGCCGAATTCGCCGTCGCTCCCGTGGCGGCCGAACAGGTTTTTGACGACCACACCATGCAATATGCCGATCCGCCGCGCTGGGCGCGGAGCCGTGATCGCTACCGGGACCGCGACCGCTACGGCTATCGCTATGACGACGACGATTACGACGATGATGACGACGATCGCCGTTATCGCCGCGACCGCCGTTACCGCGATGACCGCACCTACGATCGCAACGGCCGCTATTACCAGCCGCGCCAGATCCGCCGCGGCGACCGTGTATGGCGCGGGCGTGACGGACGGTATTACTGCAAGCGCGAGAACGGCACGACCGGTCTCGTCGTGGGCGCAGGTGTCGGCGCGCTGCTCGGCCGCGTGATCGACAGCGAAGGCGATCGTACGGTCGGCACCTTGCTGGGCGGCGCGCTCGGCGCAGTCCTCGGCCGCGAGATCGAACGCAGCGGCGCACGCTGCCGCTAACCCACTCGCCCTTCCAAAGCTCGACAGCGCCGCCGGTCCCTCGCGATCGGCGGCGCTTTTGTTTTTGCGCCGCTTGTGCCGTGTCGCCTGACGCTGATAGAAGTGGCGGGATGTCTGCCAACCCCGCCCAACCTGCAGTGCTGATCACCGGCGGCGCTGCGCGGATCGGAGCAGCCCTGTCGCGTGGGTTTGCATGTGCGGGCTGGCATGTCGTCATTCATTATCGGCGCTCGAAGGAGGCCGCCGAATTGCTCGCAAGCGAATTGCCGAGCGCCGAGACCGCGTGCTGCGACCTCGGCGACAGCGAAGCGGTGCGAGTGATGGCGCATGATCTCGCGGGGCGGCTTGGCGACTGGCGCTGCCTGGTCAATTCGGCCGCGGTCTTCCGATTTGACCAGCCACGGGCGATTTCCGCCGATGCGGCACGCGAAGCGGTCGCGGTGAACGCGCTCGCTCCCGCTCTGCTCGCCGAGGTGTTTGCCGATGAGACCGATCCCTCCCGGATGCGCTCCGTGATCCAGTTCACGGACATGAAGCTGGCCAATCCCAACCCCGATTTCTTCAGCTACTCGATGTCCAAGCACGCTGCCTCTGCCGCCGCGCGCATGCTGGCAATGGCTTCGAGCGATGGCCTGCGGGTCTATGCACTGGCCCCCGGGGCGATCCTTGCCAGCCACGACCAGAGCGAGGCGGAAACGGCGATCTCGCACAGGCTCAACCTGCTCGAACGGCGCACCGGGCTAGACGAGATCGTGGATGCCGCTCTGTTCCTTGCATCCGGCGCGCTCAAGAGCGGCTCGACCCTGTTCGTCGATAGTGGGCAACACCTTCTCTCTCAGCCGCGCGACGTGATCTATCTGGCGCGCGAGATGGCGGGAGCGGGCGCTTGAGACGACACGCACTCGTCACGCGGATCTGGCACTGGATCAACGCGCTGGCGGTGGTGGTGCTGTTCATGTCCGGGCTCAATATCTCGAACGCGCATCGCTTCCTCTACTGGGGCGACTACGGTTTCGATCCCGCCGATGCGTGGCTGTCGGTGATGCGCTTTCCCGCCTGGGCGACCATACCGCAGCGTTACGATCTTGCCGAGGCGCGCGACTGGCACAACACCTTCGCCTGGGTATTCGCGCTGGGCCTGCTGGGAATGTGGATCGCGAGCCTTGCGAACCGCCATTTCCAGCGCGACATCGCGGCTTCGGCAAGCGAGTGGTCGCCGCGCAGCCTTCTCGTCGATATGCGCGAACACCTGCGCGGGCATTTCGACCACGGAGACGGGCGCTACAACAGCCTGCAAAAGATCAGTTACGGTCTCGTGCTTGGCGTGCTGCTGCCGCTGATGATCGTTACCGGACTGGCTATCAGCCCCGGCATCGAACCGGCCATGCCTTGGCTGGTGGACGCGCTCGGAGGCCGGCAAAGCGCGCGCAGCCTGCATTTCCTGGCCGCCTGGGCGCTGTTTGCATTCGTGGCGGTGCACCTGGTCATGGTGATTCTTTCAGGGCCGATCAGGCAGGTTGCAGCGATGATTACCGGTGGGCCGCGAGGGGACGCCGGCAATGGTTGAGATCAAGCGCCGCGCCCTTCTTGCAGGGCTTGCCGCCCTTCCCGCCGCCGCCTGTTCGCGGCTGGCCGAAACCGCCCCTGCGCGCGGGTTGTTCAACGCCGCCGAAGGGCTTCACCGGGCCGCCCACCGCGCGCTCGCCGGAAGGCAGGCGCTCGCACCCGAATATACCCGCGAGGAACGCTCGCCCGATATACGCGGCAATGGCTCGCTGACCGTCGATAGCGATGACTATCGCGCCGAGCTCGCCAATGGTTTTGCCGACTGGCGGCTCGAAGTGCGCGGATTGGTCGACCGGCCGCTCAGCCTGTCGCTCGCCGATCTCAAGGCCCTGCCCCAGCGCACCCAGGTCACCCGCCATGACTGCGTCGAGGGTTGGAGCGCGATCGCCGAGTGGACCGGGCCGCAATTGTCGGTGTTGCTCGATGCGGCGGGATTGCGCGAAGAGGCGCGCTTCATCGTCTTCTGCTGCGCCGACACCCTCTATGGCCGCGACTATTACGAGAGCGTCGACATGGTCGATGCCTATCACCCTCAGACGATTGTCGCCCATGCTCTCAACGGGGCGCCTCTGCCGGAGAAGAACGGCGCGCCGCTGCGCGTGCGGATCGAGCGGCAATTGGGCTACAAGCACGCCAAGTACCTGACCGCGATCGAAGCGGTCGAAAGCTTTGCCGAAATCCATGGCGGCAAAGGCGGGTTCTGGGAAGATTACGGCGATTACCAGTGGTATGCCGGGATCTGATCGCTAGTCGGGATAGATCCGCGACATGGTCGCCCAGTCCCTTGCGATCATCTCCTCGAGCACCGCGAGATCGATATCGGCGAGCTTGTTGACATACAGGCACGACGCCCCGCTCGAATGCTTGCCGAGCCGCTTGAGCAGGTCTGCGCGCTCCGCGGCAGCCACGTCGTCACAATAGCCGCCCATGAGGTAAAGCGAATGCTTTGCCTTGCGCGGGCTGAAGCCGGAGCGCATCCAGTGGACCCTGCGCCCGCTGTCATAGGTGGTGCGATATTCGCCGAAACCGATAATCGATGGCCCCCACATCTTCGCTTCCTCGCCCGTCACCCGTTCGAACAGCGCAAGGAGAACCTTGGCATCCTCGCGCTTCGATGCGGGTTCGACGGTCTCGATGAATTCGCGCGGATCGACATCGGTGATGGTGGTCTTGGCATCGCTCACGGTCGGGAAGCCTCGCGCAGTTTGGATTGACAGGTCGACGCGCACCGCGCCATCAGGTGCGCGACATTATTCGCGATGGAGGGGACCAGCGCAACCATGTGGCTACTCGACAAGTTTCTGCGCAAGGCGATCACGCACGGACAGCTCATCGTCACCGATCACGATGGCAAGCGATACACCTATGGTCCCGGCGGCGAATACGATCCGCTCGTCGGCGGGCGGCCCGGCCCTGTCCATATCCGCCTGACCGACAAGCGCGCGGCCAATCATATCGTGCGCTATCCGCAAATGGGCGCGGGCGAGGCCTTCATGTGGGGCTGGCTGGTGGTCGAGGAACCGCACGATATCCGCGACATGATCCTGTTCGTCACCATGAATGCCAAGCGGCTCGGTGACACCTCGCTCAAGGCGAAGGGGCCGCTCAGAAAGACAGTGCAGAAACTGAAGGCCGCGATCGACGGCATCAACCTGCGCGGCTCGGCGCGCGCCAATGCCGAGCATACCTACAACCTCACGCGAGAGCTTTACGAACGCTTCCTTGACGAGGACCGCCAGTACACCATGGCCTATTACCGCGAGGACGATCCCACCCGGACCAGCCTCGAACAGGCGCAGATGGACAAGAAGGCACACCTCGCGGCGAAGATGTTTCTCAAGCGCCCGGAAGACAATGGCGGCGCGGCGATGCGGGTGCTCGATATCGGCTGCGGCTGGGGCGGCTTCGCGCTCTACCTGCATGAAATGTATGATTGCGAAGTGCTCGGCGTCGCGCTCGCTCCCGACCAGGTCAAGTTCGCCAATGAACGCGCCGAGGCGGCGGGCGTTGCTGACAAGGTCCGCTTCCAACTGCGCGATTACCGCGATGTCGAAGGCAGTTTCGACCGCATTTCGAGCGTCGGCCTGCTCGAACATGTCGGCACGATCCACTACCCGCAATTCTTCGAACACACCAACCGCCTGCTCACGCGCGACGGGGTGATGATCTCACATTGCTGCGGTCGCGCGGGGCCTCCGGGCTATACCGATGCCTGGACGCGCAAATACATCTTCCCGGGCGGCTATATCCCCGCGCTCAGCGAGCTCGTCACCGAGAGCGAGAAACATGGTTGGCAGGTCATGGATGTCGAGGCGATGCGCTTCCACTACAGTCACACCTTGCAGGAATGGTACAATCGCACGGTCATGCACCGCGAAGAGATCACCGCCATGTATGACGAGGTGTTCTACCGGATGTGGCTGTTCTACCTCGCCGGCGCCGAGCAGAGCTTCCGCAATGGCGGGATGGTCAACTGGCAGGTCCAGTATGTGAAGGACCGCAGCGCCATCCCGATGACGCGCGAATATATCGAGGCAGAAAGCGCCAGGCTGCGCGAACGCGGCAAGGTGCCGCGCTGGCGTTTCGACCCGGCGCTCAAGGAAGCCGCCGAATAGACAAGAACGCTGCGAACGCGGGGTCAGACCTTGCTTCGCACGCGCGCTACCTCGATCATCGCTTGGATCGGCCCGAACCCCGGCAGCGCCACTTGTGCATTTATTGCGCGGCGGCTGGCAGGTCGCCGCGCCAGCAGGGGCAAGCCAATCGCGGCTATCGCTGTTGAAAGCTTTACCGCCCTTCCCTTCATCGTGCTTTGGCGGCATGGCGCGCGCAAAGCATATTTGGAGGTTGCTGCAATGTCCGACATCAAACGCGTGGTCCTTGCCTATTCGGGCGGTCTCGACACCTCGGTCATCGCCAAGTGGCTCAGCGTCGAGCGCGGGCTGGAGGTCGTCACCTTTACCGCCGATCTCGGCCAGGGCGAGGAGATCGAACCGGCGCGCGACAAGGCCCGCGCGATGGGCATTCCCGACGAGCATATCTTCATCGAAGACCTGCGCGAGGAATTCGTGCGCGACTTCGTCTTCCCGATGATGCGCGCCAATGCCCGCTATGAAGGCGACTACCTGCTCGGCACCTCGATCGCGCGGCCGCTGATCTCCAAGCGCCTCGTCGAGATCGCCCGCGAGACCGGGGCCGATGCCATCGCTCATGGCGCCACCGGCAAGGGCAATGACCAGGTCCGCTTCGAACTGAGCGCCTATGCGCTCGACCCGAACATCCACGTCATCGCCCCGTGGCGCGATTGGGACCTCACCAGCCGCACCGCGCTGATCGCCTGGGCCGAAGCGCACCAGATCGCGGTGCCCAAGGACAAGCGCGGCGAAGCGCCCTTCTCGACCGATGCGAACCTGTTGCACACCTCGTCGGAGGGCAAGGTGCTCGAGGACCCGTGGGAAGAAACGCCCGATTATGTCTATTCGCGCACCGACCATCCCGAAAACGCGCCCGACACGCCCGAATACATCACCATCGATTTCGAGCGCGGCGATGGCACTGCGCTCAATGGCGAGGCGATGAGCCCGGCGACGCTTCTGGCAGCGCTCAACGATCTCGGCCGGCGCCACGGAATTGGCCGGCTCGACCTCGTCGAGAACCGCTTTGTCGGCATGAAGAGCCGCGGCATGTACGAGACACCGGGCGGCGAAATCTATGCCCGCGCCCATCGCGGGATCGAACAGCTCACACTCGATCGCGGCGCGGCCCATCTCAAGGACGAGCTGATGCCGCGCTATGCCGAACTCATCTATAACGGCTTCTGGTTCAGCCCCGAACGCGAGATGCTCCAGGCCGCGATCGATCACAGCCAGGACAAGGTAAGCGGCACCGTTCGGCTCAAGCTCTACAAGGGCCAGGCAAGCGTTGTCGGGCGCAAGTCGCCCCATTCGCTCTATTCCGAAGCCCATGTGACCTTCGAGGACGATGCGGGCGCTTACGACCAGAAGGACGCCGAAGGGTTCATCAAACTGAACGCACTGCGGCTGCGCCTGCTCGCCCAGCGCGACCGGTAAGGTCAGCCCGGGCGCCGCGACTCGGCGAGACGATTCGCGCGCTGGCGATTCGGATGCCTGAAGCCGTTTCACCCTCCGGCAACAATCGCAAAGCCGCGCTTTTGCAATTCGAAAGCGCGGTCGAATCGCCGCGAACCGCAGCTCGCCGCGCCAAGTCGAAATGCGACGAACCGCAGACTTATCCACCGCCCTCCACAGGCGATCGGGGCGAAAGTGGAAAAGTCACCGAATCCAGCCTTGCGAGACGCGGGAATCGGAGTCACTTTCAAACTGTCTTCGGGACAGAAAGCTTCGAGAAACAAGGCCGCAAGGCAGTGATTTTCAAAGATTTTTCGTTTCAAGGACACGGTGGCGATTGTCCCCGTGCTGTTTGAGATTGCATTGGTGAAAGACCTTTGGTCGGACACGGATACAATCGCTTGAGAAGGGCACGCTGCGTCGCAACCGTTATGGCCGGGAAACCGGCCGGCAATGAGTTGCGGTGACGGATTTCGATCCGGATCCACAGCGCCTGAATTGCCGGTCACAGGATCACGGTCTCGGCCCTGCCAAGGGGCTCGCCTGCGGGCAATGCGCTTCGGCGCGGAGCAAGCGAGGCGGTCACGAAGCAAGGTCGGATGCCGGCGCGAGCGCCGGTGACGAACCGCGAAGCAAGGCGACTTGCTGACCTGGTGCAAACCAGGACCAGCATGAACCGGACGCGGCACAGACACCGGGCGCCAAGTGCGCTGACGATGAAGCAGAAGGACGGGTTCGCCCGACCGGAAGCGACAAAGGCAGTGACCACGCGCTGGTGAGAGTGGGGTCGGCAGCAATGCCGGCCCCATTTGCTTTGGCGAATAGCGCAATCTCTGACCCTTCATCTTTTCGCACCGCCTTTCTCCTGCATTCACACCGTCATTCTTCGAGGGCCAGAAACCCGCGATCTGGAACGCGGTGGGACTCGCCGCGCGTGGCATCCCGCCCCGGCCACCGCGTCCCCTTTGTCGCTGCGATCGAGTGAGGTTCCATCCATTCGCCGCGAATCCGTCTCGTTTCGCACCGCGCTTTGCCCTCCTCGTTTGCCCAGCCCGCTCCCGGACCATTATATTGTGTCCCCGATGGGAAGGCAGTTTCACAAGCAGCCATTGCGCCGCCGCGGATCGGCTCCGCGCATGCTGGCCCTGCGCGCCGCTATGGTCGCGCTCGTCAGCCTCGCCCCGCTCTCGGCGTCGAGCGCGCAGCAAGCGCGCACCGACAAGACCCCCGGCGATGGCGGCACGGCAATGGTCGAGGTTCCCTTTGCCGCGCATTTCGAGGCGGTGATCGAGCCGCTCGGGCCTGACCTGCAGGATTTCGAACTACACGTCCCCGAGCACGCGGTCGATCTCGACAGTTTCGAGCCGCCGATCGAGGAAATCCCGGAGTCCCGCAGCCTCGGCACCGGGATCGCCTCGTTCTATGGACGCCGCTTCCATGGCCGGCTGACCGCCAATGGCGAACGCTTCGACATGCGCGCCATGACCGCGGCGCACAAGACATTGCCGTTCGGCAGCCTCGTGCGGGTGACCAATCCCAGCAATGGCCGCACGGTCACCGTGCGCATCAACGATCGCGGGCCCTTCATCCGCGGCCGCACGATCGACCTGTCGCGCGGCGCGGCCGAGGAACTCGGCATCATCCGGCGCGGCCATGCGCGGGTCGAGATGGAACTGCTCTCGCCCTAGAGCTTCAGCTCGCTCACATCGCGGAACGAGCCGATCGTGCCGCGCACGAAGGTGTTGAACGCGATCGAATGGCGGTTCTCCTGGCTGCGATTGGGTTCGACGAAATGCATGATCTCGCTTGAGAACAGCACCAGGTCGCCATGCTTGGGAATGACCGCGTTGCGCGGCGTGTTGTAGACGTTTTGCCGACCCTCGGTCACGCGCAGGTCGATCTGCCGGTATCCATTGGCGCGTTCGAACACCATGTTGCCCGGCGGGTCGGGAAGCGGCGCGTAATAGAGCGATCCCGAGACCAGCGAATTGGAATGGGTGTGCGCGTGCATCCCCACCCCGGGCGGGTTCATCAGCGCCCAGCTCTGGGTGACCTCGAGCTTGTGCTCGACCCCCATCACCTCGCTCGCAAAGGTGGCGAGCACTTCGTGAACCGCCTTCTTGATCGAGCGCAGCTCGGGGCGGTTGAACAGATACAGCTCGTCCGAAATGTGGTTCATCTGGTTCTGCTGCATCTTCAGCGACTTGATGAATTCAATCTGCTTGTCGCTGATCGCATCGGCGATGTTCGTGATCAGATACGGTTCGGCAAATAACGGTTTTACTTCGTAGGCTCTCGCAGTTTGTCCCCGCGCCATCGTCTCTCGTCCCCTGTGAATTTCCCCTGGCGCGGAAACTGCAAAAGCGCACCCGCGCTGGCAAGGGCAAAAAACCGTTCGTCGCAGGCAATGCACACCTGGAACACATGGAACACTGTCCAGGGACCAAAAAAAGGATCGATCAATCCGCCCGCCATCGATCGATTTTCTCGATCAGCGTGGCGGGCAGATCGCGCTTCCCGATCACCGTCCACCAGTCCTCGACACCGCTTTCATAGGCGAGCAATTGCAGCATCTCAGCCTCGTCGGCGCTGTCGCCTGTTGGCAGAGCGCGCGCACCGTCGGGCCGCGCGGCCTCCATCGCGCACAGCCGTGTCTCCAGGTCGGGCACCTCGCCGGGATCGCCGCCCTCCCCGGACCGCGCCTCGCGCCCCGATGACGCGCCATCATCCACCACGCCATCCTCCGCACCAGCGCCGCGCGCCGGGTCCTCTACCGCCTCGGCGATCCGGTCGAGCCGGGCCAGGAGCGCAAGCAACAGCCGGCTGTCGTAGCGCCTGCGCCGCGCCACTTCCTCGCCGTGATAGAACACCGCCTCCTCGACCCCGTGGATCGCGCGGTCGGTCAGCACTGCCTCGACATGGGCGCGCGCCTTGACCATCGCCGCGCGCCATTCGCGCGCCAGGTCGGGATCGCGGTTGCGCGCACGATAGGCGGTCTGCGCGCTGACCGAAGCCGCCCGTCAGGCGAGGCGAACATTGCCGTAGATCGACAGGCTTTCGAGAAAGGCCGCACGCCGTTCGCCGGCGAGCGAGGGCGTGCGCGCCTCCGGCTGCGTGGCATCGCGCGCTACGGGCGCAGGAAGGAGCGGGACAGGGGATGCGTTCATGGGTTCGCCTCGCTTCGTCTCAAGAAGGGGAACCGGCTGAGTTAGCCGCCTTTGCCCGAGTAGGAAAACCGCCGGGGCCTCGCCGTCGACATCGCCGCAGCCGCGACCCTTGCTCGCCAGCGCCGCGCCAAGGCGGCCTTAACCACAATGCAAACCTTGCGCCCTATCCATCGCCCCTGCCGCAAGGCGGACAAGTTCAGGGGATCCCATGGTCTGGCAACGCATCACCCGCATCGGGCTGGTCATCAATGCAAAATCGCTGATCATCGTTGCGCTCGCCATCGCTGCGACCTGGGGGAGCCTGAAGCTCGGCCTGGTCGCCGATTACCCGCTCACCATCATCTCGACCGCGGTGATCTTCCCGATCGTGTTCTCGATCGGCCATGCCTACAAGCGCCGCGAGGCCGCGCTCGACGATTACGGGACGATCAAGGCGCATGGCCGCGCGCTCTACTTTGCCGCGCGCGACTGGCTGCCCGACGACGATGCCGACGCGCGCGCTGCCAAGGATGAACGGCTGCGCCATATCGAGCGCGCGCTCGCCCGATTGCTCAAGGCCTGCCGCGAAATGTTCAAGTCCGAACGCGTCGACATGCCGCGCACCGAACGCGCGGTCTATGCCGCGTTTTCCGAGCTTTCGGGCTTCGTCAAGCGGATGCGCGGCGAAGGGCTGGCAAGCGGCGAATGCAGCCGCTGCAACCAGTATGTCTCGAAGATGATCGTCGCCTTCGAGAGCGTGAAGCACATCTACCAATATCGCACCCCGCGCACCCTGCGCGCGTTCAGCGATGTCTTCATCCTGCTGCTGCCGGTCATCTATGGCCCGTTCTTCGCCTTTTGCGCGATCGAATACGATGCCCCGGTGCTGACCTATGTCATGCCCGTGCTCTTCGCGGTGATCCTGACCGGGCTCGACAATATCCAGAGCCATCTCGAAGACCCCTTCGACCAGATCGGGCCCGACGATGTCGCGATCAATGCCGAGAAATTCGTCGAGCTGCTGAGCTGCGGCGAAGAAGGGCCGTGCGCCGATCCGGCAGCCGATGGCGGGGCGCGCGCGCTCCAGGGCAAGCTCGGCGCCGGGATCGCGCCGGACGCCGCGGCCGCCTGACCTGGCACATGTCCACCGCCTTCGCGCCGTGCATGCGAAGACGACTGGACGGGCGATTATTGCTGTGAGAAGAGCGATCGGTGACCGACACTGCTCCCTCGCCTCTACCGGTTGAATTCCAGCCGATTCTCGACACCGTCATCGATGCGGTGATCGTGCTGTCGAGCAATGGCACGGTGGTGGCGTGGAACACGGTCGCGGAGACGACTTTCGGCTGGAGCGCCGACGAGGCGATCGGACGCCCGCTTGGCGATCTCATTATTCCCGAACAGCACCGCGAGGCGCACCGCGCAGGCATGGCGCGGCTCGACGAAGGCGAGGCCCCGCGAATTCTCAACCAGCGGCTCGAACTGCCGGCCCTGTGCAAGGACGGGCGCGTGATCACGGTCGAACTCTCGATCACCACGTGGAAACAGACCGGGCGCGAATTCTTCATCGGGTTCCTGCGCGATATCGAGCACCGCCGCCGCGCCGAGGACGTGCTGCGCCGGCAGCTGCGCGACAACGAGGTCGTGCTCGAAATCAGCCGGATGGCCGCCGATGCGCAAGGGTTCGAGGACTCGCTATCCCGCGTCCTCGAGGCGATCTGCGAGCTGACCGGCTGGCAGGCGGGACATGCCTTCCTGGTCGATCGCTCCGATGCGGACCTGCTCCATGCCTCGGGCGTGTGGTACGAACGCGAGGAAGGCGCCGCCGCGCTGATGAAGGAGGCCAGCGAGGGCCTGAGCTTTCGCCGCGGCCAGGGCCTGCCCGGCGAGGTGCTCGAACGCAATGCGCCGGTCTGGCTTTCGGACATCAATCTCGATGGCAATTTCGTGCGCAAGCACAAGAATTTCCGCGGTGCCTTCGGCTTTCCGCTGCGCAGCGAGGGCCGCGTCATCGCGGTGCTCGAGTTCTTCTCGGCTGAGCGCAGTTCGCCCGACGATCATATCCTCCTGCTCGCCCAGGCGCTGGGCAGCCAGCTCGGGCGGGTGCTCGAACGCTCGCAGACTTACGAGCAGCGCGAAGTGCTGGTCCACGAGCTCAACCACCGCAACAAGAACCTGCTGACAGTGGTGCAGAGCATTGCGCGCATGACCTTTGCCGGGGTCGAGGAGGCGAAAGGCGCGGTCGACACCTTCATGGAGAGGCTCGGCGCGATGGCGCGCGCCCAGGACCTGCTGGTCAAGCGGCAATGGAGCGATTCGACCATGCGCGACGTGATCGAGACCGCCTTGTCGGGCTTTTCCGCCTATCGCGAGCGGATCAGCATCGAGGGGCCGACCTATTCCGTCCCCGCGAGCGAGATCCAGACCACCGTTCTCACCATCCACGAACTGTGCACCAACGCGCTGAAATACGGCGCGCTTGCCAGCGATGACGGGCGGATCGCGGTGCGCTGGGGCTATGAGGGAACGGGCGAGGAGCGCGCCTTCTTCTTCGAATGGAACGAGACCGGCTGCAAGCTCGACGGCGACCCGCAACGCCGCGGCTTCGGCACCAGCCTTCTCCAGCGCGGCCTCGGCAATGGCAGCGGCTCGGAAGTCACCGTCGACTATCCGAGCGACGGGGTGAAATACCGGATGACCGTCCCCGCACCTGTCGGGTGAGGCGGCGCGAGCGGGCTTGCCGGTCAGGCGGCTGTCCTGCCACGTGCCTTGCCGCGCTTGCTATTCGGCCGCTTCCTGCTGACGTTTGAGCATGGGTGCGAGATAATGCCCGGTGAACGACCGCTCTACCTCGGCCACCTCTTCCGGCGTGCCTTCTGCAACGACCTCGCCGCCGCGCACGCCGCCATCCGGCCCCAGGTCGAGGATCCAGTCGGCGGTCTTGATGACGTCGAGATTGTGCTCGATGACGACGACCGAATTGCCCTGCTCGACCAGCCGGTGGAGCACTTCGAGTAGCTTCCTCACGTCCTCGAAATGCAGGCCCGTGGTCGGCTCGTCGAGGATGTAGAGCGTCTGCCCGGTCGAACGCTTGGCAAGCTCCTTGGCGAGCTTGACGCGCTGCGCCTCGCCGCCTGAGAGCGTCGTCGCCTGCTGGCCGACCTTGACATAGCCCAGCCCCACCTCGTTCAGCATCCGCATCTTGTCGCGGATCGGGGGGACGGCCTTGAAGAATTCCTCGGCGTCCTCGATCGTCATGTCGAGCACGTCGGCGATCGACAGCCCCTTGAACTTCACCTCTAACGTTTCGCGGTTGTAGCGCTTGCCGCCGCACTCCTCGCAAGTGACATAGACGTCGGGAAGGAAGTGCATCTCGATCTTGATGAGGCCATCGCCGGTGCATTGCTCGCAGCGCCCGCCCTTGACGTTGAAGGAGAAGCGGCCCGGCTTGTAGCCGCGCGCCTGGCTTTCAGGCAGGCCCGCGAACCAGTCGCGGATCTGGGTGAAGGCGCCGGTATAGGTCGCCGGGTTCGAGCGCGGGGTGCGGCCGATCGGCGACTGGTCGATCTCGATCACCTTATCGCAATATTCGAGGCCCTCGACCGCGTCGTGCTTGCCCGCGATCACCCGCGCGCCGTTGAGGGTGCGCGCGGCGGCGGCGTAGAGCGTGTCGATAGTGAAGGACGACTTGCCCGAGCCCGAAACGCCGGTGATGCAGGTGAAGGTGCCGAGCGGGATCGAGGCGGTGACGTCCTTCAGGTTGTTGGCGCTCGCCCCGCGCACGGTGAGCAGGTGACCGTTGCCCTTGCGCCGTTCCTGCGGAACCGCGATCTCGCGCCGCCCGGTGAGATAGTCGGCGGTGAGCGACTTCTTCGACTTCATGATCTGCTTGAGCGTTCCCTGCGCGACCACTTCGCCGCCGCGCACGCCCGCGCCCGGGCCGAGATCGACGATATGGTCGGCCTGGCGGATCGCGTCCTCGTCATGCTCGACCACGATCACCGTATTGCCGAGATCGCGCAGCCGCCTCAGGGTCGCGAGCAGCCGGTCATTGTCGCGCTGGTGCAGGCCGATCGAAGGCTCGTCGAGGACGTAGAGCACGCCCGACAGCCCGCTGCCGATCTGGCTGGCGAGCCGGATGCGCTGGCTCTCGCCGCCCGATAGCGTGCCGCTGGTGCGGTCGAGATTGAGATAGTCGAGCCCGACATTGTCGAGGAAGCCCAGCCGCTCGTTGATCTCTTTCAGGATCGCGCGGGCAATCTGCGCCTGCTGGTCGGTCAATTGCCCTTCGAGCGCGAGGAACCAGTCCTTGGCATCGGACACGCTCATCGTCACCGGGGTGGCGATATCGGTTCCCGCGACCTTGACCGCCAGTGCCTTGTCATTGAGGCGCTTGCCGCCGCAGGTCTCGCACGGCTGCGCGGTCTGGAACTTGCCCAGCTCCTCGCGCATCCACGCGCTTTCGGTCTGGAGCATCCTGCGGTTGAGGTTGCCGATCACGCCTTCGAAGGGCTTTTTCACGGTGTAGGTGCGCCGCCCGTCTTTGAAGGTGAGCGGGACCGGCTTGCCGCGCGTGCCGTGGAGGATGATCTGGCGGTGCTCGGGATCGAGATCGGTCCACGACGTGGTGATGTCGAAGCCATATTGCTTCGCCAGGCTGGACAGCACCTGCATGTAATAGGGCGAAGGCGGGTTCGATTTCGCCCATGGCGCGATTGCCCCCTGCTTCAAGGTCAGCGCCTCGTTGGGGACGACGAGCTGTTCATCGAACAATTGCTTTTCGCCGATCCCGTCGCAGGTCGGGCACGCGCCCTGGGGCGAGTTGAACGAGAACAGGCGCGGCTCGATCTCCTCGATCGTGAAGCCGGAGACCGGGCAGGCGAATTTCTCGGAAAAGACGATGCGGTTCGTGGGCAGCCCCGCCCCCTTCATCGCTCCGCCCGAGGCTTCCTCTTCCTCGCGTCCGGGGACCGCGCCGTCGGCCAGGTCGACATAGGCGAGGCCATCGGCGAGCTTCAGCGCGGTCTCGAAACTGTCGGCGAGCCGGGTCTCGAGCCCCGGCTTGACCGCGAGCCGGTCGACCACGACCTCGATATCGTGCTTGAACTTCTTGTCGAGCGCGGGGGCTTCCTCGATTCCGTATAGCTCGCCGTCGATGCGCACGCGGGTGAAGCCCGCCTTCTGCCATTCGGCCAGTTCCTTGCGATATTCGCCCTTGCGGCCGCGCACGACCGGCGCGAGCAGGTAGGCGCGTGTGCCCTCGGGCAGCGCCATCACTCGGTCGACCATCTGCGACACGCTCTGCGCGGCGATCGGTTCGCCGGTCGCGGGACTGTAGGGCACCCCTACCCGTGCCCACAGCAAGCGCATGTAATCGTAGATCTCGGTCACCGTCGCCACGGTTGAGCGGGGATTGCGGCTGGTGGTCTTCTGCTCGATGCTGATTGCCGGCGAGAGGCCGTCAATATGCTCGACATCGGGCTTCTGCATCATTTCGAGGAACTGGCGCGCATAGGCCGAAAGGCTCTCGACATAGCGGCGCTGTCCCTCGGCATAGATGGTGTCGAAGGCCAGGCTCGACTTGCCCGACCCCGACAATCCCGTCACCACGATCAGCGCATCGCGCGGCAGATCGATATCGATGCCTTTGAGGTTGTGCTCACGGGCACCACGGACGGAAATCTTGGTCAGGGACATGCGGGGGCTTGTTCCGTAAATGTTCGCAAAAGTAAAGGGTGCGGGACGGCGGCGAATGCGGCCGGCCCTGCGATGTGGTTACCGAGCGGCAGGAATACAACGAACGGGCCGGCTTCCGGGTCCACGCGCGGACCGCAGCGCCGCCACGCGGCGTGTCTCATGCGCGGTGAAACGTGGAGAAAAGGACGGTTTCACCCGTTGATAAGGCAAGACACGAAATTTTCGCATGGACGCTCGAACACGGACGGGAAGCGACCGTGCCAGACAGACCGGACACCGGCATCGTCTGACCCGGCAGGGCCGCCCGGCCCGACCCGCAAACGCCCTGTGAACGGGCAAGGCGCCGCTTGCCAATGGCGAGAACGCGAAACGCTCTCGCGGCAAGGCGCTACGGAACCCGACGATGCGCCCGGTGTCCTCGAAGAGAGGACCATGACAGCCGATCGCAACAACCTATTCGCTTTTACCGACACCCTTGCTCCCCCCATCCCGCGCTTGCGGGCCGATACCGTGCCTGCGGGCCGCGTATCCGCTGCGCCAGGCGCATCCGGCAACCCTGCTGCCGCCGCCGATATCGAGACCACTCGCAAACTCGCCCGGCGTCGATTCCTGCGCACATTCCGTGAGCGCTTCCGCCGCCACCGGCAGGCGCGCAATGCCCGCCGCGAGGAACGCTCCGCCGCGCGGCTCGATCGCGACCGATCGGGGCCGTCTGCCAGGCCGCGCCGACGGCGCCACAAGCGCACCGCACTGGCGCTCGGCATGACCTCGCTGAGCCTTGCCGGTACCTCGCAAATGGCTTTGTCCGCCGATCCGATCGCCGCGGCGAGCATCCCTTCGCCCGATCCCGCCGCGCTCGAACCTGCCGACCCGTCAGAACGCCGCGATGCGAATGATCTGTCGGTAAGCGACAACCTGCTCGATGCGCTGGTCGAGGAAGAGGGCGTGCGATACGATGTCTACAAGGACGTCGCCGGCTATCCGACTGTCGGCGTGGGCCACCTCGTGCTCCCGCGCGACAATTTGCGGTTGGGCGACACGATCAGCCACGAACGAGCGATCCGACTGCTCGAGAATGATCTGAAAAAGGCCGAGGACGGCGTGCGCCGCCTGGTCGGGAACCTGCCCATCAACCAGCACGAATTCGACGCGCTTGCCGACCTCGTCTTCAATGTCGGCGAAGGCACGGTTTCAGCCGCCAAGAGCCCCCGGCTCAACGCCGCGATCGCAGCGGGCGACTATGAGAAGATCGCCGACCAGCTTCACTATACCACCGCCAGGAACAAGGTCGCGCGCGGCCTGATCTATCGCAGCGAAAGGCGCGCACAGATCTTCCTGTCAGGCGAATATGGCGACCCGCGTGAGAAGTCCGAGGCCTGATTATGGCCGCATCAACAAGGCGTCAGTCATCGGGTATGACGCGCACGATCTTGATGCCCTGGCGGACCTGAACGAGGCTGGCGGGCGCGATTAAAATTGGTCGGGGCGCGGCTTGCGTGGGGGTGGGCTTTCGCCAAGAGAAAGAGAAAAATCTCTTTTATTCAATTGCTTGGATTGAACCGGGTCAGCCTACAGAAAATATGAAGTCGTATCATCGCGGCGCGTGGGCGACACAGATGCCCTCTTTGCTGTGTTTCTGTCCCCTGCCCTTCGGGTCGCACCTTGGGTGGTTCTACGGTTTCAAGGCCGGGAGATTGCGGCGAGCCAATCTCGTCGCGCCGGGTCGGCATCTTGTTGTTCGAGCAATCAGGACGGTGGGCATTGCACCTGTCAATCGCGGTTGCTCGGCACCAGTGCATGTCGACCCGGCAATCCGATCCACTCGCATTCCATTCCCCAGGTGTTGGCAATCACTTCCTCGCTCAAGGCGTCACGCGGCGCTCCGTCGGCGACCAGCCGTCCCTCGCGCAGGACCAGCACCCGGTCGGCATGGTTCATCGCGCTCGCAAGATCGTGCATCACGATTAGCACCCCCGTTCCGCGCGCTGCCTCGGCCGAAAGATGCGCGATCAGGGAGGCGCGGTGAGCGAGGTCGAGCGCGGCGAGCGGTTCGTCGGCGCAGATCCATGCCGGTTCGCCCGCGAGCACCCGCGCGAGCAATACGCGCGCCTTCTCGCCTCCTGACAACCGGCTGGCGGGCCGCTCGCGCAGGGCTTCGAGTTCCATCACCGCGAGCGCGCGCTCTACCGGGGCGCGCGCCGCGTCGCGATGCGGCATCCGGCCGAGCGCGACGAGGTTTTCGACCGCCACGTCCCAGGCGATCTCGGCGTCTTGCGGCAGGTAGCCGATCCGCTTCGCCCTCTCGCGCGGCTTCATGTCGCTAAGGGGGCGATCATCGATCCCGACCCGGCCCGCGGCGGGAGGCAGCAGACCGGCAAGCGCCATCAATAGCGTGCTTTTGCCCGCGCCATTGGGGCCGACAATAACCGTCACGGCGCCGGGCTCGAGCCGGACGCTCACCCGGTCGAGCACCAGCCTCCGCCCGCGCATGATCGAAAGGTCCTCGCAACCGAGCATCACAGCCGCCCCTTGCGCATACGCAGCAGCAGGAACAGGAAGAACGGCGCGCCGATCAGCGACAGCGCGATCCCCAGCCGCAACTCGGTGACCAGCGGCAGCACCCGCACCGCGCTGTCAGCGGCGAGCACCAGCACCGCGCCCGCAAGCGCGCTGGGAAGCAGCAGCGAGGACGGCAGCCGGTCGGTGAGCGGACGCACCAGATGCGGGACGATCAGGCCGACGAAGCCGATGATCCCGGCAACCGCGACCCCCGACCCGACGGTGAGGCCGATTCCCGCGACCAGCACGACCAATAGGAAGCGCGGTTCGACCCCAAGCGAGCGCGCGGCATCTTCGCCGAGTGTCAACGCATCGAGGCTGCGCGCTGCGAAGGCCAGCAGGGCGATTCCGGCCAAGGTCAGCGGGGCGGCGATCGCGACTTCGGACCAGGAACGGTCAGTCAGCGCACCGTTGAGCCACATCACGATCTGGCTCATCGCGAAGGCATTGGGCGCCATGGTGATCGCCAGCGCGGTGAGCGCGCCGGCAAGGCTCGCGATCATCAACCCGGCGAGAGTGAACAGCGCGATGCCGCCGCCCGCGCCCGAAGGCGTACGGCCCGCGATCAGCGCTAGCAGGGCCATGGCAAGCCCCGCCCCGGCAAGCGCGAAGACCGGCACGCCCCAGCCCGCTCCGAAATAGAGGCTCGCCACCGCGCCGAGCGCCGCCATCGGCGCGATCCCGAACAATCCCGGGTCAGCGAGCGGGTTGCGCAAATAGCCCTGCATCGCCGCTCCCGCCGCTCCCAGCCCTGCCCCGATCACGATCGCGAGCACCGCACGCGGCAGGCGCAGTTCGGCAAGGATCAGCGCGGCATTGGGGACGGTCTCGGTGCCGGCGACAGGGTCGATCCAGACCCGCCCGGCGAGGAGCGAGAGCGGAAGAAGCAGCGCCAGCAGGCCCGCAAAGATCAAGCTCGCGCGATTCATTGCCGGGCGCTTTCGTAATCGGCCCGGATCGCTGCAAGCTCGGCGCGCGCGGGCTGAATGGCGGGGCCGCCGCAATAGAACAGCCGGGGGTCGAATTCGGCCATGTGGGTGTTTGCGAGCGCTTCGAGCACGGGGTGTTGCTGGCCCGCGCTCATCCCTGCCACCAGAAGGATGTCGGGCGGATCGGCGATCACCTGTTCGAGCGCGACGCGATCGGCCTGGTCGAGACCGAGCCGCGCCGAATGGCTGGAAAAGCCGGCCTCGCGAAGAAGCCCGGCGATCAGGGTAGCCTCGCCGGGAACGATCTCGCCCGCCTGCCACAGCAGCACCGAAGGCGCTTCGGGCAGGCTTGCGACCGACCCGGACGGCTGGCCGATCCTTTCGAGCAAGGGGCCGGCCGCGTCCCGGTTGCCGACGAGACGCGCGATGCGTTCGACCTGCTCGCGGCTTTCCCCGATCGTTGCCGGGCTACCGAAGGTCTCGACCCGCAATCCGCCGCGTTCGAGCGCCGAACGGGTAGCGGGCGCGATGAATTGGCCGGCAAGAACGATATCGGGCGCCAGCGCGAGCACTTCTTCTGCCGTCCCGCCGGTCGCGGCGAATTGCCGCGCGCGCGCTATCGGGATCGAACTGGCCGCGGGATCGTGGCTGTAATGCGACAGCGCGAGCACCTGCGCAGGCCTTGCCGTTTCGACGAGAATGGCATCAAGGCAGGGGTTGAGACTGACCACGCGCGGAAATGTCTCGCTCGCCGCGGTCGCATCGCCGCGCGGTTCGGCCTGCTGGCACGCGCCGAGCAACACCGGCGCGACAAGGCCGGTCAGGATTGCCCGTGAAAGCTTGGTCGCGCGCATCTGCATGGTGCGGCGCATCGATAGGCGCGCGCGCGCCGCGCCGCAATGCCCTCTCACCCACCGCCGCGGCCCTGATGTTAACAGCGCATCGCTGCCCTGTGCGGTTTCGGGACGCTGGCCGTCGATGCACTCGCGCGGCGCGCCATGCCGCGCTACGCGCCGGGGCGCGCCATGACCCGCATCACGCCCTTTCTACGCAGCGCCCTGAACGCGCTTTCCGGCACCGCCGCTACAGATGCCGAGCGCGATCCGGCAGCCACGCGCCCGCTGCGCAAGCGGATCGCGGTGCTCCTCGCCGCGATCGCGGTTCCCGCCATGGCCGCGCCCGGCGACTGGGGCGCGCTGGCGGGCGATGCACGGGCGAGCGGCGATGCGGCGAGCATCCGCCTCGCACGGCAATTGGCCGACAATCCGGCCATGCCTTTCGAACAGCCGGGCATGAGCTTTCCCGGTTCCGCCTTCTTCTTTCTCGCCGACCCGCCCGACGAAGCGCTGATCGCGCTTCCCAGCGTCGATGCCTTCGACCCCGGCGCCGAAGCGGGTCTCCGGCCGGGCCAGGTGATCGATGCCGGACCTCCTGCGCGCGCCTTCTTCGCTGCGAGCGGGATCGCGCATGAACGCGCGCTCGAATGCCTGGCCGAGGCGGTGTGGTACGAGGCCGCGAGCGAAAGCGAGGCGGGACAGCGCGCGGTCGCACAGGTTGTGCTCAACCGGGTCGCCCATCCCTCGTGGCCTGCCAGCGTATGCGGCGTGGTCTATCAGGGCGCCCACCGCGCGACGGGCTGCCAGTTCACCTTTACCTGCGACAATTCGCTCGCACGGCGCGCGAGCGGGGCCTCGTGGGGACGCGCGCGGCGGATCGCTGCCGAGGCGCTGTCGGGCAGCGTCTATGCCCAGGTCGGCCATGCCACCCATTACCACACGCTCTGGGTCAATCCTTACTGGGCCGCGAGCCTCGCCGAGATCGGCACGATCGGCGCGCACCGTTTCTACCGTCCGCGCGGGCCCGCGGGCGAGCCGTCTGCCTTCAATGCGCGTTATTCGGGCGTGGAGCAGCGGCAGCTTTCCCTGCCCCCGGCCACGCTGCCCGGGGCAAGGCCGGCGGATCGCGGCGGCGATACGCTGTCCCGCGATCCCGCCATGCGCGCCGCCCCGCAGCCCGACACCGAGCCGCCAGCCGCGAGCGGTGCTCCTGCACCCTATGTCGCGCAAGAGGCGCTCGCCGATCCGGCCCTTTCCGGGGTCGGACAGGTGCGCGAGGATTATCGGCGCGCTGGGCAGTGGCGCAGCCCCGCCGCGCGCGAAGCGCTCGAACGCGAACAGCGCGCCCTTGCCCGCGGCAACACCGCCGCGGCGCGTCGGAACGCGGGCGACGAGGGGGATTCAAGCCCGCGCTGAACAGCCGCAAATTCAATCCGTTAATACGTCTTAAACCGTAGTCCGACACCAAGCCTTAGCAGGCAGGACGCTAATCCGCGCCGTTCCAGACAACAGCCCGCCCGATGGTTCTTTCAAACCCCTCGCGCGCCGGGCAGCAGGATTACAGGACGCACATGACGCTTCATTTTGTCGCAGCCGCCGTTCCCGGCGCCCGGGCCTGCTCTCCCATTGCCAAGGCCATGGCTGCCCGTGCGAGCGAGCGCGCCGCCAACGACAATTGCGAAGGCACGGCCCGCGTTCCGGCCAATGACCAGATGCTGCGCGCAGCGCTGCGGCATTTCGCCGAGCACGGCCTTGGTGCCGCGCGCGAGGCACGCGCACAGGCCGAAAGCGCCTTTTTCGCAGGCGACCGCCAGGCCTATGACTGGTGGCTCGGGATCACCCGCGCGCTCGATCGTCGGCTGGCAGCCGAAGCCGCCATGCTCACGCCCGACCACGCCGCGCCCTGAGCCTGCAATTCACCCTGCATTCCTTAACAGGCGGACCGCGACAACGCGTTGCCCCGCCCGTTCGCGCCGCGCGCCAACGTGCTATCGCCGAAACCGGTGAGCTGACCGCTTGGCCGCGGCCTTCCGGGCAGCACGGCATCCCCTCGTGAAACTCAGGGGAACCACGAGCGATCGGTAAGCGAGCCGTTAACCGAAGCTTGACCACTTGCCTTTAGGCCGGTCGGGCTATGGGAGCGACAGGCCTTCTTAACAAGCTGCGCGGGTCTCCTGCGTCCAATCAAGGGCGCGAGGAGGGGCGGAAGCGTTCGGACCAGTTGTCCGAGCGCGTCCGGCGCATTCTTGTCACCACGCTCTATGCCAGCCCTTCCAGCCTCGCGATCGGCGCGCTGTGCACCGTGGCGGCCGCCTCGGTCTCGGCCTGGGTCGCGGCTGTTCCCGAGCTTTACATCGCCGCTGTCGTCCTGTTCGTCATCGCGGTTGCGCGGGTTACCGCCGCTCTCGGCCTGTCGCCCGACAGCGAAGGCAATTCGACCACCATGCTCGAACTGGTCTACGAGATCGGTGCCTTCAGCTTCGCCCTTGCCCTGGGCTGCACCGCGGCCTTCACCATCCTCGTCATCACCCCGCCCCAGGTCGAGGTCCTGATGGTCGCCAATGCGCTGGGCTACGGGATCGGTGTCTCGGCGCGCAATGCCGGGCGGCTGACAATCGCGATGGGCCAATTGGCGCTGTCGTGCCTGCCGATCGCTCTCGCCGCTTTCTGGACCGGAAAGCCGGCCTATATCGCGCTCGGCATCACCATCATCCTGCTTATCCCGGCCATGGTCTCGATCTGCGGCAACATCTTCAAGGTCCTGCGCGACTCGATCGCGTCGGCCGAGACCAGCGCGCGGCTGGCGGACAAGATGCAGATCCTCGCGCGCACCGATGTCGTCACCGGGCTTGCCAACCGCGCGGGCCTCAACCATTCGATGGTCGAGACGATGATGGGCGTCGACCATGACAGCCGCCTTGCGCTGATGTGGATCGACCTCGACCGGTTCAAGGAAGTGAACGACCTGCTCGGCCACCCCGTCGGGGACCGGGTGCTCAACGAAGTCGCCAAGCGGCTCACCGCGGTGTCACCCGACAGCGCGACGGTCGCCCGTTTCGGCGGCGATGAATTCATCGTCTTCTGCCCGATCATCGACCGCAAGGATTCCGAACGCATCGCGAGCGAGATCCATGCCGAGATCATGCGCCCGTTCCGGGTTGACGGCGACCGGCTCGAAGTGCGCGCATCGCTCGGCGTGGCGCTGCTTCCCGAGGATGGCACAGATGCCGACACGCTGATGCAGAGCGCGGACCTCGCGCTCTACCACGCCAAGATCGGCGGGCGTTCACAGACCCGCTTCTTCGACAAGTCGATGACCCGCGACCTCGTGCGCCGGCGCGAGATCGAGGACGAATTGCGCGCCGCGATCCAGCGCGACGAGCTGTCGATTTTCTTCCAGCCGATCGTCGATCTGGAAACCGGGCGGATCAAGACTTTCGAGGCGCTGGTGCGCTGGTTCCATCCGGAAAAGGGCGAATTGCGGCCGGACGAGTTCATCCCCGTCGCCGAGGAAACCGGTGTCATCGTCACGCTCGGCAACTGGATTACCGCGCAGGCCGCACGGGTGGCGGCGACCTGGCCCGAGGAGGTCACCATCGCGGTCAACCTCTCGCCGTTGCAGATCCGCGCTCCGGGTGCCGCGCTCGGCATCCGCAACGCCCTGCGCGAAGCCGGGCTCGACCCCAAAAGGCTCGAGCTCGAAGTGACCGAGAGCCTGTTCGTCGAGGACAACCACGCCACCGCCGCCTTCATCGAGGAATTGTCGGAAATCGGGGTGCGCTTCGCACTCGACGATTTCGGAACCGGCTATTCCTCGCTCGGCTACATCAACACCTTCCCGTTCTCGAAGATCAAGGTCGACCGCAGCTTCGTTTCGGGCGCGCAGGTCGGTCGCAAGAGCGACGCGATCATCCGCGCGGTGGCCGAGATGGGCAACACGCTGGGCATGGACATCGTTGCAGAGGGGCTGGAAACGATCGAGCAGGTCCAGGCGGTGCGCGATGCGGGCTGCAACCTCGGCCAGGGCTATTATTTCAGCCGCGCGGTTCCCGATTACCTTGCCGCGATGCTGCTCGCCCAGGAACGCGAAGAGCCGGCTTCCAAGGCCGCAGGGTAATCCCCTAGTCACGCTGCAACCACGAGCCTGCGCTGAATGCGCGGGCTTATTGCAATTGCGAACTGTTTGCAAAGATAGTTGTATCCTTGCGGCCATTCACGGTTGCAATCCCGTTTTTGCGGGCCTACCCCGCCGCCAGATACGGGTGTCCGGCGCATGGGACGACAAGCCGGGCATCTTGCGCCCTTTCGTCACATTCTCGTCCCGCTGACATTGCGAAGGACACATCCACCCATGACCCAGAACGCAGGCCGCAAGAAGATCGCGCTCATCGGCTCCGGCATGATCGGCGGCACGCTCGCCCACCTCGCCGCGAAGAAGGAAATGGGCGACATCGTCCTGTTCGACATCGCCGAGGGCATGCCGCAGGGCAAGGCGCTCGACCTCAGCCAGTGCGGCCCGATCGAAGGGTTCGACGCGAAGATCACCGGCTCGAACGATTATGCCGACATCGCCGGCGCCGACGTGGTGATCGTCACCGCCGGCGTTCCGCGCAAGCCCGGCATGAGCCGCGACGACCTGCTCGGCATCAACCTGAAAGTGATGAAGGCGGTCGGGGAAGGCATCAAGAACAACTGCCCCGATGCCTTCGTGATCTGCATTACCAACCCGCTCGACGCGATGGTCTGGGCGCTGCGCGAATTTTCCGGCCTGCCGCACAACAAGGTGGTCGGCATGGCGGGCGTGCTCGACAGCGCGCGCTTCGCGACCTTCCTTGCATGGGAGTTCGATTGCTCGGTCAAGGACGTCAACGCCTTCGTGCTCGGCGGTCACGGCGACACCATGGTCCCGGTCAAGAGCTACACCACGATCAACGGCATCCCGGTCGACGACTATGCCAAGATCAAGGGCGTCGCTCCCGAACGCCTCGACGAGATCGTCGACCGCACCCGCAAGGGCGGCGGCGAGATTGTCGGCCTGCTCGGCAACGGCTCGGCCTATTACGCGCCCGCGACCAGCGCGATTTCGATGGCCGAGGCTTATCTGGGCGACCAGAAGCGCATCCTGCCCTGCGCCAGCTACGTCGAAGGCAAATACGGCCTCGACGGGCTCTATGTCGGCGTCCCCACCGTGATCGGCGCAGGCGGCACCGAGGAAGTGATCGAGATCGAGCTTTCCGACGAGGAAAAGAAGAACCTCAAGGTTTCGACCGACGCGGTCGAGGAACTGCTTGAGGCGTGCAAGGGGCTGGACAGCGACCTTGCGTAACGCGCTTTCCGCCTGCCTTCTTGCCGCTCTCCTCGCCGCGCCAGTTTCAGCGCGCGAGGTCGAGCGGCAGGAAGTGGCCGAGGCCTTTGCCGAGGATGTGCCGCAGGAGCGCCGGCTCTATTGCCGCGACACCCAGGTGGTCACCCTCGCCGACGGACGCGAGATGCGCGCGTGCATCGACTGGCGCGCGCAGAATCGCACCCGCGTGGTGCGCACCTATGCCGCGCTCGACGGGCCGGAAACCGATCAGGATGCCAATCTCGACCTTGCGCGCGCTTGCTTCGAGATCGCGGTGGCGAGCCAGAACGATCCCTATCGCACTGCATTCGACGCGGACCTTTTCCTTGCCGGCGCGCGTTCACATTTCGACCTCTGCTCGCGCGCCCGCGGGCTGGCGCGATCCGGCGAATATTCGCTGCGCCTTTATGAAACCGGCGTCTGGCTTGGCGGCCGCTGACGTCCATACGAACGATTCGAAGAACGGAGTTACCCGAATGTCCATCCTCGTAAACAAAGACACCAAGGTCATCACCCAAGGCATGACCGGTAACACCGGCACCTTCCACACCCAGCAGGCGCTCGATTACGGGACCAAGATGGTTGCAGGCGTGACGCCGGGCAAAGGCGGAACCGAGCATATCGGCCTGCCGCAGTTCAACACCGTGCGCGAGGCCAAGGAAGCCACCGGCGCGACCGCTTCGTGCATCTATGTCCCGCCCCCCTTCGCCGCCGACGCGATCTGCGAGGCGATCGATGCCGAGATCGAGCTGATCATCTGCATCACCGAAGGTATTCCGGTGCTCGACATGGTCCGCGCCAAGGCCGCGCTCGAAGGATCGAAATCGCGCCTGATCGGGCCGAACTGCCCCGGCGTCCTGACGCCTGAAGAATGCAAGATCGGCATCATGCCGGGCTCGATCTTCAAGAAGGGCAGCGTGGGTGTCGTCAGCCGCTCGGGCACCCTCACCTACGAAGCCGTGCACCAGACCACGCAGGTTGGCCTTGGCCAGACCACCGCTGTCGGGATTGGCGGCGACCCGGTCAACGGCACCAATTTCATCGACGTCCTCGACCTGTTCCTCGACGATCCCGAAACCAAGTCGATGATCATGATCGGCGAGATCGGCGGGAGCGCCGAAGAAGAAGCGGCCGAATTCCTCAAGCAGGAAGCCGCCAAGGGCCGTTCCAAGCCGACCGTCGGCTTCATCGCCGGCCGCACCGCGCCTCCGGGCCGCCGCATGGGCCATGCCGGCGCGATCGTGTCGGGCGGCAAGGGCGGCGCCGAAGACAAGATCGCGGCGATGGAAGATGCGGGCATCCGCGTCTCCCCCAGCCCGTCCGAACTGGGCACCACGCTCGACGCGATGCTGAAGGAAATGGCCTGACGCTGACCTGACCCCCGCGTGACACCGCGCGCGGGGGGCCTCCTCCTCCTCCTCGGAAGAACCGCCATGGGCAAAGAACCAGACACGCTCCTCCCCGCAATGACCGACCAGGAAGGCCCGCAGCCGGGCCCGTCATGGGGCAATCCCGGATGGCTCGACACCGTCAGCGGCGCCGATGCGGATCTCGCTGCGGCGATGGATCCGACGCAGATGCGCGCCGGGGTCAGGGACGCAGTCGGCAAGGCGGCGAAACAGGCGGGCAAGGCTGCCGACCCTGCCTCGATCGAGAAGGCCGCCAGCCTGTCGATCGCGGCGATGACGCTGGTCCGGCTCTACCGCGTGCGCGGCCACATGGCGGCTGATCTCGACCCGCTCGGCCTGTCGTCGAAGCGCGAAATGCCTGCCGATCTCACGCTCGCCTTCCACGGTCTCGAAGGCAAGGAGGCCGAGGAGGTCTATGTCGGCGGCGTCCTGGGCATGGAGTGGACCACCGTCGGCGCGCTGCACGAGCGGCTGAAAGAGGTCTATTGCGGCAAGGTCGGCCTCGAATACATGCACATCGCCGACACCGAGGAACGGCGTTTCCTGCAGGACAAGTTCGAAAGCCCGGGCGACACCATCCAGTTCTCCGACGAGGGCAAGAAGGCGATTCTCGCGGCTGTCCTTCGCGGCGAGCAATACGAGGAATTCCTCGGCAAGAAATATGTCGGGACCAAGCGTTTCGGCCTCGATGGCGGGGAATCGATGATTCCGGCGCTGGAAGCGGTGATCAAGCATGGCGGCTCTGACGGCGTGCGCGAGATCATCTACGGCATGGCGCATCGCGGCCGGTTGAACGTGCTCGCGAACGTGATGGGCAAGCCCTACAAGGTGATCTTCCACGAATTTTCGGGCGGCAGCGCCAATCCCGAAGATGTCGGCGGATCGGGTGACGTCAAATACCATCTCGGCACCAGCACCGATCGCGAGTTCGACGGGATCGACGTTCACATGAGCCTCGTCCCCAACCCCTCACATCTCGAGGCAGTCAATCCGGTCGTGCTCGGCAAGACCCGCGCGCAGCAGGCGATCCGCGACGATCTGACCAACAAGCAGCAGGTCCTGCCGGTCCTGATCCACGGCGATGCCGCCTTTGCCGGGCAAGGCGTGGTGTGGGAAAGCCTCTCGCTCTCGGGCGTGCCGGGCTATGACACCGGCGGCTGCCTGCACTTCATCATCAACAACCAGATCGGCTTCACCACCTCGCCCAAATTCGCGCGCTCATCGCCCTATCCCAGCGATGTCGCCAAGGGCGTCATGGCTCCGATCCTGCACGTCAATGGCGACGATCCCGAAGCGGTGACGTTTGCCTGCAAGCTGGCGGTCGAATACCGCCAGAAATTCGGCCGCGACGTGGTGATCGACATGTGGTGCTATCGCCGCTTCGGCCACAATGAAGGCGACGAGCCCAAGTTCACCCAGCCGCTGATGTATGATGTCATCCGCAAGCATCCAAAGGTCAGCGTCTGCTATGCCGATCGCCTGGTCGAGGAAGGCGTGATCGAGGAAGGCTACCGCGAGAAGATCGCCGCCGAATTCGTCGCCCTGCTCGACGAGGAATTCGAGGCCGCCAAGAGTTATTCTCCCAACGAGGCCGACTGGTTCGGCGGTCGCTGGGCGGGCCTCAACAAGCCCGCCGATGACGAGACCGCGCGCCGCAATGTCGAGACCGCGATCCCCGACAAGACCTTCGAGGCGCTCGGCCGCACGCTGACCGAAGTCCCCGAAGACGTGAACATCCACAAGACGCTGGGCCGCGTGCTCAAGGCGAAACAGGAGATGTTCAAGACGGGCGAAGGCTTCGACTGGGCCACCGCAGAGGCGCTCGCCTTCGGATCGCTGCTGATGGAGGGCTACAATGTCCGCCTGTCGGGGCAGGATAGCGGGCGCGGTACCTTCTCGCAGCGTCACGCGGTCTGGGTCGACCAGAAGACCGAGGAAAAATACATCCCGCTGACCACGCTGCCGCACGGCAAGTTCGAGGTCTATGACAGCACGCTGAGCGAATATGGCGTGCTCGGCTTCGAATACGGTTTCGCGATGGCCGATCCCAAGAGCCTGGTCCTGTGGGAAGCGCAGTTCGGCGATTTTGCCAATGGCGCGCAAATCATGATCGACCAGTTCATCGCGAGCGGCGAGGTCAAGTGGCTGCGCGCGAACGGCCTCGTGATGCTGCTTCCGCACGGCTATGAAGGCCAGGGTCCCGAGCACTCCTCGGCGCGGCTCGAACGGTTCCTCCAGATGTGCGCGAACGACAACATCCAGGTCTGCAACATCACCACGCCGGCCAATTACTTCCACGTGCTGCGCCGCCAGATGCTGCGCACCTTCAGGAAGCCGCTGGTGATCATGACTCCCAAATCGCTGCTGCGTCACCCGATGGCGAAGAGCCCGCGCGAGCATTTCCAGGGCGACCACCACTTCATGCGGATCCTGTCCGACACCACCGAGATCCCCGACAAGGACGTGCGCCGCCTCGTCCTGTGTTCGGGCAAGGTGTTCTACGACCTCGTCGAGAAACGCGACGCGGAAGGCATCGACGACATCTCGATCGTGCGGATCGAACAGCTCTACCCCTTCCCCGGCGAACCGCTGGCGGTGCGGCTGCGGCGGATGACGAACCTCAAGGAGATCGTCTGGTGCCAGGAAGAGCCCAAGAACAACGGCGCGTGGTTCTTCGTCGATCGCCTGATCGAGGACGCGGCACGCAATGCCGGCCACGAGGGGCTGCGCCCGACCTATGCCGGGCGCGAGGTTGCCGCCTCGCCTGCAACCGGCCTCGCCAAGCGCCACCACGCGCAGCAGGAAGGGCTGGTCTCGGTCGCGCTCGACCTTGCCAATACCGGCCAGACCAAGAAGCGCACGCCCAAGAAGAGCGGCGGCGCATCCAAGGCGTTTTCGTAAGTTTCCGATAGAAGAGAGCAGACTTCATGAGCACAGAAATCACGGTCCCCGCGCTTGGCGAATCGGTAACCGAAGGCACGATCGGCGAATGGCTGAAACAGCCCGGCGATGCGGTTGCCGCCGATGAACCCATTGCCAGCCTCGAAACCGACAAGGTCGCGGTCGACGTGCCCTCGCCGGTCGCGGGCGTCATGAGCGAACACCGCGCCCAGGTCGGCGACACGGTCGAGGTGGGCGCGGTCATCGCGGTGATCGAGGAGGGCGCAGCCCCCGCTGCCAAGGGCGAGGAAGCCGGGCGCGCCTCCGAGGAGCGCGAGGAAGGCAAGCAGGCGCGCGCGAAGGAGGACGACCAGACCTCTGCCGCGCAGACGCTGTCACCCGCCGTGCGCCGCGCAGTGCTCGAACACGGGGTCGATCCCTCGACCATCAAGGGCACCGGCAAGGGCGGCCGGATCACCAAGGAAGACGTGCTCGAGGCGGCGAAGAAGAAGGGCGATCCCGCCCCCGCTCCCTCCCCCGCTCCCGCACCGGCGGCCGGTGCTACCGACGCGGCCGCTGCCGGCGGCGGCCGCAACGAGGAACGCGTCAAGATGACGCGGATGCGCCAGACCATCGCGCGGCGTCTGAAAGGCGCTCAGGAAGAGGCGGCGCTGCTCACCACCTTCAACGATGTCGATATGAGCGCGGTCATCGAGGCGCGCACCAAGTACAAGGACATGTTCGCCAAGAAGCACGACATCCGCCTCGGCTTCATGGGCTTTTTCGCCAAGGCTGCCTGCCTTGCCTTGAAGGACGTGCCCTCGGTCAACGCCTATATCGAGGGCGACGAGATCGTCTATCACGATTACGTCGACATCTCGGTCGCGGTCAGCGCGCCCAACGGCCTCGTCGTCCCCGTCATCCGCGATGCCGACAAGAAGGGCTTTGCGCAGATTGAGAAGGACATCGCCGATTTCGGCGCGCGCGCCAAGGAAGGCACGCTGACCATGGCCGACATGACCGGCGGCACCTTCACGATCTCGAATGGCGGCGTGTTCGGCAGCCTCATGAGCACCCCGATCATCAACCCGCCGCAAAGCGCGGTGCTGGGCCTTCACCGGATCGAGGATCGCCCGGTCGCGGTTAACGGCGAAGTCGTGATCCGCCCGATGATGTATATCGCGCTCAGCTACGACCACCGCCTGATCGACGGGCGCGAGGCGGTGACTGCGCTCAAGATCATCAAGGAAGCGATCGAAGACCCGACCCGGATGCTGATCGACCTGTAAGGGGCGCACCGTGACAGGGCCTGCCATGGCCGAGACACGCGAGCAGTTCGACGAGCGCCGCTATGCCGATTTCCTGCGGCATCGCTTTGGCGAATTCTGGGCGCGCTTTGGCGGGCTTCCCGATGTCGCGGGCAAGCGCGTGATCGATTTCGGCTGCGGACGCGGCGGAATGATCGAGCGGTTGATGCAGGCCGGCGCGTCCTCGGCGCTCGGGATCGAGCTCGATGAAAGCTATGTCGATTTCGCCCGGCGCAAGGTCGCGGGCCGGTGGGACGGCCGGGTCGAATTCGCCTGTGCCGACATCCGCGAAATGGTGTTCGAGCCGGCTGATATCGTGGTTTCCTCGAACACCATGGAACATGTCATGGACCTGCGCCCGACGCTTTCTGCGGTTATCGATGCGTGCAAACCCGGCGGCGAATTGTTCATCGGATTCTCGCCGCTATGGCATTCGCCCTTCGGGCACCACCGCCTGATTGCCAGCCGGATGCCCTGGGCGCATTTGCGGCGCGGCAATCGCGGCTTTCTCGACCGGCTCACCGACGAGCACGGCAACACGCCCGACAGCATCCGGCAATTGGGGTTCAACGGGGCAACGCCCGCCGATTTTCGCGCCGCGCTCGAAGGCCAGCCGGTCGAAGTGATCTCGGCGAGGCGCAATTGCGCCTCATCACCGCTCAAATCGCTCGCCATGAAGGCGCTGCTCATGCCTGCAATCGTTCCGGCGCTCGAAAAATACGTGACAATCGGGCTCTACTGGCACTTGCGGCGCAAGAATGCGCAAGCAGGCCTGTAAAAACAGCAATGGCATCGCGCCGCCTTAGTCCCTAAGTGGGGCGCACAAGCAGACCCAGACACGCACAATTGCCAGACCAACGGGAATTAACGGACAATGGCTGACCACTCCTACGACTACGACGTTCTTGTCATCGGCGCCGGCCCGGGCGGCTATGTTGCCGCGATCCGCGCCGCGCAGCTCGGGCTCAAGACCGCCTGCGCAGAAAGCCGCGACACGCTCGGCGGCACCTGCCTCAATGTCGGTTGCATCCCGTCCAAGGCGCTGCTCCACGCCTCCGAACTGTTCGAGGAGGCCGAGGGAGGCCATTTCGCGACCTGGGGGATCGAGGCGAAGGCGACTTTCGACCTTGCCAAGATGATGGAGGAGAAGGCCAGCGCGGTCGGCGACCTCACCAAGGGGATCGAGTTCCTGTTCAAGAAGAACAAGGTCGACTGGAAGAAGGGCCACGCCGCGTTCGAAGACGCACACACGGTGAAGATCGGCGACGAGACCGTCACCGCAAGGGACATCGTGATCGCGACCGGCTCCTCGGTCACTCCCCTTCCCGGTGTCGAAGTCGACAATGCCAAGGGCCGGATCGTCGATTCGACCGGCGCGCTCGATCTTGACGAAGTGCCCGAACACCTCGTCGTCATCGGCGGCGGCGTGATCGGGCTCGAGCTTGGCAGCGTGTGGCGCCGGCTCGGGGCCAAGGTCACCGTGGTCGAATTCCTCGACCAGCTGCTTCCCGGAATGGACGGCGAAGTGCGCAAGGAAAGCGCCAAGATCTTCAAGAAGCAGGGCATGGAACTAATGCTCGGCCACAAGGTGACCGGCGCCAGCGTCAAGGGCAAGACCGTCACCCTAACGGTCGAAAAATCGGCCGGCGGCGACGAACAGAAGATCAAGGCGAGCCATGTCCTTGTCGCGATCGGCCGGCGTCCCAACACCGATGGCCTCGCGCTCGACAAGGCGGGGCTTTCGACCAATGATCGCGGCCAGATCGCGATCGACCACGATTTCAGCACCGATGTGGACGGCATCTGGGCGATCGGCGATGTCGCGCCCGGCCCGATGCTCGCGCACAAGGCCGAGGACGAAGGTGTCGCGGTGGCAGAGAATATTGCAGGTGAAACCGGCATCGTGAACCACGATGTCATCCCCTCGGTCGTTTACACCACGCCCGAGATCGCTGGCGTCGGCCTCACCCAGGAAGAAGCGGTCGAGAAGGCCGGCGGCGACAAGAAGGCGGTCAAGGTCGGCAAGTTCCCGATGATGGCGAACAGCCGCGCCAAGGCCAATCGCGACACGGACGGTTTCGTCAAGGTGATCGCCGATGCCGAAACCGATCGCGTGCTCGGCGTGTGGATGATCAACAGCCTTGCCGGCACCATGATCGCACAGGCCGCCCAGGCGATGGAATTCGGCGCGACCTCCGAGGACATCGCCTATACCTGCCACGCGCACCCGACCCATGCCGAGGCCTTCAAGGAAGCGGCGATGGCGGTTCAGGGCAAGCCTATCCACATGTAAGCGGCTTGCCGGAAAGCGGCGATCCGTTAGGCTGGCAGCGGCTCGACAGGGGGACTGCGACGAGATGGCCTATCCGCAACTGACCGACAAGCCTGGCGCGCTCGCAACCGCGGCGGCAATCCGCGCGGGCGATGTGAGCGTTGCCGAAGCGGTCGATGCCGCGATCACCCGGCTCGAGCATTTCGACGCCGAAACCAACGCGCTCGCCGTGCCCGATTTCGAGCGCGCGATGGAAACCGCGCGCGCCATGGACGAAGCCGGGCCGCAAGGCGACCAGCCGCTCTTCGGCGTGCCGATGACGGTCAAGGAAAGCTTCGATGTCGCCGGCCTTCAATCGTGCTGGGGGCACGAGCGGTTGAGCGATTTCATCGCCCCGCGCGATGCCGAACTGGTGCGGCGGCTGAAGCAGGCAGGCGCGGTGATCCTTGGCAAGACCAATGTCCCGCTCGACCTGTCCGACTGGCAGAGCTTCAACCCGGTCTATGGGCGCACTAACAACCCGCACGACACCGGCCGTTCTCCCGGCGGCTCGTCTGGCGGTAGCGCGGCCGCGGTGGCAAGCGGGATGGTGCCGTGCGATTTCGGCACCGATATCGGCGGGTCAGTGCGCGTGCCCGCGCATTTCTGCGGGGTATGGGGACACAAGACCACCTGGGGCCTCGTCTCCAAGCGCGGCCACGATCACCCGCAGATGGCGCGGCGCAACGGTTTCGTCGCGGCGCATGACGGCGCGCTCTCGATTGCAGGCCCGTTGGCCCGCAATGCCGAAGACCTCGCCGTCCTGACACAAATCGCGGCGCAATACCCGCTCACGAGGCGCGGCAAGACACTGGCCGACTGCCGGGTGCTGGCGATCACCGAATATCCCGGCAGCCCTGTTGATGCGAGCGTCACCGAACCCACCGAGGCCGCCCTGGAAACGCTCTGCGAGGCGGGCATCACGATCGATCGCACCAGCACGCTCGTTCCCGATCTCGAACAGCAGCAGGGCGACTACATGCGGATGCTCAACATCGCGATGGCCCGCGGCGCGCCCGGTCCGTCCGGCAAGCGTGCGAGCGCGAGCGACTGGTTCGACTTGCTCGATGCGCAGGCGGCCAAGGAAGCGGAATGGGAGCGGTTTTTCGAGGAATACGACTTCGTCCTCGCCCCGCCCGCCCCGGTCCTCGCGGTGCCGCATAGCGAAGGCCGTATCTTCGACGGGACCATACGGATCAACGGGCAGGACATGCCGGGCGCCTCCGGGCTCGCCTGGTCCGGCCTTGCGACCTTCCCCAACCTTCCCTCCACCGTGCTCCCCATCGGCGCCGGCAATTACGAGGGCGCGCACCTGCCTTGCGGCTTGCAAGTGATCGGGCCGCGGATGAGCGATCTCGACTGCATCGACGCAGCCGGCGAGATCGGCCGGATCCTGCACGGGTAGAGCACATGAAACCGACGATGCTGAAACTGGCCAAGTGGCACATCTGGCTTGGCTGGCTGGTGGGCGTGCCGATCATTATGTGGACCGCAACCGGCCTGTTCATGGTCGCCAAACCGATCGAGGAGGTGCGCGGCAATCACCTGCGTCTTCCCGTCGACGAGGCGCCGCTGGTGCTCGATGACAGCCCGCTTGCCACGAGCGAGGCGCAATTGCGCGAAATGCGCGTGACCATGCAGGACGGGCGCGCGGTGGCGTTTCTGACCACGCTCGACGGGATCACGACCCGGGTCGATGTCGCAAGCGGGGACCCCATCCCCGCGCTCGATGCCGCTGCTGCGCGCGCGCTCGTCGCCCGGCGGATCGTGGGCGGAGATGCGGTGCGAAGCATCCGGCTGTTCGAAGCCGACGAGGTGCCGTTCGATTTCCGCCGCCCGGTCCCGGTGTGGCAGGTGGTTCTGGAAGATGGCGCGCATGTCTATGTCGGGCGCGATACCGGACAGATCGAGGCGGTGCGCACGCGCTGGTGGCGCTGGTTCGACGTCATGTGGGGCCTGCACATCATGGACCTGTCCGAGCGCGAGGACACCAGCCACCCGATCCTCATCACCTTTGCCGCGCTCTCGCTCGTCGGCGCGCTGTTCGGCTGCATCCTGATGTTCCGCCGCCGCAAGGCGCGTGTCAGGGCGCGTACCAAAGCGCCCGTGGGAGCCTGACGCGTGAACGAGACGGTCCTTACCCCGATCCTCGACCTGCTCGATTTCGCCGGGATCGCGGTGTTCGCGCTTTCGGGCGCGCTGGTCGCCGCGCGCGAGCGGCAGACCTTTGTCACGATGGGTTTCTTCGCGCTTGTCACCGGGGTCGGCGGAGGAACGGTGCGCGACCTGCTGATCGATGCGCCGGTGTTCTGGATGACCGATCCCTGGGTCGCGGTGATCTGCCTTGCGACCGCGCTGATCGCCTGGTTCACCCCGGTCAGGATGTGGGACGGGAAATTGCTCGATTATGCCGATGCGGTGGGGCTTGCCGCCTATGCCGTGCTCGGCAGCGCCAAGGCCATCGCCTATGGCATCCCTCCCGTCCCCGCGGCGCTGATGGGGATCATCACCGGCTGTGTCGGCGGCGTGATCCGCGACGTGGTCGCCGGGCGCCCCTCGATCATCATGCAGCCCGAACTCTATGTCACTGCCGCAGCCCTCGGCGCATCTCTCACCGTTGTGGGCATGCAGCTGTCAGCGCTGCTGGGAGTGCCTGACGCCTATGTCTGGGGAACGGGTTTCGTCGCAGGCTTCGCGCTGCGCGCCGCCGCGATCCGGTTCGAACTGGGCCTGCCGAGCTATGGGAGCGACCACGAGGCCGCTCCCGAAAGCGCGGATCATTCGGCCAGCGATTCGCCCGGAAGCGGGCCGCCAGGATAGGCCGGCCTCAGGTCCTCGGCGCGGTTCGCCGTGCTCGGCGGGACTGCAACGGCACGCGGGCCGTCATAGCCGCTCGAACGGGCCGACAGGCGCGCCTCGGCATAGCGATCATCCGACCACTGGCCTCCGGCAGCATAGTCACCGCCGCCCACCGGGCCATGCGCAAAGCCGCTGTAATCGATGTCGGCGATCCGCCCGTCATTGCCGATCGTGCAGGTGAAGGGCGCGCCGTTGAACAAGGTGCCCGACACGCTCCAGCCCGAGGGGCCGCGCGTGGCGTTGTCGACGCTTTCGACGCGCACGTCGCGCTCGATCTGTGCCAGGCACTGATCAACCGCGTTGTCGATACCCGAACCATTGGCGCGAGTGGTGCGGCGACGGTCGTCATAGCGGCGATCGTCATAGCGGCGCTGGTAGCGGCGGTCTTCGTAACGGTTGCGGTTACGGTTGTTGCTGGCCGCGCTGGCAATCGCGGCAATCCCGCCAAGCACCAGAACGCCCGCGATAACGTCGCCCGCATCCACGCGGTTGCGGCGATAGCGGCGCCAGCGGCGGCGGTGATAATCGGACGCCTCGTCGAACGTCTCGGCCCCGACGGGCGATACCGGAGCGTGCTCGAACGGTGCGAGGCTCGCGCCAAGCTCGGCAGCCTGTGCAGGCGCGGCGGTGATGGTGGCGGCGGCGATCACGCCTGCCAGACCGGTCAAGAATTTCGTGTGAGCCATTGTCGCTCCCTCCTGTTGGTCGTGCTTGAAGCACCGGCGAGCGCCCACCAATCGCTCAGACTGGGATGGCGATAGGCGGCCTCGGCTTGATCCAAGCTGAACCGCCGGTGAAACCGCCTGTGCCGAAAGAGAAACGGGGCGAACCCGTGAAGGTCCGCCCCGCCGGTGGTGATTGCTTTTCGGGCCGATCAGCCCAGGCCGCGGATCCCGCCGAAGCGGACACGCGGGCGGCCACCTTCTGCGTAGCAGGTGAAGGCGCCGCGGTCGTAATTGCGGCGATAGCGATGCGATCCCTGCACTTCCATCCGGCCTTCGATCTTGAAGCCGTAGCGGGTGCGATCGACATCGCGGATCTGCGTCACGTCGGCATAGCGCCATCCGCCCTGGCGGCGCGCCCGACGTTCGGCGACGCGCACGCAGCGTTCGATCGCGCGCTCGGCACTGCGGTAGCCGCGGTGGTCGCGATAGTTGCGACGGTCGCGATAGCGACGGTCATGGCGGTAGTCGCGGTCACGATAGCGGCGGTCGCGATAACGGTGGTCGCGCCGGTCGTCATTGTCGAAAGCGCCGAGCAGAGCGGCGATCCCGCCGATCACGACGGCACCGGCGATCACGTCGCCAGCATCGACCCGGTCGCGGTCATAGCGGTCGCCGGCAACGGCGGGTGTGGCGGTCGCCAGGGCCATCGCACCAGCGGCGACGGTCCCGAGCGCGCCCTTGGTCAGAGTCCTCTTGAGATTCTTCATTTGGGTTCATCCTCGGGTTGAGCCGATGCGGGAGTGCCCCGGCTTCGAATGTGCTTATGGATGAACCGCCGTGAGGCGAGCCTGACTGGCATTTGCAGCTTTTGTTCAGTTTAGGCGGCATTTTTATGAACAGACAAACGAAAGGGCCGGCGGATCGCTCCGCCAGCCCTTCGCTGTTTGTGCCATTCGATCGCGTTTACGCGTCTTCGAATTCGTCCGCTTCGCTCAAGTCGGGGCCCGAATCCTGGCCCTTGGCATCCTCGTCGCGCTCGACGAATTCGATGATTGCCATCTGCGCGCTGTCGCTGTCACGATAGCCGGCCTTGATGATGCGGGTATAGCCGCCGTCACGGTCCGAATAACGCTCGGCGAGGACATCGAACAGCTTCTTGAGCTGGGTCTCGTCCTGCAGGCGCGTCATGGCGAGGCGGCGGTTCGAAAGGCCGCCGCGCTTGGCAAGCGTCACCAGCTTTTCGACATAGGGACGCAGTTCCTTCGCCTTGGGAAGCGTGGTGAGGATCTGCTCGTGCTTGATCAGCGCGGCCGACATGTTGCGGAAGAGCGCGGTGCGGTGACCCGACTTGCGCGAAAGCTTACGCTGAGAAATTCCGTGACGCATTGTGTATATCCTTCAGTTCGATGAGGGGCCGTGCGAGGTACCCCAAAGCTGGCGGCGCTTGAGGCGCGCCGCCGGAGCCTTTGGTCAGCCGAGCAGCTCTTGTTCGAGCTTCTTGGCCATTTCTTCGATGTTTTCAGGCGGCCATCCGGGGATGTCCATGCCCAGGCGCAGGCCCATCGACGACAGCACTTCCTTGATCTCGTTCAAGGACTTGCGGCCGAAATTCGGAGTGCGCAGCATCTCGGCTTCGGTCTTCTGGACCAGGTCGCCGATATAGATGATGTTGTCGTTCTTGAGGCAATTTGCCGAACGGACCGACAGTTCCAGCTCGTCGACCTTCTTGAGAAGGTAGCGGTTGAGCTGGTTGGCATCGTCTTCCTGCGGCTGAGCGGCGTGGCCGATCATCGCCGATTGCGGCTGCGGGATGCCGTCCTCGAAGTGGACGAACAGGGTCAGCTGGTCCTGGAGGATGCGTGCGGCATAGGCCACGGCGTCTTCCGGGGTGACGGTGCCATCGGTTTCGACGGTGAGCGAGAGCTTGTCGTAGTCGAGCTCCTGGCCGACACGCGCGTTCTCGACCTTGTAGCTGACCTGACGCACCGGGCTGTAGAGCGAATCGACCGGGATCAGCCCGATCGGCGCGTCGGCCGGACGGTTCTGGACCGCGGGCGAGTAGCCCTTGCCCACGTCAGCGGTCAGTTCCATGTTGAGCGTCGCGCCTTCATCGAGATGGCACAGCACGAGGTCCTTGTTCATGACCTCGATATCGCCGGTGACAGCGATGTCGCCCGCCTTCACTTCGGCCGGACCGGTCATCGAAAGCTGCAGGCGCTTGGGGCCTTCGCCTTCCATCTTGAGCGCGATCTGCTTCACGTTCAGGACGATATCGGTCACGTCCTCGCGCACACCGGCGAGCGAGGAGAATTCGTGCAGCACGTTTTCGATCTTGATCGAGGTGATCGCGGCACCCTGGAGCGAGCTCAGCAGCACGCGCCGCAGGGCATTGCCAAGAGTGAGGCCGAAGCCGCGTTCGAGCGGTTCGGCCACGAAGGTGGTCTTGCGCTGCTTGTCGCCGCCTTCCTTGATTTCGAGAGCGTTGGGTTTCTTGAGTTCCTGCCAGTTCTTCATATTGACGGACATGGATTTCCCCTAATTCGCTTGCGTCAAGCGGGTTCGTAAATTGGGTTGGGTCCGAAACGCTCGTCAGCGTGTTCCGGCCCCGGTCGGGAAGCGGCGGCCGCACGGGCCGCCGCACCGAATTCGGATCAGACGCGCCGACGCTTGGACGGGCGAACGCCGTTGTGCGGGATCGGAGTCACGTCGCGGATCGAGGTGATGTTGAAGCCCACCGCGGCGAGGCCGCGCAGCGCGCTTTCGCGGCCCGAGCCCGGGCCCTTCACTTCGACTTCGAGGGTGCGCACACCGTGTTCGGCGGCCTTCTTGCCGGCATCGTCGGCAGCGACCTGCGCTGCATACGGGGTCGACTTGCGGCTGCCCTTGAAGCCCATCATGCCTGCCGAGGACCAGCTGATGGCATTGCCCTGGGCATCGGTGATGGTGATCATGGTGTTGTTGAAGCTGGCATTGATATGCGCAACGCCGCTGGTGATGTTCTTCCTGTCGCGGCGCCTTACTTTGCCGGGTTCGCGTGCCATTGTTCTTATTCCTTATAAAACGGTCAGAAGGAAAAAGCCTGTCGGGTTTCCCCGGCGGCTTACTTCTTCTTGCCTGCGATCGGCTTGGCCTTGCCCTTGCGGGTGCGGGCGTTGGTGTGAGTGCGCTGACCGCGAACGGGCAGCTGGTTACGGTGACGCAGGCCGCGATAGGAACGCAGGTCCATCAGGCGCTTGATGTTCATCGCGGTGTTGCGACGAAGATCGCCTTCGACCGTGTGATCAGCATCGATCGTTTCACGAATGCGCAGGACTTCCTCGTCGGTGAGGTCCTGGACACGTGCCGAATGCGGGATACCGAGCTTGTCGGCGATCTGGACGGCCGTGGTGCGGCCAATTCCGTGAATATAGGTCAGCGCGATGATAACGCGCTTGTTGGTGGGGATGTTTACCCCGGCAATACGAGCCACTTAATTCTCCATGCTCCACAGGGGTCGTGCAGGCTTTGGCCTGCCCCCTATCTCGACGCTCAATTCACTCGCCACCCACGGTCCGGCCTGAAACGGCAAAAGTCCGGATGGCACACCACATGAGGGCAATGCCTGCCGGACCGGATTCGCCTGAGCCTTTACGGGCGTGTCGAATGAGAGGCGCGCTTACGGTGATTCGACCAGAAGGTCAACCGCAGGGACGCGCGATATCGACCGAGCCGCCCAAATAGGCAGCTTCGCATCGATTTCAACCATCGTGATACACGTCCACGACCCGCCGGTCAAAACCCTGCGGGCTTAACCATCGTTGAGATCTTCGAACGCCTCGTCGACCGCGCTGGGACTCTCGGGATCCTCGAGCACCGCGTCGGGATCGATCGCGATCGCGGCATCGTCCCCGCCCTCGCCCATGCCATCCTGGCCGGTACCTTCGGGCGCATCGCCGCCATCGGGCGCCGGGTCCGGCGCTGGCGCTGGCGGCGCTGCGGGGGCGGCGGGCGCCTCGACCATGCCGAGCGCGTTGCCGAGCCGCGTCAACTGCAAGGTCATCACCCCGTCGACCGCCTGCGCGATGACCGGCAGCGGATAGCGCATCGCGCCCGCGACATTGTATTCCCACACGATCCGGGTGCCATTATCGGCTTCGCTGATCGCGATGGTGAGCACGCCGGTGACCGGTTCGCTCTGGAGCGGGCCAAGCGCGCCCTGCATCCGCAAGGCGACCTCGGGATAGGCCTGGATGACGCGCATGTGCTCGACGCTGCCTTCGAGCGTGAAGCGCCCGGGCTCGTCGACTTCGGGGATCTTTTCGCAAAAGCATCCGCCCGCCTGCGGGACGAGGCTCAAATTGGCGGCATCGGCGGACCAGGTGTGCTCGTCCGACCACCAGCGCGCCGGGCTGATGAGCGCCAGCCACACAGCCTTGGGATCGGCTTCGACGATTGCTTCGGCGCGGGTGACGAAATGACCGTTTTCGGCGGTCACCACCTCGGCGGCGGCAGGAGCGCTGGTCGCCGCGGCGAACGCGGCAGCGATGAATGTGAGGGTGTGGCGCAAGGGTTTCGTGTCCTTTCGGTTGCGCGGCCCTCGTTAAAGCCTTGCGCGCCGAGAGGAAACCCCGATCAGCCGGCGAGCACCGCGTCGATTGCTTTGGCGACAACTTCGATATCGGCCATGCCGTCGACCCGGGTGACGATCCCGCGAGCTTCGTAGCCGGGCAGGATCGGAGCGGTCTTGGCGCGGTATTCGTCCATCCGCGTGCGCACGGTTTCCTCGTTGTCGTCCGGACGGCGCTTGAACTCGGTGGCGAAGCACACGTCACACACGCCCTCTTTCGACGGCGGATTCGCGGTGTCGTGGTAAAGCGCGCCGCACTTGGCACAGGAAAAACGCCCGGTGATCCGTTCGACCAGCGCATCGACATCGACCTCGAGCTCGATCACGTGGTCGAGACTGCGGCCATGCCTTGCAAGGATGCCGTCGAGCTGCTGACCCTGCGCTTCGGTGCGCGGATATCCGTCAAAGATCGCGCCCTGGTCGTCGGGCATGTCAGCCAGGTTGTCGTCGATCAGCTTGGAGACGATCTCGTCCGAGACCAGTTCGCCGCGATCCATCACCGCCTTGGCTTCGACCCCGACCGGGGTCTGCGCCTTCACGGCGGCGCGCAGCATATCGCCGGTGGAAAGCTGCTTCATCCCGTGCCGCTCGACGAGCCCGGCGCTCTGGGTGCCCTTGCCCGCCCCCGGAGGTCCAAGAAGAATGATGTTCACGAACCCTGATCCCCTGTTGCGGCCCGACCGTCTTCGCGGTGCGCGGCCGGCCTTACGGATGAACGAACCTGCTGCCTAGCGCTTGCGCCCCTTGAGCTTGGCCTTCTTGATGAGGTCGCCATACTGGTGTGCCAGCAGGTGCGACTGGACCTGGCTGATGGTGTCGACGGTGACGTTGACGACGATCAGCAGGCTGGTGCCGCCCAGGAACAGCGGGATGCCGGTCTGGGCAATCATGTATTCGGGCACGACGCAGACGAAGGTCAGATAGGCCGCGCCGACCACGGTGATGCGGGTGAGCACATATTCGAGATAGTCGGCGGTGCGCTTGCCCGGACGGATGCCGGGAATGAACCCGCCATTGCGCTTGAGATTGTCCGCGGTCTCCTCCGGGTCGAACACGACCGCGGTGTAGAAGAAGCAGAAGAAGATGATCCCGGCGGCATAGAGCAGCATGTAGATCGGCTGACCATGCGCGAGATATTGGTTGAGCGTCACCACCGTCTGGCCGAACGCGCTGGTGGTGTCGACCGAATTGCCCGCGAACGAGCTGATGGTGAGCGGCAGCAGCAGCAGCGAGGACGCGAAGATCGGCGGGATGACGCCGGCGGTGTTGAGCTTAAGCGGCAGGTGCGAACGATCCGCCTGCATCATGCCCTGCTGGGTCGCGCGCTTGGGATACTGGATCAGCAGGCGGCGCTGGGCGCGCTCGACGAAGCTGATGAGCAGGATCAGGCCGACGACCATGACGATGAAGGCGATGATGATGGTCGGCGCAATCGCGCCGGTGCGTCCGCCTTCGAACATGTTGACGGCAAAGGTCGGGAACTGGGCGACGATGCCGGCCATGATGATCAGCGACACGCCGTTGCCGATCCCGCGACTGGTGATCTGCTCACCGAGCCACAGCAGGAACATGGTCCCGCCGACAAGGCTGATGACCGCGCCGACGCGGAACATGTAGCCCGGCTGCACCACCGCGGCGATGCCCTGCGACGACGCGAAGCTTTCCAGCCCCGTCGCCAGGAACCATCCCTGGATCGCGCACAGGAAGACCGTGCCGTAACGGGTGTACTGGTTGAGCTTCTGCCGCCCGGTCGCGCCCTCTTTCTTGAGCGCGGCGAGCGTCGGGTGCAGCGCGCTTGCCATCTGCACCACGATCGAGGCGGTGATGTACGGCATCACGCCGAGCGCGATGAGGCTCATATTGGCGAGCGCACCGCCGGTGAAGGTGTTGAACAGGTCGATGATCGTGCCCTGCGTCTGCGCCGCCAGCTGGTCGAGCGCGAGCGGGTTGATACCCGGAAGCGGGACGAAGCTGAGGAAGCGGAAGACGATCAGGACGCCAATGGTGAACCAGATACGCTGGCGCAATTCGGTCGCCTGGGCAAAATTGCCGAGGTTCAGATTGCTGGCGATGTTGTCGGCGCGTGATGCCATTGTCTGTCAATCGATCCTAGAATCTGTGCCGGCTATCCCGGCTGCGACGGCCTAGATAGGTAGCGCGGGCGGACTTGTCGAACCCCCGCGGCGATATTTCCCCTTTGCCGGGCACCGGCGATGATCCGGCACCCGGCGAGGAAACGGCTATCAGGCGTCGGCCTTGGCGTCGGTTTTCTTGGGCGCGGTCACTTCGACGCTGCCACCGGCCTTTTCGACTGCGGCAATCGCGCCCTTGGTGGCGCCGGTGACGACGAACTTGGCCTTGGCCTTGATCTCGCCCTTGCCGAGCAGACGGACACCGTCTTTGCCACCGCGAACGAGGCCGGCTGCGCGCAGCGTCTCTTCGGTGATGTCCTTCTTGCCGTCGATCTTCTTGGCGTCAATGAACTTCTGGACCATGCCGATGTTCACCTCGGCATAATCCTTGCCGAACGGGTTGTTGAAGCCGCGCTTGGGAAGACGCATGTGAAGCGGCATCTGGCCGCCTTCGAAGCCCTTGATGGCGACGCCCGACCGGCTCTTCTGGCCCTTCTGGCCGCGTGCGGCGGTCTTGCCCTTGCCCGAACCGATACCGCGGCCCTTGCGGACGCGGACCTTACGGGCACCATCATTGTCTCGGATATCGTTGAGTTTCATGTGCACTCGCTTTCGCTTTCTGACGGCCCCACCACGGGGCTGCGCGCTGTTGGAAGCGGCGCCGATAGCCGAGCTTGCCGCGAGGTGCAAGCATTGTTCCCGCAGAGCCAAGGATCGCGGTGGCCCGCGCCGCCATTTGCGGCCGGATATGCGCTAGCCGGCCGGGACATGCGGCGCAGGTGCGCGGCCTATTTCGAGCCGTAGACCCCGATGCCGTAATAACACGGCTGCACCGAGCAATTGATCATCCCGGTGCGCAGCGAGAAGCGCGCGGACCGGCGCGGTGTCACGTTCACGATCGGGGTGTCGTCGACCAGCACGTCCTCGTCGATGAGGTTGCCGTTCTCGTCATAGAGCCACAGGTCGATATCCGAGCAATCGCGATCGCACTGGGCCACCATCATGTAGCTCATGCCGGCGCTCAGATCGAGCGTGACCGTTTCTTCCTGGCCCTGGTTGAGCTGGCCATTGTGACGCGAATGGGTCGAGGAGAAGCCCCGCGAACTGGCGATGTTGCGAGTGAGGTCGAGCAAGCGGTTCACCTCCTGCTCGTACACGCCCTGCGCGGTGATCGGCGCGCCCGCGCCCAGCGCAAGAGCCGCCACGCCCGCCAGTGCAAGGCCCGATTTCGTCCAACGTCCATACATGATGATCCCCCTCCCCTTCGCGATTCGCCGGTTCGGGCCAAAATTACCACGCGGCACGCCCATCGGCCAAATTCGCACCAATGTGTGGGAGACGCGCTGCAAACGAAAAGGCCGCCCCTCGCGGGACGGCCTTTCGTTGCATCTGCCCATGATCGGCGTGCCTAGTCGACGATTTCGACCAGGTGCGGGATCTTGGCGACAGCGCCGCGAACTTCAGGGGTGTCCTGGCGTTCGACGACCTTGTGCATCTTGTTGAGCCCAAGACCGATGAGGATCTTGCGCTGGCTTTCGGGACGGCGGATCGGCGAACCGACCTGCTTGATCTTGATGGTCTTGCTTCCAGCCATTGTCGTTTACTCCACGATAGCAGCGGCGTCGGCCTCTGCTTCGGTTTCGCTCACCTGGCCGCCGCGACCCAGGAGGTCGGCGACTTTCTTGCCGCGACGCTGCGCAACCGACTTCGGCGAAGTCTGGTCCTGCAGCGCCTCGAAGGTGGCGCGGATCATGTTGTACGGGTTCGAGGTGCCGACCGACTTGGTCACCACGTCGGCAACGCCGAGGCTCTCGAACACGGCGCGCATCGGACCGCCGGCGATGATGCCGGTACCCGGAGGCGCGGTGCGAACGGTGACCTTGCCGGCACCGAAACGGCCATTGCCGTCATGGTGCAGCGTGCGGCCTTCCTTGAGAGGCACGCGGATCATCTTCTTGCGCGCGGCAGCGGTCGCCTTGGTGATCGCCTCGGGCACTTCGCGGGCCTTGCCGTGGCCGAAGCCGACGCGGCCCTGGCCGTCACCGACAACCACGAGCGCTGCAAAACCGAAGCGCTTGCCGCCCTTCACCGTCTTCGAGACGCGGTTGATGTGAACCAGCTTCTCGATGATGCCGTCATCTTCTTCCTCGCGGCGGCCGCCACGACGATTGTCGCGGCCACCACGGCCACGGCCACCGCCGTCACGGTTGCCACCACGGCCACGACCACGGCCCTGGCGGGGCTGCTCTTCGGTCTTGGCTTCGGCGGTCGGCTGAGCGCTCGGCTCCTGCGCCGGGTTCTGGTTGTCAGCGGCCTCGCTCGGCGTTTCGGCAACAGCCGGGGTCTCGGTCGCTGCCGGAGCAGCGTTCTCGGTCGCGGCCGTTTCGGTTGCCGCTGCGGTGTTTTCCGCTTCGGTGGTTTTCTTGTCGTCAGCCATCATCAGAACTCCAGCCCGCCTTCGCGAGCGGCATCGGCCAGCGCCTTGACGCGGCCATGGAACAGGAACCCGCCGCGATCGAACACGACGTTGGTCACGCCGGCCTTCTTGGCGGCAGCGGCGATGTCCTTGCCCACCTGGCTGGCGGCATCGACATTGGCGCCCGAATTCTTCGCGCCCAGCGTCGAAGCGGAGGCCACGGTGCGGCCTTCGGCATCATTGATGATCTGCGCGTAGATGTGGCGGCCGGTGCGGTGCACCGACAGACGCGGCTTGTCGCCCGAACGCGCACGGAGCGCGGTGCGAACACGGCGGCGGCGCCGTTCAAAGAGAGAAAGTTTTGCCATCTTACTTCTTCTTCCCTTCCTTGCGGAAGATGTACTCGCCGCGATACTTGATGCCCTTGCCCTTGTAGGGTTCGGGCTTGCGGAATTCGCGGATTTCAGCGGCGAACTGGCCAACGGCCTGCTTGTCGATGCCCGAGATCTCGACCGTGGTCTGGTCCGGGGTCTTCACTTCGATACCTTCCGGCACGGTGAGGTCGACATCGTGGCTGAAGCCGAGCTCGAGCTTCAGGGTCTTGCCCTGGGCCTTGGCACGGTAACCGACACCCGAAATCTCGAGCGTCTTGGTGAAGCCTTCGGTCACGCCTTCGACCAGGTTGGCCACCAGCGTGCGCTGCATGCCCCAGTAGGAGCGCGCCTGCTTGGTGTCGTTGGCCGGGTTCACGTGGATCTCGTCACCCTCGACCTTGTAGTCGATGAGATCGGACAGACCCATGGTGAGCGTGCCCTTGGGGCCTTTCACCGTCAGCGTGTCGCCTTCGATATTGGCCGTCACCCCGTTGGGGACTGCGACCGGTTTCTTGCCGATGCGGCTCATCAGAAGACCTCCGCGAGCACTTCGCCACCGACCTTGTTTTCGCGTGCTTCGGCATCCGAGAGGACACCGCGCGGGGTCGAGACGATGGTGATGCCAAGGCCGTTGCGCACGGTCGGAAGTTCCTTCGAACCCGAATAGACGCGGCGGCCCGGCTTGGAAACGCGCGCGACGTGCTTGATCGCCGGCTCGCCTTCGAAATACTTCAGTTCAATCCGCAGCGCGGGGTGCTTGCCGCTCTCGTCTTCCGAATAGCCACGGATGTAGCCTTCGCGCTGAAGCACTTCGAGGACGTTCGCACGCAGCTTGGAAGCGGGCGAGAGGACGGAATCCTTCTTCGCCTGCTGGCCGTTGCGGATGCGGGTGAGCATGTCACCCAGGGGATCGGTCATAGCCATCTGTCAGTTCCTCACCAGCTCGACTTCGTCAGGCCGGGGATCATGCCCCGGTTGCCGAGTTCACGAAGTTCGATGCGGTTGATGCCGAACTTGCGGTAATAGCCGCGCGGGCGGCCGGTGGTGGCGCAGCGATTGCGCACGCGGGTCGGATTCGCATTGCGCGGAATCTCGGCCATCTTCAGGCGCGCGATCAGACGCTCGCTCTCGTCGAGCGATTCATCGTTAGCGATAGCCTTCAGCTTCTCGTACTTGGCTGCGTATTGCTTCACGAGCTTCTTGCGACGCTCGTTCTTGTTGATCGAACTCAGTTTCGCCATTGGACTTAAGCTCTCTTCCTGTCTGTCTCGTTCACGGCGCGCTTACGCGGCCTTCTTGTCTTCGCCGGCTTCGCCCTGGAAAGGGAAGCCGAACAGACGCAGCAATTCGCGCGCCTCTTCGTCGGTCTTGGCGGTGGTCGTGATGATGATGTCCATCCCGCGCACCTTATCGATCTTGTCGTAGCTGATCTCGGGGAACACGATCTGTTCCTTGAGACCCATCGCGTAATTGCCGCGACCGTCGAACGAACGGGCGTTCACACCGCGAAAGTCGCGGATACGGGGCATGGCAATCGTCACGAGGCGATCGAGGAATTCGTACATGCGTTCGCGGCGCAGGGTGACCTTGCAACCGATCGGCATGCCTTCGCGCAGCTTGAACTGAGCGATCGACTTCTTGGCCTTGGTGATGACCGGCTTCTGACCGGCGATCAGGGCCATTTCCTCGGCAGCGACCTGAACCTTCTTCTTGTCCTGGCTCGCTTCGCCCACGCCCATGTTGAGCGTGATCTTTTCGAGGCGCGGGACCTGAAGACGGTTGGTGTAACCGAACTTCTCGGTCATCGCCTTGACGATTTCGTCTTCGAACTTGGCTTTCAGCCGGGGCGTGTAATCAGTCATTGACGACCTCCCCACTCTTCACGGCAACGCGCACCTTCTTGCCGTCCTTCTCTTCGAAACGGACGCGGGTGGGCTTGCCATCCTTGGGATCGGCGAGGGCAACCTTGGAGATGTGCATCGGAGCCGGCGAACGGTCGATGCCACCTTGCGGATTGGCCTGGCTGGGCTTGACGTGGCGGGTGGCGACGTTGACGCCCTCGACGATGATCTTGCCATCCTTCGGCAGGACCTTCTGGACGGTGCCGGTGCGGCCCTTGTCCTTGCCCGAGAGCACGACGACCTCGTCACCCTTGCGGATTTTTGCAGCACCCATGGTCAGAGCACCTCCGGAGCGAGCGAAATGATTTTCATGAAGCCGCGACCGCGCAGTTCGCGCACCACCGGGCCAAAGATACGGGTGCCGATGGGCTCCTCGCTCTTGTTGACCAGGACAGCGGCGTTGCTGTCGAAGCGGATCACGCTGCCATCGGGACGGCGGACGTCCTTCTTGGTGCGAACGATGACGGCACGGTGGACGTCGCCCTTCTTCACCTTGGCACGCGGCTGGGCTTCCTTGACGGAAACCACGATCACGTCGCCGACGGAGGCAAACCGGCGCTTCGAGCCGCCCAGCACCTTGATGCACTGGACGCGCTTTGCGCCGCTATTGTCCGCGACGTCGAGATTGGATTGCATCTGGATCATTGATCCGGTTCCTTCTCTTGGCTTGCCGAGACACCCGATGCTGACCGGGGCAAGGCAGTTCCGTTCGTCAAATTACTCTGCGGCGCCCGGGGTCGCTTCGGCGACGTCCAGATCCGCTTCGATCGCCTGCACTCCGCCGGCCACGACACGGTCCTTGACGGCCCAGGTCTTGGTCTTGGAGATCGGCTTGGTCTCTTCGATGCGAACGACGTCACCGATGGTGTACTCGTTGGCTTCGTCGTGAGCGTGATACTTCTTCGAACGACGGATGATCTTCCCGTAGAGCGGGTGCTTCACCTTGCGTTCGACCAGAACGGTCACGGTTTTGTCGGTCTTGTCGGAGGTGACAGTCCCGATCAGGATACGTTTCGGCATTGTCTACTCCTTACGCCTTGGCTTTGGCGGCTGCCGCGCGCTCGTTCTGCAGCGTCTTGATCTGAGCGATCGTGCGACGCACTTCGCGGATCCGCGAAGGCTTTTCGAGCTGGTTGGTGGCAGCCTGGAAGCGCAGGTTGTACTGCTCGCGCTTGAGCTCGGTGAGCTCGGCGGACAGCTGGTCATCGGTCTTCGTGCGAAGATCTTCGAGATTGGCCATTATTCGCCTCCCAGGTGCGAGGTGTCGCCGAGACGGGCGACGACCTTGGTCTTGATCGGCAGCTTCATCGCGGCGCGTTCGAAAGCGAGCGCGGCAACCTTGCCGTCGACGCCGTCGAGTTCGAACAGGATGCGGCCCGGCTTGACGCGAGCAGCCCAGTATTCGACCGAGCCCTTGCCCTTACCCTGACGCACTTCGGCAGGCTTCTTGGAGACCGGCACGTCGGGAAAGACGCGGATCCACAGGCGGCCCTGGCGCTTCATCGCGCGGGTGATGGCACGACGCGCGGCTTCGATCTGGCGCGCGGTGATACGCTCGGGCTCGAGAGCTTTGAGACCATAGGCGCCGAAGTTCAGCGTGGTGCCGCCCTTGGCGTCGCCCTTGATCTTGCCCTTGAAGGCCTTGCGATACTTGGTTTTCTTCGGTTGCAGCATTGTCAGTTACCTCAACGTGCAGGCCGGACGCCGGAAGTCTGGGCTTCCATCATCAGGCGGTCCTGCGCGGTGGGATCGTGAGCGAGGATCTCGCCCTTGAAGATCCACACCTTGATGCCGATGATCCCGTAGGCGGTGAGCGCCTCGGTCTCGGCATAGTCGATGTTGGCGCGCAGCGTGTGAAGCGGCACGCGGCCTTCGCGGTACCATTCCACGCGGGCGATCTCGGCACCGCCGAGACGGCCGCCGCAAACGATCTTGATGCCTTCGGCACCCAGACGCAGCGCGGACTGCACGGCGCGCTTCATCGCGCGGCGGAAAGCGACACGGCGGACCAGCTGGTCAGCGACGCCCTGGGCGACGAGCTTGGCGTCGATTTCCGGCTTGCGGATCTCGACGATGTTCAGCTTCACTTCGCTTTCGGTCATCGTGCTCAGCTTGGAACGCAGCTTCTCGATGTCCGCGCCCTTCTTGCCGATGATGACGCCCGGACGCGCAGCATAGATCGACACGCGGCACAGCTTGGCCGGGCGTTCGATCACCACCTTCGAGATCGCTGCCTGCGGCAGGTTCTCGAGGATGTACTTGCGGATCTTGATGTCCTCGGCGAGCAGACCGGCATAGTCACGCCCTTCGGCGTACCAGCGGCTGTCCCAGGTGCGGTTGATCTGCAGGCGCAGACCGATCGGATTGCTCTTCTGGCCCATGGTTTACGCCTCTTCCTGTTCGCGAACGACGATGCGCAGCTTGCTGAACGGCTTCAGGATGCGGGTCGACTTGCCGCGGCCACGGGTGTGGAACCGCTTCATCGTGATCGACTTGCCCACCGAAGCCTCGGCAACGACGAGAGCGTCGACGTCGAGATCGTGGTTGTTCTCCGCATTGGCGATCGCCGAAGCGAGAACCTTGCTGGCGTCCTTCGCCATCGCCTTCTTCGAGAAGGAGAGGATGTTCATGGCCTCTTCGGCCTTCTTGCCGCGGATGAGCTCGGCAACGAGGTTGAGCTTCTGCGCCGAACCACGGATCGTGGTGCCGACGGCGAGCGCCTCGTTGTCGGCCACGCGACGGGGAGACTTTGCCTTGCCCATTATCGCTTGCCCTTCTTGTCAGCCGCGTGGCCCGGGAAGTTGCGCGTGGGCGCGAACTCGCCAAGCTTGTGGCCGACCATTTCTTCCGAAACGGAGACCGGAATGAACTTCTGGCCGTTGTAGACGTTGAACGTCAGACCCACGAACTGCGGGAGGATGGTGGAGCGACGCGACCAGGTCTTGATCGGCTTGGTGCTGTTCGCTTCCTGTGCGTCCTCTGCCTTTTTCAGCAGGCTGAGTTCGACAAACGGACCTTTCCAGACGGAACGTGCCATCGTGTCTTACCTCTTCTTCTTCGCGTGACGCGAACGGATGATCATCTTGTCCGTCTGCTTGTTCTTGCGGGTGCGGGCACCCTTGGTCGGCTTGCCCCACGGGGTAACCGGGTGACGGCCACCGCTGGTGCGGCCTTCACCACCACCGTGCGGGTGATCGACCGGGTTCTTTGCGACACCGCGAGTAAGCGGACGGCGACCCTTCCAGCGGGTGCGACCGGCCTTGCCGAAATTCTGGTTCTGGTTGTCGGGGTTCGAGACCGCGCCAACCGTACCCATGCAATCGGCGCGCAGGTAACGCTGCTCGCCCGAGTTGAGCCGCACGATGACCATGCCGCGGTCACGACCGACGAGCTGGACATAGGCGCCTGCCGAACGGGCGATCTGGCCGCCCTTGCCCGGCTTCATCTCGACATTGTGGCAGATCGTGCCGACCGGCATCTGACCGAGCAGCATGGCATTGCCAGGCTTGGTGTCGGTCTTCTCGCCGGCAACCACCGTGTCACCGACAGCAAGGCGCTGCGGGCAGATGATGTAGGCCAGTTCGCCGTCTTCGTACTTGATCAGCGCGATGAAAGCGGTCCGGTTGGGGTCGTATTCGATCCGCTCGACGGTCGCGGGGACATCCCACTTGCGACGCTTGAAGTCGATGAAGCGATACTTCTGCTTGTGGCCACCCGCGATACCGCGACTGGTCACATGGCCCTTGTTGTTACGGCCGCCGGTCTTGCGCTTGCCTTCGGTGAGCGACTTGACCGGACCACCTTTGTGGAGGCCCGACTTGTCGACCAGGATGAGGCCGCGCCGTGCGGGGCTTGTCGGTTTGTAGTTCTTGAGTGCCATGATCCGCCTCAGATACCGCTGGTAATGTCGATCATCTCGCCGTCAGCGAGACGGACGACCGCCTTCTTGAAGTCGGAACGCTTGTAGGGCTTGCCCTTCCAGCGCTTCGTCTTGCCTTTGGTGAGGATGGTGTTCACCGAGACGACCTTCTTGTCGTAGATCGCCTCGACTGCTTCCTTGATCTGCGGCTTGGTCGCGTCGTTCGCCACCTTGAACACCACCGCGTTGTTTTCCGACGCAATCGTCGACTTTTCGGTGATGTGGGGTGCGAGGATCACGTCGTAGTGCCGCGCGTCGATGCTGTCCTTCTTAGCCATTGAAGCGCGCCTCCAGCTTTTCGACCGCGTCCTTGGTCAGGATCAGCGTGTCGTGGTTGAGGATGTCGTAGACGTTGGCACCACGCGCCGGGAGCACGTTGACGCCCGGGATGTTGCCGGCAGCCTTCTTGAAGCCGTCGTTCACGTTCTCGCCGTCGATCACCAGGACCTTGCCGGCAAAGCCGTGCTTGTCGAAGTGACCCTTGAGCGCCTTCGTCTTGGCATCCTTGAGCTCGAGGCTGTCGAGGACGACGAGGCCGTCCTTGGCCTTGGTCGAGAGCGCCATCTTCAGGCCGAGTGCGCGGATCTTCTTGTTGAGCGACTGCTCGAAGTCCCGCTTGCGCGCGCCGTGAGCCTTGCCGCCGCCGATAAAGATCGGAGCGCCGCGATCGCCGTGGCGAGCGCCGCCCGAACCCTTCTGGGCACCGAACTTCTTGCCGGTGCGCGCAACGTCCGAACGCTCGCGCGTCGGGCGTGCGGTGGCACGGCGGTTCTCGAGCTGCCAGGTCACGACCCGGTGCAGGATATCGGCACGCGGGGTCACACCGAACACGTCGTCAGACAGTTCGATATCGCCCGAGGCCTTCCCGTCGATTTTCTGGACCTTCACCTTCATGGCTTAGTCTTCCTTCTTCTCTTCCGCGGCCGGAGCACTGGCTTCGGGTGCGGGAGTGTCTGCGGCAGCGTCTGCGCCTGCGGTTTCCTCAACCGGGGTCTCGGCGGCAGGAGCTTCGTTGGCCGGAGCCTTGGTCTCGACGACGGCACCGGGGAACGGCAGATCGTCGGGCTGCGAAACCTTCACGGCGTCACGAACCATCAGCCAGCCATTCTTCGAGCCAGGGACCGAGCCCTTGACGAAGATCAGGCCGCGGGTCGCGTCGGTGCGGACCACTTCGAGGTTCATCTGGGTGCGCTGACGGTCGCCCATGTGGCCGGCCATCTTCTTGCCCTTGAACACGCGGCCCGGATCCTGGCGGTTACCCGTCGAACCGTGCGAACGGTGCGAGATCGAGACACCGTGGGTGGCGCGAAGACCGCCGAAGCCCCAGCGCTTCATGGCGCCGGCAAAGCCCTTACCCTGGGTGTGACCGGTGATGTCGACCTTCTGGCCGGCAACGAAGTGATCGGCGCTGATCAGCGAACCGACCGGCACGAGGCCGTCTTCGTTCTCGACGCGGAATTCGGCAACGCGCTGCTTGAGGCCGACACCGGCCTTGCCAAAATGCTCGCGCTGCGGCTTGGCGACGTTTTTCTGCTTTGCTTCGCCCGCGCCGAGCTGAACGGCGTAGTAGCCGTCCGTGTCAGCGGTGCGGTGCGAAACGACCTGGCAATCTTCCAGAGCGAGAACCGTCACGGGCACGTGCCGTCCGTCCTCCTGGAAGAGGCGGGTCATCCCAACCTTCTTTGCGATCACGCCTGTGCGCATCGTGCATACTCCTTACAGAGGCACCCAAGGGACCATCCCAGAGGTGCGTGCGGAACGCCTCGCTTCCTTGGCATTCCAATCGGCCCAAATTTTTATGCTGCTATTCGCCCCGTCCGGGCTGATGCCTCCCCTCGCCGCTGTGGCGAGGTTTGGCGAGACGGGGGACGCAGCCCGGACCGTGTTTCCCGTGAAGGAAGGGTCCGGCGGTATCCCAATGTCTTGCCGGTCGCTGTGACCGACGGGGCCAGTGGAGCCCCAAACTGTCCGACCGTTTCACGTCCGGTCGACGGACGGCGGGTCAACCGGCTCAGGCCAGCTTGATCTCCACATTGACGCCGGCGGCCAGGTCGAGCTTCATCAGCGCGTCGACCGTCTGGGCGTTGGGCTGAACGATGTCGAGCAGCCGCTTGTAGGTGCGCACCTCGAACTGCTCGCGCGACTTCTTGTCGATGTGCGGGCCGCGGTTCACGGTGAACTTCTCGATACGCGTCGGCATGGGAATGGGGCCACGAATAAGCGCGCCCGTGCGACGGGCCGTGTCAGCGATTTCGCCAGTTGCCTGGTCGAGAACGCGGTGGTCGAACGCCTTGAGGCGAATACGAATATTCTGAGCTTCCATTACCTACACCAATGCGAAAGAGCCAAAGAACGGTTTCCCGCTCTCAAAAACAAAAGGCCAGCCCCGCGTCGCTCGTGCTTCTGCGGGCGGCCCAATCAAATTTCGTTACAACGGAAACGAATCTCCGCTGCGGTTGGCGCGCGTATATCGGCAGGCCGGGATTCTGGCAACCCCGAAACATGCCCGAATTTTCGCGCGCCGCGATCAGGCGTGTTTCCGCTGCGTTCGCAGGGAAATCCGCCTCACACAAATTGGGGGCCGGCTCACTTGCGCGAACCGGCCCCCGAATTTGTCCGTGTCCCCCCGGAAGGGGCAGCGGCTTACTTGGTGATCTTGGCGACCACGCCCGAGCCGACGGTGCGACCGCCTTCGCGGATAGCGAAGCGCAGGCCTTCGTCCATGGCGATCGGAGCGATCAGCTTGACGCCGATGGTCACGTTGTCGCCCGGCATCACCATCTCGGTGCCTTCGGGAAGGATCACTTCGCCGGTCACGTCGGTGGTGCGGAAGTAGAACTGCGGGCGGTAGTTGGCGAAGAACGGCGTGTGACGGCCACCTTCGTCCTTCGACAGCACGTAGACTTCGGCGTTGAACTCGGTGTGCGGAGTAACCGAACCCGGCTTGGCGAGAACCTGGCCACGCTCGACTTCTTCACGGGCGACACCGCGGATCAGGGCACCGATGTTGTCGCCGGCCTGGCCCGAGTCGAGCAGCTTGCGGAACATTTCGACGCCGGTGACGGTCGTCTTGGTGGTGTCCTTGATGCCGACGATTTCGACTTCGTCGCCGACATTCACGACGCCGGTTTCGACGCGGCCGGTGACAACCGTACCGCGACCCGAGATCGAGAACACGTCTTCGATCGGCATCAGGAAGTCCTTGTCGACGGGACGATCCGGCTGCGGGATGTTTTCGTCGACAGCGGCCATGAGTTCGCGGATCGAGTTTTCACCGATTTCCGGATCGCGACCTTCGAGAGCGGCCAGGGCCGAACCCTTGACGATGGCGATGTCGTCGCCGTCGAAGCCGTACTCGCTGAGCAGTTCGCGGACTTCCAGTTCGACGAGCTCGAGGATTTCCTCGTCGTCGACCTGGTCGACCTTGTTCATGTACACGACCAGAGCCGGAACGCCGACCTGACGGGCAAGCAGGATGTGCTCGCGGGTCTGCGGCATCGGGCCGTCGGCTGCGTTCACGACCAGGATCGCGCCGTCCATCTGGGCGGCACCGGTGATCATGTTCTTCACGTAGTCGGCGTGACCCGGGCAGTCGACGTGCGCGTAGTGACGGTTGTCCGTCTCGTACTCGACGTGCGCGGTCGAAATGGTGATGCCGCGCTCGCGCTCTTCGGGAGCCTTGTCGATGTTAGCGAAATCGACAGCCGAACCCAGGACCTTGGTGATCGCTGCGGTCAGCGTGGTCTTGCCGTGGTCGACGTGACCGATGGTGCCGACATTGACGTGCGGCTTGTTACGCTCGAATTTTTCCTTCGCCATTTCTCTAATAACCTTCTTTTGGAATGATTGCTGTGCGGGAGAAAGGGCGGCCCCGCGGAATCAGGCGCCGCCCCTAGCTGTTAGCGCCTGCTTAGGCAAGCTTCTCCTTGATCTCCTGGGCCACGTTCGAGGGAACTTCGTCGTAGTGGCTGAACTGCATCGTGTACTGGGCACGGCCCTGAGTGAACGAACGCAGCTCGTTGACGTAGCCGAACATGTTGGCGAGCGGGACGAATGCCTCGACCGCCTGCGCGTTGCCGCGCGTGTCGGTTCCCTGGATCTGCCCGCGACGCGAATTGAGGTCGCCGATCACGTCGCCGAGATAATCCTCGGGAGTGACGACCTCGACCTTCATCACCGGCTCGAGCAGCTTGATCCCGGCCTTCTGCGCAGCTTCGCGCATCGCGCCGCGACCCGTGATCTCGAACGCCACGGTCGACGAGTCGACGTCGTGGTACTTGCCGTCGATCAGGCGGATCGTGAAGTCGATGATCGGGAAGCCGATCAGGTGACCGCTCTCGGCCTGTTCGCGCATGCCCTTCTCGACCGACGGGATGTATTCGCGCGGAATGTTTCCGCCCTTGATCTCGTCTTCGAAAATGATGCCCTGGCCGCGTTCACCCGGGGTGACGACGACCTTGGCTTCACCGAACTGGCCCGAACCACCCGACTGCTTCTTGTGGGTGTAGGTGAGCTCGACTTCGCGGGCGAGAGCTTCGCGGTAAGCCACCTGCGGCGCACCGACATTGGCCTCGACCTTGAATTCGCGCTTCATGCGATCGACGAGAATGTCGAGGTGAAGCTCGCCCATGCCCTTGATGATGGTCTGGCCCGATTCGTGGTCGGTCGAGACGCGGAAGCTGGGGTCCTCGGCAGCCAGGCGGTTGAGCGCAACGCCCATCTTTTCCTGGTCGGCCTTGGTCTTGGGCTCCACGGACAGCTCGATGACCGGATCGGGGAATTCCATCCGCTCGAGAATGATCGGGTTGGCAGGGTCGCACAGCGTATCACCGGTCGTGGTCTCTTTCAGACCCGCGATCGCGACGATGTCGCCGGCAAATGCCTCTTCGATATCTTCACGCTCGTTGGAGTGCATCAGCAGCATGCGGCCGATCTTTTCCTTCTTCTCCTTAACCGAGTTCATGACGCTGCCCTTCGACAGCTTGCCCGAATAGATGCGGGTGAAGGTGAGCGAGCCAACGAACGGGTCGTTCATGATCTTGAAGGCGAGCGCGGCGAAGGGCTCGTCGTCCGAAGACGGACGCGAGGCTTCGGTCTCGCCATCGGGCAGAACGCCCTTGATCGCGGGAACGTCGATCGGCGACGGCATGTAGTCGATCACCGCGTCGAGAAGCGGCTGGACGCCCTTGTTCTTGAACGCCGAACCACACAGCACCGGCACGAAGGCCTGCTCGAGCGTGCCCTTGCGGATCAGGCGCTTGAGCGTCTTGGCATCGGGCTCGTTGCCCTCGAGATAGGCTTCCATCACCTCGTCGTCCTGTTCGACGGCGAGTTCGATCAGCTTCTCGCGGTACTCGGCCGCTTCGTCGGCCATGTCGTCGGGGATCGGGCCGAAAGTGTATTCAGCACCCAGGTCCTCGTTCTTCCAGGTGATCGCACGCTGGTTGACGAGGTCGACGAGACCGGTGAGGTTCGATTCGATACCGATCGGCAGGTACAGGACCGCCGGGGTTGCGCCGAGGCGATCGATGATCGACTGGACGCAATACTTGAAGTCGGCGCCGGTGCGGTCGAGCTTGTTGATGAAGCACATCCGCGGGACCTTGTACTTGTCGGCCTGGCGCCAGACGGTCTCGGACTGCGGTTCAACGCCGGCAACGCCGTCGAAACAGGCAACCGCACCGTCGAGCACGCGCAGCGAACGCTCGACTTCGATGGTGAAGTCGACGTGGCCGGGGGTGTCGATGATGTTGATGCGGTGCTTGGGCGTGTCGGCGCGCAGTTCCTTTGGGTCGCCCATCGGATCCATGTCGGGATCTTCCGGGTTCCAGAAACATGTGGTCGCGGCCGAGGTGATCGTGATCCCGCGCTCCTGCTCCTGCTCCATCCAGTCCATCGTCGCCGCGCCATCGTGCACTTCGCCGATCTTGTAGGACTTGCCGGTGTAATACAGGATGCGCTCGGTCGTGGTGGTCTTGCCGGCATCGATGTGCGCCATGATGCCGATATTGCGATAACGCTCCAGCGGATAATCGCGGGCCATGATTGAATTCCTTGGGTCTAGAGGGCGAGAGAACGTCTCAGCGCCCCATATAGTTACAAATGTGACCAGTTGAAGACACCCCGCCCGCAAGAGCGGGGCGCTTCACCGCAAGCCGCCTTACCAGCGATAGTGCGAGAAGGCGCGGTTGGCGTCGGCCATCCGGTGCGTGTCCTCGCGCTTCTTCACCGCGTTGCCGCGATTGTTGGCCGCATCCATCAGCTCGCCCGACAGGCGCGCGCTCATGGTGGTTTCGGGACGGCCGCGCGCGGCCCCGATCAGCCAGCGGATCGCGAGCGCCTGGGCACGCTCGGGACGAACCTCGACCGGCACCTGGTAGGTCGCTCCACCGACACGGCGGCTACGGACCTCGACCTGCGGCTTCACGTTATTGAGCGCATCGTGGAACAGCTGCACCGGATCGGCCTTGGCCTTGGCCTCGACCGTTTCGAGTGCGGAATACACGATACCTTCTGCAACGGCCTTCTTACCGTCGAGCATCAGGTTGTTCATGAACTTGGAAAGGACCTGATCACCAAACTTGGGATCGGGAAGGATAACCCGCTTTTCGGGCCTACGACGACGTGACATGTTTTTAAACTCCTTCGGAGTGGCCGCTCACATCCGTGAGCGTCCTGCGGCACCGGCCCTCACCCCCACCCGGCCACCCAAAGGATACCTCGCAAGGTGTCCGGGTGGGGATGAGGACCGCCGCCGCGCCTCAATTACTTCGGACGCTTGGCGCCGTACTTCGAGCGGGACTGCTTGCGGTCCTTGACCCCTTGCGTATCGAGCACGCCGCGAAGGACGTGGTAGCGAACGCCGGGAAGGTCGCGAACACGGCCGCCGCGGATGAGCACGACGGAGTGCTCCTGCAGGTTGTGGCCTTCGCCCGGGATGTAGGAGATGACCTCGCGCTGGTTCGTCAGGCGCACCTTGGCGACCTTGCGAAGTGCGGAGTTCGGCTTCTTCGGCGTCGTCGTATAGACGCGCGTGCAGACACCGCGCTTCTGCGGGTTCTGCTCCATCGCAGGGACCTTGGACTTGGCCTTCTGCGGAGTGCGGCCCTTGCGGACCAGCTGGTTGATCGTCGGCATATGAGTCTTTCTCTTCACCGTGTTGATGGTGACGACCCTGGCCGATCAAGATGTGAAGTGAGGCTTGGTCCCGCGCGAGCCGCACCCCGGACAAATCCGAGGAGCCGCCAAAGGCAGACCAAGCTGAAGCACTCCACCCGAGATACGGCCACTCGGCCACCGGGTTACTTTGACGGCTGCCTCGCAAATCGCGCCCTGTTTGAGGGAGCGACCCAATAGAAAAGGCCCTACTCGCGTGAGCAGGACCTGCGGGACAAATCCGGCAATGTTCAGCTCTATTGTTCGGGCGGGACTCGAAAGAGGCCCGTCCGGATGGCGGCGCGGTTAGCGGGATTGGGGGTGTGGGTCAAGGGCCTTGCGTCGGATCACGAACCGATCCGAGCAATCCTGAAGACTAACCATAAGGCGGAGAACAAATATAGAACTTCGAAAATTTTAATCGGTTTTAGCCTTGCAGCCTACAGATCTTCTTAAGGGGGAGTTAATGGAGTTTGGCTGAATATTGAATTACTTATCGAGTGGCAAGTCGAACTTTCCTTACAGAATAAGGTGAGTACTTTGGTAAATCGGTGGGTCGCTGAAAATGTCAAAAGCACGATACGCAAACCAGACTAGTCATTCGTCTAAAGTAGTCGCAAGAGAGCGACGGCAATTGGATCATCGCTGGAGCTGTAGCGAATATAGTTCACTCGTCCGGACGGCCGTCAGCTCGATCAATTATCGGATCGAAGCGAATGACAGCGACGTTTGTGATGATGTCATTCAGGTCGATACAAATTACATTGGAGGCACGGACGAAGACAACTTCATGATTGGCTCTTCGCAAATGCAGATGCCTCTCGCTGATCCTCGAACACCAATTTTGGATTCTTTGGAGTTCAAGGCTGGCAAAATCGGAAGTGGAAACAGTCCAAGCGAGATATGTAAGATAGCAGTAATGCTATTGCGAATGGCGAATGGCATCGAAGGCCGATCTACGTTTGAGCTAGAGTCAGCTGCATCCACGGAGGCTGCTGATATCCCCGTCGATGAACGGGTGTTTCTTCTCGCTTTAAGAGCGAAAGAGCACATGCGGCAAAGAACAGTTAGAGAGAAGTCGCTCCCTAATAAGCTGCTCGGTGAGCCCGCGTGGGACATGCTGCTGGAGCTATTCTGCGCAAAAGTGAGTGGAACTCGTCTTTCGATCAAGAGCGCGAGCATCGCATCAGGTGCCCGCGACACAACAGCGTTGAGAGTAATAGGCCAACTGATGGAAGCTGGCCTCGTAGAGCGCACACAATCGAGCGACGACAAGCGAGTGAAACTTCTCTCACTGACCCCCAAAGGTTTCGTCGCGGTCAGTCAAATTTTGGAAACGTACGCATGAGAAAAGTTCATAGGAACACGAAGATGAGACCACGATCAGATTTCGGCTCTGGTTCTAGCCAAGAAAAAGGCAAGGCTTTGTCGGCAGAGCAGGTGTTGATGCGAGGGTTCTCCAAGCCATACAAACGAAGGAAGAGAGAGCATCGGCGACGAGGCATACATAGGGACTTTGCATTTTTCCTCGCAAGCGCAACTGGATTTGGCGTATTGGCTTTGATCGTCGCCTTCTCCGGTTGAAAGTAACAAATGGAATTGCAGCTCGCGCCAACGTCTGCACCGCACACGGGTCGCTTTGATTTTCCTACACTCCAAGAATCTGCTTCATACCCCGGTCCTTAACCCTCTTCTCGAAAGGACCGCGCCATGAGCATACTTTCTTACGATCCGACCGAACCCCTCTCGCCCGGGCGTCCGCCCGCCGGCTGGCAGCCGCATTGGGGAGATGGCGATCAGCACCGGCACAACGCCAGCTGGCTCGCGCATGTCGAGGCGGGGCGGATCGGGGGCAATCCGCCCTGCCCTCCCGATGTCGCCGCCCGGCGCGAGGCGAACGAGCGCGTGCTGCGGGGTTTCTTCCGGGGGAGTAGGTAGCGGTCCTTGCGCCCGGTTTCGGGTGCGGGATGGCGGGGCTTGGTCCATGCGTCCGTAGAGTTATTTGTTTCGCCCTCATACGCCGGGCGCAGCGCATCCGCGCTGCTTGGCTTCGCGGCATAAGCCGCGGCGCGCAGTCGCGCGCTGGCTCGCTCCGCTCGCACCATTCCAAGCCTCGCTGGCTAGTCCCGGCTCCTGGTCACGGCAGTCAGAGGCCGACCGGCCGCCCGCAGCGGGTCCGTAGCGAAGCGGAGGACGTCTAGCGAGGATTGGCCCCGGATGGGGCCAAGCACACAAAGACTCCGCCCGGAAGAACCACCCGACGCTCTTGGTCGAGACCCCTTCCACACGCGCCGGCGCTTGAGACGAAACAAACAACGCAAAACCCCTCCCCACGCGCCCCCACCACTCCCCTCACCCCTCTCCCCAAGGATCACCGCCCATGACCAACCTCCGCGCCACTCCCCGCCAGGCCACCAGCGCCGTCGCGCATACTGCTGCCCCGCCCTCGCCCGACGACCCGCTGCTCACCTTCGATCCCGTCCCGCATGTCGCGCCGCGCTCCAATTCGATCACGCCCGATCTTCAGCGCGCCTTCATCGCTCATCTCGCCGCCACCGGCATCGTCGCCGAGGCCGCGCGGCATATCGGCAAGTCGCTTGAGGCGATCTACAAGCTGCGCTCTCGGCCCGGGTCGCAAGGCTTTCGCGCGGCTTGGGAGGCGGCGGTGGATCGCGGGGTGGCGCGGCTCGAAGCGGGTGCGCTGGCGCGCGCGATCGAGGGCGAGGAGCGGCTGGTCATCGCGGGCGGCGAGGTCGTGGGCACCGAGATCCGCCACAAGGACGCGCTCACCATGTTCTTCCTGCGCAGCCGCCTGCCCCAACGCTATGGCGCGCATGCGGCCTCGGGCGCGCTCGAGCCGGGGCATCCGGCCTATGACGCGCTCGCCGCGCGGCTTCGCGCCGAGTGGGAGGATGAACAGCGCGCCGAGCGCATGTCGGAGGAAAACCGCGAGGCCAACCGCGCCTTTTTCGCCGGGCTGAAGGCGCGCTGGCGCTCGGAATGGGAGGCGGAACGCGAAGCCGCCGCGTCAGGCGGAAACGGGCAGGCCGGGCGCATCTAGCGCGTAGATATAGAGATCGCAGGTCCCGATATGAGTGACCTCGTGATCGCGCAAATGCGCCTCGCGCGCGAAGCCGAGGCTTTCGAGCAGGCTGACAGAGGCGGTGTTGCGCGGGTCGACCTCGGCGATGATCCTGCGCTTGTTCTCGGCGAAAAGCTGCGCGATCAGCGCGACCATCCCTTCGCGCGCAATACCCTGGCGCTGGCGTTCGGCGCAGGTGATGTAGCCCACCTCCTCGGCCTGCGGGTCGTCTGTCGGCACCGCGACGAAGCGGGCGACGACCGTGCCTTCATTGTCCTCCGCGATCCAGGTGCGACCGTTCCATTTCGGATCGGCGAGCCAGCCGCGCAATTCCTCCGCGCTCTCGAAGGCGGGGCGCGAGAGGTAGAGGCATTGCTCTGGGTCCGACAGGGTGGGGAAAAGCGCGTGTTCATCGCCGCTCGCCAGCGGGCGCAGCCTCAGCCGCGCTGTCTCGAGCACCGGGGTGTCAGCCACCGGTGAGAAAGGCGACCAGCGCCTTGACCTTCTTTGATCGCCATTGCGGGACCGGGGCGACCAGCCAGTAGGCGCGGCGGCTTTCATCGGGTTCGCCGATCGCTGCCAGTTGCCCGCGATCGAGCGCGCCCTGGACCAGCAGCAGCGGGAGCACGGCGCGGCCCATCCCAGCAATCGCCGATGACAGCGCCTGGCCCGCATTGCCCGCCTTGATGCAGGCGCGCACGCCTTCGGGCAGCGGCGCTCCGGGCCATTCGATCCAGGTCTCGGGCGCCCCGCCAGCTTCGGCCGGACGTTCCACGGTCACGCGATTGCCAGCCGCCAGCTGCACGCCTTCTAGCTCGCCCGGCCCGTCGACCAGCCGGATCGCGAGGTCGAGATTAGCCTCGGTGAAATCGGCGTTCTCATTGGCGACGATCGAATAGACCACGCCCGGGGTGCCTGCCTGGAATTCGGCCAGGCGCGGGGCGAGCCACTGGGCGTAGAATTCGCGCGGGGCGGCGATGGTGTAGCGGTCCGAGGATTGCCCCGCCTGCATCGCGGCGACGCTTTCCTCGAAGCGCAGGAAGCCTTCGCGCAAGGGGTCGAGCCCGGCCGCGCCCTCGGGCGTCAGTTCGAGCCCCTTCGAGGTGCGGCGGAACAACACGACGCCCAAATGATCCTCAAGGGCGCGGATCTGCTGGCCCACGGCCGCAGGCGTCACCGCGAGCTCGTCGGCCGCGCGGGTGAACGACAGGTGGCGCGCCGCCGCGTCATAGACGCGCAGGGCATTCAGGGGCAGGTGCGTGCGTTTCACAGGGGCAAGCGCTTAAGGGCGCGCGCGCGGGACCGCAAGACGAAGGCTGGTTGTCGCCCTGAAACGGGAACTTGCCGATGCGGCGGCGCTCAAAGGCGCGGCTGGCCGTCCTCGGCCTCGGCGGGAGCGGCGAGCGGGAAGAAGGGAATGCGCACTTCGAGCGGCGTGCCCTCGGCATTCACGAAGGTGTAGAACCCTTCCATCGAGCCGTGCGGGGTCGTCAACGGGCAGCCCGAGACGTAATCGTGGCTTTCGCCGGGCGAGAGATGCGGCTGTTCGCCGACCACGCCTTCGCCGTCGACATGGTTGACCATCCCGCGCGCATCGGTGATCCGCCAGTGGCGGGTGCGCAGCTGGATCGCCTCGTGCGAGCCGTTCTCGATCCGGATGTGATAGACCCAGAACCACTTGCCCGCCTCGGGATGCGATTGTTCGGGAAGGAAACTGACAGCCACCCGAACGGTGACCCCTTCGGTCGTGGCAGCGTGTTGGAACAGTTCTTTCATACCACGACCAAGGTAGCGATTCCTTGGCCGGTCTCAAGGGGCTGAACCGGGGTAATCCACCTCGGCGCACGCAATCCGCGCGCAAGGGGCGCGCGAGGGGAAGCGCGCTAGCCGCGAGCGATCACGGCGCTGCCGTAGCGTCAACGGGCGGCGGGTCGGCAGGATTGTGCTCGGCGAGAAACGCGACCAGCGCATCGTACCATTTCTGCTCGTTTGCCGCCTTGGTGAAGCCGTGGCCCTCGCCCTCGATCAGCAGGGTGACGGGTCGGACCGGAGCATCGCGCGTGGCGCGGTCGAAGGCATGGTATTGCGAGACCGGGACGCGGCGGTCGCTGGTCCCGTGCGCCAGCAGCACCGGGCGGCTCAGCGTCTGTGCCAGGTTGACCGGCGAGAATTCGTCGAGATCGGCATCCTCGCCCTCTTCGCGCCGGCGCAGGTCGCGCGCCTGCTCGCGCCCGAGATAGCGGCGATCATAGCTCAGCATCCGGTCCCAGTCGGTCACCCCGGCCCAGCTTGCCGCACAGGCATAGCGTTCGGGATTGCGCAGCACCGCCCACAGCGCCGCGAACCCGCCATAGGAACCGCCCACCACGCATACCCGCGCGGGATCGGCAAGGCCTTCTGCCACCGCCCAGGCCATCGCGTCGTCGATATCGTCCTGCATTGCGCGCCCGACCTCGCCATGGCCGGCCTCGGCAAAGGCCTGGCCGTATCCGCCGCTCCCGCGATAATTGGGCTGGAGGACCGCGTAACCGCGATTGGCGAGCAATTGCACCTCGTCATTGTATTCGAGCTTGTCGCGGATCCCGAAGGGCCCGCCATGCGGCATGATGACGAGCGGGAGCGCGCTGGGCTCGACCCCGCGCGGGAGCGTGAGATAGGCGGTGATCATCAGCCCGTCGCGCGCGCGGTAACGCACCGGACGCGGCCGCGCGAGCGCGGTGAAATCCACTTCGGGGCGGTAATTGTCGAGCAGGTCGAGCCGGCGTTCCCCGGGCGAGAAGATGTAGAGAGCGCCCGGATCGGATTCGCTTCCGCCCCAGATGAGCATCCGGTCATTGTCGCGCGAGCGGGTGACGATGCGCAGCTGGTCGAGCCCCACTGCATCGCGCAGCCGCTCGAACAGGACGCCCATCTCCTCGTCGAACCATTCGATCCGGTCACGGTCATCGGTGTAGAGCGCGGCCAGCGGATTGCCCTCGCGGTCGAGCCACAATTCGTTCACGTCCCAATCGGGGTGCTGGTAGAATGTCTCGAGCGTCTCGCCGGTGCTGTAGTCGAACAGCCGCACCCCGACGCGCTCGTTCTCGTCCTCTTCGAGAACGTAGCCGCGATCGCTTCCGGAACGGATCTGGACGACGTGCCAGTAGCGCACGCGGTCATCGCCACGGCGCAGCTTGTCGACCAGTTCGAAATCGTCATCCGCGGTGTCGCGGTAATAGATGCGCATGCGCTTGCCGCGATAGCCGATGCCCATGCGCACCGTGCCGGCATCATCGGCATACCAGTTCCAGACCCCGCTCTTGGGCTTGACCACGCGTTCGCGCTCGGCGCCAGGGACCAGCTGGTAGCGATAGACCGAGGGGTCGCTGCGTATGCCGCGCTGGACCGATACGAGCGCGAAGGCGCCGTCATCGTCGACATGGATCAGGTCGCCGCCCCACAGCAGGTCGCCGGGCACGTCGAGCATCCAGGTCTCGTCGGTCGCGATATTGCGCACGAACAGCCGGTTGACCCGCACCGGGATGTCGTAGAATTTGCCGCGCATCGAGATCGAGAAGATCAGCTTGTCATTGCCCGCCCAGCGGAACCAGTCGATCCGCTGGTCATCGCCCAGCTTGTAGAGCTTGAGCGCGTCCTGCGTGGCGGCATCGAGCAGCAGGATGTCGTTGCGGCCCTCGTGCACGCGGCGGATCGCGAGATGCCTGCCATCGGGGGACATGGCAAAGTCGCGATAGGCGCTGCGCGCGGCGAAATGCTCGGTCGCGATTGCCGCGGGGCGCTCGGCCTCGGCCTCTATTGCGAGATCGGCAAGCCGCGTGGGCGCATCGGCCCGCGGCTCTGGCTGGGCGTGCAGCGCGCTTGCCGCAAATGCGGCCAGAAGGCTCGCGCGAAACAGGAATTTCATGGTGCGTCCCCCCGGCGATCCGGCGACTCGGATCGGGCCCAAGCCTATGGCGAAGCGGCGAAATTGCAAGCCGGCAGCGCCGCGCGCAGACGAGCCGCCGCGCACTCAGCCCGCTTCGAGCAATTCCTCGATCTGGCCGAGCCGTTCCTTGCCGAAGAACATCTCCTGTTCGCCATCGCGCGGCCCGACGAACATGGTGGGGATGCCGAAGGTGCCGCGCTCGACCGCGTCGGCGGTGTTGGCGACGAGGCCGTCCTTGACCTCCTGGCTCTGCGATCGGGCGAACAGGTCCTGCGCGTCAAACCCCGCCGCAGCAATCGCCTGGCCAAGCGCGTCGGGATCGGTGATGTCCACGCCCTCCTCCCAGACCTTGGGCAGCAGCGCCTCGACAAAGCTGACCCCGCGCCCGTCCTGGTCAGCGGCATAGAGCATCCGCTGGAGCGTGATCGAGTTGAACGGGAACTTGGGGTGGAGCTTGAACTTCGTCAGCTCGTGCCGGGCGATGAAACGGCGCATTTCGAGCGCGGAATATTCGACCTTCCCCTTCACATCGGCATCGCGGATCATCGGCGGGGCATTGCCGGTGAGCTTGTGCATCCCGCCAAGGAACACCGGCGTCACGTCGAGCCCGGCCCCGGTGCGCTTGACGATGTCGCGCAGCGGCCACCAGACCAGATAGGCATTGGGACTGACGAAATCGAAAATCAGCTCGACACGCTTGGCCATGTCTGCGTTCTCCCCTGGATGCACGGGAGGTCGCACGCACGCGGGAAAAGGGCAAGCCGGGTCGGCGGAGAAAGACGGCCATCCACTGACGACCCGTTATCGTCGTTGGGCAGGGCGGACATTTTGCGACCGGAGTCGATTGATTAGGTGTCCTGATCAAAGCCTGCTAGGAGCAGTTCGCTGACGTCGGAATATGCGACGGACTTCGGATTTTGACGACCGCCGCTTGCCTTTGCTGGCCCCGGCGTAAACCAGACGACGACTTCCTTTCATCGAACGATTTTATGCACGACCGTACCGCATGTCGCGGGGCGGCATCCCAAAGCGTTCTCGAAAGGAACCATCATGAGCAAGACCGGAACCGTAAAATTCTTTAACACCGACAAGGGCTATGGCTTCATCCAGCCCGAAGACGGCTCGAATGACAGCTTCGTCCACATCAGCGCCGTCCAGGCCGCAGGCATGCAGACGCTCGAGAAGGACCAGCGCCTCAATTACGAAGTCGAAACCGGCCGCAATGGCAAGGAAAGCGCGGTCAACCTGTCCGCCGCCGACTGATCGCCTGATCGCAGTTCCTCTCGCGTGCCTGGGCGACCCGGCGCGCGAGAGGGGCACCTTCGTTCGAACCAGCCGAGAAAGCCCAGCTAATGAGCCAAACATTCGAATTCTACGATGCACGAGCGAAAGAGGCAGCGCTCAGTGCGAAAGAGGCCACGCTCGAAAATGTCAAAGAGCGCAATCTGCGCGCGGAAAAGACCTGGCGCGGCCTGGCAGACAAGGCGCGGCAGGTGGCCCTCGACCGCGCAAAGGCGGAGCGAGAAAGGGAAAAGCGCCGCATCGCGGAAACCGATTCCGTTTGATGCGTGGCGCTTGGGCGCGAAACACGCCCTGCCCTTGGCCATCACCTAATGATCTGCGCCTGCCGCAGGATCGGACAATTGCAATATCGGCGCCCTAGAGCGCCTTCATCGGCCCCAGCCCCAGCTCGATCCCCGTGCGGTCTTCGAGGGCAAAGCGGTCGAACAGATCGGCGCTGGCCTGGTTGAGCCCGACGACGCGGGTGTGGCGACCATTGCGGCGCATGCGCTCGATCACCTTTTCGAGCGCGCCAATCGCCGAGATGTCCCAGAAATGCGCCTTTGACACGTCGATCACGACATAGTGCGAGGCGTCCTCGTACTGGCTTTCGGGGCCGAGGCTGGCGATGAACTTGTCGACGCTGGCGAAGAATATCTCGCCGGTGACGATATAGACGCTCGAATTGGGGCGGCGCACGCGCTCGACGGTGAACATGTTCTTGACCTTCTGGGCGAAGAAGATGCCCGAGAGCAGCACGCCGACAAGCACGCCGAGTGCGAGGTCATGCGTCCATACCACGGTGACGACGGTAGCGATCATCACGATCGAGCTGGTCGGCGGGTGGCGGCGCAGATTGGGGATCGAGTTCCACGAGAACGTCCCGATGCTCACCATGATCATCACCGCGACAAGGGCTGGCATCGGGACCTGTCCGACCCAGGGGCCGAGCACGGTCAGCAGGAACAGCAGGAACGCGCCCGCAGTAAAGGTCGACAAGCGTCCGCGCCCGCCGCTCGCGACATTGATCACCGACTGGCCGATCATCGCGCAGCCGCCCATCCCGCCGAAGAAGGCGGTGACGAAATTGGCGATGCCCTGTCCGGCGCTCTCGCGGCGCTTGTCGCTGTCGGTGTGAGTCATGTCATCGACGATCTGCGCGGTCAGAAGGCTTTCGAGCAGGCCCACCGCTGCCATGGTCGCCGAATAGGGGGCGATGATGCGCAAAGTCTCCCAGGTCAGCGGCACGTCTGGCAAAGCGAAGACCGGCAGGCCGTCGGGCAAGGTCCCCTCGCCCGCGACATTGTTGACCGGCAGGCCCCAATAAACCGCGGCCGCCGTCAGCAGGACGATCGCGACCAGCGGGCTCGGCACCGCCTTGGTGACGCGCGGAAACAGGTAGATGATCGCAAGGCCCGCCGCGACCATCACCCAGGTCCACGGACCAACGCCCGGATTGCCCGGCATCAGCTGCGGGATCTGCGCCATGAAGATGAGGATCGCGAGCGCGTTGACGAAGCCGGTGATGACGCTGCGGCTGACGAACTGCATCAGAAGGTCGAGCCGCAGCAGCGCCGCGATCCCCTGGAAGATGCCCATCAGGATGGTCGCGGCAAACAGGTATTCGACCCCGTAATCGCGCACCAGCGGGATCACCACCACGGCCACCGCCGCGGTCGCCGCCGAGATCATGCCCGGGCGTCCGCCGGTGAACGCGATCACCATCGCGATCGCGACGCTGGCATAGAGCCCGACGCTGGGATCGACGCCCGCGATAAGGGCAAAGCCGATCGCTTCGGGGATCAGCGCGAGCGCGACGACGATGCCGGCAAGGATATCGGCGCGCGGCTGGGCGAACCAGTCGCGGCGGAACGTGTCCGCAAAGGTGGCGGTATTGGTCATGGGTCGGATGGTTTCCGCTGGATTTTCGGGTAAGCCGGGCATGGCGCAATCGCGCCGCCCTGGCAAAGGTCGAGCGCGCCTATAGGCGCTTGTGCTGCACCGCACAACCGGCCTGCCAGCCCGGCGCGGAAACCAAGCGCGCCCGAGGCGTTGCAAACCCATGGAACTTGCACATCTCGAAAGCCTCACCTGGGCCGAAGCCGCCGCGCGCCTCGCCGCGGCGACCTTCCTGCCGCTCGCGATCGGGCTGGAGCGGTTTCTCGCCAAGAAACCGATCGATTACCGCCCCTTCGTCATCATCTCGCTGGCCGCTTGCGGGCTGCTCATCGGTGCGCTCGAAATGATCGCGGGCCTCGGCGACACCACCGCGCAGATCGATCCCACACGGGTGATCGAGGGGGTCATCACCGGCATCGGCTTCATCGGTGCAGGGGCGATGTTTCGCGAAGGCAATTTCGTCCAGGGCGCAGGCTCTGCCGCGGCGATCTGGTGCGCGGGCGCGATCGGCCTCCTGTGCGGCATGGGCCAGATCGTGCTTGCCGCGGTGGTGAGCGCGGTGGTGCTGTTGCTACTGCTCGTCAGCCGCCCGCTGACCCGCGAATGGGACCCCGATTCGCACAGGCCGGGTGGCGGCAGTGACGGCGGCGGCGACTAGATCCCCGCTGCGGCCAGAGCGCGGTCAAGATCTTCGGTGAGATCGGCCACGTCCTCCAGCCCGACATTGATCCGCAGCAGCCCTTCGGTCACGCCCATGTCAATGCGCGCTTCGTCGGTCATCCCGGCATGGGTGGTGCTCGCCGGGTGGCACATCAGGCTCTTGGCATCGCCGATATTGTTCGAGATGTCGATCAGTTCGAGCGCATCGAGCACGGCGAAGGCGCGCTCGCGGGTGCCGACATCGAAGGCGAAGATCGGCCCGGTCGCGTCCATCTGCCGCAGAGCAAGTTCGTGGCGGGGATGGCTGGCAAGGCCCGGATGGCGCAGTTCGCCGCCCGCGCGCGCGATCCTCTCTTCGATGGCATGGCCGATCTCGACCGCGCTGCGGCTTTGCCGATGCGCGCGCAAGGACAATGTCTCCAGCCCCTTCATCACCACCCAGGCGTTGAACGGCGCGATATTGGGGCCGGTATTGCGCTGGAAGGGCAGGAGATATTCCTCGACCCATTGCGCGCTGCCGCACACCGCGCCTGCGAGCACGCGGCCCTGACCGTCCATCAGCTTGGTCGCGCTGTAGGCGACGACGTCAGCGCCAAATTCCATCGGGCGCTGCAATGCGGGCGAGGCAAAAGCGTTGTCGACCACCGTCGTAATGCCATGCGCGCGGGCGAGATCGCAGACATGCCTGAGATCCACCACATCGAGCGTCGGATTGGCCGGGGTCTCGAAGAAGAAGACCCGTGTATTGGGCCGGATCGCGGCTTCCCACTGGTCGTTGTCGGCGCTGTCGATCACGCTGGTCTCGATCCCGAAACGCGGCAGCAGGGAATCGACCAGCCAGCGGCACGACCCGAAGGCCGCGCGCGCGGCGACCACGTGATCGCCTGTGGAAAGCTGGCACAGCAGCGCCGCGGTCATCGCCGCCATCCCGCTCGCCTGCGCCCGGCACGCCTCTGCGCCCTCCATCAGCGCGATGCGTTCCTCGAGCATTGCCACGGTCGGGTTCTGAAGGCGCGAATAGGTCATGCCTTCGGCCTCGCCCGCAAACCGGTCGGCGACCGTCTGCGCATCGTCATAGCTGTAGCCCGAGGTGAGGAAGAGCGCCTCGCTCGTCTCGCCATGCTCGCTGCGCTGCGTCCCGCCGCGCACCGCGCGGGTCGCGGGGCGCCAGTTGCGCGTTACCGCGCGGTCCATTCCGATGGTCTTTTTCATCTCGGGCAAGGGCGTAACCGCGCAGGCCTTTGCGGGCAAGCGCTTGCCCGGCCAGCCGGTGCGCCCTAAGCCTCGGCGCCGATGGCCACGCCAAGCATTCCGCCGCCACCCGAGCGCATGAGCGCCGCGCCCGCGCCTCCGCCCCGGCCGCGCGACCCCGCGGGTCTGTGCCTGGCCTTTGCGGTTGCGTTCGCGTTGCTTGCAGGGCTGCGCATCACGGTGCCTTCGCAGCCCTTTTTCGACGAGGTTCACTACCTGCCCGCCGCGCGCGAACTGCTCGCATTGTTCGCTGGCGAGCCGGCAAGCTATGTCAATCGCGAACACCCGCTGCTGGCCAAGCTGTTGATCGCCGGAGGCATGGCGCTGTTCGGCGACAACCCCCTCGGCTGGCGGGTCGGGCCGCTTGTCGCGGGCAGCGTCGCGGTGGGCGCGATGATGCGCGCCATGTGGCATGCCAGCCAGGATCGCTTCGCGGTGCTCGCATTCGGCACGCTGCTGGTCACCGGCTTTCACCTGTTCATCCAAGCGCGCATCGCGATGCTCGATATCGTCATGCTCGCCTTTCTCGCGCTGGCTGCCTGGCAATTCGCCGCGGCGATCCGCGAGCCGGAGACCGGGCGCAGGCGGCTTGCGCTGACGGGGCTTGCGCTCGGCTGCGCGCTCGCGTCGAAATGGAACGCGGTGCCGCTCGCCATGGCGCCGGGCCTCGCCTTTTTCGCAGCCCGCCTGTCGGCAGGGCGCCGCCGCCTGTTCGCCAGCCAGCGCGGCGTTCCGGTGCCCGGGATCAGCCTTGTCGAGGCCTTCGCCTGGCTCGCCCTCCTCCCGCTCGGTGTCTATGCGCTGACCTTTGCTCCGGGATACTGGCTCGGCACCCCTTTCGCCCCCTCGCCGCTCGCCGAGGCGGGGCTGATCGGTTTCCACGGCCAGATGATCGAGCTCCAGCGGCAGGTGATCGAGCCGCACGCCTATCAGAGCCAGTGGCAGCAATGGGTCATCAATGCGCGCGGGATCTGGTATCTCTACGAGCATGTCGACGGGGCGCAGCGCGGCGTGCTGCTGATCGGCAACCCGCTGACCATGCTGATCGGCCTGCCCGCGCTCGCATGGTGCCTCGTCACCGGCATCTATCGCGGCGACTGGGCGCGGATCGCGGCCCCGCTCGGCTATGCAGCGGCGCTCGGCCTGTGGCTGATCGCGCCCAAGCCGGTGCAATTCTACTACCATTACCTTCCCGCATCGGTGTTCCTGCTGGCCGCGCTCGCGCTCGGATTGAGCGATCTGCGCAGGGCCGGATGGCGGGTCGCGGCCTGGGCGGTGCTGGCGGCAAGCGCGCTGGTCTTCGCGCTGTTCTACCCGATCATCGCGGCAGGCCCGCTCGACGGGCCGCAGAGCTTTCTTGACTGGGCGTGGTTCGCCGGCTGGCGCTAGGAGCGCCTGCCCTAGAACCGGCCCCAGACGAAGCGGCTCGACAGCGCGAAATTCCAGACCGATCCGGCCAGGATCCCGGCCATCGCGGCCAGCGCATAATGCACCCCGCCCGCTTCGAGGAAGGTCGCAAGCGCCACATTGGCGAGCGCGCCTACCGCGCAGGCAAGGCAGAACCCTGCCCAGCCCGCGATCAGCTCACGCGCCCCGCTGAGCCGCCGGTCGCCATAGGTCAGCCAGTTGTTGAGCCAGAAATTGAAGCTCATCGCTACCAGCACCGCGCTCGCCTGCGCTTGCCAGAAGGCAAGATCCATCCCCGAATGCAACGCCAGCAGCACTGCGTAATGGACCAGCACGCCGAGCGCCCCGACCGTGCCGAACAGGGCAAAGCGGGTCGGGATCACCCGGCCCAGCAGCCGGTCGTAAAGCCCGGCGAGAAAATCGAAGGCGACCGCGCGGTCAAGCTTGCTCGCGCCTTGCCGGCGGGCAGAGAATTGGAGCGGAAACTCGGTCAGCCGCAGCGGAGTGCGCGCCGTGGCGACGAGGTCGAGCAGGATCTTGAAGCCGATCCCCGACAATCGCGGCGCGAGCGCGCGGGCGGTGGCGGTGCGCAACATGAAAAAGCCGCTCATCGGGTCGGTGAGATCGACGCGGGTGACGGCGCGGGCGATGCGGTTGGCGATCTTTGTCGCGCGCTCGCGCCGCGGGTCGGCCCAGCCGTTCGTGCTCGCCCCGCGAGCAAAGCGGCTGGCAATGCAGATATCGGCCTCGTTTGCGCGCAGGACGGCGAGCATGTCGGCAAGCAAGGCGGGGTCGTGCTGGTGGTCGGCGTCCATCACCGCGACAAAGGGCGCTGCGGTGGCGCAGAACCCCTCGATCACCGCGCTGGCAAGGCCGCGCCTCCCGATCCGTTCGATCACCCGCACCCGCCCGTCGACGACCGCGATCGCGCGCGCCTCGTCGGCGGTGCCGTCCTCGCTGTGATCGTCGACCACGATCACCTCCCAGCGCTCCTCGCCCAGCGCCGCCTCGATCCGCTCGAGCAGCGGGGCGATATTGCCCGCCTCGTTGCGGGTGGGAAGGATGATGGCAAGTTCGAGCATGCGCGTGGTGTCTCGTGGCTCAGAGCCGCTCGATCACCGCATCGCCGATCGCCCGGGTTCCCGCATCGCCGCCGAGGTCGCGCCCGCGCGCCCCGTCCGCAAGCGCGCGTGCGACCGCGTTCTCGATCCGCGCGGCGGCATCGTCCAGCGCGAAGGAATGGCGCAGCATCATTGCAGCCGACAGGATCGAGGCCATCGGATTGGCCTTGCCGGTTCCGGCAATGTCGGGCGCGCTGCCATGGATCGGCTCGTAAAGGCCGAAGACGCCGTGCGCGGTGCGCCTCTCGCCGACAGAGGCGCTGGCGAGCAGCCCGATCGAGCCGACCGCCGCGCTGGCAAGGTCGGACAGGATGTCACCGAACAGATTGCCGGTGAGGATCACGCTGAAGCGCGCCGGATTGCTGATGATCTGCATCGCGGCATTGTCGACATACATGTGATCGAGCGCGATGTCGGGATGCGATCCGGCCGCCTCGCGCACGGTGTCGCGCCAGACCTGGCTGGTTTCGAGCACATTGGCCTTGTCGACATTGGTGACCCGCCCCTGCCCGTCCGATGCGCTGGCGCGCGCCGCGCGAAATGCGACGCGGGCGATCCGCGCGACCTCGGTTTCGCTGTAGCGCATCATGTCCCAGCCCTCGCGGCTGCCATCGGAGGCGGTGCGCTCGCCTTTTTCGCCGAAATAGACATCGCCGGTAAGCTCGCGCACGATCAGCAAATCGAGGCTGCTCGCAAGCTCGCCCTTCAATGGCGAGAGGTGTTCGAGCCCGGGAAAGACCTTTGCAGGACGCAGGTTGGCGAACAGTTCGAGCTCCTTGCGCAGCCCCAGGATCGCCTGTTCGGGCCGCAGCGCGCGTTCGAGACCGTCGCATGCGGGATCGCCCACCGCGCCGAACAGCACCGCGTCCGCCTCGCGCGCCATGGTCAGCGTTTCGGGCGGGAGCGGCTGGCCGTGACGCTTGTAGGCGATGCCGCCGACATCGCCTTCGAACACGGTGAGGCCGGGCAGGCCGAGAGCGTCGAGCACGCGCAGCGCCTCGCCGGTCACTTCGGGCCCGATCCCGTCCCCTGACAGGACTGCAATCTTCACGTTTCTTCCCCCTCCTGCACCATGCGCGCCAGCCTCTGGCCGAGCGCCGTGCGCGCGGCCATAACATCGCGGCGGGTGGCCGCAAGCAAGTGGTCGCGGATCGGCCTGTGGAGCGCGCGAAACTGCTCCAGAAGGCCGGCGAAATCCTCGTCCTCGCGCGGCCGCGCGCCGCCATAGCCCAGTTCGCGCAGCAGCATGGTCTCATACATCACCATCACCGAAAGCCAGCCGCGCGCGCTCGGCGCGTGACAGATCGCGGTGAGCAGCGCGTCGAGCCCTGCATAAAGCGATGGGTATGGGTTGCGCTCGGGCAGCGTGCTCGCGGTGAGCGCGCTGGCCCAGCCGATCGCGGCGGCGGGGAGCGGCTCGGTCATCCACGGCGCGCGGCTTTCCGCCAGTTCGAGCCGGGCAAAGGGCAGCTGGCTGTCCGACTTCGCCGACAATTCGACCGCCAGCGCATTGCCCGGGATCAGCAGCGGCCGCATACGCCGCCCGCGCCCGCCTGCGACATAGGCGGCGATCAGGCCGTGCTCCTCGGTCAGCAGCCGCGCTATCGCGGCGGTCTCGCCATGGCTGCGCGAAGCGACGAGAATGGCAGGCGCGCTCAGATGCATGGTGGCCAATGCATGGTGACAGGCGGTGCCTAGCCGGCCGGATCGAGGCCCAGCACCCGCTCGATGAAGGCGGCCTGGGCGCGGTAATAGAACAGCTGGTTGGACAGCTTGCGCCAGCCATGCCCTTCGTCGGGGATGCGGATGAAGGGCGCCTCGATGCCATTGGCGCGCAGGGTGGTGACCATCACCTCGGTCTCGGCAATGTCGATGCGCGGATCCATCACGCCGTGCGAGAACAGCACCGGCACGGTGATCTGGTCGGCCTTTCGGATCGGCGAATTGACCGCATAGAACTCGCGCCAGCGCAGCTCGGTGATGTCGCCATATTCGATCCGGTCCGCCGCCTTCAAAGCGGGCGAAGCGATTTCGAGCGCAGTGACCCAGTCGGCCACGCCATAGAGCGAGACACCGGCGGCGAACTCGCCCGGATATTCGGCCAGCACCGCGTTCACCGCATAGCCGCCATAGGAGCCGCCCATCACCGCCGCGCGGCTGCCATCGACAAGGCCGTCAGCCGCCAGGGCGCGCTTGAGATCAACCAGGTCGCGGATCGAATCGAGCCGCTTTTCGCGGTCGTCGAGCATGGCATAGCTGCGGCCCAGCCCGGTCGAGCCGCGGATATTGGGTTCGAACATCGCGACCCCGCGCCCGGCATGATATTGCGCGATCGGGTCATAGGTCGCCTGCGACTGCGCGGAAGGCCCGCCATGGACGCTGAACAGGACCGGAGGCGCATCGGCGCCCGTTCCTGCCCCCGCGGGCAGATAGAGCAGGCCCTGCAATTCGACCCCGTCGCGCGCGGTGTAGCGCACCACTTGTGGGCGCACGAGCCGTTCGGGGTCGAGCCCTGCCAGATTGGCGGCAAAGACACGCTCGGCGCTTTCGAGCATCGGGTTGGTCATCCAGATCTCGCCCGGCGTGCGCCAGCCATTGACCCGGATCATCAGCCTGCCATCCGCCTCGCAGTCGAGCGAATACTTGCCCTCCGGCAAAGCGGGCATGGCAATCGGGCGCTTTTCGGTGACGTGCCAGCCGCCAAGCTCGTCGAAACCGTCGCGGTTGTGTGTCCAGTAGAGGTAGGAACCGCCCTCGCCCGGGCCGCACAGTTCGAGGTTCTCGACATCGGCATCGGCCTCGAACACCGTCTCGAAGGCGCGCGCATCGAGATCGTAGAAGGCGAGCGAGCCGAACTCGCGCCCGATATTGGTCGAGAAATAGAAGCCGCGCGAATTGGGCCACCAGGCAAAACCGCCCAATGTGTGGCTGGCGCGGTCCGCGACCGGGGGCTGCGAGATTGTCTCCATCGACCGGGTCTCGAGGTCGAGAAGGTAGAGATTGTCCGCATCCTCGCCGACGATTGCGGTCACCAGCGCATATCGGCCATCGGGCGAAACCGATTGCGGGACAAGGCCCAGCTCGCTCTGGACGATCAGTTCGCTGGTCCCATCGAGCGTGCCGCGATAGATGTCGAAGACGCCGGTGCCGCGCGCGGTCGAGGCGTAGATGAAGCTGCCATCGGCGGCGAAATCGCCGAAGATGCGGAAATCGCCGGCTTGCGCGGGCAGGACTTCGCTTTCTTCCATCCCGTCAGGCGTGAGAGCGAAATAGCCGGGCTGTTCGTTGCCGTCGCGATCGGCGGAATAGAACAGGCGGCCGCCATCGGGGGTCCAGACGGGTGCGCTCACCCCGGTTTCGAAGGTCACCTGGCGCGGGCTTCCGCCGCTGGCAGGCATGACCCACAATTCGCTTTGCCCGGTCACGTCCCAGGAAAAGGCGATCCATTCGCCGTCGGGCGAAAGATTGGCCGCCCCCGCCCCGCCAGCGAGCAGGAAGCGCGCGATATCGGCCGGATATTCGCCTGCGCGCCCGATCGTGATCGCCGACCCGTCGGGCTCGGTCGCCTCGATCGACATGTCGGCACCCTTTGCGCCGCCATAGCTTTCGGACGCGTCGCTGCCCGTTTCCTGCGCACTGACGCTGGCCGCGGCAAGGAGCGCGAGAATGCTGGTGAGCGGGAATCGGATCATGGCGCGGGGCCCCCTTGGCTGGTCAGGCAGGCAGCCTAGGCCATCGCCCCTCTCATGCAAGAATGTCGTGTGAAATCGTCGTGCAGCTCAGCGCGAGCGTGACCCGCGTCTTCACGCCTTGGCGCAGCTGTCCTGCGAGGGTTTGCGCGCAGCCTCCTTGGAAGCGCGCACCGCCATCGCCTCGCCCCGCTGCATCGACCAGTTCTTCTGCATCCGCACCTCGGGATTGGGCGCGCACCAGATCTCGCCGGTGGCATCGATCGCGGTGACCCAGAGCAGGTTGTGCTCCTGCCCGTAATCGATCACGGCGAGCGCGTGCCCGTCGCCGCGTCCAAGAACATGGAGCGGTATGGGCGGATTGAGCTGGGTGAGCATTGGCAGGTTCCTCTCTGCCAATCCAACCGCGAGAGGGCGGCCTTTGTTCCCCGCCTGGTGCGGTTCAGTCGCCGGCGTGGCGGGCTTCAAGCTCGGCCACGCGCGCTTCGAGGGCATCGGCCTGTTCGCGCGCCTTTTGCGCCATCGCCTTGACCGTTTCGAATTCCTCGCGGCTGACGAAATCGATTCCGCCCATCGCTTCGCGCAGGCGTTCGCGCGCGCTTTCGCGGGCTTCGCGGGTCATTCCCGCCATGGTGCCCGCCGCGCTGTTGGCGAGCTTGACGAGGTCGGCGATCATCGGGTTTTCGCTTTGCATGGACTGTCAGATGGCCTTGCCCGCCGCGTTTGTCCAGACCTGCGGCGAGGCTAGAGCTCGATCCGCTCGACAGCGCCGTCATCGATCTGCGCATCGGCCCCCGGATTGGCGGCGATGAACTGGTAGTTGAGCACCATCGCGAACAGCGTCCAGGCGAGATAGGGCACCAGCAGCAGCGCCGCGATCCGGCGGATGCGCCAGAACAGCGCGATCACCGCGACCAGGCTGGCATTGACATAGACCAGCACCCAGAGCGCCGCGTCTATGTCCTGGAGCGCGAAGAAGACCGGGCTCCAGGCCAGGTTGCCGAGGAAATGGAGGCCGAACACCACCAGAGCGAGCCCGCGGCCGAACGCGCCCCATGCGCTCGCGACCAGTGCGAGCGCGAGGCCGATCATCACGTAGAGCACCGACCACACGATCCCGAACAGATAGGGCGGCGGGAAGATCGCAGGCTTGTCGAGGTTCTGGAACCAGACCGTGTTGGGACTGCCGAGCCCGCCCGAAAGGAAGCCGAGCAGCACCACCAGCGGCACCATGAACAGCGACCAGCGCAGGAAGCTTGCACGCAATTGCGCCTTGGAAGCCAGAAAGGTCATCGTTTCTCCTGCCGCGTGCCGGGGCTGGCGCGACCGGGCTGGTTTGAGCCTTGCCGCCTGCCTGTCGGGGGTTGTGCGCGATTCGCATGCGAACAGCGCAGCGGCGGCGATACACGACCGCTCTGGCAGCGCCAAACGCTCCGCTCGCGCGCGGCTCGCGCCGGGACAGATTGCCTCCCCGTCCCGCGGCAAGGTGCGCTTGCGCCCGCCATATGGTAGCACCGCCACATTCCTGCCGCGATTCGCGGGGAGGCGCCTTTTGGCAGGACAATGCGGCGCCCCTCGGTCAGAGAGGAGCCTGCCTGCCGCGTGCGGGCGGGTTGAAGAGAGGGGAACACACAACTCATGAAAAAGACAAATTTCGCATCGATGCTCGCCGTTGCCGGCGGCCTGGCCGTGGCCACCGCGGCGTGCTCCGCACCGGCCGATGACGACGCCACCGATGCCGACATGATGTCGGTCGAAGAGGCCGAGGACATGGCCGACGAAGCCGCAGAGGAAGCTGCCGAAGACGTTGCCGAGGCGGCTTGCGAAGCGGCTGACGAGGCCGGTTGCTGCGCCGCCGAACATTGCTGCGCCGCATCGTGCGACGCTGCCTGATCGCGGCTTGATCACGGCGCTGATGCGTCAGACCGACGGCCGGCGGCAGCCCTGGTTGCCGCCGGCCGTTTGTCGCCTGCCGCTTGCCCGGCGCCACGTTTTCGCCAGACTGCCGGCCAGACCATGACCGTCCAGGACGCAGCCGACACCGTCATCGCGACCATCACGCAGATGGCCGCCGAAAGCCGCCCGCTCATGCTGCGCGTGGTGCCCGAGGACGGCGCGACCCACTGGACCCACTATCCCAGGAAGGACGCGCGCGATGCGCATTGCCAGTCGCGCTGGTATTACCACGTCCACGCCCCCGGATCGCGCGACTGCGACCCGGACGAGCACGGCCATTTCCACCTGTTCCTGCACCGCTCGCAATTGCCGGAAGGGCTCGAACCCAAGGTCTGGCCACCGCAGGGCGAGGATTGCAAGGCGCATGTCGCGCATATCGTCGCGCTCGCGATCGACCGGTCCGGGATCCCCAAGAGCTGGTTCACGGTCAATCGCTTCGTCACCAACGAATTTCTCTACCCGGCCGATGTGATGATCGCGCATCTGGACGATTTCTGCGTCGATCACACGAAGGAGGACGACCTCGTGAACCGCTTCGTCACCGCGATGGTGGCGCTCTACCGCGAGGAGATCGCCGAGCTGCTGCGCGAGCGCGATACGCGCCAGGCCCGGCTCGCGGCCGAGTTCGGCGACAAGGCCTATGAGAAGGAAAGCGGCGTCGAGGTGCTCTCGCAGGTCGCGATCGACCTCGATGAAAAGCTCGCGAGCCTCGTTGCAGGCTAGGTGCGCACGGCGCTGACGAGGAATTCGACATTGCCCTGCGGCCCGGTGATCGGGCTTTCGACAATGCCTTCGATGTCCCAGCCAAGCCCTTCGAGCCATTGGCGAATCTCGTCGCAGACGCGTTCGCGCAGGGCGCGATCGCGGACCACTCCGCCCTTGCCGACCTCGTGGCGTTCTACCTCGAATTGCGGCTTTATCAGCGCCACCAGCCGGCATCGCCGCGCCGCGAGTTCGAGCGGGCGTTCGAGCACCTTGGCAAGCCCGATGAAGCTTGCATCGCACACCACCCAGTCGCACTCTTTCGTGATGTGATCGCGGGTCAGGATGCGCGCGCTGGTCTGTTCGAGCACGGTCACGCGCTCGTCCTGCCGCAACTTCCAGGCAAGCTGGTTGGTGCCGCTATCGACCGCGAAGACATGGGCCGCGCCGTTCTGCAGGAGCACGTCGGTAAAGCCCCCGGTCGAAGAGCCGATATCCATCGCCACCGCGCCTGCCGGATCGAGGCCGAAATGCGCGATCGCATGGGCCAGCTTGATCCCGCCGCGGCTGACCCAGGGATGGTCGCGTCCGCGCACTTCGAGCGGGGCATCCTCGGCGATCTGCTGGCCGGGCTTTGCGATCTTCGTCTCGCCCGAAAACACCAGTCCCGCCATCACCAGCGCCTGTGCACGGGTGCGGCTTTCGGCGAGCTCGCGGGTCACCAGGAGGTGATCGACGCGCGACTTGGGGGATTTTTGGTGGCTGCTCATGGACCCAAATGCCGTTAGCGCGCATTGGGTAGGCATGAAAGCGACTTACCTTCATACCTCCGCAGCGATCGCGCTCACCTTTGCCATCGCCGCCTGTGTCCCGCAGTCCGAAGCGCCCGCGCCAACGCCGCCGCCGGTGGTCTTGGAACCCGCGCCCGAGCCGGCCCCTGCGCCCCCTCCCCCGCCGCCGGTTGTCGAGGAGCCGGTCTATGACAACTATCTCGACGCGCCGCAGACGCCGGGTGACTGGAATTACGCGGCCTCCAGCAGTGGGACGAGCGCGCGCTTCGTTTCCAATGGCCAGACCCTATTCGCGATAAGCTGCATCGCCGGTCCCCGCCGGATCACGCTATCGCGCGAGAATATCGGCTATCACGCCAGCGCGCTGATGAGCATCGAGACCGAGACCACGCGCCGCGCCTTCGACGCGCGGCCCGGCGAGACGCGCAACGCGCTCAGCGTCCCGCTCGCTCCGAACGACCCGCTGCTCGACGCGATGGCGATCACCAAGGGACGCTTTGCTGTCGGGGTCGAGGGCGAGCGCACGCTCTACCTGCCTGCCTGGGTCGAGGTGAGCCGCGTGATCGAGGATTGCAGGTAGGGTTATTCCGTCGGTGTTCGCCCGTCCGGGCGATGTCCTCGGTGCTGTTCCCGCGCGCCTGGCGAGGACGTGACCCCGGATGGGGCACGCAAACAGAGACCGATTCTATCCGTTAATATCCACAGGCTGTCGACAGGCCGTGCACAGATCTGTCCCGCGAATGAAAAGCGCCCGAGGTCTCCCTCCGGCGCCAAGCCTGCGTCCGATATGCAACGGCCATCGAGTATGACGTGGGAAAACTTATATTCAAGTCTTGTCTTGGGGGCCCGGGGGACTCAATTATGTGCACGAGGCCAGCGGCAAACGCGGTTCTCGGCCCCCGGTGAAACGGTTTCAGGGTCTTGGCTTTCAAGCGCGAAAGGAGGTGATCCGATGTCTCATGGTTCAGTAGAGAGGTCGGCAAGTTTCCGCGCGGGGTATATTCGGTAATCACGACTACCGAGTAAGACTCCGTGAGCGGCGCCTTGCTGCCGCTGACCATGAAAGGGCGTTTCCCGCGACGGGCGGGAGACGCCCTTTTCATTTCCCTTGCGCGCTCAAGCGCTGCCGGGCGCATTCGCGCCCTTGGTGCCACCCGCTGCGCGAGCGGCAAACGCCCAGAGAAGGTGAAGACGCGGGCGCGTCTGGGCACAACGAAATCGCCTCCCGCGCGGCACGCCACAAATCTTGCGATTATCCGCTCCCAAGATTAAGCGCATCCCCCATGAAATTCACCACCATCCCTCACCCGCAGCCCACCCATGACCACGCCCGCGAAGCGGCGATCCAGGACCCGGGTTTCGGCACTGTCTTCACCGACCACATGGTCACCATCGATTACGACGAGGCCAAGCGCGGCTGGCACACTGCAACGCTCGGCCCGCGCGAGCCGATCGCGCTCGATCCGGCGGCGAGCGTGCTGCATTACGCGCAGGAAATCTTCGAGGGCATGAAGGCCTATAACCACGAAGATGGCGGGCTTTGCCTGTTCCGCCCGGAAGAGAACGCGCGCCGCTTCAATGCCAGCGCGCGGCGCATGGCGATGCCCGAAATTCCCGAGGACCTGTTCCTCGAAGCGGTCACCAGGCTGGTCGAGAAGGACGCGGCCTGGATGCCGCCGATAGAGGGCGGATCGCTCTACATCCGCCCCTTCATGTTCGCCTCCGAAGCCTTTCTCGGAGTGCGCCCGGCCAGGCAGTACAAGTTCGTGGTGATCCTCGTATCCAGCGGAAATTACTTCAAGAAAGGGGTCAACCCGGTCAAGATCTGGGTCAGCCAGGACTATGTCCGCGCAGCCCCGGGCGGCACCGGCGCTGCCAAGACCGGCGGAAATTACGCTGCCAGCCTCGTGCCCCAGGCCGAGGCGATCCGCCATGGCTGCGACCAGGTCGTCTTCCTCGACGCGGTCGAGAAGAAATGGGTCGAGGAACTGGGCGGCATGAACCTGTTCTTCATCCGCCGCGACGGCAGCGTCATCACCCCTCCGCTTACCGGAACGATCCTGCCCGGCATCACCCGCGACACGCTGATCGCGATGCTGCGCGAAGAGGGCCTCGAAGTGCGCGAGGAACCCTATTCGATCACCCAATGGCGCGAGGAAGCGGAAAGCGGCGAATTGCTCGAAGTGCTCGCCTGCGGCACGGCTGCGGTGGTCACGCCGGTCGGCACGGTCGCCTCGCCCGCTGGCGAGTTTACCATCGGCACCGGCGGGACCGGCCAGATGGCGGCCAAGATGCGCGAAAGGCTCGTTGGCCTCCAGCACGGCCGCGTCGAGGACAGGCACGGCTGGGTGACGCGGGTTTGAGCCATGCCTGACCCGATCACGGTCGCCGCGCTCTACCAGTTCACCGCGTTCGAAGACCCCGCGCACCTTCGCGCACCGCTTTTCGCCGCGTGCGAGGAGGCGGGCGTCAAGGGAACGATCCTGCTCGCGCGCGAGGGGATCAACGGCACCATCGCCGGGGATGAGGCGGGCATTTCCGCGGTGCTCGACCGCATCCGCGCCCTGCCCGGCTGCGCCGGTCTCGAGGTGAAATTTTCGGCCGCCGACACGCCGCCCTTTGCGCGCATGAAGGTGCGATTGAAGCGCGAGATCGTGACCATGGGCGAACCCGATATCGACCCGCGCGCCAGCGTCGGGCGCTATGTCGATCCTGACGACTGGAACGCGCTTATCTCGGACCCGGACACGCTCGTGATCGACACGCGCAACGATTACGAGGTCGCGGTCGGCAGCTTCGAGGGCGCGGTCGACCCCAAGACGCCGAGCTTCCGCGATTTTCCCAGGTGGTTCCGCGACAACCGCGAGGAATTGCTCGCCGGCAAGAAAAAGGTCGCGATGTTCTGCACCGGCGGCATCCGCTGCGAGAAATCGACCAGTTTCCTGCGCGCCGAAGGCGTCGAGGAGGTGTTCCACCTCAAGGGCGGCATCCTCAAATATCTCGAGACCGTTCCCGAGGAAGAGAGCAAGTGGCACGGCGATTGCTTCGTCTTCGACGAGCGCGTGACCGTGCGCCACGGCCTTCAAACCGGCGATTATGGCCTGTGCCGCGCCTGTCGCCGCCCGGTGAGCCTGTCGGACCGCGCATCGCCCGCCTTCGAGGAAGGCGTGTCGTGCCCGGCATGCTTTGACGAGCGCACCGAGGAACAGCGCGCCCGCTATCGCGAACGCCAGAGACAGGAAAATCTCGCCCGAAAGCGCGGAACCGCCCATGTCGGCGCGCAGTTGGACAAGGGCGATGACTAAAGCCCCCCCTGTCCTCTACTCCTTCCGCCGCTGCCCCTATGCGATGCGCGCGCGCATGGCGCTTTGGATCGCTGGCGTCACAGTGACCTTGCGCGAGGTGAAGCTCGCCGACAAGCCGCCCGAACTTGCCGAGGCGAGCCCCAAGGCGACGGTGCCGGTGCTGGTGCTCGCCGATGGCACGGTGATCGATGAAAGCATCGCGATCATGCGCTGGGCGCTTGCCCGGTCCGACCCCGAGGGCTGGCTCGCAGGCGACGATGCGGAACTGATCGCGCGCAATGACGGGCCGTTCAAGCACCATCTCGACCGCTACAAATATCCCAACCGCTATCCGGACGAGGCGGGCGGCGATGAGGCGACCTTCCGCTACGATCACCGATCTTGCGGGCTGGCGATCCTCTCAGATCTCGATACGCGGCTGGGCGGGCGCAGGAACCTGTGCGGCGAGCGCCGGATGCTCGCCGATATCGCGCTGTTTCCGTTCATCCGCCAGTTCGCCAACACCGACCGCGAGTGGTTCGACGCACAAGGCCTGCCGCACCTGCACGAATGGCTGGAACGCCACCTGGCCAGCGACCTGTTTGCCGCGATCATGCCGAAATTCGCGCCATGGAAATCGGGCGATCCGCCCATCGCCTTCGGACCGTGAGGCAAATTCGATCACTGTGAGCGAGCATCGCTGTTGGCGAAGCGGCGCGCGCATCCCGATCTTGGTCGCAAGCACTCCGCACACAGGGAGACACGACCATGATCGACCTTCGCCCTTTCGACACGCTCGGCGCAGCCGACCACGGCTGGCTCGATGCGCGCCACCACTTTTCCTTTGCCCGCTATCACGACCCTGCGCGCACGCATTGGGGCGCCTTGCGGGTGTGGAACGACGACACCATCGCCGCCAATACCGGCTTTCCCACCCATCCGCACAGCGACATGGAGATCATCACCTATGTGAGGAGAGGCGCGATCACGCACCGCGACAGCATGGGCAATGAAGGCCGCACCGAGGCGGGCGACGTGCAGGTCATGAGCGCCGGGAACGGGATCGAGCATTCCGAATGGAATCGCGAGGATACCGAGACCACCCTGTTCCAGATCTGGATCATTCCCGACCAGCGCGGCGGCGAGCCGTCATGGGGCGCGAGGAAATTCCCCGCGCACGATCGCTCGGGCCAGTTCGTGCCGCTGGCAAGCGGCATTGCCGGCGATGACGCGGCACTGCCGATCCGCGCTGATGCGCGCGTGGCCGGCGCCAGCCTGCGCGCGGGCGAAAGCGTGACCTACGCGCCGTCCGATCCGGGCCGTCATCTCTATCTGGTCCCCGCGACAGGCAAGGTGTCGATCACCGATGGCAGCGGCGAGGTCTCCGCCAGCGCGCGCGATGGCGCGGCGATCACCGATGCCGGCGCGATCACCGTGACCGCGCTCGAAGACAGCGAGGTGGTGCTGGTCGACGCGGCCTGATCTGCGGATCGATTATCGGAGGCGGCGCTGCCTAGCGGTCCAGGCTATCGGGCAGCGCCGCCTTCAATTCGGCAATCCACAGATCGGCCACCGCGTCCGAGGGCGCGCGCCAGTCTCCGCGCGGGGACAGCGCGCCTTGCGAGGAGACCTTGGGCCCGTTGGGCATGGCGCTGCGCTTGAATTGCGAAAACTCGAAGAACCGCTTGAGGAACACCTCGAGCCAGTGCGCGATCTCTTCCAGATCATATTCGAGCCGGTGCTGGTCATCATCGCCGATCGGCCACTCGCCCTGGTCGGCATCGTGCCAGGCGTGCCAGGCGAGAAAGGCGATCTTGCCCGGTCGCTGGCCATAGCGCACGCAGTGGTGGAGGAAGAAATCATGCAGCGCATAGGGGCCGATCGTTCCCTCGGTGCTCTGGATTTCCTCGTCCTCGCCCACGGGGACCAGTTCGGGCGAGATTTCCGTGCCGAGCACCGCGCGCAGCACCTCGCTCGCATCGGGAAGGAATTGCTCGGTGCGGATAGTCCAGCCGATCAGATACTGGATCAGCGTCTTGGGAACGCCCGAATTGACCCCGTAATGGCTCATCTGGTCGCCCACGCCATAGGTGCACCAGCCAAGCGCCAGTTCGGACAGGTCGCCGGTGCCGATGACAAAGCCGCCGTGATGCCCCGCAAGCCGGAACAGGTAATCGGTGCGAAGCCCTGCCTGGACGTTTTCAAAGGTGACGTCGTAGACCGTGCCATCCTCCGGCTCCTCGCCGGTGGCGAAGGGGTGGCCCATATCGCTGAGCATCTGCCGCGCAGCCGGCTTGATATCGATCTCTTCGGCGGTGATGCCGAAAGCTTCCATCAGCTTCCAGGCATTGGACTTGGTGCCCTCGGATGTGCCGAAGCCGGGCATGGTGTAGCCGCGAATGGCACTGCGCGGCATTCCGAGCCGGTCGCAGGCCTTGGCCGCAACGATCAGCGCGTGGGTCGAATCGAGCCCGCCCGAAATGCCGATGATCAGGCTCTTCGCCCCGGTTGCCTGGATCCGCCGCATCAGCGCATCGACCTGGATGTTGAACGCCTCGTAGCAATCCTCGTCGAGCGTCTTGGGATTGTTGGGCACGAAGGGGAATCGGCGCAGCGGCCGTTCGAGCCCGATATCGCCCGCCTCGTAGGCGTGTTCGAACACGATTCGGCGATAGCTTTCCTCGGGCCTGCCATTGGCATCGGCAGCATCGCCGAAGGTCTTGTTGCGCAGCCGCTCGCCGACGATCCGGTCGGTATCGACATCGACCACGCACAGTTCGGGGTCGAGATCGAAGCGCACGCTTTGCGCCAGCAGCGCGCCCATCTCGTAGACCACGCCCTGCCCGTCCCAGCCGAGGTCGGTGGTGCTTTCCCCGTGGCCGCTGGCCGAATAGACATAGGCGCAGATCGCGCGCGAGGAGGTGGCGCGGCAATGCATGTGGCGATCATCGGCGCGCCCGATGGTGATCGGCGATGCAGACAGGTTGCAGATGATGTGCGCGCCCGCCATCGCGGCAAGGTCGCCCGGCGGATAGGGCGCCCAGAAATCCTCGCAGATCTCCGCTGCAAAGGTGAAACCGGGCAGGTTCGCGGCGGCAAAGACCAGGTCGACGCCGAAGGGCACTTCCTCGCCATTGATCGCGATCCACAGGTCGCGGCAATCGCGGCCATGGCTGAAATAGCGCTTCTCGTAGAACTCGCGGTAATTGGGCAGGTAGCTCTTGGGCACCACGCCGAGAACTTCGCCGCGCGCGATCACCACCGCGCAATTGTAGAGCTTGTCATAACGCTTTAGCGGGGCGCCGATCACCAGGACAGGGGTGAGATCGGCGCATTGTTCGGCAATCGCGGCGATCGCGCGCTCGCTCGCATCCTGGAGTGCGCCCTGGAGCAGCAGGTCGTCGATCGCATAGGACGAGACCGAAAGCTCGGGATAGACGATCAGGTCGACGTTCTGGTCGTGGCCCTTGCGCGCCTCGGCGACGATACCCTCGATATTGAAGGCGATGTCGGCGGTGCGGTGGCACGGTGTCGCGGTGGCAACCCGCACGAAGCCGTGCGCGTGCATGTCGAAAAAGTCGTTTTTGTCAGCCATTGAGGGTCGCGTTCTTCATCATTGTCAGTGCTCTTTCAAGCGCGGCGATGCGCACGCCGTCGCGTCCGCGCTTGCCGAAATGGTCCTCGCAGGTCGCGCAATGGCCGTCCGGGCCGATCACGGCGAAGTGGACGAGACCTTCTTCATCGCCCGCGGCCCCCGGTCCAGCAAAGCCGGTGACCGACACGACGATGTCGGCGCGCGAGCGGCGTCTTGCGCCCATGGCCATGGCGCGCGCGACCGGTTCGCTCACCGCGCCGCAATCGTCGATCACTTCGCGGCTGAGGCCGAGCAGGTCGCACTTGGCCGCATCGCTATAGGTGACGAAACCGCGTTCGAAGACGTGGCTCAGCCCCTCGACATCGGTGAGAAGCGCGGCGAGCAGCCCGCCGGTGCAGCTTTCGGCGGTGGCAATCGCCAGGTCGCGGTCATGCGCTGCCTGCAAGACCTCCCTTGCCAGGCTCTCGATCCTCTCGGGCAGGATCGGCCCGAGCGTTTCGCTCGCGCCGCTCATGCAGCCAGCAGGTCATAGGCTTCGGGGCTGGCTTCGAGCAGTTCGAGCAGCCCGCGTTCGTGGCGGGTCTGGTAACGTGTGGCGCGCGGCAGGTTGAGCCCTTCGCGCCAGTCTTCCCATCCGTTCTCGCGGCTGAGCAGGTCGATCACCGCCGGGTGGATATAGCTCGAGCGCGCGACCGCGGGCGTGTTGCCGAGCCTCTCGGAGACCTCGTCGAGCACCGCCTTGATCGTCGGACGCTCGCTGGCATCGGCCAACATGGCAAAGGCGAGCACGCTGGCGTGCCAGGTGCGAAAGCTCTTGGCGGAAAATTCATCGCCGATGGTCTCGCGCAGATAGGCGTTGACGTCGTCGCTGCCGATCGGCTGGCGCGCGCCGTCCTCGTCGTAATACTGGAACAGGTGCTGGCCGGGCACGTCGCGCGCATCCTCGACCGCGCGGGCGAGCGCCTCGTCCTCGAGCGTGACGCAGCGTTCCTTGCCGCCCTTGCCGGTAAAGCACAATTCGACCGTGCTGCCCTCGATCGTCGCGTGGCGGTCGCGCAGGGTCGATGCGCCAAAGGACTTGTTGGTCTTCTTGTAGATCTCGTTGCCGATCCGCACGAAACCCATGTCCAGAAGCCGCACGACCGCCGCGAGCACGCGCTCGCGGGTGGCGGTGTCGCCCTCGATATCGGCTTCGATCCGTTTGCGAATGGCGGGCAGGCTTTCGCCGAACTGGCGACAGCGGTCGAATTTCTCGCTTTCGCGCAGCAGGCGGAAATCCGGGTGGTAGCGATATTGCTTGCGTCCGGCCTCGTCATAGCCGGTGGCAAGGATGTGACCATTGGCGAAGGTGCAGAACCATTCGTCGCGATAGGCCGGCGGCAGGGCGATCGCGTTGAGCCGTTTCTTTTCCCGGCGGCAGCGGATCAGTTCGCCTTCGGGCGTGTAATAGGCAAAGCCCCGCCCCGCGCCCTTGCGGGTGATCCCCGGCAGGCTGTCATCGACATAGACGATCTTCTCCATGCCTAAGCAAATGCTCGGAGCCGCCAGTGCGTTCCGCCTTGCGGTGCGATTGCCATGCGGCCTAGTCATGCGTCAGAAATTGACGCCCGCGACAACCAGGAGCGAATGCATATGGCCGATCCCACCTACACCCCGCCCAAGGTCTGGAACCCCGACACTTCGAGCGGCGGCCGCTTTGCCGGGATCAACCGCCCCACCGCCGGCCCGCGCGAGGACAAGGACCTGCCGCGCGGGGACAATCCCTTCCAGCTTTATTCGCTCGCCACGCCCAACGGCGTGAAGGTGACGATCCTGTTCGAGGAATTGCTGGAAAAGGGGCACAGGGGCGCCGAGTACGATGCCTGGACGGTCAATATCGGCGAAGGCGAACAGTTCACCAGCGGCTTTGTCGCGATCAATCCCAATTCGAAGATCCCCGCTCTCGTCGATGCCAGCGGCGACACCGATATCCGCGTGTTCGAAAGCGGCGCGATCCTCGTCCATCTGGCGGAGAAATTCGGCGAGTTCCTGCCCACCGACCCGGCCCCGCGCGCCGAGGTGATGAGCTGGCTGTTCTGGCAGGTCGGCACCGGCCCCTTCATCGGCGGCGGCTTTGGGCATTTCTACGCCTATGCGCCGGAAAAATACCAGTATCCGATCGATCGCTATGCGATGGAGACCAAGCGCATCTTCGATGTCGCCGACCGCCAGCTGGCCGAGACGCGCTATCTTGCGGGCGAGGATTACACCATCGCCGACATGGCCAATTTCGCTTGGCTCGCGCCGTTCGTCGCGGGCAAGATCTACAACGAGGCGAGCACCTTCCTCGCGATCCACGAATATGAGAACGTGGCGCGCTGGGCGCGCGAGATCGCCAAGCGGCCCGGGGTCCGCCGCGGGAGGCTGGTCAACAAGGTCTGGGGCGACGAGGACCAGCAATTGCCCGAACGCCACGCTGCATCCGATTTCGACGCGCTGAGGCTCGATTTCGAGGTCTGATGAGGGGCCGCTGGCAGGGCCTCGGCACGCACCGGCGCACAAGCGCGGCAAACACCCTTCACATCTGCGCCCGGCACGCTATATCCGCGCGCTCTGCTGGGGTGTAGCCAAGTGGTAAGGCACCGGTTTTTGGTACCGGCATTCGCAGGTTCGATCCCTGCCACCCCAGCCATTCCACCGGAAAAAATCGAAGCGATTACCGCCGTGCCGCGATCACTTCGCGGGCGAGCGCGCGGCCTGATAGCCAGGCGCCTTCGACCCGCGGGGAGTGGAGGTAATCGCCCGCTATCCCGATGCCCGTGCCCGGATCGAAGCGTGCATGTGCGCCCTTGGCCGCCTCGGGCCTGGCATAAAGCCAGCGATGCGCTGCGAGGTGGATGGGTGCGACTGGCGCAATGCCGGTCTGCGTGACGAAATCCCCGAGCAGCACGCGCGCCGCCTCATCCTTTGACAAGTCGATGATTTCGCGGCTGCGGGCGGGCGAGGCGTGGATCACCCAGGTCTCGCTTCCGGCGCGCGCGGGCTTGGCCGAATTGCGCGCGGCCCATGCGACCGGCCCTTCATTGGATTGCACCGTGTCGCTGTCGATCTCCAGCCTCGCGTCAAAGCCCGCCATCACCGCCCAGCACGGCTGCGAATGCACGCCGGCGGCCACCGCGGCAAGATCGGGCGCGGCTGGTTCGAGCAACGCTGCGGCCTGTTCGGCAGGGACCGCGACAAGCACATTGTCGGCGGTGAAAGCCTCGTCGCCCGTTGTCACGCGCCAGCGACCGTCGTTCTCGCGCGCGAAGCTCTCGGCGCGCACGCCCCAGCACATGTCGAGCGGCTGTGCCATCGCCCTTAGCGGTGCGTTCATGCCGGGGGTGCCGATCCACGCCTCGTCGCCAGCAGCCGGCCATGGCGCGACCACGCCCTGCCCTGCCCAGCCGGCGACCGTGGCGCGAAAATCCTCGTCGCGCGCAGTGAAATATTGCGCGCCGTGATCGAAACCGACCTCCTGCCCATCAATCTCCGCGCGCCGCGCTGCCATGCGCCCGCCCGGTCCGCGACCCTTGTCGAGCACGCGCACGCCGCACCCCGCTTCGCGCAGTGCGCTCGCGCAGGCGAGCCCGGCCATGCCGCCGCCGATCACGAGAATTTCGCTGTGTGTGTCGTCCATCGCTTTCAAACGCGCCAGGCGGCAGGCGGTTTCCCCGCCGCGAAGCGTTCAGGGTGCGGCACGGTCGGGTTCGGCCTCGGCGAGCATGACGCAGAACCGCTGCTGGCTGTCGAACCAGTCGGCCCTGGGCAGCCAGCCGGCGGCCAGCAGCATCATCCAGGCGGTGCGCTCCTCGAACTTGTGGCTGTTCTCGGTGTGGATCGTCTCGCCCGCTTTCATCGCGAAGGTCTCGCCCGCGACGGTAAAGGTGACGTCGCGGACCGCGCGCAGATGCATCTCGACCCGGGCGCGCACATCGCTCCACAGCGCCTGGTGTTCGAAGGCCTCTTCGGGGATCGTGCCGCCAAGTTCGCGGTTGATCCGGGTGAGAAGATTGCGGTTGAAGCGCGCGGTGACGCCGGCTGCATCGTCATAAGCGGCGAGCAGCACGTCGCGGTCCTTGATGAGGTCGAGCCCGATCACAAGCTGCGCCCCCACGCCCAGCGTCGCGCGCATGTTGCGCAGCAGGTCGACCGCAGTGCGCGCGACCATGTTGCCGATGGTCGAGCCGGGGAAGAAGCCGAGCTTGGGCAGGTCGGCCACTTGCTCGGGCAAAGCCACCTCGCGCATGAAATCGGCTTCGACCGGATAGACCGGGAGCCCGGGGAACTTGGTCGCGAGATCGGCTGCCGATGCGCGCAGGAAATCGCCCGAAATGTCGAGCGGGACATAGGCGGCCGGGTCGATCGCCTCGAGCAGCAAGGGCGTCTTGACCGAAGAGCCCGAACCGAATTCGACCACCGCGCAGCCGGGCGGGACATGGCGGGCAAATTCTGCGCCGCGCTCTTTCAGGATCTCGGTCTCGGCGCGGGTCGGGTAATATTCGCCGAGCCGGGTGATGTCCTCGAACAATTGCGACCCCGCCTCGTCGTAGAGCCAGCGCGCAGGGATCGCCTTCTGGTCCTGTGCGAGACCCGACAGCACGTCGGCGCGGAACGCGGTGTCGACCCCGCTCTCGTCGCGGTTAACCAGTTCAAGCCCTTTTTCGGTGGTCATCAGATATCCTTTGCCAGCCGCAGCCCGGTAAACTGCCAGCGCTGGTGAGGGTAGAAGAAATTGCGGTAGCTGGCGCGCGAATGGCCGCGCACGGTCGCGCAGCTTGCGCCTTTGAGGACGAACTGCCCGCTCATGAACTTGCCGTTATATTCGCCCACCGCGCCTTCGGGCGGCTGGTAGCGCGGATAGGGCAGATAGGCAGAGCGAGTGAATTGCCAGCAATCGCCGAACAGGTGATCGCCGCCCGCGGGGAGCGGCGGCGCTGCCCGGTCGAGCTGGTTGCCGAACGCCGGATCGTGCGCCGGCTGATCGCCTTGCGACCCGCGCGCGATGGCTTCCCATTCGCATTCGGTCGGCAGCCTTGCGCCGGCCCATGTCGCGAAGGCATCGGCTTCGTAATAGGAGATATGCGTGACCGGCGCATCCGGGTCGCGCTTTCGCCAGCCGCAATGGGTGAATTGCTCGTCGCCGCGCCAGTAGAGCGGCGCGGTGATGCCGTGTTCGCGCACCCAGCCCAACCCGTCCGATAGCCACAGCGAAGGCGTCCGGTAGCCGCCGTCTGCGATGAATTCGGCCCATTCGCGGTTGGTAACCAGTTTCCGGCCCAGCGCGAAGGGTTCGATCAGCACGCGGTGGCGCGGGCCTTCATTGTCGAAGGCAAAGCCGGAGCCGTCATGGCCGATCAGCGCCACCCCGCCGGGATGGTCGAGCCAGCCGCTCCCGGCCTCGCCATCCTCCGCCGGTCGCTCGGATCCCGCTCCGGGCGCGTCCCACATGGCCGGGCCGAGCGGGTTCTGGAACAAGGCGTGCTTGATATCGGTCAGCAGCAATTCGATGTGCTGCTCCTCGTGCGCGATACCCAGCGCGATAAGCGGCGCGAGATCGGGATTGGCGAGCAGCGCCTCCATGTTCTCGTCGATGCGCGCGCGGTAAGCGCGCACCTGACCGAGCGAGGGGCGCGAGAGCATGCCGCGCGCGAAGCGGTCGATCCGCGCGCCCTCGGCCTCGTAATAGGAATTGAACAGGAACGGCCAGTCCTCGTCGAACAGGTCGTAGCCGGGCGCGTGTTCGCGCAGGAGAAAGGTTTCCCAGAACCACGTCGTGTGAGCGAGGTGCCACTTGGCGGGGCTGGCATCCTCCATCGACTGGATCGTCGCATCGGCATCGCTCAGCGGCGCGGCGAGCGCCTCGGTCAGCGCGCGCGTGGCGCGGAAACGTGCGGCGAGATCGCCGTGCGCCTCGCTGTCGGTCTCGTGTCGGATACGGCTTTCGGCCAGCGCCATTCTCCTCGCGTCTCCGGGAATGCCCGGCGGTGGACCATGGCGGAAATGCGAGGCGATTGAAAGGGATGGCGCAGCCGGTTTGCACGCTCCACCGCCTGGCTGCCACGCTTTTGCGCGGCGCGATGGCTCATGCGGCCATGCACACCTGGTTGCGCCCGCCATGCTTGGCTTCGTAGAGCGCACCGTCGGCGCGGGCGAACAGCGAAAGCGCGGTGTCGCCGGCCTGGATCGCGGCATAGCCGATGCTGATCGTGACCGGCGGCACCTGCCCGGTCGCGCTCTTGCGGGCGATCGCCTCGCGCAGGCGTTCGCTCATCGCGCCCGCCATGGTGTCGACCGCGCCGGGTATCACCCACACGAATTCCTCTCCGCCGACCCGCCCGATCAGGTCGCCGTCGCGGGCATGGGCCCTGGCGATCCGCGCGATCGTGCGCAGCACTGCATCGCCGGCGGGATGGCCATAGGTGTCGTTGACCTGCTTGAACCGGTCGATGTCGAACACCACCAGCACCAGCGGCATCTGGGTGACCCGCGCATCGAGCACCAGCCGGTCGAGCTTGCGCATCACCTGGCGGCGATTGGCGAGCCCTGTCAGCGCATCGGTCTCGGCCTGTTCGCGCGCGGTTTGCGCGACGCTGATCGCTTCGCGGCGCGCGCTTTCGAGCTCGCGAACGCGTTCCATCTGGGCGGTGTTGTCGCGCACCACGGCGACCACCCGGCTCACCGAGCCATCGGCGGCGCGAAGATTGCAGGCCTGGACCGACATCCACCGCGTCTCGCCGTGGAAGGCATCGACCTCGAACTGCATCGTATAGGGTTCGTCTTCTTCGCTGTGCTCGTTGACCCGCGCCACGAGGTCCATTTCGTGCGCGTAGAGCATGGTCTCGGCATCGCCTTCGACAAAGGCATCATCGTGTTCGATCCCGAACAGCTTGCGCAGCCCGTCCGACCAGTTCTGCACCCCGGTTTCGGGATCGTATTGCCACACCCCGATCCCGGCGATCGATTCGGCCATGCGCATCGTGCGCAACAGGTCGCTTATCGAGCGGGAACGGGCGCGGGCGACGCGGGCGGTGGCGCGCGCCTCGCGCCGGGCGCGGATGACGCCGGTGAGCGCGGCGAGTGCGATCAGTCCGAAGGCAAGGCTGGTGACGAACAGCGCGTCGCTGCCGATCGCCGCATTGGCCACGGCCGCGTCACCGGAAAGTCCGGTCGCGGTGGCGGTGAATGGCGGCAAGGCGGGCGCAAGGGGCATCGGGCCTCACCCCTAGCCGCCTAACCCTCATCACCTTGCCGCCGCCCTACATAGGGAAAATGCGTAGGCCCGCTCAGGCCGCGTGAGTCGCGCGCGGCTCGCCGATCTCGGTGTTGAGCATTTCGGCGAGCAGGAAGGCAAGTTCGAGCGATTGCGCGGCGTTGAGCCGCGGGTCGCAATGGGTGTGATAGCGATCGCCCAGCGCCTCGTCGGTGATCGCGACCGCCCCGCCCACGCATTCGGTCACGTCCTGCCCGGTCATCTCGATATGGATGCCGCCCGGATGGGTGCCCTCGGCGCGGTGGACCGCGAAAAAGCCCTTCACCTCGGAAAGGATGCGATCGAAGGGACGGGTCTTGAAGCCGCTGTCGGACTTGATGACATTGCCGTGCATGGGGTCGCAGCTCCACACCACCTTATGCCCTTCGCGGGTCACCGCGCGCACCAGCGGCGGCAGGCCGTCCTCGACCTTGTCGTGGCCGAACCGGCTGATCAGGGTGATGCGCCCCGGCTCGCGGTCGGGATTGAGCTGGTCGAGCAGCCCCAGAAGCGTGTCGGGGTCGAGGCTCGGCCCGCATTTGAGCCCGAGCGGGTTGCCGATTCCGCGCGCGAACTCGACATGGGCGCTGCCATCGAACCGGGTGCGGTCGCCGATCCACAGCATGTGCGCGCTGGTCGCATACCAGTCGCCGGTCAGCGAATCGCGCCGGGTCAGCGCCTGTTCGTAGGGCAGCAGCAGCCCTTCGTGGCTGGTGTAGAAGCTGGTACCCTGCAATTGCGGGACGGTGGCGGGATCGATCCCGCACGCTTCCATGAAATCGAGCGCTTCGCCGATCCGGTCGGCGGTCTCGGAGAATTTTTCCGCCCACGGCGTGCGGCCCATGAAATCGAGCGTCCACTGGTGCACCTGGCGCAGGTTCGCATAACCGCCGCCGGCAAAGGCGCGCAGCAGGTTCAAGGTGGCGGCGGCCTGCGAATAGGCGCGCACCATCCGGCCGGGATCGTTGCGGCGCTGGGCCGGGTCGAAATCGATGCCGTTGATATTGTCGCCGAAATAGCTCGGCAGGGTCACCTCGCCCTGCGTTTCGGTGTCCGAACTGCGCGGCTTGGCGAACTGGCCCGCCATGCGCCCCACCTTTACCACCGGGCGCTTGCTGGCAAAGGTCATCACCACTGCCATCTGCAAAAGCACGCGGAAGGTGTCGCGGATATTGTCGGGGTGAAACTCGGCAAAGCTTTCCGCGCAATCGCCGCCCTGGAGCAGGAAGGCATGGCCATTGGCGACTTCGGCCAGTTCCTGCTTGAGCGCGCGCGCCTCGCCGGCAAAGACCAGCGGCGGATAGGAAGCCAGCGTGGCCTCGGCCTCGGCCAGTTCGGCCGGGTCCTCGTATCGCGGCAGGTGCCGCGCTTCGCGGGTCTTCCAGCTATCGGGTTGCCAGGTGGTGGTCACGGGTTCGGGTCGCTGTCCAGTTGCAAGGGCCAAGGGGTCACGTCAGGGCGCGCGGTTATCCCTGTGACTTCCAAGTGTAAAGGCCCGCGCGCAATCTAGGAAATTTTGTTTCGCGCATAGCCCATCTTGCGACAGCCTAGCGGCCCGCGGGAATTGCCGCCGCACCGGCGGCAGACCGCGCCCCGCTTGCTGCCTGCACCGCGCTGGCATCGAGAGGGGCAGCGGGCGGCGCTTTGGCCAGTTCCTGCCCCTCGGGGATCACCGCCAGCTTGAGCGGGGTGCGCCGGGCGAAATAGCGGTCCGCGAGGAACTGCATGATCTGCGGGTTGGTCTCGGAAAAATCGGACAAGAGCGTGCGCAGCTTGTCCACCCGAGAGGGATCGACGCTGGCCCCTTCGAGGTTGAAGAGCCAGAACTGATTGCCGGTCGAGGCGCGGCGGATGCGCTGGCCGAGCGGTTCGGTCACGCGCTGGATCTCGTCGTCGGTGGGCGGATTGGCGGCGAGGTCGCGGGCGATGCGCTCGGCCTCGGCGAAGAAAATCGGGACAAAGGCCGGTTCGAGCTGGGCCAGGGCAGTGACCCGCCCGCCGCTGGCAATGTCGGTTGGCCAGCGCGACCAGACCTGCGGCGCATAGCTGGCGCCAGCGCGTTCGCGCAGCGCATCGAGCAGCCGGTTGTTGAAGATCTGGACGAGGATTTCGAGCTGGCGCGATTCGCGGATCGAGGCCATCCCCCCGCCGCTCGGCCAGGCGATCACGGCAGCGGCCTGGTTGGCATCGCCGCGATGGGTCAGGACCCGCGGCTCGGCCGATGCATCCATCGCTCCGGGCACCCGCGCGGCGATGACGGGGTCGATCCTTTCGCGTTCGGGCAGCGCGCCGAATGTCTCGCGAAGCCGCTCGACAATGGCGTCTCGGTCGAACTCGCCGAACACCAGCAATTCGACCGGGCCTTGCGCCAGCAGCGGCTCCCATACCTCGCGGAAACCTTCGGGCGTGACCTCGGCCAGCATTTCGGGCGTCGGCGTGGCGAAGCGCGGATCGCCGCCGGTCGCGACATATTCGAGATCGCGGTTGAGCACCGCGCCCGGACTGGTGGCATAGGTGTTGTAGGCCAGCTCCGCCGCGGCGCGCGCGCGGATCACCGGGTCAGCGTCCCAGCGCGGCATCCCGAGCTTAGCCGCGAACAAATAGAGCTGGTCGGCGACATCGTCCGACCGGGTCTGGGCGGTGAAGGTGAACACCGCGTCGTCGATGGCGAAATCGAAACCCAGCTTGCGCCCGGTATAAAGCCGGTCAAGCTCGTTCTGGCCGAGCTCGCCCAGCCCGGTCTCGACCAGCGCCATTTCGCCGATCGGGGCATAGACCGCGGTGTCGGCATCGAACGCGCGCCAGCCCGCTCCGAAGCGCACCCTGACGGTGACCCGCCCCGGTTCGGCATCGTTCGCCCAAAGGATTGCGCGCACGCCGTTGTCGAAGGCGACCTGTTCGACCTCGAGAATGCCGAGCGCGCCCTGCTCGGTGATCGTTCCGGGCGTTCCGATCGGCGGCAGGTCGTCGAAGGACAGCGCCCCGCCTGCCAGCCGGGCGGTGTCATCGGCCGCCGCCTCGCTTGCCAGCGCCAGCTGGAGCGCGGCCTCATCGGCCTCGCCGATGGCGGGGGTGACATAGACCGAGCGCATCACTGACCCTTCGAACAGTGCGCGGGTGCGGGCGTGGACGTCTTCGGGATTGAGCCGGCGCTTCATCCCGCGAAACACGTCGAGCACCACTTGCGGGGCCGCCACGGTCTCGCGGATATCGACCGCGTTGACGAGGTTGTCTGCGAGGTCGCGGCCCGACTGGACCGGCGCCTGTTCGACCGAATTGACGAAGGCGACCTCGAAAGCGGCTGCCTCGCGGTCGATCTCCTCCTGGGTGGGCGGATTGGCGATCGCGTCCTGGATCACCCCGCGCACATCGGCAAGCGCGGCCTGCCAGTCGCCCGAAAGCGGGGCGAAGGTGACGAAGGTCGCATCGGTCGAGCGCGAGATGTCGTCCTGCTGGACCTGCGCGTAGAGATAGGAGCCCCCGGCACGCGCGCGGGTTTCCAGCCGGCGATTGATGATCGACTGGGCGAGAATGTCGAGCAGCAGCCCTTCATTGTAGACGATCGTGTCGTCGACCCGCCGCCACGGGCGCATCACCGCGAAGGTGAGGTTGCGCGGCATGTCGGGCTCGACCGCGACCGCGAGCTGGCCGATCGGCAGGTCGCTGCCCGGAGCGACCGGGGCGCCTTCGGGCGCGAGAGGGTCGCCGAAATCGGGCGCGACGCCCGGCTCGCCCGTGCCCTGCCAGTCGCCGAACCACATTTCGACAAGCCCCGCGAGCACCATCGGATCGGCATCGCCTGCGACCACGATCACGGTGTTCTCGGGCCGATACCAGCGGTCGTAGAAGGCTTGCACCGCCTCGCCGGTGGCGGCCTCGAGCGTTTCGACCGTTCCGATCGGGTTGCGCGTGGCCAGCCTCTGCCCGGCAAAGAAGGTCCGCCGGGTCAGATCGTTCACCCGCTGCGCCGCGCCGCCGCGTTCGCGCTTTTCGGCGAGCACGATCGGGCGTTCGGCAGCGACGTTCTCATCGCTCAGCACCGGTTCGCGGATCATGCCCGAGAGCAGCCGGAAACTCTCGTAGAGCTTGGCATCGTCGATATCGGGGATGTCGAGCTTGTAGGCGGTGTGGGTGGGACTGGTCTCGGCATTGGCATCCGAACCGAAGGTCGCGCCAAGACGCTGCCAGGCGGCGATCGCTTCGGCCTGGCCGAGATATTTGCTCTCGCGGAACAGCAGGTGTTCGAGCAGGTGGGCAAAGCCCTGTTCCGCATCCTCTTCGTGCAGGCTCCCGGCATCGACACGCACCCGCACCGCGATCTGGCCGGGAGGCACGCCATTGCGCCGCACCGCGTAGCGCAGCCCGTTTTCCATCTCGCCGAACAGCCATTCGGAATCGACCGGGACATCGCTGCCCTCATAAAGCCAGGGCGTCTCGCCCTCTGCCTGCAGCGCGCGCGGGGCCGGGATATCGGGCGTGGGCGCGGGGCTTGCGGCATTGTCCTGCGCGGAGAGCGGCACCGGCAGGGCGGCAGGCACGAGAAGCAGCGAAAGCGCGGCGAATGCGCGGAAAGGCATGGTCATGACCTCTCTATAGGAACGCGGGTGCTGAAGGACCAGTGAATGTGCGCGGCCGATTGCAACCGTCCACGCGCTTGCCGCGCGGGGCCGCGCTCCCTATCTGAAGCCCCATGTTCATCGAAACCGAGACCACGCCCAACCCGGCGAGCCTGAAATTCCTCCCCGGACGCCCCGTCATGAGCGCCGGCACGCGCGAATTTGCATCGCCCGAAGCCGCCGAGGCAAGCCCGCTGGCCGAGGCGATCTTCGACACCGGCGAAGTCGTCAACGTCTTCTTCGGAAGCGATTTCGTCACCGTCACCGCTGCTCCCGGTGCCGATTGGAGCGCGTTGAAACCGCAGGTCCACGCGATCCTGCTCGACCATTTCGTCTCCGAGGCGCCGCTTTTTGCCGGAGGCAGCGCCAATGGCATTGCGGTGCCGCCCGAAGACGCGGAAATGGCCGTCGTCGAAAGCGAGGACGATGCCGAGACCATCGCCGCGATCCAGGAACTGCTCGAAACCCGCGTGCGCCCCGCCGTTGCAGGCGATGGCGGCGACATCGCCTATCGCGGCTTTGCCGACGGGGTCGTCTACCTGACCTTGCAGGGCGCCTGCGCAGGCTGCCCGTCGAGCAGCGCGACGCTCAAGCAGGGGATCGAGAGCCTGCTCAAGCATTACGTACCCCAAGTGACCGAGGTGCGCGCCGCCTGATCGGCGCCGGCCTCCCTTCTTCCTCCCCCTTCCCCCATCCCGAGGTTTTCCATGACCAAGCAATTTCACGGAAACGTGTTGTCCGACGCCGCGCTCGACCAGCTTTTCAACGAGGCGCGCAGCTATAATGGCTGGCTCGACAAGGCGGTGAGCGATGAACAATTGCACGCGATCTGGGACCTCATGAAGATGGCCCCGACTTCGGCCAACATGCAGCCGGTTCGGATCGTGTGGGTCAAGTCGGACGAGGAAAAGAACCGCCTCGCCGAATGCGCGATGGACGCCAACCAGCCCAAGATCCGTTCCGCTCCCGCCACCGCGATCATCGGCTACGACATCGACTTCCATGAGGAATTGCCCTGGCTGTTCCCGCACACCGATGCGAAGAGCTGGTTCGAAGGCGACGAGGAAGGCCGCAAGGAAGGCGCGTTCCGCAATTCCTCGCTCCAGGGCGCGTATTTGATGCTGGCCGCGCGCGCCATCGGGCTCGATTGCGGGCCGATGTCGGGGTTCGACGCCGACAAGGTCAACGCCGCCTTCTTCGCCGATGCGCCGCGTCACCGGGTCAATTTCATCTGCTCGGTCGGCTATGGCGACCCGGAAAGCATTTTCGACCGCTCGCCTCGCCCCGATTTCGATCGTTTCAACCGGATCGTCTGACTTGCGGCCTCGCACGCGCTGAGGCAGGGGCCGAAGCCATGCGCACGCTCGCCATCGAAACCGCCACCGAGGCATGTTCCGTCGCCCTGTTCGAGGACGGGGCGCTCATCGCGCGCGATCACCGCGTTCTGGGCCGCGGCCATGCCGAAGCGCTGGTGCCGATGATCGCCGCCTTGCCCGGCAAGGGGCAAGCGCGGCGCATCCTCGTCTCGCGCGGGCCGGGCAGCTTTACCGGCGTGCGGATCGGCATTGCCACCGCGCGCGCTCTCGGCTTTGCGTGGAAGGCCGAAGTGCTCGGCTATCCCACCCTGGCGCTGGTCGCGGCGATCGCGCGCGAGGAAGCGCAATCCGCGCGCGGCTCCGCGCCAGCGCCGGTCCGGGTCGCGATGGCAGGCGGGCACGGCGAATGGTTCGTCCAGGATTTCGGCCCTGACGCCCGGCCCGAAAACGCGGCACAGTCGCTCCCGCCAGACGAGGCCGCGAGCCTCTCGGCGCGCAGCGTGCTTGCGGGGAACCGCGCGCGCGAGCTGGCCGAGCATGTCGGCGATGACACGGCGCAGGTCCTCGACATCCTTCCCGATGCCGCGCGCACGCTCCTCCTCGCAGGCGCCTTGCAGACCGCGGATCTCGCGCCAATCTACGGGCGCGGTCCCGATGCGGTGCCGATGGCGCAAAGAGGCAGCAAGTGAGCCCCTGCCCCGCACAGGTCGCACGGATCATGGCGGTGATGAACGCCGCCTTCGACCCCGCTTACGGCGAGGCCTGGAACACCCGCCAGGTCAGCGATGCCCTGACCATGCCGACCACCCACGCGATCGTGGTCGATGCGGCGGGCAGGCGGCTCACCCAGCCAGGCGAGGAGGCCGTACCCGCCGGCTTCGTAATGACCCGGCAGGGCGCGGACGAGGAGGAATTGCTGCTGATCGCGGTTCGCCCCGATTGCCGCGAGCGAGGACTGGCGCAGGAACTGATCGCGAAGGCCTTTGCCGATGCGCGAAGCCGCGGCGTGCGGCGCATGTTTCTCGAAATGCGCCAGGACAACCCCGCCGAGCATCTTTACCGAAAGGTCGGATTTGAACCGATCGGGCGCAGACCCAAATATTACCGCCTTTCCAATGGCCTGCGCGTAGATGCCATTACTTTCGGGCGAACGTTATAGTTGTAGATCGGCCGTATTCGGGCCGCCAATTCCTGCAAACCGCATGAATTACCCGCTGCATCGCGCTTGCCATCGGGAGTTGGCTGCTGCATGCCATAGTAATCGGAAATATCCGGACAACAAAAAAGACGAGGAACTCATGCAAATGCAAGATATGGAAATCGACATGAAAGAGACGCTGATCACCCTGACCAGCGATATCGTCGCCGCGCATGTCAGCCACAACGACGTTTCGGCCGACGATGTCCCCGGTCTCATCACCAATGTCTACAAGGCGCTGGCCGATCTCGGCTCCGAAGGCGCTGCCGAAGAAGAACGGCCCGAACCGGCAGTCTCGATCCGCGCCTCGGTAAAGCCCGATTACATCGTCTGTCTCGAAGACGGCAAGAAACTGAAGATGCTCAAGCGTTATCTTCGCACCAATTACGACATGACGCCCGAGGAATACCGCGCGCGCTGGAACCTGCCCGCCGATTACCCGATGGTCGCACCCAATTACGCCGCCAAGCGTCGCGATCTGGCCAAGAAGATCGGCCTCGGTCGCAAGCCCGGCAAGGGTGGCGGCCGCAAGAAGGGCTGACCCGCGCACATCGATTGCGGGGACGCGCGTCTCCGGCAAACTTGAGCAAGCCGCCGCGCCTCGGTAAGAGGCGCGGGTGACTTGTCATCGGCGGCGCTTGGCCGACAATGGCAAGACGGTGCAAACGACCAGCAGCCAGGTGCCTTGAGCTTGACCCAGAAAATCGATCTCGAACAATTGTGCGCCGAAAAGGGGCTCCGCATCACCGAACAGCGCCGCGTGATCGCCAAGGTGCTGTCCGACAGCGAGGACCATCCCGATGTCGAGATGCTCCATTCGCGCGCCTCGGCGATCGACCCCAAGATCTCGATCGCGACCGTCTATCGCACGGTCCGCCTGTTCGAGGAGGCCGGCATTCTCGACCGCCACGATTTCGGCGATGGCCGCTCGCGCTACGAACCCGTGCCCGAGGCGCATCACGACCACCTGATCGATGTCGAGACCGGCAAGGTGGTCGAATTCGTCGATCCCGAGGTCGAGGCTCTCCAGCGCCAGATCGCAGAGAAGCTCGGCTACCGGCTCGTCGACCACCGGATGGAATTGTACGGCGTGCGTCTGTCGCGCGATGACTGACAACCCGGCCGAACACGGGATCGACGCACCTTCGTCCCGGATCTGGGACCTGCGCGTGGCGGCTGCCAATGGCGAGACGACGCCGATCTCGATTGGCGGTTGGATGCGGATCGGCTTGCGCGCGCTCGCGCTGATCGCGCTGCTGATCGTCTTCGTGCCGCTTCACTACCTGTTCCGCATCTTCGCCTATGGCTCCCCCTTCCCGATGTATTTCCTGCGCTTTGCCGCGCGGATCTGCGGGTGCAAGGTGATCACCCACGGCACGCATCTCAGGCGCGATGTCTTCTATGTCGCCAACCACGTCTCGTGGATGGACATCCTCGCCTTGGCAGGCGCGAGCGGCACCGCCTTCGTCTCCAAGGCCGAACTGGCACAGGCGCCGGTGGTCGGCTGGCTGGCAAGCCTCAACCGCACGGTCTTCGTCAAGCGCGAGAACCGGCTGGGCGTGGCCGAACAGATCAATGCGCTCAAGGAAGCGCTTGAGGACAACTGGTCGGTCACCGTCTTTCCCGAGGGCACCACGACCGACGGCCATTCGCTGCTGCCGTTCAAGAGCTCGATGCTCTCGGTGCTCGAACCGCCGCCTGCCGAAGTGCTGGTCCAGCCGGTGGTGCTCGATTACGGCGAGGTCGCCGAATGGATCGGCTGGGTCGGCGATGAAAGCGGGCTCAACAATGCCAAGCGCGTGCTTGCCCGGCGCGGCACCTTCACGCTGCACGTGCACTTTCTCGACCCGTTCAGCCCCGAGGAGTTTCGCGGGCGCAAGGCGATCGCTGCCGAAGCGCGCCGCCGGATCGAGGAATCGCTCGAACAGGCGCTGGGAAAGCCCGTTCGCCCCTTTGCGCACGACGTTCCGCCGATCCGCTATTCGGTAGCGTCCGGCGACAAGGCTGCGCCGCCGGTTTGACCAGGCCTACAGCCCGGCGCGCACCAGCCAGTCGTGGAACAAGCGCACGGGGCGCATTTCGAGCGCGGTCGGCTTGCATACGAACCAGTAGCTATAGGGGCTCTGCACCTCGACCCCGGGCAGGTTGGTGAGGCGGTTGTCGGCTGCGCGGCGCAGGTGATCGTCGTGCATGATCGCGATTCCCAGCCCCTGCGCTGCGGCTTCGAGCATCAGCTGGCCCGAATCGTAATGGTCGATCGCGGCCGGTTCCATGTCGTCGAGATTGTTCGCCTTCTTCCAGGCGGCAAAGCTTTCGGGCAGCTCGTTGTGGATGAGGAAGGTCTGCCGTGCGAGGCTTTCAGGCGTGACCGTGCCGATTGCCGCTGCCATGGGCTTCGAACAGATCGCGTGGACGAGATTGTGGTCGAGCCGGACCGCGTGCAGCCCCGATGCGGGCCCGCGCGACAGGATGATTGCGGCATCGAGCGTGTCGCCCACCCGGTCCTCGAGATGGGGCGCGGTGTCGATGTCGATATGGAGCAGCGGGTGGCGCTTCCTCAGCTCGCCCAGCCGCGGGAACAGCCGCTGGCTACCGAACATCGGCAGCACGCCCAGCCGCAGCCGCAACAGCGAGATATTGTCCGACTGGCTCTCGACCGCGCGGGTCAGCGCCTCGAGATGCGGATTGACCGCCTCGTAGAAGGCCTGCCCCTCATCGGTGAGTTGCATCGACTGGCGCGCGCGGGTGAACAGCTTCTTGCCGACGAAGTCTTCGAGATTGCTGATGCGCCGCGACAGCGCCGAGGGACTGAGCCCGATTTCCTCTGCCGCAGCGCGCGCAGAGCCCAGCCGCACGGTGCGCATGAAGGCTTCGAGAGCGCGAAGGGGTGGCAGGCGGCGTGACGGCATGATCTCTTGCTCCTTCTATTGCAGGAGCTACGCGGCGCGCCAGCCGAAAGATGCAAAAATTTCAATCTCCGCGCAAAACTGGCGCGAAGGTGATGCGATCACTGCACCGGGTCTGCGTCCGCGACGGTCTCCGGCGCGTGGAGACGCAGCCGGGTGACATGGGTTTCGTCGGCGGCGGTGACCTCGATCCGCCAGCCGCTGGGATGGTCGAGCCGGGCGCCGACCTGCGGCACCGCCTCGGCCAGCACGAAGGCCAGCCCGCCGAGCGTGTCGACCGCCTCCTCGACCTCGGCAAGGCGCGGATCGACCAGCTGCGCGACATCGTCGAGTTCGGCCCTCGCATCGCAATCCCACATCCCCTCGCCGATCGGCACGATCAGCGCCTCGGGGGTCTCGTCGTGCTCGTCCTCGATCTCGCCGACGATTTCCTCGACCAGGTCCTCGATCGTGATGATCCCGTCGGTCCCGGAAAACTCGTCGAGAACGATCGCCAGGTGCACCCGGCGCGAGCGCATGTCAGCGAGCACGTCGAGCGCGCCGCGCGCCTGCGGCACGTAGAGCGGCTGGCGCATCAGCACCGTCCAGTCGCGCGGGGGCGTCTTGCCCTTGGCGAGAAAGGCGAAGACGTCCTTGATATGGATCATCCCGATGACGTTATCGAGCGTCTCGCGATAGACCGGCATGCGCGAATGGCCATGTTCGTAAAACTGCGCGACCAGTTCGTCCCAGCCGAGCGCGGCATCGACCGCGACGATCTCGCCGCGCGGGACCGCGACGTCATCGGCATCGTGTTCGCTGAAATGCAGCAGGTTGCGCAGCATCTGCCGCTCGACCGGGGACAGGTCGCCATTGGGGCTCGCCCCTTCGACTGCCTCGTCATGGCCGTTCTCGCCCTCGTGCTCGTCGATCGCTTCCTCAAGCTGCGCGCGCAAGGACCGATCGCCGTCGCCGACACCGATGACTTTCTTGATTGCGAGCCCCAGCATGCCGAAGGGCCCGCCGCTACTCTCCGCGTCTCCCGCGGGGGAATTACTGGAATCGGGCATGGCCCTGGACTTCTTCTCCATTCAGTCTCGGTCACCATATGGGTTGCCGATCCCCATCTTGGCAAGGGCGGCTATCTCGAGCGCTTCCATCGCCTCGGCCTGTTCGTCGCTGTCGACATGGTCGTGGCCGGCAAGATGCAGCAGGCCGTGGACGACGAGATGCGCGGCGTGGTGGTCGAGGCTCACCCCCTTATCGTCCGCCTCGCGCGCGCAGGTTTCGTGCGCGAGCGCGATATCGCCGAGCAGTTCGGGCGGCCCATCATGCGCAAGGCCTGCCAGGTCGTCGCGGGTGAGCATCGGGAAGCTGAGCACATTGGTGGGCTTGTCACGGTCTCGCCATTCGCGGTTGAGCGCGTGGACCTCGGCATCGCTGGTGAACAATACGCTTGCCGACAGCCGCGCATTGGCGAGCGCTGGTTCGACCTCGGCGGCAGCCTCGGCGGCGCGCTCGGCCAGCTGGTCCCACGCGCCTGCGGGCCAGCCCTCGATGTCAATGTCGAGTTCCAAGCGCCTAGCCTGCCGGCCCCTCATAGGCCTCGACGATGCGGCCCACGATCGGGTGGCGCACCACGTCTGCGGCGGTGAAGCGGATCGTGCCGAAGCCTTCGACGCCCTCGAGCTTGCCGACCGCATCGGCCAGCCCGCTCATCGGGTCGCCGCCGGGTATATCGACCTGGCGCGGGTCTCCGCACACCACCATCCGGCTGTTCTGGCCGAAACGGGTCAGAAACATCTTCATCTGTTCGCGGGTGGTGTTCTGCGCCTCGTCGAGAATGACGAAGGCATCGGCGAGCGTGCGCCCGCGCATGAAGGCGATCGGCGCGATCTCGATCTCGCCGCTCTCGATCCGGCGCTCGACCTGTTCGGGCGGCATGCAATCATACAGCGCATCGTAAAGCGGGCGCAGATAGGGATCGACCTTGTCCTTCATGTCGCCGGGCAGGAAGCCGAGCTTTTCGCCCGCCTCGACCGCCGGGCGCGAGAGGATCAGCCGCTGCACGCTGCCGGTCATCAGCTGGCTGACCGCCTGAGCCACCGCGAGATAGGTCTTGCCCGTCCCCGCCGGGCCGAGCGCGAAGATGATGTCGTCGCGCGCGAGGCTGCGCATATATGTGATCTGTGTGGCCGAGCGCGGGACGATGGTCTTGCGCCGGGTGCGGATCATGATCGGCGGCTCTTCCTTGTCGCCTGAAATGATCCCCTCCAGCGTCGGTTCGTTCGACATCGCGATCAGCGATTCGATCGCTCCGGCATCGAGGTCCTGCCCCAGCGCCAGCCGGTCATACATGGTGGTGAGCACGTCGCGCGCACGGGCGACGGCATCTTCGGGACCCTCGATCACCACGGTGTCGCCGCGCGCATGGATCATCACGCCCAGCCGGTTCTCGACCTGAACGAGATTGGCATCGAACTGCCCGAACAATGCGCCCAGCAGCGACTGGTTCTCGAAGTTCACTTCCGCCTGTGCGCGGCGGGCCCCGGTTGTCCTGGAAGGGTCGGGCGAAAGCCTTGGCTCGCCTTGCGGGTCGGTCTTGCGTGTCGGTCTGCGGCCCATGGGGTGGTGCACACTCTCCTGTGTTTCGAGTCGGAAGCCTACGCCGATAACGCGCCAAGGCAAGCAAGGTGCCTGAAGGTGGCGGGGGATATGTGTCGAAGCGCCCTGAGGCGCGGTCAGGCCACGGCCGGCTGGCGGAGGGCGCCGCGCAGCGAATTGGGCCCGGCCTCGACCAGTTCGCAAGTGACCATGTCGCCAATTTGCGCTTCGCGCCCATCTTCTTCGGCGAACCAGACCGATTGCAGCCAGGGCGACTTGCCGAGCCACTGGCCCTCGTGCTTGCCCTTGCGTTCGACCAGCACGTCGCAGGTCCGCCCCACGCTCGCCGCGTTGAAGGCGGCCTGGTCGCGGTTGAGCCGTGCCTGGAGGCGCTGGAGGCGATCGTCCATGACCTCGCGCGCGATCTGACCCGCCATGCTCGCCGCGGGCGTGCCGGGGCGCGGCGAATACTTGAAGCTGAAGGCCTGCGCGTAACCGACCGTATCGATCAGCGCGAGCGTGTCTTCGAACTCGGCCTCGGTCTCTCCCGGAAAGCCGACGATGAAATCGCCCGAGAGCGCGATATCGGGCCGCGCTTCGCGGAAGCGTTCGAGCAGCCTGAGATAGCTCTCCGCCGTATGTGCGCGGTTCATCGCCTTGAGCACCCGGTCATTGCCCGACTGCACCGGCAAGTGGAGGTAGGGCATGAGCTTGGCGATCTCGCCATGCGCGGCGATCAGGTCGTCTTCCATGTCGTTGGGATGCGAGGTGGTGTAGCGGATCCGTTCGAGCCCATCGACCCGGTCGAGCGCGCGGATCAGGCCCGCCAGCCCCACCGCGCGGCCCGCATCGTCCTCGCCCGACCAGGCATTGACGTTCTGGCCCAGCAGCGTGATCTCGCGAGCGCCTGTCTCGACCAGCCTGTGCGCTTCGTCGATCAAGTGCTTGAAGGGTCGCGATATTTCCGCGCCGCGCGTATAGGGCACCACGCAATAGGTGCAGAACTTGTCGCACCCTTCCTGCACCGTCAGGAACGCGCTGGGCGAACGGCGGCGGCGCTTGGGCAGACTGTCGAATTTGGCGATTGCGGGCATGTCGGTATCGGTCGCGCGCTCGCCCTTCACCGCCCGGTCGAGCATTTCGGGCAGGCGGTGATAGGCCTGCGGGCCGACCACCATCGAGACCGCAGGCGCGCGCGCCATGATCTCCTCGCCCTCGGCCTGGGCGACGCAGCCGGCGACCGCGATGATCGGCTTGTGCCCGCGTTCCTCGCCCGCTTTCGACAGGCGGCCGATATCCGAATAGACCTTTTCGGCGGCCTTTTCGCGGATATGGCAGGTGTTGAGCACGACGAGATCCGCCTCCTCGCCTTGCGGAGCGGGCGTGATGCCCTTTTCGGCCAGCAGCTCGCCCATGCGTTCGCCATCATAGACGTTCATCTGGCAGCCGAAGCTCTTGACCCTGTAGGTCCTGGGAGGATTTTGCGGTTTCATGATCGGCGCGCGCTGTAGCGTGCCAGCCGCGCAGGTTCAATCACCCGTCTTGCCCGGCCTCTTCCGGCCGCGCGCGATGCACGCACGGAGCAAGCTGGCGGAATTGCGCGCCGGGATGCGTCTTGTCGTCCGGCCCGCATTCGACCGGCGGCTTTGGCACCGCGTTCGATTGGACCAAGGCGTAGGCTTCCGGGTCCTCGTATGCCGCGATCCAGGCGATGCAATCGGCGATCAGGCGGATGCGGTGCTTGGTAAACGCGCCGCGCTGCGGCCCGCAATTGAGGGTGTAGAGATCGCTCGCCGGGGCGCGCGAATAGCGGGCAAAGCGCCGCAGCCACTCGCCGCGCTCGTTGAAGACGGTGCGCCGGGCATCGTTTGCCATCGCATCGCCCCGATAGAATGGCGAGGTGTTGAACATGTAGGCGCGCACTTGCGGGTAGCGGATCGAGACCTCGGTCGCGAGAGCCCCGCCGAGCGAATGGCCGGTCACCACCCAGTCTTCGAGCGGGCGGCCGCGGCGGGCAAGCTCGGCCTCGAAATAGTCGAGCGCAAAGCCCGTCTGGTCACTGCGCAAGGTGCCGTAGAACACGTCGGACAGCCCGGTCACATCGGTGCCGCGATAGGCCATGACGAGCTTTTCGGGAGTGCGCTCTGCGTCGCCTTCGCTTTCCGGCGGATAGAGCGCGAAGACCTCGTAGGAAAAGCCCTTGCCCTCGTGTTCGGGGTCGATCGGCGCGCGTTCGAGCCGCTCCAGCCGCGGACCGAGATCGGCGAAGATGTCATCATCGCCCTGATAGGCATTGGTCGCCGCGACCGCATAGGGCCAGGCCTCGGCCGCACCCGCGCGCACGAAACCGCACCACCCGCCCGGCTCCATCCGGCACGGGGATCGCGATTGCGAAATGTCGGGATAGGTGACGCAGCCAGAAAGGGCGAGCGCCAGCATAGCCGCGGCGCTCGCCCTGATCCTGCGCGTCAGCGAAACAGTCTTAGCCAACGGTCGCCTTGACGATCTTGCCGGGCTGCTGCGGCGGCTCGCCCTTGGGCAGAGCGTGGACGTGTTCCATGCCGCTCTCGACCTGGCCCCAGACGGTGTACTGACCGTCGAGGAAGTGGGCGTCCTCGAAGCAGATGAAGAACTGCGAATTCGCGCTGTCGGGGTTCTGCGCGCGCGCCATCGAGCAGGTGCCCTCGACATGCGGTTCGGAATTGAACTCGGCCTTGAGGTCGGGCTTGTCGGAGCCGCCCATGCCGGTGCCGGTCGGGTCGCCGCCCTGCGCCATGAAGCCGGGGATCACGCGGTGGAACACCACGCCGTCATAGAATCCTTCGCTGGCGAGCTCGGTGATGCGCTCGACATGGCCCGGCGCAAGGTCGGGACGCAGCTTGATCACGACATCCTTGTTCTCACCGTCGCCGGTGTCGAGGGTGAAGGTGAGTTTGTCGGCCATGGTGGTTCTCCTGAAGAATTGAAACGCGGGCCGCTATAGAGAGTTGTGAAGCGGAGTCACCCCGCGCCTTGCTTTTGGCCGCCCTCCGCCTAAACCCGCCTGCATGGTCGAACCGGGCGCCCTTTCTGACGAGATGCTGGCCGCAGACGCGCCCGATGACGAAGTGCGCCCCGACGATCGCATCGACGACGAACGCCACGACCGCGAGAACCGGCTGAAGCCCGAATATGTCCGCGAGGTGCGAGAGGCGTTGGAGGCGGGCGACAAGGGCGCGGTCTACGACCTCGTCGAACCGCTTCACCCCGCCGACATCGCCGACCTCATCGAGCTGGTCGGAAGCGACGAGCGCGAGCTCTTCGCCGCCGCGATCACCGATTTGATGAGCGTCGACGTGATCGCCGAGCTCAACGATCACGTGCGCGAACTGATGATGGAGGCGCTCGAACCCGAAGCGGTCGCCGCCATCACCGAACAGCTCGAGACCGACGATGCTGTCCAGCTGCTCGAGGATCTCGACGAGGAAGACCAGCAGGCGATCATCGCCGAGCTCGAGCCGGAAACCGCAGAAGCGGTCAATTCGGCGCTCGCTTACCCGGAAGAGACCGCCGGGCGATTGATGAACCGCCACGCAATGGCGGTGCCTGAACACCTGACCGTTGGCGACCTCATCGATTACCTGCGCGAGAACGGCGATCTCACCCACGACTTCTTCGAGGTCTTCGTGGTCGACGAACAGCACCACCCGGTCGGCACCTGCGCGCTGAACTGGGTGCTGACTTCGCCGCGCTCGGTCAAGCTCACCGACGTGATGAAGCGCGACCAGACGCTGATCCCGGTCACGATGGACCAGGAAGAGGTCGCGCTGATGTTCCAGAAATACGCGCTGATCTCGGCCGCGGTGGTCGATGACAGCGGGCGGCTGGTGGGCCAGATCACCGTCGATGATATCGTCCACATCATCTCGGAAGAAGCGGGCGAGGACGCGCTGCTCCTTTCAGGTGCGGGCGATGGCGACATCAACGAACCGATCCGCGAGGCCTATTCGAGCCGCGTGCGCTGGCTGGTCGCCAATCTCGGCACAGCTGTGGTCGCGAGCGCAATCATCGCCTTTTTCGGTGCCGCGATCGAACAGCTGGTGGCGCTTGCCGTGCTGATGCCGATCGTTGCCAGCATTGGTGGCAATGCGGGAACACAAACCATGGCGGTCGCGGTGCGCGCGATCGCGACCAACCAGCTCACCCGCGCCAATACCTGGCGGATCGTCTGGCGCGAATTGCGCGTGGCGGTGCTCAACGGCGCGACCGTGGCGGTGCTGATCGGAATGGCGGCAGGCGCGATGTTCGGCTGGCAGATGGGCGTTGTGATCGCGCTCGCCATGGTGATCAATATCGCGGTCTCCGGGCTTGCCGGCGTGCTGGTGCCGGTGATGTTCGAGCGGATGGGACAGGACCCCGCGGTCGCATCGAGCGTGTTCGTGACCATGATCACCGATTCGATGGGGTTCTTCGCCTTTCTCGGGCTCGCAGTGGCAGCGGGCCTCGCGCCGCTGTCGTGAACCGGGGCGTGGTTGAGCCTGCGCGCCGAACGCCTATCTTCTAAGCCGACATGCCCACCCATCTCACCAAGATTGCCTTTGGCGCGCAAAGCTATGCCGACCTCGAAAGCTGGTATGCCGGGCGCCGCAGCCCCAATCTCACCACCCGCTATCGCCCGACCCGGTGGGAGGATTGCATCGGCGGCTCGCTCTACTGGATCCACCAGCACGCCATCGTCGCGCGCAGCGAGATCCTCGGCTTCTCCCAAACAAAGGACGGGCGCTGGCGGATCGAGCTCGAACCCGTGCTGACCCGTGTCCACCCGCGGCCCAAGCGCGCGCACCAGGGCTGGCGCTATCTCAAGGGCGAACCTCCGCGCGACCTCGCCCCGGGCGAGGATATCGGCGATGCCATGCCGGGCAAGCTGACCGCCAAGCTGGAAAAGCTCGGCCTGATCTGATCGAATTGGCGCAAGCCGGGCAATTTCGGAACCGGCCCCTGCCCTTTCCCGTTGATCGGGAAAGGAGAAAATTCATGCCAGAACGCCAGAGCCTACACCCCGACAACGAGCTGATCGCCGAGCTGACCGAGGAGGCGACCCCGTCCTTCCAGGGCAGCGCCGAGGGCACCGTCAATGTCCGCGTCGGCAAGCGCGCCGAGGAAAACCGCGCGACCGATCCCGACAACCGCGAACCGGTCGTGGGTTCGGACAATCCCGAACAGGACGCCATGAAGGGTCCCAAGACCATGAACGCAATCAAGAAAGGCGAAGCGAACTAGGTTTTCGCCCGACCGATATCGAACATAGCGAATGCCGCCCGCCTCCTTACTGGAGCGCGGGCGGTATCGGTATGAGCGCCGGCGTTTTTGCGCGGTAGCGCTGATAGGCCGGGTCATCGCCCCAGCGTTCCTTTGCCTGCGCTTCCTGGAGATTGATCCCGCTGATCTTGGTCAGCAGCAGCGCGACGAAGATGGGCGAGATCACCACCAGCCAGGACAGTCCCGAAAGCACCGGGATCGCCATCACGAGGATGCCAGTCCACAGCGTGATCTCGCCGAAATAATTGGGGTGGCGCGACCAGTTCCACAGGCCCACATCGATGAACTTGCCCTTGTTGGCAGGGTCCGCCTTGAACCTGCTCTTCTGCGCATCGGCCGCCGCCTCGATCCCGATCCCGAGCAGCCAGATCGCGGCGCCCACCCAGAAGAACGCCCCGATATCCGCGCGCTCGGTCACGGTAATCGCGGCCAGCGCAGCAGAGGCGGTGAGAACCACCCACAAGGCCTGCAAGGTCCAGGCGACGAGGAAGCGCGCCGGGCTGGTCTTGATCTTCTCGAACCGGCTGTCGGTCCCGCCCTTGGCCTTGATCCGGATATAGAGGAACGTGCCGAGACGGGTGCACCAGATCACCACCATTGCCGCGATCACCCAGCCGCGAAGGTCGAGCGATCCGGTCGCCTCGAGCGCAGCATAGACCGCGAGCGCGGTGACGCTGAGATAGGTGAGCGCTCCGACGCTGTCATAATACTTGTCCGACCGGGCGGCGGCGGCGGGAATGAAAGCCAGCCAGTTGACCGCGAGCGCGAGCACGGCGCAGGCGAACAGGGCGGGCACTCCCAGCACATCGACGCTGTTCGCGCCGGCAAACCAGCCGAATACCAGCACGATCACCGTGACCACGGCGACAACCGCGTAACTCTTCAAGGCCTTCCCCATTGGCTCTCTCCCCTCATCGCATTCGCCGCTGCGCCCCGCTTGATCGCGGCGTCAGTTCGCGGCCTCGATCTTGCCCGCCACCCGGCGCAGCGCGTTGACATAGACTTCCGGCACCTGCGCACCCGGGATCAGGAACCGGCCGGCCACGATCATCGCGGGAACGCCGGTGATATTGTGGTCATAGGCCTCACGTTCCTCGGCCACGACGCGCGCCTCGAGCGCCGCGTCATCGAGCGCGGCCCTGGCGGCCTCGCGGTGAAGCCCGGCATCGGCAGCAATATCGAGCAGCACCTCGCGGTCCGACAGGTCGCGGCGCTGGTTGAAATGCGCGGCGAACAGCGCAAGCTTGAGCCGGGTCTGCACCTGCGGCCCCGCCTCGTCGAGCGCGAACATCAGCAGCTTGTGGCAATCGCGGGTGTTCCACATCATGGCCGGCGGCGGCGGGTCCTGCGTTCCCTCATAGGCGAGCGAGACGCCCGCGCTTTCGGCAATCGCGCGCATCTGTTCGCGCACCTTCGCCCCTTCGACAGCAGAGCGGCCATATTTGCGCTGCAAATGCGCTTCCTGCTCCTCGCCCTCCCTTGGCATGTCGGGGTTGAGCTCGAAGGCGCGCCAGCGGATCGTCGCCGCGATCTCGCCGTCCAATTCGCCGAGCGCCCTGGTGAGCTGGCCGTAACCGATCGCGCACCACGGGCACATGACATCCGAATAGATGTCGATCGTCAGCGGCACAGGCGCGCTCATGCCCCCTGCTCCAGCCACCATGCGATCAGGTGCGATGCGATCGCGTGGCGGGGCGGCGCGCGGAACGGGCCAGTGCCGCCAAGCGCCGATGCGACCTCATCGCGGGTGAACCAGCGGATTTCGGCCATTTCGGTCTCGTCGATCACCAGCGCATCGTCATCGGCATGCGAATGGCACCCGATCATCAGCTGGCTCGGAAAGGGCCAGGGCTGGCTCGCCACATAGGTCACATCGCGCACGCGCACGCCCGATTCCTCGAACACCTCGCGTGCGACCGCTTCCTCGATCGTCTCGCCCGGCTCGACAAACCCGGCCAGCGCAGAGAACGCGCCCTCGGGCCAGCCCTTGCCGCGTCCGAGCATCAGCCGCCCGTCATGTTCGGCGAGCATGATCGTGACCGGGTCGGTGCGCGGGAAATGCTGTGCGCTGCATGCGCCGCAATCGCGCTGCCAGCCGCCCTTGGCCATTTTCGTTGGCTCGCCGCAGGCCGCGCAGAAACGATGGCGCGCGTGCCAGTCGATGAGGCTGCGCGCGCCGCCATAAAGCGCAAGGTCGCCCGGATCGAGCGTCGCCATGAGCTGCCACAATCGCGGGTTCGCCATGCGCGGCTTGGCATCGCCCTGGCGGGGCACACAGGCAAAGCACGCGCGTTCGCCGCCATCGCTGCGGTCGAGCCCTAGAAACACCAGCTCACCGTCCTCGGGCGCATCGGCAAGCGTTCCCCAGGCCAGCCGGCCATCGTCATCGAGCGCGGGCATCATCTCGTCGAGCGCGAGCAGCCGCGCCTTCCAGTTCATCAGGCCCGACAGGGCGTCCGGGTCGGCGCGCAGATTGTCGGCACGGTCGATCGGCGATCCGGCAAAGGCGATCGCGCCCCTGCTCGCTTCGCTCGATGCCCGGGCGATGTCCATCAGGCCGCGTCACCCATCATGCGGGCGCGCATCGCGGTGAGGTCGGCTTCGAGCGCGGCCATGTATTCGTCGCGGATCGGATAGGCCTCGGTCGGCATGTACTGGGTCCACAAGGCGCCGCGCAGGCCGAGATTGTAATCGACCGCGGCAAGCGTGCCGGCCGCTCCGCCCCAGCCGAACGTTCCGTTGTGCGAACGCCCGCCCGCGCCATGACCCTGGCCTTCCATCCATGTGCCGGTAAGATCGACCGTTTCGGGAACCAGGTTCGACGTGCCCACGCGCACCGCTTCCTCGCTCATGAGCCGCACACCGCCGGTTTCGCCCATGCCGAGCAACAGGCGCTGGAACTTGTCGTAATCGCGCGGGGTCGAGGCCAGCCCGCCGCCACCCGAAGGGACGTGAGGCTTGTCGAAATAGACCGAGTTCGAGGCCGGATCGACCGGCAGCGGATAGCCCGACATGATCCCGTAATTGGTGGTGAGGCGATGGTGTTCGCTCTCCGGCACGGTCATCCAGGTGCTTGCCATGCCGAGCGGTTCGAACAGCCGCGTCTTCAGGAAGGTTTCGAAGTCCATCCCGCTTGCGACCTCGATCACGCGGCCGAGCAAGTCGATGCTGCACGAATATTCCCATCTGGTCGCAGGCTGGTGCATCAGCGGCAGGCTGGCGAGCCTTTCGGTCCACACCTCGAGGCCCGGTGCGGGCTCGACCGGGGCAAGCCCGGGGATGGGTGTGCGGCTGATCCGCCCGCCGACGAGGCCAAGGTCCTGGTAGGCCTTGAGCAGCGGGCCCTTGCTGGTGATGAGATAGCCCAGCCCTGCCGTGTGGGTGAGCAAATGGCGGATCGTGATCGGCGTGGCTGCCGGGACGGTGTCGTCGAGCGGCCCTTCCGGATCGACCAGCACCTGCATGTTGGCAAAGGCGGGGATCACGTCGTGGAGCGGCTGATCGAGAGTCAGCAGCCCATCGTCGATCAGCATCATGATCGCCATGCCGGTGATCGGCTTGGTCATCGAATAGATGCGGTAGATCGTGTCGAGGTCCACCTCGGTGTCGCCGTTCACCGCGAGCGTGCCGCCGCCGACGGTGTGTAGATGCGGGTCCTGCTTCCAGCCGAAGGTGGCGAACAGGTTGGCGACCTTGCGCTGCGAGACATATTTTTCTGCCAGCGCGGCGACATTGGGCCAGGCCTGGCTGACATCGTGCGCGAGCAGGCTGCGCCCGAACGGCAGCGAGGTCAGCGCCGCCGCTGCCCCCAAATGGGCACCGCCGCGAAACAGCGCGCGGCGGGAAAGGGCGGTCTGGTCGAAATCGCGATAGGCCATGCGGGGCATTCTCCGGCAGAAAGGACGTGCGCCTGTGTGAGCGAGCGGGAAGCGAGCGTCAACTTGCGTTGTCAAAAGAGACTGGCCTTGCTTCTCGACCCGGGGCTTGATTGCGCGCAGTGTCATAGCCATATAACACACATGCTGAACATCATTTCCTGGCTGATCGGGCTCGTCTGCCTGCTTCTCGCAATCCCGCTGCAATTGCCGGTTCTTGGCCTTGCCCTGTGGATCGTCCTTCCCGTCGCGGTTGTCGGCGCGGGTATCGGGGCGCTGTCTTCGAGCAATGGCGGGCGCAATCTCAACCTGCTGGTGATCGTGATCATCGCGATCCGGCTCTCGCTCACCGGCGGATTGTTCTAACCCCTGGCGGCAAGCGCGAGCCGCGCCGCCTTGGCATAGACCGTCGGCAGGCCTGCCTCGTCGAGGCGGTCGAGCGGCCACCATTCGCCCTCGCCTTCGCCCTCGCCTTCGGGCCTGGCATCGCCGTCGATCCGCACCAGTTCGAGCGTCAATTGCGCATGGGTGAAGCCGTGCCTGACAGCGCCAAGCCTTGTCGCCTCGCCTTCGACCGGTGCCTGGCCCGACCCTTCGGCGCGCGCGGTCCAGCCGTCATCGGGCAGCGCGCGCATCCCGCCCAGCATCCCCGTGCCTGGCCGGGTCACCAGCCATACCGCGCCCTCGCGCTCGATCCAGAACGCGGTTCCGCGCCGCTCGGGCCGCGCCTTTCTGGGCGGCTTGACCGGGAGCTTCTCGGGATCGCCGCTCGCCCGGCCCTCGCAGTGATCGGAGAGCGGGCATAGCAGGCAGCGAGGCCTGCGCGCGGTGCATGTTTGCGCGCCCAGGTCCATCATCGCCTGTGCGAAATCACCGGCGCGCTGTGTCGGGGTGATCGCCTCGGCAGCCTTGCGGATCGCCTTTCGTGCACCCGGCAATGGCTCGGTGATTGCGAACAACCGCGCCACCACCCTCTCGACATTGGCATCCACCACCACCGCGCGTTCTCCGAATGCAATGGCCGCGATTGAAGCCGCGCTGTAAGCGCCGATCCCCGGAAGCTTGCGCAATTCGGCCTCGGTCCGGGGGAAGCCGCCGAGCGCTGCGACTTCGCGCGCGCATTTGACCAAGTTTCGCGCCCGCGAATAATAGCCCAGCCCCGCCCATGCGGCCATCACCTCGTCCTCGCGCGCGGCGGCGAGATCGGCGATGCTCGGCCAGCGTTCGGTAAAGGCGGCGAAATAAGGGATGACGGCAGCCACCGTGGTCTGCTGGAGCATCACTTCGGACAGCCACACGCGGTAGGGCCAGTCCGGATCGCGCGGCAAGGGCGCACCGGGCGGATTGCGCCACGGGAGGCTGCGCGCATTGGCATCGTACCAATCGATGAGGAGGCGGGAAATCTGGGGGCTGGCGCTGGCAGTCACGCGGGGCCTATGGCATGGCGGCAGGCCTGATGGGAAGCGACACCGACAAACCGGGCAAGACCCCTGCCAAATCCGCCGCCGGAAAGGGCGCGAAGAAGTCCGGCGACACCGCCGCCAAGCCGCGCGGCAAGCCCGCGCGCCGTTACGAGCGCCCTCGCGGGCTCGGCCCCAAGGCGATCGGCGACCTCATGCCCGATATCGGGCGCACCGCCTTTCGCCGCTTCGGTTTCGTGCAGAGCTCGGTCGTCACCCGCTGGCCCGAGATCGTCGGCCCGCACCATGCGCGCGTCTGCTCGCCCGAAGCGATCCGCTTTCCCCCCGGCGAAAAATCCGAAGGCATCCTGCAACTTGTGGTCGCCCCCGCCCACGCCCCGCTGATCCAGCAGGTGCTCCCCGAGATCATCGAGCGGGTGAACCGTTTCTTCGGCTACAACGCGGTGGCGCGCGCGAAAATCCGGCAAGGAAAGGTTCAGCCGCCGACTGCTGAAGCCAGGCCCAAGCCGCCGCCTTCGCTCAAGCCCATCCCGATGGAACTGGGCGATTCGCTGCGCGATATCGGCGATCCCGAACTGCGCACCGTGCTCGAATCGCTCGCGCGCAGCCTCGGCGACAACGAAGACAAGGACGACGACAGCAAGTGAAGACATCCCTCGCCCTTCTCGCGGCATGCGGCGCGGCCGCACTGGCCGCCGCTCTTCCCGCCAATGCGCAGACCAGCCCGTCAGGCACTCCCAACCAGCTGCGCGATGCCCCCAGCGCCTTTGTCCCCGATGCAAGGCGCGCCGCCTGGCACGCCGAGGTCGAGCGGACCGAGCGCGGCTTTCGCATCGGCAATCCCGATGCAGAGGCAAGCCTGATCGAGTTCGTCAGCTATACCTGCGGGCATTGCGCGACCTTCACCCGCGAAGGCGAAGGCGCGCTCGACCTTGCCCTGCTCGCGCCCGGCCACCTCAATCTCGAAGTGCGCCCGGTCATCCGCAACGCGATCGACCTTACCATCTCGCTCTTGGTCGCCTGCCAGGGGCCGGAGCGGTTCAAGGACAGCCACCGCCTCTTCATGATGCGCCAGGATGCATGGATGAAAAAGGTGACCGATGCGCCCGCCAGCCAGCAGGCGATCTGGGCGCGCGGCGACCGCGCGGCGCGGGTGGCGATGGCCCAGGCGCTCGATTTCGACGACATGCTCGCCAATCGCGGCGCTTCGCTGGTCGATCTGCGCTCCTGCCTTAACGACGACAATGCCGCGCGCGCGCTGATCGCCAGCAGCAATGCCGATCGCGGCCAATTCGCCGTGACGGGCACGCCCAGCTTCGCGCTCGACGGCGAATTGCTCGACGGAGTGCACAACTGGGCCGCGCTCTACCCCGTGCTCGAGGCGCGATTCCGTCCCGATCGGGCACGCGATTGACCCGCAGAGGCCCGATTTGGGCGAAATCACCCGTTTTTTGCACAATGCGCTGGCAGCCGCGCTTCCGCTCGCGCACGGCCTTCGTATAGTCTCCCCCTGCAAACCAGAGGAAATTTGCCAAGTGAACCGTCAAGTGAACCGACTGACCCGCAACGCTTTCAAGCTCGCACTCGCTGCCCCGCTCGCACTCGCTTTGGCGGCGTGCGGCGATGACACCGGCGATATCGACAATGGCGACGTGATCGAACCGGTCGCTGCGCCCGAAGGCTCAAACTGGACCGAGACCGTCACCGTCAGCGAACAGGACGGCTACGTGCTCGGCAATCCCGACGCGCCGCTCAAGCTGGTCGAATATGCCTCTCACACCTGCGGCGCCTGCGCCAATTTCGCGATGACCGGAAAGCCGGGGATCGAGGAATATGTCGCCACCGGCATCGTCAGTTTCGAACAGCGCAATCTCGTGCGCGACCCGATCGACCTCGCCATCGCCACGCTCGTGCGCTGCGGGGCGAAGGAGAACATGCAGGTCCTATCCGACCAGGCCTGGGGCAATCTCGAAGGGACCTTCCAGGCGGTCAACCAGAACGGTGCGGCCTACGAGGCGGCGGGCCAGCTCCCGGTCGAGCAGCGCTTCATCGCCATCGCCGAGGCGGCGGGACTCATCGATTTCTTCGCCGCGCGCGGGCTTTCGGCCGACCAGCAGCGCGCCTGTCTCGCCGATACCGAGGTGATCGAAAGGATCGCCGAGAATTCGAGCAGCCAGGCCGACGAGCTCGGCATCAACTCGACCCCGACCTTCCTGCTCAATGGCCGCGTGCTCGATGCCCGTAGCTGGAGCGATCTCGAACCGATCCTGCAGCGCGCCGGCGCCAGGCAGGAATAGGCGCAAAGGCCCGCCCGCCCGATGCAGATCAGCCGCCTCAAGCTCTCCGGTTTCAAGAGCTTCGTCGAGCCGGCCGAACTGCGCATCGAGCCGGGGCTGACCGGGGTGGTCGGCCCCAATGGCTGCGGCAAATCCAACCTGCTCGAAGCGATCCGCTGGGTGATGGGCGAAAACTCGCCCAAGTCGATGCGCTCGGGCGGGATGGAAGACGTGATCTTCGCAGGGACCGACAGCCGGCCTGCGCGCGCCTTTGCCGAGGTCGTCCTCCACGCCAGCGATGACGAGGGCGAGGAGCTGGTGGTCACCCGCCGGATCGAACGCGGCGCGGGCAGCGCCTACCGCGTCAATGGCCGCGACGTGCGCGCCAAGGACGTGGCGCTGACCTTTGCCGATGCGGCGACCGGCGCGCACAGCCCGGCGCTGGTCAGCCAGGGCAAGATCGCCCAGGTGATCGCCGCCAAGCCCGCCGAAAGGCGGATGATGCTCGAGGAAGCGGCGGGGATTGCCGGGCTGCATGTCCGGCGCAAGGATGCCGAGAGCAAGCTGCGCTCGACCGAAAAGAACCTCGAACGGCTCGAAGACCTCATGGCCGGGCTCGATTCGCAGATGGCCTCGCTCAAGCGGCAGGCCAAGCAGGCCGAGCGCTATACGAAGCTGACCGAGCAGATCAGCCATGCCGAGGCGCGGCTGGTATTTGCCCGCTGGCGCGATGCCGCCGCCTCTGCCGAGGAAGCGCGCAATGCGGCCAAGGGTGCCGATGAGCGCGTTGCCGCGGCCAAGGCGGCTGCCGACGAGGCGCAGAAAAGGCAGGCCGAGGCCGCCGCCCGGCTCGCCGAAGCGCGCGAGGAACTGGCCGACCGGCGCGACGATGCCTCGGCCCACGGACACCGTATGGCCGCCTTGTCCGAAAAGCTCGAAGCGGCAGAAACCCGGCTCGCCGATCTCGACCGGCAGGCACAGCGGCTCGCAGAGGACCGCGAGGCCGCCGACCGGCTGACCAGCGATGCCGCCGAAGCACTCGAACGGCTCGCGCGCGAACTGGCGGTTTCGCAAAAGGCGGTCGAGCAAGCCGATGAAGCGCGCCCGGCGCTTGCCGAACGGGCCGAAAAGGCCGAGCGCGCCAGCCGCGCCGCCGAACTCGCGCTCGCCAAGGCGACCGCCGATCATGCCGGGGTCGAGGCCGAATGGCGTGTGGCCGAGGCCGCGATCGAACAGGCCGAGGCGCGGCTCGAACGGCTCGGGCGCGACAGCGACCGGATCGCGAACGCGCGCGGTGAGATCGAGGGCGGCGAAAATGCCGATGACGCGGTTGCCGCAGCGCAGGAGGCCGCCGACGAGGCCGCGCGCGATGTCGCCCGGCTGCGTGCCGCAATCGAGGAAGAACAGGAGCGCAAGAGCGCCTTCCAGACCGCGCGCGACGAGGCTGCCGCCGCCTTGTCCGCCGCGCGCGCCGAACTCGCCGGGATCGAGCGCGAACACGGTGCGCTGGTGCGCGACCGCGATGCCCGCGCGCGGCAGGCCAAGAACCGCGAAGGCCGCCCCGCAGCGCTCGACAAGGTGAGCGTCGAGCGCGGCTATGAACGCGCAATCGCCGCGGTGCTGGGACGCGATGCGAAGTCCCCGCTGGGCGAGGCGCCGGAGGCAGGCGAAGGCCGCTTCTGGACCGGCAGCGCCGCGCCCGCTGCCGTATCGGACAGCCTGCTCGATCATGTGCGCGACTGTCCCGGGGAACTGCGCGCGCGCCTTGCCCTGGTGCATTGCGCCGACAGCGACGATGGCCGCGCGCTCGGCCCGGGCGAATGGCTCGTCACCAAGGGCGGCCATCTGCGCCGCTGGGACGGCTTCGTCGCGCGCGGCGAAGGTTCGGCCGAGGCCGCGCGGCTCGAAGCGGCCAATCGTCTTGCCGAGCTCGAGACAATGCTTCCCGAGCTTCGCGGTGCTGCCGAACTGGCCGAGGCGAACGAGACCGGCGCGCGCGAGGAACTGTCCGCTCTCCAGACCGCCCTGGTGGCACGCGAGCGCGAATTGCAGGGCGCGATCGAGGCCGAGCGCGCAGCGCTTCGCCGGCTCGACCAGGCCGAGGCGGCGCGCGAGCGCATGGCCGCCCGGCTCGAGGAGCTCGCCAGCGCCGAGGCCGATCTCGCCGAACAGCGCAAGGGTGCCGAGGCCGAACTGGCCGCGGCCTGCGAGGCCAAGGCCGCCCTTCCCGCGCCCGATACCGGCCGCGCCGCGCTCGAAGCCGCGCAGGCGAAAAACGAGGCGGCGCGCTCGGCGGTGCAGGCAACGCTCGCCGAGCTTGCCGCGCATGACCAGGCGCTGGCGGTTTCGCGCGAAAGGCTGGCGGCGCAAAAGGCTGACCACGCCAATTGGCAGGCGCGCTCGGGCGAAGCGGCCAACCGGGTCGCCGAGGCCGGAAAGCGGCTCGAGGAGATCGAGGAAGAGCGCGCGGTGATCGCGGCCAAGCCTGCCTCGCTCATCGCCGAGATCGAGCAGGGCGATGCCGTGCGCGCGCGGCTCACCCGCGAACTCGAGGCCGCGCAGGCGACGATGGACGATTGCCAGCAGGCCGCCACCAATGCCGAGCGCGCGCTCGCCGAGGTGCAGGAACAGCTCGCAGTGGCGCGCGAGGGGCGCGCCACGCTTGCCGCGCGGGCCGAGAACGAGGAGGCGCGCCGCGCCGAGATGGCGCGCGTCTCGGGCGAGCGGTTCCAGTGCCCGCCCCCGCTGCTCGCCGAACGCTTCGAATTCGACGAGCAGACGATCAGGCCGGCAAGCGAGGAATCGGCCGAGATGGACCGGCTCACCGCCAGCCGCGAGCGGATCGGCCCGGTCAATCTCGTCGCCGCCCAGGAACTCGAACGAATCGAGGAAGAGCACGGCGCCAGCGCCAGCGAACAGGCCGAGCTGACCGAGGCGGTCGCGCGGCTGCGCGCCTCGATCGGCAATCTCAACCGCGAGGGCCGCGAAAGGCTGCGCGCCGCGTTCGAGGAAGTCGACGGCCATTTCCGCGGATTGTTCACGCGGCTGTTCCAGGGCGGACAGGCGCATCTCGCGCTGGTCGACAGCGATGATCCCCTCGAAGCGGGGCTCGAAATCTACGCCCAGCCGCCGGGCAAGCGCTTGCAGTCGCTCTCGCTGCTATCGGGTGGCGAGCAAGCGCTGACCGCGACCGCGCTGATCTTCGCGCTGTTCCTCACCAATCCGGCTCCGATCTGCGTGCTCGACGAAGTCGATGCGCCGCTCGACGATGCCAATGTCGAACGGTTCTGCGACCTGCTCGATTCGATGGTGCGCACCACCAAGACCCGCTACCTGATCGTCACCCACAACGCGGTGACGATGAGCCGGATGCACCGCCTGTTCGGTGTCACCATGGCCGAAAAGGGCGTGTCGCGCCTCGTCAGTGTCGATCTGGGTGAAGCCGCTCTGATGGCAGCGGAGTAATTGCGCGAGAACCCGCTGCTCAGGCCTCGATCGCGGCCGCGAGCCGTTTGCGGATCGATTTCAGCTTTGCCACCGTCTCGCTGACCGCCGGGGTCAGCACCGTTTCGGGCTTGCCTGCCAGTGCGGCAATCGTGCCGGTGTCAGTGGTGTCGCTGGCCGCGCCGGGTTCGCCCGAACGCCGGTCGCCCGCCCTGCGGTCACCCTTGCGCCTGTCGAGATCGCTTCCCCCGTTGGCGCGCAGCACCGCCTCGGCGCCCTTGAGCGTGTAGCCCTCGTCATTGACCAGCCGGTCGATCGCCTCGACCATGGCGATGTCGGAAGGGCGGTAAAGCCGCCGCCCGCCGCTGCGCTTGAGCGGCTTGAGCAGCGAGAATTGCTGTTCCCAGTAACGCAGGACATGCGGCTTTATCCCAAGCGCTTCGCTGACCTCGCCGATCGTGCGGAAGGCGTCCGCATCCTTGCCGTCTGCAAATTCGACCATGATGCCTCTCCCGCCTGTGTGCCGTCCGTCAGGCGGCACCAGCTATCAGCCCTTGGCGATGCGTTCCTTGAGCAGCTGGCTCGCGCGGAAGGTGAGCACCCGCCGCGAAGTGATCGGCACCTCGATCCCGGTCTTGGGATTGCGACCGATCCGTTCGTTCTTGTCGCGCAGGACAAAGCTGCCGAAACCGGAAATCTTGACGTTTTCGCCCTTTTCGAGCGTGCTGGTCATCTTGGCGAGGATCGCTTCGATCATTTCGAGCGATTCCGCCCGACTGAACCCCATCTTGCGATTGATCGTTTCCGCCAGATCGGCGCGTGTCAGCGTACCAACAGAACGCATCATGTGCGTGTCTCCCTCCAGTGCGCGCCCCCGTTGCGCAAGCGAGTGTATGGAATATTTCAGGAAATCGCAATGTCGGCCGGCGTTTTTTTCCCGGCCGCGCGCTGCGATGGCGCGCCGATCAGATCCGGACGAGGCTGGCGCCCCAGGTGAACCCGCCGCCCATCGCCTCGAACATGACGAGGTCGCCGCTCTTGATCCGCCCGTCGCGCCGCGCGACATCGAAGGCCAGCGGGACCGAGGCGGCCGAGGTGTTGGCGTGAGAATCGACCGTGACGATCACCTTTTCAGGCGCGATGCCAAGCTTTTTCGCGGTCGCATCGAGGATCCGCTTGTTCGCCTGGTGAGGCACGATCCAGTCGATGTCTTCCGCCGAAATGCCAGCATCTTCAATCACTTCGTACAGGACGCTCGACAGATTGGCGACTGCGTGGCGGAACACTTCGCGGCCCTTCATGCGCAAGTGGCCGACCGTCTGTGTGGTCGAGGGCCCGCCATCGACAAAAAGCAGGTCGTGCTGCGCGCCATCGGCATGGAGCCGGCTCGCGAGCACGCCCGGGCCGCCCTTGCTTGCCGGGTTCGCGGCATCGGGCGCTTCGAGCACCACCGCCCCTGCCCCGTCTCCGAACAGGACGCAGGTGGTGCGGTCTTCCCAGTCGAGGATGCGGCTGAAGGTTTCCGCCCCGATCACCAGCGCGCGGCTCGCCGATCCGGTGGCGAGCAGCGAATCGGCCGTGGTCAGCGCATAGAGAAAGCCCGAGCACACCGCGTGGACATCGAAGGCGATCCCGCCATTGCAGCCGAGCGCGTGCTGCACCTTGGTGGCGCTGGCCGGAAAGGTGTTGTCGGGCGTGGCGGTGGCAAGGATGATGAGATCGATATCGCTCGCTTCGATGCCGGCATCATCGAGCGCGGCCCTGGCAGCGGCGGTGGCGAGGCTCGAAGTGGTCTCTCCCTCGCCGGCGATGTGGCGCTGGCGAATGCCGGTGCGCTCGACGATCCATTCGTCCGAGGTATCGACCCGGGCTGCCAGTTCGGCATTGGTGACGACGCGGCTCGGCAGCGCCGATCCCGATCCCAGCACGCGCGAACCTGTCACGCCGCGGCTCCCGGCTCGCTCTCGCCCGCCGCCTTGCCGTTCGTGCGCAAGGTCGCCTCGCCCAGTTCGGCAAGGTCGTCGGAAATGCGCTGGGTAAGATTGTCCTCAAGCAGGCGCGCGGCGACATTGACCGCCTGCGCCACGCCCTTGTCATTGGCGCTGCCATGGCTTTTGACCACCACGCCGTTGAGGCCGAGGAAGACCGCGCCATTGTGGTTGTTGGGGTCGAGATGGTGGCGCAGCAGCTCGGTCGCAGGGCGCGAGACGAGAAAGCCGATCTTCGAGCGCAGCGAACTGGTGAAGGCCTGGCGCAAGAGGTCGGTCACGAAGCGCGCCGAACCCTCGATCGCCTTGAGCGCGATATTGCCCGAAAAGCCGTCGGTCACTACGACATGGGTTTCGCCGCGATTGATCTTGTCGCTTTCGACGAAGCCGGCAAAATCCATCGCCAGGCCCGATCCCTCGCCCGAAGTCGCCTCGGTCAGGCGCGCGGCGGCATCGCGCAGCGCATCGGTGCCCTTGATTTCCTCGGTGCCGATATTGAGCAGCCGCACGACCGGCTTTTCGAAGCCGGTGACGATCCGCGAATAGGCGGCGCCCATCACCGCGAACTGGACGAGGTTGCGGGCATCGGCCTCGGTGTTGGCACCAAGGTCGAGCATCACCACGTCGTGCGGTTCGAGCGTCGGCATGATCGCGGCGAGCGCCGGCCGGTCGATCCCGGGCATGGTGCGAAGCGCGAGCTTGCTCATCGCCATCAGCGCGCCGGTATTGCCCGCGCTGACCGCGGCGCCGGCATCGCCGTTTTTCACCGCGTTGACGGCCAGGCCCATGCTGGTGGTCTTGGCCCGGCGGATCGCGCGGCTGGGCTGTTCGTCGCCGCTGATCACGTCGTCGCAATGCAGGATTTCGGACGCGCCCGACATGCCCGGATGGGTTTCGAGCGCGCGCTTGATCCGGGTCTCGTCGCCGACCAGCAGGAACTTGAACTTGTCGTGAGCACGGCGCGCCATTGCCGCGCCATCGACCATGGTCCGGACGCCTTCGTCGCCGCCCATCGCGTCAACTGCGATACGCGGGAGAGTCATGCGCCTGGTCCTTCTTCAGTTACGGCTCAGATGCCCTTGGGCACCATCACTTCGCGGCCGTTGTAATAGCCGCAAGCCGAGCACAGGTTGTGCGGACGCTTGAGCTCGCCACAGTTCGAGCATTCCTGGAATGCCTCGACCTTGAGCGAATCGTGCGCGCGGCGATTGCCACGACGGTGCGGTGATACTTTTCTCTTGGGGACTGCCATGGCTGAGCCACTTCCTCAAATAAACGTGCTATTGCGCGGGGATAAGCCGCGCCATTGTCTCGGTGACCGCCTCTAGGGCAAGGGCGCGATCCGCACAAGCTTGCCTTGCGCGATTGCGTCCGTGCCGGTTGTGGCGGGAAGGCGCGCGATATAGCGGAAAAATCAGCGGTTGCAAGCGGTGTGGAGCCGCGCCACTGATGACGCAACAAAAGTGCTAGAGGGGACACGACTTGGATATCATTCTTCCGGTTACGCTGGCGAGCGCTGCTGCGGCGGCGATTCTCAATGTCTGGCTGTCGATCCGCGTGGGCGCGGTGCGGCGCGCCCTGGGAATCAGCGTGGGCGATGGCGGCGCGGTCAACCTGCAGCGGCGGATGCGCGCCCAGGCCAATTTCGTCGAGAACACGCCCTTCGTGCTGGTGCTGATCGCGGGAATCGAACTGACCGGCAAGGGCGCGCCATGGCTGTCCTATGTCGCCGCGCTCTATATCCTCGCCCGCGTGCTCCACGCCTACGGCATGGATGGCGGCAACATGGCCTGGGGCCGGATGGTCGGCACGATCGCGACACTGGTGGTGTTGCTCGGCCTCGGCATCTGGGCGGCGCTGATCGCGGGGCGGGTGCTTTAGAAGAAGGGTTGTTTTTGCGCGCCGGCTGCGGGCGGGCGGTCGCCCTTGCGGCGCTGTGCGCCGTGCTCCCGCGACCAGGGCCGGGTCTATACCGTGAGGCCGGGAATGGTTCGGCCCGCGACCAGCGGGCCGCGAGCGCACGCGCGCGAGCCGCAGGTGCCTGACTGAGCGAAGCGAAGGAAGAACAGCACCGAGGAGTTCGCCCGGATGGGCGAACACAACTACGACAACGCGTGATCGCTCACGAAGGCGTTGGTCTTGCGCTCCTGGCCGAACGTGCTGGTTGGCCCGTGGCCGGGAATGAACATCACGTCCTCGCCAAGCGGCCAGAGGCGCTGGGTGATCGCGTCGATCAGATCCTGGTGGTTGCCGCGCGGGAAATCGGTGCGGCCAATGCTGCCCTGGAACAAGACATCGCCCACGATCGCGAAACGGCTCGGCTCGTGGAAGAAGACGACATGGCCGGGCGTGTGTCCGGGGCAGTGGATCACGTCGAGGGTCAATGCGCCCACCGTGACGGTGTCACCGTGTTCGAGCCAGCGGTCGGGCGTGAAGCTGCGCGCTTCCATCCCGTAGCGCGCACCGTCATTGTCGAGCCGTTCGATCCAGAACAAATCGTCCCGGTGCGGTCCCTCGATCGGCAGGCCCAGTTCCTCGGCAAGCATTCCGGCCTGTCCGCAATGATCGAGATGGCCGTGGGTGATGAGGATCTTTTCCATCTCCACACCCGCCTTGGCGATGCCGTCCTTGAGCTTGTCGAGATCGCCGCCCGGATCGATCAGCGCGGCCTTGTTGGTCGCGGTGCACCAGATCAGCGAGCAGTTCTGCTGCAAGGGCGTCACCGGGATGATCGCGGCCTTCATCGGCGGGGTCTTGGTCGTTTCGGTCATGGGTGCGATCTAGATACGCCCGCCTTTCCACACAACCCGCCCGATCACCTCGATCTCCTCGGCATCGACCTCGACCGGCGGATAGGCGAGGTTCTGGCTCAGCAGCGAAACCCGCCCCGCCGCCCCGCGCGCGACGCGCTTGACCATCAGCGTGTCATCGAGCCGCACCACGTGGACCCCGTCGCGAAACGGACGCGGAGCGCGATCGATCAGGATTTCGTCGCCATCGCGCAGCAGCGGCTCCATCGAATCGCCCTCGACCGTGATCGCCGATAGCTGCGCATCCGCCAGCCCCTGCTCGGCAAGCCAGCGGCGCGAGAAACGGAAGGCGTCGAATGCCGCTTCGTGGGAGGGGAGCGCGCCCGGCCCCGCCGATGCCCCGATATCGAGCCGCTGCACTTCGACCCAATCGCGCGAATCGCCCGTCCTAGGGGTTTGCGCGTAGGATTTTTCCTGTGCTGCATCGCCCGGACCGCCCAGCTCTCTTTCCGCCACCCCGAAGAATCGCGCCAGCGTCCGGCGATCGCCCTCCTCGAGCTTGCGCGGGCTGCCTTTGCGAATGAATTGCTGGAGATAACTGGCATTGCGGCCGAGCATTTCCGACAGGCTGGCAAGGCTCGCCCCGCGCTCCTGCGAAAGATCGAGAAGGCGCTGGCGAGCGGGGTCGGCGAGAGGTGTGGCGGGCTGGGTCATGCTTTTTCCTAGACGAAAGATTTTTCCTAGACAAGTAGGATTTCGCGTGGAACGTTTAGTGAACATCGGGCGATTCGCAGCGTCCGGTGCTCGTCCGAAAAACCATCACAGGGGGTCATTCATGCTTCTGCGCAAAGTCGAACAATTTCTCGCCCGTCACGACATGCCGGCGACCAAGTTCGGGCGGCTCGCCGCTCACGATCCGCGCTTCGTGCTCGACCTCAGGATGGGACGGATCCCGCGCGATGCGACCGAGCAGCGCACGCTTCGCTGGATGGACGAATACGAATGCGATCCGCGCTCCGCCCTGCTCCCCCGCGACCTCGAAACGAAGGGTTTCTGCTATGCTGTTTGATGCCATCCAACCCGGTGCCGACGCGCCGCTCGCCCCGTTCGAGACCAAATCGGGCGCGCCGCAGGATGCGCCCGCAAGCGGTCCCCGGCGCAGCCGCCGCTATCGCCCGCGCCGCACCACCGCCGACCGCGTGCGCGAGGCGCTGCTGATGCTGGCAGAGGGACGCGCGAGCCTGCTCACCCACGAGGAAAAGCCGTGGCGATCGATCACCTTTGCCGGAACGCGCCACGAGATCATGCTCGATTTCGAAGGCGAGGTAGCGGTCGCGGTGGGCGAGGAATTCATCGCCCGCCTGCCCGATCACGAATTCACCATTCCCGGGCAACTGGTCGCCGATGCGACCGTGCGCGAGGTCGATCACCGCTTCGGCGCGGACCAGCGCATGGTGGTCACCGCGGTTCTGCTGCTGCTCGAGGAAAGCTGAACGCGCGGCGCTCGCGGCCCGTCAGGTCCTGCGCACCACGAGGTTCCGGATCTCGCTCATGTCCTCCATGGCGAACCGGATCCCCTCGCGGCCGATGCCCGAATCCTTCACTCCGCCATAGGGCATGTTGTCGACCCGGTAGCTGGGCACGTCGTTGATGACGATCCCGCCGACATCGAGCCGGTCCCAGGCTTCGAACATCTTGAACAGGTCGCGGGTGAAAATGCCCGCCTGGAGCCCGAAGACCGAGCGATTCACCTCGTCGAGCGCGGCGTCGAAATCGGAGAACTTCTGCAAGACCGCGAGCGGGCCGAAGGCTTCCTCGTTCAGGGCCTTGGCATCGCGGTGGACGTTTTCGAGCAGTGTCGCCTCGAGCATGTTGCCGCGCGACAGGCCCCCGCCGCAAAGCAGGTCCGCCCCGCCCTCGACCGCCTCGTCGATCCAGCCCTTGAGCCGGCTCGCCTCGCCATTGGAGATCATCGGGCCGATAAAGGTCTCGCGGTCCTTGGGATCGCCCGCGACCAGGGTCTTCGCCTTGTCGACGAGCATGTCCCTGAAACGGTCATAGACCTTCTCGTGAATGATGATCCGCTGGACCCCGATGCACGACTGGCCCGACTGGTAGAATGCGCCGAAGATCACCCGTTCGAGCGCGTCGTCGAGATCGGCGTCCTCGTCGATGATCACCGCGGCATTCCCGCCCAGTTCGAGCACCACCTTCTTCTTGCCGCAGCGCGCCTTGAGGTCCCAGCCCACACCCGGCGAACCGGTGAAGGACAGGAGCTTGAGCCGCTCGTCGGTGGTGAACAGGTCGGCCCCGTCGCGGCTTGCCGGAAGCACCGAGAACGCGCCTTTGGGCAGGACATCGCATTCGGCCAGCACCTCGCCCATGATGATCGTGCCGAGCGGGGTCTTGGAAGCCGGCTTGATGATGAACGGGCAGCCCATCGCGATTGCCGGGGCGATCTTGTGCGCTGCAAGGTTGAGCGGGAAGTTGAACGGCGAGATGAAGCTGCACGGCCCGATCGGGTAGCGTTTCCACATCGACTGGTAGCCCCTGGCGCGCTCGGAAATGTCGAGCGGCATGACCTCGCCGTAATTGCGCACCGCTTCCTCGGCGGCGATCCGGAAGGTGTCGATCAGGCGGGTGACCTCGCCCTCGGAATCCTTGATCGGCTTGCCCGCCTCGACACACAAAGCATAGGCAAGCTCGTCGAAGCGTTCCTGAAAACGTCTGACGCAATGCATCAGCACATCCTGCTTTTCGTAAGAGGCGAGCCGCGCCATGGCCTCGGCCGCCTCGACATTGCCGACGATCGCCCGGTCGATCGTCTCCGGATCGGCAAGCGCGACGCGGAAGGCGACCTCGCCGGTATATTTGTCGGTCACCTCGAGATCGGCATTGGGCTGCTCGGCCCTGTTGTTGAGGTAGAGCGGATAGGTGTCCTTGAGCGTGGGCATGGCCGCGCCTCCTTTCGCAGTCAGGCTCAAAGCTTGGCGCTCAGTTCCTTGATGTCGTGGTTCAGGATCTGGTCGTTCTCGCTGTAATCGACCGGGCAATCGATCAGGTGGACGCCGGGCGTGTCGCGGCAATGGGCGAGCAATTCGGTGAGGTGCTCGCTGCTTTCGACCCGGTGTCCCTTCGCGCCGTAACTTTCGGCATAGGTGACGAAATCCGGATTGCCGTAGGTCAGCCCGAAATCGTCAAAGCCCATATTCGCCTGTTTCCAGCGGATCATGCCATAGGCATCGTCGCGCAGGATCAGCACGGTCATGTTGAGGCCCAGCCTGACCGCGGTCTCCATCTCCTGGCTGTTCATCATGAACCCGCCATCGCCGCAGATCGCCATGACCTTGCGATCGGGATAGAGCATCGCGCTCATCATCGCCGAGGGCAGCCCTGCCCCCATGGTCGCCAGCGCGTTGTCGAGCAGCACGGTGTTGGGAAGATAGGCGGTGTAGCCGCGCGCGAACCAGATCTTGTAGACCCCGTTGTCGAGGCAGATGATCCCGTCATGCGGCATGCAGTCGCGCACCTGCTGGACGAGATGCGGCGGGAAGATCGGGAAGCGGGTGTCCTCGGCCAGCTTGCAGGTATGGTCGAGCTCGGCCTGGTGATAGGCGAGCACGTGGTCGAAATTCCAGCTGCGGTTGGGGCTGATGTCTTCCTTGATCTGCCAGATTGCGTTGGCGATGTCGCCGATCACCTCGATCTGGGGAAAATAGACCGGGTCGACCTCGGCGGTCCGGGTCGAGACGTGGATCACGGTCATGCCGTCATCCTTCATGAAGAAGGGCGGCTTTTCGATCACGTCATGGCCGACATTGATGATGCAGTCGCTGTCCTCGACCGCGCGGTGGACGAAATCGCCCGCCGAAAGCGCCGCGCAGCCCAGGAACTTTGGGTGGCGCTCGTCGATCACGCCCTTGCCCATCTGGGTGGTGAGGAAGGGGATGCCGGTCTTCTCGACGAATTGTTCGAGCATCCGCCCGCACAGCTTGCGATTGGCGCCCGCGCCGATGACGATGACCGGGCACCTGGCCTGTTCGATCGCCTTGACCGCGGCGCGCACTGCCTTGGGCTCGGCGCTGGGGCGGCGGGCGACACTCTTGGGCAGCGGCTTGAAATCGGTCGCCTGCTCCTCGGCGATGTCCTCGGGCAGTTCGATCAGGGTTGCGCCGGGCTTTTCCTCTTCGGCAAGGCGATAGGCCTCGCGCACGCGGCTGGGGATGTTGTCGCCGGCGGCGATCTGGATCGAATACTTGGTCACCGGTTCCATGAGGCTGACGATATCGACGATCTGGAAACGGCCCTGTTTCGATTTCTTGATCGGCTTCTGCCCGGTGATCATCAGCACCGGCATCCCGCCCAGTTGCGCATAGGCGGCGCTGGTCACGAAATTGGTCGCCCCCGGACCGAGCGTGGCGACGCACACGCCGGTCTTGCCGGTGTGGCGGCCATAGGTCGCGGCCATGAAGCCTGCCCCCTGTTCGTGCCGGGTGAGGATCAGCTTGATCGATTTCGACCGGCCGAGCGAATCGAGGAAATCGAGATTTTCCTCTCCCGGTACGCCGAAGATGTATTCGCAGCCTTCGGCCTCGAGGCATTCGATAAAGACGTCCGATGCTTTCCTGGATTCGCTCATATTTCCCCCCCACAGGTGTGCGCGTCACGCGCGGGATGCGCGCTGCTGCGCGGGGGACATCGAAACTTCAGCCCCCCAAGAACACGGCCCGCGTTTCCCCCGCGACCGGCGTCCTTCTTGCGCGACCGGGCCATGCAGGGCCGGGCCGGGCAGCCGAACTATCGCAGGATTTGGCGAAAATCCAAGGGCAACGGCGGATAATCCGGTCCGGATCAGTAGCCCAGGCGTGGATCGAAGACGGGTTCGACCGGCTCGCCCCTGCGATAGCGCTCCAGATTGGCGAGGAAGCGTTCGGCGCTGCGGGCGAACATCTTGTCCTGCGCGCGGCCCGAAAGGTGCATGGTCACATGGGCATTGTCGAGCGCCCATAACTTATGGTCCTCGGGCAGCGGTTCGGGCGTGGTCACATCGAGGAACGCCCCGGCGATCGCCTTCTTCTCAAGCGCGTGCACCAGCGCCGGCTGGTCGATCACTTCGCCGCGCGCGATGTTGACGATCACCGCGTCCGCTTTCATCGCCGCGATCTCGTCCGCGCCGATCAGGCCCTCGGTCTCGGGCGTGGCCGGCACGGCGAGGATCACCCAGTCATATTCGCCGAGCCGTTCGCGCCATTCGTCGGGGCCGAGCACGCCCTCCCCGCCCGAGCGCCGCACCACGCTGACCGCGACATCGAACGCTTCGAGCCGCGGCTTGATCAGCTTGCCGATCGCGCCATAGCCGAGCAGCAGCGCGCGCGAGCCTGCCAGTTCGCGCTTGCCGGGAGAATCGAGCAGCCATTCGCGCCGTTCCTGCGCGCGCACCACCTCGCGATAGCCCTTGGCGATGGTGAGCATCCCCATCACCGCATATTCGGCGATGGTGATCGCGTTGATCCCCGCGCCATTGGTGACGGTGATCCCGCGCTCGATCAGCACGTCCATCGGCAGGAAATCGAGCCCGGCATAGATCGAGTTGAGCCATTTGAGATCCTTTGCCGCGCGCAGGGTCTCGGCCATGGCCTGCTGGTCGTTCATGTCGAACCATCCGATCTCGGCTCCGTCGACCGCCTCGATCGCTTCTTCTGGAGTCATGAACCAGCGCACGTCGAGATCGGAATCGAGCCGGGGTTCGAGCAGCGGACGAATGAGGCCGGAAATGGCGAGACTGGTCATGGCGTTCCTTTGCGAAAGGCGGCCCAGGTGAAATTCTGCGCCGCGCCCGAAGGGGTCACGTGCACTTCACTCCAATCGGCGAGCGGGCGCAATGCGCGATCGAATTCGCGCGCCAGATCGGAAGCGCTGTATTGGCGGATTTCCAGACCGCTGCACGCCTGCGGCCCGTCAGGCGCGAAGGTCGCGAACAATGCGAGACCGCCGGGGGCGAGCGCCGCTTCCAGCGCGCGTCGATAGCTTGCCCGGTCAGCCGGATCAGTGAGGAAATGAAACACCGCGCGGTCGTGCCAGATGTCGTAGCGCCGGGCGGGCCGCCAGCGCGTGATATCGGCCGCGATCCATTCGATCGCCTCGGCCCTCTCGCCAAGCGCCGCGCGCGCATGGGCGAGCGCGGCATCCGAGATGTCGAGCGCGGCGAGATCGCGCCAGCCCGCTTCGTGAAGCGCGCCGACCAGCGGCGATGCGCCCGCGCCGACATCAATCAGCGACTGGCCGGATGACGCGCCAAGCCGTTCGAGCGCGGTGAGCGAGGGGGTCGGCTGCGGCTGGTACCAGCTGACCGTCTCGACCCTCTTGTGGGTATAGACCGCCTGCCAATGCTCGCGCCGCGCCTTGCTCACCCCAGCTTCCACTCCCAGCCGAGCGGATCGCCGTCCATCACCACCACGCCCGCTTCGGCAAGCTCGTCGCGAATCGCGTCGGAGGCGGAGAAGTCCTTGTCCGCGCGCGCCTGTTTGCGGCGGGCGAGCGCGTCATCGATTTCAGCCTCGGTGATGGTGGCGGTCTTGGGCCGGATGCGAAGGTCCGCGCGGGTGAGGTCGAACAGGCCGAGGCCGAGCACGGCGTCCATATCCTCGGCCACTGCGCGCTTGATTCCGGCATCGACCTTCTTGACCGCGAGCACGTCCTCGAGCGCGGTGAGCGCGATCGGGGTGCCGAGGTCATCGCGGATCGCGGCCTCGAACTTGTCGAGCGCGGGAGCGAATTTGGGATGCTCTGCCTCGGGCTGCGGTTCGGCATCGGCGAGCCGTTCCACCGCCATCACCATCCTCTTGAGGCGGGTGAGCGCGGCATCGAGCCCTTCCCAGCTGAATTCGAGCTCGCTGCGATAATGCGCCTGGAGGCACATGAGCCGGTAGGCGAGCGGGTGATAACCGCGATCGACCAGCGCCTGCAGCGTCAGGAATTCGCCTGTGCTCTTCGACATCTTGCCGCGGCGATCGATCAGGAAATTGTTGTGCATCCAGATATTTGCCGCACTGTGTTCAGAGCAGTTGTGCGCCTGGTTCTGGGCGATCTCGTTGGGATGATGGATCTCGCGGTGGTCGATCCCGCCGGTATGGATGTCGAAAGGATGGCCGAGCAGTTCGGCGCTCATCACGCTGCATTCGAGATGCCAGCCGGGCGCGCCGCGACCCCACGGGCTGTCCCATTCCATCTGGCGGTTCTCGCCCGGTGGGGTCTTGCGCCAGATCGCGAAATCGGCCGCGTTGCGCTTGCCCGAAACCTCGTCGATCCGGCCTTCCCCGTCCTCGGTGACGGCGCGCGCCAGCCGCCCGTATTCGGGCACGGTCGAGACGTCGAAATACAGCCCGCTATCGAGGAGATAGCAGTGCTTTTCCTCGATAGCCTTGCCCCATGCGATCATGCTCTCGACGTAATCGGTGGCGCGCGGGTGAGCGGGCTTGCGCACGTTGAGCCGGTCGAGATCGGTTTCGAACACCTGCTGGTAATAGCGCGCAATGTCCCACGCGCTCTTCCCTAGCTGCGCGGCGGCCTTTTCCATCTTGTCATCGCCCGCATCGGCATCGCTCGTCAGGTGGCCGACATCGGTGATGTTGATGACATGGGTGAGGTCATAGCCCTTCCAGCTCAGCGTGCGGCCGAGCGTATCGGCAAAGACATAGGCGCGCATATTGCCGATATGCTGGTAATTGTAGACCGTCGGGCCGCAGGTATAGACCTTCGCCTTACCCTCGTGGATCGGACGAAAGGGTTCGAGCTCGCGGGTGAGCGAGTTGAAGAGCTTGAGGTCAGTCATTTGTCTGCGCTTTGCTGTCGCGGACTGCCAAGGTCAATCCCAGCCGAGAAACTTCACGTGCTCGTCGAGCGGCACGCGCTCGCGTTCGAAATTGTTCACCGGCGCATCCGGGTCGCGATAGCCGATCGCCATGCCGCAAAACAGCAGGTAGCGATCATGGTCGAGGCCGAGATGATCGCGGATCACATCGGCATAGAGCGCCATGTATTCCTGGAAACAACTGTCGAGCCCTTCTTCGCGCAGCAGCAGCGCGACAGTCTGGAGCCACATGCCGGTATCCGACCATTGCGCCTCCTTCATCAGCCGCGGAAAGAAGGTGAACATCACCACCGGCGCATCGAAGCTGGTGGCGTTGCGCGCCATCGCCTTCATCCGCCCCTCGCCATCATCGCGCGCGATCCCCATGGCGCCGAACATGCCGCGCGAGACGCCGTGGAGCCGCTTCTTGTAAGCCTCCTCCTGCCCCGGAGCGGTCCAGTCATATTCTGCCTTTTGCGGCGCGGTCGTGGTGAGCTTCTCGCGCAAGTCCGCCAGCGGTTTGCCGGTCAGCACCGCGGCCTCCCACGGCTGATAATTGCACCCCGATGCGGCCCAGCGCGCGGTGTCGAGCACGCGTTCGAGCGCGGCGAGATCGACCGGCTTGTCGAGAAAGGCGCGGATCGAGCGGCGGGTGGTGACGGCCTCGGTAACGTTCATGGCGAAATGCCTAACAGCTGCGTTTCCAAACGCAACCGGTCGAGCGCGCGCTAGCGCCTGCGGCGGCTGGCCGGCGCGCTCTTGTCGTCCTCAAACAGTTCGGCGAGCTGTTCCATGATCGTGCCGCCCAATTGCTCGACATCCATGATGGTCACCGCGCGGCGGTAATAGCGGGTGACATCGTGGCCGATCCCGATTGCCACCAATTGCACCGGCGAGACGTTCTCGACCCATTCGATCACGGCGCGCAGATGGGCTTCGAGATAGCCCGCGCTGTTGACGCTCAGAGTGCTGTCATCGACCGGCGCTCCGTCGGAAATGACCATCAGGATGCGGCGCTCCTCGGGACGGTGGACAAGGCGGCTGTGCGCCCACAGCAGCGCCTCACCGTCGATGTTTTCCTTGAGCAACCCCTCGCGCATCATCAGGCCGAGATTGCGGCGCGCGCGGCGCCACGGCTCGTCGGCCTGCTTGTAGATGATGTGGCGCAGGTCGTTGAGCCGGCCCGGCCCTTCGCCGCCCGGCCCCTGCGGCTTGCCATCGGCGAGCCATGCCTCGCGGCTCTGCCCACCCTTCCAGGCGCGGGTGGTGAAGCCCAGGATCTCGGTCTTGACCCCGCATCGTTCGAGCGTGCGCGCCAGGATATCGGCGCTGATCGCGGCGATCGAGATCGGCCGCCCGCGCATGGAGCCCGAATTGTCGATCAGCAGAGTGACGATCGTGTCGCGGAACTCGACATCGCGTTCGACCTTGTAGCTCAAGGCGGTGCCGGGCGAGACCACCACCCGCGCCAGGCGCGCAGCATCGAGCACGCCTTCTTCCTGGTCGAAATCCCAGCTGCGGTTCTGCTGCGCCATCAAGCGGCGCTGCAGGCGGTTGGCAAGCCTCGTCACCACGCCCTGCAAGCCGGTCAGCTGGCTGTCGAGATAGGCGCGCAGCCGTTCTAATTCCTCGGCATCGCACAGCTCGTCGGCCTCGATCTCCTCGTCGAAACGCTCGGTATAGGCGCGGTAGTCAAGCCCCTCGGGAATGTCGGCCTGCGGACGGTTGGGCCTGACCGGTGCCTGCGAGGAATCGCCTTCTTCGCCCGCTTCGCCCTGCTCGACATCTTCCTCGGCCGCCATTTCGCCATCGGCGTCGCTGTCGCCTTCGCCCTCGGCCATCTCGCCCGCCATCTCGGCCGATTGCGGATCGGCATCGCCCTCGTTCTGCTCGTCGCCGGACTGTTCGTCCTCTTCTCCCTCGTCCTCGTCCGAATCCGCGTCCTCGGTGTCCTCGGGATTTTCGGTGGGGCGGGTGAGATCGAGATCGCGCAGCAGGTCGAGCGCGAGTTTCTGGAAGGCTTCCTGGTCGCCGAGCTGATCGAGAAGACCGGCAAAGTCATCGCCCACCGCGCCCTCGATGCCTTCGCGCACCAGGTCGATCCCGGCGCGCGCGCGCTCGGGAATGGCCTCGCCGGTAAGCTTCTCGCGCAGCAGCAGCGACAGCGCGGTCTGGATCGGCACTTCGGACGAATTCTGGGCTCGCGCGATCGGGTCCGACGCGGTGCGCAGTTCGGTCGCTGCGTCGAGATTGGCCCTGATCCCTTCGAACCGGTTGGCGCCGAGCGCTTCGTAGCGGACCTGCTCGATTGCATCGTAGCAGGCGCGCGCGACCGGTTCGGGCGGCGCGGCAGAGGCGTGGAGGCCGGCATCGTGGTGGCGCAGCTTGAGCGCGAAACTGTCGGCAAAGCCGCGGGCTTCGGTCACCTGTTCGCTCGGCAGGTTGCGCGCAGGCAGCGGCACGCGGAAGCGGTTTCCCGAAGCCCCGGGCACGTCCGCGCTCCAGGCGACCTCGACCTCGCCATCGCGCGCGATCGCTCGGGCGGCGCCGGTCAGGGCCTGCTTGAAGGTGTCGAGAGGTGTTTCTTCGGCCATCGGTCGCGTGGTCTGCTGGATGCGGGGCGGCGCAGCGGCCGCCCGGTCATGTTCAGATGATGCTCTGCCCGGTCGCCTTCCAGTCCTTCAGGAACCCGTCGATCCCCTTGTCGGTGAGCACGTGCTTGAACAAGGCATGGATCACCTTGGGCGGCGCGGTCATGACATCGGCACCGATCTTGGCGCTTTCGAGGACGTGATTGGTGTGGCGCACAGATGCGACGAGGATTTCGGTGTCGAACAGGTAATTGTCATAGATCAGGCGGATGTCGCGGATGAGGTCCATGCCGTCAAAGCCGTTGTCGTCGTGGCGGCCGACGAAGGGCGAGATGAAGGTCGCCCCCGCCTTGGCCGCGAGCAGCGCCTGGTTGGCCGAGAAGCACAGGGTCACGTTGACCATGGTGCCATCATCGGTGAGAGCGCGGCAGGTCTTGAGCCCGTCGATGGTCAGCGGCACCTTGATGCAGACATTGTCGGCAATCTTGCGCAGCACCTCGGCCTCTTTCATCATTGTCTCGTGATCGAGCGCGACGACCTCGGCGCTGACGGGGCCATCGACGATGGAACAGATTTCCTTCGTCACTTCCATGAAATCGCGGCCCGACTTGTGGATCAGCGAGGGATTGGTCGTAACCCCGTCGAGCAGGCCGGTGCTGGCGAGTTCCCGGATGTCATCGATCTCGGCGGTGTCGACGAAGAATTTCATGGCGGCCTGTCTCCTGGCGTTTTCGGATTGCGATTCGTAAGCGCCTGTTGGCACAGCGCGGCGCGTCCCGCCAGTCAGGCAAGAGCGCCGCCCCCTGTTCGGGCCTTCCGGGTCAGATTCGCGCGCCGGCTCCGAACACGCCGATCAGCAGCGGATCGCCGGTCGATTCGGGATCGGCGCGGATCGCGGCTTCCTCGTTGCCGATTTCGGTCCAGATCGCGTCATCGACATTGCCCGCGAGCCCTTGTGCGATGCCGCCGATATCGGTGCCGGTCGCCGCGTCGAGCAATTGTGCGACCAGCGGGTCCGACGCGATCCGGATCGCCTCGCCCAGTTCGGGCACCAGCTCGTCGATCAGCCGCCCGCCCATCTCGCCGCGCAGGGCAGTGGTGGCCGCGCGCGGGCCGCCGCGCACGAGGTCTATCGCGTTGCGCAGGCCGATCACGCGCACCGCATCGGTGACGATGGGCGCAGCGCGGAAGGAGGCATCGATGGCGATATCGGCAAAGGCATCCTCGAGCCGGTTCTTGAACAGCCCCGAGGTCAGGATCCGGCTGAGCACGTCGCCGCGCATGCCGAGCATGTTGCCCAGCCCCAGCCGCGCGACCTGTTCGTCCCAGTAACCGTCTGGAGCGGTGAGCCGGGCAAAGGCATTCTCGCTCGATGTCAGCAACAGGCGGCGGACCGCCTCGGTCAGGCTGAAACCGGGAATGCTCGCACAGGCGGGCAGAGCGAGCAGCAAGGCGCCCGCGCCTGCGCCGCGCATGATCGTGCGGCGGTCGGTGGATTGGTGGAGAAGTTCGGTCATATCGCTATTCCTTGCCCTTGTGGTTATCCAAACATTCCTTCCTATGTCCCGGTTCCGATGAACCGCGTCCGTATCCTTGTCCTGAATGCCGCGCTCGGCCCGCTCGATTACAGCGTTCCCGGCGACATGGCTGTCGAACCGGGCAGCGTGGTGATCGCTCCGCTGGGTCCGCGCACGGTGACCGGCATCGTGTGGGACGATGGGCGCCTGCCGGGCAATGACGTGCCTGCTTCGAAACTGCGGCCCCTGCGCGAGATCGTGCCGGTCCCGCCGCTTGCCGCGCCCTTGCGCCGGCTGATCGAGTGGACCGCCGATTATTACTGCGCCCATCTCGCCAGCGTCGCGCGCATGGTCTTGTCGAGCGGCGGCGCGTTGGGCGGGCCGACGGTCACCACCGAATACCGGTTGTCGGGCGGCGCGCCCGAGAGGATGACCGCGCAGCGCGAGCAGGCCATCGCCGCGCTCGAAGGCGAACAGGGCACGATCCGCGAACTGGCCGCGATCGCAGGCGTCTCCGAAGGCGTGCTGCGCGGGCTGGTCAACCAGGGGGCGATCGAGCCGGTGAGCGTGTCGATCGACCGCCCCTATCCGCCCGCCAATGCCGATTACCATCAGCCCAGCCTGTCGGACGACCAGATGGCGGTCGCGAAGGAACTGGTCGATGCGGTGAACGCGCGCGGTTTTGCGCCCTTCCTGCTCGACGGAGTGACCGGATCGGGCAAGACCGAGACCTATTTCGAACCTGTGGCGCAGGCGATCCGGATGGGCCGGCAGGTGCTGGTCCTGCTGCCCGAAATCGCGTTGACGGAAAACTTCCTCGCCCGCTTCGAACAGCGCTTCGGCGCAGCGCCGGTGCAGTGGCATTCCTCGCTCAAATCGACCGAGCGCCGCCGCGCCTGGCGCGCGATCGCATCGGGCGATGCGCAGGTCGTGGTCGGCGCGCGCTCGGCATTGTTCCTGCCCTATGCCGACCTCGGGCTGATCGTCGTCGACGAGGCGCACGAGGTCAGTTTCAAGCAGGATGACGGGGTGCGCTACAACGCCCGCGACGTGTCGGTGATGCGCGCGCGCTTCGAGGAGATACCGGTGGTGCTCGCCAGCGCCACGCCCGCGCTCGAAAGCCTGCACATGGCCAATAGCGGGACCTATCGGAAGCTCGAACTGCCAAGCCGGTTCGGCGGGGCGGAACTGCCCGCGATCCACCTCGTCGACCTGACGCGCGAAAAACCCGCTTCGGGCCGCTGGCTCGCCGCGCCACTGATCGAACGGCTAGAGGAACGGCTGGTGGCGGGCGAGCAATCGCTGCTTTTCCTCAACCGGCGCGGCTATGCCCCGCTGACCCTGTGCCGCAATTGCGGCCACCGCTTCCAGTGCCCCAATTGCAGCGCGTGGCTGGTCGAACATCGCCTCTCGGCCCGGCTCGCCTGCCACCATTGCGGGCTCGAGACCCGGCCGCCCGATGCCTGTCCCGAATGCGGCGAGGGCGATTGCCTCGTCGCCTGCGGCCCGGGTGTCGAACGGATCGCCGACGAGGTCGCCGAGCTGTTGCCCGAGGCGCGTGTCGCGGTCGCCACTTCGGACACGCTCGGCAGCCCCGAACGCGCGGCGCGCTTCATCGCCGAGGTCGAGGCGCGCGCGATCGACGTGATCGTCGGCACCCAGTTGGTGACCAAGGGGTTCCACTTTCCCGAACTGACGCTGGTGGGCGTGGTCGATGCCGATCTCGGGCTGGAAGGCGGCGATCTGCGCGCGGCCGAGCGCACCTATCAGCAGGTCGCGCAGGTCGCCGGGCGCGCGGGCCGCGGGGCCAAGCCGGGCGAAGTCCTGATCCAGACCCGCCATCCCGACGCGCCGGTGATTGCCGCGCTCGCGGACGGCGACCGCGACGCCTTCTACGCCGCCGAGACCGAGGCGCGCCGCGATGCAGGCGCCCCGCCCTTTGGCCGCTGGGCGGCGATCATCATCTCGGCCGAAGACGAGCGCGAGGCGCGCGAGGCGTCGGTGCGGCTGGGCGACACCCGCCCCAGTGCCAGCGACCTGATGATCCTCGGCCCGGCCCCTGCGCCGCTGGCGCTATTGCGCGGGCGCTATCGCTATCGCTTCCTCGTCAATGCGCGGCGCAGCGCGAACCTGCAGGATACGCTGCGCGACTGGCTCGGGCGGCAGGAGGTCCCGCCCGGCGTGCGGATCGGCGTCGACATCGACCCCTATTCCTTCGTCTGAGGCACATATCGCGACCTCGACCGTTCGGTAGGCATATGCCAGCCGACAATCCCGTTCTCGTTCCCGTCCTGGGCGACCAGCTCACCCGCACGCTTGCCTCGCTGCGGGAGCGGACCAAGGACGACACCGTCATTCTCATGATGGAGGTCTGGGACGAGGCGACCTACGTCAAGCATCACAAGCAGAAGATCGCGCTGATCTTTTCGGCCATGCGCCATTTCGCCGCCGAGCTCGAAGACGCTGGCTGGACGGTCGATTACGTCACGCTCACCGACGAGGACAATTCGCACAGCTTTTCCGGCGAAGTCGCGCGCGCCATCGAACGCCACGATCCGCGCAGCCTCCACGTCGTCGAGGCGGGGGAGTGGCGGGTGCAGCAAGCAATCGAGGAATGGCCCGACAAGTTCGCCTGCGAAGTCGAAATCCTCCCCGACGATCGCTTCATCTGCTCGCACGCCGAATTTCGCGAATGGGCCGAGGACCGCAAGCACCTGACCATGGAGCATTTCTACCGCGAGATGCGCCGCAAGACCGGCCTGCTTATGCGTTCCGACGGCAAGCCCGAAGGCGGGGACTGGAACTACGACAAGATGAACCGCGAGCCGCCCGATGGCGACATGGACGCGCCCGCTCGCCCGCTGTTCAAACCCGACGCCATCACGCAGCAATGCATCGCGCTGGTCGAGGACCGGTTCGGCGACCATTTCGGAAGCCTCGAAAGCTTCGGCTGGCCGGTGACGCGCGACGAGGCCGAGAAGGCCGCTGACGCCTTCTTCGCCGAACGGATCGAGAAATTCGGCCCCTACCAGGACGCGATGGTCCACGGCGAGGACGACCTCTATCACTCGATGCTATCGACCAGCATCAATTGCGGGTTGCTCGACACGCTCGAACTGTGCCGCCGCGCCGAGGAGGCCTACGAGAAGGGCAAGGCCCCGATCAATTCGGTTGAGGGCTTCATCCGCCAGATCATCGGCTGGCGCGAATTCGTGCGCGGCTTTTACTGGTACAACATGCCCGGTTTGCAGAGCGACAACGAGCTTGGCGCGCACCGCCCCCTGCCCGAGTTCTTCTGGACCGGCGAGACCGATATGCGCTGCCTTTCAGACTGCATCCGGTCGACCCGCGACAATGCCCATGCGCACCACATCCAGCGGCTGATGGTGCTCGGCAATTTCTGCCTGATCGCCGGGATCGATCCGCGCGCGGTGCAGGACTGGTATCTCGTCGTCTATGCCGACGCCTATGAATGGGTCGAACTGCCCAACGTATCCGCGATGATCCTCTATGCCGATGGCGGCGAGCTTGCGACCAAGCCCTATGCAGCGAGCGGCAATTACATCAACAAGATGAGCGATTATTGCGGCGAGTGCCGCTATTCGGTGTCCAGGAAGACCGGTGAGGATGCCTGCCCGTTCAACCCGCTCTACTGGCATTTCATGGAGCGGCACCGCGATACGCTCAAGTCGAACCACCGGATCGGGCGGATCTATGCGACCTGGGACCGGATGGAGGATGATCGCAAGCGCGATTATCTCGACACCGCGCAGGAGTTCCTTGATCGGCTGGAGCCGGCCAGCAAAGGCTGGGCACGAGACTATCAGGAGTCCTGAACATGCTGACCATCCACCATCTTCGCATCTCGCAATCCGAACGCATTGTCTGGCTTTGCGAGGAACTGGGGATCGAATACGACCTGAAACTCTACAACCGCGATCCCGAAACGCGGCTGGCGCCTGCCGAGCTAAAAGCCATCCACCCCATGGAAGTCGCCCCCGTCATCACCGATGGCGACCTCGTTCTCGGCGAAAGCGGGGCGATCGTCGAATATATCGTCGGCAAATATGCGCCCGAAACCGATCTGGTGCCCGGTCCCGACGATCCCGACTTCGCCGATCACCTCTACTGGTTCCACTTCGCCAACGCGACCTTCATGACCAATGGCATGATGCAGATTGCGGTCAACGCGGTCGGCGCTGACATGCCGGCGCCGCTGATGAAGCGGGTGACCAATGCCTGGGCGCAGATCGAGCGGCGGCTGGGCGAGGCCGACTATTTCGGCGGAAGGCGGCTGACCACCGCCGACATCATGATGGTGTTCCAGCTCACCACCAGCCGCGCATTCAGCGAGATGGGCATCGATCACATGCCCAATCTCAAAGCCTATCTGAAAAGGATCGGTTCGCGCGAAGCCTATCGCACCGCGATGGCCAAGGCCGAACCCGGTTTTCCGCCCAAGCTCGACTGATCGCCGCGTCAGCCGGGCGAAAGCGCCGCGATCAGCCCGGCAGCGGCGCCGCTGTCGAGATATTCGCGCAATGCGGTGATCCTGCCGCCTTGGACCTCGCCGACGACGCAGGCATGGATGGCGAGCGCGCTGCCATCGGGCAAGGTGCCGCGCACCACGTGCTCCTCGACGAAGCCGGTCGGGGTCGGTTCGCACAACGCGTCCTCATAGCGGAAATCGGGGACGGCTGCGCGAACGGCGGCGGTAAAGCGCAGCAAGCTCGCCACGTCCATCGCCTTGCCGCCGTTCTGCTGTCCGCGAAACCCCTCGGCGCACAGCGCGCGGGCGGTGTCGAGATCGCCTGATGCAAAGGCGTCGAAAAGCTTGCGACCGATCGCGACATTTTCGTCTTCAGCCTTCATGGGAAAACGCCGCCTTCGCTGCTGCGGTGACCCCGGCCATCGCATCGTGCCAAGGCGCGCCGCCATAGCTGATCCGCGCAACCCCGAGCCGGGCCAGTTCGGCATTGTGCGCCATATCAGGCAGCCGCATCACATTCACCGGCAGCGCGACATTGTCGCAAAGCTGCGCGATAAGGTCGCTGTCACTCAATCCGGGAATGAAAAAGCAGTCCGCGCCTGCGCGCTGATAGGCGGCCGCGCGCTCGATCGCGGCGTGGACCATTTCGACCTGGTTGGGGTCCTTGCCTGCCTTCATCGGCACGAGGAAGATATCGGTCCGGGCATTGACGAAAAGCCCCTCGGCGCTGACCGCGGCAATGCGTTCGACCTGTTCGTCGATCGCCCGCAGCCCGCCTGCACGGATCAGCCGGTCTTCCAGATTGCAGCCGATCACCCCGGCATGGGCAAGCGCCGAGGCATTGCGGCCGAGATCGGCGAGATTGGTGGCATAGCCCGCTTCCATGTCGATCGTGATCGGCAGGTCGACCGCATCGGCGATCTGCTGCGCGGTCTCGACCAGCCGGGCAAAGGGCATGTGCTCGCCATCGGCATAGCCCTGCGCCCCGGCGACCGAATGGCTGCCGGTCGCGATCGCCCTTGCACCCGCCTTCGCCACCGCGACAGCGCTGCCCGCGTCCCAGACATTGAACAGCACCAGCGGGTCGCCCGGCCGGTGGAGTGCGGCAAATTCGCTTTTGGTCATGGCTCAGCTCCCACCTTCGCGCCTGAGCAGCTCGGCCTTGATGTCCGGCCCATAGGCATAGCCGCCCAGCGACCCGTCGGACTGTACCACGCGGTGGCACGGGATCAGCACGGCGATATTGTTCGCCCCGTTCGCGCCGCCGACCGCGCGGCTGGCCTTGGGATTGCCGAGCGCGGCGGCCAGATCGCCATAGCTGCGCGTTTCGCCCGGCGGGATTTCGCGCAGGGCCTGCCACACGCGCTGCTGGAAGGCGGTGCCCTTGATATCGAGCGGGATCGCGGAGTGATCGCCCGCAGGCTCCTCGACCGCGGCGACGACCTGTTCGAACAGCGTCCGCATCTCCTCGCCTGCCGGCTTGAGCTCGGCCTTGGGAAAGCGCGCGCGCAAATGCTCCTCGTCCTCGCCAAAAGAGAGGCAGCACACCCCCTTCTCGCTCGCTGCAAGGAGCATCGCTCCGAGCGAGGTGGGGATGATGCTCCAGTGGATCACCCGGCCCTCGCCGCCACCACGCCAATCGCTCGCGCTCATGCCCATCTTGCCTCCCATCTGCTCGTAAAACCGCGAAGGGGCCGAAAAGCCTGCATCGTATAGCGCGCTTGTCACGCTCGCCCCTTGCGCGAGCGCGGCCCGCACCTTCTCTTCGCGCAGCGCGCGCGCGAACCCTGCCGGCGAAAGGCCCACCGTGCGCTTGAACAGGCGCTGGAAATGGGTCGGCGAATAGCCGGTCAGCTCGGCCAGTGCGTCGAGCGTGTGCGACCCATTTTCGCGGATCGCGGCGATCGCGGCGAGCACGCAGGCTTCCTCGGCACTCTGGGTGTTGGGCGAACAGCGCTTGCAGGCGCGCAAGCCCGCAGCCTCGGCATCCTCGGGCCGCGCGTAGAAACGCACATTGCGGCGCAGCGGCGCGCGCGCAGGGCACGATGGGCGGCAATAGATACCGGTCGAATGCACGCCTGTGACGAAGGCGCCGTCATAGCGGCGGTCCTTGGCCAGCGCGATTTGCCAGCATTCGTCATCGGATAGGGTCTTGGTGTCGGTCATGGCTGCCGCTTGTCGCTTCATTCGGGACTAAAGGCTTCCCGAAGCTTGCGGTCAATGTGCACGGCACACATTCGCTTTGGTTCTTACGACTGCGCCAAGACCGTCTATAGAGAGGTCCATGACTTTCGATTCACGCCGGCTGGCAGATGCGCTTGTTGCGCGTCTCGGCCTTGCCCTTGCGCTTCTTGCCTGCACCCTCCTTCCCGCTGCCGCGAGCGCCGATCCGGGCGATGTCGATGCCGCCGCGCGCGGCGTGGTGCGCGTTGTCCTGATCGATTCGAGCGGCGGCGAGGTCGTGCCGGTCACCCATGGCAGCGGTTTCGCAGTCGCGCCGCGGGTGATTGTGACCAATGCCCACGTCATCCGCGAAGCGTTGCAGGACGACACCTTGCGCATCGGGATCGTGCCGGGCGAAGGCGACGCCACGACCTTTGCCACCCCGATCGCGGTCAGCCCGCGCAACGACCTTGCCTTGCTCGAGATCGCGGAAGGGTCGCTGCGCCTGCCCCCGCTCACCATTGCCGGCGGCGTGACCGGCGACATGGGCGAGGTTTCGGCGGTGGGATACCCGATGAATGTCGATCTCGCCCAGGGGCTGGACATGCGCGACATCTTCCGCGCCCAGCCGCCGGTGAAGAGCCGCGGTTTCCTGTCGGGCCAGCGCCCCAGTCGCCAGTTTGACACGATCCTCCACACCGCCCCGATCGCGCGGGGCAATTCGGGCGGGCCGCTGCTCGATGGCTGCGGGCGGGTGCTTGGCGTCAACAGTTTCGGAGCGGATTCGGACGGGTCCGATGCGGAGTTCTATTTCGCGGTCTCCCTGCGCGAATTGCTTCCCTTCCTGCGTGAGAACGGGATCGAGCCCGCGGTCAACGCGCTCGCCTGCACCTCGATCGACGCACTCGACGCGGCCGAACGCGCGCGCTTCGATGCCCAGCGCGCCGATGCCCGCGCACGGGTCGAAGCGAGCGAGGCCGAGCTGCGCGAACGCCGCGCAGCGGCGCGGATGCAGGCACAGGTCGAGGTGATGGAGGAGCGCGACAACGCCATGGGGCTGGCAGTGGTCCTGCTGCTGGTCGGCATCGGGTCGGGCATTGCCGCCGCGCAATGGCGCGCGGGGCTTGCCGACAAGCCGGAAAACCGCAACCGGGCGATGATCGCCGCAGCGGTCGCGGGCGTGGCAATCATCGCGACCGCATTGGTCTGGGTGACGCGCCCGGGCTTTGCCGAGATCGAGGAGCGCATGGCCGCGATCCTCGGCGAGAGCGAGACGGACACGGACAACACAGACGGCACGTCACCGGTCCAGGGAGCGGGCGACGGCACGCTGATCTGCTCGCTCGTCCCCGAACGCAGCCGGGTCACCGGGGCGCGCACCGACGATGTCGAGTTCGACTGGGCTGCCGATGGTTGTGTCAACGAGCGCACCCAATATGGCCTCGTCAACGGCGCGTGGACCCGGATCTTCGTGCCGAGCACCGAGGACGCGGTCTCGGTCAATGTCTACGATCCCGATGCCCGCACCTTCCGCACCGACCGCTATCTGCTCGGTCGCACGGCCATGGAAGAAGCGCGCGAAGCCCGCCGCGCCTACGATCCGCCGGCCTGCGGGGTTTCGGGCGCGCCAATCATGGTGGGCGAGCAGCAGGGCGCGCTGCTCGCGCTGCTGCCCGATCGTCCCAATGAAAGGCTGGTCTATACCTGCGTGGCCAAGGCTGGCGGCGCGGGCGGCGAGCAATAAGCGCCCGGCCCCGGAATCGGATCGGCCGCACGCTCAGCTAAGAGCACGCGGCCGATCGCCCCTCTCCCTGGGGTAGCTGGTATGCGCCCGGTCAGGCGGCGAGCGGTTCGCCACTGAGCGTGATACGGTGCATCTCGCGGTAATGGCCCTGGTAGTCGTTGATCGCGTTGTGCCAGGTCGTGCGGTTGTCCCAGATCGCGATCGTGCCCGGCTTCCATTCGAGCCGGCACTGGTTGTCCTCGGTCAGAGCGGCCGCGAGCAGTTCCTGCAAGAGCGGCATGCTCTCCTCGCGCGTCTGGCCGACGAAGTGGATCGTGAAGCCGCCATTGACATAGAGCATCTTGCGCCCGGTCTGCGGGTGGCGGATCACAACCGGGTGGATCGCGCCGGTCTTGAGATCTTGGCCGCGCAGGTTTTTGCCCATGTCGGTCTGCGCATAGAGGCCGTCGGCCTTGTAGACGTGATCGGCGGTGTGGAACGCCTCGAGCCCCTCGATCTCCTGCTTCAATTCGTCCGACAGGCTGTCATAGGCCGCGCCCATATGCGCCCACATCGTGTCGCCGCCTTTGGGCGGCAGGTGGCGCGCGACCAGGACCGAGCCCATCGCCGGGACCTGGTCATAGGAATGGTCGGTATGCCACGCCCCGCCGATATTGGTCTGCTGGTCGGGGTCCTTCTTGACCACGGCGATCTCGTTGAAATCGTCCTGGAGCGGAAAATAGTTGTTCACGTCGATCCCGCCCCAGCGGCGGCCGAAGCGGATGTGGTCCTCGGGAGTGAAATCCTGATCGCGGAAGACCGCGACGCCGTGTTCGTAGATCGCCTGCTTGATCGCCTGCATCTCCTCATCGCTGCACTGCGCGAGCGAAACGCCCTCGATTTCGACGCCGCATCTGGGAGCCATCGGTGTGAGTTTCATGATCGCGCCTTTCGAGTCGCCCTTACCGCTCGGTAAGTAATGCCTCATGACGTTACGGAAGGCAAGCCATTTCTGCCCCGCCGTGAGCAGGGGCGGTTTTCGCGGCGAACGCTTTGCGTGTTTCTCCGGCTCCTCGCGGCTTGCGGAATCAAAAACGAATTGCTAGGCGCGCGCCAGCTTTCGGCAAGGAGCCTCACTCTGGCCCACCGCCTGTAAGCCGAACCGATTTTCTTCATTCCTCCAAGAGGACGACAAGCGCGTGGATATTTCCGCCGGTATTCAGGCTAGCCTTGCGGGGCGTTACGCCTCGGCCCTATTCGATCTGGCTAGCGAGAACGGAACCGTGACCGCGGTCGAAAGCGACCTTGCAAAGCTCGGTGACGCCCTGCGCGAATCCGAGGAATTGCGCGCGGCCACCACCAACCCGCAGCTTTCGCGCGCCGACCAGTCGCGGGCGATCTCGGCAGTTGCCGAACATCTCGGCCTCAGCGAACTGACCGCCAGTTTCCTCGGCGTGCTCGCGGGCAATCGCCGGCTGGCAAAGCTCGACGGCATCATCGCCGCGTTCAAGGCGATCGCAGCTGCCCAGCGCGGCGAAGTCAGCGCCAAGGTCACCAGTGCTCACCCGCTCACCGATGCGCAGCTCGACGAGCTCAAGGCCAAGCTCACGGCTCGTGAAGGCCGCACGGTCATGCTTTCGCACGATGTCGACCCCGACCTGCTCGGCGGTCTCGTCGTGACCATCGGATCGCAGCGCATCGACGCCTCGATCCGCACCCGCCTCAATTCTCTCTCCCAGGCAATGAAGGCCTAAAGGACAAGACACATGGAAATCCGCGCCGCAGAAATCTCCAAGGTCATCAAGGACCAGATCGCCAATTTCGGCACCGAAGCGCAGGTCAGCGAAGTCGGCACCGTGCTTTCCGTTGGTGACGGCATCGCCCGCATCCACGGCCTCGACAAGGTCCAGGCCGGCGAGATGGTCGAGTTCGTCAACGGTGTTCAGGGCATGGCGCTGAACCTCGAAGCCGACAATGTCGGCGTCGTGATCTTCGGCTCGGACGCCGAGATCAAGGAAGGCGACACCGTCAAGCGCACCGAGACCATCGTCGACGTTCCCGTCGGCAAGGGCCTGCTGGGCCGCGTGGTCGATGCGCTCGGCAACCCGATCGACGGCAAGGGCCCGATCGAGAGCACCGAGCGTCGCCGCGTCGAAGTGAAGGCGCCGGGCATCATCCCGCGCGAATCGGTTTCCGAGCCGGTGCAGTCGGGCCTCAAGGCGATCGACGCGCTCGTTCCCGTCGGCCGCGGCCAGCGCGAACTGATCATCGGCGACCGCCAGACCGGCAAGTCCGCCGTCGCAATCGACACCTTCATCAACCAGAAGGAAGTCAATGCCGGCGACGACGAGAGCAAGAAGCTCTACTGCATCTATGTCGCGGTCGGCCAGAAGCGTTCGACCGTCGCCCAGATCGTCAAGCAGCTCGAAGAAAACGGCGCGATGGAATATTCGATCGTCGTCGCCGCGACCGCATCGGAGCCCGCTCCGCTGCAATATCTCGCGCCCTACACCGGCTGCACCATGGGCGAATTCTTCCGCGACAACGGCATGCACGCCGTGATCGTTTATGACGACCTTTCCAAGCAGGCCGTCGCTTACCGCCAGATGTCGCTGCTGCTGCGCCGCCCGCCGGGCCGCGAAGCCTATCCGGGCGACGTTTTCTATCTCCACAGCCGCCTGCTCGAACGCGCGGCGAAGATGAACGGTGACAATGGCAGCGGTTCGCTGACCGCTCTGCCGATCATCGAGACCCAGGCAGGCGACGTGTCGGCCTATATTCCGACCAACGTGATCTCGATCACCGACGGCCAGATCTTCCTCGAAACCGACCTGTTCTACCAGGGCATCCGCCCGGCGATCAATGTCGGCCTGTCGGTCAGCCGCGTTGGCGGTGCTGCACAGACCAAGGCGATGAAGAAGGTCTCGGGCTCGATGAAGCTCGACCTTGCGCAATATCGCGAAATGGCGGCCTTCGCGCAGTTCGGCTCGGACCTCGACGCGGCAACGCAGAAGCTGCTCAACCGCGGTGCGCGCCTCACCGAGCTGCTCAAGCAACCGCAGTTCTCGCCGATGCCGTTCGAAGAACAGACCGTCTCGATCTTTGCCGGCACCAATGGCTTCATCGATTCGATCCCGGTCGATCGCGTGAACGAATATGAAGAGCAGATGCTCGCCTATTTCCGTTCCGAGCACGCCGACGTTCTCAAGACGATCCGCGACACCGGCAAGTTCGAAGACGACACCAAGGCGGCTGTCGTCGCCGGTCTCGAAGCCTTCGCCAAGCAGTTCGCCTGAACGACCCGGAAGTAGGAAGGGAGCGCCTCAGTGCCCTCACTCAAGGAACTCAAGGGTCGGATCAACTCGGTCAAGTCGACCCAGAAGATCACCAAGGCCAAGCAAATGGTCGCAGCCGCCAAGCTGCGCCGTGCGCAGGCCGCGGCTGAAGCCGGCCGGCCCTATGCCGAACGGCTCAGCGCGGTCATGGCCAGCCTTGCCGGCAAGGTTTCGGGCGACAGCGCACCGCGCCTGCTCGCCGGGACCGGCAGCGACCAGCGTCACCTGCTGGTCGTGGTCAACACCGACAAGGGCCTGTGCGGCGGCCTCAATTCGAACATCGTCAAGGCTGCCAAGCTCAAGGCGCGCGAGCTGATCGCCGAGGGCAAGGACGTGACCTTCTACCTCGTCGGCAAGAAAGGCCGCGCACCGCTCAAGCGCGACTTTGCCGATGCCATCGGCAAGGGTTTCGACACCGCGGGCGTCAAGACCCCCGGTTTCGAGGAAGCCGACGCGATCTCGGCCGAACTCATCGCCATGTTCGAGGACGGCAAGTTCGACGTCGCTCACCTGATCTACCCGACCTTCCAGTCGGCGCTGGTCCAGAACCCGACCGTCAACCAGCTGATCCCGGTCCCCTCCCCCGAGGTGAGCGAAGACAGCGACGCCGTGGTCGAATACGAGCCGGGCGAAGAGGAAATCCTCGAGGAGCTGCTTCCGCGCTACGTGAAGACCCAGCTTTTCGGCGCCCTGCTCGAACGCGAGGCATCCGAACAGGGCGCGTCGATGACCGCCATGGACAATGCCACGCGCAATGCCGGCGACCTCATCAACAAGCTGACCATCCAGTACAACCGCAGCCGCCAGGCCGCGATCACCACCGAACTCATCGAAATCATTGCGGGCGCTGAAGCGCTCTAAAGCAAGGCTAAGGAAGAACACATGGCCACCGCACCTGCCCTCAACCAGACCACCAACGGCACGATCAGCCAGGTCATCGGCGCTGTCGTCGACGTGCAGTTCGAAGGCGAACTGCCCGCGATCCTGACCGCCCTGGAGACCAAGAACGACGGCAAGACCCTCGTTCTCGAGGTCGCCCAGCACCTCGGCGAAAACACCGTGCGCACCATCGCGATGGACTCGACCGAAGGCCTCGTGCGCGGTCAGGAAGTCGTCAATACCGGCGCGCAGATCTCGGTCCCCGTCGGTCCCAAGACGCTCGGCCGCATCATGAACGTCGTAGGCGAAGCGATCGACGAGCGCGGCCCCATCGGTGCCGAGCAGACCGCTCCGATCCATGCCGAGGCCCCCGAATTCGTCGACCAGTCGACCGAAGCCGACATCCTCGTCACCGGCATCAAGGTGATCGACCTTCTCGCCCCTTACGCAAAGGGCGGCAAGATCGGCCTGTTCGGCGGCGCAGGCGTGGGCAAGACCGTGCTCATCCAGGAGCTCATCAACAACATCGCCAAGGGCCACGGCGGCGTGTCCGTCTTCGCAGGCGTCGGTGAGCGTACCCGCGAAGGCAACGATCTCTACCACGAATTCCTCGACGCAGGCGTCATCGCCAAGGACGAAGACGGCAACGCCACTTCGGACGGATCGAAGGTGGCACTGGTGTTCGGCCAGATGAACGAGCCTCCGGGCGCACGTGCCCGCGTCGCCCTTTCGGGCCTGACCATGGCCGAATATTTCCGCGACCAGGAAGGCCAGGACGTCCTGTTCTTCGTCGACAACATCTTCCGCTTCACGCAAGCCGGTTCGGAAGTGTCGGCGCTGCTCGGCCGTATCCCCTCGGCAGTGGGCTACCAGCCGACCCTGTCGACCGACATGGGCAACCTGCAGGAACGCATCACCTCGACCACCAAGGGCTCGATCACCTCGGTCCAGGCCATCTACGTTCCCGCCGATGACCTTACTGACCCCGCCCCTGCAACCTCGTTCGCTCACCTGGACGCGACCACCACGCTTTCGCGTGCGATTTCCGAGCTCGGCATCTACCCGGCGGTCGACCCGCTCGACTCCACCAGCCGCGTTCTCGAACCGCGCGTCGTCGGCCAGGAGCATTACGAGACCGCTCGCAAGGTCCAGGAGACGCTCCAGAAGTACAAGAGCCTGCAGGACATCATCGCCATTCTCGGCATGGACGAGCTTTCGGAAGAAGATAAGCTGACCGTTGCGCGCGCGCGCAAGATCCAGCGCTTCCTTTCGCAGCCCTTCCACGTGGCCGAAGTCTTCACCGGCATCCCGGGCATCTTCGTCCAGCTCGAAGACACGATCAAATCGTTCAAGGCTGTCGTCGACGGCGAATACGACCACCTGCCCGAACAGGCCTTCTACATGGTCGGCGGGATCGACCAGGCGGTCGCGAAGGCCGAAAAGATGGCGAACGAGGCGTAAGGCTCGTGGCACTTCACTTCGAACTCGTGACCCCGGCCAAGCTGGTCCGCTCCGAAGACGTCCACATGGTCGTCGTCCCGGGCGCGGAAGGCGAATTCGGGGTGCTCGAAGGCCACGCGCCTTTCATGAGCACTATCCGCGACGGCTCGGTTCAGGTCTACAAGACCGAGGGCGCGGCCCCAGAGACCATCGCGGTGCGCGGCGGCTTTGCCGAAGTCAGCGAAAACGGGCTGACCGTGCTCGCCGAACACGTCGAAGCCTGACCGGGCTTGCAAGACACAAATTGAGAAAGGGCGGTTCCGCGAGGGACCGCCCTTTTTGCTTGGCTAATGGCCATTACCTGGTCGGGCCCTGGCCGGGCATCGACATGGCCCGCAAGACAGCACCGTGTCAGGCGGCGCGCCCCTCGTTTTCGGAGTGATCCGCGGCAATTCCGCGCGCTGCAGCCGACCATTTGGGACGTGCCTTCCAGGTGTATCTCTGCGTGCCGCGCTCGGACAGTTCGGCGGCGACCAGCCGCAGGACGCTTTCGTGCAAGGGCAGTTTGAGCCTCAGCAGGACATTCAGGCCGAAAACGTTCTCCGCGACCATCGGCAAGCTCAGGTAATCGCGCACCAGCAGCGCGGTGCTTTGCCCCTTTTCAACCGGGAACGGCGCATCAAAGCATATCTCGGCATGGCTGTCGGTCAGCCACAGGACCTTCACCTTGACCGCCTTTCCTTGCAGCCAGATGCAGGCATAGGCATCGGCCTGCCGAACAAATTCCTTTTGCGCACCTGTGGTCATCGCGCGAATCCTATCTCCGTTTGAACACATAGGTTTTCGCTTGAAATCGTTAACGCGTGTTCACTGTCATATGTAAACTCTTGTAACCCACCCCGCGCGCGCCCGGGGTCAGGTGCAAACCAGCGCGCTTCTATATCGCCCCTGCGTTCGGGGATCGGCGCATGATTTGGCTTCCCTTTTGCCCGGGAGGTCGCCACCCTCGCACCAACGCATCTGCACATGGAGAGGACGACTTGAAAATTGTTTCCACGCTCGCAATCACCGGCTTCCTGGCCGCAGCCATGACCATCTCGATGACCAGCGCGGCTTCGGCCGAAGGGCACGGCGAGGCGCAGACCGCGCCGATCCCCGGCCCCGATGAGGATCCCTTCATCTGGCTCGAGGAAGCACGCAGCGACGAGGCGCTCGCATGGGTCGAGGCGGAAAATGCGCGCACCCTCGGGGTGCTCGAGGCCGATCCGCGTTTCGAGACGCTCAAGAACGAGGCGCTCGCGATCTATGACAGCGAGGACCGCATCCCGTTCGTCAGCTTCCGCCCCGACGGGCTCTACAATTTCTGGCAGGACAAGGAGAACCCCAAGGGCCTCCTGCGCCGCACGACGCTCGAAAGCTATCGCACCGACAATCCCGAATGGGAGACCGTGCTCGATATCGACGCGCTCGCCGCGGCAGAGGGCAGGGAATGGGTCTACAAGGGCTCGTCCTGCCTGCCACCCGATCTCGACCTGTGCATGATCGCGCTGTCCGATGGCGGCGAGGACGCGACGATCCTGCGCGAATTCGACACCCGCACCAAGCAGTTCGTCGCAGACGGCTTCAAGCTCGAGGCAAAGAGCCAGGGCGGCGTCAGCTGGCTCGACCGCGACACGCTGCTGGTCGGCCGCGATTTCGGCGAAGGCACGCTCACCGACAGCGAATACCCCTTCACCACGCGGCTGTGGAAGCGCGGCACCGATATCGTCAATGCCGAGGAAATCTTCCGCGGCGAATCAAGTGACGTGTCTGCCGGCGCATACCTGCTGCGCGACAGCGACGACGTGATCCATGCGCGCATGGGCTATCGCGGCGTCAGCTTCCACGAACGCGAATATTTCGTCGAGAAGGACGGCGAATGGGTCAAGCTCGACCTTCCCGCCAAGGCCAATCCCTATGGCATCGTCGACGGGCACCTGTTGTTCTCGACCGATGTCGACTGGGAGGTGGACGGGCAGACCTTCCCGGCCGACAGCCTCGTCGCGGTCGAGCTGGAAGAGTGGAAATCCGACCCCAATGGCGCAGAAAAGACGCTCGTCTGGGCGCCGGCCGAACGCCAGACCAAGCGCGGCGGCGCGATCACTGCCAATGCGCTCTATGTCGGCCTGCTCGACAATGTCGTTGGCAAGGTGCTCAAGTTCAATTTCGCCGATGGCGAATGGGTGAGCGAACAGGTCGCGCTGCCTGACAACGCGACCGTGGGCATCGCGGCAAGCTCCGACGAGAGCGACCAGATCATGTTCACCGTCACCGGCTTTCTCGAACCGACCACGCTCTATTACAGCGACGGGACGAGCGATCCCGAGGTCATCAAGACCTCGCCCCCGCGCTTCGATGCCGCCGGCATGGAAGTCGAGCAGCACGAAGCGACCAGCGCCGACGGGACGCGCATTCCCTATTTCATCGTCAAGCCCGAGGGCATGGCGATGGATGGCGAGACCGCGGTGCTGATGAGCGGATATGGCGGCTTCCAGGTCCCGCGCCTGCCGGGCTATCTCGGCTCGACCGGCAAGATGTGGCTCGAACGCGGGGGCGCCTATGTGCTGGCGAATCTGCGCGGCGGGGGCGAATTCGGTCCCGGCTGGCACCAGAGCGCGATCCGCGAGAACAAGCAGCGCACCTGGGACGATTTCATCGCGGTCGCCGAGGACCTGGTGGCGCGCGGCTATACCAGCCCCGAACATCTCGGCATCCAGGGCGGCTCGCAAGGCGGGCTGCTGGTCGGCACCGCGATCACCCAGCGGCCCGAACTGTTCGGCGCGGCAATCGTCCAGATCCCGCTGTTCGACATGGTGCGCTATCACCTGATCGGGCGCGGGGCTTCGTGGATCGGCGAATATGGCGATCCGCGCATTCCCGAACAGCGCGCATGGATCGATGGCTATTCGCCCTATCAGAAGCTGGTCGAAGGGGTCGATTATCCTACCCCGTTCCTGTGGGCCTCGACCGCCGATGACCGCACCCATCCCGCCCATGCGCGCAAAGGTGCAGCGCGGCTGAAGCAGCTCGGCCAGCCCTATTACTATTTCGAGGACACGGTGGGCGGCCATTCGGGCGGGGTCGACAACGAACAGCGCGCCAAGATCCAGGCGCTGCAATATATCTACCTGATGCAGCAGCTGATGGACGAATAAGCAGGCGAAAGGGCCATGCGATCAGGGGCGGCTTTCCATGCGGGGAGCCGCCCTTTTCCGTGCGCCAGGGGAGCGATTGTCAAAGCGTCCGACAGTTTTGCCTCGGTTCGCCGCAACTGCGCCACGCAAGGTGTCGTAAGCGCTCTGTTCACCACGATCGCTAAGCCCGAATTAGGGCTGGCGCGGTGTTCATGGCTCGCGAACCCCCGATGCAACTCTCAAGCAAGGAGAAAGGAATGGCATACCCCCGCGACATTTCGATCGCCGATGCAATCAAGCGCTATGGCCTTCCCAAGACCCACAAGGTCCACTGGTCGACCAACCGCAAGGCAGGCGTGGTGCGCGCCGTGCACGAGCGCGCCATGAGCTTCCACGAAGCGCGCCAACGCTACCTGCTCAGCCGCAGCGAATTCGAACAATGGGAACGCGAGTTTGCCGCGAGCCAGGCGAGCGAGCGCCACGCGCCCGGCTCCCTCGAAAACGCCTGAGACGCGCGCCGAGCGCGCCCAGGGGTCGCCGCCCGCATCAATTCCGTCAGTTGCGGGCGGCCACTTCGACCATCACCTCGTTGCGGCGCAGGGGCGCTGGCACCATGGGCGCATCGTAAAAGGCATACTGCACCTCGCCCTTGGCGGTGAGCCCCTGGCTGTCGATCCAGTCGATCAGTCGCGTTTCCATCACGCGAAGGTCTGACGCGCGCGCATTGCCGCTGAACCGCACCGCCGCGATCCGCCGTGCCGGGACCTGTGACAGGGTGATGTCCGACGGCGGCGTCGGCAGCGTGTCGAGCGTATACCGGGCCGGCATCACGAACCGCATCCGCCAGCGCCCCTCGCTGTCCTGCTCGGAAATAACCGGGGCGGTCATCGCGATCGGTTCGTCCTGGTCGACCCGGTCGGTGATCACCGGCGATGTCATCGCGATATCCTCTCCGCCATCGGGCCGGTCCTGGCCGAAGATATAGGCCGCGAGCCGGCGGAAACTCTTGGCGCGCACCGCATCGCGGGTCCCGGTGTGGACCACTTCGGCGGTGATCATCGGGGCGTATTGGCGCAGCTCGAATGCGTCATCGGCGACCACGACCTCGTAGTCGGGCTGCTCGATATCGCGATATTGCGCGAAGGCGACCGCCCCGCCCAGTGCGGCCACCGCGATCCCGCCTGCGATCCATTTCCCGATTTTCATAGCTGCTCCTGTTTGCATGCGCATCATTATCAAGAGCAGTTACGCGACCCGATCGTTCCCGGATGCAGGCGATCAACGCCGCGTCGGCGCATGGAAATCGGGCGGTTTTCCGCTGACCCAGCGCACGAACTTCGCGATCGCCTCGTGTTCGCGCAGCGCGTCCGGATCATCGCCGATCCGGGCAAGCTCGGCATTGGTGAAATTGAGGTGGATCGTCTTGTGACAGATCGGGTGGACGGGGACCGTCTCGCGCCCCTTTTTCGACTTGGGCACCGGGTGATGCCATTGGATGCGCGTGTCGAAACCGCGCCCGCACAGCCAGCAGGTGAGCGGCTCCTCGCTCACCCCTTGTTCTTGGCTGTCGCCGCCTTTTTCTTCTTCATCGCGTCGTGGAAGCGGTCAGCCCAGCCCTGCTTTACCAGCTGTTCGCCGCGCACCATCCGCAAGTCGCCCGCGCCGACATCGCGGCTCACCGCGCTGCCTGCCGCCACGATCGCGTCGTCGCCGATCGTGACCGGAGCAATCAACGCGCTGTTCGACCCGATGAATGCGCGCTCGCCGATCGTGGTCTGGTATTTGAAATAGCCGTCATAATTGCAGGTGATCGTGCCCGCGCCGATATTGGCATTCGCGCCGACCGTGGCATCGCCGATATAGGACAGGTGGCTGGCCTTGGCACCCGGGCCAAGCGTCGCCTTCTTCATCTCGACGAAATTGCCGATGAAGCTGCCCTCTTCCATCACCGCTCCGGGCCGCAGTCGCGCAAAGGGGCCGACCTCGGCGTCCCTGCCGATGGTCGCGCCCTCGATATGGCTGAACGCCTTGATATGTGCGCCGTCGGCGATTTCGACGCCGGGGCCGAAGACGACATTCGGCTCGACCAGAACGTCGCGCCCGATCTTGGTGTCCCAGCTGAAAAACACGGTTTCGGGAGCGCGCAGGGTCGCTCCGCCTTCCATCGCCTCCTGCCGCTTGAAGTCCTGCCACTGTGCTTCGGCCGCGGCGAGTTCGGCGCGGCTGTTGATGCCTGCGACCTCGCCTGCCTCGCATTCGACCACCTTGACCGTGTCGCCGCGCGCAATCGCGCCGGTGGCGACGTCGGGCAGGTAGTATTCGCCCTGCGCATTGTCATTCCCGACCGCGTCGAGCAGCGGCCACATGTCGTCCGAATGGGCGACGATCAGGCCCGAATTGCACAGCTTGCAGGCGCGCTCCTCGTCGCTGGCATCCTTGTATTCGACCATCTTGCGCACGGTGCCGTCATCGTCGGCGATGATCCGGCCATAGGCGAGCGCATCGTCGGGCCGGAAGCCGAGCACCGCGACCTTTGCGCCCGAGGCGAGCGTGTCGGTGAGCCGTCGCACCGTATCAGCGCGCACCATCGGCACATCGCCGAAGGCCACGAGGATATGGCCCGAGAACCCTTCAAGCGCCGCGCGCGCCTGGAGGGCTGCATGGGCAGTGCCGTGCTGCGGGTCCTGAAGGGCGGTGGCGACATTGCGTCCGGTCAGCGCCGCATCGACCTGTTCGCGCTTGTCACCAACCACGATGACGGTGCGGCGCGGGCCAAGCTGTTCGAATTCGTCGAGCAGGTGCATCAGCATGGGTTTGCCCGCGATCGGGTGAAGCACCTTGTGCAGGTCGCTCTTCATGCGGGTGCCCTTGCCCGCGGCAAGGATGATGGCGGCAAAATCGGTCATGCCCACCCCCTTACGCCCGCCGCCCCAAGCCGCGCAACCACCAGCAACCGACAGCAACCACTTGTGATTTGCGCCGCGCTGGGCCACGCCTCGCGGGGATGCCTGACTTTCGCTTCGACGCTGTCGGGTTCGACCTCGACGGAACGCTGCTCGACACCTTTCGCGACCTCGGCACCGCGGTCAATCACGCGCTCGCACTCGGCGGTTTCGATCCCGTCCCGGTCGACAGTTCGAAGGACCTTATCGGCGGCGGGGCAAAGATCATGCTGGCACGCGCGATCGAGGCGCAGGGCGGCTTGCCAGACGACGAGTTCCGCACGCTCTACAAGGCGATGCTCGGCTATTATTCCGAGCATAATGCGGTGCATTCGGCGCCCTACCCCCATGCGCGCGAAGTGGTGGCCGAGCTTGGCGCTCGCGGCGTCCGGCTCGCGGTGGTCACCAACAAGTTCGAAAGCTTCGCCCGGTCGATCCTCGCCAGCCTCGATTTTCTCGCGCCTTTCGACTGCGTGATCGGCGGCGACACCTTGGGCAAGGACGCACAGGGCCGCTACCGGTCCAAGCCCGACGGCGCGCCCGTGGTCGAGGCGCGGCGGCTTTGCGGCGGCGGCAGCTTCGCCTTTGTCGGGGACAGCTCCTATGACGTGAAGGCCGCGCGCAATGCCGGCGTGCCGGTGATCGCGGCGGGCTACGGTTATTGCGATGCCGAACCCGGTGCGCTGGGCGCCGACGCGGTGATCGATTCGCTTGATGGCCTGATTTTGGCCTTGGAGGCGCTGTAAGACGGCTGGGCTCTCCCGGGCGACCCTACGGCATGGCGACCCCGCTTCGCCCCCTGTTGCAACGCAACACGGAAAATGCCACCCACCGGCCCGGAGAAGTTTACGCGAGCGTCAATCCAGCGCCCGCAAATCTGACAGGAGAACACCCCCATGAGCATCGACTTCAAGGACAAGGTCGCCATCGTCACCGGCGCCGGCGGCGGTCTGGGCCGCGAATATGCGCTCGAACTGGCGCGGCGCGGGGCCAAGGTCGTGGTCAACGATCTGGGCGGCGCACGCAACGGCACCGGCCATTCCGACATGGCGTTGCAGGTGGTCGAGGAGATCGAGAAAGCCGGCGGCGAGGCCATGTCGAACGGCGGATCGGTCACCGAATACGAGCAGATGGAAAAGATGGTCGCCGACGCCAAGCAGAAATGGGGCGGCGTCCACATCCTCATCAACAATGCCGGCGTCCTGCGCGACAAGACCTTCCACAAGATGAGCCCCGAGGACTTCGAGTTCGTGGTCAAGGTCCACCTCACCGGATCGGCCTTCGTCACAAAGGCGTGCTGGGAAACCTTCCGCGAGCAGGCCTATGGCCGCGTGCTGATGACCGCGTCCTCGACCGGGTTGTTCGGCAATTTCGGCCAGGCCAATTACGGCGCGGCCAAGCTTGGTCTTGCAGGGCTCACCAAGACGCTCCAGCTCGAAGGTGCGAAATACAATATCCGCTGCAACACGCTGTCGCCGGTGGCAGGCACGCGGATGACCGAAGACCTCTTCCCCGAAGAAGCCTTCAAGCTGTTCGATCCGGTCAACGTGGTCCCGGCGGCGCTCTACCTCGTCAGCGAGGACGCGCCCACCAATGCGATCGTCGGTGCAGGCGCCGGCGGCTATCACTCGGCATGGACGGTGATGAACGACGCGGTCTGGCTGCCCGATGGCCAGCGCACGGTCGAAGGCTTTGCCGACAACTGGGACAAGATCAGCGAGTTCTCCAACCTCAAGGCGCCGCAATCGGGTTCGGAACAATCGGGCGCGATCCTGACCGCGATGCAGAAGGTGACCGGCACCGGTCCGTCCTCGGCCCGCGGCTGACACTGACACGCCCCACGGCAATTGACGGCCTCCGCGCGGACAATGCGCGGGGGCCGTTTGCTTTGGTCCTCTGCCCAGTCCACAGCGCCTGCCCACCACCCATGCCCACAGCCCATCCGAGGTGTATTGACACAGTAATACGCCTTGCCTAGCCTCGCGGCCATTCACCGGGAGGGAGAGCCGGGCCATGTATTCCGAAGAAGACATCAATTCCGCCGTGAGCGCGGGGGCGCTCACCCCCGAGGCCGCCGAGGCCTTTCGCGCACACATGACGCTGGTGCGGCAATTGCCGCGCGGATCGGAGGAAGATTTCCGCCTGATCAACAGCTTCAACGACATTTTCGTGAGCATCGGCGTGGTGATCCTGCTGATCGCGGTGGGCGCGATTGCCCAGGCGATTGCCGGTCTATTTGCCCCGGTCGAGAGTTTCATGGACTTCGTGAACCGCGATCCGTCGGCCGAGGAGATGGCCGCATGGCGCAATGCCAACCAGGCGCGCGAGGCGCTGCAATACGGGCTTGCCGGGTTGATGGTCGCTGCGGCCGCCTGGCCGCTCGCGGAGTTTTTCACCCGCCGCCGGCGGATGGCGCTGCCCTCGATCCTGCTGCTGCTCGCCTTTGTCGGCGGGGCGTTCATGGCCGTGATCGGCATGGGTGCTGCGATGCTCGGAAACAATGATACCGCTGTCGCGCTCGTCATTTCCGGAGCCGGGCTGTTCGCGGCGCTGGCGGCATGGGTTCACTGGCGGCGCTTCATGGTTCCGATCACCGTCGCTGCCGGAACCGGCGCGGTGGCAGCCACGATCATCGGCCTGATCCTTGCCGTGGTTGGACCCGACAATGTCGACGAGACGGTTGTGCTCGGCCTCGTGTTCATCGCAGGGCTCGCGGTCTTCGGCTTCGCGATGCGCTGGGACATTTCCGACCGCGAGCGCACCACGCGGCGCTCGGATGTCGCCTTCTGGCTGCACCTGCTGGCCGCCCCGATGATCGCTCACCCGGTCTTCGCGCTGCTCGGAGTGACCGAGGGCGACAATCTCGGTATTGGTGCCGCATTCGCGGTTCTCGCGGTCTATGTCGCGTTCGGATTGCTTGCGCTCGCGGTCGATCGCCGCGCGCTGCTGGTCTCGGCGCTGGTCTATGTGCTGTTTGCGCTGACCTTCCTGTTCCGCGAGTTCGGAGCGGTCGAGCTGAACTTCGCGCTCACCGCGCTGGTCATCGGGTCTGCGCTGCTGAGCCTTTCGGCCTTCTGGCAGCCGATCCGGCGCGCGGTGGTCGCAGCATTGCCTGCCGATTGGCAGGACAAGCTGCCCGCGACCGAGGCGCCGACGCTTGCACCGCCCGCTGCCGAGCCTGCGACCTGAGCGCCTAGTCGTCGACCGCCTTGACCAGCCGCCGCTCGATCGGAGCGAGCACATTGGCAAGGTCCGATCCGCGCTTGAGCACCTGGCCGTGCTCGCCAAATAGGGTGTAGATGCCCTGCTTGGCGCGCAGGGCCGGGCGCTTCTCGATCCGCGCCTGCGGACGTTCGGCGGCGCGGCGGAAGGCCGCGAAACTCGCCGCCTGCCGGTCGAAATCCATCGCGTAATCGCGCCACTGGCCAGCAGCCACCATGCGGCCATAGAGGTCGAGTATGCGCTGCAATTCCTCGCGCTCGAAGCCGACCTGGCCTTCCTTGCGCGAGGGAAAGGCAACGACCTGGCCGGTCTTTGATCCGGCCCCGCTATTGGCGACCATCAGTCGTCGGTTCCGTTCTTGGGCGCAAGGTCGAGCGAACCCTGCTTGTGCGCCTTGGCCGCTTCGCGATCACGGTTCCGTTCGGCCTTGAGCGCGGCAAGCTCGGTGCGCAGCGAAGCCAGTTCGCTTTCGAGCTTTTCGAAGCAATCGATCTTGTTGCCCTCGGCATCCTCGCAAGGCGTGCCGTAGGGGATGAATTCGCGCGCCCATTCCTCTGCCGGGACCAGCGTCGAGCGCGCCTTTATGCCGATCATGGTAGCGCCTGCGGGCACGTCCTCCATCACCACCGCATTCGCACCGACGCGTGCGCGTTCGCCCACGGTGATCGGGCCGATGATCTGCGCGCCCGATCCGACGATCACATTGTCTGCAAGCGTCGGGTGCCGCTTGCCGCCAATGCCGTTGGTCGGGTTGGTCCCGCCAAGCGTCACCGACTGGTAGATCGTGACATTGTCGCCGATCTCGGCGGTTTCGCCGATGACGGTAAAGCCATGGTCGATGAACAGGTTGCGCCCGATCCGCGCACCCGGGTGAATATCGATCGCGGTCAGCAAGCGGCTGAAATGGTTTATGAACCGCGCGAGAAAAAACAGCTTGGCATCGAACAGCCAGTGCGCCACGCGGTGCAGGCCGAGTGCGAGCACGCCGGGATAGAGAAGGACTTCCCAGCGCGAGCGCGGAGCGGGATCGCGCGCCTTGACCGAGTCCAGATACGCCTTGAGCCGATCGAACATGCGCAAATTCTCCCATCAAACTGCAGGAATTGCAACCAGACCCGTGCGCCTTGTCCGGGTTACAAGAGCCGGCGCTGGTCGGGCCCTTGCAGGGCTTCGAGCGCGGCGCGCCATACCGACATGGTAGCAGGCACCTGCCGTTCAAGGCTGATGCGGTCGATCGCGGCGACCAGCGCCTCGATATCGGCGAAGCTGCGGCGGGTGCGCGGAACGAGGTAGTCTGCCGCGCCTTCCGCCAGAGTGAGCGCGCGCGCTTCGGCATGGGCTTCGATCAGGCTCGCGGCCATGGCATCGTCGGGTTCGCCGATGGCAAGCTGGAGCGAACCGCCCAGCCGCGAACGCAGGTCGGGCAGCGTGATGTTCCAGGGTGTGGCAGCGGCGATCAGCAACAGCTTACTGCCGGCCTTCGCACCGCCTTCCTGCACCGCGTTCCAGCGATGGAAGACGGTTTCCTCGGCCCACCCATCGACGCCGTCGATCACCGCGATGCCCTGTTCGCTCGCCCAGCGCCCGATCAGCGATTTGCCCGAGCGCGGCGGACCGGTCAGGACGGCAGTGTTGAACGGCCAGTTGTCAGGCGATGCGATCGCCTCGATCGCGCGGTCATTGGCATTGCCGACCACGATCCGCCGGGCATGGCCTGCGCCCTGAGGCACGAGCGGCAGTGCGATCTGGGACGCATTGGTCGGCGGCTCGGCCATGGGCAGCCTATCGACTGATGGCAATGGCGCCGGAACCCTCGCGCACGGCAAAGCCGCGCTGGCGCAAGGCCGCAGCAAGCGCCGCCTGTTCGCCGCCAAAGCTCACGCTCATCACCGAAGTGCCTCCGATCGCGGTGCTCGTGACCGCGAGCGCGCGCACGCCGGGCACCTGGCGCATTGCGGTCAGAGTGGCATCGAAGGTGGCCGGATCGGGGGTGGCGAACTGCACCGTGATGGCGCGCACGACAGCAGGAGCCGGGGCCGCAGCGGCGCCGCCTTCGGGCGCGGCGGCAGCGCCCTCATTGCTTGCGGGAGCATTTGCCGAAGCCACGGCGCGATCGCGCTGCTGGATCGCGCGGCCGATCTGGATCAGCCGCTGGATCGCCGGATCGACCCGGCCCGACCCACCCAGGCGCAGAGTGGGATCGGGGCGGAGCTTGCCGTCGGCCAGAGCCTGCTCGAAGATCGCGTCCATCGCTTCGACCGCCTGGCCGAGCATGTCGCCGAGCGCGTCCGGGCCGGCAGCCTCGAGGTTGAAACTGTCCAGCGGCTTGCTGTCGGGGCCATAGCGCGCAGTGAAGGTCCCGGTGATCGGTCCTCCGGGAAAAGCGTGTTCTAGCCGCACCGCGGCGACCAGCACGTCGGCGGCGGCATATTGATCGAGCGTCGAGCTCCACCAGGCGCGGCTGCGGCGGCCGGCCTGTCCGAAATTCAGCAGCAGCGAATCGCCGCCCGCACCGCTCGGCCGGACATAATCGATCCGGCTGGTGCCCGGATTGAATTCGGCCCAGGCGCGTTGCCACGGATTGCGGCGTTCGAATGCGGTATATGTCCCCGCACTCGCGGTGACAGGGATCAGCAGCATCGGCGCGGACGAGCGCGCGCGGGTCGTCCCGCCCAGGAAGCGCCCGGCGCGCTGCCGGTCGAAGGTCACGCCCAGGGTGGCGATATAGCGCTTCGGCCCGATCCTTTCGCGCTGGATGACGATGGCCGAGACCATTCCGGCCAGCTGGCTGTCGGAGATTGCCGGGCCGCCCAGCTGTTCCCACGCCTCGCGCTGCGCCTGCCGCCAGGCCTGGTCGCGCGCCTCGGCGCCGCTTTCGGCGCGGACATCGACCGCGATCCCGCGCACTTCGAGGTCGGCGCTCGACGCGGTCGGCGCGATACCCCGTTCGCCCGAGACCTGAGCCAGGACCAGCGCGTAGCCGCCTGCCAGGAGCCCCAGCGCAAGCACGGCCGCGAGCGCCCAGCGCAAATGCGGGAAAGCTCTTGCAAGCGGGCCTGCAAACCGGCCGGAAAGGGTCGTTGATGCCGTCATCGGGGAAATCTGGCCGGTCTTTGCCCAAACCGGCGTGGAATTCCAAGCCTGAAAGGGTAAAGCGGCAGCGATGGCTGACACAAAAACACCCTACACCTATGCCGATGCCGGCGTTTCGATCGATGCGGGCAATGCGCTGGTCAAGGCGATTGCCCCGCTTGCAAAGGCCACCGCCCGCCCCGGAGCGACCAGCGAACTGGGCGGTTTCGGCGGCTTTTTCGACCTGCGCGCGGCAGGCTATGCCGACCCGCTGCTGGTCGCGGCGAATGACGGCGTAGGCACAAAGCTCAAGCTCGCAATCGATTTCGACCGGCACGACCAAGTCGGGATCGATCTGGTCGCGATGTGCGTCAACGATCTGATCGTGCAAGGGGCGGAACCATTGTTCTTCCTCGACTATTTCGCCACCGGAAAGCTCGAGAACGGGGTCGCAGAGCGCGTGGTCGCTGGTATTGCCGAGGGCTGCAAGCAGGCCGGATGTGCGCTGATCGGCGGCGAGACCGCCGAAATGCCGGGCATGTATGGCCCGGGCGATTATGACCTCGCCGGTTTCTGCGTCGGCGCGGTCGAACGCGGCGAGCAATTGACCGGCGACAAGGTGGCAAAAGGCGATGTCCTGATCGGGCTGGCGAGTTCGGGGGTGCATTCGAACGGCTATTCGCTGGTGAGGAAGCTCGCCGCCGACAAGGGCTGGAAGCTTGGAACCCCTGCCCCGTTCGATTCCGATCGGCTGCTGATCGATGCGCTGATCGAACCGACCCGGATCTATGTCAGGAGCCTGCTCCCGCTGATCCGCGAGGGACTGGTGCACGGCCTTGCCCACATCACCGGCGGCGGCTTGCTCGAGAACATCCCGCGCATCCTGCCTGACGGCGCGCATGCCCATGTCGATGCCGACCTGTGGGAGCAGCCGCAGCTGATGGCTTTCCTCCAGGCCGAGGGCGCGATCGAACCGGCGGAAATGGCGCGCACCTTCAATTGCGGCGTGGGAATGGTGCTGGCGGTGGCGGCCGGTGATGCCGAGACGGTGACGAAGCGGCTGGAGGAAGCGGGCGAGAGCGTCGTGACGGTCGGGGAGATCCGCGAGGGGCAGACCGGCTGCACCGTGCGCGGCTCGCAGGGCACCTGGAGCGCCAAGGCAGACTGGGAGGCCACGCATCTTGGCTGAACCGGCCAAAATCGCGGTTTTCATTTCGGGCACCGGCACCAACATGGCCGCGCTGCTCTATGCCAGCAGGCTTGAAGGCGCGCCCTTCGAAATCGTGCTGGTCGCCAGCAATGTCGCGGATGCGGGTGGGCTGGAACTGGCCCGGATCGAAGGCATCGCGACCTTCGCCCATCCGCACAAGGGCCATTCGCGCGAGGACCATGACGCGGCGATGGAGCAGGCGGCAAAAGATGCCGGGGCGCAGTTCATCGTGCTCGCCGGTTACATGCGCATCCTGTCCGAGGGATTCGTTCGCCGCTGGGAAGGCCGGATCCTCAACATCCACCCCTCGCTCCTGCCCAAATACAAGGGGCTCGACACCCACGCCCGCGCGATTGCAGCAGGGGACAGCCATTGCGGGGCGAGCGTGCACCTCGTCACTCCCGAACTCGATTCGGGCGAGGTGCTGGCGCAGGCGAAGGTCGCGATCGCGTCCGAAGATACGCCCGAAGGCCTCGCCGCGCGGGTCAAGCTGGCGGAACACCAGCTCTATCCGCGCGCGGTGGCCGAATACGTGTCGCGCGGGAACGATCCCGAATACCTCCTTGCCCGCGTGCGCGAGCTGGCGCTGGCGCTTCCCGAAACGCATGAACGCGAAAGCCACGGTTCGCCCGGATTTCGCGTCGGCACGGAAAAATCGGGCAAGTTCTTCGCCCATTTCAACGACCAGCATCACGGCTCCCAGCACATCGCGGTGCTGGTCAAGACCGGGAGCATGGACGAGCTGCTCGGCCTCGTCGAAACCCAACCGGACGTCTATTTCAAGCCCGCCTATTACGGCGCGAGCGGGTGGATCGGGGTGATCCTCAACCGGCCCGGGATTGATTGGGACCACGTCGCTCAATGGCTCGAACGCAGCTGGTGCGCGGTCGCCCCTGCCCGGCTAACCAAGCTGCGCGACGCGGCCGACCGGTTTTGATTAAACCGCCGCTGCGCGACCACCCGCTCGCGCGCTCCCCGCTAGCCGACAGGGCGAGCGCTTTCCTCGGCAGGGCATGGGACAGGGGCTGGCTTCCCGAACCCTCGCTCGACCCGGACGAGCTGTGGCAAGCGGCGCGAAAGCGCCATGGGCCGCGCGCCGACACGGCCGAACACGCCGGGCGCAGCGCCGAGGACGTTTCTGATTTCCGCGAAAGGCTCGAAAGGCTTGCGGCCTCGGTGCGGGACGAGGCTGCGCTCAACCCGCTCGGCAAGACCATGGCCTGGGGGCAATTGTCCCGCGCGGTGAGCAACCGGCTGGCGCTGGGCGCCCTGTGGGCAGAGCGCCCCGCCTTGCTCGAAACCGCGCTCGCCCCGCCGATCCTCGTCATCGGTCACATGCGCAGCGGCACCACCCGCATTCATCGCCTGCTAGCCGCCGATCCGGCCCATGCGCACACGCGCTATTGCGATGCCTTCCATCCGGCGGAGACATCCATATGGGCAAGGCGCGCCAAGTCGGCAGCGGAGCTGGCCATGCTCGGCGCGCTCAATCCATGGCTTCAGGCGATCCACCCGATGGGTGCGAGCGCACCCGAAGAGGAACTGGGCTGGATTTCCGCCGCGCTCCACCACTCGATCTACGAAACCCAGTGGCACATCCGGAGCTTTTCGGCGTGGAGCGAGGCGCGCGACCCCGCGCCGATCTACCGCGAATTCGCTCGCATCCTAGGGACAGACGCCGCGTTGCGCGGCAATGCGTCGCTCCCGCGGGTGATGAAGGTGCCCGCCTTTGCCGAGGACTTGCCCGTCCTGCTCGACCGGTTCCCCGAGGCGCGGGTGGTGATCGCCGAGCGCGACCTCGAAGCTGTCCACCGCAGCGCGGTCTCGCTCTCGGCCAACCAGATGGCGGTCCAGTCGGATGAATGCGATCTGGCCCGGATCGAAGCCTTGTGGCACCACAAGATCGCGCTTCGCGAGAAACGGCTGGCGAGCGCGCTTGCCGACTGGAGCGGAAAGACAGCGCGGCTGTCTTTCGCTTCGCTCAACGAGGATTGGGAATCCGCGATCGCCTCCGCCTACGGTCAGCTCGGGCTGGACTTCACGCCCCGGGCGCTGGCCGCGATGCGCGCGCAAATGGCCGCAAGCGCCACGGGCCGCCACCGCGATCACGCCGCCCAACTGGCGCGTTTCGGCACTGGCGGCTGATACGAAAAGGGCCGCCCCTTGCGCGGAACGGCCCTTCGTAATCTTGCGGTTTGGAAAAAGCGCGTTAGCCGACGATTTCGTCTTCGCTGAAGAAGAAGTCGATTTCGATCTTCGCGTTTTCTTCGCTGTCCGAACCGTGGACGGTGTTTTCGCCGATCGAGAGCGCGTGCTCCTTGCGGATCGTGCCTTCGGCGGCTTCGGCAGGGTTGGTCGCGCCCATGATGTCGCGGTTGCGCTTCACGGCGTCTTCGCCTTCGAGCACCTGCACGACCACCGGCTCGCTCATCATGAACTCGACCAGTTCACCGAAGAAGGGGCGGTCCTTGTGCACCGCGTAGAAGCCTTCGGCCTGTTCGCGGGTCATGCGGATGCGCTTGGAGGCGACGACGCGCAGACCGGCTTCTTCCAGCATCTTGGTGACAGCGCCGGTGATGTTGCGGCGGGTGGCATCGGGCTTGATGATCGAAAAGGTGCGGGTGACCGCCATGAGAAATTCCTTGGATGAGAGAGGGTGCGCGCAGCGAGGGCTTCGCTGCGAGCCGGGATAATTACCGGCGCGCCCCTAGCTGCGAGCGCTGCCAAGTTCAAGTATTTGATCGCGACGGGCGCGCCGTGCGCTCCGCCGCCCGCAACCCGGCAGGCGTCAGCCGCCCTCGCCGATCACCAGCTGCCCGGTGGTCGTCCCGTCCTCGGCCGGATAGGCGGTGACGGTAAAGGTCATCCCGCTCGCCTCGTTTTCCCCGCCGAGCATGCGCCCGCCATTCATCTCGGTGCTGATCTGGATGGCGATGCCCGCCGCCTCGGCCTGCTGGCGGTAGAAGGCAGCGATGTCATCGGGCGATTTTTCCGTTCGGAACGAGACCAGCGTGCCCTTGCCCTGAGCCTGGTCGACGACCGTGTTGGTGAGCACCTGCGCGCCGGTAATGAGGGTGAAGCCGGCGGGAAGGTCGAGCGGGACATTCGCGCCCGAGCGCAGCGAGACCGCGCCATCCGCGGTATCGACCGTCATGCTGGTTTCGCCGCTGACCGGGTCGACTTCGTATTGCCCCTCATCGCCGTCTTCGGTGACGAATTCGCCGGTCTCCTCGCCCCCGCATGCCGCGAGCGCGAGACACAGCGCACTGACAACGAACCCGCCCCAGATCCTGCTCACGATGGCCTCCTCTCATCCGATTGACTGACCAGAAACCGCGATTGTTGCCGAACAATCGGCGCCTCGCAAGTCTCAGCCCTTTTGCACCCAGCGCCCGTCTTCCTGGGCGAAATAGCGGCGTTCGAGCCCCTCGGTCCCGTCGAGCCCACGCCAGGTGCTGCGCGCGGCATCGCGCCCGCTCGCATCGAACAGCAGGAAGACGCGGGCAAAACCGCTGGCAGCGCGCCATTCGCCATCGGCAATAACGACGTGGCTTGCGCCATTGATGGGGGCGAGATCGGCGGACAGCAGGATCGGCTGGCTGTCCTCGCCCGGCTCCCCCGCTTCGCCATTGGCGAGGAAGCTGGTCGGTTCCGCCTTCCACAGCGCCCTCGAGATCGCATCGCGCTGGTCTGGATCCTTGCTCACAACCAGCAGGCGTTCGCCTTCGGCAAGGATCCGCTTGGCAAGCAGGACGACGACCTTCTCGGCCCCGTCACCCGAATATTGCCAGAAATCGACCTTCACGCGCTATTCCCCACTGGTCTGCACGGTTCCCTTGCCGCGGCGGCAGCGCTCGGAACAATAGCGGACATTGTCCCAGTCGCGCTCCCATTTCTTGCGCCAGGCGAAGGGCAGTCCGCAGGCCGCGCAGATCTTGGTCGGAAGGTCCGCCTTCTTGCGCATCCGCGCCATGCGCGCGTGCCCGCCCTAGCCTTCGAAATTGTCGGAGACGAAACGGTCGATCAGCCGCACGCCATAACCGGTCGCGCCCTTGTCGTGGGCGTGGCCCGGCTTGTCCGACCAGACCATTCCGGCAATGTCGCAATGCGCCCAGGGGGTGCCCTTGCGAATGAAGCGCTGGAGGAATTGCGCCGCGGTGATCGAACCGGCCTGGCGCGGACCGACATTCTTCACGTCAGCGATCTGGCTGTCGATCAGCTTGTCATAGGCAGCCCCGATCGGCATCCGCCACAGCTTGTCACCGGTCGCCTTGCCCGCGCCGGTCAGCTGCTCGGCAAGGTCATCGTCATTGGCGAACAGGCCCGCATGCTCGTTGCCTAGCGCGATGATCATCGCCCCTGTCAGGGTCGCGAAATCGACGATCCGTGCGGGATCGTACTGCTCCTGCGCCCAGTGCAGCGCATCGCACAGGACCAGCCGCCCTTCGGCATCGGTGTTGAGCACCTCGACCGTCTGCCCGCTCATGGTGGTCAGAACATCGCCGGGACGGATCGCATTGCCATCGGGCATGTTCTCGACGAGGCCGAGAACGCCGACGCAATTGGCCTTGGCCTTGCGGCTGACAAGGGCAAGCATGCCGCCGGCAACCGCGCCCGCGCCGCCCATGTCCCACTTCATGTCTTCCATGCCGGGCCCCGGCTTCAGCGAGATGCCGCCGGTGTCGAAGGTCACGCCCTTGCCGACGAAGACGGTGGGCTTGTCGCCCTCATTCCCGCCGTTCCAGCGGATCGCGAGCAGCCGCGAAGCCTTGGCCGAACCCTGGCCAACGCCGAGGAGCGCGCCCATTCCGAGCGCTTCCATCTCGTCCTCGTCGAGCACGGTGATCTCGGCACCGGTGCCCTCGAACGCTTCCTTGCACAATTCGACGAAGCTTTCGGGATAGAGCTTGTTGGGCGGAAGGGTGATCAGCGTCTTGGTGAACTCGGTCCCCTTGGCGATCGCCGCCTCGGCTTCCCACGATGCCTCGGTGCCTTCGGGCGCGCCGATGACATGGACCTTGCCCAGCGTCACCTTCTTTTCGGCGGGAAGCTTGGTGCGATAATCGTCATGCGCCCAGCTGCGCAGCCGCACGCCCAGCAGCACCGCCGCCGCCTCGGCACCGGACAAGGCCGCATGGCCAAGGTCGAGCACCATCTCGCTTTCGCCCGACCGCAGATACTTGGCCGTCAGCGCCGCGCCCGCGCGTTCCAGGTTGAGGCGGCGGCGATCGCTGTCGGTCTCGCCAGCACCTGCCAGCGCAACCCGGCGCAGCGCACCGTCCTCGGTCATGAAGCCTTCGAAAACCTGTCCCGCACTGCCCTTGAACCGGGCCGCGGGCGCGCCTTCGACGAGGAGGGGATCGAGATCGGTCAGCGTGTCTCCCTGGTTCACGATCCGCGCATGGAGGCGGACATTGTCGGGTGCGGTCTTGGTGAACTGGATTTGCATGGTCGCTCCGGAGTGAGGGATGGCTGACGTGGGGCACGAAATGGCCTCCGCCCGGAAGGGGGAAGTCATGGGCGCGCTGTATGTTGCGCCCGGCCCGCCAATGGCGATTGCGATTAGGCCCGAGCGGTGCAATAGGCAAGCCATGTCACGAGCATTACGGGTCTGTGAAAGCGCGGGCTGCCACACCGCATGGCGATCATTGACCGGCACGCTGGCGCTGGGCGCGATGACGCTTGCCTCGCTGGCCCTGGCAGTGCCTGCGCGCGCGCAGGAGGCAGCGCCCGAGCGTGCGCTCACCGAGACCGAAGCCGAAGCCGAAGCCGACGAGGCGAATCGCGGCTTCGCGCAAGGCGAGAGCGAGCAGATCGATTTCGAGGCCGACCAGATCAGCTATGACAGCGAGGCCGAGACGGTCACCGCGCGCGGACAGGTCGTGCTCACCAGCGACGAGGCCTCGGTGCGCGCCGACGAGGTCATCTGGAATCGCCGGACCGGCGCGATCACCGCGCGCGGCGGCATCCGCTTTGTCGACAGTGCGGGCAACCAGATCTTCACCGAGAACCTCGAGCTTACCGACAAGTTCGAAGCCGGCGCGATGGACGACCTGCTGCTGGCCCTGCGGCAAGGCGGGCGGCTGGCGGCGCGTTCTGCCGAACGCGGCGAGGATGGCACGGTGCTGCTCACCGATGCCGCCTATACCGCCTGCGCGGTCACCGATCCCGAAGGCTGCGCCAAGGACCCGAGCTGGCGGATCACTGCCGACCGGGTGATCTACGACCCGCAGGACAACCGGGTGCGGTTCCGCGGCGCGATGCTGGAATTGTTTGGGGCGCGGATCCTGCCCTTGCCGGGCCTCACCGTGCGCACCGACGGGCGCGCCGAAAGCGGCTTTCTCACCCCCAAAATCCGCATCGACCAGGTCAACGGTGTCGAGGTTTCGGGCGAATATTACTGGCGCGTCGCCGACAACCAGGACCTCACCCTCGGCGCTTTCGTCTATACCGATGCCGCCCCGATGGTCTCGGCCCAGTGGCGCCACCTGACGCCCAAGGGCGCCTACCAGATCACCGGCTATGCGACCTCGAGCCGGCGGGTTTCCAATTTCGGCGCGACCCCGACCACGCAGAGCGATCCGCGCGGCTATCTGGCCGCCAATGGCCGCTTCCTGTTCTCGCCCGAATGGAGCCTGACCGGATCAATCCGGCTGGCCAGCGACCGCACCTTCCTGCGCCGCTACGATCTCAGCCGCGACGACCGGCTACGCTCGACCATCAATCTCGAACGGATCGACGACAAGAGCTATCTGAGCCTTGCCGGCTGGGCCACCCAGACGCTTAGGATCAATGCCGACCAGGGGCAGGTCCCCGTGGCGCTGCCGGCCTTCGATTACCGCCGCATCGTCGAAGAACCGGTCCTGGGCGGACAGGTCCAGTTGCAGGCCAACACGCTCAATCTCATCCGCAAGGACGGGCAGGACACGCAGCGCGCCTTTGCCGGCGCGCGCTGGGACTTGCGGCGGCTGACCCCGCTGGGACAGGTGGTCACTCTCACCGGCCTGGTGCGCGGCGATGTCTACAACACGGCTGACACGCTCTCGACGCTTACCGCGGCCTATCGCGGCAATGAAGGCTGGACCACCCGCGCCATCGCCACGGCGGCGCTCGACATCGAATGGCCGTTCGTGGGCGAAGCCTTTGGCGGCACGCAGGTACTCAAGCCCCGCCTGCAATTTGTCGCCAGCCCGCCGATCCGCAATCTCGCCGTGCCCAACGAGGATGCGCGCGCGATCGATCTCGAGGATTCCAACCTCTTCGCGCTCAACCGCTTCCCCGGCTATGACCGGGTCGAGGACGGCGCGCGCGTCACCTGGGGGATCGACTGGGAACTGACCCGGCCGGGGATGCGGATCAAGTCGAGCGTCGGCCAGTCCTATCGCCTGACCAATGAGCGCGAGATCTTTCCCGACGGCACCGGCCTGTCCGAGCGCGTCTCCGATTTCGTCGGTCGCACCGAGGTGCGCCTGCGCAATTCGCTGGTCTTCACGCACCGCTTCCGGATCGACAAGGACAGCCTCGCAATCCGCCGCAACGAGATCGACGCGACGATCGGTTCGCAGCGCAATTACGTCGAAGTCGGCTATCTGCGGCTCAACCGCGACATCCAGACGGTCGAGGACTTGCAGGACCGCGAGGAAATCCGCGCGGCCGGGCGCTTTACCATCGGCCGCCACTGGTCGGTGTTCGGATCGGGCGTGGTCAATCTGACCAGCGCTGCCGAGGACCCTCTGTTCGCGCCCGACGGCTTCGAACCGATCCGCACCCGGCTTGGCGTCGCCTACAGCGATGACTGCATAGAATTCGGCGCGACGTGGCGGCGCGACTTCATCACCGCGGGCGATGCCGAGGCCGGAAACAGCTTCCAGGTGTTCTTCGCTCTGCGCAATCTCGGCTTCCGGTGACGCGAGCGGACGCACCCCGCGTTGGCAGTTCGGCAAAAAGCGGTTAAGGGGCAAATCCAAGCGCACTCAGCCTGTGTTCAGCCATCGGGAGGCACCGGCAGATCGTGCAATCACAAATCGCTCCATCGCGTCGGCTCGCATGGACGGCAACAGACCGGGCGACCTTCACAGGGTATGCCGGGACCAAATCGAAATCGGGATTGATGATCGTGACGTTGAAGGCAATTTCAAAGACTTGTGCATCGGTACTTGCAGCCGGGCTCGCCGTGCTCGCAACCACGAGCGCTGGCGCACAGACGAGCGCGGTGCCATCGGCCAACAACCCGTTCGGCCTGCCGCAGGACTTCACGATCTACGGGTCGGACAATCCCAACGAACGCAGCGCGACGGCGGTGGTCAACGGCTATGTCATCACCGGCACCGACATCGATCAGCGCGTCGCACTCGTCACCCAGTCGCAGACCGATGTGAGCGAGCAGGAAATCCAGCGCCTGCGCATGCAGGTGCTGCGCAACCTGATCGACGAAACGCTCAAGATCCAGGCCGCCGAGGCGCTCGACATGAAGGTCGAGCAGGACGCGGTCCTCCAGACCTATCGCCAGCTTGCGGCACAAAATTTCGGCCAGAACCCCGAAGCCATGGACGATTATCTGCTCTCGATCGGGTCCTCGCCCGATGCGCTCAAGCGCCAGATCGAAGGCGAGCTTGCCTGGGAGCGGCTGCTGCGCCGCAATATCACCCCCTTCGTCAACGTCTCCGCCGAAGAGGTGAACGACGTTCTCGCCCGGCTCGAAGCATCGCGCGGGACCGAGGAATACCGGCTCGGCGAGATCTACATGAATGCCACCGCGGAAAACCGCGAAGCGGTGCTTCAGAACATGCAGCAGATCATGGAGCAATTGCAGGCCGGCGGCAGCTTCGTCGCCTATGCCCGCCAGTTCAGCCAGGCCACCACCTCGGTGGTTGGCGGCGATACCGGCTTCCTGCGGCTCGAGACGCTGCCCCAGCCGATGGCCGATGCCGCGCGCCAGATGCAGCCCGGACAGCTTGTCGGCCCGATCGAGATTCCCGGCGGTTTCACCATTGTCTACCTGATCGACCGGCGCCAGGTGCTGACCGCCGATCCGCGCGATGCCGTGCTCAACCTCAAGCAGATCTCGATCACCTTCCCCGAGGACGTGACCGAGGCCGAGGCCAATGCCAAGATCGACGAGCTGGGCACCTTCCTTCAGTCGCTGCGCAGCTGCGCCGATGCCGACAATGCCCGCTCGGTGCTCGGCGCGACGGTGGTCTCGAACGACCAGATCCAGGCGCGTCAGCTTCCCGAACAGCTTCAGAACATCGTGCTCAACCTCCAGGTCGGGCAGACCACTCCGCCCTTTGGCAGTCCGCAGGACGGGGTGCGCGTGCTGATGCTGTGCGGCCGCGACGATCCCGAGGATGCCGGTGCTCCGACCTTCCAGTCGGTGATGAACACGCTTGAGGAAGAGCGCATCAACAAGCGCGCCCAGCGTTACCTGCGCGACCTGCGCAACGACGCCTATATCGAGTATAACTGAGACCGCCCTTGGCTGACCGTCCGCTCGCAATCGCGCTGGGCGACCCGGCGGGTATCGGGCCGGAGATCATTCTCGCCAGCTATGGCCGGTTGAGGGACGCGGCGTGCCGACCCTTCTTCGTGGCCGGCGGCGAGGATGTGCTGCGCGCTGCCGCCGCCAGGCTCGGTCTCGACTGCCCGCTGGTCGCGATCGGCGATCCGTCCGAAGCCGCATCGCGTTTTTCCGAAGGCTTGCCGGTGCTGGCGGGGATGGACGCCGATTACACGCCCGGCCAGCCGAGCGAGGCCGGGGCGGCTCTCGCGCTCCATTCGCTTGCCGAAGCGGTGCGCTGCTCGCTCGAGAACAAGGCCACAGGAGTGGTCACCGCGCCTGTCAGCAAGGCGCAGCTTGCCGCGGTCGGCTTCGAATATCCCGGCCAAACCGAATTTCTCGCAGCGGTCTGCGGGCTGGCCCCCGAAGACGCGGTGATGATGCTGGCAGGGCCGAGCCTGCGCGCGGTGCCGCTTACCGTCCATGTCGCGCTTGCCGATGTGCCGCACCTGGTCACCAGCGAACTCATCACGCACAAGGCGCGGATCGTCGCCGCCGCGCTCCAGCGCGATTTCGGCATCGCCGCACCGCGCCTGGCTGTCGCGGGGCTCAATCCCCATGCCGGAGAAGGCGGGCAGTTCGGCGACGAGGAAAGCCGCGCGATCGCGCCCGCGATTGCGGCCCTGCAAGCCGAAGGCCTGCGCGTGACCGGCCCGGTCCCGGGCGATGCGCTGTTCACCCCGCTTTTGCGTTCGACCTACGATGCGGCGCTGTGCATGTATCACGACCAGGCGCTGATCCCGGTCAAGGCGCTCGATTTCGACCAGGGGGTTAATGTCACTCTCGGCCTGCCGATCATCCGCACCTCGCCCGATCACGGCACCGCCTTCGACATTGCCGGACAGGGCAAGGCCGAAGCCGGCGCGATGATGGCGGCGATCCGGATGGCGAGCGATTGCGCAGCGGCGCGCAGCCATGGCTGACCTGCCCCCGATCCGCGAAACCATTGCGCGCCACGGCCTGTCCGCGTCCAAGGCGCTGGGACAGAATTTCCTGCTCGACGAGCAATTGCTCGCGCGGATCGCCGCCTTGCCGGGCGACCTGTCAGGCGCGCGCGTGCTCGAGGTCGGGCCCGGACCGGGCGGCCTCACCCGTGCCTTGCTGCGCGCCGGTGCGCGCGTCACCGCGATCGAAATGGACTCACGCTGCCTGCCCGCGCTCGAGGAATTGTCCGATGCCTTCCCCGGTCAGTTGACGGTTGTCGAGGGCGACGCGATGAAGCTCGATCACGGCGCCCTGATGCAGGGCGAACCGTATCACGTGCTCTCCAACCTTCCCTACAATGTCGGCACCGCTTTGTTCGTCAAATGGCTGTCGGGAGAGGAATGGCCGCCGCAATGGCTCTCGCTCACGCTGATGTTCCAGCGCGAAGTCGCCGAGAGGATCGTCGCGCGCGAAGGGAGCGGGGCCTTCGGACGGCTTGCGGTGCTCGCCCAGTGGCGCGCCACCGCGCGGCTCGCGATGAAAGTCCATCGCAGCGCCTTCACCCCGCCGCCCAAGGTGATGAGCGCGGTGGTACATGTCACGCCGACGCGCGCGCCCGATGGCGTTTCGGCTCGAACGCTCGAACGCCTGACCGAGGCCGCGTTCGGCCAAAGGCGCAAGATGCTTCGCCAGAGCCTCAAATCGGTGCCCGGCGCCCTCGCGGCGCTCGAAGGTGAAGCGATCGACCCCACCCGCCGCGCCGACACGCTAAGCGTGGCCGAATTCGTCGCCGTGGCCCGGGCAATAGGCACAAATTAATCCTCTCGCGCTAGGTCCTTGGCAGGTTGCAAGGAGCCAGCGATGTTCGGTCTGTTCAAGCCAAGGCCCGCGCCCGAGGGGCCGGTCGAGTTCGCGGCATCGGTGGAGATCGCGCGGCCCGCGAGCGAGGTCTATGCCCTGATCGACTGGGCCGATCCGCGCAACGCCAAGCGCGCGACCGGCAACGAGATCGTCCGCATCGAGGGCCAGGACGGCCGGTTCGACATGGCGATGCCCTTCCTGCCCGATCTCACTTTCGAGTTCATCGTCACCGAGGCGGTGCCGCACAGCATCTATGCCTTCGGCTGCGTCATCCGGCCCGGATCGGGCGCCATGGCGCACAGCCACGAACGTTATGAATTCGAGGACCTTGGCGACAATCGTTGCCGTGTCGACCTGCTGACCAAGGCGAGTTTTGTCGAAGGCCTGTCCATGCGCGAGTTCAGCGAGGAGATCGCCACCATGAGTGCCGCGGTGCAAAGCGCGCTGCAAAAGCTCAAACTCCAGGCCGAGCACGGCGCCGATGTCGCCAAGGCGCTCGAGGAGAATACGGTCCTTTGACGGGCGGCTGGGCGGATGCAGCCAATCGCGGCGCGCCTCCTCGCCTGCCTTGGCGCAATCACCTGCACGGGCTGCTCGATGCGCGGTAGCTTGGTCCCCAGCTGCGATATCCGGCAGCATCGATATGGAATCGCCCGCCCCGGTTGAAGCCGGTCTCGCCCGGCTTGTAATAGGCGCCCAGCCCCATTCGGCTTTGCGGCCCCGCCTCGGCATGCATCGCGCACAATTCGCGGTAAAGCCCTTCGAGATCGGCGCGCGGGGTAACCAGCCTGAGGTCGAGCGCTTCGAAACCGAGATGGCGCGAACGCGCTGCACCGCGGGCGCATTCGTTGAGCTCGGGCGTTCGCCATGACGATTGCACCGCGACGTCGCCCATTGCGGGTTTCACGTGGTCGCGCACCAGTTCGAGCGCGGGGACGATATTGGGCCAAAGCTCGCGCGGCGGCAGGCGCCAGACCGGCAGATCGCAGCGATCCGCATAGAACCGGTCGATCCGTGCCAGCTGCCATGCCGGCACCACGTCGGCCACACCGTTTTGGCGCAGCAGGCCCTCGAATTGCTGGAAGGCGATGCGGCGCTCCTCGTCCTCGTCGATCCATTGTTCGAAAGCGGCCTGCGAGGCAGGGTCGATGATCGCCTGCGGCACGCGCAAAAGGTCGCGCTGCCAGGCGATGAACAGCACCGCGCCGACCAGCAGCCACAGCGCGAGATTGCGCGCGATCCGGCCAATAAGGCTCGGCCCGGTGCGATCTGCGCGCGGCGTGGTCACTGCGCCTTGGCGACCTGCCGCCAGTGGTGGAGCAGCGGCTCGGTATAGCCCGAAGGCTGCTCGGCGCCCTTGAAGATGAGATCGCGCGCGGCGCTGAAGGCGGGGCCGTCCTCGTTGCCGATCAGCGGCCTGTAACCGGGATCGCCGGCATTCTGCGCGTCGACCTTGGCCGCCATGCGCATGAGCGATTGCATCACCTGATCCTTGCTCACCACGCCGTGCATCAGCCAGTTGGCGATATGCTGCGATGAAATGCGCAAGGTGGCGCGGTCTTCCATCAGGCCGACATCGTCGATGTCCGGCACTTTCGAGCAGCCGATCCCTGCATCGATCCAGCGCACGACATAGCCGAGCAGCCCCTGGCAATTGTTGTCGAGTTCCTCGGTGATCTCGGCCTCGGACCAGTTCGCGCCGTCTGCCAGCGGGATGGTGAGCAGCGCGTCCAGCCCGGGCGGCTCGGGCAGGTCCTTCTGAATTTCGAACACGTTCTCGGCATGGTAATGCAGCGCGTGGAGCGTTGCGGCGGTGGGCGACGGGACCCAGGCAGTGTTGGCTCCTGCGCGAAGGTGACCGATCTTTTCGGCCATCATCTGTCCCATCAGGTCAGGCGCGGCCCACATGCCCTTGCCGATCTGCGCCTTGCCCGACAGGCCGTGGCGCAGCCCGATCGCGACATTGCGCGCTTCGTAGGCCTTGAGCCATTGCGCGCCCTTCATCGCGCCCTTGCGCATCATCGGTCCGGCGCGCATCGCCGTGTGGATCTCATCGCCGGTGCGGTCGAGAAAGCCGGTATTGATGAACACGATCCGGTTCCGAACCGCGTGGATGCACGCGGCAAGGTTCGCGCTGGTGCGGCGCTCCTCGTCCATAACGCCCACCTTGATGGTATGCCGCTCGAGGCCCAACAGGTCCTCGACCGCGTCGAACAGGTCGTTAGCGAAAGCGCATTCCTCGGGCCCGTGCATCTTGGGCTTGACGATATAGATGCTGCCCTCGCGGCTATTGCCGAACCGGCCATGCCCCTCGACGTCGAGCGCGCCGATCGCGGCTGTGAAGACCGCGTCCATGATGCCTTCGGGGATCTCGCTGCCATCGGCGAGCCGGATCGCGGGACTGGTCATCAGGTGGCCGACATTGCGCACGAACATCAGGCTGCGACCGGGCAGCGTGCGGGTCGTGCCGTCGCGGTCGGTATAGCTCTTGTCGCCATTGAGCGTGCGGGTCAGCACCTTGCCGCCCTTGTCGAAGCTTTCGGACAGATCGCCGCGAATGATGCCGAGCCAGTTGCGGTATGCCAGCCACTTGTCCTCGCCATCGACCGCCGCGACCGAATCCTCGCAATCGGCGATGGTGGTGAGCGCGGCCTCGATGACGATATCGGCGATGCCCGCCTTGTCGCCCCGACCCACCGGATGATCGCGATCGAATACGACCTCGATATGCAGGCCATTGTTGCGGAACAGCAGTCCCTTGTCGGTGTGGCCGACCCACTGGCTTTCATCGGCGAGCTGGCCGTCTTTTTCGTCCGCGAGATCGGCCCAGCTCTGGTCCACCAGCGGCAGCGTATCGTCGAGGAATTGCCGCCCGCGCGCGATCACCGCCGCGCCGCGCTCGGCATCGTATCCGCCGGGCTTGGCCGGAGCCGCGTCGAGCGCATCGGTGCCGTAGAAGGCATCGTAAAGGCTGCCCCAGCGGGCATTGGCGGCGTTGAGCAGGAAGCGCGCATTGAGGATCGGCACCACCAGTTGCGGGCCGGCAAGGCGCGCGATCTCGACATCGACATTCTCGGTCTCGATGCGGAAATCGCCCGGTTCGGGAACGAGGTAGCCGATCTGCTCAAGGAATGACGCATAGGCGTGTGCATCGTGCGGCTGGCCGCGGCGTTCGTCGTGCCAGGCATCGATCTGCGCCTGCAGCGAATCGCGCTTTTCCAGCAGCGCGGCATTGCGCGGGGCGAAACGGGCAAGAAGCTCGGCAAATCCGCGCCAGAATTCACCGGCATCGCGGCCCAATGGGCCGAGCACTTCGTCCTCGACCAGTTCGGCAAGGCGCGCATCGACGCACAGGCCAGCACGCTCGATCATGTTCGTCATTGAAAGTCCTCGTGACTCGATTTTGATAACTTCGAACCCGGGGAGGAGGACAGGCGAGCTATGACCAATGGCGGGGCCAATTGCAATGGCTTGGCAATCCGGCAATTCGACCGCTAGGGGTGGTGTCAGATGAAACCGGATTTTCTCAGACTAATCGATGCCGACGCCATGCTTGCCGACGTGCAGACATGGTGCGCGATCAACACCGGAACCGCCAATATCGAGGGGCTGGCAAAGCAAGCCGACCTGCTCGCCGAGGCGTTCGGGCGCTTGCCCGGCGAGGTCGAGCTGGTCGATCCCGCGCCAGTGACCGCGATCGCTGCCGATGGGAGCGAAATCGAAAAGGCGCATGGCAGGCACCTGGTCCTGCGCGTGCGCCCGCGCGCCAATCGCCGCATCCTGCTGACCGGGCACATGGACACCGTCTTCCCGGTGGATCACCCCTTCCAGCAGCTGACCTGGCTCGAAGAGGGGGTGCTTGGCGGGCCGGGCGTTGCCGACATGAAAGGCGGGATCGCGGTGATCCTCCATTCCTTGCTGGCCTTCGAACAGACCGCCAGCGCGGGGTCGCTCGGCTATGACGTGATGATCAATTCGGACGAGGAAACCGGCTCGCTGGCAAGCTCGGCGCTCATCGCCGAACTCGCAGCCGGGAAACTCGCCGCGCTCACATACGAGCCGGCCGCCCTTCCCGACGGCACGCTCGCCCATGCGCGCGGCGGCACGGGCAATTACGCGATCACCTTTACCGGCAAGTCCGCCCATGCGGGGCGCAACCCGCACGAAGGGCGCAACGCGCTGGTCGCGGCAGCTGACATGATCCTCAGGATCAAGCGGCTGGAGCGCGAGGACATCACGATCAATCCGGCCAAGCTCGAAGGCGGCGGCCCGAACAATGTCGTGCCCGATCACGCGGTCCTGCGCTTCAACATCCGCCCCAAATCGACCGATGCGATGGAAAGTTTCGATGGCGAGCTCGACCGGATCATCGACTCGGTCGCGCGCGAGCACGATCTTGCGGTCAGCCGCCATGGCGGGGTCACTCGCCCGCCCAAGCCCGTCGATGACAAGGCACAGAAACTGTTCGATCTCGTCCGCGAATGCGGCGCCGAACTGGGCCAGACGATCAAGTGGCAATCGACCGGCGGGGTGTGCGATGGCAACAATATCGCGGCCTGCGGCGTGCCGGTGGTCGACACCATGGGCGTGCGCGGCGGCGCGATCCATTCATCCGACGAATTCCTGATTACCGAAAGCCTGGCCGAACGTGCCGCCCTGTCGGCGCGCGTGATCGAGCGGCTTGCCGAAGGAGCACTGCATTGACCTTTCGCCTGCGCGCTGCGCGCACTTCCGATCTCGAACATCTCTACGAGATGGCCAAGCTGACAGGTGGCGGTTTCACCAACCTGCCGCCCGATCGCGCCGCTCTCACCGCCAAGCTCGAACGCGCCGCAGAAGCCTTTGCCAACAAGGGCGAGGAGCTGGTCGACGAACAATTCGTGCTGGTGCTCGAAAACCTTCAGACGAAAAGGATCGCCGGGACCTGCCAGTTGATGACCATGGTCGGCCAGCAATGGCCGTTCTATTCCTACCGGCTCAACACACTGACCCAGTATTCGCAGGAACTCGACCGCACCGTGCGCGCCGAACTGCTCAGCCTCGTCACCGACCTCGAAGGTTCGAGCGAGGTCGGCGGCTTGTTCCTCCACCCCAACGAGCGCGCCGGCGGGCTCGGCCTGCTGCTTGCGCGCAGCCGCTACCTGTTCGTCGCCATGCACCGCAAGCGCTTCGCTGACCGCATCCTTGCCGAACTGCGCGGCATTATCGACGAGCGCGGCGGCTCGCCCTTCTGGGACGGGGTCGCGGGCCGTTTCTTCGGGATGAGCTTTGCCGAAGCCGACTATTTCAATGCGATCAATGGCAACCAGTTCATCGCCGACCTGATGCCCAAGCACCCGGTCTATGTCGCCATGCTCGACGACGAGGCAAAGAAGGTCATCGGGATGCCGCACCCCTCGGGCCGGGCGGCGATGCGCATGCTCGAAAACGAGGGCTTCCACTACGAGGGCTATGTCGACATCTTCGACGGCGGGCCGAGCATGGTGGCGCGCACCGACGATGTCAAAAGCGTGCGCGAGGCGATTGCCGGCAAGGTGGTCGATACCGATTTGCAGGAAGGCGAGCGCGCCATCCTCGCCACCGGCAGGCTCGACAGCTTCCGCGCCTGCTACGGCGCCCGCGCGGTCGATGACGAGGGCGGCGTCGCGATCGACAGCGCCTCGGCCGACGCGCTCGACGTGAGCACGGGCGACACGGTGTGGAGCGTTGCGCGATGACGACCAGCGAGCACAACCTTGTCGAGATCAATTTCGACGGGATCGTCGGGCCGAGCCACAATTATGCCGGGCTCAGCCTCGGCAATATCGCCAGCGCCAGCCACAAGGGCGACCCGTCCTTTCCGCGCGCCGCGGCGCTCCAGGGCGTGGCCAAGATGCGCGGCAATCTCGCGCGGATCGGCCACCAGGGCTTTCTCCTGCCGCTGCCCCGCCCCAATGCGCTGCTTGCCAATGCGCTCGCGCTCGACGGGACCGAGGCACCGGCGCTCAGGGCCGCGCCGTGGTCGGCTTCCTCGATGTGGACCGCCAATGCCGCCACGGTCAGCCCCGCGCCCGATACCGCGGATGGCAAGTGCCACCTGACGCCTGCGAACCTGGTCACCATGATCCACCGCGCTCAGGAATGGCCCGACACCAAGCGCCAGCTCGACATCGCCTTTGCCGACCGCGACCACTTCGTGGTCCACGGCCCGGTCCCGCCGACCTTCGGCGATGAAGGCGCGGCCAATCACGGGCGGTTTTGCGAAGGCCACGGCGCACCGGGCGTCGAGCTGTTCGTCTATGGCCGCCCCGGGGGCCGGTTTCCCGCGCGCCAGCACGAACAGGCCAGCCGCCTCGTCGCGCGCGCACACGGCCTCGATCCCGAGGCTTGCGTCTTCATCGAGCAGAACCCCGCCGCGATCGAAGCGGGCGCGTTTCACAATGACGTGGTCTCGGTGGTGAACGAGCGCGTCCTGTTCACCCATGCCGAGGCCTTTGCCGACCAGCAGGGCGCCTACGAGCAAATCCGCGCCAAATTCCCCGCGCTCGAAGTGGTCGAAGTGCCATCGGACAAGGTCAGCCTCGCCGAAGCAATCCGCACCTATCTCTTCAACGCGCAGCTGCTAACCCTGGACGATGGCAGCATGTCGCTGATCGTGCCCGAGGAATGCCGCGAATCGACAAGCGTGTGGGCCTATTGCGAGGAAATGATGGCCTCGAACGGTCCGATCCGCACGGTGGTCCCGGTCGATGTGCGCCAGTCGATGGCCAATGGCGGCGGACCTGCCTGCCTGCGACTGCGCGTGGTGTGCGATCCCGCGACGGTCGATCCGCGTTTCCTGCTCGACGAGGCGAAGGCGGACAGGCTCGAGAAGGTGATCGGCGAGACCTGGCCCGAGCAGATCGACCCTAGCGATATCGGTAACGAGGCGCTGGCCCGCGACGTGATCGCCGCACGCCAGGCACTGCTCAGCGCGATCGGCCTCGAAGAGCTGCATTAATCGCGGTTAACGCGTTTGCGCGCGCGCGTCGGATGCGCTTACACTGCCCTCCCTCGTTAACCACGCAAAGCCGCGACAACGCGTTGTTGGCACGGCTTTTGCTGATCAAGATGTTAACACCCTGGAGAGAGCATGCTGCGCAAGATTGGCCGATTGTTCGTGATCAAGAACCGCTTCGAAGCGTTCGTGATCATTTACGCGCTCGCGCTCGGCGCGACCTCGCGCGGGGCGGCCTATCTCGAACAATATCCGGGCGGATGGGGGATCGCCCTGTTCCTGGCCGCGTGCTGCGCGGTGTTCCTGGCAGGCGCGGCAATTCTCGATTCTTTGCGCGCAAAGCAGGAATTGGCTGACCTGAAGGCGCAGTTCGGCGAACGGGCCTAGCGCCCGCGCCATATCGTCTCGAATTGCAAGGGAAGGTGGGGGTTTCTGTTGCTAGCTACCCCCGGAGCCCCGGAATCCGCTTCTGTTGCCCGGTGGGTCCAACCGCGCTTTGGCTTTGTAAATTCAGGCCGCTAGGCCCTAAAATTACGCAGCGATTGCGAGTGCTTCGTTATCGTTGGCACTTATGGTGTTTGAACAGTTTTACGGGTTACTCAGCCCGGGCAAAAACTACGCTTTTCAGCCCACGTCGATCCTGGTTCGGCCCCGTCAGAATCCCCTGTCGAAACAGGAGGTTATGGTGGAGCCGCCGGGTACTGCCCCCGGGTCCGTTGTGCCTATTGCACGCAGCAATTTATCGCCATAGTCGGTTGCCCGACAGCGCCTATATAGCGCCAAATGGATGAATTTGAAGTGACCAAAGCGCCTGGCCCCGCGTTTTCGGGTCAGGCCGCGGCCTTCACTGCTCCCTCGCCACTGCCACTCCCGTCACCGCCGCCATCATGGCGCAGCTCGGCGAGGATCTTCTTGAGCACGTCGAGCTGCGGATCGGTGGGGACCTCGTCGGTTTTCGAGGAATCCTCGGTCTCGGCCTGCTTGTTCTGCATCTCGTCAAGAACGCGATTGATCACCTTGAGCAGCATGAACACCGCGAAGGCCAGGAGCAGGAAATTGACGATCTGGGTGAGAAAATCGCCATATCCGATCATCGCCACCCCGGCTTCCTTGAGCTCGGCATAGTTCGATACCGAACCTTCGTATCCTTCGGGGATCTCGCCCAGGCGGATGAAATAGTTCGAGAAGTTTATGTCGCCCATGAGCCAGCCGATGGTCGGCATGATCACGCCTTCGGCTAGGCTGCTGGTGATCTTTCCGAACGCTGCCCCGATCACCACCCCGACCGCGAGGTCGAGGACGTTGCCGCGGGCGATGAATTTGCGAAACTCGGTGCCGATACTCATCGAAGGGGCCCTCCTGTTGCCGTGTCCCGCCTAAACGGACGCGGCGAACAGGAGGTTCCCCCCCGCGATTTAAGCAGTTCTTATTTCTTCAGGCTGTCGCGGATTTCCATCAGGAGCTCGATCTCGGTCGGGCCTGCGGCTTCCTCGGCCACCGGTTCGGCGGGCTTTTCCATGCGCGCCTTGGCCTTGTTGGCGTAGCGCACCAGCATGAAGATGATGAAGGCGAGGATCACGAAATTGATCACCGCGGTCACGAAGGCACCCCAGGCAAGCACGTTGGCACCGGCCTCGCGCGCCGCTTCGAGGCTCATCCCCGCTTCGACCTCGCCTGACAGGATGATGTACTTGTCGGAGAAATCGGCATCGCCGAAGATCGCGCCGACGATCGGCATGATGAGGTCGCTGGTCATCGATGCGACGATCACTGCGAATGCGCCCGCGATGATCACCGCGACCGCCAGTTCCATGACATTGCCCTTGGCAATGAATTCCTTGAATTCGGTAAGCACGTCTTGCCCTCCCTGTCTGTTGGCGCGGGTGACCTTGCACGGCGCAAGGCCACTGCCAACGGGGCGTTTCAACTTCTTACATCGCTTGAAAGCGGGCGACGGTGTGCTATATCAGCAATACAGGCACTTATCGGCGCGCCGCCGGTTCCGGGTCCGCGCGCGCTTTCAGGAGGAACAATGATGAACTTGCGCACTATCGGGCGTGCGATCACCGTCGCCGCCGTCTCGCTCACGCTCGCAGCTTGCGGGATCAATTCGGTCCCCGCCGCAGAGGAAGAGGCCAAGGCCAAGTGGGCCGATGTCGAGGCGCAGTTCCAGCGCCGCGCCAACCTCATCCCCAACCTCGTCGAAGTCGCGCAAGGGGCCGCAGAGAACGAGCGCGCGATCCTCACCGAAGTGACCGAGGCACGCGCCCGGGCGACCAGCATCAACGTTTCTGCAGATGACCTGGGTGATGCCGAGGCGATGCAGAATTTCGCCGCCGCGCAGGGCCAGCTCGGCCAGGGGCTCGGCCGCCTGCTCGCCAGTTTCGAGGCTTATCCGCAAATCCAGTCGAACCAGAACTACCTCGCGCTGCAAAGCCAGCTCGAAGGCACCGAGAACCGCATCGCGGTCGCGATCCGCGACTACAACGAGGCGGTGCGCAAGTATAACACCACGATCCGCACCTTCCCGGACACGATCGGCGCGAACATCATCCACGGCGCCGAGCCGCTGGTGCCCTATTCGGCGGTGACCGAAGGCGCGGAAGTTGCTCCCACGATCGACATGACCTCGAACTAAAGCAGCGTGATCCGCTTCCTGCTCTCATGTCTTGCCGCGATGGCGGCGCTGGTATCGGCGCCGCTATCCGCGCAGGATTTTCCCGAACTGACCGGCCGGGTGGTCGACGCTGCAAACATCCTGTCGCCGGCTGACGAGGCCGCGCTCGATGCCAAGCTCGAAGCGCTCGAGGCGCAGTCGCAGCGCCAGCTGGTCGTTGCCACCGTGCCCGACCTGCAGGGCTACGACATATCCGATTACGGATACCGGCTCGGGCGCGAGTGGGGCATCGGCGATGCCGAGCGCAATGACGGCGCGATCCTCCTGGTCGCACCGAACGAGCGCAAGGTGCGGATCGAGGTCGGCTACGGGCTCGAAGGCTATCTCACCGATGCGCTGTCGGCGTTGATCATCCAGAACACCATCCTCCCGCGTTTTCGCGATGGCGACATGCCGGGCGGGATCGCGAACGGTGTCGATGCGATCATCGCCCAGCTGCAATTGCCCGCCGACGAGGCGGCGCGCATCGCCCAGCAGGCGGGCGAGCAGCGCGAAAGCGGCGGTGGCTTTCCCGTCGGCGCGCTTATCTGGCTGGGTTTCCTGTTCTTCTTCATCATCCTGCCGCTGATGCGGTCGCGCGGGCGGCGCTATCGCTCGAAGGGCCGCGGCCCATGGGGCGAACGCGGCGAACGTGGCGGCCAGACCATGGGCGATGTCGCGGGCAATATCATCCTGTGGGAGATCGGCAGCGCGATCGCGCGCGGCGCGATGTCGGGCGGCGGTGGCGGCGGCGGCTTCGGCGGCGGCGGCGGCTTTGGCGGCGGCTTCTCGGGTGGCGGCGGATCGTTCGGGGGCGGCGGCGCCTCGGGAGGCTGGTAGGCCATGGCATATCTCAACGAAGCCCAGCACAGGACCGTCTCCGACGCGGTCGGCGCGGCCGAAGCCAACACTTCGGGCGAGATCGTCACCGTTCTTGCCGACCGTTCGGACGGCTATAGCGACGTCGTGCTTGCCTGGTCGGCGGCCGCAGCCTTCACCGCGATGAGCCTGTTTGCCGCCCTCCCCCGGCCCTTCCTCGACCTCTATGACGCGTTGTGGGGCGGGTGGGACCACGACTGGACCACCGGCGAACTGGCGAGCATGACCATCCTGCTCGGCCTGATCGCCTTCGTGCTCGCATGGGCGGCACAGCAATACGATCCGCTGCGCTTTGCGCTGGTGCCCGGACCGGTCAAGACCGCGCGCTGCCACGAACAGGCGATCAAGCATTTCAAGGTCGGCGCCGAGCGCCGCACCCATGGCCGCACCGGCGTGCTGATCTACCTCTCCATGCGCGAACACCGGGCCGAGATCGTAGCGGACCGCCCCATCGCCGAAAAGGTCGCTCCCGAAGTCTGGGGCGAGGCGATGGGCGACATGCTTGCCGAGATCAAGCGCGGGCTGATCGCCGAGGGCATGGCCGCCGGCGTGCGCGATGTCGGGTTCGTGCTCGCACAGCATTTTCCGAGCGGTGAGGATGACGAGAACGAGCTGCCCGACCGGCTGATCGAGGTCTAGGCCCCCTTCCGATGAGCGAGCCGAGCCTGCCCGATCTGTCCGCCCTCGTGCGCGACGAGGATGCCGACCTGCCCGAAGAGACCCGCTGGGAAGGCCGCTTCATTGCTGCCAGGACGCGGGGCCGCTGGGAATATGTGGGGCGCACGCGCGGCATTCGCGCCGCGGCGATCATCGCGATCGACGAGGATGCAGACGGCACCCGCCACGTGATCCTCGTCGGGCAGTACCGCGTCCCGCTTGGCCGCTTCTCGCTCGAAATCCCCGCAGGCCTGGTCGGCGATGACGAGGACAAGGACGGCGAAGAAGCGATCGTCGCTGCGGCGCGCGAGCTGGAGGAGGAAACTGGCTATCGCGCGCGCTGTCTGGAGGAGCTGGGCGAGTTCTATTCATCGCCCGGAATGGTCTCCGAAAGCTTCACCCTGATCCGGGCGACCGGCCTGACCAGGGTTGGCGAAGGCGGCGGCGTATCGGGCGAGAACATCGCGGTCTACCGGGTCCCCCTGGCAAGGCTGGCCGAATTCGTTGCACGCTGGCGCGCGAAAGGCCACGGTGTCGATGTGCGGGTGGCGATGCTGCTGACCCCGGGATTTCTAGGAGAGGACATGTCATGAGCCAATCGGACCCACGTTGCGCCGGAAAGCTCGCTTTGGTCACGGGCGCAGCGCAGGGGCTTGGCCGGGCGCATTGCATCCGTCTCGCACAGGAAGGCGCGCGGGTGCTGGCGAGCGACATCAACGGCGATGGCGCGCAAGAGACCGCCGCGATCGTCAATGCCGAAATGGGCGATGGCACGGCGTTTTCGATCGGCCACGACGTAACCGACTCGTCGCAATGGGAAGCGGCGGTCGATGCCGCGCGCGAACATCTCGGCGGGCTCAATGTCCTGGTCAACAATGCCGGGATCGGCGTGCCGGGCAATATCGAGGAATGCGATTTCGACGACTGGAAGCGCTGCTTTGCGATCAATGTCGATTCGATCTTGCACGGCTGCCAGAAAGCGCTGCCGCTGATGCGCGAGCACGCACCGGGTTCGATCATCAACATCTCTAGCATTGCCGGCCTGATCGCCAGCGACACCATGCCCGCCTACAATGCCAGCAAGGCGAGCGTGTGGATGCTGTCGAAATCGATCGCATTGCATTGCGCGAAAAAGAACATGCAGATCCGCTGCAACTCGGTCCACCCGACCTTTGTCGACACGCCCATCCTCGATGGGACGGCGCGCGCGCACAGTCTCGACAAGGACGTGCTGATGGACAAGCTCGCACGGCAGATCCCGCTGCGCTTCGTCGGCGAGCCCAACGATATCGCCAATGCGGTGGTCTATCTGGCGAGCGATGAGAGCCGTTTCATGACCGGCGCGGAGATCAAGCTCGACGGCGGCATTTCGGCGAAGTGATCGCTGCGCCCGGAGCGCACGAAAAAGGGGCCGCGAATTGGCCCCCTCGCTTGCCTGTCTGTCGGCTGCGCTCAATCCGCGATCAGCGCGATGACGATATAGATCGGGATTGCAAGGCCAAAACCGAGCAGGGTTGCAGCGACGAATCCGAGCCGCCACCACATCGCGTCGACACCCGACCAGTTGGCAAGGCCCGAACACACGCCGAACAGCTTGGCATCGCGCTTGTCGAGGTGGAAGCCGCTTTGCGGCGGGCGATTGTTGGACGAGGTGATATTGGTCATGCGAGAACTCCAGCGGTGAAAATGGCGGGGTGGCTGCTCGGCCCCATGGCTTCGACCGTTGCGGGAGCCATGAGGATGAGGGTGATGATGATGGACCCGGCGATGGCAGCGGCTCTGGCGCCTGGCGTGCCGGACAATGCGAAGAACGAATACATGAGCGGGTCCCCCTGCTAGCGGCCCTGGCGCTGCACTTGCGCGCCGGGGCCTGGTCGGTCAGGCGATCGCCGGGCTTGCCGGGACGATCGCGTAGGCGAAGAAACCTGCCGAGACGACGACCGAGAATGCGGCGGCGAGCAGGCGGTTGGCAAAATCACTGGCGAACATGATGGGTATTCCTTGTGTTGAGCGGGCTCGGCTGGATCAGGCGAGCGAGGGCGTGGCGGGGACGATGGCGTAGGCGAACATCGCGGCCGAGATGACCAGCGAGAAGGCAGCAGCGGCAATGCGGTTCGAGAAGTCGGTGGCGGTCATTTTCATTTCTCCTGATCGGTGTCCTGTGTGCGTTCCCGAGTGATTTCGGGGACGACCAACACTTTGCAGGAGCCGTGCCAAACTCGAAAAAGCGCGGATTTCCGCCATTCTGGCACGATACAGTTCCTTACAGTCCGTTCATCAATCCGAAAGATTGGCAATTTTCACCACCTGTTGGGAACGGCCTGTTTTGCGCCTCGCTCTGGCCTTTGCCGGGACCCGTGCTAATCGCTGGCTGACCGATGGCGTTGGCAAAGATCACCCTGCACGATTTCCGCAATCACGCGGCTTCTGAACTGCGCGAGACCGCGCAATTCAACCTGCTCGTGGGCGAAAACGGCGCGGGCAAGACCAATGTCCTCGAAGCATTGTCGCTGCTGGCCCCGGGCCGTGGTCTGCGCCGGGCCAGCGCCGAGACGCTTGCGCGCAACAATGCAGGCGAGGACGAGCCGCGCGGCTTTGCGGTGGGCGCAAGCCTGGTCGAACAGGGACAGGTCTCGGCGCGGCTGGGCACCTATACGCTGCCCGATCGCCCCACCCGGCGGCTGGTGCGGATCAACGGCGCCGATGCGAGCGCGAGCGCGCTGTCGGAATGGCTCGCGCTTGCCTGGCTGACCCCTGCCATGGACGGCCTGTTCACTGACAGCGCAGGCGCGCGGCGGCGCTTCGTCGACCGCATGGCGCTCGCGATAGAGCCAGGTCATGCGCGCGCGGTTGCCCGGCTCGAAACCGCGCTGCGCGAACGCAACCGCTTGCTCGAGGAACGCGGCGATGCGCGCTGGCTCGATGCCATCGAGATGCAGGCCGCGCAGCATGGCAGCGATGTCGCGCGGGTGCGCGGACAATTGATCGCGCGGCTGGTGGATGAACTGTCCGCTCTGCCGAGCGAGCCCTTTGCCCGCCCGCTGCTCACCTATCGTCCCGGCGGGCCGGGCGATGAAGATGGCTTGCGGGCCGAGCTTGCGCGTTCGCGCGGGCGCGACCGGGCCGCAGGCCGCGCGCTGACAGGCCCGCACCGCGACGAGCTCGAGGTTCACATGGCCCATGCCGACGGCTCGCGCGGGCAACCGGCAGCGGCCAGTTCCACCGGCGAGCAAAAGGCGATGCTGATCGCGATCACCCTGGCGCACACGGCAATCGCGGCTGCGGGCCGGCCGAGCGTCCTGTTGCTCGACGAGGTGGCAGCCCATCTCGACCCGGTCCGGCGCGAGGCGCTTTTCGCTCGGCTGCGCGCAGGCCGCGCGCAAGTCTGGCTCACCGGCACCGAAATGGCGCCTTTCGCCGCCATTGCAGATGAAGCGGCGGTGTGGCGGGTGAGCGGCGGAACGCTCGAACGCGTCTAGCTGTCGGTTTCGTCCTCGGGCAGAGCGGCAATGACTTCATCAATGGTCGAGGCCACCAGCGCCTCGATCCCCTCTGCAGTGGGGTGGATCCGGTCCGACTGGAAAAGCGAGCGATCGCGATAGATATCCTCGAGCCAGAACGGGATCAGCCCGGCATCATATTGCTGAGCGAGTTCACCGTAGAGCGCGTCGAACTGCGCCTGGTATTGCGGCCCGTAATTGGGCGGCGCGCGCATTCCCATCAGCAGGACCGGGATTTCGCGCCGCGCGAGCTCGTCCAGCATCGCTTCGAAATTGGCGCGGGTCTGGTCGGGCTGGATCCCGCGCAACAGATCGTTGCCGCCCAGTTCGAGCATGACCAGATCGGGGCTTTCGTCCTGCGCCTCGAGCACGAAGCCAAGCCGCGCGCGTCCCGCTGCGCTGGTGTCGCCCGACACCCCGGCATCGATGACCCGTGCGTTGATGCCGCGCGCCCGCAAGGCTGTTTCGAGCCGTTCGGGATAACCCTCTTCCTCGGCGAGATTGTAGCCTGCAAACAGGCTGTCGCCGAAGGCGAGGATACGCACTTCGTCGCCCATCACCGGTATCGTCATCTCGCCGTCCCCGATCTCGCCTGTCCGGGGCTCTGCCACTGCCGGTTCACCCGCATCGCCGCTGCACGCGGCAGTCGCCAGGAGCGCGAGGGAACCCATCATGAGGGCCGCCCGTTTCTGCCAGAAGCCGATATTCATCTGCGAAGCATCCTGTTTCGTACTTGTTTCCAGCCCTCCCCTAACGCATCTGGAACACGTGACAAACCACACCGCCCCATCTTCGCCCGGCGCCGCCATCCGCGCGCGCGACCTCACACTCACGCTCGGCACCCGCCAGGCGCCAGTCGAAATCCTGCGCGGGATCGATCTCGACATCGATGACGGCGAAGTGGTCGCGCTGCTCGGCCCTTCGGGTTCGGGCAAGAGCTCGCTCATGGCGGTGCTCTCGGGGCTCGAACGCGCGAGCGGCGGTTCGCTCAGCGTCGGCGGTGCGGATTTTTCCGCGCTCGACGAAGACGGGCTGGCAGCGGCGCGGCGCGGGCGGATCGGGATTGTGCTCCAGGCCTTTCACCTTCTGCCAACCATGACCGCCGCAGAAAATGTCGCGACCCCGATGGAGCTTGCAGGGAGCGATGATGCCACCCCGCGCGCACTCGCCGAGCTCGAAGCGGTCGGACTTGGCCATCGCACCGGCCATTACCCCACCCAGCTTTCGGGCGGCGAACAGCAGCGCGTCGCCATCGCCCGCGCAACCGCGCCGCGCCCCGCTATCATCTTCGCCGACGAACCGACCGGCAATCTCGATGCCGCGACTGGCGAGGAGATCATCGAATTGCTGTTCGCCCGCCGCGCCGAGACAGGGGCGACCTTGCTGATCATCACCCATGACGATGCGCTGGCTGCGCGCTGTGACAGGGTCCTCACCATGGCCGATGGACGGATCGTCTCGGACACCAGGGCGCAAGTCCCCGCGCAGGCTGCCGAGTGATCCGCGCCGGCAGCGAAAACGGGCTTGGCTGGGCAGCCGCCTGGCAGATCGCGCGGCGCGATCTCAACGCGCGGTTCAAGGGGCTGCGCCTGCTGCTGGTGTGCATCTTTCTCGGCACCGCCGCGCTCGCGGCGATCGGCACCCTGACCGCCGCGATCGAGCGCGAGCTCGAAAGCTCGGGCCAGGAACTGCTCGGCGGCGACCTCGAAGTCGAAATCTGGCAGCGTGACCTATCCGAAGAGGAACGCGCCGAGCTTGGCCGATACGGCACGCTTTCGGGCGGCTACCGGCTCCAGGCGATGGCGAGCAGCGCGAGCGCGGCCGCGCCGGTCGGGCTCAAGGCAGTCGATGCGCGCTGGCCGCTCTACGGGACCTTCACCCTCGCCAATGGCAGCGAGAGCGCCCCACCATTGGGCAACGAGGCCTATCTTGCGCAGGGCGCGCTCGACCGGCTCGATATCGCGGTGGGCGACAGCTTCGAGATCGGCACCATGACCCTGCGCGCCGCCGGGGTGATCGGAACCGAGCCGGACAAGCTGTCCGAAGGCTTCCAGCTCGGGCCAACGGTTCTCGTTGCGCGTGACGTGCCCGAGCGCGCGGGACTGATCCAGCCCGGCTCGCTTTATCAGTCGAAAACCCGGATCGCCTTCGATGACAGCGCGCAGGACCCGGAAACGGTCGAGGAAGCGCTGACGCAGGCATTTCCCGATGCCGGGTTCGATTTCCGCAGCCGCGACCGGGCATCGCCCGGCGCTGACCGGTTCGTTCAGCGCATGAGCGACTTTTTGACTCTGGTCGGGTTGGCCGCGCTGGTGATTGCGGGAATCGGGATCGCCGGCGGGGTATCGTCCTATCTTGACCAGCGTCGCCAGAGCATCGCGACCCTCAAGGTGCTCGGTGCATCATCGCGCGACATCGTGCGGATCTACGCGCTCCAGATCGCGGTGGCAGCGCTGGTCGGCAGCCTGGCGGGGCTCGCGGTGGGCGTGCTGGTGACCCCGCTCCTGGCAGGCGCGCTCGATGGCCTGCTCCCGGTCGATAGCGGTTTGGTGATCGAGCCCGCCCCGCTGCTGCTTGCCGGGTCCTATGGCGTTCTCGTCGCCTTTGCCTTTGCCGCAGCCCCGCTGCTGCGCGCACGGGGTTTCCCGGCGATGGCGCTGATGCGCAGCCGGATCGTTCCGATCGCGCGCGACCGGCGGGCTCTGATGGCGACCGGGATTGGCCTTGCGGCGATCTGCGCGCTGGCACTTGTCACCACCGCTCAGCCGCTGCTCACCGGCGGTTTCCTGCTCGGCGCAGCCGCTGCGCTCGCGGCTCTCGCGGCGCTCGGCCTGTTTCTGCAATGGGCAGCGCGCCGCGTCCCGCGCCCGTCCAACCCCCTGTTACGATCGGCGCTTGCCAATATCCATCGCCCCGGCGCCCCCACCGGCGCGCTGGTGACAGCTCTGGGCTTCGGGCTCGGCGCGTTTGTCCTGCTCGCCGCGATCCAGAGCGCGATCGATGGCAATATCGAGAGCCGCGTGCCGCAGGAAGCGCCCGATTATTTCGTGATCGACGTCCCCACCGAGGGCGAGGCGCGCTTTGCCGAGCTGGTCACCGGCGCTTTCCCGCAAGCCGAGACGCGCACCGTTGCCACCTTGCGCGGCGCGGTGCTCGCCTTCGGCCCCGAGGGTGCGATGCAGCAGACCGCCGATCTCGAGGAGATACCCGAGGGCGCGTGGGCCCTGCGCGGCGAGCGCGGCATCACCTATGCCGACGCCCCGCCGCCGGGAAGCCGCGTGGTCGAAGGCGAATGGTGGAGCGCGGACCATGACGGCGAGCCGCTGGTCTCGATCGACGCCGATTTCGCCGAGGCCGCAGGGCTTGAAGTGGGTGACATGATCACGATCGGCATCCTGGGCACCAAGCGCGATGCGCGGATCGCGAACCTGCGCGAAATCGACTGGGAGAGCATGGGCTTCAATTTCACCATGGTGTTCTCGCGCAATGCGATCGCCGATGCCCCGCACAAGCTGGCAGCGACGATCGACCTGCCCGACAATGCCGACACCCGGGCACGCGGCGAATTGCTGCGCGCGCTGGTGCGCGAATTCCCGTCGAGCTCGGTGATCGAGGTCGGCGACGTGCTGAAACAGGCGCGCACCATTCTCGAACAGGTCGGCCTTGCCACCTTTGCCGCCGCCGCCGTTGCGGTGCTGGCCGGACTTGCCGTGCTGATGGGAGCGATTGCGGCGGCGCGTGCTTCGCGCACCTATGACACCGTGGTGCTGCGGGTGATGGGAGCGAGCCGGAGACAGATTCTCGGGCTGCAGCTTGCCGAATACGGGCTGATCGCCGGAGCGCTGGCGCTGGTGGCGCTGGCGCTGGGATCGGCGCTCGGCTGGGCCATCATCACCCAATTGTTCGAATTCGACTGGCTGCCCGATTGGGGCGCGGTGCTCGCGGTGCTCGGCGTGGGGCTCGCCATCGTCATCGCCTTTGCGATCGGCGGGTCACTGCCGCTGTTGCGGGCCAAGCCAGCCCAGGCGCTGCGCGAATTGTAACCGAGCCCGAGGGCCGGTTGCGGACGCTGGCAAACAGCAAATAGCGCGCGCCGGGTCGTTTCAGGCCCGCACCAGGTGTTCCGCATCGCCGCCCTTGGGATCTGCGCCATAACGGTTGGGACCGTGATCGCCCTCGAAGGTCATCGCGACGAGCAGCGCGAGCGTCCCGAACGGGACGAGATTGAGGAGGCACCACCAGCCCGACCTGTCGAGGTCGTGCAGCCTGCGCACCATTAGCGCAACGAACGGAACGCTCAGCACGAGCGCGGCCGCGATCATCGCCGCAGCGCACAAGTCGGAGCCGAACCGGCCTGTCTCGCTATCGCCTGCGAAAGCCCGCAAGACCGAGAACGCCAGCAAAAGCGCGCCAAATAGCATGATCTGGAACAGCGCGAACATCCAGAATTCGGCGCGGCGCGAACGGCCGTCAAACTGCGCGAACCGCAGAAGCGGCACCAATATCCATCGCATCATTGTAGTGGCTATCCTGCGGCGCTGCCGAAGAGGCGCATCGATCCCATCTCAGTCAAAGACCGCGGTGTCGGCACCGCCTGTCCCCGGCTCACCCTTGATCACCAGCGTGCTCGCGATGAGGTCATGCAGACCCTGCTTGCGCTCGGTAAAGGCGACCATGACGAAGCCGATCAGCAGGATCGCTGCCGATACGAATTTCGCAAGGTAACGCCCCAGCGCACGGGCAAGGCTGATCCGCGCGCCGGCAGTGTCGGTGACGATCAGGCCGAGCGCCTTTTTGCCGATCGTTGCCTGCCAGGCCGAGCTTTCGAGAAGCGAGAAATACAGAAGCGCGATCACGATCCCGACGAGATTGTCGGTCATGCTCATCCCGCTGCCGGGATCGGTCAGATCGGGATTGGTCGGGATCGGGCCGAAGCCGAAGACCAGCGCGATAGCCGCCCCGATGAGCGCCAGCACGATCGCATCGATGATATAGGCCACAACGCGCAGCCAGAACCCGCCGTAATTGTTCATATTTCCTGTCCCCTTGTCCTACCCCTTGGAAGGCAAGACACCACAAAACGCTGCCGATATCAAACCGGTTTGCGCACGCCTGTGCAAATAGCGGGAGCGGGTTCGAAGGCGCATGAAAAAGGGGGCCCCGCCATCGCTGGCGGAGCCCCCCCTTTGTCTCCCTCGCGGGAGGTTCGTTCGTCAGAACTTGAAGCGCACGACACCGCCATAGGTGCGCGGCTGGTTGGGATATCCCGAGACCGTGCCGGCCTGTGCGACGCCGTCGAACACCGTGGTCACGTATTCGTCGTCGAACAGGTTGCGGCCCCAGACGCCGACTTCGAGCCCGTTGTTGAGAGCCAAAGTCATCGACCCGTTCACGAGATTGACCTCGCGCATGAAATTGTTGGGGCCAAAGGTGGGCAGACCATTGTTGATCCGCGTATTGCTCTCGTGGTTGTAGTCGAAACGCGTGATCAGGCGCGAACCGCTGTCGAATTCGTGCGTGTAGGTCGCCGAAGTCGCGATGGCGAAGCTCGGGATGCCCGCCGGGCGGGCCCCGGTGAGATCGCCCAGAACGCTGCCCGGGAAACTGTCGAACAGCGGATCGAGATGCGTCATCGCGAAGGTGAAGACCAGCCCGTCGGTCGGGTTGATCGTCGCATCCATTTCGAAACCGCGGACCGACTGCTTACCGGCATTGCGCAGGGCAAAGCCGGTGCCGGTGAAGGCGAAGCTCTGGAAGCCCTCGATCGACTGGTCGAACAGCGCAAGGTTGATGCCAAAGCCCTCCCACTGGCCCTTGATGCCGACTTCGTAGACCTCGGTTTCTTCCGGGCCTGCAAAGCGCGAGCCCGAAACGAGGTTCGGCACTGCGAGCCCGGCATTGATGATCGGCGAATCCGGCGCTGCAAAGGTCGATCCGCCCGGTCCTGCAAGGAAATCGGTATTCGACGGACGGCTGTCGCGCGACAGGTTGATCGAGCTCGCCTTGAAGCCGGTGGCGTAGCTTGCATAGACGTTCACCTCGGGCGTGACCTCGTAGGAGGCGCGCAGCAGGTAGGTGAACTTGTCATCATTGGTCACGCCCGGTTCGACCGCGTTCGGGAAGTTGAGGAACGGCGGCTGGAACTGGAACCCGGCAAGGCCGAGCAGCGGGTTCTGGGTCGGGTCGGTGGCAGCTGCGAGCAGACCTGCCTGGACCGCAGCCGGGAGCGCCTGGAACTGGTCACGCGTGGTGACAGTCGGCAGACCCGGATTTAGCGCTGTTGCCTGCGTGATGAAGGCGTCTACGAAATTGACCTGTGCGAGCGGGTCGAAGCTCTGCTGCGACAGCCCGAAGGTCTTTTCATCGTCGGTGTAGTTGCCGCCGACGGTGAAGACGAGACCGTCGACCGGCTCGAAATCAACCGTACCGAAAACCGACCACGCCGTGTTGTCCATGAAGAAGTCTTCGCTGGTCAGGAGCGGCGTGTTGAAGATCGATTCCTGCGGGAACCCAAAACTCTGCTCCAATCCGTTGAACAGGGTCGGCTGGCCGGTCAGCACCGCGACCGGGTCCTCGCCGGCGAGGATTTCGAAGAAGTTGCGGATCTGCGAGCCGTTCTGGATCGCGCTCTGCTGAGCGATCGATTCATCGAAGTAGAAACCGCCGAGCAGGAAGTTGATCGGGCCGTCGAAATCCGAGGTGAGCCGGACTTCCTGCGTGAAGGTCTCGACCTGCTGGGCGCGGGTCTCGGTGGCGATGTCCGCGCTGGTGAAGTCGATATCGGTGAGGAAGCTGTTCTCGAGCTCGCGATAGGAGGTGATCGAGGTGAAGGTCAGCGGGCCGGTGGAATAATCCATCTGGACCGAGCCGCCGTAATTCTTGACCTTGTTCTCGGGCACGAAGTTCAGGAACACCTCGCGGCCGAAGAAGTCGTTGGTGTCGGGCAGCTGGCCGCCGACAGCGACGATCCCGGCAGCGGTCGGACCGGCGACGATATTGCCGACCGTGCAGCACACCTCGTCGATTTCCGAATAATCCGCGATAGCGCGGATGCGGAAATCGGGTGTCGGCTCGATCAGCAACTGGCCGCGCACCGCGTAGCGGTTGCGATCGTTGATCTCTTCGTTGAGATTGACGATCGTGCCGTAGCCGTCGCGGGTGTTGTAGCTGCCGTCGATAGAGAAGGCGATGTTTTCGCTGATCGGGCCGGTGACATCACCCTTGACCGTGATCGCGTTGAAATTGCCGTAGGTCGCCTCGACGCTGCCGCCGAAGGTGAATTGCGGCTCGCGGGTGACGACCGAGATGACGCCGGCCGAGGCGTTCTTGCCGAACAGCGTCGATTGCGGGCCGTTCAGCACTTCGATGCGTTGCACGTTGGGCAGGTCGGACAGGGCGCCGGCCGAACGCGAACGGAATACGCCGTCGATGAAGACGCCGACCGAGGGTTCGATCCCGAAATTGTTGTCGCCATTGCCGAAGCCGCGAATGATGAAGGTCGAGGCCGATGCCGTCTGGAGCTGGCTGACGCGCAGCGACGGGGTCACCGTCTGGAGATCGAGGACGTCGCGGATCTGCGCCTGTTCGAGCGTTTCGCCGCTGGTGACGCTGACCGAAATCGGGGTTTCCTGAAGCGTCTGTTCGCGCTTGGAAGCAGTGACGATGATGACATTGGACGAATTCTCTGCCTCGGGCTCGAGAACCATCTGGTCAGCATCGTCGGAATCGACCTGGGTGCTGTTGTCCTGCGCGAAAGCCGCGCTGGGTGCGGTCACCGCGAATGCGGCAGCGCCAGCAAGCAGGGTGTAGCGGAACGACCCGGCCTGGCCGGAAAAGTTGGAACGCATGGAAATCCTCTCCTCAAATCCCCTCGGACGCCGCCGCGATTCCCGTTTCGCATCATGGATGCGCACGCGATCAGCTCCGATCACGGCGGGTGATAGGCCAGTGTTGCCGAAGCGACAAGCAGCGGACCCGTGGTTTTGCGCGGGTTCAGGCGTAATGTTGCAACACCGACACACCCGCTGGCTGGGCGATTCTTTCGCGCTCAGCTTTGCGCTTGCCGCCCTGCGCCTGCTGCGCTAGGCGCGCTGGCGAAGATGCCGCGGATTGTGCGCTGCAGCATCGCCCTGACGCGACCCGCTCTTTGCCGTAGCGTCAATCCCCGTGCTGCAGGGCAACATGCCCGGCCTCCCCGATCCGCCGGCCCATCCGGGCTCGCCCGCAAATTAGAGAATATTTCCCATGTCCAAGGCGCCTTCATCCCTGCGCAACGTCGCCATCATCGCTCACGTCGATCACGGGAAAACCACCCTGGTCGATCAGCTTTTCCGGCAGTCCGGCACGTTTCGCGAGAACCAGCGGGTCGAGGAACGCGCTATGGATTCGGGCGATCTCGAGAAAGAGCGCGGGATCACCATTCTTGCCAAGTGCACCAGCGTCGAATGGGAAGGCCCCGATGGCGAGGTGACCCGGATCAATATCGTCGACACCCCCGGTCACGCCGATTTCGGCGCCGAGGTCGAGCGCATCCTGTCGATGGTCGACGGGGTGATCCTGCTGGTCGACAGCGCCGAAGGCGCGATGCCGCAGACCAAGTTCGTTACCGGAAAGGCGCTCGCACTCGGCCTGCGCCCGATCGTCGTCGTCAACAAGATCGACCGACCCGACGGCCGCCCGCAGGAAGTGCTCGACGAGGTGTTCGACCTGTTCGCATCGCTCGACGCCGATGACGACCAGCTCGATTTCCCCTCGCTCTGGGCGAGCGGCCGCGACGGCTATGCCAGCGACGACGAAAGCGCACGCGAAGGCACGCTCGACCCGCTGTTCAAGCTGATCGTCGACCATGTGCCCGAGCCGGGCCTCGAGGTCGACGCGCCGTTCTCGTTCCTTGCAACGCTGCTTGACCGCGACAATTTCATGGGCCGCGTGCTCACCGGCCGGGTCCAGTCGGGCACGCTCAAGGTGAACGATCCGATCCACGCGATCGACCGCGACGGCAATGTCGTCGAAACCGGCCGCGCGACCAAGCTGCTCTCTTTCCGCGGGCTCGAACGCGTGCCGGTCGAAAGCGCCAAGGCAGGCGACATCATCGCGCTGGCGGGCCTTGAGAAGGCCACCGTCGCCAACACGATCTGCGATCCCTCGGTCACCACTCCGATCGAAGCCCAGCCGATCGATCCGCCCACGCTCGCCATGCGCTTTTCGGTCAATGACAGCCCGCTCGCCGGGCGCGAAGGCGACAAGGTGACCAGCCGCATGATCCGCGACCGTCTGATGCGCGAGGCGGAAACCAATGTCGCGATCCGCATCACCGAAAGCGATGACAAGGACAGTTTCGAGGTTGCAGGACGCGGCGAATTGCAGCTCGGCGTGCTGATCGAGACCATGCGCCGCGAGGGCTTCGAGCTCGGAATCAGCCGGCCCAAGGTGCTGTTCCGCGAGGAAGACGGCCAGCGCACGGAGCCGTATGAGACGGTCGTGATCGACGTCGATGACGAGCACTCGGGAACGGTCGTCGAGAAGATGCAGAAGCGCAAGGCCGACCTCACCGAGATGCGCCCCTCGGGCCAGGGCAAGACCCGCATCACCTTTTCGGCCCCTTCGCGCGGACTGATCGGCTATCACGGCGAATTCCTGTCCGACACGCGCGGGACCGGCATCATGAACCGCCTGTTCGAGAAATACGGCCCCTACAAGGGCCCGATCGAGGGCCGTAACAACGGCGTGCTGATCTCGAATGGCGATGGCGAGGCCAATGCCTATGCGCTCAACATGCTCGAAGAGCGCGGCGAATTGTTCATCGCCCCGCAGATGAAGCTGTATGAGGGCATGATCATCGGCGAAAACGCCAAGCCGGACGACCTCGAGGTCAACCCGATGAAGGCCAAGCAGCTGACCAATATCCGCTCGTCGGGCAAGGACGATTCGATCCGCCTCACCCCGCCGCGCCGGATGACGCTCGAACAGTCGATCGCCTATATCGACGATGACGAGATGGTCGAGGTGACGCCGCAATCGATCCGCCTGCGCAAGACGCTCCTGTGCCCGCACGAGCGCAAGAAGGCCAAGCGCAGCAAGGCGAACTGATCGGACTGTCCGCGCGCCAGTTGCGTGCAGTCCTGCCGGTTCAGCCGGTCAGCGTCTGCATGATCTGGTCGGTCGTCCTGCGGTTCCAGACAAACAGGAACACCATGTCCGAGATGCGCTCGGCATTGGAGCGGGCGATGCGTCTGTCCTCGAGCGCGCGCCGCAAGAGGTCGGAGGATTCCTCGATCGGACCCTCGGGATTGGCGATCATCGAACGCCGGGCGATCTGTTCGGCGGTTGCCCTGTCGCCCGATCCCAGGAGCGCGATAACCAGATACAGGTGAAGCAGCGGGTCGGGATTGGGGTTGTAGCGTGCGAGCGTCCTGATCCGGTTCGCCATGGCGGCATCGGCCTCCTCATCGCCCCGGCACGAGGCAGCATTGGCCTCCATACCGGCGACGAGCACGGGGTAGGAGCTGCCCCGTTCGAGAGCGCGGTTGACGTAATCGAGCGCCTGTTCGCAATTGCCTTCCGCAAGCTCGACCTTGGCGGCGATGAAATTGGCAAAGGCGTTGAAACGGTCGGCATCGAATGCGCGCCGCACATCGGCCCAGGCCTCGCCCGACTTGCTGATCGGCTCTCCGGCAACAACCCGCTCCTGGTAAGCGGAGAAGGCGCGCCTCGCATACCAGAACGAGCGGTAATCGCTTTGCGGGAACGCTTCGAGACAGGCATCGACCATCTGCGAAGTCTCGGCCCCGCTGCTGCGGCCGCTCTCGATCGTGAGGAAGCAGGTATAGGGTGAATTCATGGGGTCCGAGACCTCGGCAAGCTCGGTTTCCGCGATGGCCCCGATCGGCGAGGTAAGATAGACGAGCGATGCTTCGAGCTCGCTTGCGAAATCTTCCGGATTGTCGGGATCGAACACGATCTCGTTTGAATAGAGCACATCGCCTTCCCGTTCGGTGAAGACCAGGAACAGCGAACCCGACTCCATCAGCCCCATGCCGAAATTGAGCTTGAGCACGTAATCGGCCTCGGTCGGCTCGCGGCCGATCGCAAGCGGTTTGGAGACGAAGGAATTGCTCAACTGGATCTCGGCAATCTGCTTCGAGATGTCGAGCCCCCTTTGCGCCGCCGTGGTCGGGACCGAATCGAAACCGGTATCGATCAACAAGGCGGTGGTTGGCCGGGTGACCCTTGTATCCGGGCCAGTGGTGGCGATCTTCCACGTCCCGAATGCCAGCGCAGCGACGAATGCGAGCGCGGCCAGATACACCAGAACGCGGTTGGCCCCGGTGGGTAACGACAGCTCGCGCAGCGCATCCACGCGATCGCGCTCGGGCGCGGCTGATGCTGACCGATCGCCGCGGTCCGGCGCGTCATGATCCGCCTTGGCCAGCCCGAGCCGGTAGACGCCCGGATCGACCGTCAGCCGCAATCCGTGAGCTGGCTGGTTGCGGGCATAGTAATTGTCGAGATTGCGCCGCAGGCGCGAAATCTGGACGCGCGGATAGCTGTCGGTCTCGATATCGTAATCGGAGCTCTTGCCCAGGCCATCGACTGCGATTTCATACTGGGAGGGAGGAGCGCCCCCTTCCAGCGCCTTTTTCAGCAGGAATTGCAGCAGGCGGCTCTGGATCGGGGCGCGCCGAAAAACAACGTCTGCAAGGACGCGATCGACCTCGCCTTTCACTTCGGTCGCATAATCGGCCAGATTCTCGGTCGCTGCGGACATGAAGCCCCCTTTAATGCGCGTTAACCATGCCCTAACAGAGGGTTAACGGATTGACACATGATTTGATCCGGTCTGCCTGGCTCCCGAACGAAAAGTCGCGGAATTGCGTGCGTGTTACAGCGTTACAGTAACCCGCGTAACTGCATAATAACTGTAGGGTTGGTGGTGCACGCTGTTTCATTCACGGTATGAAACTGTTTTCCCTCAATGGTTTGGCTAGTTTGCAAATCGTCGGTTGGTTCCGGCGTTGCACAAGCCCACTCCACGTTTTCTCATTGTCGTGGAGGTCGCTCACAAACGGTCTAATGCGTGTTTGACCAATTGCATCGCCGGCTCGCTGACAAAGGACGCTCCTCGAACCTGGTTCGAATTGGTCCTCGACCCATGATCGAGGAGCGTCCCTAGCAATCCTTACGGATGCCTCTGATCGCGAGAACAAGAGATCAAGCGTCCGTCCATTTGGAGGTCGCGGATCATGTCAGTCACCACTTCGCAGACGGTCGTTCAGGATCATCGCCCGGCAATGCCGCTGGATATGCCGATGAATGAGGCGATGAATGACAGGCGGGCCGCGATCCGTCATCGCACCATGTTCCGCCCGTGCTGTGTCATCGCACCGCAGCGGGTCTCGCTTGGCCTGATCCGCAACTATTCCGCAAACGGCGCCTGCATCGAGATCGATGCCGGCTTCGACCTCGCGGTGGGCGATCGCATCCAATATTTCTGGGAAGCCAGGAACTGCATTTCCGCCGAGGTCGTCTGGCGCGACGGGCGATCGGTCGGGGTCGAGCATGTCGCCGACATCCGCGACGAGGACGACCAGTTTCCCGTGCGCTCGGTACGGGTGCCGTGCAAGTCAGAAGCAATCTGCTGGATCAACGGCGAGGTTCACACCGCGGTGGTCGAGAACATCTCGCTTGGCGGCATCCGCCTTCGCGGCCTGCCCGACACTCCCGCTGGCACCTTGTTCACCGTGACGCTTTGCGGGATGGAATTCGCCTCTGTCGCGGTCCGCTGGTCCGCAGGCGGCGCCACCGGCGCGCGATTCTCCCAGAGGCTCTGCCGGGAAGATCTCGCCGCTCTGCTGCTCGACGAACGCTTCGGCATAACGGGAATCGGCTTTGACAAGGAGATGGCATCGTGACCAGCCTTTCGCTCAACTTCGCCTCGCCTTCAAACAACAAGCCGCGCTGGACGCTCAGCGAGATCGTCGGCTTCGCGCGCTTCTTCTTTCGCAGCGGTGACGAACGGCTCGATATCCTGCTCGGCGTTCGCGAACTCTGATCGCACCCCTTCCCTGACGCGCGAGGCGGGCAAGGGGGTGCAACCGGCGCCTGGGGCGCAAAGCCCCTCCCCTTTGCACAGGTAGCCATGGGCGCGTTCAAATGTTACGTCCCTGCGCAACATGAACACAGCCACTCTCGCATCGCTCGCCGCCTATTTCATCGCCATGATCGCCATCGGGCTTTACGCCTGGCGCAAGTCGACGGCCGATAGCGAGGGATATCTGCTCGCCGGTCGCAATCTCCCGCCTTCGGTCGCGGCGCTTTCGGCGGGCGCATCGGACATGTCGGGCTGGCTGCTGCTTGGATTGCCGGGTGCTCTTTACCTTGCCGGGTTGAGCGCGGCCTGGATCGGGATCGGGCTGTTTGCAGGCGCTGTCGTCAACTGGATCGTGGTCGCCCCGCGACTACGCGCGCAGACCGAACAATACGGCAATGCGCTCACCATTCCGCAATTTCTCGCCAACCGTTTCCCCGATCAGGGGACCAATTTGCGCGTGATCAGTGCGGTGGTGATCGTCGTCTTCTTCACCGTTTACACCGCGGCAGGTCTCGTCGGCGGGGGCAAGCTGTTCGAAACCGCTTTCGCCGGGATGCTGCCGGGAACGGGCCTGAGCGATTACATGCTCGGCATCCTGATCACCGCCGGGATCGTCCTCGCCTACACCATGGTTGGCGGCTTTCTCGCGGTCAGCCTCACCGATTTTGTCCAGGGCATCATCATGATGCTCGCGCTCGTCATCATGCCGCTGGTGGTGATGTTCGGCGATGGCGGTGCCGCTGGCGCCTCGCTGGCCGAAGTCCCGGTCGAGGGGTTCCTGAGCCTGACCGAAGGGTTGACCCTGCTCGGCTTCATCAGCGCGGTGACCTGGGGCCTGGGCTATTTCGGCCAGCCGCATATCATCGTGCGCTTCATGGCGATCGACACGGTCGAAAAGGTCGCGCGCGCGCGCACCTACGGCCTTTCCTGGATGGCGGTATCACTGGTCGGTGCGGTCGCGATGGGGCTCGCGGGGCGCGCCTATGCCACCCGCAACGGTTTGGTGGTCGATGACCCGGAGACGATCTTCATCATCCTTGCCGAGATGCTGTTTCACCCGCTCGTGACCGGTTTCCTTTTCGCTGCCCTGCTGGCCGCGATCATGAGCACGATCTCATCGCAACTGCTGGTCTCCTCGAGTTCGCTGACCGAGGATTTCTACCGACTCTTCGTGCGCCGCCAGGCCAGCGAACGCGAGGCAGTCAATATCGGGCGCGTGTTCGTGGCGGTCGTGGCGATTGCCGCGATCGTCATCGCCAGCGATCCTGACAGCCAGGTGCTCGGCCTCGTGGCCAATGCCTGGGCCGGGTTCGGCGCTGCATTTGGTCCGCTGATCCTGCTCGCGCTGACCTGGCGCGGCATGACCGGCGCGGGCGCGGTCGCGGGACTGGTCACGGGCGCGCTGGTGGCAGGCATCTGGATCGCCCTGGGGCTCAATGCCGATTTCCACCGCGGCGAAGGGCTCTACGAGATCGTCCCCGGCTTCATCGCGGCATGGATCGCGATCGTCGTGGTCAGCAAGGCCACCGCCGGAAACGCAGTGGGCGAAGCAACCGCGCAGTAACCCTTTCGCCCGGCGCTGCCTTCGGGCATGGTGCGGGCCTTGAAGGGGAGAGCGAACATGGCCGACAATCCGCGCATCACCGGACTGGGGGGCGTGTTCTATGTCGCCGCCGATCCCGAAGCGACCCGGGCCTGGTATCGCGACAAGCTCGGCATTGACGGCGAATACGGTCCGCAGCTGGCATGGTCCGACGAACCCAAGCCCAACCCCTATTCACTGATCAGCCATTTCAAGAACGACGAATACATCCAGCCCGGCAAGGGCGGTTTCATGATCAACCTCAGGGTCAACGATCTCGATGGCTTTGTCGAACTGCTCAAGTCGCGCGATGTCGACGTGCTCGACAGCGTCGATGAAGGTTATGGCAAGTTTGCCTGGGTGCTCGATCCCAACGGGGTGAAGATCGAATTGTGGGAACAGGTCGCCGAAGACGCGCCGTGACCCGGAAGCTCGACTAGGTTCGGCATTGCGATCAGCACGCTCCGCCAGACCCCGGTGACCCGGCCCCGGCGCTTTTCGTTGGGTCGACGTTAACCAATTTCGCGTAACGCTGCCTAGGTATGAAACACGGGCTCATTACGCGTTTTGTCGCAGGTGGCTGCGCAGTTCTCGCGCTGGCCGGATGCGGTTCCCTGGTGCCGGCTGGCAGCGGGCCGGCCGAGACCAGCCGCGCTGAACGGAGCGCGCAAGTCGGGGCGCCTACGCGCGCTGAGCCGCGGCGGATCGTGACCACGCCGCAAGGCCTTGGATCGCGTCCCGAAGATGCCGCCTGTCTGACTGACCTTTCCCAATCCGGCGTGCGCTTTCAGGCGCTTCCGGACAGCTATGCCGCGCCTGGCTGCAACCGGCTCGGCACGGTGCAGATTTCCGCACTTTCGGGCGATTTGTCCCAGTTCGGCGTTTCGAATATCGGGCCGGTGCAATGCCGGGTCGCTAGCGCGTTCGGCAATTGGGCCCGGTTCGGTGTCGATCGCGCGGCGCGCCAGATCCTTGGCAGCCCGCTCGCGCGGATCGAGACCATGGGCAGCTATGCCTGCCGCAACATCGCCGGTTCGAACAAGCGATCGGCGCATGCCAGCGCGGAGGCGATCGACGTGTCGGGTTTCGTGCTCGAAGACGGGCGGCGGATCACGCTTTCGGGCGACTGGCATTCCGGAAGCGCTGCCGAGCGCGAGTTCCTGCGGGTGGTCCATGCCAGCGCCTGCAAGAGGTTCGGCACTGTGCTCGGCCCCGAATACAACCGCGCTCATGCCGACCATTTCCACCTCGAAGGGTCTGCCGCGAAGCGGTCCTTCTGCCGCTAGAGGCGCACAGCGGTCGCGATTGCCAGGCCATCCGTCAGCGCCGTCACGCACCCAGCATGGGCAGACCTCCGGCACGGACAAGCGAACGGCCCCGGCACCGCAGGGAGGCGCCGGGGCCGCAGGGGCATCGAGGATGGTACGCCTGAGCGAGAGCCGATCGGTCGGGTCGGCCGCCGGACCCGGTCGCACTACACCTCGATTTTTGGTTCCAGTTTCGCTTCGAGCTTGAGCCGCACCGCTTCGGCGGCATGGCGTGCGCCGAGCTTGTGCATCATGTTGGCGCGATGAATTTCGACCGTGCGCGGGCTGATATCGAGTTCGCGCGCAATCACCTTGTTGCTGCTGCCTTCGGCCAGCCATTCGAGCACTTCGCGTTCGCGGGCCGAAAGGCTCGAAATCCTGTCGCGCGCCTCGATCATGCGGCGGCGTGCGGCGCCGAACACTTCGGCTTCCTTCGCGATGCGTGTCAGGCACCGTTCGAACCGGTCGGTGTCGAGCGGAAGCGAGAGGTAATCGAGCGCGCCGGCCTTGATCGCTTCGACGATGCGTCCCGGTCGCGGATCGGTATCGATCGCGATCAGCGGCAACCATATGCCAAGCCGGCTCAACCGTTCGAGAATTATCGCAACGCCCCCTTCGTGCGGGGTGTCGCGGGCGATGATGATCCCGTCGCGCGGTGGGTGAACGGACAATTCCGACAGGTCGCCATACACCTCGGAATGGTGGCCGAGTGTGAAGCCGATCCTGGCCAGTTCAGCGCGGTGGCGGCTGTTGGAATCGATGAAGTGGAGCGGGGCTTTGCGTGACATGCCTAGGGTGGTGCCCCTATGCGATGCACGTTTCACGCCGGACCTAACCCGATCCGGAGCGATCTTTGGGTCATAAAGGGTTTAATGCGGTGAATCCTAAGGCGAATTCACCTCCAGATTGAACGATTCAAATGTCCCGCGGGACATGTAAATCGCTATTAGCCTGTCCGCTTTATCGCCATTCGCCCAGAATCGCGCCAGAATCGCTCAGCCCGACTCGAAGCTGTAGCCGGGCAGCGAATGGAATGCCGATTTGAGCGCCTCCCCCCAATTGGTGGAAATCTGGGCGAAATAGGCATCGTCATGGGTGACGCGGTGCTGGTGGATGGGTGCGAATTCATCCTTCCCGATTACCATCAGGTCGAGCGGGAGCCCGACAGACAGGTTCGCCTTCAGAGTGGAATCGAACGAGACCATCACCAGCTTGACCGCATCCTCGAGGCTCATTTCACGGTCATAGCCGCGGATCAGGATCGGGCGACCATACTTGGTCTCGCCGATCTGGAAGAACGGGGTGTCCCAGCTGGCCTCGATGAAATTGCCTTCGGGATAGATCATGAACAATCGCGGCTCCATCCCGGCGATCTGGCCCGCGACGATTATCGAGGCGGTGAAACGCCCCTTGCCGCGCGCGCCATTGGCTTCCTGCCGTTCGGCAATCGTGGTGCGCAGCAGCTTGCCGATCTCGCTGACGACGCTGAACATGGTCGGGCCGTTGAGCAAGGTGGTCTCGCGCTCGCCGGGATGCTTGGTGCGCTCCTCGAGCTTGCTGATTACGGCCTGCGTGGTGGCAAGATTGCCCGCGGTCATCACCGCGATCATCCGTTCGCCCGGCACCTGCCAGTGGAACATCTTGCGGAACACCGAAATATTGTCGACGCCCGAATTGGTGCGCGTGTCGCTCATCAGGACAAGTCCCTTTTCGAGCACCATGCCAACGCAATAGGTCATCTGTTCTTCTCCATGAATGGTCTGTGCCGCGCTGCCGAACGCCCGGCGCGCGGCGGATCTGACATTACTGGGCCTGCTGGTCGGTCTGCTGTTCGACCGCGACATCGACGCTCAGCGCCTGTTCGTTGGTGCCGAAGCTGATGCCCGTCACAGGGGCGGCATCGCGGTAATCGCGCCCCGTCGCCACCCGGACATAGCGCGGATCAGGGCTGATCCCGTTCGAGATATCGAACCCGACCCAGCCCAGCCCCTCGATATGCGCCTCGGCCCAGGCATGGGTGGCCTCCTGCTCGATCCGGTCGTTCATCATCAGGTATCCGCTGACATAGCGCGCGGGAATTTCGGCCTTGCGAGCCGCGCCGATGAAGATGTGCGCGTGATCCTGGCACACGCCTTTCGCCGCGATCACGGCCTCTTCGGCGGTGGTGGTGACCTTGGTCGCGCCGGTTCGATATTCGACCCGATCGCGGATCGTGGCGGACAGCGCGTGAAGGAAATCGAGGCGCTCCTCGACCGGCGGCGGCGAAGCGAAGCCGGGCACGTCGCGCAACAGGCTGGTGAGCTTGCGGCCCGGACGGGTCAGAGGGGTCTGGCCGAGAAAGCTCCACAAGGGCAGGTGCCCAGCATGCTGGCCTATGACCCCGGCATTGTCCTCGGTCTGGACCTCTCCCTCGCAGGTCACGGTGACCTCGCTCACCCCCGGCTCGACCGCGACAAGGGTGACGGTGTTGAAGTTCTGGTCGTCATATTCGAGCTCGGCATGCGCATTGTCGTATTTCATCGACCACGAGAGGATCTTCTGCCCCTGGGTGGCTTTCGGCGTCAGGCGCAGCCGCTGGAGCGCGTGGACGACCGGCTCCTTGAACGAATACCGGGTGGTGTGACGGATCGCCAATTTCATGACAGGAACCTGTAATCTTCGCCGATTGCATGAGCGATCGCGCTGTTTCGGGCCATGAAATCAATCAGGAAGCTGTGCAGGCCCTGGTCGAAGATCTCATCGACCGTGAGGTCGGCAATATGCATGTCGGCATCACGCATCAGCGCGTTGGAGGTGCCTTCGGTGCCGTGGCAGCGGGCCAGCGCGGCGAGATTGTCGCGCAGTGCGCTGCGGCAGAAGGCAAGGCTGCGCGGAAAGCGATCGTCGAGCACGAGGAATTCGACGATCGAACGCGCGTCGATCTTGCCGGCATTGAGCCAGCTGAAAGCGGTGCTGCCGGCAACAGAGCGCAGGACCTGGTCCCACTGGCCGCTATCGATGCTCGACCCGACGTGGGAAAGCGACGGCAGCAGCAGGTAATATTTCATGTCGAGGATGCGCGCAGTGCTTTCGCCGCGTTCGACGAAAGTGCCGGCGCGCGCGAAGTGATAGGCCTCGTTGCGCATCATCGAGCCGTCTATCGCCCCGTGAACCTGGGTGCCGGTGCGGCGCAACCGGGTGACCACCTCGCCGAGGCCCGACTGGCTGACCGGTCGGCTGAGAAGCTTGTCGAGAGTCATCCAGTTGCTGTTGACCGCCTCCCACACCTCGCTCGAAATGCTGGTGCGTGCGGTGCGGGCATTGTTGCGGACCTTTGCGAAGACCGACCGCACATTGGCCGGGTTGGCCTCGTCGCGCAGGACGAAATTCCACACCGACGGCCCGTCATAATTGTCATAGGCGCTTTCGAAGGCAGACTTGAGGCCCAGCGTCGAGATCACCGAGCGCCATTCCTCCTTCGCGCTCTCGACGTCGCGGGTAAGCGCCATGCGCAACCCCGCATCGAGCAGGCGCGCCGTGTTCTCTCCGCGTTCGAGATAGCGGAACATCCAGAACAATCCGTTGGCTGTCCGGCCTAGCATGATTGCACCTCGCCCATCAGTCCTTGAGCACCCAGGTATCCTTGGTCCCGCCGCCCTGCGAGGAATTGACAACCAGCGATCCCTTCTTGAGCGCAACCCGGGTCAAGCCGCCCGGCGTGATATCGACGCCCTCGGGCGAAACCAGCACGAAGGGCCGCAAGTCGACATGGCGGGGCGCAAGCCCGCTCTTGGCAAAGACCGGACAGGTCGAGAGGGCGAGCGTGGGCTGTGCGATGTAGTTTTCGGGCCTGGCCTCGAGCTTGGCCCGAAATTCGCGCAGTTCCTTCCGGCTCGCCGCGGGGCCGATCAGCATGCCGTAACCGCCCGATCCGTGCACCTCCTTGACCACCATTTCCGACAGGTTTTCGAGCACGTGGGCAAGGCTGTCCGGATCGCTGCAGCGCCAGGTCTCGACATTGGGCAGCAAGGGTTTTTCGCCGGTGTAGAATTCGACGATCTCGGGCATGAAGGAATAGATCGCCTTGTCGTCCGATACCCCGGTGCCCGGCGCATTGGCGATGGTGATGCCGCCGCTGCGATAGACATCCATGATACCCGGCACGCCGAGCAGGCTGTCGGGTTCGAAGGTGAGCGGGTCGAGATAATCGTCATCGACCCTGCGATAGAGCACGTCGACCGGCTGGTAGCCCTTGGTGCAGCGCATCTGCACCCGGCCATCGACCACGCGCAGATCGCTGCCTTCGACCAGTTCCGCGCCCATCTGGTCGGCGAGGAAGGCGTGTTCGAAATAAGCCGAATTGTAGATGCCGGGCGTGAGCACCGCGACATTGGGGGTGCCTTCGCATTTCTCGGGCGCGCATGCGGCAAGGCTGCGCGCGAGGCGGCGCGGATAGTTCGAGACCGGTTCGACCGCGACCGCGCTGAACAGGTCGGGGAACATCGCCATCATCGTCTCGCGGTTCTCGAGCATGTAGGAGACCCCCGATGGCGTGCGGGCATTGTCTTCGAGCACATACCATTCATCGGGACCGGTGCGCACCAGGTCGATGCCCACGATATGGGTGTAGATGCCGCCGGGCGGGTCCATTCCCACCATGTTCGGCAGCCACGCATCGTTGTTGCGCAGCAGGCGTTCGGGCAAGCGCCCGGCGCGGATGATCTCCTGCCGGTGGTAGAGATCGTAGAGAAAGGCGTTGAGCGCGCGGACGCGCTGTTCGATCCCGCGGGTCAGTCGGCGCCATTCGCCCGCCGTGATAACCCGCGGCACCATGTCGAACGGAATCAGCCGCTCTTCGGCCTCTTCCTCGCCATAGACGTTGAAGGTGATGCCGGTGCGCCGGAAACTCTCGTCGGCCTCGGCATTCTTGCGCTTGAGCAGCACCGGGTCCTGCTGGTCGAACCACCGGCAGTAATCCTCGTATGCCGGGCGCGTGGCACCCGAGGCATCGTGCATCTCGTCAAAATTGGCCTGACTGTCCCCCATCGAACCCTTGCGCTTATCCTTGTCATTCGGCGCGCCCCTTGGCGCTCCCTCGCTAAGAGAAAGGTTCAGTCGCGCTCAAGTTCCTGAAGAATGGCCGCGATGGCCTGGGGAGAATAGGAAAAGCCCATATGCGTGCAGCGCAGCGCGATCGCGCGGTCGCGTTCTCCGGGAAAGCCGGCGGCGCTGCGCGGCGCGATCAGCCCGTCGAGCGGGCTCCACAAGGCCACCGTCTCGACCGGCGGCTTGGCCGCGATATCGGCCTCGATCGGCGGCTCGGTGACCCGGTGTCCGGCGATGAACTGGTAGATCCGCCAGGCATTGTTGGCGCGCGGGCTGCCGGAAAACGGCGATCCCATGGTGATCACCTTGGCGATGCAGTCCGGCCGGCGTCTCGCCAGTTCGCGCGCGAACAGCCCGCCTAGACTCCAGCCGAGCAGCACGATCGGCCGGTCATAGCGCGCGCACAATTCGTCGAGCCGGTCTTCGAGCCGGTCTATCGTCGAAGCGCTCGCACCCCAATTGCAGCCCAGCCCCCAGCGCTTGGCCTTGTGACCGGCCCGCTCGATCTGGCGCGCGAGGTAGCGCATGCGTTCGGGATGCGCACCGAAGCCGGGAAGGACAAGCACCACTGACGGGTTGGCGGATGGCGCGACGTCGAGCCTGCGGAACGGGCGAAGCAAAGGCTCGACAAGATATTCAAGCTCGCCCAGCACGCGGCGCCACCTTGGCCGTGTCACTTCAGGTTCGGGATCGGGTTCGCTCGCCAATTGCAGGCGCCGCGCGAGGTCGAATTGCTCGAACGCGGGTAGAGAGGGAAGCGAAAAGGGCGCGCGGCTGGCCATGGCTGTCTGCGGGAAACTCCTTGCCCAATGCAATGAGCGCCGCCCGCGTCCGGTTCCCCGCTATTAGCCGCGCGCTCGAGGTCCTGCCGCTTTGCCCGCGCGCGCGTTCAGCCTTCGCAGTCGCCGATGCGCTCCTGCACGAAGTTCATTTCCATCCGCCCTTCGCCAAGCGGGCCGAAAGTTCCCTGGCTGACCATGGTCACGTCCGAGCGGGTGGGCGAGACATCGCCGTTCATGGAGATGCGCATTTCGCCGACCTGCGGGTCGGAGCACGTCATCGCCATGTCCATCGTGCCGCTGTCGATCGTCATCTTGTTGACGGTGCAATTGTCGGCCCCCTGCCCTTCCTGCATCGCCTCGCCAAAACCCTCATCGGCCATTTCGGGCGTCATGCAGAAGGTCCTCGTGCTGCTCATCTGGTTGCCGATCATTTCCATCATTTCGGGCGGCGCCCCGGCGATGTCGGCTTCGATGAAATTGACCGTGGCGCGGTATTCGCCGGGAAGCGGCTTGACCTGGTCGCTCATCGCATCGGAGGCAGCGGCCATTTCCTCGCGCGAGACTTCGCCATCGCCGTCGCTATCGGCATCGATGGCCCCGTCGGAGCAGGCTCCCAGGGCCAGGGACAGGGCACAAAGGCCCGCGAAACCGGCCGCAGCCGCCAGCGAATGGGTCATCTTGGCATCTCCTCAAACAAGGCCTGCAAGGCTAAAGCGCGCTCGGGTGCTTCACAAGCCGCAAACGGCGTACCATATCTGTTCGCATGGACGACCAAGGCTTGATCATCCGCCGCGGGCTTGCCGAGCCCGAGACCGGCGAGGAATTCACCCCGCACCGCCCGGTCCGCCCGGACAAGGCGATGCCGGGCAAGAAATTCAAGCTGGTCTCCGATTACGAACCGGCAGGCGACCAGCCGACCGCGATCAAGGAACTGGTCGAGGGCGCTCGCGAGGGCGACAAGACGCAGACGCTGCTTGGCGTCACCGGCTCGGGCAAGACCTTCACCATGGCCAAGGTGATCGAGACTTTGCAGCGCCCGGCGCTGATCCTTGCGCCCAACAAGATCCTCGCAGCGCAGCTCTATGGCGAGTTCAAGAGCTTCTTTCCCGAAAACGCGGTCGAGTATTTCGTCTCCTATTACGACTATTACCAGCCCGAAGCCTACGTCCCGCGCTCCGACACCTATATCGAGAAGGAATCGAGCGTGAACGAGGCGATCGACCGGATGCGCCACTCGGCCACCCGCGCCTTGCTCGAACGCGACGACGTCATCATCGTCGCCTCGGTCTCGTGCCTTTACGGCATCGGCTCGGTCGAGACCTATTCGGCGATGGTGTTCGACATCAAGAAGGATACCAGCGTCGACCAGCGCGAACTGATCCGCAAGCTCGTGGCGCTGCAATACAAGCGCAACGATGCCGCCTTCGCGCGCGGCAATTTCCGGGTGCGCGGCGACAATCTCGAACTGTTTCCGAGCCACCTCGAGGACACCGCCTGGCGGATCAGTTTCTTCGGTGACGAGATCGAGGAAATCAGCGAATTCGATCCGCTTACCGGCAAGAAGGGGGCGAGCCTCGACAAGGTGCGCGTCTTCGCCAATTCGCACTACGTGACGCCCGGTCCGACAATGAAACAGGCGACCGCCGCGATCAAGCACGAGCTCGAACACCGGCTCCGGGAACTCGAGGAAGAAGGCAAGCTGCTCGAACGCCAGCGGCTCGAACAGCGCACCAATTTCGACCTGGAAATGATCGCGGCCACCGGTTCATGCGCGGGGATCGAGAATTACTCGCGCTTCCTGACCGGCCGCCTTCCCGGCGAGCCGCCGCCAACCCTGTTCGAATATCTACCCGAAAACGCGCTGCTGTTCGTCGATGAAAGCCACCAGACGGTGCCGCAGATCGGCGCGATGGCGCGCGGTGACCACCGCCGCAAGATCACGCTCGCCGAATACGGCTTTCGCCTGCCCTCGTGCATCGACAACCGCCCGCTTCGCTTCAACGAATGGGACGCGATGCGTCCGCAGACATTCTGCGTCTCGGCAACGCCGGGTTCGTGGGAGATGGAGCAGACCGGCGGCGTCTTCGCCGAACAGGTCATCCGGCCCACCGGGCTGATCGATCCGCCGGTCGAAATCCGCCCTGTCGAGGACCAGGTGCAGGACTGCATCGAGGAGTGCAAGAAGACCGCGAAGGCCGGCTATCGCACTCTGGTCACCACTCTCACCAAGCGCATGGCCGAAGACCTCACCGAGTTCATGCACGAGGCGGGTGTCAAGGTCCGCTACATGCACTCGGATGTCGAGACGCTGGAACGCATCGAGCTTATCCGCGACCTGCGCATGGGGGTCTATGACGTGCTCGTGGGCATCAACCTGCTGCGCGAAGGGCTCGACATCCCCGAATGCGGGCTGGTGTGCATCCTCGATGCCGACAAGGAAGGCTTCCTGCGCTCGGAGACTTCGCTGGTGCAGACCATCGGCCGCGCGGCGCGCAATGTCGATGGCCGGGTCATCCTCTATGCCGACCGGATGACCGGGAGCATGGAGCGCGCGATTGCCGAAACCGATCGCCGCCGCGCCAAGCAGCAGGCTTATAACGAGGAACACGGAATCACGCCGACGACGATCAAGCGGCAAATCGCCGACATCGTCGCTCATACCGCGAGCCAGGACGGGGTCACCGTCGATATTGGCGACGATGCGCACAACAACCTCGTCGGCCACAATCTGCGCGCCTATATCGAGGACCTCGAAAAACGCATGCGCGAGGCGGCGGCCAATCTCGAATTCGAGGAAGCGGGCCGGTTGCGCGACGAGATCCGCAAGCTCGAGAACGACGAGCTCGGCCTGCCAGAAGGCGAGCACAAGGCACCGCGCGTGGGCCGTTCGGATGCCGGCCGCCCCGGCACCCGCAAGACCCGCTATGGCAAGACCCGCTACAAGCGCATGGGCGGCAAGCCCTGACCCCCCCAAGCCGGCGGCCTGCGCGATTTCGGTCGAATTTCGGGTGTGTGAATTTGCCTATCGCGCGTCGGACGGTCTAGTCGCGCTGCACACTCGCTGAAAAGAGCGCCTGAAATTGACTCGCACCCTGCCCACCCTCGTCGCATGCTGCACGCTGGCTACGATCGCCGCCTGCAAACCGCCGCCGACCGATGCCGACATGCGCCGGGACCTGCCCGCGAGCGAGCCCGTATTCGCCTCCGAGCCGCTGCCCTCGCCCGATATCGAAGGAGCGATCTGGGCGGTGTCGCCCAATGACAGCGCGCGGCTGATCTATGGCGTTCCCGGGCAGCCCGCGCTGGTCGCGCTCGAATGCCGGAATGAGGACGGCTCCTTGCCGAACATCAGCATCACGCGACTCGCTCCTGCCGACGAAGGTGCCGGGGCGCTGCTTGCCCTGGTCGGGAACGGCCATATCGGCAGGATCGCGGTCGATGCCATCGAAGTCGGGGGCCGCCGCGTGTGGCAGGGCGGGCGCCCGGCTTCCGACAGCGCGTGGGAGCCGCTCGCCGGTGCGCGCGCGGTGACGCTGACCGTGCCCGGCGCCGGCACCGTGACGCTCAATCGCGGACGGCTCGCGGGCGAATTTCTCGAGAAATGCCGCGCGCTCTAGCGGCTCGACGCGCGCGAAGGGCGCGTTCGGTCAGCATGTCGGCAGTGATGACCTGCGGCAATTGCTCGGCCTCGCCGCCCGGCTCGTACCACAGGTAGAGCGGCACGCCCGCCGCGCCCTGTTCGGTCAGGAAGCGGGTGATCGCCTCGTCGCCATCGGTCCAGTCGCCGACCATGGCGATCACGCCCGCATCGGCGAATGCCCTCGCGGTCGCCTCCCGCTCGATCGCGAGGCCCTCATTGACCTTGCAGGTGACGCACCAGTCGGCGGTGAACCATACGAACACCGGATTGCCCGAGGCCCGGGCCTCACCGAGCGCTTCGGCGCTGAAAGGTTGCGGGGCGAGCAGGCTTCGTGAAGCGGCGCTGCGTTGCTCGCCGGGATCGTAGGCGGCCGGCATGGCAAAGGCACCGAAGATCAGGAACGGCGCGGCGACGAGTCCGAAGGCAGGCCAGGCCATCTTGCCCGCCTGTTGCAGCTTGCCGACCACGAACAGCGCGAGCACGATCCCGAACAGCGTCACGAGCGCGAACAGCGCGAAGCCACGCCCGCCAAGCTGCACGGCAAGCCACAGCAGCGCGAGCGCCGTCAGCCCCATCGGGATCGCCATGGCGCGGCGGAAACGCTCCATCCATGGCCCCGGCCTTGGCAGCATGCGGCGCAGCGCCGGCACAAAGCCGAGCGCGAGGAACGGGAGGGCCAGACCCAGCCCCAGCGCCGCGAACAGCGCCAGCGCGAGCATGGTGGGAAGCAGCAAGGCTGCGCCAAGCGCGGCGGCCATGAACGGGCCCGTGCACGGCGTCGCCGCGACCGCCGCGAGCAGCCCGGTCGCGAAAGCCCCGCGCCGCGCACCGCCGCCGGTATCGATGCCCGGCAAGGCGAACACCCCCGCCAGGTTGGCGGTGATCACGCTCGCCAGCACCAGCAGCGCGATCACGAATGCGGGCTGTTGCAATTGAAAGGCCCAGCCGACCTGCTCGCCCGCCGCGCGCAGGGCCAGGAGCAGCCCACCGAGCGCGATACAGGCGAGAACGACCCCGGCGGTATAGGCCAACCCTTCGGCGCGCGCTGCTGCCTCGCTGCCTCCAGCGCGAACGAGCGACAAGGCCTTCAGGCTGAGGATCGGAAATACGCACGGCATGATGTTGAGAATGAGTCCGCCAACGAGCGCGCCCAGCAACAGCGTCCAGAGCGGCGGGATTCCGGCATATTCGACCGGTCCCGCGATCATTTCCCCGCCATCGGGCACCGGTCCTGCGATCGCGCCGAACCGAACCCCGGCACCGGTCCCGAACGACACGATGCCTTCGACCTCAGCCGGCAGTTCGGCTTGATAGCGATCCAGCAGAAGCTCGGCGACGAGGGTGTCCCCGGCCCTGCGGAACACTTGCGGCTCTGCATAGGCGACGAGGCCGGTATTGGCGATGAAGACATGCGGGTTGGCCAGCTCGACCGTCGCAGGCAGGGGAATCGCCAACCGAATGACATTGCCGCTTGCTTCGAAACTCGCAGCCGAAGCCAGTTTCGGAGCGATCTCGGACCGCCAGCGCGCGAAATCGCCGCCCTGCCGCGCTTCGAGCAGCGCATCCTGCGGCACACAAACCGTATCGGTGCAGGCGAGAAATTCGACGAAGCCCTCGATGCGCGGAAGTCCCGCGATATCGGCGTCATCGGGGACCGCGATCGGCATCAGAACCGCGTACTCGCCCTTGTAGATGTGGTTCATCAACGGTCCGCTGGGCAATTCCTGCACCAGTCTTTGCGGGACCGGGTAAAGCGGTGCGCCCATTGTCCAGCCCTCGGGCAAGGCCAGCCGCAAATCCATCCCGAGCCCTGCATCGCCCGGGTTCGACCAATAGCCGTGCCACTCATCGCTCGACGGGGTGAAGCGCAAGGCCAGCATCCAGGTCTCGCCCGCGCGCGGGGCGCCGTCGGCGTAAAGCGCGACCGCGATATTGTCATCGCCATAGCGCGGCTGGGCGGGAATGTCCTGGGCCCGTACGCCTGCCGCCCAGACGAGCGCCATTATGGCGAGCAGCAGCACTTTCACCCATGCATGCGGCGCAAATCGGGATGCAGCGAACAATCTTGCCTCTTGCCTGTCAGCCAACGTAGGAGCGCCTCTAGCGGGCCGAATGGCTATTCGCAAAGACAGCTTGAAGGGTTACGAGACGCGCATGGCCAATCCCGACACCGAGACACGCGACCTCCTGATCCTTGGCGGCGGGCTGGTGGGCATGACGCTCGCCCTTGCCGCAGCGCATCGCGGGCTATCGAGCCACGTGATCGACCGCGCTGACCCGGCCGATTTGACCCGCGAGGGATTCGATGATCGCGCCACCGCGATCTCGACCGCCAGCTGGCGATTGTTCCGCAATATCGGGCTTGCCGATGGTCTCGAAAAATTCGCCTGTGACATCGCCAGCATCGCGGTGACCGACCAGAACCGCCCGGGCCGGCTCGATTTCACCCCGGAAGCGCATGAAGGCACGCTGGGCAGGATGTTTCCCAATCGCCGCCTCCGGCTCGCGCTGTTCGAAGCGGCGGCGGCCCAGCCTCTGATCCACTGGGTCCCGAAAGCCGAGATCGCCAGCCGCGAACGCGGCGAATTCAGCGCCAGTGCCACGCTTGCCGATGGCCGCACGCTCAAGGGCCGGCTGATGGTCGCTGCGGAGGGACGCAATTCGCCCACGCGCGAGGAAGCCGGGATTGCGATTGCCAAGTGGGATTACAGCCACCGCGCAGTGATCGCGGGGCTTTCGCATTCCAGGCCGCACGGCAATGTCGCCTGGGAAATCTTCTATCCTGCCGGCCCGTTTGCGCTGCTGCCGATGCGCGACGATCCCGACGGCACGCACCGCTCCTCGCTGGTCTGGACCGTGTCCGAGGCCGATGGCGCGGGCGTGACCAAGCTGTCGGACCGCGCCTTCCTCGCCGAGGTGCAAAAGCGCATGGGCGATATTCTCGGCGAAGTCACTGGCGCAGGCCCACGGTCGAGCTGGCCGCTCGGCTTTCACCACACCGCCAAGATCACCGATACCCGGCTCGCCCTGGTGGGCGATGCGGCGCACGGCATCCACCCGATCGCGGGCCAGGGGCTCAACCTGGGCCTGCGCGATGTCGGCGCGCTGGTCGAAGTGATCGCGGACGGCATGCGGATAGGTCTCGACCCGGGCGATGCGCAATTGCTCAAGCGCTACGAGAACTGGCGCGGGCTGGACAGCTTCATGGTGGCGCTGGCAACCGACGGGCTGACCCGACTGTTCGGCGTTCCCGGCAGGACCGCGAGCGCTGTCAGACGGCTGGGCATGTCGGCGGTGCAACGCACGCCGCTGCTCAAGACCTTCTTCATGGACGAGGCGCGCGGTGTTTCGGGCGACCTGCCAGAATTGCTCAAGGCCTGAGACGCGCCTAGTCGTCGCCCGACTGGTCGACCGGGCTCGGCTGGTTGACGATATTGCCCGCCCCGTCGCGCAGTCCGCTCTGGTCGAGCACAGCCGCGGTCTCGATCACTTCGAGCGCCTGCATCGCGTCGCGATACCGAATGGCATCGGCGATCCAGCTCTCGGCCTGCTCGGCGCCGGGCATTGCGCTAATCTCGTCGATGGCATTTTGGAAACGTCCCTGTTCGAGCGCCGTGCGCGCGCGTTCGAGCCGCCTTTCAGGCTGCGGTGACGGCGTGCTCTCGCGACGGATCACGAAGAGCTGTGCCACCTCCTGCTTGAGCCTTTCCCAACTCATTCCCTCGTCGCGCTCGATCAATTCGGGTCCAAGCCCGTCGAGCCGCGCGGTGAGATTGTCGATGCGAATGGGATTGCGCGAGAAATTGATGATCGTGTTCACCGCATTGGGCCACTGGTCGGCGAACCGCAGCCGCAGCTGGTCGGCGAGATAACCCAGTTCCGCCCCGCGTTCGACCGCGCGACGGGTGGCAAAGGCGATCAGCAGCCCTTCGGCGCGCGCGGCATTGCCCGCGGCGGCCTGGGCCTGGAGATCGAGCCGCGCGAGCCTTTGCTCGGCGGCTGCCAGACGCTGATCGAGACCGCCTTGCTGCGCGGCGACATTGCGCACGGCAAGCGCAGCTTCCTCGCGGTCGCCTTCCTCCAGCGCGGCCACGGCATCGGCGAGCGGTGTCGGCGAGGCCGTGATCGCGGTGCTGGGCGAGGCGACCGGCTCGTTCGCTGCCGCTGCCATGTCAGCCGCCCCCGAAGGGTCGGCGGCAGCGATCACCGCATCGTCACGCGCACTCAGATTGTAATAGACCACGTATCCCACCAGCGCGCCGCCAGCGAGGAACGAGGCGAATGCAGCAAGCATGAAGCGCCTCGTCGAGGTCGGCTTCCTGCGGCTGCCAAAACGTGATTCCATCGGCGTGGTCGTTCCTGCGAATAATCAATCGCGGGGCCGGATCGTTATCCGTGCCCCTCCCATCGCTTTCTATAGGCACGCGCGGCGGACCATGTCCAACAAAGCGGCATCGCTGGGCGTGTCGCAAACGTGGATAGCGCGCCACCCATCGCCCGCCGCCGCGGCCACGCGCGGCCCGATCGCGGCCAGGGCGATGCGCGAGGGGTCGAGTTCGAGCCGACGCGCTTCTTTTGCCAATTGCGCCGCCGCACCGGCCGAGTGGAGCATGACGACAAGGTCATGTTGCTGCATGTCGCGCAGCGCCTCGGGCAGTGCGAGCGGGACAGCCTCGTAAGCAATGACCGTAGTGACAGAAACGCCTTCCGCTACGCCGAGCGGCACGTGCTCGGCCCCGGCGACCCGCAAGAGCCGCGAGGGCGGCCTGATCGTATCCGCCACGCTCTGAAGCCCGCCGCTCCCCACGGAGGCGACAGCGAAGCCGGCCCTGCGCGCGGCCTCGGCGGTGGCCTTGCCGACCGCGTGAACCGGTTTGCCGCCATATCGGCGCAGTTCTTCGCCCCCGTGGCGGATCGCATTGGCGCTGCCGACCAGCAGCGCATCGACCTGTTCGGGATCGGGACCGTGCCAGCCGCGCGGTTCGATCTCGCTCAGCGGATGACCGACCGCATCGAGACCCACGGCCCTTGCCCGCGCAAGCGTGTCGTCAAGCCCGGGCCGCGGGCGGGTCACGATCACCTTGGCCGTCACCTTTGCGCCGGCTCCTTGCCGAAATGCGCGGCAATATCCGGCGTTGCGCGCTTCAACAGGTCGCCTGCCAGGTCGGCTATCGCGCCAAGGTCACCCGGGCTGGCGGTGATCGCCGCACGAACGCATTCGCTCCCGTCGGGGCTGTAGAGCGCCGCATCGACCGCCAGCACGCCGTCCTTCATCCTGCACCAGGCGGCGACCGGCGAATGGCATGTCCCGCCCAGATGCGCGAGCAAAGCGCGCTCGGCTTCGAGTTCCCGGCGCGTCTCGCGGTGATCGATCGCGGCGAGAAGCGCGCGCACACCCTCGTCATCGGCGCGGCATTCGAGTGCGATCACGCCCTGCCCCGCGGCGGGCAGCCATTCATCGCAATCAAGCGGTGCGCCAAGTTCGCCCTGGCCGAGCCTTTCAAGCCCCGCAGCCGCGAGAAAGGTGACTTGCGCCTCCCCCGCTTCCAGCTTGGCCAGGCGGGTCGCGACATTTCCGCGCAGCGTCACCACCCGGCAATCGGGCCTGAGGCTGAGCAATTGCGCCGCCCGGCGCGGGGCCGATGTGCCGATCACCGCGCCTTGGGGAATGGCGGCGATCGAGCGGGCACCGACCAGGCAATCGCGGCGGTCGGCACGCACGAGGCAGGCCCCGAAGGCGAAGGCTCGCGGGCGAAGCGTTTCGACATCCTTGGCCGAATGGACCGACGCATCGATCCGTCCCTCTGCCAGCCAGGCATCGAGTTCCTTGGTCCACAGCGCCTTGCCGCCGATTTCGGCCAGCGGCCGGTCGAGCACCTTGTCCCCGCTCGCCACCACCGGCACCAGTTCGACCGCGTCCTCGTCCCAGCCATGGGCAGTGCAGAGCCGCTCGCGCGCCTCGCGCGCCTGCGCCATGGCAAGCGGCGAATTGCGGGTGCCGAGCCGGATCAGCGGGCGCATCGGGGCGGAAGATTGTTCGCTATCATTCATGGCCACGCTTGCCCTAGCGGGCACATCATCTAGATGGAAGCGCGATGGGAGCGCCGACACACACTGTGCTGGGTATCGAATCCAGCTGCGACGAGACCGCGATTGCGCTGGTCACTTCGGATCGCGAAATCCTTGCTCAGAGGATCGCGAGCCAGGAGGCCGAGCACGCGCCCTATGGCGGTGTCGTGCCCGAAATCGCCGCGCGCGCCCATGCCGAACGGCTTGCCCCGATGCTTTACGCGGTGATGGAGGATGCCGGGCTCGGCCTTGACCAGATCGATGCAGTCGCGGCCACTGCCGGGCCGGGCCTGATCGGCGGCGTTATGGTCGGCCTCGTCAGCGCCAAGGCGCTCGCCATGGCTGCGGACAAGCCCTTGATCGCGGTCAACCATCTCGAAGGCCACGCGCTCTCGCCGCGGCTCGCCGATCCCGCGCTCGGCTTTCCCTATCTCCTGCTACTCGTATCGGGCGGCCACTGCCAGGTGCTCGGCGTCGCTGGTGTCGGCCGCTATCGCCGGCTCGCAACCACGATCGACGATGCGCTTGGCGAAGCCTTCGACAAGACCGCCAAGATTCTCGGTCTCGGCTATCCGGGCGGTCCCGCGGTCGAGAAGCTGGCGCGCGAGGGCGACCCCCACGCGGTGCCGCTGCCGCGCCCGATGAAAGGGTCGAGCGAACCGCATTTCTCCTTTGCCGGCCTCAAGAGCGCGGTGCTGCGCGCCCATGACAGCGGCGAATATGCGTCCGCCGATATCGCGGCGAGCTTCCAGCAGGCCGCGGTGGAGTGCCTGCTCGACCGGCTCGATAAAGTGCTCTCACGCGAGGGGGAATTTCCGGCTCTGGTGGTTGCCGGCGGGGTCGCGGCCAATGCGCGCGTGCGCGGCGCTCTCGAAACCTTCGCCGCCAGCCGCGGCATGACCTTTTCCGCCCCGCCGATGGCGCTGTGCACCGACAATGCGGCGATGATCGCCTGGGCGGGATGCGAGAAACTGGCGATCGATCCTGACTTTGCAGGCGATCCTCTCGATATCAAGGCGCGGCCGCGATGGCCGCTCGACCCGGAGGCCGAGGCCGTGCGCGGGGCAGGAGTGAAGGCATGACGTCACAGGTGGGAGTGATCGGAGCGGGCGCGTGGGGCACCGCGCTGGCGCAGATGCTGGCGAGCGACGGGCGAGAGGTGACGCTGTGGGCCTATGAGGCGGAGGTGGTCAAAGCCATCAACGAAACGCGTCGCAACCCGCGATACCTGCCGAGCGCGGAATTGCACGACACGATCCGTGCAACTGGCACGCTGTCGGACCTTGCCGGGATCGACACTGTGCTCTCAGTGACGCCGGCGCAGGTGCTTGGCAACGTGCTCGTCCAGTTGGCAGAGCAACCGCGCGATCTTGTCCTGTGTTCCAAGGGGATCGAGGCAGGGACCGGGCGATTGATGAACGAAGTTGCCCGCCACGCAGCGCCCGGCGCCCAGATCGCGGTCTTGTCCGGCCCCACATTCGCGCACGAGGTCGCCGCCGGACTTCCCACCGCGGTCACGCTCGCCTGCGAAGGTGGCCGGGCGCAATGGGAGCGGCTGTCGCCGGTCATCGCGCGGCCCACCTTCCGCCCCTATTATTCGGACGACGTGACCGGCGCCGAGATCGGCGGGTCGATCAAGAACGTGCTCGCGATTGCCTGCGGCGTGGTCGAAGGGCTGGGGCTCGGACAGAATGCGCGCGCGGCGCTGATCGCGCGCGGCTATGCCGAGATGCTGCGCTTTGGCGAGAGCCTTGGTGCCGAGGCCGAGACCTTGGCGGGCCTGTGCGGGCTGGGCGACCTTGTTCTCACCTGCTCATCGACCTCGAGCCGCAATTTCTCGCTCGGCAAGGCGCTGGGCGAAGGGGCTTCGGCAGCCGAGCTCATGGCGGACCGCACCACGGTCGCAGAAGGAGCGCACACTGCGCCGGTGCTCGCCGAACTCGCGCAGAAACGGTCTATCGCCATGCCGATCGTCATCGCGGTCAATGCCATTCTCGCAGGCGCCTCGCCGCGGCGGGTGGTGGCAGACCTGCTCGCGCGGCCGCTGCGCGCCGAGGCCCATAGCGACCAGCCGGATATCGCGTGACCGACACCGTCTCATCACCGGGCCACGCCGAACCTGCCAAGGGCGGCGACGACATGGCGACACTCGCCAAGGGCGGGCGCACCAACACGATCGGCTTCCTCCTGCGCGCGCTGGGCGGCATCCCCTTCCTGTTTATCGGCTACCGGCTTTACGGGGTCGATGAAATGGGGCGTTTCGCAGTCGCCTTCGTGGTCATCGAGATTCTCGCGCTGATCTGCGCGCTGGGCGAAAAGCGCGGGCTCGCGCAGCGCCTGACCCTGGGTGCGGAGGAAGATGACGGCACGCGGGTCAATCTCGTCTTCGACGGGATGCTCGCCTCGCTCATCTTCTCGCTCATTGCCTGCGCGACCCTGGTGGCTTTCCCGGTGATCATCTTCCCCAGCGGTACCAACAGCGATCTCGACATGTGGATGATCGCCGCGATCCCGGCTTTCGCGCTGACCGAGATCCTCCTCGCGGCACAGGCCTATCGCTATGACATCGCCACGACAGTGCGCGCGCGTGCGCTGGTCGAACCATGGGTGAAATCGCTCGCCCTGGGGGTCTTGTTCTTCATTCCAATGCTCAGCGCAGGTGGCCTGGCGCTCGCATTCCTCGCCGCGATTTATGCGGCGTTCTTCACCGCGCTCTACGCCTTTCTCAGAACCTATGGCCTGCCCTCCGGCTGGCGCCCACGCCCGCGCTATCTGTCCAAGATGACCGCGCGCGCGCTGCCGTTGATCGGGGCCGACGTGATCGAGCGCGGCACGCGGCTGCTCGACGTGTTCCTGATCGGCCAGTCGGCTTCGGCAGCGACCGTTGGCATCTACTTCTTCGCCAAGGAGATCGTCTCGATCCCGCAAAAGCTCAAGCAGAGCTTCGAGCCGATCCTCTCGCCGGTCATCACCAAGAACCTCAAGATCGGCAATATGGAAGCGATCGCAGCACAGGTGCGCCAGGTCGGTTTCTGGATCATCGCCCTGCAGGTCGGCATCGCGCTGATGCTGGCCATCCCCGGCGAGGCGGTCATGGGGCTTGGCGGACCGGCGATCGTCGGAGGCACGGGCGCTCTGGCGATCCTGCTCGCCGCCGAGGTCGTCGCCTCGATGGCAGTCGTATCCGAAAGCGTGCTCGTCTATATCGCGCGCAAGCGCAACCTCGCGATCAGCGTCGGGATCATCCTCCTCCAGGGTGCTCTGACGATCGGGCTGATCATCCTCGCAGACCACCTGGGGCTTGGCGACGGGTTCAAGGCTGCGGGAGCGGCGACCGCCTTGTTCATCGCGCTGGGCACGTCGAGCCTGATCAAGGCGCTGGTGCTCAAGACCTTGCTCAAGGCGCCGGTATCGAACTGGCGCTGGGCGCTGGTCTATGCGTCTGCGCCAGCAGTCGTCGTCGGGTTCCTGTTCACCGAATTCACCCCCGAATGGGTCGAACTCGCCATTGGCGCGCCGACCATTCTCGCGGTCTATCTATGGGTCATATGGAAACGCGGCTTTGGCGAAGAGGACAAGGTCCTGTTCCGCAAGAAAGTGGTGCCGATCCCCGAGCCCGAGCAGACCCACTCAAAGCCCTGATCCAGGCGACCGCGCGGCATGGTGCGTCGCGTCATTTCAGCTACCTGACATCAGCGTTCAGTCGCGATTAACGCCCCGGGCGTGACCTTTCGTCAGGGTCATTGAAGGGGAGGTTTTCATGCAGGTTTCACGTCTTACCGGAATCGTTGCGCTGAGCTTGGCGATCGCGGCATGCGCGCCGCAATCGAGCGAGGTCGCGAGCACGGGCGACGCTGTGCCGGGCAAGACCGGCACCGCCACGGCCGCTCCGCCGCCACCTCCACCGCCGCCGCCGCCGCCGCCGCCGCCGCCGCCAGTGGCTGTCTCCGAGGCCGAACAGTCAATAACCGTCACCGGCTCGCGCCGAGTGCAATCGAACCTCGAGAGCGCGGCACCGGTCGCGGTGGTTTCCGCAGACCAGGCCGGACCAGGTCGCAACCGCTCGGGTGCGGTACGAGGCGCCGCGCCGCCGCCGCCGGGCTACACGGTTCCGCCGGTGGTCGTCCCCACCGATCCGGGCCGCGAGCGTTATGACGGCGAGGAAGTCTCGCCGGTCAAGCTCGCCAGCGCCGAACCGGTCAGCACGTTCAGCGTCGATGTCGACACCGGCGCCTATGCCAACACCCGCCGTTTCCTTTCGCAGGGTGCAATCCCGCCGCAAGCCGCGGTGCGGACCGAGGAAATGATCAATTATTTCCGCTACGATTATGACCGGCCCGAAAGCCGCGACATTCCCTTTTCGGTCACCACCGATGTCGCGCGCTCCCCGTGGAACGACGACACCTATCTGATGCGGATCGGGCTGCGCGGTTACGATATCGAGCGCGCCGAGCGTCCTCCCGCCAATCTCGTCTTCCTGATGGACGTGTCGGGATCGATGCGCAGCCCCGACAAGCTGCCGCTGGTAAAGACCGCGCTTTCGGGCCTTGCCGGCGAACTGGGCGAGGACGATCGCGTCTCGATCGTGGTCTATGCAGGGGCCGCGGGTCTCGTGCTCGAACCCACCAACGACATCCGCGAAATCCGCCGCGCGCTCGACAATCTGCGCGCGGGCGGATCGACCGCAGGCGGAGCGGGTCTGCAGCTCGCCTACAACATCGCCGAGGACAATTTCATCACCGGCGGGGTCAATCGCGTGATCCTTGCGACCGACGGCGATTTCAATGTCGGCGTGTCGAACCGCGATGCGCTGGTCAAGATGATCGAGGATTACCGCGACCGCGACATCACGCTCACCACGCTCGGCTTTGGCCAGGGCAATTACAACGAGGCGATGATGGAGCAGATCGCCAACAAGGGTAACGGCAATTACGCCTATATCGACAGCGCCCTCGAAGCGAAGAAGGTGCTCGGCGACGAAATGAGCTCGACCCTGTTCACGATCGCCAAGGACGTGAAGATTCAGGTCGAGTTCAACCCGGCGGTGATCAGTCAGTATCGCCTAGTCGGCTACGAGAACCGGGCCTTGCGCGAAGAGGATTTCGACAATGACGCTGTCGATGCAGGCGATATCGGCGCGGGCCACCAGGTCACCGCGATCTACGAGGTCGCGCTAGCCGGATCGCAGGGATGGATCGCGCCGCGCCGCTACGAGGACCGTCCCTCGTCCGCCGCGCTCGAGCGGGCCGCCGAAGCCGCGCATGTCAAGCTGCGGTTCAAGCTGCCCGACGGAGACACTTCGCGGCTGATCGACACCGTGGTCTCGCGCGGATCCTTTGCCAGGGCACGGGCCCCGCGCGGCGATTTTGCCTTCGCCGCATCGGTCGCTGCCTTCGGCCAGTTGCTGCGCGGCGATGAATTGATGATGGGCTTCACCCATGCGGATGTCGAACGTCTTGCCGGGCGGCAGAGCGATTTCCTGCGGCAGGAATTCATCGAACTCAACGCGCTGGCAGCAGGGATGCGCGGCGGCGGCTGACCCGCCTTTCTTCCCAACCTCTTCCTGACATAGCGAGCGGCCGGAACCTTGACGGGTCCCGGCCGCTTTCTTGCCGTGGACCTGCGCGCCGCACTTGCCGGGTGACGGGCACCGACATAGATAAACCGCCAACCCTTCTCGTCCCGATCCAAGGAGCTGACATGCCTTCCGAGAACCTTCAATACGCCATCCTGATCGCACTCGGCCTGCTGTTCGTCGTGCTGGCGATCTGGATGTTCATGCATTCCACCCGCAAGACGACGATCGTGGATGACGAGACCAGCGGGAGCGACGTGCTCGACGACGGCGCCCCGCCCGCGACGCGCAACCAGGCGCTGATCGATGCGCCCAATGCGGTCGAGCACACGATCGGGCAGACCTCTGCCAACGCCAACACGCAAGAGGTAGCGGCCGCCCGCGCCGATGCCGATGCCGAGGCCGGCGCGCATGTCGATGCGAGCCACGCCGCGCCCGGTGCGGCGCAATCCGCTGCCGATCCGTCACCTTCGCCCGCACCGACACCAGCACCCGCACCGGCACCCGCACCGGCAACCGCTCCGGCACCGGCAGGGGCAGCAGCGGACGCGACGGGAGCCGATGATCTCAGCCGGATCAAGGGCGTGGGACCAAAGCTCGTCGCGATGCTTCACCAGCACGGGATCACCCGCTTCGAACAGATCGCGAGCTGGTCCGACGACGATATCGCGCGCATCGATGCAACGCTCGGCCGGTTCAGCGGCCGGATCGAGCGCGATCATTGGGTCGAACAGGCGCGCCTGCTCTCCAGCGGCGACGAGACCGGCTTTGCCGAGCAGTTCGGTCGGAACCGGTGACGGTTTTAATGGAACCTATCGCCTCGGCGTGTGTTAATTGCTCAACACAGGGTCAGCATCCCATCAGGGGGGAACCAGTTGTGAGCCAGCGTATCCTAGTTGCCGAAGACGAAATGATCGTCGCGTTCGATCTGTGCGACACGGTCGAAGAAGCCGGATACAGGATCGAAGGGCCTCATGCCGGGATCAGTTCCGCCATGCTGGCTTTCCAGAAAGAAAAACCGGACCTCGCGATCCTCGATGTCAGCCTGTCCGATGGCGCGGTCTATCCCCTCGCGCAGAAACTCGCCGACGAAGACGTGCCGGTGATCTTTCATTCGGGCCGCCATTCGCCCGAGGAAATCCGCAAGCACTTTCCCAAGGCGACAACGCTGATCAAGCCCTGCCCGCCGACCGACGTGCTGCGTGCAGTCGATGCGGCCCTGAACCAGCCGGCCGCGACCGCCGCCTGACAACCCGCTCGCGCCACCTGCCGCTTTCGGCTTGCCAGGGCGAGCCTTGCTCCACCGCCGATCACCCCATGCGCCGCCCGAGTGCACGCTTGCATGCGCGACCGTGGTGCGGGCGCGCATTCGGGCCGCGCACAAGCCTTGATAGGCGGGGCCAAGCCTGCGAAAGCAGGCCGCGCCAAGACATGTTTCAGGAGCCATAAGTGCACGCCCCCTCGTCCCCCGAACTCGCCAGTGCCGGGCTTGTCCCGTTCAACTGGGAAGACCCTTTCGACCTCGAAACGCAGCTCACCGAAGACGAACGGATGATCCGCGATGCCGCGCGCGGCTTTGCCCAGAGCGAGCTCCAGCCGCGCGTTATCGAGGCATTCCGCAATGAGGCGAGTGCGCCCGAACTGTTCCCGATGATGGGCCAGGCGGGCCTCTTGGGCGCGACCATTCCCGAAGAATATGGCGGCGCCGAAGCCTCCTATGTTGCCTACGGGCTGATCGCGCGCGAAATCGAACGGGTGGACAGCGGCTATCGCTCGATGGCTAGCGTCCAGTCGAGCCTCGTGATGCACCCGATCTATACCTATGGCAGCGAGGAGCAGCGCCAGAAATACCTCCCCGGCCTCGCCTCGGGCGAGTTGATCGGCTGCTTCGGCCTGACCGAACCCGATGCCGGATCGGACCCTGCGGGGATGAAGACCTACGCCAAGAAGGACGGCGACGGCTACGTCATTTCCGGCTCGAAGACATGGATTTCCAATTCCCCCTTCGCCGATGTCTTCGTGGTCTGGGCCAAGAGCGAGGCGCATGACGGCGCGATCCGCGGCTTCGTGCTTGAAAAGGGCATGGAAGGGCTGTCCGCGCCCAAGATCGAGGGCAAGATTTCGCTTCGCGCGTCGCCCACGGGCATGATCGTTATGGACGAGGTGAAGCTGCCCGGCGACGCGCTGCTTCCCAATGTCTCCGGCCTCAAGGGGCCGTTCGGCTGCCTCAACCGCGCACGCTACGGCATCTCGTGGGGCGCGCTGGGCGCAGCGGAATTCTGCATGCACGCCGCGCGCCAATACGGGCTCGACCGCAAGCAGTTCGGCCGTCCGCTCGCCGCGACGCAGCTGTTCCAGAAAAAGCTCGCCGACATGCTCACCGATATCGCGCTGGGCCTTCAGGCGAGCCTGCGCGTCGGACGGCTGATGGACGAAGGCCGCTTCAGCCCCGACATGATCAGCGTGGTCAAACGCAACAATGTCGGCAAGGCGCTCGACATTGCCCGCACAGCGCGCGACATGCATGGCGGCAACGGCATTTCGGAAGAATACCAGGTGATCCGCCACGCCGTGAACCTGGAAACCGTCAATACCTATGAAGGCACGCACGATGTCCATGCGCTGATCCTGGGCCGTGCGATCACCGGGATTGCCGCGTTTTGAAGCTCCACGGCTATTATCGCTCATCGACCAGCTACCGGCTGCGGATCGCGCTCGAACTGAAAGGGCTGGCTTACGAACACGAGCCGGTGAATCTGCTCCAGGCGAAGCAGAAGGACCCCGCTTTCACGAGCCGCAACCCGTTCGCCAGCGTGCCGATGCTCGAAGCCGATGGCCGCGACCGCGCGCAGTCGATGGCGCTGATCGAATGGCTGGACGAAGCCTATCCTCAGCCCGCGCTGCTGCCTTCCGCCATCGAGGATCGCTACACCGCGCGCGAACTCGCCTATGCGATCGCGACCGAACTGCACGCGCCGCTGAACCTGCCGGTGCTCAAATATCTCAAGAACGAATATGGCCGCTCCGACGATGACGTGGGCACTTGGTATCGCCACTGGCTCGCACGCACGCTCGAACCGGTCGAACAGCGGCTCGCCCAGCTTGGAACGGGCGATTTCCTGTTCGATGCGCCCGGCCTGTTCGAGACGGTCCTCATTCCCCAGCTCTACAATGCGCGCCGCTTCGGATACGACCTGTCCCGGTCCCCGCGCATGTGCGCGATCGAAGCGGCCTGCAACGCGCTCGCTCCCTTCGAGCGCGCCCACCCCGACAACCAACCCGACAATCCCGAGAGGTCCGAACCATGAAGCTTGCAACCCTCAACGATGGCACCCGCGACGGAAAGCTCGTCGTCGTCTCGAAAGACCTCACCCGCTATTGCGCGGCTGACAATATCGCGCCTACGCTCCAGGCCGCGCTCGACGATTGGGAGCGGATCGCGCCCGAACTCGAAGTGCTGGCGCGCGATGTCGAGCACGAGGCGGTGCCGTGCGAACGGTTCCACGAACGCGAGGCGCATTCGCCGCTGCCGCGCGCTTATCAATGGGCCGACGGCTCGGCCTATATCAACCATGTCGAGCTGGTGCGTAATGCGCGCGATGCCGAGGTGCCCGAAAGCTTTTATCACGACCCGCTGATGTATCAGGGCGGATCGGACAATTTCCTCCCTCCCCGCGCCGATATCCCGCTGGGCGATGTCAAATGGGGCTGCGACATGGAAGGCGAAGTCGCGGTGATCACCGATGACGTGCCGATGGGCGTCAGCGCCGATGATGCCGCCGGCCACATCAAGCTGGTCATGCTGGTCAATGACGTGTCGCTGCGCGGCCTTATCCCGGGCGAACTCGCAAAGGGTTTCGGCTTTTTCCAGTCCAAGCCGGCCAGCGCCTTCTCGCCCGTCTGCGTCACTCCCGACGAACTCGGCGATGCTTGGAAGGATAGCCTCGTCCACCTCCCGCTCATGGTCGATTACAACGGCGAACCCTTTGGCCGGGCCGAGGTCGGCCAGGACGCGACCTTCAACATGGCGCAGCTGGTCGCTCACGCGGCGAAGACCCGCAATCTGGGCGCAGGCACGATTATCGGATCGGGCACGATCAGCAACAAGGGCAGCGATGGCGGTCCGGGCAAGCCGGTCTCCGAAGGGGGCGCGGGCTATTCGTGCATCGCCGAGATTCGCATGATCGAGACCATCCGCGATGGCGAGCCGAGCACCCGCTTCATGCGTCCGGGCGATACGGTGAAGATCGAGATGCGCGATGGCAACAACCACTCGATCTTCGGCAGTATCGAGCAGAAGGTGGTCGAGGCCTGAGCCACAACCACTTTGGCTGACCGACAAAAAAGGGGGGCTGCTCGCCCCCCTTTTCGTTGGTGTCGCTCAATTCGAGGCGGATGCCACGGTCAAAAGTTGAGGCTCTCGGCCACCGCTTCATTGACGATCTTGCCCTGGTGGACGTTGAGGCCGGGCTTGAGGTGGGGGTCCATCTTGCAGGCCTCGACCCCGTGCTTGGCGAGGGCGAGCCCGAAGGGCAGCGTCGCATTGTTGAGCGCATAGCTCGAGGTGAGCGGCACCGCGCCGGGCATGTTGGCGACGCAATAATGGATGATGCCGTCGACCTCGTAGGTCGGCTCCTGGTGCGTGGTGGGCTTCGACGTTTCGAAGCAGCCCCCCTGATCGATTGCGACATCGACCAGCACCGCGCGGTTCTTCATCAGCTTCAGGTCTTCGCGCGGCACGAGGTGCGGCGCGCTGGCCCCCGGGATCAGGACTGCGCCGACCACCACGTCGGCAGTCGCGAGCGCCTGCTCGATCGTGCCAGCCGTCGAATAACGCGTGCTCACGCGGCCTTGGAACATCTCGTCGAGCTGGCGCAGCCGCGGAAGCGAGCGGTCGAAAATCTCGACATTCGCGCCGAGGCCCACGGCCATGCGCGCCGCCTGCGTCCCGACGACACCGCCACCGAGCACCACGACCCGCGCGGGGAGAACGCCGGGGACGCCGCCCATCAGGGTGCCGCGGCCGCCATTGCTGGCGCGAAGGGCCTGCGCGCCCGCCTCGATCGAAAGGCGCCCTGCCACTTCGCTCATCGGGGCCAGCAGCGGCAGTCCGCCCTTGGCATCGGTGACAGTCTCGTAAGCGATCGCCGAAACGCCCGATTCCATCAGGCCGCGCGCCTGATCGGGGTCGGGAGCGAGGTGCAGATAGGTGAAAAGGATCTGATTTTCGCGCAGCTGAACCCATTCATTGGGCTGCGGCTCCTTGACCTTCACCACCATCTCGGCGCGGGCGAACACTTCTTCGGCGCTGTCGACGATCTCGGCGCCGATCTGGCGGTAGTCGTCATCGGTCTTGTCGATGCCAAGACCGGCACCGGTCTCGATGATTACCGAATGGCCTGCGCTCACATATTCGCGCGCTGCTTCGGGCGTGAGGCCGACACGGAATTCCTGCGGCTTGATCTCCTTGGGGACACCGACGAGCATGATTCTCTCCTGGGGAATGCGGTTTCGCGCCCCCGCTAGTCGAAGAGCCACAAGGTTTCAATTGAAACAAACCACGCCATTCGCCAGATAGGCAGCACAATTACGCGCGCAGCCTCATGGACAGGACTGCGCATGCGACGCCCCGATCCGGGGCCGATAACGGACAACACCAATTGCAGGAGCCTCCCATGACCGCTTACCCCCAAGTCAAGATGCTGATCGGCGGCGAATGGATTGCCGACGGCGGAGCCGGCTCCTTCGCGGTCAACAATCCCGCGAACGAACAGGAGGTCGGGCGCGCACCGAAGGTCTCGAAGGAGCAGCTCGACGCGGCAATCGAGGCTGCCAATGCCGCGTTCCCTTCGTGGAGCCGCACGCCGGGGATCGAGCGTTATCGCATCATCCGCAAGGCCGCAGAACTCTTGCGCGAGCGGGCCGAGGGCATCGCCAGGGTCATGACGCTCGAAATGGGCAAGCCGCACGCCCAGGCCCTGGGCGAAACCCAGGGCGCGGCCGACCTCATTGACTTTCTCGCCGAGGAAGCCAAGCGCCAGGGCGGCAGGCTGGTGCCGGTGCGCAGCCACTCGCTGCTCGAACAGCGCGTGACCCAGGTGCCGATCGGACCCGCGGCGCTGTTCACCCCGTGGAACTTCCCCGTGAACCTGCCTGCCAAGAAGCTCGGCGGCGCGCTCTCCGCCGGGTGCACCTGCGTGCTCAAGCCTGCCGAGACCACGCCTGCCACCACGCAATTGCTGGTCGAATGTTTCGTGGATGCCGGGCTTCCCGATGGCGTGCTCAACCTCGTCTATGGCGACCCGGCGATGATTTCCGAGCAGCTGCTCACCAATCCCGCGATCCGCAAGGCCAGCTTCACCGGCTCGACCGCGGTCGGAAAGCAGCTGGGCGCGCTCGCGGCGCAGAACCTGGTGCGCTACACCGCCGAACTCGGCGGCCATGCTCCTGTGGTCGTCGGCGAAAGCGCCGATTTCGAACGCACCGTGGCAGCCTGTGCGGGGACCAAGTTCCGCAATGCAGGGCAAGTCTGCGTCTCGCCCACGCGTTTCCTCGTCGCGCGCGGCATCTACGATCGCTTCGTTTCCGAATTTGCCGCGCGTTCGCAGAAGCTCAAGGTCGGCGATGCCAGCAGCGATGACAGCGTCGACATGGGCCCGCTCGCCCATGCCGGCCGCGTGTCCGCGATGCAGGATCTGATGGGATCGCTCGGCGGCAAAAAGGGCGAGATTGTCGCCGGCGGCAAGGCGATCGAGGGGCCGGGCCATTTCTTCGAGCCCACCGTCATCGCCAATCCGTCAGCCGATTCGCGCCTGATGACCGAAGAGCCTTTCGGCCCGGTGGCAGGGATCGTGCCCTATGACGACATCGAGGACGCGGTGCGCATCGCCAATTCGCTTCGCTATGGCCTCGCCGCCTACGCTTTCACCGGCTCGCTCGACGAAAGCCACTATCTCGGCGACAATTTGCGCGCGGGCATGGTCGCGATCAATCACTTCGCGGTCGGTTCGCCCGAGACACCGTTTGGCGGCACGGGCGATAGCGGGTTCGGGTCGGAAAGCGGGCTGGAAGGCTATCTCGGCTATACCGAAACCAAGCTGGTCACGGTCGCCAAGTCGGGAACCTGAACAGGCAGACACGGCCCGCGACAAGGTATCGCGGGCCGTGACTAATCAATTCTGGCAATGTGACAGGCTGGCAACCCGTCAGCGGCGCAGCGAGAGCCGGCTGAGCAAGCGCTGCCAGCGGCTGGCGGTCGGCATCGGACGGATGCGGCCATAACGCGCCTGGCGTGAAAATTCGTCGCCGAAGCAAACGGTCCGGCCCATCTGGTCTGGCCCGGATGAAATGATTGTTGGTCTCTCCATGGTTCTCGCCCCGGTTCGCGCCCCGTTATGCGCAGGTAACTAACACCGAATCTGTGGAAAACTGAGTCCGAATTTGACCGATCGGTCATTTCGTGCGCCGAAGCGTCAAGACCGATTGCGATTCTTCGCGCCAAGACTTTGTCAGTGCAAGATTTTTTTCGATTTCAATCGCACTTCGCAAATCAGCCGGTGCGGCGAACTCCGGCTCCGCGCACGGCGGCAAGGCTGGGATAGCCGTTGACCGCCATCAACAGGTCCGCCTCGGCAAGGATCGATCGCAGAACCCATGCCGCGCCCTCGGCCCCGCCAATCGCGAGCCCATATGTGTAGGGCCTGCCCACCCCGACGGCCCGCGCGCCCATGGCGAGCGCCTTGACAGCATCGGTGCCCGAACGGATCCCGCTGTCGAACAGAACCGGCAGATCGCCTGCCGCTTCGACGACATCGCCGAGCAGGTCGATCGTTGCGATCCCGCCATTGGCCTGCCTGCCGCCATGGTTCGAACAATAGATCGCGTCCGCGCCGTGATCGATCGCCTTCTTCACGTCTTCAGCATGACAGATGCCCTTCAGCACGATCGGAAGGTCGGTGACCGATTTGAAGAAGGCCATGTCCTCCCACGTCAGCACCTGCCCGAAGATCGCGGCGAACAGGAAAATCGCCGCTTTCGGGTCCTCCTCGGGCGGCTTGTCGAGCATCGAGCGAAAGACCGGATCAGTGAAATAGTTCTGCATCACCTTGCCGCGCAATTGCGGAAAATTCGACGCGTTGAGATCGCGTGGGCGCCAGCCGGTGAGCCATGTGTCGAGCGTGACCACGATCGCCTTCGCGCCCGATTTTTCCGCCCGCTGGATCAGGCTGGTCGCAAGTTCGCGATTGCGCGGAGTGTAGAGCTGGAAAAAGGCGGGCGTATCGCCGCAGGCTTCGAATACGTCCTCCATCGGGTCGTTTCCGAGAGTGGAGACGCACAGCGGCACGCCGGTCATGGCCGATGCGCGCGCGGCGGCCATGTCGCCGTGGCGGTCCTGCGTCGCTTCGCCATTAAGGCCGATCGGGGCCATGAAAAGCGGGCTCGGCAAGGTCATGCCGAACAATTCGATCGACAGGTCGCGCTCGGAGCAATCGACCATCATGCGCGGTATCATGCCCCAATGGTGGAAGGCGCGGGCATTGGTGTCCTGCGTGTGCTCGTCCCCGCAACCGCCGGCCACGTAATTGGTCATCATCGGGCCGAGCGCCTCGTGCGCGCGTGCCTCGAGCGTGGCGAAATCGACCGGGTAATCGGGCAGGATGCCTTGCAGACCGGCATTGTAGATCTCGTTCTGCATTCCGCCGTAATTCTGCATCGCGCGCGTCCTCTCCCCTCGACGCCGCGGTCACCGGAACGGGTTCCGCGGCACGGCGATCAGACCTGATCGCGCGGGCTGGAGCAAGTCTTTTTGCCCAGGTGGTTGGGTGCCCTAGCTCGCCTCTTCGTCGAGAGTGTCGGCAAGCAGCGCGAACTGTTCGGTGCATCCCTTTTCAAGCAATGCCTGTGCGAGCGAGGCCGAGTCGCCATAGTCGCCGTCGAACTGGACGAAGCGCACATTCACCGTGGAGCGTTCGGCCTGCCTGCCGCTGGCCGGGGAGAGGATCGCATAATCTGTATCAGTCTTTATCGATACCACGTCCTGGTCGAGCTCGCGTACCAGCTCGGCGCCGACAAAGGTCACGTCGAGTGCGGTGTCGGATGCGATATCGACGATACTGTAGGTTTCGGCCCCCTCGGCCGCCGGGCGCCAGAGCTGGATCGCGTCCATGTCGTACAGGCACACGGGTCCGCCCACGGACAGGTTTACCGTCCACAGACTGCGCGCAGGAGCGGTTTCCGGTGCGACCGGCGTTCCGCGCACAGCCCCCGTGCGTGGCCTGGCGCGTGCGCCGCGCCGGGTGAGCCTTGAGAACCGCTGCGACGGGCGCGCCCCTTCGCCAATTCGGAAAGTGCCCGGGCCTTCCATCACGCTCGTGCCCCTGTCGGTCAGCACGGTGATGCGGTCGCCGGCCCGAAGGACTACCCTCGAACCGTCTGCAACCTGGCGGCCGACCGGATATTCGCTTGCCGAAGGGCCGGTGGATTTCACAACCACCCCGGCGCTCGCCGCGCCCGGTATTGCGATTGCCGCGCCGGCAATAGCCACCCCAATCAGCCTGGCTTTCCATTTATCCGAGAACATAAGCTCCCCCATCGTTCAGATTTCGCATTCGCTCGCTGTAATGGCGTAGCGCCTCATCGTCGGGATGCATAGCAGACACCTCGTCGATCAATTGCATGGCTACGTCATGTTTGCTGTCTGAAAGCTGAGCGGCTTTTGCGAGTTTCTGCCGGTCGCTTTCAGGCAATTCGGGCTTGGGTTGATAGATATCAACGGGTTGCGCGCGGCCCCTGAGAACGATTCTGCCCATCGGAACCCAGATGTCGGCTTCGGCCCGCTCGATCAGTTCGCGGCTCGCGGAAACCGACGAGCAGAGCGGCTTGTTTGCCGCCTCGAGCCGGGCGGCGGTGTTCATGCTGTCGCCGAGCGCCGTGTACTGGATGCGCGAGTCCCCGCCGAAATTGCCCACCACGGCCTCGCCGAAATGCAGACCCACGCGGGTCTTGCCGATAAGCGGAAGGTCGGGATCCCTCGCCGCGACCTCTGCACGGAAACGCTCGCCTGCCTGCCAGACCGCGTGACCCGCCTCGAGCGCGCGCTTCGCATCGTCTGCCCGCGCGATCGGCGCGCCCCAGAATGCCACCACCGCATCGCCGACATATTTGTCGATCACGCCGCCATGATCGAGCACCACCTGGCTGAGCATCTCCAGATAGCGATTGAGCAGCGTCGCAACCATTTCCGGCGCGATCGCGTGGCTCATCTTGGTGAAGCCCTCGAGGTCGGAGAACATCACGCAAATCTCGCGTTTCTCGCCGCCCAGGGTGAGCAAATCGGGTTCGTCGATGATCTGCTGGGCGATGTCGCGCGGGATGTATTTGCCCAGCGCGCCCTGCGCGAAACTGCGCTGCGCCGCTCCCGCAGAACGCGCCGCGGATGTGACCGAGGTGAAGGCGATGATCCAGCCCAGCAGCCACCCCACCGCGGGCAGTCCATAAGTATCGACGCCGCGAAAATGCAGGAGGAAGGGGATCCCCACGAACAGCACCGCGAGCACCATCAGCAAAGGCACCAGCCGTGCCGCCGGCCATTCGAGCAGCGCGGTCAGCACCGCGGTAAGCACCACCAGCACCGCCATCGCCCACAGCGCCCATTCGGGAATTGAGGGCATGACCTTGCCATCGAGCATTTGCGCGATGATCTCGCCGTGGACCGACAATCCCGAAGGCTCGAAACCGGTCCATGCGGTGAACGGTGTGGTCACCCGGTCGTAATCGAGGATGTCCCCGCCGATCAGGACATACCGGTCGCTGACGAATTGCTCACCGACGAATTCGGCAATGGCGGGGTCGAGATCGAGGAACAGTTCGATCGATACCGTGGGAAAGAGCGGCTCCTCGACATCTGCGCGCTCGCCTTCGGCTGGCTCCTCGTCACCGTCCTGCCCCGCGCGCAAGGGGCGGCGAAAATTGATCGCGCCCTCATAGTTTTCGAAAGCCTCGTAGGGGCCGTCCGCATCGGCGAGCATGGCGCGGCCAAGCAAGGGCGGCAACTCGGGCATGATTTCGGGCCAGACCCGCGTGGCCCCGAAGCTCTCATCGAGCCGAATGCTCGCGGGCCGCGCATTCGACCCTTCGAGCGCGGCCATGAATTCCTCGAGATAAAGCTGCTGTTCGTATCCGATATCGTTTTCGTTGGTCGCGACATTGGCATAGGCGACGAGGACCGGCGTCTGCATCGAACGCAGCGCGTCGATCAATTGCTGGTCCTCGGCCTGGGGCTGGTCGAAAAGGATATCGATCCCGATCGCCTTGGCGCCCATCGTGTCGAGATTGCGCAAGGCCTCGGCCAGCGCATCGCGCGGGAGCGGTGAGCGTTTTTCAAGATTGATCAGCGCCTGGTCATCATAGACCACCAGCGAAATCCGCTCGTCCTGCTCGACCAACTCCGCCGCGAGCCAGGCGCGCATGTCGTAAAGGCCCTGTTCGGCATCGCTGGTGAGCGGGGTTGCGCCGAGCCCTGCGGGGAGCATCCAGCTGTAGCGGGCGATGAAGATCGCGATCAACACAAGCGCACAGGTCGCCGCCAATTGCAGCTTGCCCGCCTCGCGAACGCTGCGCCAGCCGCGCGCCAGCAGGCCGCCGCGCGCTTTCCTGTCCCCGCCCTCTTGCGTCATCATTCCTCCCGCTGCCCCCGCCCCTTCGCAGCGCCCCTCGGCTTCGAAATCACGGGCAACAAAGCGCCTTTGCCCTTGCCGCGCAAGCCGCGCGCGCCGGACATGCACTCGCCTAGGTAATCATGCGCGATGTCAGCGCCGAACCCGCACCGACCCATCGCCCACCACCGCAAAGGCGGACCAGTAGAAGGGGTGCGAGGTGGCCGCATCGTCCATCAGTGCCAGCTGCGAGCGGCGCAGCGCTTCGGCGGTGGCGACATCGGCGCCTTCGAACAATCCGCCCACGAGCCGTTCGGTCGCGTCGAAATCGTCGGGGACCGGCCAATGGCTGGCTAACACGGTGCGCCCGCCCGCGCCCACGAAAGCGCGCACGAGCCCGTCGAGAGCGAATTCGCCGCGCGATGCGACCCCCGCCTCGAGCGCTGCGCCGACAGTGGCGCTGCCCGCGGTATCGCATGCCGACAGGATGACGAGATCGGCATCGATCCGCAGCCCGAAGATCTCGGCAAAGCTCAGGAGACCGTCCGATCCCGGTTCTCCGAACGAGGTCAGGAGCGCCGGCCGCGGCGGGCATTGCGGTTCGGGTGCGGTGACCAGGCCGTGGGTGGCAAAGTGGAGGACGCGGTAATCGCTCAAATCCTCGCGTGCCTTGATCGCTGTGTCGGTGAATGCGTCCTTGGTCAGCACCGCCGCTTTGTCGCTTGCAGTGCCTCCGAACCGGCGCGCGGCATCGTACAATTCGTCGGCCTTGATCGGGTTCGACCAGATCGCCTCGGACCACAGGCAGTCCGATCCTCCGGCCAGCGTCGAACGGGTGCGCGCGGCGGTCACCGGGCCATCACCGATCGGGGTATTTTCGCCGAGGCCGAGATAGGCCTTCCCGGCGCTGCTCGCGGGCGCTGCGCGCACATCGCGAAACGCGGTCGGTGCGACCGATGTGCTGATCTGCGTCTCGCGCCCGAGCCATGCGACCGAGCGGAAATCATAGTCGTCGCCGCCTGCGCCCTGCCGCTGCGCCTCGTAACGGGCGAGGCTTTCATCGTCGGTGACCAGGAGATTGATCGGCAGCTTGAGCATCGCGCCGTCCGGTTCGAAGATGACATGCTTCAGGCGCGGCAGGCGATCGGCCACCGGCTCGAACAGGCGCAGGTAAAGCGCGCGCGAGGCGGCCAGATCGAAGGGGTAAGTCAAGACCTGACCCCCTTCGGCAATGGCGATGCTTTCGCGGATCGCGAAGACTGCATCGTCAAGCTCGCCGGGAGTGGTCTCGATCGCCCAGGCGACGCTGTCGTCAGGGGTGATCATGACCATGTAGGCCGCATCGTCGAGCGCGACCATCTTCACATAGGCCTCGCCCTCGCGCAGGATCGCCTGCATGTCCTCGCGCGTCATCGCTCCGCCCGAAACCGCCCTGTAGCGCGGATAATCGGCGAGCGTCTGAAGCAGTTCCGCCTGCTGCTCCTGCAACGCAGCGAGCCTCTGGCGGCGCTCGGCAAGGATGGCGGCGGCCTGCGGATTCACTTCGGCCTCGGCTTCGATCTCGACGATCGCTGCACGCATCCGCTCGATCGAGCGGCCCACATTGACATTGCGCCGGAACAGTGCCGATGCCTCGTCACTTCCGCCTGACAATTCGCGGGCGAGAACGGCTTGGGTCTGGGCGAGACCGGGGCGCAGAAGAAGCTGGCTGGCAGCGAAGATGTCGTCCGCCGCCTCGGCCGAGGCGCCGCTGTCGAGCAGTAGCGCGAAATAGGCCCCGACATGATTGCGTAGTGAAGGCGCGGGACGCCCTTCGGCCTCGGCGACGATCTCGCGATACAGCGCGAGCGCATCGGCACGGCGATCGCTGCGCGCATAGAGTCCGGCGAGCTGCGCCTTGGCGCTGTAGAGCGCAGGCGATCCGGGATAGGCCCTCGCAAGCAGTGCGATGCCCTGCCCGTGCAGCGCCTCGGCGCGCGCGATCTGGCCATCGGCCTCGGACAATTCGGCAAGCTCGCTGAGCACCTGCGCGCGCAGCCACAGCACCGACACGACGCGGCCGCCGCGCACTTCGGCCAAAGTCGTGTTGGCCCGTGCCAGGCGCGCTGCAGCCGCGCCCGGATTGCCGGTCAGACGAAGGGCTGCTGCATGAAGGTAATCGGCCTGACCATCGAGCAATTGCGCGCGTTCGAGCGGGGTCAGGCTCATCGCCATGCCCGACGACGCCGCGACCTCGCTCTCGGCTGCCAGGCGGTTCGCCATGGCAGGTCCGATCGCCAGCGAACGCAGCGCCTCATTGTCGGCGAAATCAGAGGGCAGCGGCTCTTCGAGGATCAGGATCGCACGCGCGGCCGCGCCCTGGTTGAGCGCGTTGAGCGCCTCGTAATTGCGTTGCAGCCGGGCAAGGACTGGGCTCGTTGCCGCGCGGTCGCGCGTCTGCGCAAAGCGGCGCTCTGCCTGGGAGAAATTACCGAGATTGGATTGCAGCAGGGCCTCGTTGAGACGCGCCTCGGCCTCGCTGTTCCCGGTAAGCTGTTCGGCAGAGGCGGCGAAAAACTCGGCTGCTTCTGCAAAATCGCCGCTATTGGCACGGCGATAGGCCTCGACCAGCGCCCGGTCAGCAGCGATCGCCTGCGCCTGCTGGCGTGCGAATGTGAGGGCATCGGTGGCCTGGGTCAGAGGGATATCGACCGTTCCGGCCACCACGCGATCGCTCGCCAGGCTCGCAATCGCCAGTTCGAGCGCCGTGCCATAGGCGGAAAGGCCCGAGGCGGCATAGGTGCGATTGCCGCGCTCCGCGACCATCAGCCGGGTGCGGATGATGCTTCCCTCGCGGGTGCAGGTCCATTGCGTGGCCCCTTCGAGCGCTTGCGCAGAACCGTCATCGGATTGGCCGGTGCAGCGCGCGTCCTCGCCGACGAAACGCTCGGCTGCTTCGCCCGCGACGCGCCCGCGCACCACCCACAGGGCACCAATTGGCGCACCGGCATCGCGGCACAGCAGGTTGTACTTGCGATCGAACAGCCCCGCGCCGGGTTCGGGCGGCTGGATCTGCGCCTCACACAAACCGTTCGACCCCACGGGAAAGCTGTCACGCAGCGCGATCGAACCGGGCTGCGCGACTTGCGCGGTGTTCGGAGCGGCCCAGAGCGCCGCGGCCGCAACGCCTGCAAGAGTGCAGAGCGAAGCGAGCGACTTGAGCGATTTGTTCGTCATCTCAATTGCCTCCCGCATCATTGCCTGTGCCGCTATCGGCGCCGCCGCCGATCCGCGAATACAGGGAAGCATCGCCGCCGCTCGAGACCGGATCGTCGATTTCCTCCTCGTCCTCGTCCTCGGGTTCGGAAACGAGCCGCTGGAAATCGAAGCCGAATTCCTCGTCCTTCTGGGCCGGGCTCGGCGGGATCGGGCCGGCCACCGCGATCGGTTCCTCGATGACGGCGGGGTTGTTGACGGGCACCGGTTCGCCATCGCTCTGATCGGGATCAGGGTCGGGATCGGGGTCCGGGGTGCCGACCGGGCACTGGCCGGTATTGATCACGCAATCGTTGAATTCGGATTCGTCGGTATATTCGGTCGATCCGGTCCCGCCGTCATTGTTGAAATTGACCTCGTTGAAGAAGGCCTCGCCGGTGATCAGATTGCCCTGGTCGTCGATCCGCGCGCCATAGGCGAAGACATCGACCGGGTTGCCGCCCCCGCCGCCGGCATCGGGCGAGAAGATCGTCAACCCGCCATCAGAGACCAGGATGCCGCCCTGTTCGGTGTCGGTCCCGGTGTTGCGGACAAGGAAGCTGTCGCCGAATTCGACCGTCACCCCGCCTGCGCGGACATAGCCGAGCGGATCGTCGCTGCCCGCCAGCGCGGTCATGAGGTCGTCATTGCGTCCGGCATAGCCCACATCGTCCTGAAGCAGCCCGATAACGACACTGTCCGCCACCCAGACATTGTTCGACGTCAGCAGCAGCCGTCCCCCGGGATTGCCCGCGGGATCGCGCAGGAAGATGCCGCCGGGTGTCACCACCTCGATCTGGCGTTCCGCGAAGATCGACAAGGTGTCGGTGACATCGAGATCGCGATAGTCGAGCACGCCTTCTACGCGCACTACGCCTCCGCCCCCCGAGACCTGGATATTGATCGCCGAGACCCCGTCGTCGAGCGAGCCGAACGCCGTGATATTGCCGATCACGATATCGGGTTCGTAGTCGTCGTCCTTGTCTATAACAGGCTGGATGATCGTCACCGTCCCGGCATCGATCCGACCGCCTTCGTCATTGCTCAGGACATAGCCGGTCGCGCCGCTGAAGCTGACCGTGCCGCCGCCATCGCCGAGGAACATCGGGCGTTCTTCGTCGAGCGATTGCAGGGTGAGATCGCCTGCTGCGACGCGCGCCCCATCGGTGATTTCGATGTCGTGCGAGCTCAGCATCATTGCATCCGCGCCCAGCCCGATATGGTTGTCGTCATCTCCGAAGATCGACAGCAGCCCGCCGCCCGCATCGGTCCCCAGCACGGTGATAAAGATGTTGCCTGCCGGATCGCCGATCGTCCCGCCCGCCTCGGCGGTGATATCGAGATTGCCGAGGACATCGACCGTCATGTCGCCGGTCACGCGCAGCTGGGCGCCATTGACGAGGATCGAATGGCCCAGCGCCGAGGCAGGAAGCGTGTCGCCGAGCGCGGTCGCAGTAAGATCGACCGTGTCGACCGACGCATTGTTGTCGATGTCGATCGTCAGGCGGCCGACCTCGTTGGTCGCGCCGCCAGAGGCGCTGGCATCGAGCACGATGAGATCGGCATCGACCAGCTCGCTCCCGCCCACATTGCCGACGAACAAGCCGCTGTTCCCGGCGATCGCGGTGCCGTCGGGTTGAGCGAAGGCCGAGCTTTCGAGCGTGAGTTCGTCGAGCGTCAGCGTCGAGGCGCCTTCGATGATCGCCTCGGCATCGCCGCCGCGCGCCTCGCCGCCCGAGGTTGCCGTCGGGATCGATTCGTTCGCGATCGCAGTTATCTCGAGGATGCTTGCAAAGAGAGCGGCGTCAGACATTAGGAGGAAGCTCGCTCCGGCCTCGGCATCGCCCATCGTATTGTCACCAAACCCGCCATCGGCATCGGCCGAGATGGAGATGTCTGACAGCACAGATGGTTCGAGCGCTGCGATCATGGAGCCACCGAACAGATCGAGCACGGCCTCACCCGCGCTGGCATTGCCGCCGATCAACCCGCTGCCCCCGCGGGCATCGGCGCTGACAGTGACCTCACCGATTGCCGTGATGTCCGCATTAGTCCCGGTCAGAATGGCTTCGAATGCCACCGCGTTGCCGCCTGTCCCGTTTGCGGCCTCGCCCCCGATGGCGTTGGAAGTGATGTCCAGGCTTCGGACAACGCAGCTGGGGTCTATGCCGCAAGCAGACCCGCTAACGATGACATCGCTGCTCGAGACGAGCATGTTGGCATTGCCTGACACCGCATCGCCGCCGATCCCGTTGACGCCATTCGCCGCACCGCCGGTCGCATTGCCGGCAATCGTGACAGGGCCGCCGTCCCATGTCGAACTGGTCAGTTCGAGATCGACATCGCCGGCAATCGCGTCCCCGCCCTCGGACTGGCCCTGCCCTCCTGTCACCTCGCCGCCGAACAGCGCCGAGGCATCGCCATTGGCATTGGCGGTGAGATTGACGGTGGAATTGTCGACTTCGAAACGCACGTCTCCGCCCGAGGCTCCGCCGCCGATCGCCCCATTTCCGCCGGCGCTGTTGTCGGCAAAGATGTTGGCGCCGACCAGGTTGAGCGTCGATCCGCCGCGGACCGAGTAGAGACCGCTACCGCCGATCGCATCGCCGCCATCGCCGCCGCCTGAACCGTTTCCGCCGATCCCGCCGGAAATGCCCCCGGCAAATTCCGCGGTCACGTTGGCGCCGTTGTCGATGGTGATCTGGCGGGTTCCGCCATTGCCGTCGCCGCCGTCCACGGTGGCATCGCCATCGAGGCTGGACCCGCCTGCCCCGAAGACCGAGAGCGTGGCCGCTCCGATTTCGAAGTCGGCGCTGTCGACGAAGATGAGGCCAAGGCCGCCGGTTCCCACGCCGCCCGCGCCATCGACCGACGTGCCGCCGCCGATGCCGCGCGCAAGGATGCGCACATTTGCAAATGCGTTGGGATCGTTCGCCGGGTCGAGCGGCAGCGTCATGTTGGCGCCGCTGGTGACGTTGATGATCGCCTGTCCGCCGGTGCCGGCACCGCCGATCCCGCTCCCGCCGGTCGCATTGCCGCCCACGCCGTTCGCCGCGAGAAGGCCGCCGCGATTGTAATCGTCGAGGAAAGGCACGACCGAATTGGTCTGGATGGTCAGCACGCTGCCGCTGTCGATCGCTTCGAGCGTGGCAAAGCCGCCAATGCCGTTGCCACCGCCCGCATCGTCGCCAGTCCCGCCGAGGCCCGATGCGGTTACCACCGCCGAACCGAGCGTGATCGTGCCGCCGGCTTGCACCTGCACGAATGCATTGCCGCCGGTCCCGGTGCCTCCGGTGAAGCCTGCCCCGGCTTCGCCGCCCGTGCCATTGGCGACGACCGAGGCGTTGCCGCCAACGATGCCGGTGCCGATGGTGGGGGTGAAGATTGCGATATCGGCGGTCCCGCCGGTGCCATCGCCACCATTATTGCCGCTCGATTCGCCGCCAAAGCCCGAGGCATCGACCATCGCGTCGCCGGTGATCGTGCCGTTGCCGTCCTGGAAGCCAATAAAGGCCTCGCCGCCGAAACCGGACCCGCCGATGCCAGAATCCGAGATACCGCCGAGGCCCTGGGCAAAGGCGTTGAAGCTCGCAATCGTGAAGCTGCCGCCGGACGCGGTGAATATCCCCGCGCGCGGACCGCCAGTGCCGGTACCGCCATTGCCACCGTCGCCGCCCGCGCCGTCGGCTCTGACCGTGACTTCGCCGGCATCCGCGGTGCCGGTGCGCACGGAGAAAGTCGCTCGCCCGCCCTGGCCATCGCCGCCATCGCCCCGGACCGGGCTGTCGAATCCGCCAAACCCGCCAAAGCCGCTGGCGCTAACGACAACGTCGCCGAAACTGGCCGTGCCAAGCCCGACCGATCCGTCGGTGCCGAGCAGGTCGAGCCCGACCTGCGCGGTGCCGCCGGTGCCGTTGCCGCCATCGCCGGGAGCAACGCCGTTCGTGCCCGATCCGCCTTCGCCGCCAGAGGCATCGGCCGAAACGGTGGAAGTGCCGATGACGGTGAGCGCACCGTTGTCGCCGCCTGCAACCAGATAGGCTCCGTTAGGCAAGGTGGGATCGATGGGATTGGAATCGAACTCGCTGCCGCCAAAGGCATCGCCGCCGCGTCCGCCGAGGATCGCACCGCCATCGCTTTGGCCGCCGACGCCGCCAAAGGCTTCGGACAGCACGGTCGCATCGCCGCCGATCCGGAAGGTGCCGGTTCCGGTCTGAGTGCCGTTGGCAAAGAACGCCGCGATCCCGCCAAAGGCATCGCCGCCATCGCCTCCCACCTGGCCGTCGACACCCGAATCGCCGCCGGTCGCCGATGCGTCGGCCGAAGCATTGCCACCGATATCGATCAGGCCGGTGATGACCCGCGCACCCGCAAGCCCGCCGATGGCATCGCCGCCGCCGATCCCCGAGCCGCCGCGTGCCGTCGCGTGGAAAGTTGCCGACCCGCCTATCGTCAGGCTCGCGGATTCCTCGACCGAAGCCGTGGCCTCGCCGCCGCGCGCCTCGCCGCCTTGCGAGAAATCTTCGCCAACGCCGCCCGATGCCGATGCATCCGCGAGCAGGTCTGCGCCGATATTGAATACGGTCGGTCCCGCACCCGTCCCGATCGAATCGAGGATCACGCGCCCGCCTTGCGCATCGCCGGCCAAGCCATCGAGCGCATTGCCGCCCTCTGCAGTCGCAACGGCATTGACCGAGCCCGCAACGTCTATGGTCGCGCTCTCCGTCGCGAGGAAGGCCTCGCCCCCGATCGCAGATCCGCCATCGATGCCGTAGCCTCCGAATGAGCTGAGACTCATGTCGATGCTGCCAGCCTCGAGCGTCCCGCCATTGGAGACGAATATCTCGGCAAAACCTCCGAACGCATTGCCCCCGGTGCCAGGCCCGTCATTGGCCCCGCCAAACGAATTGGCGGTAATGCTGAGCAGCCCGCCAATGGTGATCGTGCCCTGGCCATCGAGCCGGACATCGACCATTCCCGCGGTCGCATCGCTTGCCGCGCCCGAGCCGTTGCTGAGGCCAGCATTGGCATCGGCCACGAAGGTCACGTTGTTCGTCGTGGTGAGCGAACTGGTGTCGTCGGTTAGGACGATGCTGGCATTGCCGCCGAGCGCGCCGCCGCCGATACCTGCAGCGGCATCGCCGCCGGTCGCACTGACATCAAGCGTGATGTTGGCCGCATCGATCGTCAGCCCTGCCGCAGCAGGGTCCGCCACTGGCGCGAACACGATCCGCGCATCACCGCCGACAGCCGATCCGCCGCCATTGTCGCCATTGCCGCCCCGCCCCGTGGCCAGGGCCGAGATTGTCGGAACCGTGAGCGTGCCGTCATATCCGCCAGACAGCTCGGCAGTACCCCCGCTGCCATCGCCGCCGATATGGCCTTCGCCGCCAGTGCCGTTAACGACGAGGCTGATAAAGCTGGCATCGAGCGAACCGGCTTCGGCGAAGATGAAGGCCCCGAGGCCAGACCCATTGCCGCCATTGCCGCGCAGACTGCCGGTGCCGCTGCCGATCCCGCCCGCACCACCGATGCCGAAGGCCCGCAAATTGAGCGTGCCGAAATTAGCCGACCCGGCCCCGACCGAACCATCGGTGCCAATCAGCCGCGCCCCTGCCTCGGCCGTGCCGCCGGTCCCATCGCCGCCATCGCCGCCGTCCTGGTTCAGCCCGCCGGCACCGCCGACACCGCCGAAACCCTCTGCGCGCAAGGAGGTCGGACCCGTAATCGTCAGAGTTCCATTGTCGCCGCCAGCAAGTGCGTAGGCGCCATTGACGAATTGCGCGCCGAACCGTGCCTCGGCCTGGTTGACCGTCCCGTTCTCGCCGCCGAACCCGTTTCCTCCACGCCCGGCAAGAACGGCCGCGCCATCTCCGTTGCCGCCAGCACCGCCAGTGCCTTCTGAAATCAGCGTGACCTGCCCGCCAACCGTGACCGAGGCGCTGTCGGTAAGCGTGCCGACTGCCTGGACATAGCTGAACCCGCCGAACCCATCGCCGCCATCGCCGCCAAAGCCTTCGCTGGCATCGCCGCCGATCCCTTGCGCGCGAGCGTCGATAACGCTGGTGATGTCTACGGTGCCGGTGACCGCGGCGATCCCGGCCGAACCGCCGAAACCATCGCCCCCGCCGATCCCTGCGCCGCCAAAGCCCTGCGCCTGCGCCTGGTAGAGACCCCCGATCGTCAGCGAGCCGTTGTTGTCGACGATCGCCGCGGCAACGCCGCCAAACCCGTCGCCGCCGCGTCCGCCGACATTGACGCCGCCGCTGCCGATTGCCTGGATATTGAGATTGCCGGTAATGACAACATCGCCATTGCCGTCATAGGCGATGTCGGCGAGCCCGCCGGTACCGGTTCCCGCGCTTACCGCATTGTTGGCCGCGCCGCCGCCGCCATTGGCGAAAAAGTCCGCATCGCCGTTGACGGTGATCTGCCCGCCCCCGCCGAGCGAGAAGAAGGCGTTGCCGCCGGTCGCGTTCGCGCCGGTCGAGGCCACGCCAAGCTCGCTTCCGAACGAGAAGGCGCTGCTCGACAGAACGACGTCGGCAAAGGTGATCGAGCCGCCGCCATTGGAGAAAACCTGGGCTTCGCCGCCAGTCAGATTTCCGCCCGTGATGATGCCCTGGCCGAAATCCATGGCATTCGCGCGCACTTCGGTCGGCCCGCCGATCGTGATCGTCCCGCCATTGGTCTCGATAGTGGCAATGCCGCCCTGCGCATCGCCCGAAAACCCGTCATTGAAATCGAAGCCGGCATGCGCGGTGGCATCGACCAGCACTTCGCCGGCAATGTTGATGGTCCCGCCGGCTTGCGCCACGATCCGGGCCACGCCGCCCTGGGCGTCAGCCTCACCGGGAAGCAGGCCAGCCCGGCGCGGGGCGAAATGGGCCGAGGTGACCAGCACGTCGCCTGCGACAGTGAACAGCTGACCATTGAGCGCGATAATTTCGGCCGAGCTTGCACCGTAGAGGAGCAGGTTGCCATCGAAGCTGCTCGGCCCGGTATTGGAGACCGCTTCGACGCGGTCGTTGGCTACCGCGAGCAGGTCGCTGGTCACGCTGGCATCCTCGATCCGAATGGTGCCCGCGATCGGCGTCAGTTCGAGCTCTTCGACGAATGTCGCGTTGATGCCGCTGGTGATCGGATTGCCAGCTGCATTGCGGTCGCTGACCGTGAAATTCGCAGAGAGGATGATCTCCCCGTTGACGATCCCCGCTCCTGCTGCCGGGTCGAAGCCCAGATTGCCGCTGAACAGCAGGCTGATCGGATCGGACTGTGCCGCGGCGACCGCGTAGATCAGGTGATTGTCGCCCGCACCCGTGCTCGACGGGCCGCCGACATCACCGTCGATCGTGATCGGCGTGGGCGAGCTCGTGCCGACCGGAATCTGGATGTCGAACAGACCGTTCGATACCGTCAGGTTGACCTCTTCGCCCGCTGCAAAGACCGTGCTGCCATTGACATCCGAGGTTCCGAACATCTGGATTTCGGCAGAAACGAGCGCGAAATAGGAATTCTCCGCGCTCGCGGTGATCTGTGCGCCCGGCTGGATGATGATGCTCGCGCCCGGTGGGTTGGGCGTGGTGAAATTCGCTTGCCCACCCGCGGTGGCAAAGTTGAAGAAGCTTGTCTCGTCCGGCTCGAGCGTGGTGAGAACCAGGTTGCCGACATCGAACACTGCATTGCTGCCGATGAGGATGCCCGATGGCGAATAGAAGGCGACGGTTCCGCCCGGTCCGGTCGCGCCGGTGACAAGATCGTTCAATTGCGAGATCACCGTCCCGTCAAAAACGGTGACATTGCCGTTGGTGGCAGGGTTGATGATGTTGAGCACGGCGAAATCGGCATTGTTCGCACCGTTCTCGAACGTCGCGACGTTGAATGTCGGGAGGAAATCGAGCGCATTGCCCGCCCCGTCCTCGTCCGGGGTCCAGGTGATCGTCGCGGTCGTGGTGTCGACCCGGATCGTCTCGGTGCCCGTCCCGGTGAATATCCGGGTGGCAGCGCCAGTGGTGACCGTCTCGGTCGCCTGGAATGCCTGGGCCTGGGCACGATCGGGGCTGGCAGCCAGCGCGATCGCCAATGCCGCGGTGCCGGTGGTGACGAGCAGTTTTGAACGGTTGTTGTGAGGCTGGACCATCGTCGTCATCTCCACGGCAGAATGCGGGCGGTCACCGAGACCATGAAGCGCACATCGCCGCGTGTTGCGGCAAGATCCGGGCGCTTGATCGGGACGGCAAGAAAAGTCTCGGCCTGGATGCGCGATCCCCAGACCGCACGCAGCCCCCCGCCAGCCGACCACAACCGGTCGGGGTTGAGCGGGCGGCGGCTGGGATCCTCGTTCCAGGCCCAGGCCATGTCAGTGAATACGAACGGCTGGAGCGCGAGCGCATCGGTGCCGTCGGGCACGATCGAGCCGTATCGCAATTCGGCGGCCACGCTCACCCCGCTATCGCCGAGAACCGCGCCGGGATCATATCCGCGCCCGATCGAGAAACTGCCCGCGGAAAATTCCTCGTAAGCCGGAAGCCCGTCGCCCGTCACCTGGCCGCTTGCCGTCAGGGCGAACGTGAATTGCGGGACCGGACGATATTCGAACCCCGCATCATAGCGCAGCAGCAAGGGGGTGGGATCGGCCTCGATCCGGCTTGGCGGAGTGGTGCCAAGGACACAGGCGAGCGTATTGCCCCTGCAATCGGGGCTGGCTGACAGGACATCGAAACCCTGGCGCAATTCGAGCGCATAGCGTGCACGCAAGCTTGGCTCGAACGGCGTGTAACCGCCGACGCGCTGGATCGATGCCCGGTCGGCAATCTCGCCCGAATATCGGACAAAGGCCGTGCGCACCCGATCGCGCGAGATCGGCGCCCCGTTCACCTCGACGTCCTGGTCGACGATGTCGAAACCCGTGCTCAGATATTGCGATGAATGGCGCATCCGCTGGAGCGGGTAGCTGGCATAGAGCGAGCCGACGATGGTTTCGGATTCGAGATCGAAACCGGGAAGGTTCAGATCGGGTTCGGTCTCGCTATAGGTCAGCATGCCTCCGAGCCTGAGGCCATCATCGCCGACCGCAAAATCATGACCGAGCTGCAAGGTGTGCTGTTCGCCGAATTCCAGCGTCGAAAACAGCGCGATGGTGGTGCGATCGCCAAGACCTGTGAGATCGTAAAGTTCGCCGCGCAGAAGGCCGCCGAACCGGCCGAGCGCCTTTGATCCGTAATTCTGGACATTGAGATCGAGCAGTCCGCGCCGCCTGACCACCGCGATCTCGCCCACCAGGTCCCCCGGCGCGCCGCCAGCGGCCGGACGCAGCGACAGCCGCACGTCGATACCGGGCAAGTCGTCGGCAATCAGCAGGCTGCGCTCTGCATCGTGGATGTTGAACACATCCATTTCGGTCAGCTTTTCGAGATAGGCCGCGACCACGCCTTCCGAAGGCCCCGCATCTCCGCGCACTCGCAGCCCGGTGAGGCGGCCAAACACCACTCCGAAATCGGCGACGCCGTCCGACAGGTTCTGTTCGGGAATCTCGACTGTCGCGAGATAGCCTTGCGAGCGCAGCAGGGCGTTGGCGCGCGCGCGGATATCGCACATCACCGAAAGCGGGACCTCGCGGCCAAGATAGCCGTCATGGGCCGCAGCGAGCGAAAGTCCCGGAACACGTTCGAGACCTGCGAAACGCACGCCGTCGAGCGTCAGGGTGATGTCGGCATACTCGGCGCGGTCGAGCACACAGGCGGTGCGTTCCATGTCGCCATCGATGGTCAGGGTGACCGCGCGATCGTCGCGCCGTTCGAGCTCGGGCGGGGCCAGCTGGCTGCGCGGCGGCGGAGAAACTTGCGCTCCGGCCTGAGCCTGCACCGGGGTCGCTGGCAGCGCGCTGGCGAGCGCCAGGCCGGCGGTGAACATGCCGGCGCGCGCAATGCCGCAGCGCAGGCGCGCGGCCATCGAAACGCTGGCGACGGTCTCGCGGCAATCGTCATGTGCAAAGCACGCAGCTCGTTCGGTGTGTTTCAAACCTGCCCCCCATTGTCGCCATCCGCGAACGCCGACCTCGTGCCAATCGACGATGCCGACGGATCCGGTCCGTTCCAGACATTTCGGGAGCAACACTTCGGGATCCCCACCCCTCGGCCCTGTCCCCGGGCGACCCATTGCTTTTCAAGGAATACTCGCTTTGGGCTTTATTACAAGCCGGAGGCAAACCGCGCTGTCGCTCATCCCGACAAGCGGTCGACACGAATTGCCTGCCGCTTGCCCATTTCGAGGCAAGCGCACGCGCAAGGATCAGCCTAGCGAAAAATTCACCTTATCGTGCTTGGGTCGGTCTTGCCACGCGAACAGATACGGACATTCTACACCATGAACAAGGCCGCCAGGATTGCCGAGGACCACGGCCCCCGGTCGAAAACGCAGGCGAAGGAGGCCCCCATCAAGGTGGCACCGCTTCGCTCGTCCCGCGACGACAAGCGCGGCGAGGCGGTCCTGCTTTCTCCGCGCGGCCGGCTCGATGGCGACAGCGCCGACACCTTTCACAACTGGCTTTTCGATGCGCTCGCGCTCGCACCCGAGCGGATCATCGTCGATTGCGGCAGTCTGGACACGATGTCTTCGCGCGGACTCAAGGCGCTCGTCCTTGCCGAGCGCGCCGCCCGCGAAAAGGGCTGCACGATCATCCTCGCACGTCCCGACGCGACGATCCGCGAAATCCTTGCTATCAGCCGCTGCGACAATGTGCTGCGCATTGCCGATACGCTCGAAGAAGCGATCGCGCGCTAGCATTCCGGGCCGGACGCCCGAGCGGGAGGGGATTCATGCAGGTTCGTTTCTGGGGCACGCGCGGTTCGCTGCCGGTGGCCCCGCAGGCATCGACCATAACCGACAAGGTCACAGATGCGCTTCTCGCAGCAGGCGGGCGACGCTTTGCCGACCGGGACGAGGCTGAGGCCTTTATCCGGGACGAACTGCCATTCGCGGTCGGGCAGGGATATGGCGGGGCAACCAGCTGTGTCGAGATCGACACCGGTCAGGGCGCGTTTGCAGTGTGCGACATGGGTTCGGGCGTGCGCGAATTCGGAATAGATTCAATGCGCCGGGCCGGCGCAGACGGGCGCGACCTCGAATGGCATTTCTTCATGTCGCACCTCCACTGGGACCACATCATGGGATTCCCCTTCTTCGCCCCCGCTTTCGTCGAAGGCGCGAAGATCGTCATCCATTCCGGCCATGCCGATGCCGAGGACGCACTGAGGCGTCAGCAGGAGGAGATCAGTTTTCCCGTCGCCTTCGACTGGCTCAAGGCCGACATCACGTTCCGCACGCTCGCACCGGGGCGCAATTATGCGATCGGCGATCTGTCGGTGGCGCTGATCGAGCAGGAACACAGCCACCAGAGCTTCGGCTACCGGTTCACCGACAAGGCGGGAAAGAACGTGGTCTATTCCACCGATGCCGAATACAAGATCGCCAACATGGACGCAGAGGCCGCGATGGTCGACTTCATCGCCGAAACCGACCTGATGATCGCGGACACCATGTATTCGCTCGCGGACAGCGTCTCGATGAAGGAGGATTGGGGCCATTCCTCGAACATCGTCGCAGTCGACCTGTGCCACCGCGCACGCGCCCGGCGGCTGGCCCTGTTCCACCATGAACCGGTCTATAGCGATGCCGATATCGAACAGATGCACGCCGAGACGATCCGCTACGAGGAACTGACCCGTTCGGGCAATGCGCTCGAAGTGCTGTGCTCCTATGACGGTCTGTGCGTCGAGCTTTAGGCGGGCGCGCTCTGGTCACGCACGCGCTTAAGGGCTAGCCTTTGCCCCGAGGCCGGGTCCTTCCCGGCTCTGGAGGGGGCATGGCTGACACGACGGGCACTGGCGCAGCGCAGTCGCAGGAGCATTCGCAGCCGCAGGGCTGTAAGAAGATATTCCTGAGCTACACCCGCCCCGAGATCGAGCAGGCGCGTGCGATCATCGCGCTGCTCGAAGAGGCGGGTTTCGAGGTGTGGTGGGACGGCCTGCTCGAAGGCGGGGTCACCTATCTCGCGACGACCGAGGCCGCTCTCGAAGGCGCGGATTGCGTCGTCGTGCTGTGGTCGCAATTGTCGGTTGAATCGGCATGGGTGCGCGACGAGGCGCAAAGCGGGCGCGAGCGCGGATGCCTCGTGCCGCTATCGCTAGACGGGACCATGGCCCCGCTCGGATTCCGCCAGATCCAGATGCTCGATATCAGCGCGTGGGACGGCAAGCATGACAGCCCGCTCGCACAGCGCATCATCAACGCGGTGCGAATGCAATGCGACGGGACGCCGGCGCCGGTCAGGCCCGTTGTGCCAGCCCCGACGCGCAAGCCCTTGTCCGGGCGCGGCGCACCGGGGATTTCGCGCCGGGCCATGGTGGCAGGCGGGATCGGGATCGCCGCTGGCGCAGCCGCGCTCGCCATGTGGCAAGGCGGGGTCTTCGCGCCCGGTGACGACGCGACATCGATGGCCGTTTTGCGCTTTGCCAATCTGACCGGGCAGGAGGAACAGAACTGGTTTTCCGACGGCCTGTCGAACGAAGTGCGCTCGATCCTCGCGCGCAACCCCTTGCTCAAGGTATCCGCGCCGACCTCCTCGACTGCGAACGAGGACGCCGACGATTTCGCAATCGGTCGCTCGCTCGGGGTCAGCAACATCCTGCGCGGAAGTGTCCAGCTGGTCGCCAACACCGTGCGCGTCTCGGCCGAACTCGTCCAGGTTTCCGACGGGCTGATCGTCTGGGCCCAGAGCTATGACCGCGACTTTTCCGATATCCTCGCCCTGCAATCCGATATCGCGCGCGAAGTCGCCTCGGCGCTGGTCCCCCGGCTCACAGGCGAAGAAGGTCTCGACCTTGGGGGGACCGACGATCCGCGCGCCTACGAGGCCTATTTGCGCGGACAATCGCTTTACCAGCTGACCGCCGGCGAGGAGAGCGACCGCGCCGCGCTGCGCCAGTTCGAGGCAGCGATCGCGATCGATCCCGATTATGCTGCCGCCCATGCCATGCGATCGACCATGCTCGCCGCGGTCGCCAATGCCACGTCCGACGCCGACGAAATGCGCGAATATTACGCGCAGGCGACGGCGGCAGCCCGGCGGTCGATCGCGATCGAGCCCAATCTTGCGCGCGGCCACCTCGCGCTCGGCTTTGCAATCGACAATGGCAAGGGCAGCCGCAGCGAAGCGCTCCCGCATTACCGCCGCGCCGAAGAGCTTGCACCCGGTGATGCCGACACCCAGCGCACGGTCGCGATCTTCTATGCCTATGGCGATCAGCAGGACCTGGCGAAGGCGATGATCGAACGCGTTCTCGAACTCGACCCGCTCAATGCCCGCGCTTTCCATGCCGCCGGCTTCATCGCGCTGTTCGCGCGCGACTGGGCAGGGGTGATCCAGCGCATGGAAGAGGCGCTGGCGCTCAATCCCAATCTTGCAAGCGCGCAATATGCCATCGCCAATGCCCGCCTGATGCAGGGCGATCTCGCCGCGGCCCGGGCGAGTTTCGAGGCCGAGTCGGTGCCGGTGTTTCGTGACACCGGGCTGGCGATCGTCGCGGCGCAGTCGGGAGACGCAGACAAGGCACGCGATCTGTTCGCACGACTGGTCGAAGGATATGGCGATTCCAGCCTCTATCAGCAGTCCCAGGTGCTCGCCCATCTCGGCGATCCGGATGCCGCAATCGCGATGCTCGAGCGCGCCTACGATGCGGGGGACCCGGGTGTATTGCTCGCCCGCAACGACCCGCTGCTCGATCCGTTGCGCGGGCATCCGGCCTTTGAACGTTTGCTTTTGGAGCGCGCGACGTGATAGCCCAAGCGCGCTCGCAACGAGCAATCTGGGGGAAAATCCATGAAAAAGACGATCCATGCCATTCTGGCAGTGTCGGCCGCTATGGCCCTTTCCGCTTGCGAAGCGGAAGAAGCGCCCGCAGCCTATGACGACGATGAAGCCGCCGAGGACATGATGATGGACGATGGCGAGATGGACGCCATGGCCACCGACGATGCCATGGAAGGCGACGCGGACAATGAAGGCCTCGACGGGACGAGCAATCCGATCGGTCCGGCTCCTGCCACCGACGAGGAAGTCACCGAGTAACCGCGCAAGGACAAGCGGCCCGAGCTAATTGCGCCGGGCCGCTCGTCATTGGTTCAATCGGGGAGACTCGCCCCGCGGGCGCGCATCTGCTGCGCGATCCAGCGGCGCATGGCTGCCACGCGGGTATAGCGGCTCGGCTTGCCGAGCGTTCCGCAGGCTTGCCCAGCGCTGATGATCCCGATCACCCGCGGCCGCCGGTCCGGGTCGCGATAGGTGATCAGCGGCCCGCCACTATCCCCGCCGCACGCCTGCTGCCCCCTTGTGCCTTGTGCGCAGATCTGTCCGGGCCGGATCCGGGTGAGACGGTAACATTCGCGCTCGCTCGCCATTTGCAGCCGCGCTCCCAGGAGCGCTGCTGTGCTGGCCCTCCCCTCCACCGCGGTGCGACCCCAGCCATAGATGAAGGCGATCTCGTCTCCATTCATCTGTCGCTGTGCCACCGGCAAGTTGTCGACCGCGATCCGGCGGATCGAATGCACCGTGGCACCCCGTTCGCCCGCGCGCGGATCGTAGCGGACCAGCGCGATGTCATTGGCATAGTTGCGAAAGCTGAAACCGGGGTGGCTGATCACTTCGAGGATCGGATAGCTGATGCCCTCGTCGGCGGCTGCGTTGCCAACGCCGAGCCTGATCCGGTGGCCGGGATCGAAGGCGGACCCGTCGCGATTGCGGAAGCAGTGGGCCGCCGAAAGGATCCAACCGCGTGCAATCAGCGATCCGCCGCATGCGACCTTGTCGCTGACATCGAGCCGGTGGCCGTTCATGCGGTCGGGACGCCAGATGAGCGCTTGCCAGGGCGCAGCGCCCGGGCGCATCCGGGTGCCTGCCAGGACATAGGCTGTCGGCGGCGGGCAGATCCGATCGGCATAGGTAACGCCCCTGAATTCCTGCACCACCTCCTCGCACCGTTCTTCGGGCGATATCGCCGCGCTTGGCGGCGGAGGAGCCAGCGGCGGCGCGAAGACTTCGCTGGCGGCGATCACCTCGCTGTCGGGGTCGTCCTGGTAACGTGCATCGAACACCCGGCAGGAATCCCCGCGATTGGCTTCGCACAAGCGCGCGATCACGGCGATTTCACGCTCCCGGTCGCCGGGCACCCATTCGCCGCTTTCGAACTGCTTCCACAGCCTGTCACACGCGCCGAGATCGCGCGCCTCGCAACCCGTTTCGAGCATGGCGTAATGATCCGCTTGCTGGCCTTCGGCCCAGCCGTCCTGGCGCGCCGGATCAGCCAGCGCAGCAGCGAGACAGACCTGCGGCTGACCGGCAAGGCAGGCCTGTCGCAGCGCGCGAAAGCCGGCCAGGGGATCATGCAGCGGCAGTTTGCCATCGATCAGGATCATGCCGAGACGCGCACAGGCCGCCATCGCTCCGCTGTCGCATTCGCGTCGCAGCGTCGGTGCATCGAGCATGTTGCGCGCCACCTGGCATTCGCCGCTCTCGCGCTGGCAGACCAGGGTGTAAAGCGAGCGCGCATAGTCCTCGTTGCGCGCGACACCCACGCCGCCGTAATAGGCATGGGCAAGATCGAGGCACGCCTCGTCGATATGCGCGGCGCATGCCAAGTGCTCGAGCTCGGATCGGTTGATGGCCGCAATGTCGGCATGGCCGGTTTTGTAAAGGGCGAGCGCGCGGTAGCACGAGGCGGTGCCGCCAAGGCGGCAATCGGCCAGCATCACTGCGACCGCATCGGCACTGAAATGCGCGTAGCTTTCGCTGTCGATCACCGCATTGACCAGCGAGGCGCACGAGGAAGAACCGCCGTTTACGCAGGCATGGCGCCAGAGCGACAAGGCGCCGCCCTCGTTCCTGGCGATGCCCTCTCCGTAGAAAAGCGCCGCGCCGAGCCTTTGGCACCCCTCGAGCGCGCCCGCCCCACATGCGCGTTCATAATAGCCCGGCGCATCGTCGAAGGGCAGCGAGGCACCGAAATAGGCGATCATGTCGCCCAGTTGCAGACACGCCTCACCAACATTCGCATCACAGGCGATCGCGTATGCCTGGGCCGCGATCGGACGGTTCCGGGGGACCGCGATGCCATGCTCGTAGTGATAGCCGAGCCTTGCGCATTCATCGGCGACCCCCTGGTCGCACAGCTCGCTGGCGGTTTGGAACAAGGCCGCCTCTTGCGCGCGCTGCTCGGCGCTTTTCTCGCTTTCGGCAAGGTCGGATTGCAGGGCTTCGAACAGTCCGGCCCCGTCGCCCGCGGTCGTCCGATCTGCGCCAACATCGCCGTCTGCGACCGAGGCATTGGCAATGCCCGCGCCGCTCAACCAGGCGAGCACCGCCAGGCCGGTCGCCAGCGCCGTCCGTTTTCGCAATGGCTTCATGACAGGCCCCCCGGCTCCGATGCCCCGCAAATTGCGGCATCGGGGGCAAGTAAGTCAAGCGAGGCATCCGGCGACAAGTCGCGGCCGGGCACGCCGCGGCCCTTGTCGCTGCTTGCCCGGTCGGCCTATGGTCGCGCAGGCTCTTAGCCTGAATAGGAGGCTTGCGGGCGCAAAAGACCTTGGGGGAGGTTCACACTGTTTGCCATGAAAGCGCCCTTGCTGATTGATTGGCAGCCGCACCTCTCGCTCGGCATTACCGGACACCGTGCAGGGCATGCCGGCTTCGCTTCCCACCGCGACCGGATCGATGCCGCGCTCGGATCGCTCTTTTCCGATATCGAGGCACAGCTCGACGCGCTCGACATGGCGCGCTCTCCTGTCCGCCTGCATTCGCTGCTTGCGAGCGGTGCGGACCAACTCGCCGCGCACCGGGCGCTCGCGCTCGGATGGGAACTGGTCGCGCCCTTGCCCTTCGGAGAGGGGCTCAACCTCGCAATCAATTCAGGCGCGCGCACCCGCGAGGATGTCGAGGCACTGATCGAAGGCGGCGAAGCCCACGACCCGCACACCGCAAGCGAGGCCAGGGCCATCCGCGACCTGACAGACAGGGCGCGCGTTTTCGCGATCGCCGACCGCGACGAGGCCATTGCCGCAGCGCTCGCGGCGAGCCTTGGCGATGAGCGAGATCCCGTAGCCGAACGGCGTCTTGCCGCCCTGCAATCGGATAATGTCGCGCTTGCCGGGCGGGTGATGCTCGAACGCACCGACCTGCTGGTCGCGATCTGGGACGGGAGGGACTGGGACATGGCGGGCGGCACCGGGCACACGATCGCCGCCGCGCTCGAACAGGGCACGCCGGTCATCGCCATGGCTCCTGGCGATTCCGGCAAGTGGACGATTCTTACCAGGCCGCAGGAACTGGCGCGGGCCTATGGCGCGCATGCCAGGCCGTGCGACGAAGCGGCGCTGACCGGCCTGGTCGTAACCGCGATGGCACCGCAACGAAACGACCTGAAGGCCGTATCGCGCGAACGGTTCCGGCCTCGCGCCACCTTCGGGTTCGGCATCTATCGCCGCCTCGAAACCCTTTTCGGCGGGCGCAACACCCGCAGCGGGACAACCAAGGCGGTCTACGAAGCGCCCGACGCGATTGCCCAGGGCAGCGCCGCGCCGCTGGTCAAGGCTATCGAAGCGCGTCTGGCTCCGGGCGATGACATGGCACGCGCCATTCGCGACAGGCTGGTGCCGCTGTTCGCCTGGGCCGACGGGGTCTCGGGCCGGTTGTCCGATGCCTATCGCAGCGGCATGTCGGTCAATTTCGCGCTCTCGGCCTTCGCGATCATCGCGGGAATTGCCTATCTTCCGTTCGGCCTTGCAGACCACAAATGGGCCTTTGCCGCGGTCGAACTGGGCCTGCTCGTGGCGATCGTCGCAATCACTTTCGCCGGCAACCGCCGTGCCTGGCACCGGCGCTGGTTCGAGACGCGGAGGGTGGCCGAGTATCTGCGCTTCGCGCCGGCAATGCTGCTGATGGGGGTCGCTCGGCCAATCGGACGATGGCCGCGCGGCGATACCCGCCAGTGGCCCGAACGCTTTGCCCGCGACGCGATCCGCGATGCCGGTCTTCCCGCAGCGCGGCTCGACAAGGCGTATCTTGACGGAGTGCTGCGCACGGTGGTGCTGCCACACGTGACCGGTCAGCGCCGATATCACGAGGCCAAGGCTGCCCAGCTTGACACGGTCCACCACCGGATCGACCGGGCGGCCGAATACTTCTTCCTCGCAGCGCTCGTTTCGGTGACGATCTATCTCGGAGTCGAACTCGCCGCCCTCCTCGGCCTGCTCGCTCCCGGTGCGCCCTACGCCATCGCCAAGAGCTTCACATTCCTCGGCGTCGCCTTCCCGACCATCGGTGCCAATCTTGCAGGGATACGCTATTTCGGCGATTTTGAACGCTTCGCCGGCATTTCACGCGCGACCGCGGCAAAATTGCGTGAGGTGGAAGCGAGGCTCAACCTGCTGGTCGAAGGCGAGCAAGAGGGGCTGACCTATCGCAGCGCGAGCGATATCGTCCGGATGGTGGACGAGGTGGTGTTCAGCGAGATCGAGAGCTGGCAGGCCGTTTACGGCGGCAAGGCGCTGGCCCTGCCCGCCTGATCGCGCGCAAGGCCAGCTTTCAGCTGCCGCTGACCTTCCCCGTCAGCCGAAGAATTCGGGCTGGATGTCGTCGAGCCCGCGGAACTGCTGTTCCATCGGACGGCTGGCATGGAGCAGTTCGATGTCGCCGGCATATTCGCCCGGTGCGCCTGCGAGCGACGCGAAATCGCTCGGCGTTTCGGCCTTGCCGCCCGCGCCCTCGTCGTCGATCACGTTGACGTAGACATCGGTCGCGCTCTGCGAGCCATTGGTGAACCAGTCGCCATAGGTGCTTGAATCGTAGCCATTGGCGGTGAGGTAATCGATCACCTCGGCCTCCGACTGGTAATTGGCATAGCGGATATTGCCATCGGCATGCATCAGCGCGCGCAGATAGGCGGTGCCGTCGGTGAGAGCGAAATAGACCTCCCACACGCCGTCGCCGTCATAATCGTCGGCCCCCAGCACGCGGTTGATGTTCTCGATCTCGAGATCGTTCTGGAAGCGCCGCTGCGAATCCTCGTCGCTGCCGGCCACCACGTCGCCCGAGATCACCAGCGGGTCGATATAGATGCCCGCAACGCGCGTCTCGCCCGCCCAGCCATGATCGTCGAAATAGACAAGGCCATCGGGAGCGGTGCCGACGGTCGCGAAGCGGCCGATCGCATCGTTGACGAGGATCTGGTCGATATCGCCGTCGCCGTTGACGTCGGCCGAACCGATCCGCAGCCACGAACCCTGCCCGCCAAGATCGTTGCCGTCGAAATCGCGGATCGCGTTCATCGCCGACTGGTAGACGCCGGGATCGGCGGTGTCGAAATTGACCGTGATCCCGGTGCCCGGAAGCAGGCGCAAGGTCTCGTCGTCGAACTGGGCGAACTCGATATTGGTGAGCGTGTCGGTCCCGTCGGGCCCCTCGATCGTGAACACCCCGCTCGCGGTCTGCGAGATCACGTATTCGGAGCGATCGCCGCGGAACACCGCGATATCGACATTGCCCCCACCATCGAGCGTGTCGTTGCCCGAAAGGCCGGTGAGGACATTGGCCTCGCTCGACCCGATCAGGGTGTTGGCGATGAAATTGCCGGTGGCGTTGAAGGCGCCCTCCGCGATCACCAGCGTCTCGATCGAATTGGCGATCGTCGCATTGAAGCCGAACACGCGCATGGTGTCGTTCCCGCCGGTCGCGGTCTCGACGATCACATCTCCTTCGTTGTCGATGATATAGGTGTCATCGCCAGCGCCGCCTTCGAGCCGGTCGGCATCCGTCCCTCCGTCGAGCCAGTCATTGCCCGCGCCGCCAAAGAGGTAATCAATCCCGGCTTCGCCATAGAGCATGTCATCGCCGTCTTCGCCGTAGATGTCGTCATTGCCGCCGCGACCATGAATGGTGTCGTTGCCGCCGAAGCCGAAGAGGAGATTGGCAAGGCCATTGCCGCTGATCTGGTCGTCATAGATCGATCCGCTCGCGCCTTCGATCTCGGCGAGCATATCAATGCCTGCGCCGCCGGTATTCTGCGCCCCGGTGATGGCGAGGTCGATGGTGACAGCCGCGCCTGCGGTTTCGTAGGCGGCGATGTCGATCCCGTCGCCGCCCCAGATGTCATCGTCGCCCGCGCCGCCGATCAGCCAGTCATTGCCGGCCATGCCATAGAGCGTGTCATTGCCAGCCTCGCCGTCGATGATGTCATCGCCCGCGGTGCCCGTCAGCGTGTCATCGCCATCCCCGCCCAGGTCAGGCAGGTCGAGCGCGACGTAGGCGATGCCCTGGGTGGTGTTAAAATAGACCCCCGCACCATCGGGCGCCATGGTGACTTCGGCGCCGGTGCCCAGCACTTCGAAGGTCGAGCCCGACACATCGGCAGTCGCGACCACGGAGAAATTGAAGGCATCGATCACGACCACCTGCTGGGTCTGCTGGTCGAGGAAGATCATCCGCTGGCCGTCTTGCGAAAAGCCGACGCCCATCGCGTTGCCGAGCGTGGGATAGGTATCCGCCAGGTTGGTGATATAGTTCATCGCGCCGTCATAGACATGCGCCCCGCCGCCGGTGACGATCACGATCCGGTCATCGACAGTGGCGCCCGATGCGGCCTCGATCCCCTCGGCATAGCCATAGACATTGTTGGTGTAGACGCCGTTGCTGGCGACCTCTCCGCCATCTTCGCCGATCAGGAAATATTCGGCCGAGGAAAGGCCGAGCTGGCCCAGCAGCGCCAGTTCCGAACCGGGAATGGTCAGCAGCGATCCGACCGAGCCTAACCCGGCATAATAGCTGCCGCTTTGCGTAATCGATCCGTCCGACAGTTCGAGCGTCGAAAGCGGTGTCCACCCGCTCCACCCCGGCAGGATGTTCTGCGAGATCTGCAGCGTGTCCGCATCGCTCCAGGTTACATCGCCGAAGGTCCAGTCGCTGCCGGTCACGGTATAGGTGAGCTCGCTCGCGGCGAAGGTGTTGATGTCGACGATATAGAGCGTCACATCCGCGGTGTTGCTGGTCCAGGAATTGGACTGGCTGACATTTTCGGCGACTTCCTCGACGATGGCGAGCTGGCTGCCGTCGGGCGAAATGGCGATAGCGCCGAGATCATGGCCGAGTTGCGCTTCGTATTCGAGGAGGCCGGTGGTGACGCTGTAGACCCGGAGAAAACCGTCATTCCCGGCAACGAAGATAAATTGTCCATCGGCGCTGAAAACCCAGTTTTCGTCGCCCTGAGTGGTGATGAACGTCTCGGACATGTGAAGAACCCCCTCTTGCAAAAAACCGTGCACACAGGCTTTGCGCGAGGGAGCGACCCTGCAAAACACCCATCGACTGGCTAGACACCACGCGGCTGCCCGTCAATCGACCGATGTGTTTTGCTTCCTCGGATTCGATGGGGGCAGGAATTGCCACACCAGTTCAACGAGGTAGCCGCCGAAGTTAAGCGAAGCCACTATTCCGTCGGCGCAGCGTGACTGGCTGCGGTTCAAACGGTTTTCTAGCGGTGCATGTCGGGTTGGCTGAAAACAAGGTGGTGGCGGAGAGGGAGGGATTCGAACCCTCGGTACTCGTGAGAGCACAACGGTTTTCGAGACCGCCCCGTTCGACCACTCCGGCACCTCTCCGCAGCGAAAGGCTTGATTTGGGAGCGCGTCACACGCTCCGGGCCGTTTCGGGAGCGCGCCCGTTAGCGCAGCGATTGCCGCTTGCCAAGTCCTGAAGACACACAAAAGTCGGGCATATCTCGCAAGCCCCCCGCCCGGCATGCTTGTTTTGCCGCGATCAGGGTCCATATTTCGCCTCATGGAACGCGCACATTTCTTTTCCAGCCAGGCAGGACGCACGATCCATGCGCCGCGGCAGGCGCGCAGCCTCTTCGGAATCGGCGATGTCGTGCGCCACCGCCATTTCGACTTTCGCGGCGTGGTCTTCGATATCGATCCGGTCTTTGCCAACAGCGAGGAATGGTACGAATCCATCCCCGAGGATATCCGCCCGCCGCGCGACCAGCCGTTCTACCACCTCCTCGCCGAGAACGAGGAATCGAGCTATGTCGCCTATGTCAGCCAGGGCAACCTGGTGGCCGATGCCGATGGCGGCCCGATCGATCACCCCACCGTCCCGCAATTGTTCGAGCAGTTCAGGGACGGCCGTTATCGCATGCGCCGTTCGCTCACCCATTGATCGCCGTGGGCGTGCCCGGCGCTTTTCGCATCAACTCTTGAGCTTCCAGCCAGACCGCAGGACCAGGTAGACCGCGATCGCGAGAGCGGCATTGAGCAGCGCCAGCGCAATCGCGGCGACGATGACCATCTGGTCGCTTCCGATGTCGCTCTGGCCCAGAAAGCCGTAGCGAAAGCCCGAGATCACGTAGAAAAACGGGTTGGCGCGGCTGATCGCCTGGAATGCGGGCGCGAGGTTGTCGATCACGTAGAAAGTGCCCGACAGCAGCGAAAGCGGCGCGACGATGAAATTGCTGATCGCGGCATTGTGATCGAATTTCTCTGCCCAGATCGACGTTGCCAGCCCTGCGAGCCCCAGCATGACGCTGCCCATCAGGCCGAACCACACCACCGCCCATGGGTTGACGAGCGAAAGCGAAACTCCGGGCCAAAGGGCCATTGCCAGCGCGACCGCGCCGCCGACCATGATCGCGCGGGTCACAGCCGCACCGACGATCGCGGCCATCAATTCGCCGGGCGAGAGCGGCGGCATCAGATAGTCGATGATGGTGCCCTGGATCTTTCCGCCAAGCAGCGAGAAGGAGGAATTGGCAAAGGCGTTCTGCATCATTCCCATCACGATCAACCCCGGCGCGACGAAGCTGGCGAAGGGAACGCCGAGCACTTCGCGCCCTTCGCGGCCCAAAGCGACGGTGAAGATCACGAGGAACAACAGGGTGGTGACACCCGGCGCCCAGATCGTCTGCGTCTGGACCTTGAGAAACCGGCGCACCTCCTTCATATAGAGCGCGAAAAGGCCCACGCGGTTGACCCCGGTGATTACCGGACGTCCGCGCTCCGGGAAGTCTCGCGGGCCTAGTGGGTTTGCCGCCTGCGGGTTTGCTGGAAACTCTTTTGCCATGGCTGGGCCGGTAAGGCCTCTGGCGGATCGTGACAAGTTGCCTATCTATCGGGCGACGACAGGAAAGAACGGATTGGTATGAGCTGGACTGACGAGCGCATCGCAACGCTCAAGAAGATGTGGGAAGGCGGCGCCACGGCGAGCCAGATCGCCGAGGAACTGGGCGGAGTGAGCCGCAATGCCGTGATCGGCAAGGCGCACCGGCTCGGCCTCAAATCGCGGCCCTCCCCCGTCAAGGCGAACGAGAAGAAGAAGGCAGCAGCCAAGAAGCCGGCTGCCAAGAGCACGGCTGCGGCAAAGAAGCCGGCAGCCAAGAGCACGGCCAAGCCTGCGGCAAAGCCTGCTGCCAAGCCCGAAGCGCCTGCTGCCAAGCCTGCGCCCGCACAGGCGGGCAACACGAATTCGCAGCCCATGCCCAATCCGACGCCGGACCTGCCAAAGATCGTGTCGGTCGGCCCGGGCGGCTTCTTGCGCCAGGGTCCCGGCGATCAACAAGCTCCGATCCCGCCCGCACCGCCGCGACGGCTGGTGCCGGCCAAGCCCAGCCCCGAGATTGCCGACAAGACCAGCCTGCTCGACCTTTCGGACAAGGTCTGCCGCTGGCCGATGGGGCATCCGGGCGAACCCGATTTCCATTTCTGCGGCGATGCGGTAAATCCGGGCTTCCCCTATTGCGTCGAACATTGCGGGCGGGCCTACCAGGCTCAGCTGCCGCGCGGCGCGCGCCGTCCCCCACCCCCGCTGCCTTTTGGCGGTCCGCGGGTCCGCTGACACCCAGATTTCCAGAAAGGCCCGGTCGCGCCGCGAGCGCAGCCGGGCCTTTTTCAGTTCGGGAGACCTGATCAATGCCCCTTTCGCTCCACGCAGCATTCGTTCCGAGCGCGCTCCAGATGCTGGGGACCGCGCATCATCTTCTGAACAAGACACAGGACTGGTGCGCGTCGAAGGGCTGCGATGAAGAAACAATCCTTGCAGCACGGCTGATCGAGGACATGCTGCCCTTCACCTACCAGATCAAGAGCGTGGCAGAGCACTCGGCAGGAGCGATCGCCGCGGTGCGAAAAGGTCTGGCAACCCCGGACCTCAACCCGCCGCCCGCGACCTTTGATGCCCTGCGCGACAAGCTTGCCGGTGCGAAAGAGGCCCTAGAGAGCATCGACGAGGATGAGATGGAAGGCTGGGTCGGGCGCGACATGCGTTTCGAGTTCAAGGAAACGCGGCTCGCCTTCAGCGCCGAGAATTTCCTGCTGAGCTTTGCCCAGCCCAACCTCTATTTCCACGCCAGCGCCGCATATGCGATCGCGCGCAGCCAGGGTGTCCCGATCGGCAAGATGGACTTTCTGGGCCGCGTGCGCGGGGAGCGAGCCTGATATGACACTGACAAGGACTGCCGCTTTCACCGCTCTCGCGCTTGCCTTCGCCGCACCCGCGCCGGCCATGGCCGACATCCCCGACCCCGTTCGCGCGATGATCGACGCTGCGATCGAGACCGGTGACGAAGACAAGGTGCGCGCCGTGATCGAGGTTGCGCGCAGCACCAATCCCGCCGATGCCGACGAGATCGACGCGCTCCTTGCCGCCTTCGAGACCGACCTTGCCGCAGCGCAGGCTGCCGAGGCTGCTGCCGAAAAGGACGCGATCCGCAATGCCGGCCTTTTCGAAGGCTGGACCGGGCGCGGCGAGCTTGGCGCTTTCAACGCGACCGGCAATTCCTCGAATACCGGCCTCACCGCCGCGCTCGCGCTGACCCGCGAAGGGATCGACTGGCGTCACAAGCTGCGCGCGCGGGCCGACTTTCAGCGCTCGAACGGGGTGACCACCCGAGAGCAGTTCCTTGCGGCTTACGAGCCCAACCTGATCCTGTCGGAGCGCCTTTTTGCCTATGCGCTGGCGCAATATGAGCGCGATCGCTTCCAGGGCTTCTCGGCGCGCTATTCGGTGTCGGGCGGGCTCGGTTACGAAGTGATCGATACCGATACCATGACGCTGTCGGTGCAGGCCGGTCCCGCATGGCGGCGCACCGAGCGGCTCGATGGCACCAGTTCGGGCAATCTCGCGGGGCTCGCCAGCGCGGATTTCGACTGGCAGCTCGCCGAGAACATCGCTGTTACGCAGGACCTGTCTGCTTTCGTGCAGTCGGGAAGCAGCACCTATACATCCGATACCGGGTTGCAGGCCTCAATTGCCGACAATGTGAAGGTTCGCCTGAGCTACACGGTCGAACACGACACCGATCCGCCAGCGGGCGCGACGAGCACCGACACGCTGAGCCGGATCACGGTAATCTACGATTTCTGAAGGGTCCTTCGCCGGCGGTCAGCCGGTTACCGCTGGCTGGTCTGCGCGCGGCCTGATTTCCTGGTCGCGGTAGAACGCGATCCCTATCGTGCCGTCCTTTACCCATTTCACGATCGCTGCTGCGAACATTCCGCGGTGACGGAATATCACGTCAGCGCCCGCCTCGATTGGCGCCGGGCTGTCGAGCATCGCCCCCATGTTCGATAGGTCGCGCACGCGGACCTTCTCCTCGCCTGTTTCGGTGAGCAGGTCAGCGAACAGCATGACCCGGTCGCGCCCCGCGCTGCGGCCCTTATCCCTCATCGTTTCAACCCGATTGTTCTGGTTATCTTGCATTCCCCTGCCGCCCACTAGCCACAGGGACCTTAACAATCGGTTCGAAGAGGCGGCGCGCTGCGAAGCGCGGTCGTTCACCCGTCCTTCTTGCGCCCGAACCAGATGGTGTGATGCGCGCCCTTGTTGTTCGGACGTGAACGAACGGTGCGTTCCTCGACGATGAAGCCGGCTTCCTTCATCCGGCGGCGGAACCCATGGTCGGGCGCGGCAGACCAGACCGAAACGATTCCGCCGGGTTTGAGCGCATCGCGCGCCTTGCCCAGCCCGGTTTTCGAATAGATCCTGTTGTTGTCGGCACGCACGAGGCCATCGGGCCCGTTATCGACATCGAGCAGGATCGCGTCGAACTTGTCGCAGGTCCCGTCATTGGCATCGTCGATAAGCGCCGCGACATCGCAGATCTTGAGATCGAGCCGGGGGTCGGACAGCGTTTCGCCTGTCAGCGCCGCCATTGGGCCCCTCGCCCAGCCGAGGATCTTGTCCGATATCTCGCCGACGACGATCTGTGCGCTTTCGCTGACCCGGGACAGCGCCGCGCGATAGGTGAACCCCATGCCATAGCCCCCGATGAGGATGCGCGGGGCTTGCGCCTCCAGCCGGTCGAGCGTCATCTCGGCGAGTTGTTCTTCCGAAAACTGCATCCGGGTGCTCATCAACTCGTTGCGCCCCAGCACGATCATGAAATCGCGGCCATGGCTGTAGAGTTCGAGTGTCTCGCCGTCCTGAATCTCGGCCGTGTCGATCAATTCGCGTTTGAGCATTCCTGCATCCTAGCAAAAACAAGGCCCGCCGAAATCGCTTTCGGCGGGCCTCGCTGTTCGATTGTCCGAAGGATCAGTCCTTGAGGAAGTCGGGCATCGCTGCGGGGCCGTCATTGCCGCCCCCGTCGCGATCGCCGCCCCGGTCGTTGCGAGGACCGCGACCGCCGCGACCGCCACGGCGATCGCCGCCACGGTCACCCCGGCCTCCGTCGCGCCCGCCGCGATCGCCACGCGGTTCGCGCGGCGGACGGGTGTCTTCGAGCTCTTCGCCGGTTTCCTGGTCGACGACGCGCATCGACAGGCGGACCTTGCCGCGATTGTCGATCTCGAGGACCTTGACCTTCACCTCCTGGCCTTCGGAGACGACATCGGTCGGCTTCTCGACCCGCTCGTTCTTCATTTCGGAGACGTGGACGAGACCGTCCTTGCCGCCCATGAAGTTCACGAACGCGCCGAAATCGACGATGTTGACGACCTTGCCGGTGTATATCTTGCCGACTTCGGCTTCCTCGACGATGCCCTCGATCCACTTCTTCGCGGCTTCGATTTCATCGGCATTGGACGAGCTGATCTTGATCACGCCCTCGTCGTCGATGTCGACCTTGGCGCCGGTTTCGGCGACGATCTCGCGGATCACCTTGCCGCCGGTGCCGATGACGTCGCGGATCTTCGACTTGTCGATCTGCATCGTCTCGATGCGCGGAGCGTGCTTGGACACCTCGCCGCGTGCCGAACCGAGCGCTTCGGTCATCTTGCCCAGGATGTGGTGACGACCGGCCTTGGCCTGCTCCAGCGCCTGCTGCATGATTTCCTGGGTGATGCCGGCAACCTTGATGTCCATCTGGAGCGAGGTGATGCCTTCTTCGGACCCGGCCACCTTGAAGTCCATGTCGCCGAGGTGATCTTCGTCACCCAGGATGTCGGACAGCACGGTGAAGTCTTCGCCTTCGAGGATCAGGCCCATGGCGATGCCCGAGACCGGACGCTTCACCGGAACGCCCGCATCCATCATCGACAGGCAGCCGCCGCAAACGGTCGCCATCGAGGACGAGCCATTCGATTCGGTGATGTCGGACAGGACACGGATCGTATAGGGGAATTCCTCTGCATCGGGCAGGACCGGACGCAGCGCGCGATAGGCGAGCTTGCCGTGGCCGGTCTCGCGGCGGCTGGTAAAGCCGAAGCGGCCCACTTCGCCGACCGAATAGGGCGGGAAGTTGTAGTGGAGCATGAAGTTCGAATAGGACAGGCCCTCGAGCCCGTCGATCATCTGTTCGGCATCCTTGGTGCCCAGCGTGGTGGTGCAGATCGCCTGCGTCTCACCGCGGGTGAACAGCGCCGAACCGTGGGTGCGGGGCAGGAGGCCGACCATCGCCTCGATCGGGCGAACCTCGTCGGTCTTGCGCCCGTCGATCCGCTGACCGTCCTTGAGAATCGCGCCACGCACGATCTCGGATTCGATCTTCTTGACGAGCTTGTTGGCAGCCGACTGGGTCTGACCGTCTTCCTCGGCGTACTTTTCCTTCACCTTCTCGCGGGCGGCGTCGAGCTGGTCGCGACGGTCGCTCTTGTCGGTGGTCTTGTAAGCCGCGGCTATGTCGTCACCGACGAGCGCGCGGATTTCTTCCTTCATCGCCGACAGGTCATCGCCTGCCTCGATCTGCCAGGGGTCCTTGGCGGCCTTTTCGGCGAGTTCGATGATCGCGCCGATGACCTTGCGGCTTTCCTCGTGTGCGAACATCACCGCGCCGAGCATGTCTTCCTCGGACAGTTCCTTGGCTTCGGATTCGACCATCATCACCGCGTCCTGGGTCGCGGCGACGACGAGGTCGAGACGACCGTCGTCGCCCAGCGCGTCAGCAACGGTGGGGTTGAGGACATATTCGCCATCATTGGTGAAACCGACGCGCACGGCGCCGATCGGGCCCATGAAGGGCAAGCCCGAAATGGTCAGAGCAGCCGATGCCGCGATCATCGCGACGATGTCGGGCTCAGTCTCGCCGTCATAGGACAGCACCTGGGCGATGACGTTGATTTCGTTATAGAAACCTTCAGGGAAAAGCGGGCGCACCGGACGGTCGATCAGACGGCTGGTAAGCGTTTCCTTCTCGGTCGCGCGGCCTTCGCGCTTGAAGAAGCCGCCCGGGATACGACCGGCGGCAGAGAATTTTTCCTGGTAGTGGACGGTGAGCGGGAAGAAGTCCTGCCCCTCGCGCACGGTCTTGGCGGCGGTCACGGCGCACAGCACCACGGTTTCGCCATAGGTGGCCAGAACCGCGCCATCAGCCTGGCGGGCAATACGGCCGGTTTCCAGAGTGAGGGTCTTTCCGCCCCACTCCAGCGATACGGTTTTCGTGTCGAACATTGATTTTCCTTTTCGAACCCGCGCTGGCCTTATTGCCGCGCGGGGCCTCTTGTCCGGGATAGACCGGCCCGGTCCGGTGCGGGGCGAATTGCGCCCCAATTGCCGCTCCCTCGCCGGATTGCGATGGGAGCCGGATAGACAAAGGGCGGCCCCTTGGAGCCGCCCCTTGCAAAACTCTTACTTGCGAAGGCCCAGTTTCTGGATCAGCGCGTTGTAGCGTTCCACGTCCTTCTTCTTGAGATAGGCAAGAAGGTTGCGACGCTTGTTGACCATCATCAGCAGGCCGCGGCGCGAGTGGTTGTCCTTGTGGTTGGACTTGAAGTGCTCGGTAAGGTTGCGGATACGCTCGGTGAGGATCGCGACCTGGACTTCCGGGCTGCCCGTATCGCCATTGGCCTGGGCATTGTCCTTGATGATTTCTTGCTTGCGCTCGGGTGCTACCGACATGTTTTCTCTTTCTACTCAGCGACATCGGGAAGGTTGAACCCGCGGACGACCTTCGCCGTCCCGCTCTCGATCTCCACCAGCGCGACCGGGACAGTGTCCAGCATCGCACAATAGAGCCCGGGAGCTTGGGGCATTCCAGACAGGACCCGGCCCTGGCGGACCGCCTGCGCTTCTGTCTGGGAGAGGGTGAGGGCCGGGATGTCGTCCAGCCCCGCCTCTAGCGGCAGGAGGAGGTCTTCAAGGGCCGCGCCATTAGCGGTTTCGTTGAGTTTGTCCAGCGAAATCGCCTGTTCCTGGCGGAACGGTCCGGCCTTTGTGCGCCTGAGATAGGTGACGTGACCGAGACTGCCAAGGGCCCGGGCGATATCGCGCGCAAGGCTGCGGATATAGGTACCCTTGGACACATGGGCGACGAGGGTGACCGCGTCGCGGTCGTGCGGACCATCGGCAATGGAAAGATCGTGGATCGTCACCGCGCGCTTTTTCAATTCGACCTGCTCGCCTGCACGGGCAAGGTCATAGGCGCGCTTGCCATCTACTTTCAGGGCGGAAAAAGCCGGCGGCACCTGTTCGATCGGGCCAGTGAAGCGAGGCAATATCGCTTCGATTTCATCCATGGTGGGGCGCACATCGCTGCGTTCGACCACTTCGCCTTCGGTATCGAGCGTGGTGGTTTCCTCGCCGAAACGCAGCGTGAACTCGTAGATCTTGCTGGCATCGAGCATGCGCCCGGCGAGCTTGGTCGCCTCGCCCAGCGCGATCGGCAGCACGCCTTCTGCAAGCGGGTCGAGCGTGCCGCCATGGCCGACCTTGGGCATGTCCTTCTTGGTGGGGGCATAGCCGCCCTGGCGCAAATTGCGCTTCAACGCCGCGACCGCCTGGGTCGAGCCGAGTTCGCGCGGCTTGTCGAGCACGATCCACCCCGAAAGCGGGTGGGCAGGCGTTTTGCTTGGCTTCATGCCATGTCAGGCTGGGTATCGCCTCGCCCGATTGCAAGGCGTGCCCGGTTGCCGAACACGACGCGGTTGGTCGCCAGCGCCACCACGACCGAGCTGAACAGCACGAACACCATGACATCGATATAGTGAAGCCAGGGCAGTCCGATGGTCGCATACCATGTCACCCCGCCGAAATTGGCGGGCACATAGAGATAGAAGGTGTGGAGCGCGTAGATCGCGAACCCCCAGACCAGACCTGCCACCGCTGCGCGCGCATCCATGTTGCGAAACATCAGCGCTGCAATGAAAGCCGACAGGATCGGCATAGACAGCAATCCGTTCAGTTCCTGGAGCAGGTTGATGATGCTTTCCGCACCCGCATAAACCGGCACCAGCGCGACCGAGACGATCGTGGCGATGATCCCGACATTGCGATTGAGCGGCCTGACATCGACATCGCGGTTGATGAAGCGCCGATGGAAATCCACCGACCACAAGGTAATCGTCGCATTCATCACGGCGGCATAGGTGGTCAGCACCGCGGCCGCGATCATGGCGGCGAACATGCCGCTGGTCCAGCCTGGCAGCACTTCGGCAACCACCATGCCATAAGCGCGGTCATCGACATCTCCGAACAGCTTGAAGGCGACGATGCCGGGGATCACGACGATTGGCGGGACGATCAGCAAGCGAATTACAGCCGCCGCGATCACGCCCTTTTGGGCCTCCTTCACGCTGGGCGCGGCGAGCGCCTTTTGCGTGATGTTCTGATTGGTCGACCAGTAGAAGATCTGGATGAACAGCATGCCGGTGAACAGCGTGTGGAAGGGTATCGGGCTGTCGAGACCGCCGACCATGCTCAACCTGTCTTCGGGCACGCCTGACGTGATGTCCCAGCCGACCGCGTTCAGCGCGAGGAATACCACCACCAGCGCCAGCGCGAGAATGCCAACGCCCGCATAGGTGTCGAGCACCGCCACGGCGCGCAGCCCGCCAAGGATCGCATAGGCCGCTCCCACCACCGCGAACACAGCGGCGATGGCCACCACGCTTGCGTCGATGGCAAACACGGTCTGCATGAACAATGCGCCCGAATAGATCACCGCGGGAAGGTAGATCGCGAAATTGCCGAACAGAAACAGGCCCGAGATCACCGTGCGAATGCTTGCGCCGTCGTAACGCTGCTCGAGCAGCTGAGTGATCGTGGTGCAATTGTTGCGATAGTAGATCGGCACGAAGACGAAGGCGAGCAGGAGCAATCCGACGAAGCCTGCCAGTTCCCACCAGGCGAGCAGCAGCATCTGGTTTCCGTTCATCCCGACCAGCTGATCGGTCGAAAGGTTGGTGAGCGTGATCGCCCCGGCCACGAAAAACCAGCTGAGCCCGCCGCCTGCGAGGAATATCTCGCGATCGGCCGAGGCCTTGCTGGCCGCCTTGGCAGCGGCAACCTTGCGCCAGACCATCACTGCCAGCAGCACCATCAGCAAGACGAACACTGCGACCTGCACCAAATTCATTGGACGCGCCCTCCCTAAGGTTTGTGCCCCGTTGCAGCGGCCTAACATCCTTTTCCCGCAAACCAATGGGCAAGCGCGCATTTCCCCGATAGGCAAGGCGCGTGAGCGACACGGTCTCCCTTCAACAAGGCGGAACGCAGCTGGTGGTGTCATTCGGCAAGGGCGAACGCGCCCGGCTGCTCCATGCCGGGCCAGACCTGGCCACATGCACGGCCAGCGACCTTACCCGCCTCGGCGATCGCCAGCACGCACCAGGCGGCCCTCAAGTGCCGATTGCCGACAGCTTGCTCAACACGATCGGCACGGGCTTTCCCGGCCCTCCCGGGCTGCTGTGCCACCGCGAGGGGCGTGACTGGGCTGTCGATCCGAGGGTTGTCCAGGTGGCTGCATCGGACCTCGATCTGAGCATCGAGACCGAGGACAGGAAAGCCGGGATCATGCTCCGGCACGACCTTTCGATCGATCCTGTGAGCGGCGTTCTGACCGCGCGCACGCAAATCACCAACACGGGCGCCGAACCGCTCGACCTCGAATGGCTCAGCGCGCTTGCCCTGCCGATTGATCCGCGGCTCGATCAGGTGACCGGCTTTGCCGGGAAATGGGCGGGCGAATTCCAGGTCGAAGAAGCGCCCCTTGCCTCCGGCGGTTTCCTGCGCGAGAACCGCAGCGGGCGCACCGGCCATGCGAGCTATCCGGGCCTTTATTGCGCAGCGCGGTCGGCATCGGAGACCCACGGCCAGGCTGCTGCCTTTCACCTGGGCTGGAGCGGCAATCACCGGTTGCGTATCGACCTCTTGCCGGACGGCTCGCCGTCGCTTCAGGCCGGCGAATTGCTGCTTCCGGGTGAGATACGCCTCGCCAGCGGCGAGAGCTATCGCACGCCGCCGCTTCATTGCTGCTGGTCGCACGAGGGCCGCGGCGATGTCACCCGGCGCCTGCACCGTTTCGTCCGCGCGATCACGCCGCAGCGCGAGCGGCCCCGACCGGTGCATTTCAACACTTGGGAGGCGGTCTATTTCGACCATTCGCCCGATGCGCTGTTCGCGCTCGCCGAGGCGGCGGCCGAGATCGGGGCGGAACGCTTCGTACTCGACGATGGCTGGTTCGGCGAGCGACGAAGCGATCGTGCCGGGCTTGGTGATTGGTGGGTGTCGAGCAACGTCTATCCAGACGGGCTCAAACCGCTTTCCGACCACGTCCGCGCACTCGGCATGGAATTCGGGCTGTGGTTCGAGCCTGAAATGGTCAATCGCGACAGCGAGCTGTTTCGCGCCCATCCCGACTGGGTTCTGCAAGCCGAAGGCGTCGAACCGATCGCATCGCGCCACCAGCTGCCGCTCGACCTGACCCGCAGCGATGTGCGCGACCACCTTTTCGCAGCAATCGACGCGCTCGTGCGCGAATGCGGCATCGCCTATATCAAGTGGGACATGAACCGCGACATCCAGCATCCCGGCGGCACCGATGGCCGCCCGGTTCTCCATCGCCAGGTTGCCGCGCTCTATGCGCTGATCGACCGGCTGCGCGATGCACATCCAGAGCTAGAGATCGAGAGCTGTTCGAGTGGCGGAGCACGCGCCGATTATGGCATTCTCACGCGGGCCGAAAGGGTCTGGACGAGCGACAACAACGATGCGCGCGATCGGTTTGCGATCATGCGCGGCGCTGCGCATTTCCTTCCGCTGTCGCTGCTCGGCAACCATGTCGGGCCAGGGCGCTGCCACATCACCGGGCGGCGCTTCGACATGGCCTATCGCGCAGGCAGTGCACTGTTCGGACATATGGGGATCGAATGCGATCTCGTCCGTGAAAGCGAAGATGATCGCAGCCTCCTTGCCGATGCTCTCGCGCTGCATAAGCGCCACCGCGCCCTGATCCATTCGGGCAGTTATCACCGGCTTGAGACGCCTTCGCACCTGCACGCAATCGGGGTGGTCGACGGGGGCCGAAACAAAGCCCTGTTCCAGATCGCCGTGCGCGACCGGCACCCGCATGCGCACCCGCCGCGGCTCAATTTCGCCGGGCTCGACCCTGAACGGCGTTACAAGCTCGCCTGTGTCTGGCCGCCGCAACACGCAAGCCAGCCGCGGCCATTTGCCGGATCGGCGCTGATGGACTTCGGGTTGCAACTGCCCCAGACATGGCCCGATACGTGCCTGATCTACCATGTCGAGAGCAGCCAATGACTGACAGCTACGACTTGCTGGTGATCGGCGGCGGCGTGAACGGCGCGGGGATCGCGCGCGATGCTGCCGGAAGGGGTATGTCGGTGTGCCTCGTCGAGATGGGCGATCTTGCCCAGGCAACCTCGAGCGCATCGACCAAGCTCATCCACGGCGGGCTTCGCTATCTCGAACACGGCGAAATCCGCCTCGTGCGCGAAAGCCTGATCGAACGCGAACGCCTGCTCGCCATGGCGCCGCACATCATCTGGCCGCTGCGCTTTGTCCTGCCGCATGACAAGGGCCTGCGCCCGCGCTGGCTGCTGCGGCTCGGCCTGTTCCTTTACGACAATATTGGCGGGCGCAAGGTGCTTCCCCCCACCCGCACGGTCGATCTGCGGACGCCGCCGCACCACGATGTTCTCAAGGACCGGCTGGTAACCGGCTTCGAATATTCCGACTGCTGGGTCGAGGATGCACGGCTGGTCGTGCTCAATGCGGTGGATGCGCGCGAACGCGGCGCGGACATACGCACCCGAACCAGATGCACCACGCTCACACGGACGGGCGACGGATGGCAGGCACAGCTGCAAGCGGATGACAGCGAATGCACGGTGAGCGCGCGGATGGTGGTCAATGCGGCGGGACCGTGGGTGGATGACGTGCTGGGCCGGGCGATCCCGGGGGCCGAGCACGCGAACCTGCGCCTCGTCAAAGGCAGCCATCTCATTTTTCCGCGATTGTTCGGTGCAGACACCGCCTACATCTTCCAGAACAGCGACAATCGTATCGTCTTCGCAATACCTTACGAGGGCGAGTTCACACTGGTTGGGACCACCGATGTGGGCTTTGACGGCGACCCGTCATCGATCGCGATCAGCGAGGCGGAGGCGCGCTATATCTGCGATGCGATCAACGAATATCTGCGGCTCGAGGTTACCCCCGAACAGGCGGTATCGAGCTATTCGGGCGTCCGCCCGCTCTACGACGACCGTTCGGCCGACAATTCGACCGTGACCCGCGACTATGTCTTCGAACTCGATCGCGGCGCGGCCGGGGACGAGGCCGCGATCCTTTCGATCTTCGGCGGCAAGATCACGACCTACCGCAAGCTCGCCGAGCACGCGCTGACAAAGCTCGGCGCGCCGGGGAAAGGCTGGACTGCCAGCGCACCGCTCCCGGGCGGCGATTTCGGGGGCGAAACGATCGCATCGCTCGCCGCGCGGTTCGCGGCGGTCAATGACACTCTGCCGGCATCTGTGATCATGCGCATGGCGCGCGCTTACGGCACGCGGACCGAGCAGATCATCGGCAGCGTGCAGCGGCCGCACACGCTCGGCGAAGAGGTCGCTCCCGGCCTGTTCGAAGCCGAGCTTGCCTATCTGGTCGAATGCGAGTTCGCGTGCAGCGCCGAAGACGTATTGTGGCGACGCAGCAAGTTGGGGCTGCATTTCGCGCCCGACCAATGCGCTTCGGTCGAACGCTGGTTCGCTCGCCGCGGGGCAGATTCGTGAGCGTGCCTGCCACATGCGTGCAGGAGATCGGCGGCGCGCCCGTTTTTCGCCGCGATCATCGCAAGGCCGACGGGCGCATGCTGCGCCTTTACGGACGCACCCCGCATAGCGAGCCGGCGCGTGGCGAGGAGGCTGACGACATCGCGCAAGGCGGCGAATTGCGCTACCACCCGCTGAGGCGCGAGTGGAACGTCTATGCCGCGCACCGACAGAACCGCACCTTCAAGCCGCGGCTTTCCGAAGACCCGCTCGCCCCGACTCTTCCCGGCAGGCCCGCGACCGAGATCCCTTTCACCGATTTCGAATGCGCGGTGTTCGACAACCGCTTTGCCGCCTTTCACCCTGAGGCCGATGATGCGGCTGCCCTGGCCGGCCTCGAAAGCGAACCGGCACGCGGGGCTTGTGACGTTCTGGTCTATTCTCCCGAGCCTGAAGGCAGCCTCGCGACTGTCACGCCCGACCGCCGCCAAGTTGTCCTCGCCGCGATCCTCGATCGCTACTCCGCGCATTTCGACGCCGGACGACATTATGTCCTGCCGTTTGAAAATCGCGGCGACGAGGTCGGGGTGACGCTACATCACCCGCATGGCCAGATCTATGCCATGGACCGCGTCCCGCGGGTTCAGCGCGATGCCATCGCCGCCTTTGCCGACGGATATGACCTTGCACGCGAGATCGAGCGCGCGCTGCCCGAATACGGGCTCGGCTCGCGCGGCGGCATAACCGCGTTCGTCCCCCGCTTCGCCCGCTTCCCGTTCGAGGTCTGGATCTGTCCGCTGGAGCGGCGCGCAGGGCCGTGGGAATGCGATGCCGAAGAACTGGAATCGCTCGCCTATTGGCTGGGCGAGGTGACCCGGCGTTACGATGCCCTGTTCGCCCGTCCGGCGGCAACCATGATGGCGATCCACGCCGCTCCCAATCCCGCGATCGAGGCGGCGCGCGGCTTTCACTTCACGGTGCAATTCGCCCCGCTCCTGCGGGCCGCCGACCGGGTCAAATATCTCGCCGCGGTCGAACAGCACAGCGGTGTCTTTACAGTCGACGTGATGCCCGAGGCCGCCGCGGCAGCTTTGCGCAGCGTGGGACAGCCATGACCCGGACAGCCAAGGCCTTCGCGCCCGGACGAATCAACCTGATCGGCGAGCATGTCGATTACAATGGCGGCACGGTGCTCCCTGCCCCGCTCGCGATCGGAGTCACCGCGGAACTGAGCGCGCGCAGCGATACCATGATCGCGATAGCCTCGGACGGCTACGATGCGCTCGACGTACGCCACCTCGGAGACGAAGCCGCAGGCGGCTGGTCCGATCCGGTGGTTGGCGCGCTTCGCGCCGCGCGCGAGCTCGGGCTGATCGAGAGCGGGGCCAATGTCGATATCACCGCCCTTCTGCCGCAAGGCGCGGGCCTGTCCTCATCGGCGGCGCTGATCATAGCGGTGCTAAGAGCCGCGCGCGCCCTGGCACCCGAACGCGCCGCGGCGCAGGTCAGCGACCTCGATCTGGCAATCGCCGCGCGGCAGGTCGAGAACAACTTTATGGGGGTGCCTTGCGGGATCATGGACCAGATGGCGGTCGCGCTCGGCCAGCCGGGATACGCCATGGCTCTCGACACCGCGACGCTCGGCTACCGGATGGTGCCGCTTCCCCAAACCCATGACTTCGTGGCGATCCATTCGGGGCTTACCCGGCAGCTTGCCGATGGACGCTATGGCGCGCGCAAGGCCGAATGCGACGCCGCCAAGCGCTATTTCGCGACCGAAAACCTGTGCGCGCTCGACCCGGCGGTCATTGCCTCGGCCCAGCTGGCAGAGGCGCCGCGCAAACGCGCATTGCACTGCGTGAACGAACAGGCGCGCACGCTTGACGCCATCGCCGCGCTCGAAACCGGCGACATCGCGAGGCTGGGAGCGCGGATGGATGAAAGCCATGCATCGCTGCGCGACCTGTTCGAAGTCTCGCTCGAGCCGATTGATGCGCTGGTTGAAAGCGCGCGCGAGCACGGCGCGATCGGTGCTCGCCTGACGGGCGGCGGGTTCGGCGGCTGCGTTGTCGCCTGTGTGGAAAGCGGTCATCGTGCGGACTGGCTCAGCCGACTCCTGCGCGATCATCCCGATGCCCGCTTCATCGCCGCGATTGGCGGCCAGAACAAGCCAGGTCAGAAAAAGCCGGGATTGTAGCCTGCAAGCGAGAACAGGAAGGTCATCGCCCATTCCATCGGAGGGCCGAGCGTCGCCTCGAGCCAGCCCGTGCCGAACACCCAGCTGAACCCGATCACCGCGAAGATCAGGACGATGCCGAGACGCTGCAATCGCGACCAATAGGCGCGCAATCTTGCCGGAAGCAGGCCTGCGACGATGTGCGAACCGTCGAATGGCGGGATCGGCAGGAGGTTGAAGAGCCCGATGAACAGGTTGATCAGCACGAAGTAAAGCAGCGCGTTGTCCAGCGGCAGGACATTGCCTGCCGCGTCGGTGACGAGCACCAGTCCGCCGCCTGCCACGCTCGCACCTGCACCCTGCCCCAGCAGGCCGAGCAGCGTCACCCCGATCACCGCGAGGAGGAAATTGCTCGCAGGGCCCGCTGCGGCCACCGCCATCATGCCGAACCGCGGATTGTCGAGCCGCCATTGATTGACCGGCACCGGCTTTGCCCAGCCGAAAGGCGGCGCTCCGAAGGCGAGCAGCGCCCCGGGCACCAGCAAGGTCCCGACCGGATCGACATGACGGATCGGATTAAGTGTCAGGCGCCCGCGTTCGCTCGCGGTGGGATCGCCCAGCGCCTTGGCGGCAAAACCGTGCGCGACCTCGTGAAAGACGATCGCGATCACCAGGCACGGCACCAGCAGCGCGACAAGGGTAAAGGTGTCGGTCATGGGCGAGGATATGGGATGCAGCCGGGGGGTTTGAACAGCCCTAGCCTTCGAGCGCGGCGCTGAAATGCTTCCGGCACAGCGCGACATAGCGATCGTTTCCGCCGATCTCGGTCTGCTCGCCTTCGGTTACCGCAGTGCCATCGGCGCTCACCCGCATGTTCATCGTCGCCTTGCGCCCGCAATGGCACACCGCCTTCAGCTCGACGAGCGCATCGGCAATGCCGAGCAGCACCGCGGACCCGGGAAAGAGCGCGCCGAGAAAATCGGTGCGCAGGCCGTAACACAGCACCGGTATCCCGTGCTTGTCGGCAAGCGCCGCGCATTGCCAGGCCTGCTCTTCGGTGAGGAACTGCGCCTCGTCGATCAGCACGCAATCGAGCGGCGAGGCGTTGTGCGCGGCAAGCACCGCCGATTCCAGATCGGTGTCGGTCGTGTAGTGGTGCGCTTCGGATTCGAGACCGATCCGGCTCCTCACCAACCCTTCGGAACGGGTGTCGAGCTTCGCGGTCCACACCATGGTCGCCATGCCGCGTTCGCGGTAATTGAAATCGGCCTGCAGCAGCGTGGTCGATTTGCCCGCATTCATGCTGGCATAATAGAAATAGAGCTTCGCCATGAGCCGATGCCTAACCACGAGGGCAGCCATGCGCCAGATGCGCGGCGCGCACGCTGTTGGCGGCCTGTTGATTAATCCTCCTGACAGGCGTGATCGGCAATGCTAGCCCTTTGCTGCAACGACAAAACTCACGGGGACTACTGTTATGGCATCGGCCGCTGACGCGAGCAGAACACAAGGGATGACCGGCTTTCTCGGCTGGGTCGAACGCAGCGGCAACAAGTTGCCCGATCCGGTCTTCCTGTTTTTCTATCTGATCATCGCGCTGGTCGTGATCTCGATGGTCACCTCGGCGCTTGGCGTGTCGGCGCTTCATCCCACCGCTCTCGACGAAAGCACGGGCGCGGCGCTCGAGATCGAGGCGGTGAGCCTGCTCGCTGCCGAGAACATCCAGCGGCTGTGGGTGGAAATGCCCAAGACTTTCACGCATTTCCACCCCTTGGGCTACGTGCTGGTCGTGATGCTGGGCGCAGGCGTTGCCGAACGCTCGGGCTTCTTTGCTGCCGGCATGGCCAAGGCGGTAAAGGCCGCTCCCACCAAGCTGCTGACCCCGGTGGTCGCGCTGGTCGCGATGCTCGGCAACCACGCGGCTGACGCTGGCTATGTCGTCCTCATCCCGCTCGCCGGCATCCTGTTTGCCGCGGCCGGACGCCATCCGCTTGCAGGGATCGCGGCAGCCTTTGCTGGCGTTTCGGGCGGCTTTTCGGCCAATATCTCCCCGGGCCAGCTCGACGCGCTCCTGTTCGGCATCACCGAAGAAGCCGTGGGCGCGAGCCTGCTCGACCCGGCATGGACCGCGAATATCGCAGGCAACTGGTATTTCATCAGCGCGATGACCGTGCTGTTCCTGCCGATCATCTGGTACGTCACCGACAAGGTGATCGAACCGCGTCTCGGCCCGTGGACGGGCGGCGCAATGGCCGGTGCGGGCGATGCCGACACCAGCCCCGATCCAACGGTGCACGAAGGCGCGCTCGCATCGAAGGGCCTGCGCCATGCCGGCCTCGCCGCGCTCGGCGTTGTCGTATTGTGGGCGGTAATGGTCTTTGCCCCCGGCACCCCGCTGATCGATGAAGGCGCCTGCCTGACCGAGGCCGGCGCCGTCGTTCCCGACTGCTCGATCCACGCACAGCTCGCGCCGTTCTATCGCAGCCTGGTTGCCGCCTTCTTCGTGCTCTTCCTCGCCACCGGCTGGGCTTATGGCCGCGCGACGGGCACGATCAAGGACCACCGCGACCTGGTCAACATGATGGCCGAAAGCATGAAGGACATGGGCTATTACCTCGTCCTCGCCTTTGCCGCGGCGCATTTCGTGGCGATGTTCGGCTGGTCCAATCTCGGCCTGATCTCGGCGGTGCACGGTGCAGCCGCGATCCAGTCGACCGGCCTGCCGCTCCCGCTGGTGCTTGGCCTGATGGTGCTGTTTGCAGCGATGCTCAACCTCTTCGTCGGCTCGGCGAGCGCCAAGTGGGCGCTCCTCGCGCCGATCCTGGTGCCGATGCTGATGCTGCTCGGAATCAGCCCCGAAGGCGCGACCGCGGCCTATCGCGTCGGCGACAGCGCGACCAATATCATCACGCCGCTGATGGTTTACTTCCCGCTGATCCTCGTCTTCGCGCAGCGCTGGCAGAAGGATTTCGGCCTCGGAAGCCTGACCGCGACCATGCTGCCCTATTCGCTCTACCTTCTGGTGTCGGGCACGGTGCTGATCGTGATCTGGTTCTATCTCGGCATCCCGCTTGGCCCGGATGCGCCGGTGGGTTACGTGCTGCCGGGTGCCGGCTGATCGGGAACCTGCCAAGCCGCCTGCACGCCGTGACGCGGCTGCGCATGGCCTGGTTGTCGCTCCTGGCGATGATCGTGGCTCTCGCAGCCCCGTCACATCTCGCCGCACAAGGCGCAGAGGTGCGCGAATACCGGCTCGATGCAAGTGCCAGCGCATTGAACGCGCGGGTCTCGTTCTTCGGTTTGTCGAGCAAGACTGCGCGCTTTCCCCGGATCGAGGGGCAGGTCGCGATCGCGCCCGGCGCTCCTGAAGCCGCGCGCATCCGCGTCACCATCGACGCGCGCACGATCGAGGCACCCGACGAGACCACCCTGCGGCGCCTGCGCGGCGAAAAGTTCTTCTGGGTGGAACGCTATCCGGCGATCCGCTTCATCGGGCGATCGCTCACCATGCGTTCGCCCACACAAGGCACGGTGGCCGGCGAGCTGACCGCGCGCGGGGTGACCCGGCCGCAAACGCTCGACGTCACCTTTGCCAGCGATCCAAGAACAACCAGCGGACCGATAACTTTCACCGGGACGATGGAAATCGACCGGCGCGATTACGGGATGCGCGCCTACCAGCTGATCGTCGGCAACACGGTCAGGATCGGGCTCGAGGCACGCATGGTGCCGCGCTAGGCGTCATTGCTCGCCCGCGGCCTCGTCGTCCTCGTCAAGATCGCGCGCCACCTTGGGATCGCGCAGCAGAGCCTCGATCCGGTCGGCCTCGGCAAAGCTTTCGTCCTTTCGGAACTTGAGCTTGGGCGCGAATTTAAGCCCCAGCCTCTTGGCGACCTCGCGCTGGAGAAAGGCGGTGTTCTGCCTCAGCGCCTTGACCACGTCATCCTCTGCCGCGCCGAGCAACGGTTTGACGTAGGCGGTCGCGTTGCGAAGGTCGGGGGTCATGCGCACTTCGGTGACCGCGATATTGGCCGCGCTCACGGTCTCGTCATGGACCTCCTGGCGGGCGAGCAGTTCGGACAGGATGTGACGCACGCGTTCGGACACCTTGAGAACGCGGACCGAGTGCTGTTCGGCAGTGAAATCTTGTTTGCGGGCCATCGGTTCAATTCATCTTCGATAGGATATTCTTGAGCGAGTTCATGTTGCGCGCGGTTCCCCCGACGCCGAGGCGCTTTTCGAGCACCTTGTTCGACAGGTCCGAGACGCCGACCCCGTGGACATAGTCGAGAAACAGCACGCGGTCACCCAGCGCGAGCCGCTCGCTGCCCTTCTCCGCATGGTCGGCGATCAGCGCATCGACCGCTGCCTTGTCGGGCTGCGCGCTCAGGAAGATCGAGTGGACCATCTTGTCCGAGCCGTGCTCCGGTCCGGAGCCGTGGAACGGGTTGGAATCGATCGCGGCCTCAACCTGCGGTTTCGTGCGGACCATGGCGCAAGAGGAAAACCCGAAGCGCTTCTCGACCAGCTCATGCAGCAAGGGTTCGAGCAGATGGGGCGCGCGATCATCGGTAAAGACGACGTTGCCGCTGGCCGCAACGGTGCTGACTTCGGCGAAACTCGCCTCTTCGAGCGCGCAACGCAAATCGGCCATCTTGATCCGGTTCCCCCCGACGTTGACGCTGCCGAGCAATGCGAGCAGGCGCGCCATCAACGCTTCATCCCGGTCTCGGTCGGCGAAGGGCGCGCTGTAGGGATCGCGGTCGAGGTCGCGCGGGCATGGACTGTCCCGTCCTCGCCCAGCAATTCGCCTTCAAGGAAGATCACTCGGCGCCCGCCTTTCACCACCCGGCCCTTGCCGATGATGGTCGCGCCTTCGGGGATCAGGCGCAGGAGGCTCATCGATATCTCGAGGTTGAGCGGCGCCATCTCCCCGCCGGTGGCGGCGACGAAGGCATAGCCCATCACGTCATCGAGATAGCCCGCAACCAGCCCGCCCTGCACGCCGCCGCGCCATGTGCACATCTCGCGCTTGACGGTAAAGCGCATCGTCGCGGTGTTCGTCTCTTCGTCGAAGGAGACGAATTGCGACGCGAGCAGATCGGTGTGCGGCGAACCCGCAGCGTCATCGGGGAAATAGGGATCCTCGCTCACCCGCGCCTCCGCAGCAGTGAGAGGTCGTGTTCGGGCAATCTGGCCTGCACGAAGATTTTACGCAATCGCCCCTCGTCCCAAACGGCAAGCGCCCGTTCGAACCCGGCTGTAAGGCCAAGCTCGAACAGGCGCTCGTTCACCGTCATTGCGTCCAGTCGCTCGTGGCCGGTCACCCGACCTCCAGCGTGCGCTCGCGCTCCTCGACCTCGAAGACTTCGAGCTGGTCACCCGGCTTGATGTCGTTCGTGTCCTCGAGCACCACACCGCATTCGAGTCCCGAACGGACCTCGTCGACATCGTCCTTGAAGCGCCGCAAAGAGGCGATGGTGGTCGCCGAGACGATGACATCGTCGCGGGTGAGGCGTGCGAACAGGCCCTTGCGAATGACACCATCCTCGACGAGCAGGCCGGCCGCCTTGTCCTTCTTGCCGGACTTGAAGACTTCCTTGACCTGCGCACGGCCGACAACGGTCTCGATCCGCTCCGGCCCCAGTTCGCCGGCCATCTCTTTGGCGACTTCTTCGGTGAGGTGATAGATCACGTCGTAATACATCATCCGCACATTGTCGCGCTTCACCAGTTCGCGCGCCTTGGCATTGGGACGCACGTTGAACCCGATGATCGGCGCGTTCGAAGCGGCAGCAAGCTGCACGTCGCTTTCGGTGATCGCACCGACGCCTGCGTGAAGGACGCGCGCCTTGATGTCGTCGGTCGAGATGTTGTGCAGCGCGTTGACGATCGCCTCGACCGACCCTTGCACGTCGGCCTTCACCAGGACCGGCCACTCGATCACGTTCGATGCGAGGTTGTTGAACATCGTATCGAAGCTGGTCGGAGCCAGGGCGGTGCGCTTTTCGGTCGCCTTTTCCTGGCGATATTGCGCCACTTCGCGCGCGCGCTGCTCGTTCTCGACCACGGTCAGCTGGTCACCGGCCGACGGCACGCCGCCAAGGCCCAGGACCTCGACCGGCATCGAAGGCCCTGCTTCCTTGATCTGCTTGCCCTGGTCGTTGACGATTGCCCGTACGCGCCCGCTTTCGGTGCCGACGACAAAGGTGTCGCCGCGCTTGAGCGTGCCGCGGGTGATCAGCACAGTCGCGACCGGGCCACGGCCCTTGTCGAGCTGCGCTTCGATCACGGTTGCCTCGGCATCGCGGTCGGGGCGCGCCTTGAGCTCGAGCAGTTCGGCCTGAAGCGCGATCTTTTCGAGCAACTCGTCGAGCCCGGTCTTCTCCTTGGCGGAGATTTCCACGTCCTGCACATCGCCCGAAAGCTTCTCGACGATGACTTCGTGTTCGAGCAGGCGGTTGCGGATATTATCCGGGTTGGCCTCGGGCTTGTCCATCTTGTTGATCGCGACGATCATCGGGACGCCGGCGGCCTTGGTGTGATTGATGGCCTCGATCGTCTGCGGCATGATCCCGTCATCGGCAGCCACGACCAGCACCACGATATCGGTCACATTGGCACCGCGCTGGCGCATTTCGGTGAACGCAGCGTGGCCCGGCGTGTCGAGGAAAGTAATCTTGGCCTTGTCCTTGGTGGTGACCTGGTAGCTGCCGATATGCTGGGTGATGCCGCCGGCCTCGCCCTTGGTGACATCGGTTCCACGCAGCGCATCGAGCAGGCTGGTCTTGCCGTGATCGACATGGCCCATGATAGTGACCACCGGCGGACGGGGGCGCAGCGTCTCTTCGGGATCGACATCCTCTTCGGTCTGGATGTCGACATCGGCCTCGGAGACCTTCTGAATATTGTGGCCGAACTGTTCGACGAGCAGTTCCGCGGTATCCTGGTCGATCGTCTGGTTGACGGTGACCATCATGTCGAGATTGAACAGCTCCTTGACGAGGTCTGCTCCCTTCTCGCCCATCCGCTTGGCCAGTTCGCCGACGGTGATCGCTTCGGGCACGACGACATCGCGCACCTGCTTTTCGCGCGGCTTCGACGAGCCGCCGCCCTGCATCCGGCGTTCCTTTTCGCGCGCACGCTTGAGCGCGGCGAGACTGCGCGCACGGCGACCCTCGTCCTCGTTCAGCGCCTTGGTTACGGTCAGCTTGCCCGAACGGCGCTTGTCCTTGCCGGGACCGGCATCCTTGGCCGGACGCTTGTCGTCCTTCTTCTTGGCCGGACGCTTGGGTTCGGGCCGGGCTACCGGCGTGAACTTGCGCGCCGCGGGCGTGGGGCTGCCCTTGGCAGCGGTCGTATCGGCAGTAGCGGACGCATCCTTGGCATCCGAAGCCTCGGCCTTGGCGGCCTTCTCCGCCTCGGCAGCAGCCTTTGCCTCTTCGCTCGCGCGCTTTTCGGCTTCTGCCTCGGCCTTCTTGTTCTTCTCGGCGCGCTTCTTTTCCTCGGCAGCGCTTTGCTTGGCCTTCTGCTCTTCACGCTTGCGCGCTTCTTCGGCGAGCCGCAGGCGCTCTTCCTCGGCTTCGCGCTGGAGCCGCGCGACGCGTTCCTGCGCGGTTTCGTCGCTCGCGGAAGGCTTCTTGGGCGCAGGCTTCTTGGGCGCTGCCGCCTTGGGAGCGGGCGCAGGCGCTGGCGCGGGTTCAGGCGCAGGCGGCGGCGGTGGCGGCGGAGCCTCGCCGGGCTTCACGAGCTTGCGGCGGCGCTTCACCTCGACCGCGACCTTGTTGGTGCGGCCGTGGCTGAAGGTCTGCTTGACCTCGCCCGGCTGAGCGCCCTTGAGGGTCAGCGGCTTGCGGGCTGGTTTCTTTTCGTCGTCGCTCATTCTGGCTCGTCAATCCTTCAAAATATCAATTCGTCCGCGCGGGAGTTTGCCCCGCGCTCATCACAGTCGTCTCAGGCCCTTAGTCGGGAGGATCGCTCCCCATGAAACGCGACAGGCGGGTAACGGCCTGTCCGATCCGGTCCGCTGCAGACGCCTTGCGAGTTCCGCCGCGGCTGCCGCTGTGACCCGACACGCCCAGATGGACGACATTTTCGCGGCCCAATGCCACAGACAGAGCGTTGCGGTCCAGAGGCAAGACAGTCCCCCGCATGCCAGAACCCTCGGCATCGCATCCCACGCGCCAGGCCTGGTCGAGCTTCTTGCGCCCGTCCTCGGAACTGTCGCTCGCGTGGAGCAGCAGGGCAATCCGACCGCTGCGCGCATGTTCTGCCAGCTTGGCCGAGCCGAGCACGATATTGCCGCCGCGAAGTTCGAGACCGAGCCTGTCGAGCAGAGTTCGCGCAAGCGCGGCTTCGACCAATTGCGGCAATTCGTCGCTGTAGGAAAGCGCCGCACCCTCCGGCCCGCCCTTGAAGGCGCGCATCAGGGCCCGCTTGAGATGGCCCTCTACGATCGCCTTTTCAAGCGCGGCCCGGTCCGGCGCGATCCACGCGCCACGCCCCGGTGCCTTGGCACCCGGGTCGGGCAGCACTTCGCCGGTCAACGAAACGGCCAGACGGATCAGATCCTCGCGGGGGAAGGTCTCACCCGAAAGGACGCAGCGGCGCTCGCTCCCGGAAGCAGGTCCGTGAGCGCCATCGTCAACGATGTCGGAATCTACGCGCTCATTGGGTGGAGTCCGCATCGGCGGCCTCCTCGGTGGGAGCCGATGCCGGCTCCTCATCTTCGGACCCCGACGCAGCCGCCTGCGGCTCCTCGTCCTCGAACCAGTGTGCACGGGCAGCCATGATGATCTCGTTGCCCTGCTCTTCGCTCAAGCCGTATTCGCCCAGCACGCCGCCCTTGTCCTGCTCGCGCTGCGGACGACGCAACGGCGGACCGTCCGGATTGTTGCGGCGACGCGGCGCCTCTCGCTTCTTGGCGATCAGTTCATCGGTGGCGAGATCGGCGAGATCGTCGAGCGTCTTGATCCCGGCCTTGCCGAGCGTGACCAGCATCGCTTCGGAAAGGTGCGGGAGCTCGGCGAGATCATCCTCGACACCGAGTTCGCGGCGGGTTTCGCGGTGCGCGGCTTCCTGGCGTTCGAGTGCCTCGATCGCGCGGCTCTGGAGTTCCTCTGCGAGGTCTTCGTCAAAGCCCTCGATGCTGGCGAGCTCCTCGAGCTCGACATAAGCGACTTCCTCGAGCTCGGCGAAGCCTTCGGCCACGAGCAGCTGCGAAAGCGTTTCGTCGACGTCGAGCTCTTCCTCGAACATCTTGGAGCGTTCGGCGAATTCCTTCGAGCGCTTCTCGCTCGCCTCTTCCTCGGTCATGATGTCGATCTGGTGACCGGTGAGCTGGCTGGCGAGGCGCACGTTCTGGCCGCGGCGGCCGATCGCGAGGCTGAGCTGGTCGTCGGGGACCACCACCTCGATCCGGCCGTCCTCTTCGTCGAGCACGACGCGCGCAACCGTTGCCGGCTGCAATGCGTTGACGACGAAGGTTGCGGTGTCTTCCGACCAGGGGATGATGTCGATCTTCTCGCCCTGCAGTTCCTGGACGACCGCCTGGACACGGCTGCCCTTCATGCCGACGCAGGCACCGACCGGGTCGATCGAGCTGTCGTGGCTGATAACGCCGATCTTGGCGCGGCTGCCCGGATCGCGCGCGGCGGCCTTGATCTCGATGATGCCGTCGTAGATTTCGGGCACTTCCTGTGCGAACAGCTTGCGCATGAAATCGGGGTGTGCGCGGGAAAGGAAGATCTGCGGACCGCGATTGTTGCGCTCGACCTTGGTGATGAGGGCGCGGACACGTTCGCCGACACGCGCGGCCTCGCGCGGAATCTGCTGATCGCGGCGAATGACGCCTTCGGCGCGGCCGAGATTGACGATGACATGGCCGAATTCGACCGACTTGATCACCCCGGTGATGACTTCGCCGGCGCGGTCCTTGAATTCCTCGAACTGGCGCTCGCGCTCGGCATCGCGGACCTTCTGGAAGATCACCTGCTTGGCGCTCTGCGCGTCGATGCGGCCGAGATCGACCGGCGGCAGCGGGTCAACGATGAAATCGCCGATGGCAGCGCCGTCCTGAAGCTTCTGCGCCTGCTTGAGATCGACCTGCTTGAAATAGTCGTCGACCTCCTCGACCACCTCTACCACGCGCCACAACGTCAGATCGCCGGTATTCGGGTCGAGCTTGGCGCGGATGTCGTTTTCCGCGCCGTAGCGGTTGCGCGCGGATTTCTGGATCGCCTCTTCCATCGCCTCGATGACGATCGACTTGTCGATCATCTTCTCGGATGCAACGGAATTCGCAATCGCGAGCAGTTCTGCCTTGTTGGCGGAAATGGCACTGGCCATCAGTCGTCTGCCTTTTCTTCTTCGGTGTCTTCGAGCATTTCGTCGACACCGCTGGTGTCGATCGGTCGGGTGGCAGCGATCAGCGCGTCGGTGAGGACGAGCCTGGCGCTGTGAATCTGGTCTTGCGGCAGGTGTACATCGCCCGCCTTGGAATCGGACATGATCACCCTGCCATCGGAAATGCCGCCAAGCGTGCCCTTGTGAACACGCTGGCCGTCAAAGCCCTTGTCCATGACAATCCGCGCCTCGTGTCCGGCCCAATTTTCGAAATCCTTGGCTCGGGTCAGCGGGCGGTCGATCCCGGGCGAGGAAACCTCGAGGTGATAGGCGCCTTCGACCAGCACTTCACCGGCCTCTTCGCGCGCGTCGAAGGCATCCGAAACCCGGCGCGAAAGCGCCGCGCATTGCTCGATCACCAACTGCCCGGTGGCGGGGTCTTCGGCCATGACCTGGAGCGCCTGCCCGCCATCGCCGGCCTCGGACGGCATCATCTTGACGCGCACGAGTTCGAAACCCAGCGCGCGCGCTTCGGGTTCGATCACTTCGGTCAGACGGGCAATATCGGTCATTCGTTCCTGTCGCTGGCAATGCTTCGGCAAGGGCGCTTCGGCAAGGGCTCGGGGTGCCGGCCCCTCTCGGCGCCAGCCCCTTCAAAGTCTCGACGATGTCGGGATGGATCAGCAGTTAGGCGCGCATTGCGACTTTGGCAAGTGGTGATCCGCGCGAAATGTGGACGGCCGCAACCCACGCGGCGTGCTTACAGGCCCGAGCCGACCCCGCCAATCCAGTCGCGGGCTGTGTTGGCGAGTTGCTCGCGCTCGATGTCCTCGAACGAATCCTGGTAATACTTGATGCCCTTGACGAAGGCATCGGAGACCGGAATTTCGAAGGTCATGCCGATGTGATTGCCTTCGCGCCGTGCGACGATCATGAAATGATCGATCGGGCCACTGCGCAGGAACCCTTCGGCACCAATCTCGATCGGGTCATTGACCGCGATCAGGACGCCGGTGCGCGACAGGTTTGTAATGATGCAATCGACGCGGCCAGCGACCGCAATGAATTTTGCCGGCAGGCTCAGCGGCAGGCGCGGTGCCGCGCGGCCATGATCTGCTTCAGCTTGCGACACGTCTCGTGCTCCGTTCGACACAAGGCCTCTATAATTCGGGCCATCGCGAGAATGATGGCACAGCGGACCGATCCATTGGTGAAGAGAGAAAGTAAACAACGGCCTAGCAACGCTCTAGGCGTTGGGAGCGCAAGCTGGCGCTAAGTGGCTTTAGCGCGGATCGGCGCCCCATCCGCCAGCGGGTTCGCCGCTCGCATCGCGCATTGACCCGTTTTCGGTCGTCGATGCGTCATAACCCCAGCCATCTTCGGCCAGCGAACGTGCGCGGGCTTCCTCGCGGGCAGCGACAATGGCCTTGTCTGCGTTGTTTTCCGCTCGATCGGCGTAGTCTTCAGCGACCTGGGGCGCGACATAGGAAAACGACGATGCGGCGATCAGCGTGATGATCACGCCCAGCCCGGTGATCGCCAGGATAGCGAGGCGCACCACGCCGGTCAGACTGTCAACGAAATCCACCAAAGCCTGCATTTCCATGCCTCCCAAGCGCGCGGCCCGAACGTGTCGCACCCCTTGTCGATAATGCAGGAAGGTAAAGAAGTGGTGGAACGCGCTGCGAGACGCCGAAAGCCCTGCGGCTAACCCTCTTCCATCAGGGCGTGCTTCTTGATGCAATGACGCAGCTGGTCATAGCTCAGTCCCAGCGCCTTGGCGGTCTGGCGCTGATTCCAACGGTGCTTGCCAAGCGCGTGCTCGACGATCGCGCGCTCGTGCGCATCGACAGCCGCGCGCAGGTCCTCGATTTCGTCGAAACACGGCGCGCTGGTGCCGAAATCGGCGGGCTGCGGAACCGCGCTTCCCCCGGTTTTCGCAGGCGTGGCGCGGTGCGGCGGTGCTGCAGGCTTCCAGGGACTGTCGAAGGGATCGAACTGGACATGGGCGATCGGGCTTTCGGGATCGTCCCAGCGATAGACCGCGCGTTCGACCACGTTGCGAAGCTCGCGCACATTGCCCGGCCAGGGATAGTCTTCCAGCTCGGTCATGACGTGTTCGGCAAAACCGGGCCATGCGTGCCATTCGAGCTCGGCCGCCATGCGCCGCGCGAAATATTCGGCCAGCACCCCGACATCGCCTTCGCGCACGCGCAGCGGCGGCAGGGTGATCACCTCGAAGCTCAAACGGTCGAGCAGGTCGGCGCGAAACTCGCCTGCCTGTGCGAGAGCCGGAAGGTCGTCATTGGTCGCGGCGACGATACGGACATCGACCCGGATCGGGCGCGAGGCACCGATGCGCGTGACCTCGCCATATTCGACCGCGCGCAGCAGCCTTTCCTGCGCGCCCATCGACAAGGTGCCAAGTTCGTCGAGAAACAAGGTGCCTTTGTCGGCTTCCTCGAACCGTCCCGCGCGCGATTTGGTAGCACCGGTGAAGGCTCCTGCCTCGTGGCCGAACAGTTCGGCCTCGATCAGCGTTTCGGGAAGCGCAGCGCAATTCATGGTGACGAGCGGTTCGTCCCATCGCGATGACAGACGGTGCAGGCGCTCGGCGATCAGTTCCTTGCCCGTTCCGCGCTCGCCGATGACGAGCACCGGACGGCTCATCGGAGCGGCACGGCTGGCGCGTTCGACCGCGTCGAGAAATGCGCCGGACTGGCCGATGAACTGGTTTTCGCGTTCCACTGCCCCCCCTCTTCGCCCAAACTATAGTGAAATTTCCCAATGATTGGCAACCGGCACCAGAAGAAAATCCGGGCCTTAGGATATTTTCTTTACAACTCAATGGTTTGCTGCGTTTGGCACAGCGATTGCAGAACCTTGGTCAACACCGATTTTCAACGCAAAGGACGATCAGCCATGCAAGCACAGAGTTTTTTCGCCACCAAACTGGGCAAGGCTTCGCTCGCCAGCGTCACTGCCATGGTGGCGATGATCGCGCTGACTTCGCAGCTCAATCTCGTCAGCGAGGCATCGGCCCATGCTCACCCGCAGAACACGGCCATGCTGGTCGAACTGGCCTGATAGACGCGTGAGCAAGCCCGACACCCCCTCCCCTGCCCCCGGCGCCTCGCGCTCCGGCGAAGGCGCTGGCAAGGGCAAGCCTGCCGAGGCCGGCAGTTCTGCCGAAGCCGAAGAGAGCGCTGCCGAGGGCGGATTCGAACCGGGCGACGACTTCCAGCCCTTCTTCACGCCGCGAAAGGACGCAGCAACCGTATCGAGCAGCGCTCCTGCCGAAGGCAAGGGAAAGACCAAGGGCCGCCTCTCGCGGCTCGATGCCGAAATCGAAGCCTTGCGCCGCAGCCCCACTCCGACGCAGACTGACAGCTGGAGCGACCCGGAAACAGGGCCGCGTGACAACAAGACCAACCCGTTCCTCGATGGAGTAGCCTTCATGGGCATTTTCAGCCGCACCCGCGACATCATTGCCGCAAACTTCAACGACCTGCTCGACAATGCCGACGACCCGTCGAAGATGATCCGCATGATCATCCTCGAAATGGAGGAGACGCTGGTCGAGGTCCGGGCGAGCGCGGCACGCACCATTGCCGACCAGAAGGAGATGCACCGCCACGTGGTCAAGCTCGACCGGCTCCAGGCCGACTGGTCCGAAAAGGCGCAGCTGGCGCTGTCGAAGGACCGCGAGGATCTCGCCCGCGCGGCGCTGATCGAGAAGAAGAAAGCCAGCGACATGGGCGATCAGCTACGCGCCGAGATCGCGGTGCTCGACGATGCCCTGCGCGCCTACGAGGTCGATATTCAGAAGCTGCAGCACCGCTTGCGCGAGGCCCGCAGCCGCCAGACCCAGATCGCCGCGCGGCTCGAAAGCGCGGAGAACCGCGTCAAGCTGCGCACCCTGATGAGCACCGAGCGCACGGACGAGGCGCTGGCGCGCTTCGACCAGCTCGAACGCCGGGTCGATTATGCCGAGGGCCGCGCGGATGCGATCGCCATCGGCCAGGACGGACCGCCGTCCTTGTCGGACGAGATTGCCGCGCTCGAAGGCGCCGATGCGATCGACGACGAACTCGCTGAAATGAAAAAGGCGCTGGGCAAGGACAGCGCCAGCCAGATCGAAAAAGACAAAGGGGAATAAAGGTGGATCCCGAATTTATCGTACTTCCGATGGTGCTCATCGGCCTGCCGTGGCTGATCATGCATTACGTGACCAAGTGGAAGACTGCGGCCACGATCACCAATGACGACGAGGTGTTGCTCGAGGAGCTCTACAACCTCGCCAAGCGGCTCGACGAACGCATGGACACGGTCGAACGGCTGGTCGCCACCGACGACCCCTCGTTCAACCCGGTCAAGCGCATCCAGCCCGACCAGGACAGTGACAACCAGCAGCTGCGCGAGCTCGAACAATTGCTCGCCGAGAAGAAAGGAGCCCGCCCGTGAACACCCCGCGCACCACGCTCTATCGCGATACCCGCCACGCCAAGTTTCTGGGCGTCATCTCGGGGATCGCCGAATATACAGGGCTCAACCGCTTCTGGCTGCGCATTGGCGCGGTGGCGCTCACGATTGCCTTTGGCTGGCCGCTGATCGCCTATCTGATCGCGGGCTTCGCGCTTCAGAAGAAGCCGCCGCATCTTTATCGCGACCACCAGGAAGAGCGCTATTGGCAGCGCGTGCGCCAGAGCCCGAGCCGTTCGGCCCGCGAAATCCGCGCCCGCTTCCGCGACATCGACCGCCGGCTCGCCGATGTCGAGACCTATTATGTCAGCAACAATCCGCGCCTGACCGCGCAGATCGAGGAATTGCGCTGAAACGCGGGTGACCGGTCGAAAGAGGGAGAATGAAACGTGGGTGATCTGATCGGACTGGTGGCGGTGGCTGCGCCGTTTCTGATGGTGGTCGCGATCGTCTGGATCGCCAACCAGAAGAAGCTGGAAGAGAAGAAGATCGAGGCGACCGCATCGCAAAGCGCCGAAAAGGCCGCGCAATATGCCAGCCAGATCCAGAAGCTCGAAGACCGGGTGCAGGTGCTCGAACGCATCGTCACCGATCGCGGCTACGACGTCGCAACCCAGATCGAGGCGCTGCGCGACGTGCGCGATGTCGAGGAAAAGGACAGCGGCGTGCCGCTCGAAATCAACAGGAAGGAACAGGTATAATGGATTGGGGTGGGCCCTCTTTTGTCATCGCGATCATCGCGATCAGCACTGCCGGCTGGATCATCAACAACTGGATCCGCGCCAAGCACGGCTACGACCTCGAGGACGAATGGGGCGGCAAGACCACGGTCAAGCGCGACGATGCCGAGACCAAGCGCCTCAAGGCAGAAAATCGCGAGCTTCACGACAAGCTCGATGCCATGCAGGATCGGATGATCGTGCTCGAGAAGATTGTCACCGATCGCGGTTACACGCTCGCCGAGGAGATCGAGGCGCTGCGCGATGTGCCCGCTCCCCGATCCGGCTCCAGCGAAAGCGGCGTGCCGCTCGACCTCGGCACGAAGAAGGAGACTTCGGCATGAGCGTCGATGCAGCTGCAATTATCGTTCCGCACCTGCCCTGGATCATCGGCGGAGGACTTGCTCTGGGCGCAGCCGGCATCTTCGGCTGGATCCAGACGACCAAGATGCGGATCGAACACGGCTACCCGCTCGATGGCACCTGGGGCCAGGCCCTCAAGCCTTCCACCGATGGCGAGACCAAGCAGCGGGTCGCCCTCTTGACCCAAGAGAACGCCGAATTGCGCGCCGAGCTCGGCTCGATGAAGGACCGGCTTGCCAATGTCGAACGGATCGTCACCGATAGCGGCTACGCGCTAACATCCGAAATCGACGCGCTGCGCGAGCGTGCGCTTGAAAACCGCAAGGACGAAGGGAACGCCTGATGCTGGACATGGACCTCGTGCTGATCTTCAGCTTCATCACCGTGGTGACGCTGGTGCTGGGAATATCGGTCAATGCGATCGTGGCGAAGGTGCTCGCGCATCGCCGCTGGGAGCGCGAGCGCGAGGCCGGTGGCAATTCCGGTTCCGCGATGATTGCCGATGACCGGGTCGACCTGATCGAGGACCGCGTGCGCGTGCTCGAACGGCTTGCCACCGATCGCGGGCAATTGCTGTCCGATGAGATCGAGGCGCTGCGCGACGAGCGCGCCCGCGCCGAAGCGCGCCAGGAGGCACGGCGCGAGGCGGAGAAGGGCTGATGTTCGGAGCCGACACCCCGCTTGTTTTCGAGGCGCTGCAGCTGGCAGGACTGGCTGCCGCCATCGGGGCCTGCGCCGTCTGGTGCGTGGCACGCCATCGCAAGGGCCAGGGCAATGCGTCCGGTCGGGCTGGTCTTGAAGAGGCCAATCTCGAAAGCCGGGTCCGCGTGCTCGAACGCATTGCCACGGACCGCAGCATCGACCTTGCTGACGAAATCGAGAGCCTGCGCGACCCTGCCCCGGCCGGCGCCAGCAAAGGAGCAGGGCAATGAGCGGCTGGGCGATAGTTGCGGTGGTCGCGATCGTTGTCTGGGGCATCGTCCAGATGTCCAAGGCGCGCGCCGGGATCATCTCCGATGAGGACGGCAACGAGACCTATATCGGGCGCGGCGACGAAGCCTCGCGCGCGGAAATCGAAGATACCCGCCGCGAGATCGAGCAATTGCGCGAACGGCTTCACGTCCTTGAACGGATTGCCACCGACAACAACACCATGGACGCGCGCGAGCGCGCCCGGATCGCCGCTGAAATCGAGGCGCTGCGCGCGCCGGGCGAACCCTCGCTCGATGAAACCGCATCAACTTCGCACGGGAAGGAGCAAAGCCGATGATGACGGATCCAACACTCGTGATCGCTGCCACTTGCCTGGTGGGGCTTATCGTAGTGGCCTTCGCGCTGCTGCGCGGATGGCAGGGTTGGCTCGCTTACAAGCGCGAGGCGCTCGACCGCCTCCAGCGCGGTGCCGGTCACGGCGAGATCGAGGGCGGCGCGGCCGTTGGCGCGGCTCGGATCGAACTGGCCGACATGAAAGAGCGGATCAAGAAGCTCGAAGCGATCGCCAGCGGGGTCGAGCTCTAGCGCGCGTCGTCTGGCAGGCCTTTCGCTCGCGACCCGGCCCTGCCCCTTCCCCTTCGCGCTTGCGCTCCCTAAATGCGCGCCATGCGATCCCTCGATGACATCTACGAAGAATACACCTTTCTCGAAGGCGACGAACGCTATCGGCTGCTGATCGAACTCGGCCGCGAGCTCGACGCGATGCCGCAAGCGCTCAAGACCGATGCGACGCTCGTGCGCGGATGCTCGGCAGCCGTGTGGGTATATCCCACCGAGACCGGCGATGCGGGCAACTTGCATTTCCTCGCCGACAGCAATGCTGCGATCACCAAGGGGATGGTCGCCCTCGTGATCGCCGCCGTGCAGGATCGCCCCGCGGCCGAAGTCGCGGCGATGGACGTGACCGGCGCGCTCGAACGCTTCGACCTGAAGAACCAGTTGTCGAGCAACCGCACCCAGGGCGTCCCCAACATGATCGCGCTGGTCAAGGAGCACGCCGCCCGGCTGGCCGCTTCATGAGTCGGTTGCGCCCGTTCTATACGCTGGGAGGGATCGCCAGCGTGGTGCTCGCCGCGGTGGGCGCGGCGCTGCCGATCGTGCCGACCGTGCCCTTCCTGCTGCTCGCGGTCTATTGTTTTGCGCGCAGCAATCCCGAATGGGAACAGCGCATCCTCGATCATCCAACCTATGGCCCGCAGATCGCCGACTGGCGCGAACGCCGCGCGATCTCGCGCAAGGCCAAGGTCGCAGCGGTGCTGGCGATGAGCGCCGGCGTGGCCTTCACCGCGCTGACGCTCGGCTTTCCCTATGTCTGGATCTCGATCGCCGTGCTGGTGATCGCTGGAAGCTGGATCGTCACCCGCAACGAATGATGCCGGCGTTCAGGCGCCGGCGCTCTCGCGCACTTTTGCCGCACCCTCTTGCGCCTGGCGCCTGAGCTCGGCCTTGAGCCGCGCCGGATCGCGCGCGATGACGAAGCCGAAGCTGACCCCGCCCTCCTTGCCGATCGTCGCGTGGTGAAGCTTGTGCGCCTGGACGATCCGCTTGGCATATCCTCGCTTGGGCACCCAGCGGAAGAAGCGCTGGTGAACCAGCCCGTCATGCACCAGAGCATAGAGCAGGCCATACAGGTTGATACCCAGAGCCACCCACCACAGCGGCTCGTAATAGAGCGCGCCGACAAGATAGAGCGCGACATCGATCGCGCCAAACACAACACCGAAAAGGTCGTTTTTTTCGAGCCGGTTGGCGTGCGGTTCGTGGTGGTCGCGGTGCCAGGCCCAGCCGAAGCCGTGCATGATGTATTTGTGCGCGAACCAGGCGAAGAATTCCATCCCCACCAGCGCTCCCAGCGTGATCGCACCTGCCTCGAGCCAGGTCATTCGCTCGTCTTCCTCTGATCCGCGGCGCGCGCAGTTCGCGCCGCGCCAATGCCCGCCGCCCGCGCCCGGGGCAATGCCCACCAGGGCACGTCGGGGCGGCGATGATGTTCGAGATGATAGCCGAAATGAAAGCAGGTGGCGAGGCTCGCCAGCCGCCCGAACCCGTCAGTGCGCGCATTGTGGCTGTCTTCGAATCGATCGTCAGGGGCATGGCTGTGGGGGCGATAGGTGCCGAAATAGAACAATTGCAGCGAGGACAGCAGCGCCGGCGCGCCATAAAGCAGAACGATCTGGACCATGGGGATGTCGAGCACCAGCCAATAGAACGCCACCACCGCGTTGACGAAGACGAGCGATTGCCAGCCGAAATATCTCCGGAAGAAGGTCGCGTACCAGCGCCAGAAATCGCTCGGATTGTTTTCGTCGAAATCGGGATCGCCCGCGTGGCCTGACAGCTTGTGATGCGCGAAATGGGCATCGCGCAGGCGCCGCCACCCGAACCCAGCATAGAGGAACAACAAAACCGTGCCGATGGCCGCGCTCAATCGCGGTCGGCCGGGCGCAAGGCTACCGTGCATCGCGTCGTGGCAGACGATGAACACGCCCACTGACAGCCAGCATTGCAACGCTGCCAGAACGAGGCCGATCGGCAAGGTCTCCCAGCCAAGCTCGAAAACGAACATCGCAAAAGCGTGGATCGCCAGCCAGCTGCCCGCGATCAGCGCCGCCAGAGCAAGCCCGACCGCGCCCTGGAGCGCGGCACCGGGTAGAGCGAAAGGGCGCAGCGCTGGAGGGGTGGAGGCAGTCGAACGGGGCATGGACCTGCCTATAGGGCGCGCCGCGCTCGCCGGAAAGTCGCAAGCAGGCGAAGCCTTTCGATCAATCGCTGTCGGGAAAGAACAATGCGCGCAAGTGCTCGCCGATGCGCGCCGGCCTGAGCGTTTGCGCATCGATGCAGCACCAGCTCGACCGCACTTCGGCAAGCACGTCCTCGCCGCGGCGGATGACCGTGTGATAGAATGCGCGCGCGCCCTGATATTGCTCGAGCACGGTCTGGGCGATCACGTCGTCTTCGAGAAATGCCGGCTTGCGATAGGTGATCTCGTGCTTGAGCGCGACCCAGGCCTTCGAAGCGACATCTTCGGCAGGCGCGATCCGGTTCCAGTGCGCGAGCACCGCGTCCTGCACCCAGCCCAGATAGCGGGCATTGTTGACATGGCCCATGAAGTCGATGTCTTCGGGTAGGACCCGGATCGGAAACTGGAATGGCGCTGCTGACATGCTTGTAAGTTAAGCGCGAATAGGTTTCGTTTCCATCACTAAATCCATTCGCGCGCACCACGATGTTGCCAGTGTGGCCCAAGCGCCGCTAATCGCGGCAAGACAAAGCTTGGAAAAACCCGCTCATGGCATCGCGTCCGCGCACCTTGTACGAAAAGATCTGGGACGATCACGTTATCGAGACCCGCGATGACGGGACCGCGCTGGTCTATATCGACCGGCATCTCGTCCACGAAGTCACCAGCCCGCAGGCCTTCGAGGCGCTGCGGCTTTCTGGACGCACGGTGCGCCGCCCCGAACTCACCCTTGCCGTGCCCGACCACAACCTTCCGACCACCGCGCGCCTGGATGAAGATGGCGCGCGGCTGCCGATCGCCGATGACCAGAGCGCAGCCCAGCTTGCCGCGCTCGAGGCCAACACCGCGCATTTCGGCATCCGCTATATCGATGCCACCGCGCCCCAGCAGGGGATTGTCCACGTGGTCGGCCCCGAACAGGGGTTCTCGCTACCCGGCACCACCATTGTCTGCGGCGATTCGCACACGGCCTGCCACGGCGGCCTCGGCGCGCTTGCCTTTGGCATCGGCACCAGCGAGGTCGAACACGTGCTCGCGACCCAGACGCTGTTGCTGCGCCGCTCGAAAAGCATGGAAGTGCGCGTCGAGGGCATGCTCGGCCCCGGGGTCAGCGCCAAGGACCTCGTGCTCCACATCATCGGCGCAATCGGTGCGGCCGGCGGTACCGGTCACGTTATCGAATATCGCGGTGCGGTGTTCGAGGCGATGACCGTCGAGGAGCGGCTGACGGTCTGCAATATGAGCATCGAGGCGGGCGCGCGCGCCGGCCTGATCGCGCCCGATGACACCACGTTCGCTTACCTCAAGGGGCGTCCGATGGCGCCGCAGGGTGAGGATTGGGACAAGGCTGTCGCCTATTGGCGAACCCTCAACACCGATCCGGGCGCGCGCTTCGACAAGACGGTCACGATCAATGCTGCATCGGTCGAACCGACGGTCACCTGGGGTACCAGCCCGGAAGACGTGGTCGCGATCGGCGGGACCGTGCCTTCACCCGACAGCTTTGCCGATCCGGCCAAGCGCAAGGCCGCCGCCGCGAGCCTCGAATATATGGGACTCACCCCCGGCACCCCGATGAGCGCGATCGCGATCGAGAACGTCTTCATCGGCAGTTGCACCAACAGCCGGATCGAGGACTTGCGCGCGGCAGCAGCGGTCCTCGACGGGCGGCGCAAGGCCGACAATGTCCGCTGGGCAATCGTGGTCCCGGGATCGGGCCTCGTGAAACGCCAGGCCGAGGATGAGGGGCTTGACCGGATCTTCACCGCGGCCGGGTTCGAATGGCGCGAACCGGGCTGTTCGGCGTGCCTTGCGATGAACCCCGACAAGGTGCCTGCCGGCGAACGCTGCGCCTCGACCTCGAACCGGAATTTCGTCGGCCGCCAGGGTCCGGGCGCGCGCACCCACCTGTTGTCGCCGGCCATGGCTGCCGCTGCCGCTGTCGCCGGCCATCTCGCCGACGTGCGCAAGCTCACTTGATCGCGCACAGCCCAGCGCACACATCTTGCCAATCCTCCTCACCCTGCCCAAGAGAACAAGCATGACCAAGAAATCCACCGCCGCCATCGCCGGAGCGATCGGGTCCGCCGCAATCGCCGCCGCGCTGCTCTATGCCAACAAGCGCGCCAAGACGAAGAACGAGCCGAGCCAGCCCGGCCCCATCCCCTCGGGCGAGAACCCGGAAACCGATTGATGCGAGCCGTCACGCGGGTATCGGGGCGCGCCATCCCCCTTGGCGCAAGCAATGTCGACACCGACATCATCATTCCTGCCCGCTGGCTCAAGACCATCACCCGCGAGGGGCTGGGACAAGGCGCGTTCGAGACGATCCGCGCAGTTCCCGGCAATGTCTTCGACGATCCCGCATTTGATGGCGCGCCGATCCTGATCGCGGGCGACAATTTCGGCTGCGGGTCGAGCCGCGAACACGCTGCCTGGGCGCTCACGGACATGGGGCTGCGCGCGGTGATCGCTCCAAGCTTTTCGGACATCTTCTCGGGGAATGCTGTCAAGAACGGCATCCTTCCCATCGTCCTGCAGCAGAGCGCGATCGATCGGTTGATGGAGGTCGCCCAGCAGGGCGAGACCATCGATATCGACCTCGACACGCAGACCGTCACCACCGCTTTCCAGGATCGCTTCGCTTTCGAGATCGACCCATTTCGAAAGCACTGCCTTATCAACGGGCTCGACGAGGTCGCGCTCACGCTCGAGCGCGGCGATGCGATCGCCCGCTTCGAAACACGCCGCGAACAGGCCCAGGGATGGGCCATGCGCGGAACCACCAGCTAGACGAGGGAGACCATCGCCATGAAAGCCATCCAGACCCACCAGGTGGGCGGACCCGAAACCCTGACACTCGACGAGATCGCGGTCCCGACCCCGGCCAAGGGAGAAGTGCTGGTGGATGTCAAAGCCTGCGCGATCAATTATCCCGACACGCTGATGATCCGCGACCTCTACCAGTTCAAACCCGAACGCCCCTATTCCCCCGGAGGCGAGATCGCCGGGGTGGTCGAAGCGGTCGGCGAAGGGGTGAGCCAGTTCAAGCCAGGCGACCGCGTTATGGCGGGCATGGGCAATGGCGGCCTTCGCGAAAAGGCGATCGTCCCGGCCGCGCGGATTTTCCCGGTTCCCGACGGCGTGCCGCTCGAAAAGGCGGCATCGCTCCTGATGACCTACGGGACCACCATTCACGGCCTCAAGGATCGCGGTCACATCAAGCCGGGCGACAATGTGCTCATCCTTGGCGCGGCGGGCGGCGTCGGGCTGTCGGCGGTCGAACTGGCCAAGGCGTTCGGCGCGCGGGTGATCGCCGCAGTCTCGAGCGAGGCCAAGGGCGAAGTCGCGAAGAAGGCCGGCGCCGACGAGGTGGTAATCTATCCGCGCGAGGAGATGGACAAGGCCGCTTCCAAGGAACTCAGCCAGAAATTCAAGCAGGCCTGCGGGCCCGAAGGGGCGAACATCGTCTATGACATTGTCGGCGGGCAATATTCCGAACCGGCGCTCCGCGCGATCGCCTGGGAAGGCCGCTTTCTGGTCGTCGGCTTCCCGGCGGGTATCGCGAAGATGCCGCTCAACCTGACCCTGCTGAAAAGCTGCGATATCTGCGGGGTCTTCTGGGGCGCCTTCACCGCCCGCGAACCGGAGCGTTTCGTCGAACAGGTCAAGGAATTGTTCGCCTTGATGCAGGACGGCAAGATCGACCCGCTGGTCTCCGAGACTTTCCCGCTCGAACGCGCGGGCGAAGCGATTGCCAAGCTCGAAAACCGCGAGGCCGTGGGCAAGCTCGTCGTCACCATGGATTAATCGCGCGTGCACTCCGCGCTGCCGCTTGCCGCGCGGAGCGCGTGCGCCTAGATCAGCCGACAAGAATTTCAAAGGGACTCCAATGACCGATTTCAAAGATCGCGAACGCGCCGAAGAAGCCAAGTTCGCAATGGACGAGGAAACCGCTTTCAAGATCGCTGCGCGCCGCAACCGGCTGCTGGGCGAATGGGCGGCCGGACTGATGGGCCTCACCGAAGAAGAGACCGACGCCTACAAGAAGGCGGTCGTCCAGGCCGATTTCGAGGAAGCGGGCGACGAGGACGTGATCCGCAAACTGCTCGGCGATCTGACCGCGGCCGAGGCCAATGTCTCCGAAGCCGATATCCGCGCCAAGCTCGAAGAAATGGCGATCGAGGCGCGCCGCCAGTTCATGAGCGAGCAGTAATCGCGTGCCGATGGCGCGCGACGATATCGAGGCGGCGATCCGCGCCGCCTTGCCCGATGCAGTGATCGAGCTCACCGACCTTGCCGGTGACGACGATCACTGGGCGGTCAAGGTCACTTCGGCTGAGTTCGCGGGCAAGAACCGGGTCCAGCAGCACAAGATGGTCTATGCCGCGATCGGCGAGAAGATGGGCGGCGAACTGCACGCCTTGCAAGTCTCGACTGCTGTCCCCACGTAGACCGCACGCAATTCACGAAATCCATCCAGGAAGGCTGCACATCATGTCTGATGTCCAATCGCGCATTTCCACTCTCGTCGGCGAAAATGACGTCGTTCTTTTCATGAAGGGCACCCCGCTCTTCCCGCAATGCGGCTTTTCCAGCCGCGCTGTCGCGATCCTTGATCATTGCGGCGTCTCCTACGAAAGCGTCGATGTCCTCCAGGACATGGAAGTGCGCCAGGGGATCAAAACCTATTCCGACTGGCCAACGATCCCGCAGCTTTACGTCAAGGGCGAGTTCGTCGGCGGCAGCGACATCATGATGGAGATGTTCGAAGCGGGTGAATTGCAGCAATTGATGGACGAGAAGCAGGTCGCCAAGGCCGAGAGCTGATCCGCTCACGCGCCTCGCGCGGTTTCCCGATCGAACAAGAAAAAACCGCCTCGCACGGGTACGTTTGCGAGGCGGTTTTTCTTTGGGGAGGCCGATCCGAGAGACCAGGAACGGATCGAGCCTCGATGCGAAGACTGTGTCGCTTCGTATCCTATGATGCAGTTTGCGTGCCAAAACAAACAAACTTTTGAAAATCAACGTCTTGAGTGGCGACTGCTCTTCATCAGATCGGTAGAGTGTAAGATATACCGACACAACTGCGCGCCGCTCTTGGCAAGCGCGCAAGGGCGCGCCATCTTTGCTCGCATGACCGAACCGAGCCAGACCGATGCCGCATCTCCGCCTAAGGGCATTCCCGCAGCCACCATCATCATCTTCCGCGATTGCCCCGAGGGTGGCGATCCGCAGATATTGATGACCGTGCGCTCGCGCACAATGGCCTTTGCCGGCGGCATGGCGGTGTTTCCTGGCGGCCGTGTCGATCCGGCGGACCTTTCGCTCGGCGAGCAGGTCGCGAGCGAGGCACCGGCGCCGGGTCCTGACAAGCCGATCGACCCGGTCGAGGCCGCTCACCAGATCGCGGCGATCCGCGAAACGCTCGAGGAAACCGGGCTCGCGCTCGGCCTTTCAGGGGATATCGATGCTGGCAAGGCGGCCGCGGCACGCGCCATGCTTGAAGAGCGCAACGAGCTGGCCCCCGTGCTCGAACACTTCGGCTGGCACCTCGACCTCGCGCAGATCACCCCGTTTGCGCGCTGGTATCCCAAGAACGAGCGCCTGCCGCGCGTTTATGACACCCGCTTCTATCTTGCCGATCTCGGCACCGGCGCAGTCGATGTCTCGATCGACAATTCCGAAAACACGCACCTTTTCTGGACCAGCGCCAAGGGGGCACTCGAAGCGGCCGAGCGCGGCGAGATCAAGCTCATCTTTCCCACCCGCCGGAACCTTGAACGCCTCGCCCTGTTCGCCAGCTATGCCGAGGCGCGCGCCCAGGCGGAATCGATCCCGGTGCGCACCATCGTGCCGCAGATCGTCGACGAAGGCGGGCGCACCATGCTCACCATCCTCGAGGATGCGGGCTATCCGGTGACCTCCGAATTGCTCGAGAGTGCGCATCGGTTCTGACAGCTAACAAGAATTGGCGCGCCCGGCAGGACTCGAACCTGCTGCCTCAAGATTAGAAGTCTCGCGCTCTATCCAGATGAGCTACGGGCGCGCGCCCAACCGCCATTAGCGCGCTTTGCGCAGGCCGCAAACACGGCTAGGTCTCGCCGCGATGGATAAAACCGGATCGGCTGCGCCATCGGGCGACCTTGGGGAGATCGGCGTGCGCGCGACCAGCCGGCCGCCGCCCAGTTTTCGCCATTACGATCTCGTCATGGCAGCCTTCGTTGCGATCCTGCTGCTGTCGAACCTGATCGGTGCGGCCAAGCTCACCTTTGTCGAAGTCGGCTTCTGGCCCGATGGATGGTGGCCCGCGCCCGAGGGCGTGTTCATCTACGGCGCGGGCATCCTGTTCTTCCCGCTCGGCTATGTGATCGGCGACATTCTGACCGAGGTTTACGGCTTTGCCCGTGCACGGCGGGTGATCTGGACCGGCTTTGCCGCGATGCTGTTCCTTGCCTTCATGAGCTATGTCGTGGTCTCGCTTCCGGCCTTCGAGGGCTGGCAGTGCGCAGGCAGCGAAAGCCTTGCGCTGCGCGCTGTTCCCGACAGCGCGCCAGGCACGGTGTGCCAGCAGACCTATGAAAGCGTGTTCGGAAGCACCTGGCGGATCGTCATCGCATCGGTCACCGCGTTCTGGGCGGGCGAGTTCGTCAATTCCTATGTCATGGCGCGGATGAAGGTGTGGACCCGCGGCAAGGCGCTGTGGTCACGCACGATCGGCTCGACCGTGCTCGGCCAGGGCGTCGACAGCCTCATCTTCTATCCGATTGCCTTTCTCGGCATCTGGTCGACAGAGGCGGTGGTGACGGTGATGGTCACCAACTGGCTGCTCAAGGTCGCCTGGGAAGCCGCGCTGACCCCGGTGACCTATGCGGTCGTGGCTAGGTTGAAAAAGGCGGAGGGCATCGACCTGTTCGATACGGACACCAATTTTTCGCCCTTTGCCAGCGAGCGCCCGGTCACTGCGCCCGAGCGCCGCTGAGATCGTCACCGGCTACGATCTCGCAAGTCCACCTCAGGCCAAGCCTGCCGGCGAGCGCGGCCATGTCCTTTTCCGATGACAGGCCGAACAGCGCTCCGTGGCTCTCGGCGAGCCGCAGCACCAGCTTGTCCTCCTCGATGGCGAGACCGCTGACCTGAAGCGATTTGCGCGATCGCGCCCCCAGCCGCCGCGCCAGCCGCACCGCCAGCCCCCAGCAAACTGCCTCTTCGAGCGCCTCGCGGCTCGCCAATGCCGTCACCGCTCGCGGCAGGTCGAGGACATTGCCATTGGCGGCAATGGCGGCGGCGAGCATGGCCCGCTCTGCCTCCGACACCGCGATCCAGCGCTTGTGCAGCGCCCAGTCTAAGGCCTGCGGCATGCGGATATTGGGCTCGATCTGCATCGAGGCGAGCGCGAGCATGGTTGCAGCCAGCCTCAGGCGCTCGCTACCATGCCTGCGCGGCGGCACGGCATTGACCGTCCATCCGGCTATGCGCGCGGCGAGCGGGGGCGGCGCGCCGCGCTGGGTGGCGAAGACCGAGATCCCGGCAAGCAGTGGGTCCTGCGCCTTTTCGTGATCGGGCAGCCGGTCGTAAAGCAGCCCTTCGCGCAGGCCCCAGGACGAGAAGACGATCCGGCGCGGCGCGAAACGGGCCAGCATGGCCTCTGCCAGGACCGAGGCATCGGGAAGTTTCTGCGCGCGCATCGACGAAATCCGGTCGCGCGCCTGAAGGCTCTCCACCGTCTCGGTGCCGAGCGCCTTGCCGAGCATCGCTTTCGCGGCGTCGGGCGCGATGGCAAATCCGTGCGGATCGCTGAGCGGGTGATCCATTTCCTGCATCGCATAGACCGCCATGGCGCGCAGCGTGCCACCGACAAGATAAAGCGTCTTCCCGGTGTCGATCGCCGGCGCTCCCTCGGCGAGTGCATTTTCGAGCCGCTTGCGCATCGCGCCGCGACTGGCTTGCCGGTATTCGGGCAGGCGCAAGGTGCCAAGCGGCAGCGAGACCGCCTCGCCCGGCACGCCATCGTCGAGATCGACCAGTTCGAGGCTGCCCCCACCGAGATCGGCGACGAGCCCTTGTGCACCGGGAAAGGCACCGGCGACCCCGCTCGCGCTCAGGCAAGCCTCTTCCTCGCCCGAAAGGACCCGCGCCTCGAACCCGCAATCGCGCAGGCCCGCGACGAATTGCGTCCCGTTGCTCGCATCGCGCACCGCGGCGGTCGCGACGACTTCGACATCGTCGATTTCGAGATCGGTCAGAAGCAGGGCGAAGCGTTCAAGCCCGCGCATTGCGATGGCGATCGCTTCGTCGGCGAGCACCCCCTTGTCGGCGATGTCGCGGCCAAGCCGCGCGGTGACCTTTTCGTTGAGCAGCACGCTCGGAGCGCGCATCGATCCGCCATAGATCACCAGCCGCACCGTGTTCGACCCGATATCGATGATCGCCCGGCCCGGCATGCTGCCAGCGAACACTCCGTCTCGCTCGATCATCTTGCGCTTGAGGTTCATCGCTGCCGCTCCCTGGCGAGCGACAGGCGCGGCACGGCCCCGGCCTCGAGCGCGCCGCCCCGCCCCGATAGCGAAGGGTTAGTCATGAAATAATGGTGGCAATTGAAACGCTTGGCGCTTTTGTCGAGATCGGCTGCGACCAGCGAATAGCTGCCATCGGGATGGAGCCACCAGCTCTGCTCGGTATCGAGCATGTTTGCGAGCAGCACCTGCTGGAGAATCTGGTCGTGAACCGTGCGGTTGCGGATCGGGATCAGCGCTTCGACCCGCCGGTCGAGATTGCGCTCCATCAGGTCGGCTGACGAGATGAAAAGCTTGGCGCGCACTCCGGGCATCTTTTCGCCATTGGCAAAGGCATAGATCCGGCTGTGTTCGAGGAAACGCCCGACGATCGAACGCACGCGAATATTGTCGCTCATGCCCGCAACTCCCGGGCGCAGGCAGCAAATGCCGCGCACCACCAGTTCGATCGCGACCCCTGCCCGGCTTGCCTGGTAGAGACGGTCGATCATGCCGGGATCGGTGATCTGGTTGCACTTCATCCAGATCGCCGCGGGCTTGCCCTCGCACGCATTGGCGATCTCGGTGTCGATCCGCTCGTAGAGGGTCTCGCGCAGGTTGAGCGGCGCGACCGCGATTAGTTCCAGTTCGCCGGGTTCGACATAGCCGGTAACGAAATTCATCATCTGCGCCGCGTCGCGCCCGAGCTTGGGATTGGCAGTGAAGAACGACAGGTCGGTGTAGATGCGCGCGGTCGCCGGGTGGTAATTGCCGGTGCCGAAATGGCAGTAGGTGCGAAAGCCGTCTTCCTCGCGGCGAACCACCATCGCCGCCTTGGCATGGGTTTTCCAGTCGGTGAAGCCATAGATCACCTGCACACCCGCGCGTTCGAGCTTTGAGGCCCATTTGAGGTTTTGCTCCTCATCGAAGCGGGCCTTCAACTCGACCACGGCGGTGACCGATTTTCCCGCTTCGGCCGCCTCGATCAGCGCATTGATGACCGCGCTTTGCGAGCCGGCCCGATAAAGGGTCTGCTTGATCGCCACCACGTCCGGGTCGGCGGCGGCCTGGCGGATGAAATCGACCACCACCTCGAAACTTTCATAGGGGTGGTGGATGACGATGTCCTTTTCGCGGATCGCGGAAAAGGCGTCGCCGTCATGCTCGCGAATGCGCTCGGGATAGCGCGGCGAATAGGGTTCGAACTTGAGGTCGGGACGGTCGGCAGCCGCGATCTCGCCGAGCCGCTCGATCCCGATGATTCCGTCAGTCTTGATCACCGCGGCTTCCTGGACGCCGAGCTGTTCGAGCAGCATTTCCTCGGCCCGGGGATCGAAATCGTCCTCGATCTCGAGCTGGATCACCTGGCCGCGACGGCGGCGTTGGATCGCGCTGCGGAAGGTGCGCACCAGGTCCTCGGCCTCTTCCTCGATCTCGATATCGCTGTCGCGCAGCACCCGGAACATCCCGTCACCATTGATGGCAAAGCCGGGAAACAGCTTCTTGGCATAACGCTGGATCAGGCTGGCGATCGAGATGAAGACCGCCTCGCCCGCCTCGCAATGGGTGTCGGGCACGCGAACGAAGCGCGGAAGCGCGGCGGGGATGAGCACCATCTCCATCAGCTCCTTGCCGTCGGACTTGCGGGTCAGGCTGAACAGGAGGCCTAGCCCCTCGTTCTGGACGAAGGGGAACGGGTGAGCCGGGTCGAGCGCCTGCGGAGTGACAACCGGCAGGATCTCTTCGCGGAAGAAAGCCTTGAGCCATTTGTGCGCGGCGGGCCTGACCCGTTTTTCATCGGCAATGTGGATGCCAGCCGCAGCGAGCGCCTCTCGCAGTTCGCGCCACACCTCCTGTTGCCGCGAGGATAGCTTGGCGATCTTTTCGCGGATCGCCACCAGCTGCTGAGCCGGGTTGCGACCGTCAATCGCGGGTTTTTCGATCCCGCGCTGCACTTGCCCGACGAGACCGGCCACGCGGATCATCATGAACTCGTCGAGATTGCTCCCCGAAATCGACAGGAAGCGCAGTCTTTCGAGCAGCGGATAGCTCGCGTTGCGCGCTTCGGCGAGCACCCGCTCGTTAAAGGCGAGCCAGGACAATTCCCGGTTAAAATAGAGCCGTTCGCCCGGAGCGTTCGCCGCCGGGCCTGCAATCGGAGGCGTGGATGCCGAACCGGCGGAAGGCTCGGGCATCACGGAATGGGGCAGGCTCTTTCCCATGCGGGGTCGTCTAGACCAGGTCCCGGCTGTCAGCGATGGCGGTGATCGCGCGCTTGCCCTCGCTATCGCGGCCGAGCTGGACCACCACGTCGATGACGCTGGCGGCATAGGCGATAGTGTCTGCGCGCGAGAGGCCGATGCCGGTCTGCATCACCATCAGCGCAAGCTGTTCGAGCGCACCGCGCAGCGAATTGGCGTGTATCGTCGAGAAGCTGCCGGGATGGCCGGTATTGATCGCGCGCAGGAAGGCAACGCTTTCGCTCCCTCGCAATTCGCCAAGGACGATGCGGTCGGGGCGCAGCCGCAGCGCCGCCTGGAGCAATTCGTTCGCGGTCACCATGGCCTCGCCCAGCTCGCCCTTGACCGCGACGAGGCCGACCGCGTTCTCTCCGGGAAAGCGCAATTCGGGCGTATCTTCGACCAGGACCACGCGTTCGGATGGCGATATCTCGCCGAGCATCGCGTTGAGGAAGGTCGTCTTGCCGGTGCTGGTGCCGCCGCAGACCAGGATGGTCCGCCGGTCTGCTATCGCGGCGCGCAGATAATCGATCGGTTGGACCCGGGCATCAGGCATTGCGCTCGGCATCGGGTCTTCGATCGGGCCGGTGTCGTAGGCATCGAGCGGAAGGTCAAGACGTCGGTGGCGGCGTATCGCCATCACCCAGTGTTCACGACTGGCAGGCGGCCCGCAGAACTGGATCCGCGCGCCCGCAGCGCCGCCGATCCCGGCAAGCGTCGCGCCCAGCAGCGGGTGCTCGCGATTGATCCCCTGATGGCTGACCCGCGCGACCTGCTCGGCCAGCCGCTTGATCAGCCGGTCGTCGATCTCGGGAACCTCGAGCCGCTGCATGCCGGGCTCGCGCGCATCCTCGATCCAGACCTCGCCCGGGCGATTGACCATGATCTCGGTCACGCTGTCGCAATCGAGCCAGCGACGGAACGGGGCGAGATATGCGTCGAGATAGACACTGCGCTCGCCATCGACCGGCGCAGGCGCGCACCCCTCGTTGTCGGGTCCGGGTGGCAGGGGGTGGATGTCGGCGCTCATCGTTTCAACCGGTCCCTTGCCCGCCTATTCGGCGACCTTGCTGAAATCCAGATCGCGCGCGGTGAACACCCGAATGGGTTCGCCCATGCGCACGCGAATGGTCGGCCCGATCTGGCTGTCCTGCTGCGCCGCGACGCTCGCCGCGCTCTGGCCTGCCCCGCCGAGCACTACCGAAGTGCCTCCGCTTGCCACCGCTCCCAGTCCGCCGATCACCGAGAGCATCATGGCCGATCCGAAGCGACGGAAGAAATGGTTGTCGACCTCGCCGGCGAGCCCGGTGGTGCCGTCGAAACCGACTGCGGGCGAGGCGATATTGACCGATGCCCCATCGGGCCGGATCAGCCGCGTCCAGATCACATGTGCGCGTTTCTGCCCTTGCTGGACGCCCGACTGGTACTGACCGATCAGCCGCGAGGAGCGCGGGATCAGGACGGTGGTCCCGTCGAAACTGCGCACGTCCTGGCTCACCATGGCGCGCACGTAGCCGGGCACGTCGGTATCGATGGCGGTCTCGAGGATCGCCGGGATCATAGTGCCCTCGGTCACCGTGGTCGCGGGATTGACCATGGCGCGCGCCTGCGCGGGCGCACCGCCGATTCCGCCGACGCGGCTCGCGAAGTCCGCGGCAGATCCGCCGATACCACCCTGGCCCGTGCCATTCACGCCGGCGATGCTCGCCGCGCCGGTTCCCGCGAGCGCACCGGGCGCCGTTGCCGCTCCCGGCGCGGAGCGAAGGCCACGGCTGGCATCGTAGATCATGGTCGGGCTGGCATAGGGATTGGCCGAGAGAACAGCGGGCGGATTGGCATAGACCGGGGCCGGTGCCGGGTCGGCGAGCGGCGTTGGCGCGATGGCCGCCTGGGGCGCGGGCGGCGGCGCATCGACGATTTCCGTGCTCGCCTGTTCGCCCGGCGGCTGGGCGCTGCCGACGGATTGTTCGGCGGGCAATTCGGGCATGGTCATCGCCCAATAGGTCGTCGCCCCGAGCAGGCACACCAGCGCCACTCCCGCGGCGAGGCCGAGCCCCTCGAACCGTGTCCGGCGCTCGGCCACCGCCGAGATCGAACTGCGGCTGGCCAGTTCAATGATCTCGGCCGGCTCGCTTTCGCGCGGATCATGCGCTCTGGCTTCACTGGCATTCCCGGACGGAAGTCGCATCGCGAGTCGCATCATTCAGCTCCCTTCATCGAACGAGTCATGATCCAGGCCTCTCCTGGTCGGCGAGCGCCGCGCTGCGGGTGCGTTGCGGCCCCCGGTTCGTCAGCGTCGCGCTTTCTCGGCCCGAGCGCAGGATCACCTGCGGCGGGACATCATCGAGCACGATCGTGTCGCCGCGCACGGTGAAGTTGACCGGGCCTTCCTCGCCCTTTTCATTGGTGACGAGGATCGCGGGCACCGGTGCATCCTCGGCCCAGGTCAGGAACAGCGATGCCCCGTCATCATAGGCGCGCGCGGGCAGGAGGTCGGCTTCGCCCGACCCGTCCCAGGCGAAATTGAGCAGCGCCGGATCGTTCACCGCCTCGCCATCGCCAGCAGCCGCGCGCGCGAGCGCTTCGGCCCTGTCGCGCTCGGCCGCCTCGGCTGCATCACGCTCGGCCCGGGCCGCCGCGGCCTCGAGCGCGGGATAGCGGAAGCGCAGCACGTAGAGCGGCTGGTTGCGCGGACTGGCGACAAGGTCGAACAGGTAGGTGCGGCGATTGGTCACCACCGTCATATTGGTGCGCGCGCTGGGATCGAGCGGCTTGACGAACAGGATCGAGCGCGCCTGGTTGGGCTGGACCTGCCAGGCATTGCTGTCGCCGATTGCGACGTTCTCGATCGCCTCGTCGGCGGAAAAGCTGATGGTGGTCTGGACGCGGACCTTGCCCTGGATGACGAAGACGCGGTCGGGATCGAATATCTCGGTGCGAAGGCGTGGATCGGCGCTTGCAGGCTCGTTGCTCGCAGCCGGAATGGCTTCCTGCGCGGCCAGCGGCGATGCTGCCGCAATGGCCAGAGCTATCGGGGCGGTCGCAAGCGCGCTCGGCAGGGGGCGCAAACGCTTGACGCGGATCATGATCGTGTCTCCCTCGGGATTGACTGGCGCGCGGCGGGGGCGCGGAAACGGTTGCCGATCCCCTGAGTGCGCGAAGCGGCAGGGGATTGGGGTTGCGGCAAAACGCCGGAGGGCCGCGTGGCATAGACCCGGACCGCGCGCTGGCCGTGCGCAGTGCCTTCGCCCGGATCATTGGCAGCGCCAGGCTGGGCGGGACTGCGCGCGGTCGCCTGCCCGCCGGAGCGTGCGGCGCCGTGCGCTGCCAGCACGGTGGCGAGCCCGGCTGCGCCCGCGTCCCTGGCAGCTTGCTCGCGGGCCTTGTCGTGCACGGCGGGGGCCGGTGAGCTGTCATCGGCCTTGTCCGGCGATGCCAGCCCGAAGACCTCCCAGCCTGCGACCATGCTCGCCGCGACCTTGAGCACCATGAACATCAGCGCCACATGGACCGCCCCGACCAGGAAGAACGCCATCGCCGCCTGCTGGTCGATCTGCCCCGGCACGGCCACCAACGCGGCCAGGATCGGTACCGCCAGCTCGAGCATGATCGATCCGCCGACCACCGCGAAAAGTGGCGCGAGCGCGAGCATGACCAGCCCTTTGAGCCAGCCGGCAAACAGGCCGCGAGTGCCGTTGAACAGCGCGAGGACCACGAAGACCGGTCCCACCGCCAGAAGCAGCGCCAACCCGATCCGCGCGGTCACAAGCAGTCCGACAGTGCCCAGGAGCAGCAGCATCGCCCCGATCCACATCATGCCTGCTGGGGTGAAGGCGCTGATATTGTCTTGCGCCGCGCCCGGGGCCCCGCCTTGCGCACCTCCCTGTCCGCCCGCTTCCTGCACCGCGACGAACACCACGTCGAGCTTGCTCGCAAAGGTCGCGGTAGCCGCGCCGGGGCTGTCGGTAAGGATGCCCGCGATGGCATTGGGGCCGCTGATCACGAGATTGTAGAACACCGTCTGGAACGCGGCGAAGCTGGTGGCAAAGGTCAGAACGAGGCCGATCGTCATCATTTTCGGGATCAGCGCGCGCACCGACAGGTTCGAACGGCCCAACATCAGGCCGATCCCGAAAAAGACCACGTAGAAGGTCAGCAGAACGGTCAGCACCGTGCCCAGTTCGCCCTCGGCGCCGAACAGGCGCTCGAATGCCTGTTCGCTGACCTGGCCGGCGATGCAATCGACCGCAGTCAGCGCCGCGGCAACGCCTGTGCCCATGTCCTGGGCGACGAGGTCGCAGCTCGTCGTCATCGTGCCGCCTGCCATGCCGGATCGTCCCCGCTGCCATGCGCGGGGTCCGCATTGCCTTCGGGCCAGGCCTTGTTTGTGAGCGCGGGATACCAGGCCGCCGGGTCATCGCCGAGCGCCTCGCGCAGCAGGTCAACCCGGCGCACCGCGCTCTCGCGGCCCGAAAGGATGGTGAGCACCTCGCTTGCGCCCGAAAGATCGAGCCGGACGACCACGCTCGCATCGGGCTGGCGCACGAGGAAACAGCGGCTGTGCGCCGGCAGGCTGCGGATCAGTGCCAGTTCGTGCCGGGTGAGGCCAAACCCGTCGCAGTAATCCTCGGCCCGTGCCCGGGCATTGGGCATGAAGATCATCGTCGCGGTCTGTTCAACGAGTGCCGCGGAAATCTGGCTGTCGAGGGCATCGCGCGCCGACTGGGTCGCGAAACCGACCAGCGCATTGCGCTTGCGCAAGGTCTTGAGCCAGTCGCGGATACGCGCGGCAAAGACCGCGTCATCGAGCGCCTTCCACCCCTCGTCGATCAGAATCATGGTCGCCTCGCCATCGAGCCGTTCCTCGATCCGGTGAAACAGGTACATCATCACCGGGGTGCGCAGCCGCGGATTGTCGAGCAGCTCGGTCATGTCGAAGCCGAGGACGCGGTTTGAAAGGTCGAGCCCGTCGCGCGCATTGTCGAACAGCCAGCCATGTTCGCCGCCCTCGCCGCTCCCATCGCCGCGTGGATCGCCGATCCATGCGCCAAGCCGGTCGGCGAGGTCGCCGGGACGCGGGCGTCGCGCGCCTTCGAGCAATTCCCTGAAATGGCGCAGGCGCCGCAGGGATGGGTCGTTGGCATAGCTTGCATCCACCGCGGCGGCGATCATCGCCTCTTCCTCGGGTCCGTCGGCTTTCAGCAGCACGCCCAGCCAGTCGCGCAGGAATGCCCGGTTAGAAGGGCTGTCGGGCATAGCGAGCGGGTTGAAGCCGGTCGGCTCGCCGGCATGGATGCGGTCGTATCGCCCGCCGATCGCACGGATGAACAGCTCGGCCCCGCGGTCCTTGTCGAACAGAATCGTGCGCGGCGCGAATTTCTGGGCCTGGGCCGCGAGAAAGTTCATCACCACCGTCTTGCCCGAGCCGCTCGGCCCGATGACCGAAAAATTGCCGAGGTCACCCCCGCCCGATCCGGTCGCGTGGAAATTGAAGAAGAACGGGGTCGCGCTGGTGGTCTCGAGCACGGTCACCGCATCGCCCCAGTGATTGCCGCTGGCCTGGCCCAGCGCAAAGCCGTGGAAGCTCCCGAAGCTCGCCATATTCGCGCTCGAAATCAGTCCGCGGCGCACGACATATTCCTCGTTGCCGGGAAACTGTGCCCAGAAGGACGGCTCGAGATTGGTGTCCTCGCGCACCGCGATCGCACCGCTATCGGCAAGCGCGCTGGCACAGGCGGCGCAGGCCTCGTCGAGCAGGTCGAGCGCGCTCTCGCGAACCAGCACGCTAAGATGGTGATCGCCAAAACCGACCGATCCCTCGCCCAGCGCATCGCGGGCGGCCATCATGTCAGCGCGTTCGGCGGCAGCTTCCTCGTCGACCGAGCGCGAACGGCGCAGCGCGAGGTCGATCCGCTCGCGCGCGGTGGTGCGTTCGGCGGGCGCATAGCTTTCGGTGACGATCATCTCGAAAGGCAGCCGCAAAAGCGGGTCGAGCAGTCCCGGCGAGGTCGCCTCGGGATAGTCCTTGAGACCGAGAATGGCAGCGAATTCGGGCTGGCCCGAACCGCGTAATTCCATCGCGTCGAGCCCGAAGCTGGCGCGGCGGTAGGGCAGCATGGTGCCGATATCGGTGCCCGGCGCAGGCCGGCGAACGGGCCGCATCTCGCCATTGTAGAGCGCAGAAAGCAGCTCGAGCATTTCCGAATGCGTGGTCTGCGATCCGGGTGCGCTGTAATCTCCGAGCACCTGCGCGCCGTAGGGCGACAAGGCCGCGACAAGCCCGGTGATCGCGCTCTTGAGGCTGCGAATATCGCGCGCATCGGGCTCGATTTCCTGCCGCCCCCTGCGCGAGAAGAACCGCGCAGCGCGTTCGGGGAGCCCGGTTTTGCCGCGCGCGGGGCGACGCACGAGCGTGACGAACTGGTCGTTGATGAACAGCGACCCGTTCGCCAGCCGCTCTTTCCAGCGCGCATCGATATGGCGCGACATGGGATCGGGAAACTCGCTTTCGAGCGCGACCTCGACCCGGCGGCGGATGACGTGGTGATAAAGGATGAAACGCGCATCGAGCACCGAGCGCAGCATCACCTCGCGCGTCGTGGCATGGGCGTTGAGCGTCTGGGTATCGGCTGTCTCGAACAACAGGCCCGGCACCTGGATCGCGCTCATCACCGAACCGTCGCGCAATAGAACGGTGCTCTCGTCGATCAGGCGATCATATGGCAGCCGGTCACCGACACGCGCTTCCTTCGCGCTCCATCCGGCAGGTCCGATCCATCTAGCCATGTCCGACCCCTCCCCTGAGGTCTGCTCGTCAGTGTCAGGGCGCGTAGCTGTTGCAGCCCCAGCGCTTGAAATTGGGCACGCGCGGGCATTTCGAGACGCGGGTGATCCACAGGTCGAAAATGCGCGGTTCGCGCAGAGAAGCGAAATAGCCGATGGCGTGCATGATGAACGGGATCGGCACGATCCAGAAACTGTTGAGCACGAGGAAGGCGATCGTCGTCACCATCATATTGATGATGAAGAAATTCATCGTCACGCCCGCGAACATCTGCGGCCGGGTCAAGGTGCGGTGCACGCGGTGGCGGACGAGATCGCTCATCAGATCGCCTGGATCGTCGCGACCAGGCGCGGCGCTCCAAAGATGATGAACACGCCGATGATCACGGTCGCGCCATAGCGCCAGTTCATCCTCCCGGTGAGCATCATGAACCCGACCCCGGCAATCGCCATCACCGCCAGAGCGGTGGCGATCGGACCGAGCAGGATCGATTGCATCCACACGAGCGCGCTGGTGATCGGATCGCCGGATTGTGCGGCATTGCCGGCGACATTGCCCGCGTGGGCCGCGCTCGCCAGCGCAAGCGGAGCGAGAGTCGCGGCGAGGCGGGCGGCATTTCGGAAAAGAGGCGAAATCATCGTGTTACTTGATAGTCCTTTGCATATTCGTGTCATCGCGAATGGCTGGCGAGCCGTCCCAGGATCGCCGCGACATAATCCTGCGTCTCTCGGATGCGCGGAATGCCGCCTGCCGCGATCACCCGCGCAGGGCCTGCATTGTAGGCGGCCAGCGCCTTTTCGAGATCGCCATCGAAACGGTCGAGCTGCTGGCGCAGATAGCGCGCCCCGCCCTCGAGGTTCTGCATGGGGTCGGCCGGATCGACCCCGAGTTCGCGCGCGGTTCCCGGCATCAGCTGCGCAAGCCCGCGCGCACCGGCATGGCTGACAGCATCTTCGCGCCAGCGGCTTTCCTGCCACACCACCGCTTCGAGCAGGCTCGCGCTCAGATCGAAGCGTGCGGCGAGTTCTACAATCTTGCCGGCGTAACGTGGCGGTATCGCCGCAGCAGAGGCGGCAGGGTCGGCGATAAGGTGGTCGGGCACCGTAAGCCCGGCGATGTCTCCGGCATCGAGGCGCGTCCCGTCTGCCGCCAGTTCGCCGCTGCCGCCCGTGACCCAGCGCGCGCCCTTGTCGTCGAGTTCCATCACGTCGGCTCTCGCTGTGACAGCGTTTGCGGCCAGCGCCGCCGCCAGTGCGAAAAAGCTCGCCCGCGCGAGAATCATGATGGCCCTCCTGCCAAGAACCTATTGTCTACAGCACATTGGCCTCTCGTGACAAACCGCGCGACGCCGCGTGCCAAAGTGCCGGGCCGAACCCTGCGTCCCGCCAGCGACGGCGCAAAGACGGGCGCGCCTATTCCGCGCGAACCGAGACCTGGTCCATACCGGTCATCGGCGTGCCCATCCCGGTCGGCCATTTGGGCCTATAAGGCGCCTCGAGCGCCTCGATCTCGTCATCGCCAAGAGTGATATCGAGGGCAGCGACGGCATCGTCGATATGCGATGGCTTGGTCGCGCCGACGATCGGGGCAACGACGCTGTCATGGGTATAATGCCAGGCAAGAGCGAGCGTCGCCATCGGCGTGCCGCGCTCCTTCGACAGCGTCTCGAGCGCGGTGATCACCGCATTGTCGGCCTCGTCCTCGGGATAGAGCACCTTGCCAAAACCGTCGGTCTCGCTGCGCACCGTGCCCTCGCCCAGCGGCCGCGCCAGCCGTCCGCGGGCAAGCGGGCTCCACGGGATCACTCCGATGCCTTCGTCCTCGCACAAGGGCAGCATCTCGCGCTCCTCCTCGCGATAGAGGAGATTGAGCTGGTTCTGCATCGAGACAAACGGCGTCCAGCCATTGGCGCGCGCGGCCTCCTGCGCCTTGGCGAATTGCCAGGCATACATCGAGGACGCGCCGATATAGCGCACCTTGCCCGACTTCACGATGTCGTGAAGCGCCTCCATCGTCTCCTCGATCGGGGTTTCATCGTCCCAGCGGTGGATCTGGTAGAGATCGATGTAATCCATCGAGAGCCGTTCGAGACTGTCATCGACCGCCTGCATCAAGGCCTTGCGCGACAATCCGCCGGTATTGGGCGCGCGCCGCCAGGGCAGATACGCCTTGGTCGCGACCACGATCTCGTCGCGCCGCGCCAGTTCGCCAAGCAGCTTGCCGGTCATCTCCTCGCTGGTGCCGCCCGAATACTGGTTGGCGGTGTCGAAGAAATTGATCCCCGCCTCGAGCGCCTGGCGAAAGAAGCCGCGGCTCTCCTCCTCGCCCAGCAGCCAGTCGCCGTGCCAGCCCTTGGTGGTGTCACCATAGGACATGCAGCCGAGGCACAGGCGCGAGACCGAAAGCCCGGTCGGGCCGAGACGGATGAACTTCATGCGATACTCCTTGCCATCAGGCGATCTTGTGGCGGGACGGGGGTGGAACACACAAGCCCCCCGAACAGAAATAATGTCCGCACCGGGAAAACCGGCAAGGTTCAGGACAGCGTCAGACCGCCATCGACCACCAGGGTCTGACCGATCACGTAAGAGGCGAGCGGCGAGGCAAGGAACAACGCGGCCCCGGCCATTTCGGACGGGGTTCCCATCCGCCCCAGCGGGATCATCGCGAGCGCGCCCTGAAAGCGTTCGGGATGGTCGGTGGTGACCGCGGTCATCTTTGTCGGGACGAAACCGGGCGCGATGCCATTGACCCTTATGCCGCGGCTCGCCCAGGCCTCGCCCAGCGATGCGACAAGGCTCGCCGCGCCCGCTTTGGAGGCGGCATAGGCGGGATTGCCGCGCGCCGCATTGAACGCCGCGACCGAGGAAATGACGATCATCGCTCCCTTGCGCGCCTCGAGGCCGGGTGCGAAGGCCCGGGCCACGTCCATCACCGAGTGGAGATTGACGTCGATGACCGCGTCCCAGCCCTCGCGTTCGAATTCCTGGCGGCCATAACGCACGATCCCCTGGCTCTGGACCAGCACGTCGATCATGCCCAGTTCGTCGGCCAGAGCGGCCACCGCCGCGCGGTCGCGCACGTCGAGCGCGCGATAGGCGAGCCCGGTCATGTCGCTGTCCTCGGCTTCGAGGTAATCGCCCGCATCGGGCCGGGTACCGGTGATCGTGACACTGGTCCCACGCGCGCGAAACGCTTGCGCGATGCCGTTGCCGATCCCGCTCGACCCGCCGATCACGAGAGCGGTCTTGCCGGTGAAATCGAGCGGATCGTTCATCGCCTTGCCCCTTAAAAGTCGTCGAGGCGCATCTCACCCGACAGGGTGAGCGATGTAAAGCTTTCAGCCCACGAAAGCGCGCTCGATCACGAACTGGCCGGGCTTGTTGTTGGCGCCTTCTACAAAGCCGCGCGCTTCGAGGTCGGCGGCGTGGTCCTTGATCATGCCCATGCTGCCGCACAGCATCACCCGGTCGGTCTCGGGGTCGAAATGCCTGGGCCCCTTGCTGTCTGCGAACAGGCGGCCATCATCGATCAGAACCTGGATCCGGTCCGAGGTGTGGAAATCCTCGCGCGTCACCGTGGGGACGTAGATCATCTTTGCACGGTCCTCGTCCTCGAGCAGCGGATCGCCTTCGAGTTTGGATTCGAGCAGTTCGCGATAGGCAAGGTCCGCGACCCGGCGCACCGAGTGAACGACGATCACCTCGTCGTACATCGCGTAAACCTCGGGATCGCGCACGAGGCTCATGAACGGGGCGAGCCCGGTCCCGGTGGAAAGCATGAAAAGCCGCTTCCCGGGAAGCAGCGCATCGGTGACGAGCGTTCCGGTGGGCTTCTTGCCGAGATAGATCGGGTCGCCCGGCTGGATGTGCTGGAGCCGCGATGTCAGCGGCCCATCCTGAACGATGATCGAGAGAAACTCGAGCTCTTCGGCATAGGACGGGCAGGCCATCGAATAGGCGCGCAGCAGCGGTTTGCCGTCATCCTTGGGAAGGCCGATCATGATGAATTCGCCCGAACGGAAGCGGAAGCTCGCCGGGCGAGTCATCTTGAGGCTGAACAATTCCTCGTTCCACTGGTGGACCTCGGTGATCGTCTCGACCGAGATCGCGCCGCTTTCGGCAAATGCCTCGCGCGGGGGGATGGGACGCGGGGCGTCCGGGCTGGGGGCGGTTGCGGTATCGGTCAATTCGGGCCTCTGCTTGGCAATGCTGGGCGCAGATGGCGGTTTCGCGCGCAAGCATCAAGGGAGTTTAGCCTTGCGCGGTGAAAGCGCGGCTTGGTGCTGGTCGGACGCGGCAGCCGCTGGCAGCCGTCCGTCCCCCGCTCAACCCGCAGCCGCCTGCTCAGTTCCACCCGGCACGATCGAAGATCTCCACCGCGCCGCGCTGATTGCGGCCGATCGCCGAGGCGTTGAGTGTGTCGGCGCGGAAAGCGCCCAGCCGCGCGACCGCGGAATTGCCGTCCATGCCCTCGACAGCCGGATATTCGTTGTTGCCATCGGCGAAGTAACGCTGCGCGCTTTCGGAAGTGAGATATTCGAGGAAACGGATTGCGTTCTCGCGGTTGGGCGCATTGCGCACCAGCCCCGCGCCCGAGACATTGATGTGGGTGCCCACGCCGTCCTGGTCGGGAAAGATCACCCCGATCGCGTCCCAGATCGCGCGCTCCTGCGGGTCCTCACTTCCGGCGAAACGGGCGAGGTAATAGGTGTTGACCACCGCGATCCGGCATTCCCCCGAGGCGACGCTTTCGATCTGGGCAGTGTCGTTGCCCTGCGGGGGCCGCGCGAAATTGGCGACTACGCCGCGAGCCCAGTCCTCGGCCGCTTCCGCGCCGCGATGGGCGATGATGCTCGAAAGCAGCGAGATGTTGTAGATGTTCGAGGAGGAGCGGATGCAGATATCGCCGCGCCATGCCGGGCCGGCGAGATCGGCATAGGTGTCCAGCCCCTCGGGGCGGCCGGCGTCTTCGTTGTAGATGATCACGCGCGCACGAGTGGATAGGCCGAACCACAGCCCCTCCGGGTGGCGCAGGTGATCGGGCAAACGCTCGGCGAGGACATCGCTTTCGACCGGCGCGAGAATGCCCGCCTCCTCGGCGCGCCAGAGGCGGCCGGCATCGACCGTCACAAGCAGGTCCGCGCTGGTCAGGTCGCCTTCGCTCGCGATCCGTTCGATCAAGGCGTCAGCATCAGCCTCGATGCGGTTGACCGTGATGCCCGTCTGCTCGGTGAAATCCTCGTAGAGCGCCAGATCGGTGTCGTAATGGCGCGAGGAATAAATGTTGACCTCGCCCGCATCGGCGCGCGGACCTTCGCCCGTGGCGCTGTCATCGCCCGAACAGGCTGCCAGCGACAGCGCGATCAGGACACCGGTGGCGAAGCGGGAAAACGTGCGGGTCATCGGGAGAATCCTTGGGCGTGACAGAGTTTGTTGCAAATGCGTTGCAATAGTATCTTTCCGATTGCAAGCGCTGTCTGCGGCCCGCCCGCCCTGCAATCGGGCGCCAGCATTCAGCTCGCGGGGAAAGCGCGCATGCTCGCGCGGTGCGGGACGAGGCGGTAGCGCCGGGCCGGGTCGACCGGTTCGTCGCTGAGCACGGTGATGCGCTGCCCTCCCGCGTCGACCGCGTCGCTCGCGCTGTTGGCGAGCGTGACCGCCCAGCGCCGACCGCGAAGGACCGCATCAACCACCGCCAGTGCGCCGTCCTGGCTCTCGCCATCGCCCTCGCCCGCTTCCGCCGCGACCAGGCCAACCGCGTCGGGATAGAAAAGCAGCTCGCAAGGTTCGCCCTCGGGCACCTGGCCGCCGATCGCCTCGCGCTCGAACGTGCCGAGCCCGGTTGCAAAGACCGTGCGCCCGCCGCGTGTCTCGGGCCTGGCGGCCAGCACCACGCCGTTACCGAGCATCACCCCGACACTCGGGCGCGCAGGGGTTTCGAGAAGCGCCTGCGGCGGCCCGGCCTGGGTCACCTGCCCCGCTTCGACCAGAGCGATGTGATCGCCCAGTTCGAGCGCTTCGTCGGGATCATGGGTGACGAGCACCGTGGTCGTGCCGCGCGCTTTCAGGATTGCGCGGAACTCGGCGCGCAGGCTTCGACGGCGCACGATGTCGATATTGGCGAAGGGCTCGTCCATCAGGAGCACGCGCGGGTCGTGCGCCATGGCCCGGGCGAGCGCGGCGCGCTGCTGTTCGCCGCCCGAAAGCTCGTGCGGATAGCGCTTCCCCTTGCCCGACAGCCTGACCCGATCGATCCAGTCTGCGATCCCTGCCTTGTCGCGCGGGGCCATGCCGAAGGCGATATTTTCGGCCACCGTCATGTGCGGGAACAGCGCCCCGTCCTGGAACATCAGCCCCACCGGGCGGCGTTCGGGCGGCGGGTGGCGGGTCGGATCGGCCAGCACCTCGCCATCGAGTTTGATCGTGCCCGACTGCACCTCGAGCAGGCCGGCGGCGAGCGCGAGCAAGGTTGACTTTCCGCAGCCCGACGATCCAAGCAGGCAGGTGATCGCTCCGCTCGGCGCGTTGAACGACACGTCGCGCAGCGCCGGCACTCCCCCGTAAGCATGGGCAATATGACGAAATTCGAGGCTCAAATACTTGTCCCGTCCGGCGTGGATCGGCTGCGATGCAGCTAGGGCGCCTTACGCAATTGCCGCGTGCGCAGGCAAGCCCCGAAGCAGTGGCGAGTCGGGCGGGTTTTATCGCGCGGGGTGCCTGGCGCCTGCGCGAAGCGGCCGGATGGCGGGCCGATCGCTGGACCGTCGGCGCGCTCGCGGTCGCGGCTCTGGCGGCCTTGCCGATCATGGCGATCCTTTTCGCCGCTCTGGACAGTGGCGGCGATGCTGTCGGGCATCTCGCGGCCACCGTGCTTCCCCGCTATGTCGCCAACACCGCCGCCCTCATGGGACTGGCAGGGCTAACGGCCGCGGTGATCGGGACCGGATGCGCATGGTTGGTGAGCGCGGCGCAGTTTCCCGGTAGGCGCTTATTCTCCTGGGCGCTGGTCCTGCCGCTTGCACTTCCCGCCTATATCGCCGCCTATCTCTATGCCGACCTGCTCGATTTTTCCGGCCCGGTGCAGGCGGGGCTGCGCGCGATCACCGGCTGGGAGGCGGGCGATTATGCCTTCCCGTCGATCCGGTCGCTCGGCGGCGGGGCCTTCGTCCTCGGCCTCGTGCTCTATCCTTATGTCTATCTTCTCGCGCGGGCCGGTTTCGCAGCGCAGGGACGCACCCGCTTTCTTGCCGCGCGCAGCCTTGGAGCAGGGCCGTGGCGCGCCTTTCGCACGGTCGCACTGCCCGGCGCGCGCGCGGGGATCGCGGGCGGGCTGGCGCTGGTCCTGATGGAAGTGCTCGCCGATTTCGGGGTTGCCGATTATTTCGCCATCCCCACTTTCTCGACCGGCATTTTCCGTACCTGGCTGGCGATGGGAGACAAGGCCGGCGCGCTCAAGCTCGCCGCCTTCATGCTGGTCTTCGTCATCGCGCTGGTGGTTCTGGAAGCACGCACCCGGCGCGGCCGCACATCGGGAAGAGCGGTGCCCGACCGGGCTTCCGATGCCCCGCTGGTGGCGCTGTCGCCGCTGGGCAAGGCGCTAGCCGTCATTGCCTGCGCCATTCCCCTCCTGCTCGGCTTTGCAATTCCCGTGGGCTGGCTCGGCTGGCTGGCGGCGAGCGAGCGCGCGCTCGCGGCGACCGGCTCGCTCGCCGAATATGCGCAAGGCAGCTTGTGGCTCGGCCTTGGCGCGGCGCTGGTGTGCATCCTGGCCGCACTGCTGCTGGCCTTTGCCCAGGCGCGATCGTCCTCGCACACGACGCGCGCCGCGATCCGGGTGGCAACGCTTGGCTATGCGCTCCCGGGCGCGCTGCTGGCGGTCGGATTGCTCGCCCCGCTCGGCCTGCTCGACGGCGCTCTGACCCGCTTTGCCCGCGATACGCTTGGCTATTCGGGCGGTTTGATCCTGACGGGGACGAGCGCAGTGCTCGTCTATGCGCTGGCGGTGCGGTTTCTGACGGTCGCCTACAACACGCTCGAAAGCGGCATGGCGGCGATCCCGCCCTCGCTCGATGCCGCGGCGCGCTCGCTCGGCGCAGGCCCGGCGCGGGTGCTGGCGCGGATCTACGCTCCCCTTCTTAGTCCCAGCCTCGCCGCAGCCGCGGCGCTGGTGTTCATCGACACCTTGCGCGAATTGCCGGCGACGCTGATCCTGCGTCCGTTCAACCTGGAAACCCTGGCCACCCGGACCTATCGGCTGGCAAGTGATGAACGGCTGGTCGAGGCCTCTGTCCCCGCGCTCATCCTGCTCGTGGCGGGCCTTCTCCCGGTGCTGCTGCTGACCCGCGAAAAGAGACGCGGGCGGGCCTAGCCTATTCGCCCGATTGATCGAGAAAGGCGATGAGGTCGGCGCGCTGCTGCGGGTCGGCGATCCCGTAAAAGGCCATGCGGGTGCCGGGCATATAGTCGCGCGGAGCAGCGAGGAACGCGAACAATTCCTCGCCGGTCCAGACATGGGTCGCGCCAGCATTGGCATCCGAATAGGCAAAGCCGGCCATGCTTCCCGCCTCGCGCCCGACGACGCCGTGAAGGCTGGGCCCTGCGCGCATCACGCCGGGCTCGAGCGAATGGCAAGCCTGGCACATGGCAAAGAGGCGCGCCCCGGCCCGCGGGTCGCCGGTCAGTTCGCCATAGGCCGCATCGGCAAGCGCCGGATCGGGTGCGCCTTGCGCGAACTCGTCGGCCCCACTGCACGCTGCGACTAGAGCGGCAAGGCCGATCGCGGACAGGTAAGCGAACAGGTGAATGAACGATGTGCGGACAGGGGCAGGCATGGCGCGCTCTTGCAAGCGGCCTTGAGCGCGGTCAAGCCGCCGGCGCGATCAAGGCGCATTGCCAATTGCTGCGCGCGCGCTAAACACTGGCGCCATGAAAAACCTCGCCTGGCACACCAAGCTCGCCCTCGCCTTTCTCATCATCGTCCCGCTGTGGTTCGTGATCGGTGCGCTGGGCACCAAGATCGGACTGTGGAGCTGGCAGATCGGGCTGGGCTTCTTCGCGTTTCAGGCGGGCATCTACGTGCTCGGCCTTGCCGCGCTGGTCGCGCTGTTGTCCCTGATCCTGGCGGCGATCAAGAAGCCGCGCAGCCGCGTGGCTCTGGGGATCGCGATTGCCGGGCTGCTGCTTCCCGCAATCATCTTTGCGCAGTTCGTCACCACCCGGTCGGTCGCTGGCGATAACCCGATTCACGACGTGTCCACCGACACCGCCGATCCCCCGCAACTCTCGCCCGAGACGCGGCGGATGCGGCTCCAGGCCGAAGCCAATCCGCTCAACGATTACCAGACCCCCTTGCGCGAGATCGAGATGTTTGCCTCGCTCCCCAACGAGGTGAAGATCAAGAGCCACGCGCAGATCATCAACGAAACCTATGCCGAGCTTGCGCCGCTGCCGCTGGGCGGTGCGACCCGCGATGACGCGGTGGCCGCTGTCGCCGCAGCCATGGGGCAGATGGGCTTTGCCGATATCCGCACCGATGCCGAAGCCGGTAGGGTCGAGGGCGTGGCCGAGACATTCTGGTACGGGTTCAAGGACGATGTCGTCGCGCGCATCGGCGAGGCGGAAATCGATTTCCGCTCGGTCAGCCGGGTCGGGCGCAGCGACCTTGGCGCCAACGCCGAACGTATCGCCGAATTGCGCGAACGCGTCGCTGCGCAGATCGGCCAGCGCTGACAACTATCGGAAGGTGCGGATCGCCAGCGCGCTGCGCTGGATGACGGTGAGCGCGCACAAGGCGGCATAGCCATAGGCGATCACCCCGAACCAGTGCGGAAACAGGCACATCGCGGCGAAGACCGCGATGGTTTCGGCTCCTTCGGCAAGGCCGGTGGAATAGAAAAAACTCTTGCTCCCATGCGCCTCGGTCGTCTCGCCGCGCTCGGCCGCGATTACCGCAAATGCCAGGAAGCTGACCCCGGTGAGCACGAAGCTGGCCGTGAGCACGAGCGCGGGCAGCGTGTTCTCGCTTGCGTATATTCCGAAGCCGACCGGGATCGACACGTAGAAGGCGAAATCGGCCACGATGTCGAAATAACCGCCCAGCGCGCTCGGTCCGCGCACCCGCGCCACTGCCCCGTCGAGCCCGTCGAGCACCCTGTTGGCGAGGATGAAGGCGAGCGCGGCGAGAAACTGTCCATGCGCCGCAGCGAAGGCCGCCCCTAGCCCGATGAGGAGCCCTGCCAGCGTCAGCGCATTGGCAGAAACGCCCATGGCGGCCAGGGCGCGGCCAGCGGCATTGAGCGGCGGGTCGATCAGCGGGCGAAGCCTGGCATCGAACATCAGGCCGCGCTGCCCCAGGTGAGAAGCCCGATCCACGCACCCGTCATTGCGGTGGCGATATTGCCCGCGATCCAGCTCTTCATCCCCAATCCCGCAGCCTCGGCGCGGCGTTCCGGACAGAGCGTGCCGATGGTCGAGACGAGCAGCCCCAGGCTCGCTAGGTTCGCCACCCCGCACAGAGCATAGGTCACGATCAGCAGGCTGCGTGCGCCCAGCGTGCCATCGGGCAGAGCGGCGAGTTCGAGATAGGCGACGTATTCGTTGAGCACCGCCTTGGTCCCCATCAAACCGCCCGCCGCCTGCGCTTCGGCCCAGGGCACCCCGATCAGCCACATGACAGGCGCGAGCACCCAGCCGAACACGCGCTTGAGCGTGAGCGGTTCATCGCCGACCAATGGCAACAGCGCGAGCACCTGGTCGACAAGCGAGACGAGCGCGAAGACCACGATGATCACCGCGATAACCGCGAGGAACAATTGCATCCCGTCCATCGTGCCCTTGACGATGGCATCGACGCTGCTTTCGTATTTGAGGCCCGGGTCGTCGCCATCGGTATCGGTCGCCTGCGCGCCCTCGCCCGCCACTTGCGGGACCATAAGCCGCGCGATGAGCAATGCGGCGGGAAGCGAGACCAGCGAGGCGGCGATCATGTGGCCGACCGCATCGGGCACCACCGCGCGCAAGGTGGTGGCGTAGAGGATCAGGATCGCCCCCGAAATCGTCGCCATTGCAAGCACCATGACCTGGAAAAGTTCGGCCCGGCTCATCCGGGTGAAATAGGCGCGCACCACCAGCGGGCTCTCGACCACGCCGAGAAACATGTTGGCCCCGCCCGACAATCCCACGACCCCGCTCACTCCGAGCGATTTTCGCAGCAGGAAGGACAGCCCGTTGACCAGCCAGCGCAGCACGCCCCAGTGCCACAGAAGCGCTGCCAGAGCGGAAAAGACGATCACCAGCGGAAGGATCTGGAACGCGATCACCAGCGGCGCATCGGCGCCAGGCCTGAGCGCGAAGGGAAGCTCCGCCCCGCCGAGATAGCCGAACATGTAGGACGATCCGGCAAGCGTCGCGCGCTCGATCGCGGCAACCCCCTTATTGGCAAGCGTCACCGCCTCCCAGACCGGCGGCACCCGCACAATCAGCAGAGCCAGCGCCCCCTGAAGCGCGAGCGCGCCCGCGATCCAGCGCCACGAGGGGCGCAGCTTGCGGTCCTCGCTCAGCGCGAGAGCCGCCGCGACGAGCGCGAACAGCCCCAGGATCGGGCGCAGCTGATCGAACCATTCCACCGCCTCGTGCCTTTCCGCTCAGTCCGCCGCAGCGCGGCGCGAGGCGATGAGGTTGTCGAGCGCGAAGCGGTCGAATTCGCGGAACGCGATCAGCGCCAAAGCAGCGCCGGCCACGGTGATCGAGGGAAAGAAGAGGATATTGGCGTCCTCGTGGAGATATTCGCCGAACGGGTCGAGGAAATGCCGCCAGATCGGCAGCGCCCCGCCGACGAGGATGAAAGCCGAGGCGACCAGCGCGTAGCGGCGCAGGAGGCCGATCACGACCAGCAGGCCGAGCGCGATTTCGAGCCAGCCAAAGGCGGCCTGCATCAGCGCCTGCGAAGCCAGCCCGTCATAATATTTGTCGGCCAGCATCGTGCCGCGTTCGCCGACCACCCGCACCAGCCCCCAGACCACCAGCAGCAGGCCGGTGCCGATCCGCATGATCAAAAGCGATATTTCCTTGAGCATTGGTCTTTCCCTCGTGTCAGACAGGCGCGGATCAGCCGCGCCGCCAGCTATGATATCTGCCAACCAGGTCGAGCAGCCATTCAGGCTTGTTCGCGCGTTTCCAGTTGCCCGCGGCATATTTGTTCGCCTCGGCCATGGTCGGGTAGGAATGGATCGTGCCGAGGATCGCGTCGAGCCCGATCTTCTGCTTCATCGCCAGCACGTATTCGGCCAGCAATTCGCCTGCGTGATTGCCTACGATGGTGGCCCCCAGAATTGTGTCCCTGCCGGGCCTGGTCAGCACCTTGACGAAACCGGTGGTCTCGCTTTCGCAGATGGCGCGGTCGAGATCGTCGAGGTCGTAGCGGGTGACCTCGTAGGCGACGCCTTGCTCCTCCGCCTCGCGCTCGTTGAGGCCGACGCGCGCGAATTCGGGGTCGAGGAAGGTGACCGCGGGAATGACGCGGTAATCGGTGCGAAACTTTCGGAACTGGCCGAACAATGCGTTGACGCTGGCATACCAGGCCTGGTGGCTGGCGGTGTGAGTGAACTGGTAAGGCCCGGCGACATCGCCCGCGGCGAGGATATTGGGATATTTCGTCGCTAGGAATTCGTCGGTGACGACGGTCTTGTCGGTCTCGACGCCGAGCTCCTCGAGCCCGAAGCCGGACAGGCGCGCCTTTCGCCCGACCGCGACGATCAGCCTGTCAAAGTCAATCGCCGCCTCGCCGCCCGAATGCTCGGCATAGAGCGTCTCGTGCGCTACCCGCACCGCCTTGTGCCCGGTGAGCACGGTGACCCCGTCGCGTTCGAGCACCTCTTGGGCGAGATCGCTGACCTCGGCGTCTTCGCGTCCGAGCAGGCGGTCTTCCATCTCGACTAGGGTAACGGTCGAGCCGAGCCGCGCGAGCGCCTGGGCGATCTCGCAGCCGATCGGGCCTCCGCCCAAGAGGACGACCCGGCGCGGCGGCAGGTCCATCTGCGCGAATGCCTGCCACATGGTCTCGCTGGTGAGATAACCGCTGTCTTCGATACCATCGATCGGGGGGACCACCGGCTCGGCGCCGCTGGCGATGATGATCGCGCGGGTGGTGAGCACCTGCTCCGAGCCATCGTCGCAGGTGATCGCCACCCGCCACGGATCGATGATGCGGGCATGACCCTTGATCACGTCGACCCCGAGCCCCTCGTAGCGTTCGACGCTGTCATGCGGCTCGATCGTTTTGATTGCCTCCATCACCCGCGCGATCACCGCGCCAAAGGGGACACGCGGCTCGACCGGGTCCAGCCCGTAGCGGTCGGCATGGCGCATCGTGGCCGCGACCCGCGCGCTCTTGATCAGCGCCTTGGAGGGCACGCAGCCGGTATTGAGGCAATCGCCGCCCATTTCCCTCGCCTCGACCAGCGTCACCCTGGCCTTGACCGTGGCGGCGATATAGGCCGAGACGAGCCCCGCCGAACCCGCGCCGATCACCACCAGGTTGCGGTCATAGCTTCGCGGCCGGTCATAGCCCCTGTAAACGCGGCGGCGGCGGATCGCGCCGACAATCGCCTTGGCGATCCACGGCACGATCGCAAGCAGGACGAAACTGCCGATCAGAAGCGGCGAAAGCAGGCCCGAAGTGCTCTCGATCTGCGCGAGCTGGGTGCCAGCATTGACATAGACGATGGTGCCCAAAAGCATGCCGATCTGGCTCACCCAGGCGAATGTCCAGGTCTTCATGCGGGTCAGACCCATCACGAGGTTGATCACGAAGAACGGGATGAGCGGGATCATCCGCAGGGTGAACAGGTAAAACGCCCCGTCGCGCTCCAGCCCTTCGTTGATGGCCCGCAGGCGGTCGGCAAAGCGCGCCTCGATGCTGTCGCGCAGGACATAGCGCGATGACAGGAAGGCCAGAGTCGCGCCGAGCGTCGATGCGAAGGACACGATCAGGGTGCCTGCGAACAGCCCGAACAATGCGCCCGCCGCAAGGGTCATGATCGCCGCGCCAGGAAGCGAGGCAGCGGTGACCGCGACATAAATGGCGAAGAAGACCGCGATCACCAACACCGGGTTCGCGTCCTGGAAGGCGGCGGCATCGCTGGCGACCGCGCGAATCCCGTCAAGCGTCAGGTAAGCGCCGAGATCGAAAGCGAAATAGGCAGCCACGAGCGCTGCGAGCGCTGCAAGGATTGCGAGCTTTCTGGTCATCTTGTCCCCTGCTCCATCGCCGGCTGTCCCCCTGTTCGCTTGCGCCAAGCGAATGGTTACGCGCCGCGTGCCAGATCGGCGTAATGCGCAATCCAGCGCGTGTCGATGCCGTGCTTCAATGCTGCAAGCCAGCGGCCCTGTGCCGCGAACGGGCCGAAACTCGCGATCGCCTCGCCCCTGCCGGTTGCCATCAGATAGAGATGCGCACGGCGCGCCTTGTGCGATGCGAGAGGCTCCCTGCCCTCGCACAGCGCGCGCAGATTGGCCGCCAGCACCGGGCCTGCCTTCACCGCGTGAACACCCGAGCGCGGCACCGGCCAGTCCAATCGCGCCGCGACATCGCCCGCAGCGAAGACGAACGGGTGCGAGATAGAGCGCTGGTGGGCATCGACCGAAACGAAACCCGCCTCGTCACAGGCCAGAGTGCTCTTGCCCAGCCAGTGCGGCGGATCGCTTCCGAGCGCGGGCACGATCAGTTCGACAGGCTCAAGGCTTGCCGGTCCGGCGCTCAGCTCGCCGTTTTCGATCCGCGCATCGGCGCTGGCAATCGCGATTCTCTGGCGTAGCAATTCGCGCGCCGCAAGCCGCCTTGCCGCCGGTGCATGGTCTGGCAGCAGGCCGCCTGCGCCGGTCACAAGAGTTACCGCATCCCCGCCATCGCCGTTGCGCAGGGCAAAGGCGAGCTCGACCCCGCCAGCGCCGCCGCCGACAACCGCGATCCGGCACGGCTCGCGCCGCGCGAGCACACGCCCGAGATCATCGACGAAGCGCGCGATGGGGCGGACTGCGACGATGCGGTCGTCGTGTCCCAGCACCCGTTCGGCGGCAGAGACCCCACCGGTGTCGAGCGAGGCGATGTCGAATTCGAGCGCCTGTCCGCCCTCCATGCGGACCTCGCGCGCATCGGGATCGATCGCGACGCAACGCCCGGCTATGTAGCGCGCGCCGGCGCGTTCGGCGAGAGCGGCGATTTCGACTGTCCCCTCGCTTTTCCGGTATCGCCTCGCGATCACCCCGGGCACCATGCCCGAATAATGGAGGAGCGGATCAGGGCTGAGCACGCTGGCGCTTGCGCAGGGCAGGCCGTTGGCGATCCAGTCCTCGAGCACCGCGACATGAGCATGTCCGCCGCCGACCAGCAGCGCGTGGCCCGCGCTCATCGCCCGCTCAGCTATCGCGGCGGCCTGCGATCAGGCGTTCGACGAGGCTCGGATCAGCGAGGGTCGAGGTATCGCCGAGCGATCCGTAATCGTCCTCGGCGACCTTGCGCAGGATGCGCCGCATGATCTTGCCCGAACGCGTCTTGGGCAGGCCATCGGTGAACTGGATGCGGTCAGGTGTCGCGATCGGCCCGATCTCGCGGCGGACATGCTGGCGCAGCTCGGCTTCGAGCGCCTCGGACCCGTCCTCGCCAGCATTGAGCGTGACGTAGCAATAGATTCCCTGCCCCTTGATATCGTGCGGATATCCGACCACCGCGGCCTCTGCCACCTTGTCGTGGAGCACCAGCGCGCTCTCGACCTCGGCGGTGCCCATGCGGTGGCCCGAGACATTGATCACGTCGTCGACCCGCCCGGTGATCCAGTAATAGCCATCGCTGTCGCGCCGGCAGCCATCCCCGGTGAAATACTTGCCCGGATAGGTCGAGAAATAGGTCTGGACGAAGCGTTCGTGATCGCCATAGACGCTGCGCGCCTGGCCCGGCCAGCTGGCCGTGATACACAGATTGCCTTCGGCCTCGCCTTCGAGCACGCCGCCCTCGGCATCGACAAGCTCGGGTCGCACCCCGAACATGGGCAAGCCCGCACTGCCCGGCTTCATGTCGTGCGCGCCCGGCAGGGTGGTGATCATGCAGCCGCCGGTCTCGGTCTGCCACCAGGTGTCGATGATCGGGCAGCGGCTTTCGCCCACTACCTCGTAATACCAGCGCCAGGCCTCGGGATTGATCGGTTCGCCGACGCTGCCGAGCAGGCGGAGCGAGGCGCGCGAACGGCTGGTCACGAACTGGTCACCCTCGCGCATCAGCGCGCGGATCGCGGTCGGCGCGGTGTAGAGGATATTGACCTGGTGCTTGTCCACAACGTCCCAGAAGCGCCCGAAATCGGGATGGTTGGGAACGCCCTCGAACACGAGGCTTGTAGCCCCGTTCATAAGCGGGCCGTAAACGATGTAACTATGACCGGTGACCCAGCCTATATCGGCGGTGCACCAATAGGTCTCGCCCTGCCGATAGTCGAAGATGTAATGGAAGGTGGTCGCCGCCCACACCCCGTAGCCGCCGGTGGTGTGCAGCACGCCCTTGGGCTTGCCGGTCGATCCCGAAGTATAGAGGATGAAAAGCGGGTCTTCTGCTGCCATTGGCTCGCACGGCACGTCATCGTCGCTGGCAACCGCGTGGAACCAGTGATCGCGTCCTTCGGCCATGGTGATGTCGGCACCGGTATGGCGGATCACCAGAACGCTTTCGACATTGACGCCCTCGCGTTCGAGCGCGGCATCGACATTGGCCTTGAGCGGCACGGGCTTGGTCCCGCGCACCGCTTGGTCGGCGGTGACGATGAAGCGGCTGTCGCAATCGGTCAGCCGGCCTGCCAGCGCCTCGGGCGAGAAGCCGCCGAACACCACCGAATGGATCGCGCCGATCCGCGCGCAGGCGAGCATGGCGGTCACGCCCTCGACGATGTTGGGCATGTAGATCGTCACCCGGTCGCCGCGCCTGACCCCGATGGCCTTGAGCGCATTGGCCATCTGGATGACCTCTACGAACAATTGCGCATAGCTGAGCGTGCGCGAAGGGCTTGCCGGATCGTCGGGCTCGAAGATGATCGCGGGCTGGTCGCCGCGCGCATTGAGATGGCGGTCGACCGCGTTGTGGCACAGATTGGTGGTGCCATCTTCGAACCACTTGATCTCGACCGGGTCATAGGACCAGTTGCCGCCGGTCCTGGGTGCGACGAACCAGTCGAGCCGGCCCGCCTGGTCGAGCCAGAACCGGTCGGGATCGGCGAGCGAATTCTGGTAAAGCCTGCGATATTGTTCAGCTGTGCAATGCGTGTGTTCCAGGGCGCCGGGACGCTGGACGAAATCGCTCATCAATGATCTCCTTGCCTCGCTGTGTAAGTGGCGCAAGGGTGGCCTGTCCATGGTTTTGCACGGCGCGCTTGGCGCGTCGCAAAGGCCGGGGCACAAACCAAGGCAGGGAGACACGGGCTTGGAAACGATTACCTTCGATCAGTTCATGGCGGTCGATATCCGCGCGGGCACGGTGATCGCGGCCGAACCCTTTCCCGAGGCGCGCAAGCCCGCGATCAAGCTGCGCGTCGATTTCGGCGACGGGATCGGGGTGAAGAAAAGCTCGGCTCAGATCACCGACCATTATGATTGCGATGCGCTCGTCGGGCGCAAGGTGATGGGCGTGGTCAATTTCCCACCGCGCCAGATCGGGCCGTTCATGTCCGAAGTGCTGGTGCTGGGCTTTGCCGACGAGGACGGCGCGATCGTGCTCGCCGCGCCCGACAGAGCGGTGCCCGACGGGGCGCGGCTGTGCTGAACCGGGCGCGCTGAAAATCGCAGGTCGATCCGGCGCGGCATATGCGGGTCCGGGCCGCTCCCTCCGCGCCGCATCCACCCCGGAGGCGATCGACCTTGCGCCGAGGCGGCTTTAAAGGGATACAAGTGCGTTCAGGCTGCAGCGCTGCCCGCATGGCAGGCGCGTGGCCGGCAAGAGGGGGGAATGAACGATGGCGGTTTCCGATCACGTAGGGCTTGGGCACTTCATGGAGGGCGTGAAGAAGCGCAATCCGGGCCAGACCGAATTCATCCAGGCGGTCCACGAGGTGGCGCAGGACATCTTCGAGTTCATCGAGGACAAGGAAGAATATCACGAGGCGCAGATCCTGCGCCGGATCGCCGAGCCTGATCGGGTGATCTCCTTCCGTGTGTGCTGGGAAGACGACAACCACAATATCCGCGTTCAGCGCGGCTGGCGGGTCCAGAACAACAACGCGATCGGCCCCTACAAGGGCGGCATCCGGTTCCATCCCAGCGTCACCGAAAGCGTGCTGAAATTCCTCGCGTTCGAACAGACCTTCAAGAACTCGCTCACCGGCCTGCCGATGGGCGGCGGGAAAGGCGGCGCGAACTTCAATCCCAAGGGCAAGTCCGATGCCGAGGTGATGCGGTTCTGCCAGAGCTTCATGACCGAGCTCTATCGCCATATCGGTCCCGATACCGATGTGCCGGCCGGCGATATCGGCGTGGGCGCGCGCGAGATCGGCTACATGTTCGGCCAGTACAAGCGCATCACCAATCGCTGGGAAGGCGTGCTGACCGGCAAGGGCCAGGAATATGGCGGCTCGCAGATGCGGCCCGAGGCGACCGGCTACGGCGCGGTCTATTTCCTCGAGAACATGCTGAAGCATCGCGGCATGGATGTCGCGGGTCATAACGCGGTGATCTCGGGTTCGGGCAATGTCGCCACCCACGCCGCCGAAAAGATCACTCAGCTCGGAGGCAAGGTGCTGACCCTGTCGGATTCGGGCGGCTTTATCCACGATCCCGCCGGGATCGATCAGGAGAAGATCAACTGGGTCAAGCACCACAAGACCCATACGCGCGGCCGGATCAAGGACTATGTCGACGAGTTCCCCGGCGCCGAATTCCACGAGGGCGAGCGCCCCTGGGGCGTTCCGTGCGACCTCGCACTGCCATGCGCGACCCAGAACGAGCTCAACGAGCAAGAGGCGCGCACGCTGGTAGACAATGGCTGCAAAGCGGTGTCCGAAGGCGCCAACATGCCAACCACGCTCGAAGGCGTGAAGGTCTTCCACGATGCCAAGCTGATGTATGGTCCCGGCAAGGCTGCCAATGCGGGCGGGGTCGCGGTCTCGGGTCTCGAGATGAGCCAGAATTCCGAGCGGATCAGCTGGAACCACGAACGGCTCGGCGAAATGCTTACCGAGCTCATGGAAGGCATCCACGGAAAGTGCGTCGAATATGGCGACAAGGGCGATGGCTATGTCGACTATGTGAAGGGCGCGAATATCGCCGGCTTCAAGAAGGTCGCCGATGCCATGCTCGCATTCGGCGTGGTCTGAACGGACCCGGTCCGCTCGCCTGACCGCAAGGTGACATGGAGCGCGCCTGAAAGGGCGGGCCCCTTTTGCCGTGCATTGCGATCTTGCGCTCGCGCTAGCGGATGCCGAGCTGTCCTGCCTGCCGATGCAATTCGGCTTCTTCGCCGGGATTGGCCGCGATCGCTGCCGAAAGGGCGGCGCGGGCCTTGTCGGGTTCGCCCAAGGTCATCCGGCTGCGCATCAGCATCACCCAGCCATCGAGATTGTCTGGCTCGTCCTGCAGCCGCGCCTCGAGGCTTGCCACCATTCCGGCGACCATCTGCTGCTGCTCGCTCGGGGCAAGCCGGCTCGCTTCGGCTATCTGCTGAGCGGTGGGGCCGCGCAGGTTCGAAGAGGCGGCAGCGCCCGCGACCGGTCCCGCCCCCGGCACGGCCGCCATGGCCGGGCGTCCCTCGATCACCGTCGAAAGGCGCTGGCTGACATCGATGTCGTTTATCGCCGCGACCTGCTCGATCGTGCGCACGAGGTCGCGCTCCCACGGGGCGCCGGGCGGCGTATCGGCGAGGAGCGCGAGCCAATCGCTGATCGCGCCCTGGTGATCGTCGGCAATGTCTTTCCTGACCGCCATGAAATAGCGCGCCCGCGGATCGCCCGGGTCGAGTGCCAGCGCTCGTTCGAAGGCTTCGAGCGCCTGTGGCGGCAACGGATCGCGCTCGCTGGCAAAGACCCGCGCTTCGCCGAGCGCCGACCACAGCACGGCCTCGTCTGACTCGATCGCTACCGCGCGCTCGTATGCGGCGGCGCTCTCGCCGTATTCGCCGCGTTCGAAATGGGCAAAAGCAAGCTCGCTCCACGCCTGCGCATCGTTGCCGGCGCGTTCGGCCGCGGCGCGCAACTGCGCGATCGAGGCCGGACCGGCCTCATCGCTTTGCTCGCGCGGGGCTGCCTCGTCCGGGCCATAGGCATTGAAACCCACCGACCCGGCGGCGAGCACCGCCGCTGCCGCGAGCAGCACCCAGCCCGCTTTCGATCCGCGCCCGCCAGCGCCTGCCGCCGCGGCATGGCCGGGCCTGTTCTGATCTGAATCCATCGCATTCGGTCTAGCAAGCAGCGCGGGATACGGCAATTCACGCTGGTATTGGACCGCGCTTTGCTTATGCTGTTCGCGCGTGCTTTAATCTGTCCAAAGGGGGGGTGGATTGCCGGACTTGTTCAAAGTCGCCATCGTTGGCTCCGGACCTGCGGGGATGAGCGCGGCCGGGCGCGCTGCGGCGCTGGGCATGAGCCATGTCCTGCTCGAGAAAACCGACCATATCTCGGACACGATTTTCAAGTACCAGAAGGGCAAGCACGTCATGGCGACGCCCTCGAACCTGGTGCTGCGCTCGGACATGCTGTTCGATGCGGGCAAGCGCGAGACGATCCTCGGCATCTGGAACAAGCATTGCGGCATCGCCGATGACCGCATCCCGCCTTGCGAAGACGATCTGCCGACTTACGAAATCAACGTGAAACTCGATGCCGAGGTCGCCAAGGTCGAAGGCGCCAAGGGCGATTTCACCATCACCTTGAAAAATGGCGAGGTCGTGCGCGCCGAAACGATCGTCCTCGCCATCGGAACTCAGGGCAACCCAAACATGCTGCGCTGCCCGGGCTCGGACCACGAGATGATCCAGTACCAGCTCGACGATCCGGGAGAATATTTCGACGAGCACATCACCGTGGTCGGTTCGGGCGACGCCGGGATCGAGAACGCGCTCGGCCTTGCCGCCGACGATGCCCAGCGCAACGTGGTGACCATCCTCAACCGGCGCGACAGTTTCGCGCGCGCCAAGGCAGCCAATGTCGCGCTTCTCGAGGAGGCCGAGCGTGACGGCCGGATCAGCGTGCGGCGCGAGACCAGTCCCAAGGAAGTGCGCGACGGTGAAATGGTGCTCGAGACCCGCGACGGCGAGGAAACGATCCGCTGCGACCGGATCATCGCGCGCACCGGTTCTCAGCCTCCGCGCGGCTTTGTCGAGGCCATGGGGATCGCCTTCACCAGCGAGGAACGCGGCGCCTTTCCCAAGCTTTCCCCGGCCTTCGAGACCACCGTGCCCGGCATCCACGTGATCGGCGCGCTTGCAGGTTATCCGCTGATCAAGCACTGCATGAACCAGGGCTATGACGTCATCGAGTTCCTCAACGGGAACACCGACCTCAAACCCGCGGACGAGCCGATCCTGAGCGAGAAGTTCGCGGTGCTTCCCGGCGATCACCCGGTCGATCACTGGCTGGACGTGTTCGGCGGCAATGTCGCGATCTTTGCCGGGTTGTCGCCGCTGCAATTGCGCGAGCTGATGCTCGATTCGACCGTCCACTATTACGAGCCGGGCGATGTGATCTTCCGCCGCAACGAACCCGGCTCCTCGATGTTCGCGATCGCGCAGGGTTCGGTCGCGGTCGAGATCAATCCTAACGATCCCTCTGTCACGGTTCCGATCGAACAGGGCTCGATCTTCGGCGAGGTCGGGCTGATCTCGGGCCGGAGGCGCGGCTCGACCATCCGCGCGGCAGACCAGGTGGTCGCAATCGAATTGTCTCGCAATGCCGCGCTCAAGCTGATCGCGACCTCGCCCGAAGCGGCCGATGCGGTAAACCGGATCGCGATCGAACGGCAATTGCTTCAGATGTTCGGTTCTGGCCTGACCCCGCAGGACATCGCCCCTCTGGTCGAGGCGGCCGAGATCATGGAATTGCGCGCGGGCCAGGTCCTGATCGAGGAAGGCGCCGATGACCAAGAAGTCTACATCATCCGCCGCGGCTCGATGATCGTGGAAAAGGATATTGGCGGGCGCCCGGTCTTCCTCTCCTACCTTCCGGCTGGCAGCTATGTCGGCGAAATGGCGGCGATCGACGGGTCGAGCCGCACCGCCACGGTCAAGGCCGCGGTCAAGTCCGAGGCGATCCGCCTGCCCGGCGACAGATTTGCGAAACTTCTCGACCGGAACCCGGCCCTGCGCGAGAAAGCGCTCGCCGAAATGGAAGGTCGGCGCAAGACCAACGCCTTCATCGAAAGCCGCAAGGACCAGTTCGAGGACGTGGTCGATCTATATTCGGAAACCGCGCAATTCCTCGTCGACGAAGGGCTTGGCGAGGCCACCGACGTGCTGCTGATCGACGAAAAGCTGTGCGTGGGCTGCGACAATTGCGAAAGGGCCTGCGCCGATGCGCATGAAGGGCTCTCGCGGCTCGATCGCGAGGCGGGTCGCACTTATGCCCACCTGCACGTGCCGACTTCATGCCGCCATTGCGAGCACCCGCATTGCATGGCCGATTGCCCGCCCAACGCGATCAAGCGCGGGCCTGATGGCGAAGTTGTGATCGACGACACCTGCATCGGCTGCGGCAATTGCCAGCGCAACTGCCCCTATGGCGTGATCCGGATGGACCCCAAGCCGCCGAAAAAGCCCTCGCTGTTTTCCTGGCTGCTGTTCGGTGCCGGGCCGGGTCCGGGCGAGGCGTCCTATTCCTGGCGCAAGGAGCATGGCGATCCCGAACAGCCCAAACAGGCGATCAAGTGTGACATGTGTTCCGGGATCAAGGGCGGCCCGGCTTGCGTGCGTGCCTGCCCGACGGGCGCGGCGATCCGCGTCTCGCCCGACAAGTTCCTGACCTTCACAAAGCTGACCGAGGACATCGACAGCTGATGGCGAGCGCGGCAAACAACCGGTATTCGCAGGACGAGCGGCGACGCGATGCCGATCATGTGAGCTTTCTCAGGCACAGGAAGTTCCGCTGGCTCTGGATCGCGCTGGTGTTGAGCATGGCGAGCGGGCTCGGCTACCTGATGATCGACCAGGAACCGCGCCCCAATGGCGGCAGCTGGTATGGCTATACGCTCGGCACGATCGGGCTGTTGCTGATCGTGTGGCTCGCGCTGCTCGGCATCCGCAAGCGCAAGATCACCGATGGCCGCTGGAGCCTCAAGGCCTGGACCAGCGCGCATGTCTATCTCGGCCTCGCGCTGGTGGTGGTGGGCACGCTGCATACCGGCTTCCAGATCGGCTGGAACGTCCACACTCTCGCCTATGCGCTGATGCTGCTGGTCATTGCGAGCGGGATTTACGGGGTGATCGTCTATGCCGCCCTGCCCAGCGCATTGTCCTCGAACCGCAACGAGATGACCCGCGCCCAGATGCTCGAGGCCCTGACCGCGCTCGACCGCCAGCTCGAAAGCGCCGCGCAGCCGCTCGACCGGGCACAGTCGGACCGGGTCATCGCCGCGCTTGAACAGGACGTGTTTCACGGCGGGGCGCTCGCCCGGTTGACCGGCAGTTATCGCGGCTGCGCCACCACGCGCGCTCTTGCCGGCTTTGCAGGCGCGAACGCGGGAGCCGACAGCGCCGAGGAACGGGTGCGCACGCTGCTTGTCAGACGATCCGGCCAGCTCGCCCAGATCCGCCGCCATCTGCGTTATCGCGCCTTGCTCGAAATCTGGTTGTTCATCCACATCCCGGCGACGATTGCCCTTCTCGCCGCCTTGCTCGCGCATGTCGTGAGCGTGTTCTATTATTGGTGAGGAGCGGAACGTGACCTTCCTCATCCGCACCATCGACCACACCGCCGCCGGGCGCGAGATCGTGCGCGATCGCACGCTCGAACAGGATGCGGTCACGATCGGCAGAGCGTCGGAGAACGACATCCACCTGCCCGATCTCGCGGTCGAGCAAAGCCATGTGCAGCTGAGCGCCCTTGACGATGGAGCTCTCGAGGCCGAGGCGCTGAGCGGGCTCGGCTTCGGGCTGGACGGACGGACGGAAACGAGCGCGCGGATCGATCCCGATATCGGAGCCGAACTGTCGATCGGTTCCTCCCGGCTCGTGATCGGGCGCGAGGGCGTGGGCGCTCCGGTGCAGATAACCATCCGGCAGGCGGAAAAGGACGCGGCGGCGGGCGATGCGCTCGCCGGCTTCGCCCTGGCCAGCACCCTGCCATCGAAACGCGCCATGGCCTGGGTTCTCGCCGGCGTCATTCTGCTCCTGCTCCTCAGCGTGCCGATCATCTCCCATCTCACCCGCAGCCCCGCCGAAAACGATCCCCAGAACCTGTCCCAGGGCCAGGTCGCCTTCGACGCCGCCTGGAGCACCGGCGAACTCAGCCTCGCGCACCACCAGCTCGAGGAAAATTGCGAGGCGTGCCACGTCACCCCCTTCGTATCGGTCCAGGACGAGACCTGCCTGACCTGCCACGAAGACATTGCCGACCATGCCGCCATGCCGCGCCAGGCGAAAGGCATGCCGCCGATGAGCCGCGGCGATGCGATCCAGTGGTCGATTGCCGAAAGTTTCGGCAAGGAAGGGCCGCTGGGCTGCGTGTCGTGCCACACCGAGCACGAGGGACCGGTCGCGCTCGAAGCCGCAAGCGAGAAATTCTGTGCCGATTGCCACGTCGCGCTCGAGGAGCGGCTGGTCGATGTCGATTTTGGCAACGCATCTGATTTCGGCGATGCGCACCCGCAGTTCCGCCCGGTGATCTACACCGCCCATTTCGCCGATGCCCCCGCGCGAATCTCGCTTGAGGATAGCCCGCGCGAAATGAGCGGGTTGCTGTTCCCGCACGATGTCCATCTCGACCAACAGGGCGGGGTCGCGCGCATGGCGATCAACCTGCCGCAATATCGCGCCCCGCTAAATTGCGCCGATTGCCACCGTGAATGGACGGACGATACACTCACCGCGCAGATCGAGGAAAGCGGCGGCGATGCCGCGGCCTATGGCGACTTTGCGCCGGTCAACATGGAGCGTTCGTGCGAGGCCTGTCACAGCCTCGTCTCGGGCCAGACCGGCGGCGGCTTCTCGCGGCTGCGCCACGGCGATGTCAGTGCGCTGATGGAAGATCTCTCGCGGGTCAGCAGGCCCGGTAGGCGCTCGAATGCGACGCGCCGCCAGCGTCCGGGCCAGTTCGCCCCCGGTGGCCGCTATCATTCGGATTTCGGCCGCCCGATGGTGGGTTACATCGCAATCAACCGTGCGCTTGCCCCCGGCGGGCTGTGCACCGAATGCCACATTCCCACGACTAGCGCCGGGCGCGCCGATCTCACCCCCGTCAACCTGCCGCACCGATTCCTGTTGCAGGGGCATTTCGATCACGACGCCCATTCCGGCGAGATCGCCGAGTGCAGCGATTGCCACGCGGCGACAGGGTCCGCGGATGCAGGCGACCTGCTGATCCCCGAGATCGCCGTGTGCCGCGATTGCCACCTGGGCGAGAGCGCCGCGCCGGCGCAGGGCATTCAGCCTTCGGGCTGCGCCATGTGTCATGGCTATCACACCCCGACGCGGCCCTGGCGCCCGAGCGATCACCCCGGACACGACAAGGATAGCGACAATCGCTCCGTCGCCGCCATATTGGGGAGCCTGAGGCGATAAATATGACCACGGCCAAGGACCAGGTGCTGATCGCGCAGATCACCGATACACATGTCGGGTTCGAGCCTGAGGCCGGGGAAAACGAGTTCAACTTCGTGCGCTTTCGCAACGTGCTCGGCCACCTGATGGCGCAGCCCGTCCAGCCCGACCTCCTGATCCTGTCAGGCGATCTTACCGATGCCGGGCAACCCGATTGCTATGCCCGTATCCGCGACCTCGTGAGCGAATGTGGGTTCGCGGTGCATGTCATTCCCGGCAATCACGATAGTCGCGAGGAAATGCTGCGCGCTTTTCCCGAGTGCCCGACGGTCGATGGCTTCGCGCAATTCGCAATCCACTTCGATGACGGTGACAAGGGCCTTCGCATTTTGTGCGTGGATTCGTTCGAACCGGGCCGGCATGGCGGCGCGTTCTGCGAAACGCGCGCCCGCTGGCTGGCAGAAGAGCTCGCCGCCCATCCCGACACGCCCTCGATCATCTTCATGCACCACCCGCCGGTAGTCGCCGGGATCGAATGGATGGACCCGCGCCCGCACGAGGAATGGTTCCAGCGCTTTCACGAGACCGTGCGAGGCCACCGCCAGATTGTCTCTATCCAGGCGGGCCATTTGCATCGCCCGATCCATTCGGTGGTCGAAGGCATCCCTTTATCGGTCACACCCGCTGTCGCACCCGCGGTCGCACTCGACCTCAGGCCGATGGATACAGACCACGCCGATCACCGCCCGATCGTGGCCGCCGAACCGCCCTTCTACAGCCTTCACCTGTGGCGCAAGGGCATGCTGGTCTCGCATTTCCAGCCGGTCGGCCAGTGGCAGACGCTCGCACGCTACGAAGAGCATCTGCGCCCGATGATGAAGGGTCTTTTCGCCGAACGCGAGTGATCCGACCTGATTGTTCCGGCGGCTTGTCGTCAGTCCTCGCCGGTCGCGTCTTCACCGGGTCGCACAGCCGCCATGTCAGCTAGGGCGCCGGATTGCGGTTCGCCCGGGATTGGGGTTCGATCACGCCCGGTATTGCCGCGCTGCGGCGCAACTGCAGGACCGACCCAGCGATCCATTTCGACCTCGTCCGAAACGCGCCATGGCACGCCCGAGCGAGTGAGGAACAACCGCTCCATCTCCTCGCGGGTAAAGGGCCGCGAACCCAGCCTTCCGAACACCGCCATCTGCCCTCCGGTCTCGTCCACCGCCCGGTCGCGGTCGAGCCCCTTGGACAGCGCGATCGCCGGCGATGGCGTGCTCGCATGGGCGATGAGTTCGGGCACGGGCGCAGGGCTGAACCCGTAGAAATTACGCTGGCTGTCAGGGCTGGTGAGCTGCAGGACCTTCAGCCCGTTCACCCCGTCGGCGACATAGGCGAAAAGCGAAGCATTGGTCGATGCGACGATCACGTCCTCGGCATCGTTGAGCATCCCGCCGAGCGTCACCTGTTGGTGGAGGCGCGGTGCGCGCGGGCGCTCGACATCGAGAATGACGAGCCCATCGCCCTTTGCTGCGACATAGGCAAAAGTACGCGCGACATAGATCCGCCGCGCATCGGCGAGCGGATAGGTCGCCTCGGGCACCGCTACCGGATTGCGGAGATCGGTGACATCGAACAGCTTCACGCCGTCGGCATCGCTGACCCACAGATAGCGGAACTGGATCGCGCTCGCACGGGCATCGGCAAGCTCGCGCACGGCGGCGAGTCTGGGCGCCGTGGGATCGGACAGGTCGATCACTACCAGCCCGCGATCGGCGGTAACATAGGCCACCTCGCCAGCGAGGTGGACATGGCGCGCTCCGGTCAGCACCCCGCCCGGGTTCCATGCATCGGACCCGTCGGCGAAAACCTTGCGCTCGAAGAAGTTGTTGCGCAATTCGCCGTCTGACAGCGTGTTGACATCGACCAGGATGAGCCCTTCGACCGCGTCGCTGATGACCGCGTAGTCGTAAATCGGCAGGAAGGGCTGTTCCTGGTTGGCCTCGCGCATTTGCGGGGTGTTGCGCTGGGGCGCGATCGGCTGGTTGGTGGCGAGCGCCATGCAGGTCGCGTTCTCGGTATCGATATGGGTGTCATGACCCAAAGGCGAGAACGGCGCGGTGATGATCCGCTCGGACACGCCCTTGTTCGCGATCGAGGCGACATCATAGGCGCGAAAGCCCCCGCTGCCCTCGGCGACGAAGAGATACTCGCCGCGCAATTGCAGGCAGCCGACCCTGTCGCGCGTGCCCTCGTGAACATTGACGAATTCCTCGAATGGCTTGGTCTCGCCCGACAGGTCATCGTCGAAGGCCTGTCCGCGCACCCAGTTCTTCAGTTCGCGGTCATTGTCCTCGACATGGATGCGCCAGTATTCGGGGTAGGAATAGCGGTGGAGATAGGAGCCGATCACCGCCTGCGGCTCGTCATATTCGGTCACGCGAACCGCGCTCAGCCCGCCTTCGAGGCCGGTCCAGGCATGCATGCCGACGAAATTGACGTAATTCGTGCCGAGCAGCAGCAATTGCGCCATGATCGCGTTGTTGTCCTCTGCCTCGGACAGGTGGCAATCGCTGCAGGTCTTGGTCTCGTTCAGCCGGACCGTGTGCGGGAAATGCGGCGCGAAGGCCTGGCTCGAAAAGCCGATCGCCGAGATCGGCGGCTGCTGCACGTAGATCCGCTCGCGGTTGATATTGGTCGAGGAGAGGACCAGCGCCGAGGACGAGCGGACCGGAGCGGTCTGGTTGCCCTTGGTCGTCTGGTGCACGCCTAGCTGGAACATCTGGTCGCGCGCGACCTGCGGATTGTAGCTGGCGAAATTGCGGGTCGAGCCGCCTTCGTAGCGATGCGACTTCGTCTTCCAGTTGGCCTCGATCGGCAGGTGGCAGCCGCCGCACGACGTGGTCCATGACAGGTGGCAGGTGAAGCACGCCATCTCCTCGTCCTGGTGTGCGCGGTCGTTTTCCCCGATCCCGTCGCCAAACTCGAACCGGCCGGTCTCAGCGCCATAGCGGCTCATCAGTTTCGAGCGCGCGGCGCGGGCGTTGAAGACCGGCGTCGTCGGGTCGACGCTGTCGCGCACGAGGCTCATCTCCCATTCGAGGTCCGGGTCGACCAGGCTGCGCTGGATCAGCACCCGGCGGCCCTCTGCATTCTCCATCCACTCGAACCGGCGGCGGCCGTCGGGATTGCGCAGCAGCGCGAGATTGTGACCCTCTGGCGGTGCGGCCGGCCCGCTGGTGCGAAGCGTGGGATAGGCATCGGCGGTTCCGTGGCAGTCCTTGCACCCGATCTCGATCGCGTTTGCGACCTCGCCATAGATCAGGCCGTTGCCGTGGGTGTCCTGTTCGAAATGGCAGTCGACACATTGCATCCCGACCTCGGCATGGATGCTCATCATGTGCACAGCTTCGCCCGGGTTGGTGCCGGGCTCGACGAATTGCCCCTCGCCGTCGCGCCGCCAGCGCTGGCGCCAGCGTTCCTCGTGCCGGGCAAACTCTTCCGGCGTGTCGGTCTCGGCATCGCCGGGGCGCAGCACCTCGCCATCGGCATCGAGCATGTTGCCGTCGCGGTCGCGCTTGAACACCGCGCGGAAATTCCAGCCATGACCGTGATAATCGGCGAACTGGGTGTGTTCGAGATAGGGGTTCAGTTCATAGACATTGCGCAGGAAATCGAGATCGGCCCACATGCCGCGCGCCGCGGCGCCCTCGGGGTTGCGGTCGAGGATCGCGCGCACCTGTTCGGCGGTCGGGAAACGCTGCGTCTTGTAGAACTCGGTATAGTCATCCTCGCTCATGCCCTCGGGGCGCGGCGTGGCGTTTTCCGGCCCCGACCACATCATCGGCGCGTCAGCCTCGTAATCCCACATCGTGTAGCCGAGATAGGAATTGAGGAAGATATTGGGCTGGTGCATGTGACAGCTCATGCACTGCGCGGTCGGGATGGCGCGGGTAAAGACGTGGCGCAGCGGGTGACCGGTTTCGCGCTCGGGACCGTGGCTATCATCGGCGTGTTCGTCCCCGCTTCGGGCATCGCCGGGACCGATCAGCGCGCCGTGCCCCTCGGGCTCGGGAAAGCGCGCATGGGCAAGCCCGCTCTCGGGAAGACCGGCAATGCCGTAATCGTGGTCTGACGAGGCCTCGCCGGGGACGCGGGCCTCGCCGCTCACCGATTGGCGGGCAAAGCACTGGAGCGCCTCGGCTCCGCTTGCGGCCTGCGGATTGATGCAAGGGTCGACTGTCACCGTCTGCCCGTCGCGGCCGTGCTGAGCATAGACGAGGCTGTGGCGCGGTTCGCGGTCATTGGCATAGACCACGTGGCAGCTTGCACAGCCCGAATGGCGATAATCGCCCGGCTGGTCATTGGTCCCCATGAACCAGGTGAATGGGTCGTTCAGCCGGGTCTTGTGAATGTTGAGCGCGGGGATCGCGACGCGCAGGCCAGTGCCGGGGCCACGATTGGACTGCTTGAGATCGGGCCGCCCGGGTTCCTCGAGCCGCTGGATCTGGCCGGTCGGGTTGGGAATGCCAATTTCGGGAAATTGCGACAGGATCGTGCGCCCGCCGCGCTCGAACACGCGGAAGACGTCCGCTGGCGGGATCACGTGCCAGGTCGGCAGCGGGTAGAGCTGCGCGAGCACGCCGCGCGCTTCCTGTTCGGGCGAAAGCTGGCCCTCCTCGCCCTCGCCCGGCGAGGCGATCACATTGCCGATGCCCGCCACCGTCGCCGGGTCGCCGCTGCGGGTATAGGCTTCGCCAAGGATGTAGTTCTTGAAGGGCAAGATCCCGTTATTGTAGGTCGCCCCGCCCCACAGCATCGCGCCTGTGGCCATGATCGAGCGTTCGGCCGCCTCGATCGCCTGGATGTGGCACGAACCGCAAGCCTCGCGCGCCACGCGGTAATCGGACGGGTTCACGAACTTGATGAATTCGGGGCTTTCCGAATTGAGCAGCGCGTAGGAGCGCGCAGGGTTGGCCGAGGACGGGAAATGCCAGCTATCCGGGTATTTGGGCAGGACGTGAGCGCCGTCGCGCGCGGCTACGTAATCGGGGTGATCGAAGGGCAGCTGCGGGTTGCCGCTCACGCTCGCATTGCCGCCATGGCAATCGGTGCAGCCGAGCACCACTGCGGGCGTTTCGTGCATGGTCGGGGCATCGCTCGCCCGGTGACAGGTCAGGCAGCCGGCAGACTTCGCATCGGCATCGGCCTGGCTCTGGCGCGCGGGCGCGGGCGGCGCGATCACCAGGCTGTAATCGCGATAGGTCGGCGTCTCCTTGTCGGCCGCCTGCGTTTCGCCCTGGAACACCGGCAGGCCGAGCACCAGCGCGGCCAGCGCGAGCACCAGCTGGGGTTTGGAAAGGCGTCCGGGGATCGAGATCGCGTCCTCCTCCATCAATAGGCCAGCGTCACGTTGGCGAGGACGGAATAATAGGTGCTGCCGTCCCCGCGATTGTCGAACAGGTCCTTGAACCCGTCGCCCGAAAGCAGCGCCGCGCCAGAAAGCCGGAACACGATGTTCTGGTTGGCCTTGGGGCGCCAGATCGCCGATGCCGACAGGTCATAGCCGATCTCGTCGGGGATCGAGCCCTCGATCCGCAGGTTCTCGAGCGTGGCGGTGTCCTCGAACCACAAATGGTTGGCATTGGCGCTCAGCCGCAATTCGGGCGTGAGGTCAAAATCGGCCCCGACCCCGACCAGCCACAGGCCGGGATTGTTGAAGTTGGACTGCCCCTGCTCCTTGGACGAGCGAAGGTTGTTGAGAATGCCATTGCGGCCATTGACCGAAACCGCGCGCCCACCGCCCGCAAAGGGGATGGTCTGGCGGATCCAGTAGGAGGTGTCTGCTCCGGCGAAAACGGGGTTTTCGAAGATCGCGTCGAACCCGTTTTCCTCGTTGTCATAGGGGTCGGTGTCGCCGCTCTGATAGAGGCCCGACACCCTAAATCGCATCCAGTCGCGGTCATAGCTCAGTTCGATCGCGGCGAATTGTGCGTTGATATCGGCCGGCTGGCCGGTGAAGAAATTGTTGCGGTCCTCGCCCAGCGCCCAATAGGCGCTCGCAGTGATGTTGATCCGCCCGATCCGGCCATCGGCATTGTAGCCGATATAGAACACGTCGTAATCGCGCCCGCGCAGATCGCCGAGCAGCGCCGGGCGCACGGGGAAGCCGTTATCGTCGATCTCGATGTCGTCGGCTTCGCGGTTGCGGTTGTAGGCGACCGTGATCTGGCTGGTCAGCGCCGGGATCAGGAAATCCTGGCGGTAGAGATTGGCGATAAAGACGAAATCGTCGCGCGGGCTCTGCACGACCGAGTTTAGCCCGCTGTTGGTGTCCTTTTCGAGCCGCCAGAACGCGGCAAGATTGAACTGGACGCGGTTGTTGTCGCGATTGCCGAACAAACGCACGCCCAATTGCTGGTCGTTGAACAGGAAGCCACGGAAATCGGACTGGAACGGCTGTATTCCGGCGCGGATCGAGATGAAATCGAAGCGGTCATTGTCGAACTGGGTGAAGTGGTAATCGACAAAGGCTTCCTGGACGCCGAGAAAATGGTCGAGCCGGTCGCTGTCCTTTGAAGGCTCGACGAACAGCACCCGCCGTTCGGGCACGTCGACATAGTTGACGTTGTAGGCAAAGGTCAGCCGGTATTCGACGCTTGGCGGCTTGTAGGCGGTGCTGCCCTTGAGCAGGGCCGCGCCGATGATGAAGGTCTGCGACAACACGGTCGAAAAATCGTCGCCGAATACGTCGAGCCGGTCGGGGTCCTCGGTGGTCTGGACGCCCACGGGTATGGGGAAGGTGCGCGGCTCATAGACGCTGTCGCTGATCGCGTTCACCACGAAGAACCAGTCATCGCCAGTGATCGGCAGCCACGGCACCTTGTCCGGATTGATCGGGCGGTCGCCCTTGTAGGTGTTCTGGTTGTAGGGATCGAGCAGGCTCTCGCGGATCATCGGGTTGCCGTCGATATCAGTCACCGCGTCGATCAGCCGCCAGCGATCGGGGATCGGAACCTGGTCGGGCGAGAATGCCTGCGGAGGCGGCGCGCGGATCGCGCCCTGGTTTTCCTGCTCTATCCTCTCGGGCAGCTCGGGATTGAAGCCGGGCCTCTCGCGCCCCTCGATGATCGGCCGGTCAAGCTCGCGCGGCTCGCTGTCCTGCTGCTGGTTAAGTCCGCAGCCCGGTATGGTGCGGTCGTAGCTGCCATCGGCATCGAGGCATAGCTCGCGCTGCGCAGGCGTCGGTGCCGGTGCCGGGTCGCCAGCTGGCGTGGCATCGGCCTGGGGCGGAGCGGCTGCCGGGCTTGCCAGGCTTACAATCAGCGGGACGAGCGCAAACCCCATCGTCACAGCCCTTCGCAGACATTCTGCGCCGGATTGTCGAGGAAGGGGGCGAAGGGGCAATTTACGTAACGCAGCCGGGTCTGGCGCCCGTTGACGGTGACCACGATGCGATCGGCGCGTATACCCTTGGGCGCATTGCCGATCCCACCCGCGCGCAAACCGGCATTGTGCAGGCCCAGGAAGCTGATCATGTCGTCCTGGTCGATCCCGTCGCCCGACACACCCAGCCCGCCGACCAGCTGGCTGCCGCGATAGACCGGGACCGAGCCGGGAAAGATCTGGATCCCGTTGTCGATCCGCGTGCCCTGCCCCGCAATATCGGGGAGCGTCGAGCAGCTGCGCGCGGTGTCGGTGTTCGACTGGAGAGTGACGAACTGGAGATGCTGGGCGAGGTTCTGCAACACCAGCGCCGATTGCAGCCCGGTCGAGAACGGGTTGAATTGCGCGATCGGGCGCGACAGCGGACCGTTGGGCGTGCCGACCTCGCCATCGGGGAAATACGGCCGCGACAAATTCCCGCCGGAACGATCGGCAAAGGCATGGCTACCGGTCAGCGCGGCCGGATCGTTCAGGAATGCGCGCAAGCGGCCGACGAATTGTGGGACCTCGCCCTGCGCGGCCTGCAATTCACCCGCGGCAAAGGCGCCCGAGAAGAAATTGGCGGTGCGCGCCTTTTGCAGGCTGACATCGGTGCCGAAGATCGGCGCATCGGGCGAGCGCACGATTCCAAGCACACGTCCGCGCGTGTCGACAAGGCTGATCGTGACCTGCGCCCGGCTGTCGAGCGGGCGGCGGATCTGGGCACGCGCGCGGCTCATCACCGCGAATGCTTCTTCCAGGATGGCAGTAGCCTCGGCGCTGCTGATCGGAGCGCCGATATCGGCCCCGTCGGTCCCACCGCGCACCGGGAAGCGGTTGGTCCCGGCTCCGTCCGACAGGACGAAGGCATTCTGGTTGGAAAACTCGGCCGCTCTTGCAGCGCGCACGCCCGAAGCCTCGCTGCCATAGGCGGTGCCCGCCCGGATGGTGCCATTGTTGTAGCTGCGTACCGCGACCAGCGTGCCGGGCGTTCCGGCGAGATTCGCCCCAGCCACGTTGGCAAGCGCGCCATAGGTCGCATCGGTGTAGCGCAGCGAGGTGCCATCGGCCGAAATCCGGTCAGCGCGGATATCGGTGGGAGCCTCGAAGCCGATCGTGCCGGCGAGCGCGATGAATTCATCGGCATCGGCATCGACATCGAGGATATTGTCATCGAAGCCGTAAACACCGTCGGCGAGCACTCCGACACCGCCGACGACCACTCCGTTCTTGTAGAGCGGGAAGCCGCCCGGATCGGCGGCAAGCCCCAGCGGCGAGCGCTGTGGGCCGATCATGCCATCGGCCATTCTCGTGACCAGGTCCGAACACGGCAGCTGGCTGAACTGCACTCCGAACAGCGGGCCGCTTTCGAGGCCCGCAGTGGTGGGTGCGGGCGGGAAGTGTTCCTGGACGATCTGCGATGCGACCCGGGTCGAGAACGCATTGCCCCCGCTCGACAGATAGGCACCGGTGATCGCCTTGGAGATGGCAGCCGCCGCGGTCGGCACGTCGAGCCCCTGGATATCGATGTTCTGGCCGTTGGGCGCTTCGGGGATAGCCGCGGTGACGGGCGCGCCGGGCATGCTGAACACGCCCAGGACATTGCCCACCCGGTCGACCACCGCGATCACCGCCGGGGTCCCTTGCGCGCTGGCCTGGGCAGCGGCCTGAGCGATCACCGTCTCGACTTCGCCTGCGCTCAGGCTTTCCTGTGCAGGCGCGGCATAGAGCTGGCCGGTGGGAGGATTGGTCGGCGGCGGACCCTGGACCGGATCGCCGCCTCCGCCCGCAGGCGCGCTGTTGCCGCCTCCGCATCCCGCCAGCATGGCGAGCGATGCCAGTGCGCCTATCGTCCGCCCCCGCGCCATGGTCACTGGAGCCTGCGGATGGCGGTGGTGGCCGATGCCAGAGCGGTGCGGAAATCGGCCGGGCGATAGCTGTTGGGTTCCTCGACCGCGACATAGGCACGGTTGATGTCCGAACGGATCGAGGCCGCAGCGCCAGTGGTGATCCGCCCATTGGTGACGAGCGCGTTGAGCAGCGTGTCGATCGCCATCACCGCCTGCACCGATCCGGCATAATCGGTAAAGCGCGGACGGGTGGCATTGCCCCCGACGATGGCGATCACTCGGAAGGCATCGGCATCGATATAGGCCCGCTGGCTGAGCGCAGTGGAAAGCTGGAGCGCCCGCTGCGAAAGCCGCGTTGCAGCCGCGCGCGCATCACCGTTGTTCCCACGCCCCATCGCCGCGTGAAAATCGCGGCTCGCCGATTGGAAGGCGTCGGCCTGCGCGGGCACCAGCGCCCCTGCCACCGCCGAGAGCATGATGATGTTCTCATCGTTGAAGGGCGGATTGCCGAACGGGATCGGCCGTGCTGGATTGGTCTCGAACGTAAGCCTGCGCCGGTCCGAGTCCTGGATTTCGCGATGGCACGAATGGCAATCGAAGAAATAGAATTGCGGGAAGATGCCTTCCATCGCGAAGCGCGGTTGAGCAAACAACCCGGTCGCGCGGCGCACCGCCTCGGCCTGTCCGACCGCCCAGAACCGCACCGCGTCGGGCGCGCGCTTGCGGCGGGAATAATCGGCATCGACCTCATGGTGCTGCTGAAGCGCGCTGAACAGGTCGAGCTCGAACGAGATGCGCGGATGGCCCGCAGCCATCATCGCGTGAGTCACGAACTGGCCGGTCTTTTGCGATCCGTAATGGCAATCGAGGCAGACATTCGCGCGCACTTGCGGGTTTTCGAGCGGGATGAGGCCATCCGATACGTTGGAGGCGTGCGTGGACGGGCGCGCGTAATGCGTCGCAAGCCAGGCATCGCCCGCCGCGCCGTGGCAGCTTTCGCAGCCGACCCCGTCCGAAAGCTGGAAGCGTGGCCCGCGCACAGCCTGTGGGACGAAAGTGGCATGGCAGCCGAGGCATTCGCTCGCCCTGGTTGCCGAACCCAGGCCGAGGCTCTGCGCAATCTGCTGGCCACGGCGACCGGCGAGGACGCTGTAGGCGCGGCTGTGTGCCCCGCTTGGCGAGGAAGGCTCCTGCCAGATCGCGATCTCGTCCTGCCGAACGACCGCGCCATTGCCCGCGGCACGACCGTGGCAGGTGGACCCGGCGCAGCTTGCCACGCCTTCGAAAGTGCCGTTTCCGTAAACGATGGCTGCGGGATACAGCGCGAAGAGGGCCAGCACCGCCAGGCAACGCAGCGATCCCGCGCCAAGCCGGTCCAACGACCTGCCAAGTCTGCGACCGATCCAAGTTCCCGTCATCTCACCCCCCCGAGATGGCATAGCTTCGCCTTTTTATCGGCGCTGTGCAAGCCCCGCGAGCCGCCTTGTGCAAAGCCGTTGGGCCGGGTCTGTCTAACCCCACGCGCGCAAGAAGGCAGGTACGCGCGAATCCCGCACCGATGCGCGCCGGATCACGACCTAACGCAGCCGTCGCCTCACTGACTGGACATGATGCCGGCGAGGCGCGACGCGGGCGAGCGCAATCGATTCCGTTTCCGTTGCAAATTGCTGGAACTGACAGCGCGCCCTTTCACAGGCGACTGGCGCTGGAGGCCTGCGTCGCTCGCCGCCCGACCTAGCGCGATGCCAGCGCGACGTGACGCTTCATGTGGTGATCGACATTTCCGAATTCGCTTTCGATCATGGTCAGGCGCTTGAAATAATGGCCGATCGCGTATTCGTCGGTCATTCCATTGCCGCCGTGAATCTGGATCGCCTCCTGACCGACAAACCGGGCGGCCTGGCCGACGCGGACCTTGGCAGCCGAAGCGGCAAGCTTGCGCTCGCGGTCGGGGGCATCGAGCTTGATGGTTGCGAGATAGGTCATCGAGACCGCCTGTTCGCACTCGGTAAACATGTCGACCATGCGGTGCTGGAGAACCTGGAAGGACGCGATCGGAACGCCGAACTGCTTGCGCTGCTTGGCATAGTCGAGCGTCGTCGCATGGGCGACCCTCATCGCGCCGCACGCCTCGGCGCACAGTGCCGCGATCGCTTCGTCGGCTACACGTTCGATCAGCGGAAGCGCCTCGCCTTCCTCGCCGATCAGGGCGTCGGACGGCACGCTGGCATTCTCGAAATAGACCTCCGATGCGCGGCGGCCATCGACCGTCGCATAGTCGCGGGTGACGACGCCGTCGGCGCTCTTGTCGAGGACGAATACCGAGATGCCGCTCTCATCGCGCCGGTCGCCGCCGGTGCGCGCTGTGACGACGAGATGGCTGGCCCAGGGCGCGCCGATCACGACCGCCTTGTGGCCGTTGAGCACCCAGCCATCGCCGTCCTTTTTCGCGCTGGTCTGGACATCGTGGAGGTCATAGCGGCCCTGCGGCTCGGCGTGTGCGAAGGCATAGACCCGCTCGCCCGAGACGATCGCGCCGATATGCTCCTCCTTCTGCGCCGCGCTGCCTGCATGCTTGAACACGCCGCCCGCGAACACGACCGTCGGCACGAAAGGCTCGACGACCAGACCCTTGCCGAATTCTTCCATCACGACCATCGCGTCGACCGGACCGCCGCCAAAGCCGCCGTCCTCCTCGCTGAAAGGCATACCCAGAATGCCCAGCTCTGCCAGCTGCGCCCAGATTTCCGGACGCCAGCCGCTCTCGCTGGCGATCACCTGGCGGCGGGTTTCGGGATCGTAATTCTCGCGCACCAGCCGCGAAAGGCCGTCGCGCACCATGTCCTGTTCTTCGGTGAAGTTGAAGTCCACGTGTCTTCCCCTGAATGCTTGTCTCGCGCGGCGCTTAGAGGCCGAGGATCATCTTGCTGATGATGTTGCGCTGGATTTCGTTCGATCCGCCATAGATCGAGGTCTTGCGCATGTTGAAATAGGTCGCCGCGGCATGCTGGGCATAATCGGGTCCGATCGGGTACTGGTTTGACCCCGGATCAGCGATGCTGCCATACATCGGTGTGCCGTAATTGCCGACCGCCTCGAGCGTAAGCTCGGTCAGGCGCTGCTGTATCTCGGTGCCCTTGATCTTGAGGATCGAGCTTTCCGGTCCCGGCCCCTTGCCCGCCTGCTCGCCAGCGAGCGTGCGCAGTTCGGTGATCTCGAGCGCGTCGAGATCGATTTCGAGCTGGCTGACCTTGCGGGCGAAATCGAAGTCCTCGATCAGCGGCGCACCGCCGAGCGTTTCCTTGGCCGCGATCTCGCGCAGCTTCTCGACCCCGCGCTTTGACCGTGCGACCCCGGCAATCCCCGAGCGTTCGTGCGCGAGCAGGAACTTGGCATAGGTCCAGCCCTTGTTTTCCTCGCCGACGAGATTTTCGACCGGAACGCGCACATCGGTGAGCCAGGTCTCGTTGACCTCGTATCCGCCGTCGATCAGCTTGATCGGCTTCACCTCGACGCCGGGCGTATTCATGTCGATGAGGATGAAGCTGATGCCTTCCTGCGGCTTGGCTGCATCGGGATCGGTGCGGCACAGGAAAAAGCCCCAGTCGGCATATTGCGCAAGCGTGGTCCAGGTCTTCTGGCCGTTGATCACGTAATGATCGCCGTCACGCACCGCGGTGGTCTTGAGGCTGGCAAGGTCAGAGCCTGCGCCCGGCTCGGAATAGCCCTGGCACCACCACACATCGCCCGACAGGATGCCGGGGAGGTGCTGCTTCTTCTGTTCCTCGCTGCCGAAGGTGTAGATCACCGGGCCGACCATGGAGACGCCAAAGGGCAGCGGCATGAAGGTGCCGACCCGGGCGTTTTCCTCCGACCAGATATAGCGCTGGGTGGCGGTCCATCCGGTGCCGCCATATTCCACCGGCCAGGCCGGCGCCGACCAGCCCTTTTTGCCGAGGATCTTGTGCCAGGCGGTCATGTCTTCGGGCGACATGTCCTCGCGATTGCCCATCCCTTCCAGGTGCTTGGGATGATTTTCCTCGATGAAGGCGCGAACCTCGTCGCGGAAGGCTGTTTCCTCGGGCGTGAAATCAAGATTCATCGGGCGTGCTCTCCGTCGCTTGCCAGTTGCCGGCCTTGATGCCACGGGCTTGCCCGATGCTCAAAGCCTAATTGCAAATTGCAACGCAATCCGGCGGCGAAAAGACGCAATCGGTCTTAAAAATCACCCGCACCCCGGTGCTAGCCCTATTGCCGGGTGTCAATTGCGTTGGCGGTGGCGACGATCGAGAAAGCGGTGCTTGAAAGCACGGACAGGAACCGTTCGAGCTCGACCCCCGGGGCGGTCGCGACATAAAGCAAATCGTTGTCGCGCATGGTGAAATCCTGCATCGCGAACAGACTTTGCGCATCGTCCATGCGAAGGCTGTAAACCACTGGAACAAGGCCATTGGCGGTCGTGTGCGCGCTCTCATCGAGCAGCGGATCGATCGCGGCGCCCTCCTCCATCCGGAACACGAACACGCCTTTCACGTCTGCGCGGCGATCATTGAGCCCGCCAACCCGACCGAGCGCTTCGGCAAGGCTGATACCCGCGCCTTCGAACGGCACCTCGGCGCTTTGCGCGACCGCGCCGAGCGCGACGAAGCTGAAAGGCTTGTGTTCGAGAGTGATGACGTCGCCGGGCACCAGCCCGACATTCTGGCGCGGATCGGCGATCACCGCGTCGAGCGGCATGGAAGCCTGGGTGTCGCCGCGCGACAACCGGATGGTGGTCTCGCTGATCGGCGCGCTGGTCCCGCCCGCGCTTGCAAGCGCATCGAGCAGGCGTTCGCCGCGCGCGGACAGCACCATGCGCCCGCTGGCACCGACTTCGCCGAGTACGGTCACCGTTCGGCTCTCGTTCTGGACCAGCCGAACCAGCGCCTGCGGATTGTTGGCTCGCCCGTTCAATCGCGAGGCGATGATCGCCTCGACCTGTTCGGGCGCGAGGCCGGCGACCGGGATGCGCCCGACAAACGGAACCGAGACCCTGCCGTCTTCGCTCACCTGCTGCTGCGGGATCATCGTGGTGCTTGCCGCGTCGAGATTCGCCGCCCCGCTTTCGCCCGGCCCTGATGAACCGAACAGCACTGCGGGCGGCGCTTCCCAGATGGCGATGTCGAGCACGTCGCCCGGCCCGATCAGCGTCGCCGAAATCGCGCTTTCGCCGAAAGTGCGCTCAAGGCTGCTTGCCGCCGCATGTTCGCGCAGGCGGCCCAGGACAGGCTCGTCGATCGCAATGACCGCGATCCCGCTCTCGGCATAGCTGGCGCCTTGGCTGTCGAGCACCGCGCCGCGCGATGGCCCCGTCCCGCCAAGGCTGCTGCATCCGGCAAGCGCCATTGCGAGCAGGCCTGCAACAGCGCCGCGAAAGGAAACGGATCGGGAATGGGTCATAGGTTCGCGCATAGGTTCACAGGAAGCGGTCATAAACAGGTTCGAGCCTCTCGCGGTAGGCTTCGGGCGAATAAAGGGCCGCCTGAGCGCGCCCACGCCGGGCATGTTCGGCGCGCAGGTCGGCATCGGCATCCATCGTGCGGATCGCCTCGGTGATCGCCTGCGTATCGTAGGGATCGACCATCAGGGCGGCGTCGCCCGCGACCTCTGGCAGAGACGAGGTGTTCGAGCAGATCACCGGCGTGCCCAGCAGCATCGCTTCGAGCACGGGCAGGCCGAACCCTTCGTAAAGCGAAGGAAACAATGCCGCCTTGGCCCCGCGGATCAGGCTGACGAGCAGCGGGAAGGAGGCGTAGGGCATCTGGATCACGCGCTTCCTCGCTCCGCGCCGCCGCTCGAGCGCGCCGTGAAGCGTCTCGGTGTCGCCGAGCAATTTGAGCTCCTGCTCAGCCTTCCACGCCTGCGCCCCGACGATCACGAGCGGGGTATCGACCTGGGCTGAAAGATAGGCCTCGATCATCCGGCCGATATTCTTCTTCGGTTCGAGCGAGCCCCAGAACAGGAAATAACCCTTGTGATCGAAGCCGGTCAGCCCCTCGACCTCGCGCGCGACCTGGTCTTCGGGCTTGTCGCGGAATTTCGCCGGGATCGACACCGACTGGTAGGTATTGGTGATCCTCTCAGGCGCGATCCCGACGAGCTCCACGAGATCGCGCTTTGAATTTTCCGAGACGGTGACGAAATGCGCGGCCTTGCGATCGAGTTGCTGGAGCATTTGCAAATAGCGCCGCTTGTGATCGAGCGTGGTGTAAGGCAGCCGCAGCGGGACGACATCGTGGAGCGTGTAGAGATTGGGCCTGCCCTTCACATGCAGCGGGATCGGATAGGTCCAGTGCGCGAGATCGGGTTTTTCCGGAAGCCGGATCGCCGATGGCTTCTTCCACAGCTTGAAGGCGCTCTGGGCGCGCATGAACAGGTCGGGCGAATTGAACAGCCTGTCGAAACGCGGAAGGCGCGAGGCGAAAGTGCGGGTGATCACCCGGCCCGAAATCGGGATCTGCTTGGCGCGAAAGGTCAGCGGGCCGTGGATCGCCTGCTGCACCTGTTCGATGATCTCGAGCAGGCGGATGCGCTCGTCTTCGCTGGAATCGAAGAAATAGATCTCGCGCAGCAGGTCATCGCGCGTCGCGCTCGCGCGGTTGCCGTAGAGCACGTCGATCTGGTGGCCGAGATTGCCGATCTCGTAGCTCAGATTGCGGGCATAGGTCGCAACCCCGGTGCCCTTTTCCAGGCCGAGATTGTAGCCGTCGATCAGGATCCGGGCCACGTCACCCCGCCTTTCGTTGAAGATTGTGTCATGCCGGCACCGGCTGGCTTGCTGTCACGAGCGACGGCCAATTGGCAAACCCGCCGGCCGCTGTCAGCGCTGCCCAAGGATCATCTGCCTCTTGAATGGCGCGCGCACAGGCGCGCTTTTCGTCGATATCGTCGCCGGGAAGCGCGATTGTGGCGAGGCGTTCGGCCCATGACAGGGCAGCGCCGCGATCGGGCCGGGGCGCGTCGGATACCAAGCGGCGGGCAGCGGCAAAGCGGTCATCCGCAATCATCGCGCCCAGCACCGCGTCGCAATTCTCGCACCCGCGCAGCAGGGCGAGCATGGTCGCATCGTCGATCGTCTCCTTGCCCCAGGCAACGCGGGCGAGCAGCGCGATATCGGGCGCGGCAGGCGCAGCCTCATGCGCTTGCATCCCCGAATAGGCGCGGGCCGGATAGTGCGCGAGCGAGGCGTCCTGCCGGGCAAGAACGAAGGCGAGGTGATCGCGCACCTCTTCATCGGGTTCGCCAAGCGCGATGGCGGTGCGATAGCCGATCTCGGCCCGCTCGAATGCGCCCTGCTCCTTTGCCATGTGCGCAAGCTGGACCCAGTATGAGCGTTGGTAGGGGAAGATCGCCAGAGCGCTTGCATAAAGCGCTTCGGCCTCGGTCCAGGCGCCCTCATCGCGTTTCCAGTCGGCGGCCTGGACCTCGGTGCGGAACCCGTCATCGAGCATGGCCGCGATATGCGTCGCCTCGATCATCTGCCTGCGGCCTTCGAACACATTGCCATCTTCTGGCTCGTGGCCGCCATCGAGGCCGATCGTTGCGCGGAAGCGCTCATAGGCTGCCTCGAACTCGTCGAACAATTCGAGCTTCCCGGCGTGCAGCACGGCGAAGCGGTTGCAATGGTCGCGGATATAGGAAGCGTCGTGCGAGATGATGATCATGGCGCGGTCGGCGCGCTTGCGGAACAGCTCGCGATTGCAGCGGTCGTGAAAGCGCGCGTCGCCGACCGCTCCGACCTCGTCGATCAGGAAACAGTCGAACTCGATGATCATCGAGATCGCAAAGGCGAGCCGCGCGCGCATTCCCGATGAATAGGTCCGCACCTCCTCGCCCAGATAGGGACCGAGCTCGGCGAAATCCTTGACGAAAGCGAGGTTCCGCTCGATGTCCTGGTCGTAGATGCGGCTGATGAAGCGAATATTGTCGAGCCCGGTGAGATTGGGCTGAAAGGCCCCGCCAAATGCGATCGGCCAGGACACCGACATCGACCGTTCGACATGGCCCGATGTCGGCCGTTCGGCCCCGCTGATCAGGCGGATCAGCGTCGACTTGCCAGCGCCGTTGCGACCGAGGATGCCGAGCCGCTCTCCCATCGCAAGGTCGAAACTTACCTGGTCGAGCACCACCTTCTCCCCGAACCGCGTCGGGTAGGTCTTGTGAAGATCGCGCACGCGGATCATTCGGGCACCACCCGGCGCGACACGTAGCGCAGGATAATCAGCGCGATCACGCTGAGCACCAGGTTGAACGGGACCAGATAGCCCAGGTCATAGACCGCGCGCGCGCTGCTCCCGAAAAAGCCTTCGCGCACGAATTCGACCCCGTGGACGATCGGGATCCACAGCACGATGTCTTGTGCGAATTGCGGCAAGGCGGCGACCAGGAAGGCCGCGCCCGAGAGCGGGAACAGGAGATAGGAGAACGGGTGCCACAGCTTGTCGACGAGATCGCTGAGATAGGACAGGGCCCCCAGCGCGATTGCCAGGGCGCTGCCGAACCAGGCGATCAGCAGCCAGCCCGCCGCCACGCTCAGCACGTCTTCAGGCGGCTCCATCCACTCGATCGAGATGAAGAACAGGGCGAGCAGCGAAAACGAGATGGTCGCTCCGCCGAATTCGAGCAGGAGCCGCGCGGCATAGATGTCGAAGACCTTGATATTGCGGTGATACATCAAGGCAAGGTTCGCCTGTAGCGCGCCGATGCAGCGGCCGGGCATGTTGCGCCACAGCAGCACGCTGGAATAGCCGGTCAGCGCGAAAGCGACGATCGGCAGGTCGCTGCCATGGACCGATTTCGTCGCGGTCCACAATATGGTGACGCCGATTGTGAAAAGCATCGGTTCGGCGAACAGCCACATGAAACCGATATTGTGCCGCCCGTAACGCGTCAGCATCTCGCGCCGCAAAAGCGCGCCGATCACGCGCCTTTGCACCCTGAGGCTTGCTGCAAAGGACGGGTCTGAGACAGGGGCCGGAGCGGATGCCATCGCCTGCCCCTAGTCCCGGTGCTCGCGCACTCCGACCGCGAGCATGTAGAAGACGCCCCAGGCGAGCAGCCCGAGAACGAGCGTTGCCAGGATCGAGCGAATGCGGCGGGGCTGCGCCGGGTAATCGGGCAGGCTGGGGGCGGAAATCTGTTCGAGATAGGCCTGCTTGCGGCGGGCCTCGGCGCGCGCTTCGACCAGCCCGGCGCGGGCCGCGGCGAGCTGGCTTTCGGCGAACTCGGCATTGACTTGCAATTCCTGGTACCGCGTCAGCGCGCGCGAGAGCGATGCGCGCCCGCCCGACAATTCGGCCCTCGCGCTGGCGATTTCGGCGCGCAATTCGCGCACCTGCGTCTGAAGGAACGGGATCTGCGATGCCTGCGGGGTGTAGGTCTGCAATTGCCGCAGCCGGGTCTGCGCCGCGATCAGCTGGTCCTGGAGCTTGGAGATAATCTGCAGCCCTGCCTCGGACTGCTGCTCGGGATCGACAACCCCGCTTGTCTCGCGGAAACTGGCAAGCTCGAGCGCGGCCTGGCGCGCGGCGTCGGCGGCCTCGTCCACTTCGCTCTCGGCGATCGCGATCAGGTCGCTCTGCGCGCGTCCGGCAAGGCTGTTGACGAGTTCCTCGGACTGCGCGACCAGCCGGGCGTTGATGGCCTGGGCCTCGGCCGGATCGAATGCACTCACGCTGATCGTGAGGATCTGGGTCGTCGCGCCCTCATCGACGGTGAGCTTGTCGCTGAAATATTCGTAGAGCTGTTCCTCGCTCGCGCCCCAAACGGTGCCGAACCGGTCGAACCAGAAGATATCGTCGCCGCTATAGGCCTCGCGGATCAGGCCGTCGCGATTGCCCTGCTGAAGCGCCTGGCGCGACTGGAGATAGGCGACCACCGCATTGTTGCCTTCGCTCGCCGCACCGAAGCCCGTTTGGTCGAGCGCCACGTCGAGCGCCGATGGGGCCGATTGCACCGGGCTGCGCACCACGATCCGCGATTCGGAGACATAGACGTCTTCAGCGAGCACGCCGTAATAGGCGACCGCAATCAGGGTCGGGATGACGACGGTCACCAGCACCAATGGGTGCAGCGAACGCGCGAAAGTGCTCAGACGGGTCATGCCACAAGGCTGCTTTCACAAGCGCTGGCGGTTTTCAAGCCGCCGGGCATGATCGCGGCCTCGACCAGTTCGAAATGATCGGCCCAGCTCGGCGCGGCAAAGGCATCCGCGCGCGCTGCGCGCGTATCGTGGCAAACCGGTATTCCGGCAGCCGCGCAGATCGCATCGCGCCAGGCGGCCGGGTTACCCGGATCGATCAGTTGCGCGCATCCCTGCCCGATCTCGCGGAAGATCGGGATGTCGCTGGCGATCACCGGGGTGCCCGCGGCCAGCCCCTCGACCAGCGGAAGTCCGAAGCCTTCGGCAAGGCTGGGAAACAGCAGGGCCGAAGCGTTCGCGACCAGCCCCGCCAGTTCGGCATCGCGGCAATCGTGCCGGACACTCACATGCCTTGAAAGGCCCGCGCGTTTGCGCAAGGGATCAAGGATGGTTCCGGTCATCGGGCCGGTCTGGCCGGCGATGGTCAGCACAGGCGTATCATCGCCCAGCCTGTCGGCAAGTTCGGTCCAGACATCGAGCAGGAGCGCGTGGTTCTTGCGCGGCTCGATGGTCCCCACGCACACGAAATGCGGGCGGTCCTCGCGCCTTGCCGCGGTCTTGCCGGCGGGTTGCGCGAACAGGTCCTGCCCTGCCAGCGGGGCGATCACGATCCTCGGCAAGCGCAGCGAATGGCTGCGGGCATAGGCGGCGAGGTCTCGCGCGACGACCTGCGATGCCACCACGATCACTTCTGCATGGCGAAGAGCGCGCCGCACCCGGCCTTGATGGCGTGCCACCGCGTGCGGGCGGGACAGATCGGGGCGCAGGATCGGGATGAGATCGTGAACGAAATAGACCGGGCGAAGCCGGTTTCGCTCGATCCAGTCAATCTGCTCGGTCAGGTCGAAATCGGTGTGGCTGACATTGAGATAGGTCAGCCCCGCAAGATCGATCGCCGGCGCGGGGCCGAAGAATGCAGCCGGAAACCACGCCGCGAATTTCGCCCGAAAACCTCGCGAGGGAGCAAGCAGCATGTCGAACAGCTGGTCGCTGCGCCGATAGCCCAGAACGCGGATCATCCCGCGATGCTGGACGACCGCGAGAGCACGGTGCCGGTATTGCCTGAGATAGGCATAGCAGACGCGATCGATCCCGGTCGAGCGACGCCTCGTCCAACTGCGCGAAACCAGCCGGGTGACATCGATCAGGACCGGTCGCAGGCTCTCACGCATTTTCAGCCTCGCGCGCCAGGGTGGCGATGTGCCGGCCGGCCTCGGCCTCGGCTAGCGCATGGGCGCGCGGGTCATCGACGTCGATCCACCACGCCCCTTCGATGTCGAGGGCGAGTGCGCGGCCCCGGTCGGCGAGGACCTGCATCCCGTCTGACAGGCTCCCTGCCTTGCCTTCGGCGATCGCGGTTCGAATCGCTGCGGGCAGTGACGCATCGGCCAGAAAGGCCCCGCAATCGACCGCATCGTAAGGCGCGATCGTCTTTCCGATCCGCACGATTTTGTGCGCATCATCCAGCGCAACCCAGGTGGCATCACCGGGATCGACGAGCGGATTGTCGGGCCGGTCGGTGGCGAGGATGACATCGCATTGCGCAAGCTGCTGCGAGGCAAGCCGGCAGAGCAGACCGTCGGCAAACAGGTGATCGGCCATCAGCAGGAGGAACGGGCCGTCCACCACTTCCGCCCCGGCGATCACGGACCAGCCATTGGGCCGCGACCAGTCATCGATCCGCACCGCGCGCACCTCGCATCCAAGTTCGGCATCGAGCATTGCCAGTTCGGCCTCGACCGCTTCGGCTTCGTGCCCGGTGACGACGATCACGCGGCGCAGCCCTGCCGCTGCCGCCTGGCGCACCGCGATCGCAATCAGGCTCATCGCGCCCAGGCGCGCGAGCGGCTTCGACGCACTGAGCGCCTGCAAGCGGCTGCCATAGCCGGCAGCCAGGATGATCGCGGTTCGGGTCAAGGATGTCAGCCGGTCTGGTTCGTTCTTGCGCCTGGTCCCAATCTCATTCGGCCGCGCAAGGGTAGGCGCCGTATTGGGTTGCGAGGAGTTTTTCGGCCTGTTCTTCGGCCATCTGGACCGGAGGATGCTTGCAATAGAATGCCGAGGGCGCGACCAGCGCGCCCGCTTCGCCGCGTTCGCGCGCGAGGCGGCAATAGCGGATCGCATCGATCACGCAGGCCGCGGCATTGGGGCTGTCCTCGACCGAGAGGCGCATTTCGAGATGCATCGGCACATCGCCGAACTGCTTGCCCTCGATCCGCAGGAAGCAGATCTTGTTGTCCTTTTGCCAGGGCACGTATTCGGACGGGCCGATGACGATATCGGAGGCGTCCAGCTTCTTGCTGAGGGCGCTCTGCACGGCCTCGGTCTTGGATTGCTTCTTCGACCCGATCCGCTCGCGGTCCATCATGTTCATGAAGTCGGTATTGCCGCCGGTGTTGAGCTGGTAGGTGTGATCGACCCCGACGCCGCGCGATGCGAACAGCTGGCTCAACATGCGGTGCACGATTGTAGCGCCGATCTGCGCCTTGATGTCATCCCCCACGATCGGCAGGCCGCGACTGCGAAAGCGCGATTCCCATTCGGGATCGCTGGCGATGAAGACAGGGATGGCATTGACCACCGCAACGCCCGCCTCGAGCGCGCAGGTCATGTAGAATTCACTCGCCTCGTGCGAGCCGACGGGGAGGAAATTGACCAGCACCTCGACATCGGCACCCTTCAGGGCGTCGACGATCGCGGCCTGACTGGCATCGGGCGCATCGGCGGGCTGGAACCCGCGCTCGTCCGCTCCGGTCATGTGGCCTGCCACCCCGTCGAGACGGCGGCCCATGATGACCGGCGCATCGAGCGGTGCGAGTTCGGAGACGAACCGGGTGGTGTTGTTCGGCTGGGCGAAGATCGCTTCGCTGAGGTCGCGCCCGACCTTGCGCGCATCGACATCGATGCCGAGCACGATCTCGACATCGCCGACACCGTATTCGCCGACCCATTCGCTGATCAGCCCGGCGCGCGCGCCGTCCTCGCGGTAATGCGCGATTCCCTGGACCAGCGAGCTGGCACAATTCCCGATACCGACAAGAGCGACCCTGATCGGCTTCATGAGCCTGATTTCCGAACCATTATCTACGCCTCCAAGAACGCACGCCCCCTACGATTGGGCGAATGCGCGGCTGGTGTGCCCCTTCCCTTCTCCGTCTGCGAAGGCGCCTCTTGGGTGAGGAACATGACACAATCAAGTAACAACACCTAATCGCCCTGGCTCCGCGCGCGGAAGGCAACCGGCTGATAGCCCGCGCCCGCGCGATTGACCTTGGCAGGCGCACCGGCCATGGCTGGCGCGCGCCCTTCACTGCCATATACTCTCACCCTGAACCCGCGCTGTCCGCCCAAACAGGTGTCCCATCGTCACCGTCTGCATCGATTGCCGCTATATCGGCCCGCGACCCAGCGGGATTGCCGAGGTCGTCCAGCAGCTGGTCGCACACGCGCCGCAACTGGCACCCGACTGGCACTTTCGCCTGCTGCGCAGCCCGTCGGCGAAAGGCCCCCTGAGCGATGCGGCCAATGTCAGCGAGCGCATCGTGCACGTGGGAGCTAACCACCCGGCCGGTGCCTGGCTCCTGCCCGAACTTGCCGATCTTGACCGGTGCGACCTGTTCCACGCACCGGCCAATGTCCTTCCTGCACGGCTGCGGATGAAGACGCTCGTGACGGTGCACGACATCATGTGGCTGACAGCGCCGCAGTTGTGCGATGCGAGCCTGGCAGGCGCGATCAAGCGACCATATTTCGCTGCGGGAATCAGGCGCGCTATCGCCCATGCCGACCGGATAGCGACGGTCAGCCAGGCGACTGCCGACGCGATCGAAACCCGCTTTCCCGGCGTCGCAGACCGGTTGCGGGTGACGCGTTCTGGCGTCGCATCACGGTTCCGCCCAGTGGCGAGCGAACCTGATCTCTTGTCCCGCCTCGCGATCGGGGCGGACCAGCCCTTCGCGCTCGTGGTCGGGCAATCTGCGCCCTACAAGAACCACGCGGCGGCGCTCGAAGGCTTTGCACGAGCGCTTGGCGGCAAGCCGGATTGCCTCATCGTTTTCGTCCAGCGCCGCACGGCAGGAGGCCCGTCGCTGGCGGCAATGGCGCGCAAGCTCGGTGTCGAGCGACAGGTGCGGTTTGCAAGCGGACTGAGCGATGGCGAACTGGTCGCGCTCTATTCCTCGGCCAGGCTGCTGCTTCACCCGTCGCTGTGCGAAGGCTTCGGCAATCCGATCGCCGAAGCCATGGCATGCGGCTGTCCGGTCATCACCAGCGACGGGGGCGCGATGAAAGAGGTCGCAGGCGGCGCGGCGGCGCCCGTCGATCCTGAGGACGTGGCGGCCATCGCATCCGCGCTCGGCGCGCTGTGGAACGATCGCGATGCGCTTTCCCGCTGGCGCAGCAAGGGCCTCGAGCGCGCAAGGACCCTGCGATGGGCCGATTTCGCCGCCGCCAATGTCGCCATCTATCGCGAATTGGTCGGCGGCTGAGCTGCGAGCACGGCCGCGATGGCCCGCTCCGCCCGGTCGGCGAGAAAGGCCAGCACCAGGCTTAGCACCACCAGTTCGAAGACCACGATCAGTATCGGCAGGCCGGCAATCATCGCGATGCCGATGACGATGGTCCGGATGTTGGACGAGAGCGGCATCGCGGCGCGCACCACCGGGAGCACCTGCCGCCGGACTTCCTTGCGCAATGCCTCGCGGCCCGCCTCGTCGCTGCGCTCGAAACGCGTGTCGAGCGCCCTACCTCCGCGCGCCATCCAGTCGCTGACCGCGAGATAGAGGCGCGTCAGCCCGCCGAACGGACCGCGCGCGGCTCCGAGCGCCTCTTCTTCACCGGAGCGCAGCCAGGCGCTGCCATGCACCCACCAGCCATATTGCCGCCGCTGGGTCTCGTAGAATGTGGTCTGGAAGGCGCGGGCAATGCCGGCAGCGATCATCAGCAGCCATCCAGCCCCGCCGATCTGGTCTGCCAGAACGCTCGCCAGTGCGATGTAGAGCACGAGGTGGCTGAGATAGTCGCTTGCCCCGTCGACGATCTCTCCGGCCGCGCTCGCCCGCCCGGTCATGCGCGCCAGGTCGCCATCGGCACCGTCGAGCACGTGCCATGCCATGTGAATTCCGAGTCCGGCAGCGGCGGCGGCAATGCCGAGGCCCGAGGCGTAGAGCCCGGCCGCGAGGACGACCAGCGCCCCTCCCGCGACCGAGACGGCGTTGGGGGTCACCGGCGTCGGCGCGAGCGCGTTAGCGAGCCGCGCGGAAAGCGGGTGATAGAGCCGGCGATTGAGCCAGTCCTCGAGTTCCGGAGGACGGCCGGTGACGTGTGCCGGGACAGATTCGCGCTTGCTCACGCGCGGCGCGCCGCGCATGGGGTCAGCGCGCTATGCAGCGGCCGCGTGGGATGTAAGGTCATTGCGAAAGCCGCGTCCGGTTCCTGTTGTGCGTGTCGAGGGTCTTATGGCGAGCGAACCCCTGCTGTTCCAGAGCGAAAAGGACGCAGCTGCGCTGATTGCCGGCATCCCCCTTGCCGCGCGCGCGGTCATGGCACTTGCTCGCGATCAGCGAGACGGCGGCCCGCGCGATCTCATCGTGCTCGAAGCGCCCGGGGGCTGGCACGACAGCACGGCCCTCGCCAACGAGATTGCCCGGCTGTGCCCGCTGGCCGGCACGAAGTTCAGCACTTTCCAAGGCGTTTCCGGCACCCCGGTCCTCGACCCGCTCACCGTCATCACGACCGGCAACGCCGCCGAACCGCGCCCGGCACACGCCGTGCTCAAGCGCGACCCGCGAGACGTCGCGATTGCCCTGGAAACCGAAGCGCGCACGGTGCTGTTGCGGACCGGCAAGGCGACCGACGGCTTGGTCAGCCGCTGGATCAACCGCCCGATCTCCCGGTTCCTCTCGCACCACCTCCTGAAATGGCGCGGCGTGCGCCCGCTCCACGCGACGATCGCGACCGCGCTGATCGCGCTGGTGATGGCATTCGCGCTCGTCATGGGCGGCGAGGTGGGGCTGGTTGCGGGTGCAGTCCTGTTCCAGCTGGCATCGATCGTGGACGGGGTCGATGGCGAGATCGCCCGCGCCACCCTGCGCACCTCGAAAGCCGGGGCGAGCCTCGACACCGCCATCGATGCCGCGACCAATGCGGCTTTCATCGCGGGCGTCAGCGCCAATATCTGGCAGCAGGGATACCGGGATGCAGCCTTGGCCGGATGGGCTGGCCTTGCTCTCATGGCGATCGGGCTGGGTCTGATCGGCGCGCGCTCGCTCGCGAGCGGTGGGCCGCTCAGTTTCGATGCGCTCAAGCACCAGGCATCGGCGAGCGGATCGGCCGTGCTGGCCGTGCTCGGCAAGCTTACCTCGCGCGATGTCTATGCGCTGGTGCTCGCGCTGGCGATCATCGCGGGGTTTGCTGCCGCGGCCATGATCGCCTTTGCGATTGCGGCGGCGACCTGGTTTGTCGCCGCCATGATCATGCTGGCAAAGGCAGGTGGCCCCGAGACCCGGGGCCGCTGACCTTCCCCGTCAGCCGAAGAATTCGGGCTGGATGTCGTCGAGCCCGCGGAACTGCTGGTCCATCGGACGGCTGGCATGGAGCAGTTCGATATCGCCGGCATATTCGCCCGGTGCGCCTGCGAGCGACGCGAAATCGCTCGGCGTCTCGGCCTTGCCGCCCGCGCCCTCGTCGTCGATCACGTTGACGTAGACATCGGTCGCGCTCTGCGAGCCATTGGTGAACCAGTCGCCATAGGTACTTGAATCGTAGCCATTGGCGGTGAGGTAATCGATCACCTCGGCCTCCGACTGGTAATTGGCATAGCGGATATTGCCATCGGCATGCATCAGCGCGCGCAGATAGGCGGTGCCGTCGGTGAGAGCGAAATAGACCTCCCACACGCCGTCGCCGTCATAATCGTCGGCCCCCAGCACGCGGTTGATGTTCTCGATCTCGAGATCGTTCTGGAAGCGCCGCTGCGAATCCTCGTCGCTGCCGGCCACCACGTCGCCCGAGATCACCAGCGGGTCGATATAGATGCCCGCAACGCGCGTCTCGCCCGCCCAGCCATGATCGTCGAAATAGACAAGGCCATCGGGAGCGGTGCCGACGGTCGCGAAGCGGCCGATCGCATCGTTGACGAGGATCTGGTCGATATCGCCGTCGCCGTTCACATCGGCCGAGCCGATCCGCAGCCACGAACCCTGCCCGCCAAGATCGTTGCCGTCGAAATCGCGGATCGCGTTCATCGCCGACTGGTAGACGCCGGGATCGGCGGTGTCGAAATTGACCGTGATCCCGGTGCCAGGAAGCAGGCGCAGGGTCTCGTCGTCGAACTGCAGGAATTCGATACCGGAGAGGATATCGACCCCGTCAGGCCCGCTGATCTGGAACACGCCGGTCGCTGTCTGGGTCACGGTGTATTGCGAGCGATTGCCAGAAACCACCGCGGTATCGACATTGGCGCCGCCATCGATCGTGTCATTACCGGCACCGCCGGTCAGGACGTTGGCGACATCATTGCCGATCAGCTGGTCAGCGCCCGATCCGCCGATGGCGTTTTCGATCACCGTGCCGCGAGCAATGCTCATATTGCCGATGCTGCCGCCGACATTCGAGAAGGTCTCGGCATTGAGGTTGATCACCTGCGCTGCCGAGAAGGTCGAATAATCGAGCGTGTCGGTCCCGCCATTGTCGAGGATAACGAAGGCGAGCAGCCTGCCGGCAGCGTCGGTCGCCTCGTCACCGACGCCATAGGTCAGGCGCCCGGTGTCGTTGCCGACGCCATAGGTGTTGTCGCCGGTCCGCGTCCCGGTCACCACGCCATAAGCTTGCTGGATCGCGACGATATCGGCCGACATCGGCGTGACTGCGAACACTCGGCTAAAGCCCTGGTCTGCGAAATAGGTGTTCGACGCCTGGCTGAAATACGACATCACGGTCGTCGCCCAGCTATCGTTGAGATAGAGCGCGTCCTGCGCGTAATTGGCGTCTCCGTTGTAGTTGCCGCCGTGATACAGGCCGAGCGCGTGTCCGACCTCGTGGATGTAGGTCTGGAACGAATAGCTGTCGAGCGTGGTGCCCTGGCTTGCGAGCCAGTCGGTCGAGATATTGACCGTAGCTGCAATGATCGTGGTGCCCGAACGCTGGGTCTGGGCATAGGCCCCTTCCTCGGTGTCCTGGAAGGTGATCTGGGCGGTGCCGGAAACCTCCTGGAAGATGATCCCGGTCACGTCCGACCACAGCGCCAGCGATTCGCGCGCGAGCAATTGCCCGGCAGCCGAAAGCGTGGTGATGTTGACGGTCAGCGTGTCGCCTTCGCCCGCATTCCAGGTGCGCAGCGAATTGGGGCTGCCGCTCGAGCCGAAAAGCAGCTGCGAGGCGATCTCGTCATTGGTGAATTCGCGCAGCGGCTCGCCAATGTCGGCGGTGATGCGGTAATCGCCCTGCTCGCCATCAGCCCAGCCACCGACATCGATGTAGTAGGTGCCCGAGGTCTGCGCGGTAAAGCGAATGTGCGAATAGGTGCCGGTGGAATCGTCGTTATACGCGACCACGCTGCCATCGGCGCTGCGCAGGGTCAGCGTGGTGTCGACATCGTTGCTGCCGAGCGTCGCGCTGGTGGTGAACTCGTAGATCTCGCCGGCCTCGAGCGTGACCTCGTACCAGTCGCGATCGCCGGTTTCCTCGAGCGCGCCGGAAACAGCGCTGCCATCGAAGGTGAGGGTCGCGGTGGTCGTCGCATCGCCTGCGATCGCGTCATCCACCGGGCGCGAGCTCGACAGGACATAGGTGCCGGTCGCGCTGCCAAAGCCGCTCACGTCGAGGTAATAGGTGCCCGCAGTCTGCGCGGTGAAGGTGATTTCCGAATAGAGCAGGTTGGCGCTGGTATTGGCATCGTCGTTCGATGCGAGCGCTGCGCCATTGGCATCGCGCAGCGTCAGGATGCTGTCGCGCAGGCCGCCCGGCGGAAGATAGGTGGTGAAGGTATAGGTCTCGCCTGCCTCGAGCGTGATTGCGAACCAGTCATTGTCGCCGGAAACCTCGAGCTCGTCGACCACGAAGGTGCCCGGGCTCAGCGTGCCGGCGGTGGTCGCATTGCCGGCGGTGTCTTCTGCATCCGCGCCGTTGACGCCGAGCGTGGTCGTGTAGCCGCCATCCTTCTGTTCGAAATTGTGGCACGCCAGGCACGCGCAGCTGTGCGAATGGATCGACGCCTTCAGCAAGTCATCGATTTCGACAACGCCATCGACGCGGTCAAATACCGGCGACCAGTTCGCCAATGCGTTCTCGTTTTGAGGGTCTCTGAACACGGTTTCAATCTTTCGCTAGTGTTGTTCGGGCCGAACATGGCGGCCGGGAGCATGCGCTTCGAGGCGTCTACCTATCGGTCAGACGCTCTTCATAAGCCCTGCGGCGGTTTCGGCAAGTCGCGCGACGTCGTCGAGTTCGAGCGGCCTGTCCATGATATCGACAGACACGCTGTCATGCGGAGTGAGAATCTTGCCGGACCGGTCGGTGACGCGCGCGGTGATCGATCCCTGCGCGGTGATGTCGAGCGCCACCGACATGTCATCGCCCGGTCCGCTCTCGCCCAGATGTTCAGTAAGGACATCGCGGAACAGCGCGCAGACCGATGCTTCGTCGGCCTGCGCGCCGAGATGCTTCACGCCCTCGACGCGGCACTCGCCCTGTGGCTGCTCAGTCATGCACGATGCCTGCGCCGAAGCGGCCAGAAGGAATGTCGATACGCATAAAGCTAGTTTCCCGGTCATAAAACGCTGCTTTCCGATCCCCTGCGGGGAAGCCAATCACCCTGTCACGGACGCGCTTACCAAGAACGGTCCGCACGTGGTTAACCCGGCATCACCCGCGCCCTGCCGACACGATCATGCCGCCGCAATCAGCCGAAAAACTCGGCGTGATGCGCAAGGTGCGGCAGGCTTTCGAATTGCCCCGGGCGCACCGCGTGGAGCGCCTCGATACCATCGCTTGCAAGGCTGAAGCCAGTTTCGAGCGACACATAGCCCGCCGTCCCCTGCTCGCTATCGCCAGCGCGGGCGGTGGCGCTACTGTCATCAATAGCATTGTTTTGTGAACCTTGGCCGAACCAGTCGCCATAGGTGCTTGAATCGTAGCCATTGGCGGTGAGGTAATCGATCACCTCGGCCTCCGACTGGTAATTGGCATAGCGGATATTGCCATCGGCATGCATCAGCGCGCGCAGATAGGCGGTGCCGTCGGTGAGAGCGAAATAGACCTCCCACACGCCGTCGCCGTCATAATCGTCGGCCCCCAGCACGCGGTTGATGTTCTCGATCTCGAGATCGTTCTGGAAGCGCCGCTGCGAATCCTCGTCGCTGCCGGCCACCACGTCGCCCGAGATCACCAGCGGGTCGATATAGATGCCCGCAACGCGCGTCTCGCCCGCCCAGCCATGATCGTCGAAATAGACAAGGCCATCGGGAGCGGTGCCGACGGTCGCGAAGCGGCCGATCGCATCGTTGACGAGGATCTGGTCGATATCGCCGTCGCCGTTGACGTCGGCCGAGCCGATCCGCAGCCACGAACCCTGCCCGCCAAGATCGTTGCCGTCGAAATCGCGGATCGCGTTCATCGCCGACTGGTAGACGCCGGGATCGGCGGTGTCGAAATTGACCGTGATCCCGGTGCCCGGAAGCAGGCGCAAGGTCTCATCATCGAACTGAGCAAACTCGATATTGGTTACCGTGTCGGTCCCGTCGGGCCCCTCGATCGTGAACACCCCGCTTGCAGTCTGCGAGATCGTGTAGGCCGCGCTGTTTCCGGCGAAGATCGCGGTATCGACATTCGATCCGCCATCGAGGGCATCGTTTCCGGCCCCGCCGATCAGGCGGTCGCCGCCGAGCCCGCCGAACAGCTGGTCGGCCCCGCCATTGCCGCGCAGTTCGTCGGCGCCTTCATCGCCGTAGAACACGTTGTCGATCGCCCCGCCGATGATCGTGTCATCGCCCGGCCCGCCGCGCATATGAGTGAGCAGCACGCTGTCGAGGATATCGTCACGAATGGTGCCGAGCCCCATGTCGGCAAGCACGGCTAGGTCGAGCTCGCCGATCGAATAGGCATAGCCGCGATAGAAGACCACGCCGTTCATCAGGCCCAGACGGGGGTCGGGATTGGTGCCGGGAAAGTCGTTGTTGTTGCCGTAATGCGCGTAATTGCCGTGAGTAAGCTCGAGATCGCCGCCCAGAACGCGCCCGACATTGGGCCCGCGGAAAAATTCCTCTCCGTCGATTTCGACCCGGCGCAGATCGTAATGGGTCGCGAAATTGCCCTGCTGGCCGGTGCTCTCGTTGTAATAGCCGATGAAGCCAAGCGCGTGGCCGATCTCGTGCAGCAGTACCGACAGGCCATCGGTGCGGTCGGAGGGGATGTCGTCGCGGGTCTCGGGCGAGGGATCGAGGAACAGCTCGTTCAAAAGGTAATCGCGGCTGAATTGCAGGATCACGTCATAATCGCGGTCCGCAACGTCCTGCCCGGTCATCAATTCGTAAGCCGGCGCGCCGACGATCACGTTCACGCCTTCGAACAGGCCGACATTGGTGCCATTGCCCCAGCCACCCTGCGCGCGTCCGCTCGACGTGTTGTCGAGCAGTTCGATCCGGACGGAAAGCGTCGCATCGCCTGCCAGCGCCTCGCCCCACAGGCGAAAGGCCTCGTCGGCCACACCGAGCAGCAGGTCGATGATATTCTGCGAGATATTGGCGGAATTGATGATCGAATAGATCGGATTGATGGCCATGCGCGTCCCCTGCCCTGGCTGAACTGGCTAGCGCGGCGGACGCGGCAAGACAATTGAATGCTTTGCAAGTCTGCGGCCGGTCAGCGTTCCTGCATGCTGGTATCGAGCGTGCGGGTGATCGGCTTGCTGAGATAATCCCACACGCTCGACTTGCCGGTGAGGATCTCGGCGGTCGCGGTCATGCCCGGCTGCAGGTTGATCGGCTCGCGCCCCGGCGGCTGGCGCATGGGCGATGTGTCGACCTCGAGATTGACCCGGTAATAGGTCTCGCTCGACCCGTCCTCGGCCTGTTCGGTCAGGGTGTCGGGGCTGACGAAGACCACGGTGCCATCGGCCGACCCGTAGATCGCGTTGTCATAGGCCTCGAAATTGACCCGCGCGTTCTGGCCCGTCCGGACGAAGGCGATGTCGCGCGGGGGGACCCGGGTCTCGATGATGAGCTTTTCCCCGATCGGCACGATCTGGAGCACTTCCTCGCCCGCGCGCACGACCCCGCCGATCGTGTTGAAACGCACGTTCTTGACCACCCCGTCCGTCGGAGCGCGCAGGGTCGCCGCGCGCAGGCTGTCCTCGGCCCGGGCGAGCTGTTCGCGCGCGGCGGCCAGCTCCTCCTCGGTCTGGGCGAACTCGGTCTGCAGGTCGCGGATATATTGCGAGCGGACATTGGTGATGCGCCCGCGCGTCTCGACCACCTGCCGCTGCATCCGGATGATCTCGGAGCGTGCGACATCGCCGGTGTCGAGCAAAGGCAGATTCAGATCGAGCTCCTGCTGCTGGAGATCGGCGAGCTGGGAAAGCGTGGCGATCTCGGATTGCAAGGCTGCGCGGCGGCGCTGGAATAGCTGGCGCTGGTTGGCGGTGAATTCGCGATATTCGCTGAGCGATGCCGGGAAGCGCAGCGGGCGGTTGAACAGTTCGGCCTCGATCCGGGCCATCCGGCTTTCGAGCGCCGCCACCTTGACCCGCGATTCGCGCAAGGCGGCCTCCAGCTGGACCTTGTCGAGCTCGACCAGCAGCTCGCCCTCGGTGACCGCCTCGCCCTCGCGCACGGCGATATTGGAAATCGCGCCGTCCTGTTCGCTCTGGACGATCTGGACGCGGGCAAAGGGCACGACGCGGCCAGGGGCGCGGGTGACCTGGTCGAGTTCGGCCCAGTTCGCCCAGGCGATGAAACCGACCAGCATCAGCGAGATCGTCACGATGATCAGCGAGGCGGGCCGCAACAGGCGGTTCATGACTTTGCCCCCCGCCGCAACTGGGTGGTGATGCCGCCGGCCGGGGCCGCCGCCTCGCCTCCCGCGCGCCCCGCGCCTGCGCGTTCGCGCACCTTGCGAAGGAAATCGCTGACCGGTTCGACCCCGATCACGCGGCCGCGATGCATGACGATGACCCTGTCGAAGCGTTCGATCAGCGGTATCTTGTGGGTCGCCAGCATCAGGATGCCGTCCGGCGCGCGCGCCTTGTCGAGAGCGGCGAGCGCGGCCTTCTCGCTGGCGATGTCGAGCGCCGCGGTGGGTTCGTCGAGCAGCCAGATCCGCGGGCGCGCATGGATCAGCCGGTTGATGCCCACCAGGGCGCGCTGTCCGCCCGAAAGCCCCGCCCCGCCTTCCTGCACGATCGTGTCGAGCCCGCGCTGCTGGTCGGAAAACAGCGCGTCGAGGCCAGTCGCGCGCGCGGTTTCAATGAGGGTGTCATCGCTCACATGGCCAAGCCCCATGGTCAGCGCCTCGCGCATCGTCCCGCGAACCAGCCGCGCATTCTGCGACAGATACCCGATCTCGCGGCGCGCCACGTCCTCTGCCAGCTGGCTGAGATCGTAGCCGCCGATCGCAATGGTCCCTTCGCGCGGGGTGTAGAGCCCGGCCAGCAGCTTGAGCAGGGTCGACTTGCCTGCTCCCACACCGCCGACGACCGCAACCTTTTCGCCCGGCTGGATGTCGAGCGCCTCGACCTCGAGCACGGTCGGCCCGTCGCCATAGGCAAAGGCGATGTCTTTCGCCGTGATCGGCCCGGACAGCGCGTCGGGGCGCAGGCCGCCGCTCGCCGAAGTGCGTTCGACCGGATATTGCAAAAGGCCGTCGAGCGCCTTGAGAGAGGAGCGCGCATAGCCCCATTGCACGATCAGCCCAGGCAATTGCGCAATCAGAGGGCCGTTGATCCGCCCCACGATTATCGAGCAGGCAAGCAGGCCGCCGGTCGTGATCTGCCCGGTCGCGGCGAGATAGGCACCAAAGCCCATGACCGCGACATAGGTGAGCTGCTGGAGGGTCGAGAACACCGTGCCCGAAACCGCCGATGCGCGCTTTACTGGGTCCTCGTAATGGTGGACGTCGCGGATCAGCTGGTTCCAGCGCCCGATCATGTGCCAGCCGCCCAGATTGCTCTTCACCGTCTCGGACGCATCGAGCATTTCGACCAGCATGCCATTCTTCTGGTTGCCGGTGACCTGTGCCCGGTCTGCGCCCTTTCGGATCACCCGCGCGAGACCCAGGGCCAGCAGCAGCGCGATCGGCAGGCTGACGATCGGAACCAGCGCCAGGCTCCCGCCGATCATCGCGATCACCACGATGAAGAAGATCGCGAAAGGCAAGTCGGCGAACACGAACAGCGAGCTCGACGACATGACCTGGCGGATCTGTTCCTGCCCCTGGATCTGCGCTGCCATGGTGCCGATGCCCTGCGGGCGCGCGTCGAGCCGGATCGCCTGCGCGCGCGCAAAGAAGAACTCGGACACTTCCTTGTCGATGTTCTGGGCCTCGGTCTCGATCAGGATCGCGCGAAGCGAGCGCAAGGTGAGATCGAGCACCAGCGCGAAGATCACGCCCGCAGTGAGCACCGCCAGCGTCTCGAAGCTCGCCAGCGGGATGACCCGGTCGTAAAGCTGCATCGCGTAAAGCGATGTCGCGAGCGTCAGGATATTGGCAAAGACCGTCGCCAGCCCCGCGATCACAAGCACCCGCGAACGGCGCTTGATCGCGTTCCAGAAGATGTTGAAGGCGCTGATATCGTCCGCGCGCAGCGGATCGGGGATGGCGATGCGATAGAAGCGGTGCCCTTCGTTCCAGTCGAGCGCATCGCCGCCACGTGCCAGCGCCAGCCGGTCCTCCCCCACCCATTGCAGCGCGACCAGCCAGCCGCGCTTCTCATCATGGACGATCAGCGGAAATTCGTCGGGCTGGGGCCGCTCCGCGATTCGCAAGGGCCGTTCCCACCCCATCGCTGTGCGCACGGTCTCGAGCGCGTCCTCGCCCTCGCCAAGAGCGGCCTCGCGCAATTGGGCATCCCATTGCGGCGCAAGCGTCGAACGCACCGCCCGGGCATAGCGCTCGATCGCGGAAAGGAGGGAATTATCAGCCATGTCGATGCGCCCTATACGCCATCCGGGCGCCAGCGACAGGTCAGAGCGAGAATCCGCGTCGCGCTGGCTGCGGCGCTTACCTGCGCATCGCTCTCGGCAAGGTTGGCGCTGGTCACCTCGCGCGCGGCGTTGAGCACGTCGAGCCAGCTGCGCCGGCCCGCCACGAATTGCCGTCGATAGCTTGCCAGCAGGCTCGCCGCGGCCTCGCTCGCCATGTCGCCTGCGATCTTGCGCTCCTTGCTCGATCGCAGCGCGACATATTCGGCCGAAAGCCGGGTGCGGGTCTCGCGGTCGGCCTGACCGAGCTCGGCAATCGCCTGGTCGACCCGCGCCCGGGCGCTGTCGATGGCCGACAATCGCGACAGCCCGTTGCCCGTCTGCGCGCGCAGGACCAGCGCCGCGCGCGCTCCGGTGATCTCGTTCTGCGACAATTGCAGCAGCAGTTGCGGGAACAGTCCGGCGCGGTTGGTGCGCACCTGCGCCTCGGCGACATCGATCGCGCTGCGCAGCCGGTCCAGGCCCGGGGCGCAGGCGAGCATGTCCTGCATGGCGACCTGTTCTGCCGGCACGAGGCGGAAGATGTCATTGTCGGGCATGGTCGGCGCGTCGATCTCTTCGCCGACGAATTCGCGCAGCCGCAAAAGGGCGTTCGCCCCCGCCTCGCTCGCGCTGGTGCGTTCGACCTCGAGCTGGGTGAGCCGCGAGCGGGCGAGCGTGAGATCGGCGCGCGGCGAGACCTCGGCGGCCACGCGCCGCTCGATCGATTCGACCAGCAGGCGGTGCTCGGCAATGCCCGCATCGAGGACCTGCACCCGTTCGAAGGCGAGGAGAATATCGTAATAGGCGCCGATCACCGCGAGCAGGATGTTGAAGCGCGTTTCGCGCAGCGCGTTCGCGCCGACCTCGCGATTGGCGCGCGCGGCATCGATCTGGCTGCCGATCGCCCCGCCCGACCAGATCGGCTGTTCGAGCGCGAGATTGATCGCCAGACCGTCGGCATCGGCGACATTGGACCCGCCCGTGGTCGCGAGGACTTCGGCGCTCAGGCCCGGGTAGCGCTGCCAGCGCGCGGTGCGGATATCGGCATCGAGCGCCGCGATCTCGGCCAGCCCGCCGAGCACCAGCGGGCTTTGATCGAGCGCGCGTGCCGCGGCCTCGGCAAGCGGATCCGGGATGGCCTCGGGAGCGGGCGAGCCGGGTACCGCAATCGCCGGTTCGGCGGGCGGACCGTAAGCAGGCGGGGCATCGGCTGGCGGGGCATCGGCTTGCGCGTTTAGGGCGGGCGTGCCCAAGGTAAGCGCGCAGGCAGCGCCCAGCCCGGCAGCTTTGCACCATGCGCGCGGCGGCAAATTCGAGGCAACCCGGCTGTGGCTAGACACGATCCATTCCAAACTCTGCCCATCCCACTACGGCAGGGCGACAAAGTCATCAACTCGCGATCAAGGGCCACCTCAAGGAGGGCGAGCTTCCAAGAGGACCCGAAGGATCGGCCGAGTGGCGATGTTCGATGTCGGAAAGGTGGCGGAGCAGGAGGGATTCGAACCGGCCCAGAAAAGCTGCGCTTCTAGGCCCCAAGTCGGGTGATAGGGGTTATTTATCACCCGATTTGGCGGCGCTCCTGTGGATAAAATTCGCTGTGAGCGAATTTTCTTCTGGACAATGCGCAGCCGATCTCCCATCTAGAACGCGTCGTAGTCAAGAAAGGGGATATGCCATCATTCACTGAGGGGAAACCCTCGCGGGAGGCTTCAGCCTCCTACCACTTGGGCCGGGTCACGGGTTCCGTGCGCGGCTCCGGGCGGCCCCCGATGGCGGGGGACCGCCCAGGTGATCAGGGTAAGCACGTTCCTTCCCCTCCTTCCTAGCCTGATGGCGACGCCACCGATGGTCGGTGGTTGGCGAAGAAGGAAATAAGTCGATGACGATTGACAACGATAAGGAACGTGGGCGGTTGATTGAGGCGAATAAGCCGAAGCGGAAGAGCCTTCTGGTGAACCCGCAGGTGCTGAAAGTGATACTAGCGGCTGGACCGTGGATTGCGAAAATCCTGCGTCTCGCCATCGAGCTGGTCAAACTGTTCAAGTCATGATCCGCCACCCTGTATTACAGGCTCTGGATCAAGGAAATTCGATGCTCGGCGAAGCCCTACGTCTCATTCGTGTCTACCACGATATGAAGCAGAAGGATGCGGCGAATCTTATCGGCGTGTCGACGTCATATCTGTCGGAAATTGAAAAGGGACGGAAAGTCCCATCGCTCGAAATTATCCAGCGCTATGCAGATGCCTATAGCCTTCCGGTGTCGTCCATCATGTTTTTCGCTGAAAGCGTAGAGGACGGAACCATGGATTGGGCCAAATCGATCGTTGCGGGGAAAATGATAGGTCTCATGCAGTTTCTTGAGGCGCGCTCGGAGCGAGCAAATGCCTGTTAGACAATCCCACTCATTGGACCAATCGCCGCTTTACAAGATGCGGTCTCGTAGCAAACTCGCCAAGCTACTTAAGATCGCCCCTAGAGAGCTTCGGCTTTTGGAAGCTGACGTCGATCCATACACCGAGTTCGACACGCCGAAGAAGAGTGGTCATGGTACGCGCCATGTCGAGAACCCGCGTCGCGATCTGAAGAGAGTGCAAGCACGGCTTGCGCGTATTCTAAGCTGGATCACGCCGCCCGACTTTCTATTCTGCCCCGTTAAGCGGCGCTGCTACGTCAGCAATGCCGCTGCTCACAAAGACAACCGTGTTGTCCAGTGTCTCGACATAAAGAGCTTCTTTCCCAGCACTCCGCAACGGCGCGTTTTCTGGTTCCTTCACAAGGTACTGAAATGCAAGCGCGACATAGCGGGCCTTCTGGCAAAGCTGGCCTGCTATCAGGGGCACTTGCCCACCGGGTCGCCGCTAAGCCCAATCATGGCTTATTTTGCTTTCTATGACTTATGGCAGGAGATAGCGGAGTTCTGCGACGAGCGTGGCCACACTTTCACAGTCTATATCGATGACGTAACGGTTTCTGGAGAACGCGTGTCGAAAGGTGATATGTGGCGGATTAGAAAGATGATCCACCGCCGAGGCCTCACGGCCCATAAGGCTAAGACGTATGTTGATAGTCCGGCAGAAATAACGGGAGTTATTGCGCGCGGCGGCGAATTGGTTGCCCCCTTCCGACAGCATCATAAGAAATTCATGGCAAAAGATTTGCTCGACAAAGCTCCGATCGAGGAGCGCGAGGCGTTGTTGGGTAGGATTTCCGGGATCGAAGGGCAGATCAAGCAGATCGCAGAAAAAAACTAGTCGGCAGACATAAAAAGCCCCGCCAGTAGGAGATTGCCGGCGGGGCTTCGATTTGTGCTCCGGTACGTTCCTAGACGCTTAGACCGGGATGCGCAGGAGCCGGATAGCGTTCGGATCGGCAACGCCACCGCCCACGCGCTTGGTCGCGTAGAAGTGGACGAAGGGCTTGTTGGTGAAGGGATCGCGCAGCAAGCGAAGCGAGCTGTTCCGGTCGTTGATGAGGTAGCCCGCGTTGAAATCACCGAACGCAATGGCGAGGTTGCCCGCGTCCGGCGACGGCATACCCTCGTCAATCTCGACCGGACGACCGAGAAGCGTGGCCGGCTGACCCACGATGAGGCTTTCGCGCCAGATCAGGTTCCCGTCCGCGTCCTTGAGCCGAGTGAGCGCCGCCGCCGTGAGGCTCGACATGAGCCAGGTGCTGTTGGCCCGATAGGGCGCGGCTAGGCCATACATGAAGTCGATGAGCGCATCGACCGCGATAGCCTGCTCGACCACCGTGAGATTGCCGCCCGGATGTTCTCCGTCCGACGCGCCACCGGACACGTAGGTGAGAAGGCCGCGCGGTTTGTCCACGCCATCGCCAGCGAGAAAAGCAATCTCTTGCCGATTGAATTCGACACGAAGCTCCTCAACGAGCCACGAACCCAGATCAATGAGAGAATCGTCAAGAATGCGCTGTGTCGCCGCAGGGTTAGCGTAAATCTCGCCCGCTGCGAATGTGATCGGAGAGAATTGCGGCGTGGTCGTCTCGGGACGCGCTGCCGTCTCGCCCACCCAGCCCGAACCGGGATTGCCCGTCTGCCAAAGGGTCGAGAAAGCTCCCACAGTGGTCGTCATAACCCGCGCGAGCCGTCGCATTGGCGAAGTCACCACCTGTGCCTTCGACACGGCCCGGTCCCATTCGGTGGGAGCAAGATAGCCGCCGTTCTGGTCGCTGCCGACGCTCAACGCGGCTTGGATTGAAGCGCGCTCGCCTTGCCCCTGTAGCTCGCTCAACTGTTCTTCACCTCGGCCCGAACGCAGAAAGCTCGCGAAGGTGCGAGTGTAGTCGGGTTCATCCGGGACAATGGAGCCGCCGCTAGGCGCGAAACCGCCAGCCGCTTCGATCCGATTGAGGCTGTCGATGAGGTTCCGGTTGGTCTCTTCGACCGCATCGAGCCGACCATTTGTCTTGCTGCGAATGTCCCCCAGCGTGGACTGAATTTCATTGAAGAGCCGCTGGTGTTCTCCGAAGCCCTCTGCCCGAACGGGCGCCGGGGTTGAAGTTAGAGCCGAAGCGGCTGCGAGTGCGGCGGGAAGGCCGCGCGATACTTGTTGCATTGATAATCTCCGAAACGAGTTGAGTGTCGCGAAGGGGCTATTGCCCCTGTCGTTTCGGCAGCGTCCGGCTTGCCTGATCCGTCAGCCTTCTTCCGCAGCGTCCGGCGTGCAAGGAGATGCCTCGATCTAGGGTGGACATTCGCTAAAAGTCGTTTCAAAACAAACAGGAAATTTTGGGGGCGGGAATGTTTCGTTTAACATTGATTATCGGTGCGACGGCGGTTTTATCTGCAACCAGTGCGTCCGCTCAGTATTTTGGGGGAGGTTCAGCTGAACTCGAGCCACTTATTAGATGTGAGGCACCGATTTCGGACTATTCGATAGTTCAAAATGGAGACGCTTCTACAAGAGAGGCCTTGACGGTTCGAAGAACGGTCGAAGCAGTTATGAACGCGACGAACTGCGTAGACGATCTAGGGCCAGACGCTTCTACAACGGTCACAGTTCGACGCATTCGGACGGTTCGCGCTCCAAATGAAGCGAGGCCGCGCGGACCATCGCGTGGTCCGCTCGCGAGTTTGCTTGGGGCAGTTCAATCTCTGACTGAGGAGCAAGATTACTTGCATCCTCAGATTACTATCGCGTCGCGACTAGCATCGCCAATTTCACGGCACGAGCCTGAACTTCACACTGGCGTGAAGTTTGAGACTAATACCGATGTCTCGCAAATATCTGCCAGACTTGGCTTCAACTCGACCCGAGAGAAATTTCTGGTGGCTTCGGTAATTCGCTCAGTGAACAATGAATTGGGCTCGATTGTGGCGAGCCTAAATGCCGAGAGACGAATCAGAAGGGAAACTGAAGAGCGTCAAGCAGTTCGACGACAGAATGCTCAACAAGAAGCCATTTTCGACCATACCTTTTTTGTGAGCCCAAGAGTGGAAGAACGATATGCGGCCGATCCTGCAGCTGCTCGGGTGTTCAATTGCTTTAGGGTCTTGGCTGACAGAGAGCTCAGCTCGATCGATGAAATCATCCTAACTGGAGCGGAAATTTCGGACAGGGCGGTTCGTGATAATCGAACGCAGAATATCGAAATGCGGAGCGTATTCTATGGCGACTTGTCCGTGACATTCAGGGACGGTGCAATTCGACGATACAGAGCCAGCTGTCGGCCTAACGTGAATGGTCTTTTGCTAGGGGATTTGGTGAGTCTCCCTTAAATTGGGATCAATTGTCGGTTGAAACCGACTGCTGAAAAGCTTGGGTCATATTCTTGAGCCTAGCCAGCATCCATTCCATGGCCAATAGCCGCAGCCCATTAGCTTTTTCGGCAACGTCGAAAGCATCGACCGTAGAGACGAGTGCGATATCATCAAACGTAACGCCCTTCGTATGGCATTCATGGGTAAGCTTGTTGTGCAAGTTCCGCACGAGTTCGATTGCCAACTCGCTAACAAATCCGGCATTCCCAATCATGATCAATTTTACACTTCCCGCGCGCGCGGGAGAGCACAGCGAGGGCGTTTATTGGAAATAGCAGTTTCCTCGCGCGCCCCCGCCGGTCCGCCCGTTAAGGGGCGAATAACTTTTCATGCCCCCCTCCCCTGCGCATTCGACGCGCGGAAACTGCGCCATGTTAACGCGGCACCGACCACGGCCTCGCGGCACGCGCCACACAGGCCAAGGTATGAGTGTAGCTCCGACCATGACGAGATTTCCGGCATATCAGGATCACCCAGCGCGTCCTTCGCGAAATCGCGGGCGAAGCGATGGGCGAACTCGCCAGCGGCCAAGTGCTCGCGGAAGGCACCTGGAGCGAAAAAGGGACGGGGGACGGGCGAGACCCGGTTTTCTACCTCTGGGTAATTAATACCCGTCTTCCTTCGGTATATAATTTCCTGCGGTAGAGAATCACAGAAAAGCCCGTCCCCCGTCCCCTCTAAGGCACTGAGTTTACTGTAACCGAGGATTTCGCCCTTCCTGCGATTAGAACGGCTCATCGGCTGAAACTCCCTGAATATCGGTCAGGCGATCCTTGATTTCGGCCCATTTGACCCCGGGCCTCGGGCTGAAATTCATGACAACGCTATCGCGGGTTGCACCGAATTTCGGTCGCATCGCGTTGGCCCAGACAGTAACTCCCGGCACGGTTTTGATCGCCCGGAGGATCGTGTCGGGCTTTTCCAGCCGACTGTCGGACGTGTCTCGAAAACCACGCTGCTGCGCGATCCAAGCGCGGACATCGCGCGTGCGAAGGATCACCTGTCTGTCGAGCGAGGTCAGATGTTCGCCCAACTGGATAGCGAATTGCTGGCCTTCGGATCGCGAGCTTTCAACAATCGCCCGCTTGCGATGCGTATCGGGCGCGTGTTCTCCGGCGGCGACCCAGCCATGCTTCCTCACATATTCATCGGCCCAACGAGCGATGACCCCCGGCCCCTCGGCATTGAGCCAACGATAAAGGCGATCCCACCACACTTTGTCCCGCTTCCCTTCGGAAACGGTTGGCACGAGATACCGCCGGTCCTCACCGTCCAAGTGCAGCGCGGCATCGGAATTAGAACACAATATGAAATGCGCCCAATTCTCCAGCTCGTATTGCGGCACGCCCTTCTCGTTGATCTCGACATGATCCTCGGTGACGAGGGGCTTGAGCTTGTCATAGGCTCGCCGAGATTTGCCCGAGTAGAACTCGTTCACGAAGATGAGCCTCTTGCGAGCCAACCAGCTATTGAAGTCGCTATCGACCAGCGAGCCTTCGCTCGGGAAGCTGACATTGCGCGCCCCGAGCACCAGCCTGAGCGCGTGGCCGAGCGTGCTCTTGCCTACGCCTTGCGTGGTCGAGATAAGCAACATTCCATATTTCATGCGGATGCTCGGCTTCGCTATCAGCGTGGCGAGCCAGCGCATGGCGAGCTTGCGATCGCTTTCTTCGGGAAATACATGCTCTAGGTAATCGAGCCACGGCCCGGGATCGCCGGGGCTGGGACTCACGCCGCCTTCATAGACATTGAACCCTCGGCTGCCGTCCACGTTCAAGGTGCCGGATTTTTCACCCGGTCGATACAGAAGGCGGTCATGCTGGCATTCGACCCGAGCGTGAACCTTTGCCGCCGTGTCTTTCACATCCGATACCGGCCGGATCATCATGTTGAAGGCGTCGAGCCGAAAGTCGCGGCTAGGATTGTTTCTAAGGATGATCCGAGGAGGCTCAACGGTATAGGCCACCATCGGCGCGAACGCGTCGCTTAGCACGAACGTAGGAGCGCCTCGGCCCCCGGCGGGCAGCTTCCGGGTCGCCCAGGTGGCCGGGATTAGGCATTCCTTGAGTGAGGGGCCGATATAGACCCCTTCCTCATCGAACAGCACTTCGGGAAATGGGTCGCCTAGATCGAAGCCTTCATCGAACCGATTATCGAAGGCCAAGATCCATGTGTTCGAGCCGAACTCCCTCGCTATGCGCTTCGCGGCATTCAGACCCTTCTCGTCATTGTCCGAAACGATAATGACCCGAGACCAGCCTTGGCCAGCGAGCGCGCGCCAATCGCTCTTTGACACAGCATAGACGCCTCCGAGCCACCCGATATGGGCGGCGTGCTCGACCTCGGCGCGCCAAGGGAACTCGCTCCACGGAAGGTCTCCCTCGATCATCCGGCGCATCCGGTCTGCGCCTGTTGCGCCTTCGTGAATGAAGAGGGTCGCCTTGTTCCGTGTTTCGGGCAACCCGAAGAACGGGAGCGTCTCCGGCTCCATCTTGCGCCACTGGCCGTCGCTCCATCGGGTCCACGGGATGAACCCTTTTCCGGTCGGGGTCTCATACCGCTGATGCAGCATGACGAACTCGCCTTCGGAATTGTAGCAAGGGAAAACCGACGGGTCGGACAACCGAACCCCTGGCGGCGGCTCGGGGATCGCTGTGAGGGTTGTGATGCGAGGAAACTGGACAGCCTTGAAGGCTTCTAAGATCGCCCGCTGTTCAAATTCGCTCGGCTCTTCAATATCGCCCGACACCGTGACGGTGCCATCGTGCGCTATGTCGATTCTGCCGACCGGCTTTTCATAACCTTCGACGCCCACCAGCCTTTCAGCGCGCCGAAAGTTGCGGGCCGTCGCTCCTACGCGGCGCAAATAGTCACTGATCGGTTTGATATCGCCCAAACTTTGAACGAAGCTCCGGCCTTCCGTTTGACACGGATCGCCCGCAAAGGGATCGCGCGGGCTTCGACCTTCCGCTTCATGAGTGCCGCCGGTATCCTTCGCAGGGCCGGCGGCATTTCTCGTTTCGGGATCAGGCATCGGCCTCACCCACGATCTTCGCTGCCTCGGCAATGAGGCGGTCAGCCCGGACGCGCAGGTTGCGAACGTCGATGACCAACGTTTCCCGGGTCATCGCCCCGGAGTTGTAGCCTTCGAACAGGTCCACGTTCTCGAATGGCAGCGAAACCCGATTGCCGTTCTCCATCGTTACCAGCGCGAGCAACGAGGCCTCGGGATAGTCGCGCATGGCGCAGCGAAGACGCGAGGCGAGCGCCCCAGCGGTCTTGACCTTATGGCCTTCGGCAATCAGCGATTGCTGATAGTCGAGAGCGATGAGATCGCGCGCGTCATAGAGTAGCTGACCGGCGAATGGCTCGGGGCGATAGCCGCCGAGCCGGGACTGATCGCCTTCGGTGGAGCGGTCGAAAGTTGGATGACCCTGCGCTACAATACGGCAGGCCTCTGGGCGGGTGTAATTGATCGGATTTGACATAATGATTTCTCCTTCCGAACGAAGGTATTCTGCGGCTACATTTCACTAGAAAGCTGAAAGTCGCGGATTATTTTCGTTCCGACTTGTCGAGTATTTTGCCGTTACAGAGGTCCAAGGGCGGAAGCCCTAGACCCACCGCCAGCGCCAACATTTCGCCCCAAGCCGCGCTTTTGCACGCGAATAGCTCGAGCCTAGGTCCGCCGTCCGGGGTCGGTCGCACTTCGACACGGTAAAGGGGGCCTTCGGGTTCGATCACCACGTAAGGGCCGGCATAGTCGGGTTCGGGTGGGGCCTCCTCAGGCTGCATCGCGAGCGGCCTTCCGCTCTTCGATCCAGTCCTCAATTTCACTGACCAGCCAGCCACGTGCCTTCGGCCCGAGCGGAACGGGCTTCGGAAACGTCCCGGCCTTCATCGCATCTTCGCGGAATTTGCGGCTGGTATTCGTGACGGCCTTGAGATCGCGCTCGCGATAGATGAGCCGCTTTGGTAGCTCCCGGCGGTCAGTCGACTCGGTATCGGTATTCATCTTCAATCTCCTCGTTCCCGGTGAGGAGGGGATCGAATAAAAAGCGCATAAGATCGCCGCCGATAATTCGCCTATTTATCGGCGGTCTTTCGGTCGATCCGGCGGTCATCCGGCCTATTGATGTTGTCGTCCAGCGTTTGGCGAATGACCCCGTGCCGCTCGGCGGCAAGTTGGTGCGGGTGGACCGGGGGATTGGGTCGCGGCCTCTCAGGGTGGAGAGCTGCCCAAAGCTGCTTGATGCGATCCGCATCCCGAGCCGCCCGCCAAACCGGCTCGTCAGCCCGCGCCGACACGCTGCGCTTAGGCCTCCCGCGCTTTCCCTTGCGCTTTCGCTTTACATCGAACTCGCAGAACTCCTGCCAGTCCATCCCGGGGAACGCCTGTCGAGCTTGAAGCCATCGCGAGTGTGCGTCAGCGAACCAATCTGCATCCGGCTGTTCCCTAGCCCAATCCTCGCGGTCGGCTTCGTCGCACCTGTCCAGATGTTCGAAGGCGAGAAGCTTGAACTCTTCGGCAGTCACTTCGCCTCCCCTGCCAGATATGCGGCCCAGCGCTCCATGAGATTGCGCCGGACATTGAAATAGTCTCCACGCTGATACGCGGCCTCAACACCGCCTACACTGTGGGCCAGTGCTGTCTCGGCAATCTCGCGAGGAATATCCAAGCACTCCTCAGCCGTCCAGGTGCGGAAGGTCGAGCGGAAGCCGTGAACCGTGACCCCTTCTTTTCGACCCATCCTCTTAAGGAGTTGGGTCATTGCCATGTTCGACATAGGATGCCCGGGCTGTGTAGCGCTGATGAAAACGTAATCGCTGGCCTTCTCCCGGGGCAGACTCTTGAGGATCGCCACCGCGTCGGGGGTCAGCGGGACGCGGTGCGCCCTTCCTGCTTTCATCAACTCTTCGGGCGCGTTCCACACACCTTCGTCAAGGTCGATCTGATCCCACGTTAGCAACCGCACTTCCTTCGCTCGGGCGGCGGTCAGGATCAAAAAGTCGAGAGCAGAGGCGGCGACTCCCTTGCGCTCACGAAGGGCGCTCATGAACTCTGGAGCCTCTCGGTAGTCGAGCGAGTCATGCGGCTTCACTACGTGGACCCGCTTCGCCTTCGGCAACAGCCGGTCGAGCTTTCCGCCCTTCCGGGTTAGGTCGATGTCGGGCCGCAGATCGAGGGCCGCTGCGTATGCGAGAATAGCGCCAATCCTCCACCTGATCTTCTTCGCAGTTGGATGCTTGTCGAGCCAGATGGGGCTGAGAACCGCGTGAATGTCCTTTACATCAATGTCAGCAACGTCCTTCTCGCCAATGATCCGGTATGCGTGATCGCGAAGGCTATTGCGCCAGAGGCTCTCGGCGCGCTCGGGGTTCTTCCAGCTATCCTTGTGCTCGGAAAGGTAGCGTTCGTTGACCTGCTCGAAGGTCCGGCGCGTTTCCTTTTTCTGCACCGCGCCCCTCGCCTTCGGTGGCTCGATACCCTGTCGGAGCATGGCGCGATATTCCCCGGCCTTCTCCCGGGCTTCGTCGAGGCCCACATGCCGATATGAACCCAGCCCGCGCATCCGATCCTTGCCCAAGCGGCGATAAATGAAGAGCCAACTCTTCGACCCTTTCGGACCAACGTGCAGATAGAGGTTGCGCCCGTCGCTGTATTTGCCCGGCTCGTTGAGCCGTTCAATCATCTTTACGTTCAAGCCGTCGCGCTTCGCCATCTCAAGCCTCCAAAATTTATCACCCGAGTATCCCCCGACTTGGTCGAAAAATAAACAGAAATCGGATAGGATCGGATAGAGGCTGCGCGATGCGCTGGAAGCAGTTCAAAAACTAGCGTTTTCAAGCACGCGAAAGAGCGAGAAGGCGCTAAGAAAGACCGATTTCTAAGGGTAGGTGGCGGAGCAGGAGGGATTCGAACCCTCGATACGGGGTTGCCGTATACACACTTTCCAGGCGTGCGCCTTCGACCACTCGGCCACTGCTCCGCGCTCGCTTTTTCGGGCGAAGAGGCGCCTCTAGCCACGAACGCGAGGCTTCGCAACCGGTCGATCACGTGACCCGTTTTTCCGCGACGCATTTTGTGGTAAACGAGTCGCATTGAACGGCGCTGCGCGCTTAGGAATTCGCTGCGAACGCCGATCAAAGAACCCCTTTCCGCCCCCTAAAACGCGTGGGAAGGGGTTTTTTGCTGAGCGCGCCCTGCCGCACCCGCATGCTTGCAGGCCGGCGCGCCCGGTGGCACACCCCTGTGCCATGAACAAACCACTATTGATGGTCGCTGCGAGCATGGCGCTCGCCCTTCCCCTGTCCGCGCAGGAGGCCGAGGCGCCCCCGCCCAGCCCCAACCAGATCGTCGAAAGCGCCGCCGCTGACGAATGGATCGCCATTCCCGCCGAGGACCTGCTGGTGATGACGCTCGCCCCTGCCGCCGACGGTTCTGACCGGCAGGTCGTGATCCAGTTGATGTCCGCGCCGTTCAGCCAGGGCTGGACCCAGAACATCCGCACCCTCGCCCGCGCGCGCTGGTATGACGGGATCACGGTCAACCGGGTGCAAGACAATTACGTCGTCCAGTGGGGCGATCCCGGTCACGACAACCCCGAAAGCGGCGAGACCGAGACCAAACCGCTGCCCGAGGGGCTGAACGTGATGGAAGAGAGCGACTACACCTTCGCCCATGCCGCTCGCACCGATCTCGATACCGCGCTGCCCGCGCTTCTGCGGCGCTTTCCCGCGCTGTTGGAGGAGCGGACGGAACTCGGCCAGATGACGGCAGAGCAATTCGCCGAACGCGTGCGCGGCGGCCTCAATGGCGATCCCTATGCCGAGCATACCCGCAACCTTTCCGGCTGGCCGGTCGGCATATCCTATGCCGAAGGGCTCGCCTGGCCGGTCCATTGCTACGGCATGGTCGGAGTGGGCCGCTCCTATTCGCCCGACACCGGCTCGGGCGCGGAGCTATACACCGTGATCGGCCACGCGCCGCGCCACCTCGATCGCAACATCGCGCTTGTGGGCCGGATCATCAGCGGGATGGAGCACCTCTCCTCGCTGCCGCGCGGTTCGGGCGCGCTGGGTTTCTACACCGAAGACGAGGCAGATTTGCGAACGCCGATCGCATCGATCCGCGTGGCCGCCGACCTGCCGCAAGACGAGCGCCCCGCCTTCGAATATCTCACCACCGAGGGCGAGACTTTCGCCCGCTACGCCGAAGCGCGCGCCAATCGCCGCGACCCGTTCTTCATCGTGCCGGCCGGCGGCGCGGATATCTGCAACATTCCGGTCCCGGTGCGCGAAGCGGACGGTGAGTGAGACAATCACGGCTCGCCTGCCGCTGACCCGGTGGCAGGGCGATCGCGGGACCTATCACCTCGTCACCTTTCGCGGTGCCGAGGCCGAAACGCTCGCGGGCCATGCGCTCATGCACAAGCTCGAATTCGGCAAGCGCGGCGGGTTCGGATCGGTCAAGGTCATGGCGCGGATCGGCGCTACGACATGGAATACGAGCGTCTTCCCCCAAGAGGCCCAGTCCGAGTGGATCCTGCTGGTCAGCCGCAAGGTCATGCGCGCCGAGGATCTCGCGCCCGGAGACGAGCGGGACGTGACCTTGCGCCTGCTCTAGCCGCGTTCAGCCGGGTGTCTTGCTCGCGTCGAGTTCGCGCGCCGAGCGGCGGACGTCGGAGATGAACCGGCCCGCCTTTTCTCGCAGATTGTCGGCCGTCTCGCCCAGCGCATTGGCGCTCGCTACCACGTCATCGGCAGCGGTCCCTGTTTCCTCGCTCGCCTCGCGCAGTGCCTTCAGCCGCTGATCGACCTGCGCAGAACCGCTGGCGACGGTGTCGATATTGCGCGCCAGTTCGCCCGCCGAGACCGATTGCTGATCGACCGCGCTCGCGATCATCACCGCGGTCTGTTCAAGCTCCCCGATCCTGTCAACGATGCTGGTGAGGTCGCCCGCGCTCGAACGTGTCGAATCCTGCATCGCGGTGATCTTTTCGGTGACATTGCTCGCGGCATTGCCGGTTTGCATGGCGAGTTCCTTGACCTCGCTGGCGACCACGGCAAAGCCGCGCCCCGCCTCGCCTCCGCGCGCCGCCTCGATCGAGGCGTTGAGCGCGAGCAGGTTGGTGCGCTGGGCGATGGTCTGGATCAGTTCGACGATCTCGCCGATCTCGACTGCGGCCTGCGAGAGGTCGGTCATCTTGCTGTTGGCGGTCGAAACCATGGTGCTGGCATCGCGCGCAAGCTCGGCGGAGGCTGCCGCCTGGCGGCTGATCTCGCCGATCGAGAGCGCGAATTCGTCGGTCGCGGCGGCAGCGGCGGTGACATTGCTGGTCGCCTCCTTCATCGCCTCGCTGGCGCTGCCGGCCTGCTGGCTCGACCCGTCGGCCAATTCGACCATCTGGCGCGAGGTCGCCTTGAGCTGCTGCGAGGCGGCCGAGACCGCGGTGATCAGTTCGCCCACCGACACCTCGAAGCCATCGGCCAGCCCTTCGAGCAATTGCGCCTTTTCCATTCCGAAAGCGCGCATCCGGTCGCCGCGCGATTGCTGGTTCTCCAGTTCGCGCTCGGCATCGGCGGCGCGCGCGGCGGCCATTTCGCGCAGTTTCAACGTGCTTTCGCGGAACACGGCAAGGCTGCGCGCCATCGCGCCGATCTCGTCGCTGCGCTTGCGCCCGGGGATCGCAGTGTCGGTGTGCCCTGCCGCGACCTTTTCCATCGACCCGGTGATCGCGCGGATCATCCCGTCGATATCGCTGACGACGCGGCGCGATGCGAACAGTGCGAGCGCGATCCCGATCACGGTCAGGGCGACAAAGACCATGAAGAAGGTGGCGATCTGGGCGAACAGGCGCTCGGCCCCTGCCGAGGCCTCGGCGTGGAAGTCGATCGCGAAGGCCGCGATGCCTTGGTAGAGCGCGCGCGCATCGGCGTGCAGGGCGGCCAGGTCGGCTTGCCCGGAATTGCCGGGCGCGATCCGGGTTTGAAGATCGGCAAGCTCGGAGCGGAATTCCCCGATCACCGGAGCTACGTGAGCGGGCATCTTCTCGGCGGAGAAGGTGAACTGGTCGTGGAGGATGTCGTGCACCCGCGCGCTCGCCCCTTCGGCCTCGGCGAGGGCCGTGGCCCGATCTTGCGCCGACCCTGCCGCCTCGGCAGCCTCGAGCGCGTCGACCACGTCGACCATCGCGATCGCGGCATTGTTCGAACGCACCTCGATATAGGACAGGTTCGCCTGTGTCTCGCCGCGCGAGCTGAAGACATGCGTGCCGGCGAGCATCACCAGCGTGACCGCGACGAGCACGAAAGTGCTTCCGAACACGGCGAGGTTGAGCTTGCCCGCGAGCGACAGGCGCGCAAGCCAGTTCGACCGGGGCTCCCAGTCATCGCCGTCAATGACCGCGGGCCCGGCGCTCGCGGACAGCACGGCGGCCGCGTCTGCGGGCGGCGAATGCGGCGCTGCGTGGCCGGTATCGAAATCGTGATCGAGCGAAGTCACTTGAAAGCGCAATCCTTGTCCCGAACCCACGTCGATCGCGGGCTCCTGCGTGCTTTCTGGCTCTAGCGCTGTCAGCCTTAAGACCGGGTAAACCAATCCTTGCCCGCGGCACCGGCACAATTGCGCAGGCCGGCCTTTCTCGCGGTCTTCCCCGCCGTCAGGTCCGGTCGGCCTGCGCGACCGCGTCGCTTGCGCGCAGGGCGGACAGGATGCGGGTGAGGTGCGCGAGGTCCTGCACCTCGGCATCGATGGCATAGGTGGTGAAAGGATGATCAAGCTGCGTCTGCACGAGGCTCGTCACATTGATCTTGTTCTGGGCAAAGATCCCGGCCATCTCGGCGAGCGTTCCGGGCCGGTCATAGAGCGTCACCGTCAGCCGCCCGACCGCGCCGTGCGAGCGACGGCCCCAGTCGAGATCGAGCCAGTCGCTGTCGATCCCGCTCGCCAACTCCTCGCAATCGATCGCGTGGACCAGAACGGTCTCGTTGCGGCGTCTCAGCCCGACGATCCGGTCGCCCGGGACCGGGTGGCAGCAGGTGGCTAGCTCGAAAGCGACTCCCGGGGTCAGCCCGCGAATCGAGATGCTGCGCTCGCGCCGCGACCATTCCTCGTCCTCCTCGAATTCGGCGGTGCAGCCCGGGACCAGCGCCTCCATCACCTCGCGGTCGGACAGCTTGGCAGAGCCGATCGCGAACATCAGGTCCTCGGGCTCGTCCATTCCGAGCCGCCTGACCGCTTCGCGCACTGCCTTCTTGCCGATCCGCGCAGGCACGCGGGTGGCGATCTCGTCGAACAGCTTGGCGCCGATATCGGCGACCTCCTCGCGCTCCTTCAACCGCACCGCACGACGGATCGCGGCGCGCGCCTTGCCGGTGACGACAAAGCCGAGCCAGCTCATCTGCGGCTCGGCATCGCCGCCCTTGATGATCTCGACGACGTCGCCGTTCTGCAATTGCGTGCGCAGCGGCATGTGCCGCCCGTTGATCTTGGCCCCGACCGTGGAAAGGCCGAGATCGGTGTGGACGGCAAAGGCGAAATCGACCGCGGTCGATCCCTTGGGAAGCTGGTGAAGCGCGCCCTTCGGGGTGAAGGCAAAGATGCGGTCCTGGTAGATCGCCATGCGCGTGTGTTCGAGCAATTCCTCGGCATCGTGGCTGGCATCGACGATCTCGATCAGGTCGCGCAGCCAGCCGACCTGCCCGTCGGCCTTGTCCGATTGCTTGTAGGCCCAGTGAGCGGCCAATCCGATCTCGTTGCGCGCGTGCATTTCGCGGGTGCGGATCTGGACCTCGACCCGCATCGAGTTCTCATACATCAGCGAGGTGTGTATCGAGCGATAGCCGTTGTTCTTGGGGGTCGAGACGTAGTCCTTGAACCGTCCGGGAAGGAACTGCCAGGTCGTGTGCAGCACGCCGAGCGCGCGATAGCAATCGCCGACATCTTCGGTCAGCACGCGGAAGGCCATGATGTCAGTGACCTGTTCGAAACTGACATGGCGTTCGGCCATCTTCTTCCAGATCGAATAGGGGTGCTTCTCGCGCCCCGTCACCTCGACCTGAAGCCCTGCCTCGGCAAGAGCCTGCTTTATCTTGAGCGCGATCGCATCGACCTGCCCGCCATCCTGGCTGCGCAATTGTTCGAGCCGCCTGGTGATCGTGGCATAGGCCTCGGGCTCGAGTTCCTTGAACGCGAGCGCCTGCATCTCGCGCATATATTCATACATCCCCACCCGTTCGGCCAGCGGGGCGTAGATATCCATGGTCTCGCGCGCGATGCGCTGGCGCTTTTCGGGCTTCTTGATGAAATGCAGCGTGCGCATGTTGTGGAGCCGGTCGGCAAGCTTGACCAGCAGCACGCGGATATCCTCGCTCATGGCGAGCAGGAATTTCCTGAGGTTCTCGGCCGCGCGCTCGTTTTCGGGCATGGCCTCGATCTTGGACAGCTTGGTCACCCCGTCGACCAGCCGCGCGACCTCGTTGCCGAAATTGTGCTCGATATCCTCGATCGTGACTAGCGTGTCCTCGACCGTGTCGTGGAGCAGCGCGGTGATGATCGTCGCCACGTCGAGCTGAAGATCGGTCATCAGTCCGGCGACCTCGATCGGATGCGAGAAATAGGGATCGCCGCTGGCGCGCTTTTGTTCGCCGTGCTTTTGCACAGTATAGACATAGGCGCGGTTGAGCACCGCCTCGTCGGCGTCGGGATCGTAGGCCTTGACCCTCTCGACTAGTTCGTACTGGCGCAACATCGCGGGCGAATATGTGGTGCCGCGAGGCGCACGGCAAGCGCGTTGTCGCACGCGAGGCGCATTGCCTTGCTGAATCGGCTCTTACCGCCCTCCTAGGTGCGCGAGCGGAGGGGAGATACAGGCGGGCTGAAAGCACGCGCACCTAGCATGGCCTTCCATGCGCTCTGCCTTTCACAAGCCTGCCTCGCCCGGACGCTCATCCAACCGGCTCGCGCTTGCCGCCTCGCTCGCCTTGGCTCTGGCCCTTGGCTTTGCCCTGTTCGCGACGCTCGTGCCCGATGCGCGCCTGCCGCTCGACCCGCCGCTGACGATCTTCGCGCTGGCGGTGACCGCGCTGGTCCTGCGCGAAGTGGCCCTGCGCGAGGCTTTCGCAGACCAGGCCGATGAGATCACTGGGGCAGTCGCGCTGCTCGAGGCGGAGGTGGAATATCTGCGGGTCCGCGCGGCTTCCGGCGGTGACGGGATGGAACCGCGCGGTGATGCAAGCACCGCCTCCTCCGGCTCCCTGCCCGCCGCGCCGCTGGCTCTCGCCACCAGGCGCCGCATCTATCCTTGCGATCGCCACGTGCGCCGCGAAGTGGGGTGATCAGCTCCAGGTCGCGCGCGGGGGCAGGCTCATCAGGATGGCATCGATGTTGCCGCCGGTCTTGAGTCCGAACAAGGTGCCCCGGTCATAGACGAGATTGAATTCGGCATAGCGCCCGCGATATTCGAGCTGGCGCGCCTCGTCCTCGGCGCTGAATTCGCTGTTCATCCGCCGCCGCACCAGCCGTGGGAAAACATCGAGAAACGCCTCGCCGACATCGCGGGTAAAGGCGAAATTGCGGGCGAACGCCTCGTCGTCGGGGCATTCGAGATGGTCGTAGAATATTCCTCCGACCCCGCGGTGGACACCGCGATGAGGGATGAAGAAATAGTCCTCTGCCCATTTCGAATAGGTGTCGTAATAGGTCGGGTTGTGCCGGGCGCAGGCGGCGCGCATCGCGGCGTGGAAATCGGCGGTGTCCTGTTCGTAGGGAATTGACGGATTGAGGTCCGCCCCGCCGCCGAACCACGCCTTGCCGGTGGTGAGATAGCGCGTGTTCATGTGGACCGCGGGGACATGCGGATTGGCCATGTGCGCTACCAGGCTGATCCCGGTGGCGGTGAAATACGGATTTTCCGGCCCCGCCCCGTGAACGCTGGCGGCGAATTCGGGAGGGAAATTGCCGCTAACGGTCGAGACATTGACCCCGACCTTCTCGAACACCTTGCCCTTCATCAGGCCGCGCACTCCGCCGCCGGGATCGTCATTGCCGTCCTCGACCCGTTCCCACGGCGTGTATTCGAAGGCGGCATCGGACCCCGCCTCGCGCTCGATATCCTCAAAGGCGGTGCAGATCTTGTCGCGAAGGCTCTCGAACCAGTCGCGCGCTTGCTGGCTGTTTGCGCTGAAATCCATGCCAGCCCCTTGCCAAAGCCGCAAAGCGGGGGCAAGTGGGCGCCATGGTTCCCGTTTCGTTCCCTCCCGGCTTCGGCGCCCCGCTCGGCTTTGCCGGCGAGGAGTTCGTGCTGACCAAGAGCCACGCGCTCTACTGGCCGCGCGAACGGGCGCTGCTGGTCGCCGACCTGCACCTCGAAAAAGGCAGTTGGTATGCGCGCACCGGGCAGATGCTGCCGCCCTATGACAGCCGCGAAACGCTCGAACGGATCGCCGATTGCGTGAAGGCCACCGGCGCGCGCCGGGTCATCACGCTGGGCGACAATTTCCACGATGACGACGGCACCCACAGGCTCGACGATTATGCCAAGGGAATGCTCGAATCGCTCACCCGCGCGCTCGACTGGGTGTGGATCACCGGCAATCACGACGAGAACCTGCCGCGCGCCTTCGGGGCGAGCATTGCCGAGGAGCTGGAAGTGAACGGCATCGTTCTGCGCCACGCGGCGAGGCGGGGCGAGACCCGGGCCGAGATGTCGGGCCATTTCCATCCCAAGATGCGCCTGACGGTGCGCGAGCGGCGGATCGCGCGGCCCTGCGCCGTGGTGAGCCGCAGCGCGCAAGGCGGCGACCGGATGATCCTGCCAGCATTCGGCGCCTATACCGGCGGGATGGATGCCGGCAGCCGCGAGATCCTCGCCGCGCTCAAGCCCGCCGATGCGATCGACGCGGTGCTTCCGGCAAAGGGCAAGCTGGTGCGTTTTCCGCTCTATCGCGAGGCAGCGTAAGACTCATCTGGCGTTTCCTCGCGCAAATCACTACATAGCGCGTAAATCACGACCAATGGCTGTTACAGGAGAACACACATAGCCCGTCCACCTCGGCGTTCGATGGCCCCGCCCGTTAAAAGCGGCCCTCGCTACGACAATTTCATCCAGGTTCCCAAGGTCCGCGTCATCGATGACGAGGGCGAGAACCTCGGCGTAATGTTCACCCGCGAAGCAATCGAGCAGGCCCAGGACAAGGGCCTGAACCTCGTCGAAGTGTCCCCCAATGCGGACCCGCCGGTGTGCAAGTTCCTCGATGTCGGCAAGTATCGCTTCGAAGCGCAGAAAAAGGCCAACCTGGCGCGCAAGACGCAGAAGACGCAGGACATCAAAGAGGTCAAGATGCGTCCCAACATCGACACGCACGATTATGACGTGAAGATGCGCAACGTGAACAAGTTCATTGAGAACGGCGACAAGGTGAAGGTCACCCTGCGCTTTCGCGGGCGTGAAATGGCCCACCAGCACCTTGGCATGGACCTGCTCAAGCGGGTGCAGGAGGACGTGGAAGAGATCGCCAAGGTCGAAGCCTTCCCGCGCCTCGAAGGTCGTCAGATGCTGATGGTGCTCGCGCCCAAATAGGCCGCGCGCCGCCGCACCGGCATGACGAAATCGGAAAGGGGCAAGGGCACGAAAAACGCGCCTTTGCCTCTTCTTTCGTGGTGACATGCTGACGGCCAGGCAAGTGTATTCTACCAACAACACACCCAATCCGATTATCGGCAACACGCAATGGCTTGATCTGGCTACAAGACTCGGCAGAGAAGTGGGTCGGGCGCTTGTCCCCGTGCCTGCCCGGGCGGATTGGCGGACAATCCCCTTCAGCCCGGCCTCCTTCTCGCGCAAACACCCCCCCGCGCCTCGCGACGCGGCGCTTAATTTCTGACGACGAAAGCCTTTCGCACCATGGCCCGATCCGCCCACATTTCCCGCCCCGCCCGCCTTGCATTGGTCGCCGGCTCGCTCGCCGCACTTGCGCTTGGCGCCCCGCTCGCAGCGCAGGATAGCGCGACAGGCGATGATCGTTTCGCCACCTTCGCGCCCGCAGGCGAGCCGATCGATCACCGGATCGACTATGGCATCTGGGACGAGGCGATGCGCAACCTGGTGATCAGCATGGGACCGAGCCTGCGCCAGTCGGCCGGGCGGCCCGATCCCGGCTTCGGCACGCGCCGCCAATACGGCCATGTGTCGCGCTACCGGCTTGAAGGCACGCGGATCATGTTCAGCTTCCTCGATGCCGACATCATCGCCAGCTTCTCCGAATATCGCCGCGACCTGGAAAGCGTCGCCGAAAGCGTCGACATCCAGTCGCTCTCGCGCAACGAACAGCTCGCCTACTGGATCAACCTCCACAATGTCGCGATGGTCGAACAGATCGCTCTCGCCTGGCCGGTGCGCCAGCCGCGCGACATCAAGATCGGCGGCGTGCCGCTCGACGAGGCGCGTTTCATCACGGTCGAAGGCATCGCCATGAGCCCGCGCGATATCCGCGAGAAGATCGTCTATGCCAACTGGCGCGACCCGCGCGTGATCTACGCCTTCTGGCGCGGCGAGATCGGCAGCCCCTCGATCCAGCGAGAGGCGTTCAACGCCGACAATGTCAGCCGCCTGCTCGAACGCGGCGCGCGCGATTTCGTCAATTCGTTGCGCGGCACCCAGAAGCGCGGCGACACGCTCGAGGTGTCCGATCTCTACGCCGATGTGGCGCGCTTCTATTTCACCGATTTCGATGCCGATCTGCGCGCTCACCTCGCCAGCCATGCCGATGAGGACACCGCCGAAATCCTCGCCGCCACCAGCCGCATCGATGCCAGCATCGCCGAGCGCGACATTGCCGATCTTGCAGGCGGCGTGCGCGAGCCGAGCTATACCAACATCACCTCGGACGGGGTCTCGACCAGCTTCCGCATCCCGCAAAGCATGGCCCGCCTGCTCGCCCAGCGCGAGGAGAAGTTCCAGCGAGTCATCCGCCAGGGCCGCACCGGCACCGTGACCTTCAGCAATATCCAGCTGCCCGGCGATGCCGGAGAACCGGGCGAAGTCGAGTAAGCGTATATTGCCAGCCCGCAGCGCGCAGGGCATGGTCCGCGTCTCGCTGACAAGGGTGACGCTTCATGCCATCGGCTCGGATTACCAGGATTTTGACATTGGCGGCTTGTGCCAGCGCGCTCATGGCCGCGCCGGTCGCGGCGCAGACCGCTACGCAGGGACTGCCGCTCGCACCCGCGCCCGCGCAGGCCGAACCGGCCGATCGCTTCGCCATTTTCGCGCCCGCTGCCAATCCGATCCGCCACCGGATTGATTACGAGCTGTGGGATTTCGCGCTCAAGAACCTCGTGATCAGCATGGGGCCATCGACCCGGCAGACCGCGCGCCCGCCGCAGCAATCGCTCGGCTCGCGGATGCGGCAGGGGCACAATTCGCGCTACCGGCTCGAAGGCTCGATGCTCGGATTCTCCTTCCTCGACGCAGAAGCAATCGCCAGTTTCGGCGAATATCGCCGCGAGCTTCAGCAGGTCGCCAACACGCTCGACATCGCGGTGCTGCCGCGCAACGAACAACTGGCTTTCTGGTTCAACCTCCACAATGTCGCCATGGTTGAGAAGATCGCCGAGGCCTGGCCGGTGCGCCAGCCGCGCGACATCCGCGTCGACGGGGTGCCGCTCGACGAGGCGAAGTTTCTCGACATTCGCGGCATAAACATGAGCCTGAAGGACATACGCGAGCGGATCGTCTTTGCGCACTGGCGCGATCCCAAGGTGATCTACGGCTTCTGGCGCGGCGAGATCGGCGGCCCCGCACTCGAACGCGAAGCCTATACCGGCGGCAATGTCGCCTCGCTGCTCGATGTCGCGGCAGAGGATTTCATCAATTCTCTGCGCGGCACCCAGAAGCGCAGCGACACGCTCGAAGTGGCAACGCTCTATGCCGATGTCGCGCCTTTCTATTTCCCAAATTTCGATGCCGATCTGCGCGCGCATCTCGCCGTCTATGCCAAGGACGAGGTCGCCGAGATCCTGGCACGGACCGACACTGTGCGCGCCTCGATCGAGGAGCGCGACATCGCCGACCTTGCCGGCGGATCGCGCGGTGCCAATTACCTCGCTTCCTCGCGCCCCGGCCTTACCGCGGGCGTTTTGCAATTGCTCCAGCTGCGCCAGCGCAAGTTCGAACAGATGGAGCGGCGCGAGATCCCGACCGGGCGGGTGATCTTCTCCAATATCGACCTGCCGGGCGACCCGCCCAACAAGAACGCGGTCGAGTAGGGCCGCTGCGGCACGTGACGAGGGGGACAGCGCCATGACATCGCGCATGATCGGGCTCGCGCTCGGCCCGCTGGCCTTTGGTCTGACCCTGATCGCACCCGCGCCTGCGGGAATGGCGGGCGAGGCGTGGCTGGTCGCCGGGCTGGTGGCCTGGATGGCAGCCTGGTGGATGACCGAGGCGGTCCCGCTGCCTGTCACAGCATTGCTGCCCTTTGTCTGGCTGCCGCTGGGCGGCGTGATGAGCGCGCGCGAGACCGCCAGCGCCTATTACGCCCCGATCCTGTTCCTGCTTCTGGGCGGCGCGTTCATCGCGCTCGCGATCGAACGGACCGGGCTGCACCGTCGGCTCAGCCTTGCGATCCTGCGGGTGATCGGATCGGACGGCGGCCAAGGGCGGCTCCTGCTCGCCTTCATGGTCAGCGCGGCGGTGCTCTCGATGCTGATCTCGAACACCTCGACCGCGCTGATCATGATGCCGATGGCGCTTGCCGTATTGCAAGGCGGCGGGGGTGCTCTCGCCCGCCCCGATGCACCCGGCGTCATTCCCCCCACCCACGGCCTTTACGGTGCGCTGGTCATGGGGATCGCCTTTGCCGCGAGCATTGGCGGCCTTGGCACGATCGTAGGCTCGCCCACCAACGGGATCGCGGTGCAATTGCTCGACGACATGATCGGGCTCGAAATCAGCTTTGCCGCCTGGATGGCGCTCGGACTGCCGGTGGTCATGGTGGGCGTGCCGCTCGCCGCTTTCATCATCGCCCGGGTCCAGCGCGTGGCAGCGCACGATTTCGACCTCGTCGCGGCGCGCGCTGCGATCGATGACCATTCCCCTTGGACGCTAGCGCAAAAGCGGCTGGTGCCGATCATCGCGCTCACCTTCATCGCCTGGATGACGCGCCGCTGGGTGGCGCCCTTTTTGCCCGAAGACAGCTGGACCGACGGCACGATCGCGGTGATCGCCGCGCTGAGCCTGTTCCTTATTCCCGATGGCAGCCGCGAGAATGGCCGGTCCCGCCCGCTCCTGACCTGGCGCGAGGCCGACCGTGCGCCCTGGGGCGTGATCCTGATGTTCGGAGGCGGCCTTGCGCTTGCCTCCGGGATGCAGGCCTCGGGCCTTGCGACATGGCTCGGCAATGCGCTGCTCCCGCTCGAGGCGGTGCCCTTGTTCCTCATCGGGCTGGCGATCGTTGCCATGGTGATCCTCGTCACCGAGTTTGCCAGCAATGTCGCGACCGCTTCGGCTATCATCCCGGTCGTCGCCAGTCTTGCCGCCGCGCTCGGCCTCGGGCCAGACGCGATCCTGATCGCCATGCCGGCTGCGCTGGCGGCCAGCTGGGGCTTCATCCTGCCAGCAGGCACCGGCCCCAATGCCATCGCCTGGGCGACCGGGCACCTGACGATCGGAAAGCTGGTGCGCGCAGGGCTGGTGCTCGACCTCGTCGGCGTGTTCCTGATCGTCGGACTGGTCTGGGCGGTTGCTGCAATCGGGTAGCTGAACAGCGTCGCCCCATTGCCAGTTTTGCCCGCGCTCATTAGAGGCCAGACCATTGCTCTTGCCGCAAGGGAGAGGCGCTTCTGCGGAGGTTAGAAGCGGGTTGCCCTTGCCGCCCAATCCATCGGCTCCTGCCTTCCTGGGAGCACCTGTTAGTAGGAAGGACATCCGCACATGACGGACGCCATCGACGCAACCGACACCCCCACCCCGCGCCGCAAGCCCAAGCCCGAGCGCACCGAGATTGGCGGCCGCCCGCTCAGCCCGGCAACGCTGATGATGGGCCATGGCTATGACCCGACGCTGTCCGAAGGGTCGCTCAAGGCGCCGATCTTCCTTACGTCGACCTTCGCCTTCCCCAGCGCAGCCGATGGCAAACGCCATTTCGAAGGCATTACCGGCAAGCGCGAAGGTGGCGCTGAAGGCCTTGTCTATTCGCGTTTCAACGGTCCCAACCAGGAAATCCTCGAAGACCGTCTCGCGATCTGGGACGGCGCCGAGGACGCGCTGACCTTTTCCAGCGGCATGACCGCGATCTGCATCCTGATGATGGCCTATGTCAGCCAGGGCGACGTGATCGTCCATTCCGGCCCGCTTTACGCGGCATCGGAAGGCTTCGTTGCCAAGGTGCTGTCGAAATTCGGTGTGACCTATGTCGATTTCCCCGCTGGCGCGAGCCGCGAGGAGCTCGACGCGGTGCTTGCCAAGGCCAAGGCGCAGGCCGACGAGGCCGGTGGCAAGGTCGCGATGATCTATCTCGAAAGCCCGGGCAATCCGACCAATGCACTGGTCGATGTCGAAGCGGTGCGCGATGCGCGCGATGCCGCGCTCGGCGCCGATTGCCCGATCGCGATCGACAACACCTTCCTCGGACCGCTGTGGCAGCGCCCGCTCGATCACGGCGCCGATATCGTCGCCTACAGCCTCACCAAGTATGTCGGCGGCCATTCGGATCTCGTCGCGGGCAGCATCGCCGGGGCGAAGAAGTGGATGGACCCGGTGCGCGCGCTTCGCAACACGATGGGCGGGATCGTCGATCCCAACACCGCCTGGATGCTGCTGCGCAGTCTCGAGACGGTCGAGCTTCGCATGCAGCGCGCGGGCGAGAACGCCGAAAAGGTCTGCGCTTTCCTCAAGGATCATCCCAAGGTGACGGGCCTCGGCTATCTCGGCTTCATCGAGGACGAGCGCCAGAAGGACATCTATAACCGCCACTGCAAGGGCGCAGGCTCGACCTTCAGCGTCTTCCTCAAGGGCGGCGAGGCGGAGTGCTTCCGCTTCCTCGACAATCTCACCATCGCCAAGCTCGCGGTGAGCTTGGGCGGAACCGAGACGCTAGCGAGCCATCCCGCCTCGATGACACACCTCTCGGTGCCGCATGCCCGACGCCAGGCCCTCGGCATTTCCGACAGCCTGGTGCGGGTCAGCATCGGGATCGAGGATGCAGACGACCTCATCGCCGACTTCGAACAGGCACTGGAACACGTCTGATGAAATGGCTAGCCTCCCCTGGAACGGCCCGGGGGAGGCAGCCTTGAACGGTACACGAAAGCCGGTTTTCCTCGTCATCGGGGCGGGAGCCGGGATCGGCGCGACCACTGCGGCGCGCTTTGCCGCCGGCGGCTATCACGCGGTCCTTGCCCGGCGCTCGGACAAAGAGGGTCTGGAACGCGCGGTTTCGCGGATCGAACAGGCCGGGGGCAGCGCGAGCGGCATCCTGCTCATGCGAGCGAGGATGGCTCGATTGAAGCGTTGGTCGACGAGGTAGAAGCCGAAATCGGTCCGGTCGCGGTCGCGCTCTACAATCTGGGCGCGCAGATCGGGAACCGCGCGCTTGCAGACACACCGCACCGCACCTTCGAACTCGGCTGGCGGCTCGGCTGTTACGGTCTTTTCCGCCTCGCCCATGCGCTGCTTCCGCGCATGGCAGAGAGGGGATCGGGAACGCTGCTGGTTACCTCGGCGACCGCGGCGGTGCGCGGCAATGCGGGCCAGCACAGCCACGCGGCGGCGATGGGCGGACGGCGAATGTTGTGCCAGACGCTCAACGCCGAATATGCGCCTAGGGGCATCCATGTCGCACATGTCGTGGTGGACGGCCCGGTCGATGCCCCCGACACGCTCGGCAAACTGCTCGGCGACAGGTTCGATGACTACAAGGCCGCGCGCGGGGAGGACGGATTGCTCGACCCGCGATCGGTGGCGGAGACCTACTGGCACCTTGCGCAGCAGGCGCGCAATTGCTGGACCCACGAGCTTGACCTGAGGCCGTGGCGAGACACGCCGTGGTGGAACGACAATCCGCCCACGGCGTGAAGGGTCAACACGGCTGGTCGAGCAATTGCGCGATCTTGGAGCGCAAGGCCTTGTCTAGCTCCGCATCGGAAAGTCGGCCGGCCGACATGTCGAAATTCTCGTGGAAGCTCGGCACCGCAAGGCTCGCGACCACGTCACCGCCGAAACGCGGCGCGGCAGAGCTGGCGAATTCAAGCACGCTTTGTCCGCCGCGCCCGCCGGGTGAAGTTGCAAGCAGCAGCATAGGCTTGCCCTGCCACACTTCGCGGCCCACGCGGCTGCACCAGTCGAACAGGTTCTTGAACGCGGCGGTGTAGGCCCCGTTATGCTCGGCAAAGGAGATGATCAGCACATCGGCTTCGCCGATCCGGGCGAGGAAATCATGCGCGCGTTGCGGGATACCATCCGCCGCTTCGCGGTCGGATTGGTAGAGCGGCATCTCGTAATCGTGGATGTCGAGCGTCTCGATCTCGACGTCGGCCTGCGTTTCGGCAGCGATCTGCGCGGCATAGTCCACCAGCTGGCGGTTGATCGAGGTCGAGGAATTGCTGGCGGCAAAGGCAAGGATGCGCATGAACTTCTCCGAAAGGTGACGCGGATTGCCCCGTCTCAGCCCTTCCACTCGCGCCGCTCCTCGGCGAGGCGGAGGACTTCGTAGGCGACCTGCAATTTCTGAAATTCGACCGCGGCTTCCGCATCGCCCGGTTTCACGTCCGGATGCACTTCCTTGGCCTTGGCGCGATAGGCCTTCTTGACCGCACCGAAATCGGCATCGGCTTCGAGTTCGAGGACATCGAGCGCGCGCATCTCATCGGCGCTGCGCGATCCGTCTCCCGATCCGGCCCAACCGTAATGCGATGCCTCGGCATAGCCAGCGCTCTCCTGCCTCTCGGCCTTGGCACGCTGTTCTTTCTCGGCCTTGTCGAGCCCTTCGAAATAGTCCCACTTGCGGTTGTATTCAGCCGCGTGCGCCTGGCAGAAATACCAGCGGTCGGGGCTGTTGGGCGCCTTGGGCGCGGGGCAATCGCCCGGCTCCTCGCAGCCGTGGCGATCGCAAAGCCGCACATTGGTCGCCTCGCGCGAGCCACCATAGCCGCGCCAACGGGGAAAGCCCCAGTCGTTAGAGCGGCGCGGCTTAGGCATGGATGAAGTTGGTCGAGCGGAACACGCGGTCAATCTAGGAGCGCTGGCAGCGATTGGGAAGGCGTGGAACCGGTTTCAAGATGAAATGTTGCATTGCAATACAATATTCACCCGTCACCCTTAGACGGGTCGCAAGCAAACCCGGGACCATATGTCATGAGCCGCCAATTGCACGTATCCAGCCTGTTCAGCGCACTCGCGCTCGTGGCACTGGCGATCACGGCCCGGACCGGGGAACTTGTCGAGACGGGCACAAACGAGCCTTCCGGCCTCGTTCACACGCAGCAGGTCCCCGGCACCAGCGCTTGAAAGCGGTCCGCCCCGGCCTGTGTGCCGAGGCGGATCGCCAAATTCGTCAATTGATGATCACGCTCGCGGCGCGGCGGTTTTGCGCCCAAGCCGTCGGGTTCGAACCGAGCGCGACCGGGCGCTCCTTGCCGTAGCTCACCGTGCGGATACGATCGGGCGAGACGCCGAGACTGACAAGATAGTTCTTCGCCGAATTGGCGCGCCGTTCGCCCAAAGCGAGGTTGTATTCGCGCGTGCCGCGTTCGTCGGCATGGCCTTCGATAGTGAAGGTCAGCTGCGGGAAACGGGCGAAATACTGCGCCTGCGCCTGCAATGCCGCGGCATCGGTGCTGTCGATATTGTAGCGGTCGGTGTCGAAATAGATCGTCGTCGACGAGCCCACGGCCTGCTCGAAATGCCCTTGCGTGCCCAAGGTCGGGCCGCTCGGGGTCGGAGCCGGTGCAGGCGCGGGCTCAGGCGTGGTCACAGGAGGCGGCGGCAGCTCTTCGGGAGCCTTCTTCTGGCACGCGCCCAGCGCCAGCGCCGAGGTGAGAATTGCGGCCGTTGCCGCCTTGGAAACAGAGAAATGCATCAGGGTTACTCTCCGTATTGGGCCGGGTGCCAGGGGCATAGCCGGCAGATAACAAAACAACCGGTTCAGGGCCGAATGGGTCCCCAGGCCGGGTCCGAGGCGTCAACAGGAGTCGGTAGACGTCGTTCGTTGCGCCCCGTGAGATCGACCTGCCAGAGCGAGGAGCGCCCCGAATTGCGCTCGGTTCGGAAGAACTGGATGATCCGGCCATTGGGTGCCCAGGTCGGCGCTTCGTCCTGCCAGCCATTGGTCAGCACGCGCAGGCTTCCGCCCGACGGCGTCATCACCGCAATATTGAAATCGCCGGAAATGCGAGTGAAGGCGATCTGGTCGCCGCGCGGGCTCCATTCGGGCGTTGCGCACCGCCCGCCGAAAAAGCTGATCCGGCGCTGGTTCGAACCGTCGGCATTCATCACGTAGCATTGCTGGCTGCCCGAACGGTCGCTCTCGAAGACGATCTTCCGGCCATCGGGCGAGTATGATCCGCCGATATCGATCCCCGGCGTATCGGTCAGCCGCACGCTCTGTCCGCCGGTCACCGGCACGCGGTAGATGTCGGTATTGCCCGCGACAGCCATCGAATAGAGGATGTGGCGCCCGTCAGGCGACCAGCGCGGGGCGAGCGTGGGGTTGCGATTCTCGGTCACCAGCGTCTGGCGCCCTGAACCGATGTCATAGACATAGATGCGCGGGTTCCCATCGACATAGGACAGGTAGAGGATCTGCGAATAATCGGGCGAATAGCGCGGGGTGAGCGCTGTCGCGCTGCCGAGCGTCAGAAAGCGGTGGTTCGCTCCGTCGCTGTCCATCACCGCGAGCCTCTTGACGCGATTGTCCTTGGGCCCGGTCTCGGCGATATAGGCGATACGGCTGTCGAAGAACGGGTCTTCGCCGGTGAGCCGCGCATAGATGAGGTCCGAACACTTGTGCGCCGCACGGCGCCAGTCTGCCGGGCGCACCACCCAGCCCTCGCGGATGAGCTCGTCCTTCAGAACGACATCGTAGAGATAGCAGCCGACGACCAGGCGGTCGTCATCGCGGGCGCTGACATAGCCGTGAACCAGCATTTCCGCGCCGCGGCCCGACCAGTTGCCCCATGCAGGCGAGGTGATCTGCGCGAATGTGGGCGAAGGCAGGGCATCGGGGCCGACCGGCTGGAACAGCCCGTTATTGCGCAGGTTTGCGGTGATGACACGCGAAATCTCGCGCCCCAGCGCGGCCGTGCCGTCGGTGCTCGCTGGCGTCGCGCGGTCGCGATCGGTGGCAAAGGCGGGGATCGCGATGCCAAGGTCCTGCCAATCGCTTTCGTCGGTGGTCGAGCCGGTCAGCCCGCCCGCTTCTTCGCCGGCATCCTGCTGGAAAGCGGTCTCGACCTCGCCTCCGTCGCCGACGGGCTCGCCGTGATCGGTGTTCTGGGCGGCCAGCGGCGTGCTGATCAGCAGGGCCAGGGTCAAAGCGAAGATCGGTTTCATCGTCATAGCCTTCTATCAAATCTCCAGGCGGTGATGTTCTTCCACGCCTCGTAATATTCATCCGGCAGGTCGAAGGGCGCGGCCTGGCGCACCGCCCTGATCGCACGCTCGCAATGAAGCGGCGCCTGCGGACGGTTGGAATCGGTTACGCTCGAACGTTCGGTCCGGCATTGCGGCGAACCGGCAAGCGAGCCGTCCTCGTTAAGTCGCCAGGATACCACCGAAACCAGCAATTCGGCATCGACACCGATCGGCGCGGACCAATGCGGCTTCAACTGCCGGTTGATCGCCTGCTGGAGCGAAGCGCGTGCGCTGCGGCCGATCTGCGAGGCGGGGATGCGGGTCTCGTCCGTGATCGTCGAACCGCCCTGCCCTTCGAGGAAATTGTCGCCGATCCGGCCGCCGCCGCTTGTCTCGGCGCGCGTCGGTTCGGGGCGACGCCGCTCGCGCGTATCGGGCGGAGGGGTCTCGCGGCGCTCGGTGCGCGGCTCAGGTCGCGGTTCTGGGCGCGGCTGGGCCACGGGTTCGCGGCGTTCGGGTTCTACCCTCTCGACGGGCTCGTCAGCCAGCGTCGGAGCGATCGCTGCGCGGCTTTCGGGGACGAGTTCGGGCGCGGTCGCCTCCAGCCCCACCTCGGTTGCAAGGCTGACCGTGACCCGTTCGGGCACCGGCGGGCTGGAAGGCGCGACCAGCACTTGCAGCGCGATCACCGCGACAAGAAGAAGATGCAGCACGACAGCGACCGCAAGGCCGATCCTGTCTTCGCTACGAAATGCCTTCTCTCCCATGGTCCCTGCTCGTTATGGCGCGGTTACTGAACCGTCAGTGACCAGCGATATCGAGGTGAAGCCTGCGCGGCCAAGCTCGCCCATCACCGCCATCACCCGGCCATAATCGAGGCTGCGGTCACCGCGCAGGACGATCGCTGGCAGCCGGCCATCGCCGGTGCGTCCGATCGCTTCGAGTGCTTCGGGAAATGCGCCCGACGCGATCGCCTCGTTCTCGACATATATGCGTCCATCGGAAGCCACGCTGATCGTGATCTGTTCGGGCGCTTCCTCGACCGGGTTGGCGCGGCTTTCGGGCAATTCGATCGGCACGCCTACAGCCGGCAGCGTCACCGTGACCATAAAGATGATCAGCAGCACCAGCATGACATCGACCAAAGGCGTGACGTTGATTTCCGCCATCGCCGCGCGGCGGCCACGCCGCCCGCGCCGACCTGAAGCCGAATGGAGCCCCACTGCCATCAGGCGCGGTCCAGTTCACGGCTGAGACCGGCATGGACGCGGTCGGCGAACCGTTGCAGGCGCGCTTCGTAGCGGTTCACCCGGTCGGAAAAGCGGTTGTAGGCAATCACCGCGGGGATCGCGGCGAACAGGCCGATCGCGGTGGCGAACAGCGCCTCGGCAATCCCGGGCGCGACCACGGCAAGCGAAGCGGATTGCTGCGCACCGATCTGGAAAAAGCTGTTCATGATGCCCCAGACGGTGCCGAACAGTCCGACGAACGGCGCGACCGAGCCGGTGGTGGCAAGGAAATTGAGCTTGCCCGCAAGGTCATCGGCTTCCTCGGCAACCTGGCTTTCCATCGCCGAGGCGATGCGCTGGCGGGTGCCGTCGCGGTCTACCGGCTGGGCCTTGGTCGATTTGCGCCATTCATCGAGCCCCGCGCCCGCGACGCGCGCGGAGGGAACGTCGCGGCGGTGGCGCTTGGAGAGCACCTCTTCGCGGTCGCGCGATTCCCAGAAAGCCTCTTCATAGACCCGCGATTTCCTGCGCAGGCCGCCGATCCGCAGGCTGAACCCGACGATGATCGCCCAGCTCCAGATGCTGGCGAGAACAAGCCCGATCATCACCGCCTGGACGACAATATCGGCGTCGAGGAACAGTTCGAGCGGGTCGAGACGGGTTGCACCGATTCCGGTTGCCGCACCCTGGGCAGCAGCAGTGCTCAACAGTTCAAATGGCACGCGTCAGTTTTCCTCTTGTTCCATGAATTTCGCAAAGGCCGCGCGCCATTCGGCTGGCTGGCGGCGCGGCCTTCCATCGAGCGAGATAAAGCCCACGCGAAGGGAAGCCTCGCACAGGATTTCGGTTCCCCGCCTTGCAACCTGGTGCATCCGGCAGCTCGCCGCGCCCAGTTCGGTGCAGGTGGTCTCGATCACGACATCGTCGTCGAGCCGCGCGGGGCGCAGATATCTGAGGTGGATTTCGGAGACCGCATAGGCACCGCCGCCACCGCCGCTGCCGCCGGCCTCGATCGCGGCGCGCTGGTCGATGTCGAGCAGGCGCAGCAGGTCGGAGCGCGCGCGCTCGAACCAGCGCAGGTAATTGGCGTGATAGGTGATGCCCGAAAGATCGGTGTCCTCGTAATAGACGCGCACCGCATAAAGGTGCCGCGTGCCGTCGAGCACTCCGCCGGGAGGATTGGGTTCAACCATTGCCTGGGCCACCTAGCGCAGCGATGATTCGCTGCAAAGCCGCGATTGGCGCCGATTGCCTGAACGGCGGCGAAACGAAAGCTGCGCGCGACCGGTTCAGCGGTTTGCGATCATCGGGCCGAGCGGCTCGCCGCCGAAAATGTGGACATGGAGGTGCGGGACTTCCTGCCCGCCATGCGCGCCGATATTCGCCATCATCCGATACCCGGGTTCAACAAGCCCCTTGTCGCGCGCGACCTTGCCCACGGCGCGCACGAAACCGACAATTTCCTCCGCGCTTGCACGGGCAGAAAAATCGTCCCAGCTGACATAGCGCCCCTTGGGGATCACCAGCGTGTGCACCTCAGCCTGCGGATTGATGTCCTCGAATGCAAAGGCCCATTCATCCTCATGGACCTTGCTGCACGGGATCTCGCCGCGCAGGATTTTGGCGAAGATGTTGTCGTCATCATAGGGAAGCGTCGGGTCGATCGGCATCACTTGCTCCTTGCGGCCTTCTCATCAAGGCCCGAAAGCCCTTCGCGCGCGCTCAGTTCGCCCAGCACGTGGTCGAGCGAGACGCCCTTGGCATCGAGCATCACGAGCAGGTGGAAGAGAAGGTCCGCGGCCTCGCCGACCAGTTCCTCATTGCTGCCGGAAAGCGCGGCGATCACCGCCTCGGTCGCCTCTTCGCCGACCTTCTGCGCGATCTTGGGCAGGCCCTTGGCGTTGAGCCGGGCGACATAGCTTTCCTGCGGGGAGGCGTCACGGCGCGCGGAGATGGTTTTCTCCAGGCGCATGAGGATGTCGGCGTGCGTGTCCATGCGGGTGGCTCTCGCTCAAACGCCGCGCGCAGGCAAGCCCGCGGCGCGCAACGCTTCGTGGGCTTCGCTGATCGTGTGCTCGCCGAAATGGAAGATCGAGGCGGCGAGAACGGCGCTGGCATGGCCTTGTGTGACCCCGTCAACGAGGTGCTGAAGGCTGCCGACCCCGCCGCTCGCGATCACCGGCACGCTGACCGCATCGGCGATCGCGCGGGTCAATTCGAGGTCGTATCCGGCCTTTGTGCCGTCACCGTCCATACTTGTGACGAGCAATTCGCCCGCGCCGAGGTCTGCGACCTTCCGGGCATATTCGATGGCATCGATGCCGGTCGGCTTGCGCCCGCCATGGGTGAAAATCTCCCATTTGGGTGCGCCCTCGCCGGTGGTCGGCACCACGCGGCGCGCATCGACACTGGCGACGATGCACTGGCTGCCGAATCTCGCTGCGATCTCGGCGACGAGTTCGGGCCGAGCGACCGCGGCAGAATTGACCGCGACCTTGTCCGCGCCTGCCAGCAAGAGCGCGCGCGCATCCTCGACCGAGCGCACCCCGCCGCCGACGGTCAGCGGCATGAAGCAGACTTGCGCCGTGCGCCTGACGATGTCGAGCATCGTGCCCCGCCCTTCGTGGGTTGCCGAGATATCGAGAAAACACAATTCGTCGGCGCCCGCCTCGTCATAGGCGCGCGCCTGTTCGACCGGGTCGCCTGCATCCTTTAGATCGACGAAATTGACGCCTTTCACCACGCGCCCGTCAGCCACGTCGAGGCAGGGGATGACGCGGATGCGGACAGTCACGCCCGCGCCCCCATCGCGATCGCCGCTGCCAGGTCCAGCTTGCCCTCGTAGAGCGCGCGGCCGGTGATGACGCCCTCGATCCCGTTATGCGCCTGGAGCGCGAGAATGTGGATGTCGTCCAATCCCTTGACCCCGCCGCTCGCGATCACGGGGATATCGACGCGCTGGGCAAGGTCGACCGTGGCCTCGATATTGACGCCCTTGAGCAGACCGTCGCGGCCGATATCGGTGAACAATAATGAGGCAACGCCCGCATCCTCGAACCGGCGGGCAAGATCGACCACTGGCACGTCCGACACCTCCGCCCAGCCCTCGGTCGCGACCATTCCGTCCTTCGCGTCCACCGCGACGACAATGCCGCCTTCCCATTCGCGCGCCATGTCCTTCACGAATTCGGGGTTCTTGAGTGCAGCCGATCCCATCACGACCCGCGCGACGCCGAGGTTGAACCAGTCCTCCACCGCCTTGGCATCGCGGATCCCGCCGCCGAGCTGCACGTAGCCTGGAAAGCTCTCGATGATCGCCTTGACCGCTTGCGCGTTGCGGCCCTCGCCTGCGAAGCTGCCGTCGAGATCGACCACGTGGAGATGCTCGGCCCCCGCCTCTGCAAAGAGCATGGCCTGCGCTGACGGATCGTCGCCATAGGTGGTGGCGCGGGACATGTCGCCTTCGGCAAGCCGGACGACATCGCCGCCCTTCAGATCGATCGCGGGAAAGACGATCATGGTCTCCACTCCAGAAATCGTGCGAGGGTTGCCAGACCATAGGCCTGGCTCTTCTCGGGATGAAATTGCAGGCCGCAGATATTGCCGCGCGCGACCGCTGCGACCAGCCCTTCGCCGTGATCGGTGAGCGCCGCGACATGGTGCGGGTCCTCGACAACGAAATGATAGGAATGGAGGAAATAGGCCTCGCCAGGCTCGATCACCTGGTGGCCGCGCGCATGGGGCATCACCGCGACCGCGTTCCAGCCCATGTGCGGCACCTTAATCTGGGGGTCGTGCGGTTGGATGAGCCGCACTTCGCCAGGAATCCACCCCAGCCCCCTGGTCTCGCCATGTTCAAGGCCGCGCGTGGCGAGCAATTGCATCCCTACGCAGATGCCGAGAAAGGGCGCGCCGCCCATTTCGACCCGTTCACGCAGGGCCTCGACCATCCCGGGAACCGCGCGAAGCCCTTGCGAACACGCCTTGAAACTGCCGACACCGGGAAGCACGATCCGGTCGGCGGCGCGCACGGCATCGGGATCAGCGGTGACGGTGACGCTGGCACCTACCGCCTTCAACGCATTGCGAACCGATTGGAGATTGCCCGCGCCGTAATCGACAAGCGCGACCCTATCACCCACCGAGCTGCCCCTTGGTGGACGGGATCGCCCCACCCTTTCGCGGGTCGCGTTCGACCGCGATCCGCATGGCGCGCGCAAATCCCTTGAACAGCGATTCGCAGATATGGTGATTGTTAGTGCCGTAAAGCAGTTCGCAATGGAGCGTGAGGCCCGCCGACTGGCTGACCGAATGGAACCAGTGCTCGATCAGTTCGGTGTCCCATTCGCCGAGCTTTTCCTGGCTGAAGCCGGCTTTCCACACCAGATAGGGCCGGCCCGAAATGTCGAGCGCGACCCGGCTCAGCGTTTCGTCCATCGGAGAATAGGCGCTGCCATACCGGCCGATCCCGGCCTTGTCGCCGAGCGCGTTGGCCAGGGCCTGTCCCAGCGCGATCGCCGAATCCTCGGTGGTGTGGTGCTGGTCGACATGCAGGTCGCCCTCGACCTTCATCGTGACATCGATCAGCGAGTGCTTGGAAAACTGTTCGACCATGTGATCGAGAAAGCCGATCCCGGTCGACACCTCGTAAGCGCCCGTCCCGTCGAGATTGACAGCGATCGCGATGCTGGTCTCTGCGGTCTTGCGCTCCACGCTTCCGGTTCTGGCGGTCTGGGTCATGACACGCGGCTATAAGCGCGCCCGCGCACGGTGCAAGCGCATAGGCCCGAAGGATTTGTTGCATCGCACACAAGTCTGGCTATCGGTGCATGAAATGCTTGACCCGGGCGGCCTGCGCGGCCACGAATCCGACCGATATGACTGATGACACGCCCGACAGCCTGATCCCCTATGATGAGATCGTGCAGGAAGCCCTGCGCGCCGTGGTCGGACGCGTTCTGGGCGAGATCGAACGCGGCGGCAGCGAACTTCCCGGCAACCATCATTTCTACATCACGTTCAAGACCGGCGCGCAGGGCGTGTCGATCCCCGCGCATCTCAAGGAACGCTTTCCCGACGAGATGACCATCGTGCTTCAGAACAAGTTCTGGGATCTCGACGTACGCGAGGACGGGTTCAGCGTCGGGCTTTCCTTTAACCAGATCCCGGCCAAGCTCGACGTGCCCTATGCCGCGATCACCGCCTTCGTCGACCCGGCAGTCGATTTCGGCCTGCAATTTCAGGCTTCTGCCAGCGAACTCGCTCCCGAAGAGCACGAGGACGCGGAAAACGACGCCGAGAACCAGGGCGCTGCGGGCGATAGCGCCAGCGATGACGGCTCCAATGTCGTGACGGTCGATTTCGGCCGCAAGAAATAGCGCGCGGTCCGCGCCCCTTGCCGGAGCCAATCGCGCGCTTGTGCGTTGAAGGGGCGATATGACCACTGACCACACAGACACAGACCCGGCCGGGATCGAGGACGACAAGTTTGCCGAAATGCTCGCCGAGCCCGACCCCGGGCAGACGAGCAAGACTTCGCTGATCGCGCCAAGCCCCAATCCGGCGACCAACATGCTGATCGTAGACGTGCTGACGCGCGGGATCGGGATGATGATGCGGCGCAAGCTCGAACACCGCGTGGTCGCGCAAAGCACGGGCGACGAGGTCGAGGCCGAGGAACTGGTCGATTCGAAATCCCTGCTTTCCTCGCTCGCGCTTTACGGGGTCAGCCGGCTCGCGGTGAAATCGCCGGTCGGGCTCGGCGTGGTGGCAACAGGGCTCGTGCTCAAGACGCTCTACGATCGCGGGGCCGCGCGCAAGCGCCGCAGGCGAAAGCTGCTCTAGGCACCCGAACCATCACGGCCCTTGATTTCGTCCCCGCAATTGCGGCAACGGGACCTATGGGCGATCCGACCGAAACCACTCCATCCGACAAGCTCCACCGCAGGGGCCTCCTGTTCATCCTGTCATCGCCATCGGGCGCGGGCAAGACGACCCTGTCGCGCAAATTGCTCGAACGCGATCCCGAAATCCGCCTTTCGGTCTCGGCCACGACCCGTCCCCCGCGCCCGGGCGAGGAAGACGGCGTGCATTATCACTTCGTCTCCGATGATGATTTCGACCGGATGGTCGAGGAAGACGATTTCTACGAGTGGGCGCATGTCTTCGGCTATCGCTACGGCACGCCCAAGGGCCATATCCGTGAGGGGCTCAAGAACGGACAGGATTACCTGTTCGACATCGACTGGCAGGGCACCCAGCAATTGAAGCAGAAGGACGACCAGGACGTCGTCACCGTCTTCGTGCTCCCGCCGAGCCTTGGGGAACTGCGTCGCAGGCTCGAAGCGCGCGCGCAGGACAGCGCCGAGGTGATCGACAGCCGGATGGAACGTGCGAGGGCCGAAATCAGCCACTGGGCCGAATACGACTATGTCGTGATCAATGACGATGTCGACGAATGTTTCGACCGCGTGTGCGAAGTGCTCGATGCCGAACGGATGCGCCGCACTCGGCAGACGGGTCTCATTCCCTTTGTTCGCGAACTGATGGGCGGTTAGTCGCCTCCGAGGCGAAATTCCTCGTCGACATGACGAAACTCGCGCGGGCCGAGGATCAGTTCGTGCGCGATCCTGACCGAGTGGATCGCCGCCTCGATCTCGCGCCGCCAGTAATCGAGGAACTTGAACAGAAGCGGGTAATCGGGCGCCTCGTCGTAATCCTGCCAGACGAATTGCTGGATCAGCGAGGGATAGTCAGGGAAATAATAGAAGATTTCCGCCGTCAGCAGCCCTTCGCCGCGCAATTGTCTTTCAAAATCTGCATCTGCCATAGGCGTTTCAATCCCTCCAACGCTGCAATAGCAGGCAGAATCTGTCAAAACGCTTAAAAGCCGTCAACGGCAAGGCCCTGATAAAAATGGGGAAACTGGCACTCTCGCGCAGAGAGTGCCAGCCGAAGGGTCAGTCGTCCCAGCGATCCTCCCGACGCTCGCGCCGTTCCTCGGCGCGCTCGCGGCGGTATTCGCGCGCGTCCTTGCGAAGCTCGCGCTCGAGCTTGGCAAACTTCTCGTCGCACTTGTCGATCGCCTCGTAATATTTGGACCGGCTGTCAGCCTCGCGAAGTTTCTTCGCGCACTCGCGCTCAAGCTTCCAGCGGTCTTCGTAATATTCCTCAAGGTAATCGTCGTCGGCAATGGCAGGCGTTGCGGCGAATGCCAGTCCGGCTGCGGCAAGGCCAAAGGCTGCGGTTTTCATCAGTCGGTCTCCGGGTAATGCGTGGTCGCTCGCGAAAAAGCGCCAGGCCCGATGAACCGTGGTTGAAGTCGTCGTTGGAATCCGCGGCGCGCGCGGCGAACCGTCAGCTTCCCGAAGGATCGACGAAATTGCCCGCGCCGATATTGGCATTGACCACCCCGCCATCGATCGGAATCGTCGTGCCGACCACGTAGTCGCCCGCGCGGCTGAGCAGGTAGATCGCGCCGGCTGCCATGTCCTCGGTCACCCCGACCCGGCGCGAGGGGATACCGCGTTCGACCAGCTCGGCATTGTCGCGCGCAGCGCGGTTCATCGCGCTCGGAAACGCGCCCGGGCCGATCCCGTTGACGATGATGTTGTGCCCGACGAGTTCTGCCGCCATCCGCCGGGTGAGGTGGATGAGCCCGGCCTTCGACGCCTGATAGGGATAGGTCGGCCAGGGGTTCGATTTCATCCCGTCAATGCTGGCGATCATCAGCACCTTGGCGGGACGTTCCTTCGTCCCTGCCGCCTTGAGCAGCGGGAACAGTTTCTGGGTGAGGAAGAACGGGGTCTTGACGTTCAAATCCATCGTCCGGTCCCACCCGGCCTCGGTGAACTTCTCGAACGGTTCGCCCCAGGCAGCGCCGGCATTGTTGACGAGCAGGTCGAGCTTGTCCTCGCGCGCGGCGAGATCGTCGGCGAGTTGCTGGATGCCGTCCATCTGGCTGAGATCGCCGACCAGGCCGATCACCTTGTCGCCCAGTTCGGCGCTGGTCTCGTCGACCTGCTCCTTCTTGCGCGCGACAATATAGACCCGCGCGCAACCCGCTTCGAGCAGACCCTCGACGATCATCTTGCCGATCCCGCGGCTGCCGCCGGTCACCAGCGCGACCCGGCCCTCGAGCCCGAAAAGTTCGTTCAGCTTCATCATCGTCATGGGTGTCCTTCTCAATAACCGCTCAGTTCGGCGACGCGTCCGGCGTGGTAATAGGCATCGCCGAGAAATTCCTGCAAGGCGCGGTCGCGCTTCATGTAGAGGCCGATATCGTATTCGTCGGTCATCCCGATCCCGCCATGCATCTGCACGCCTTCGCGCACCGCGAGGCCCGCAGCGCGCGCGACCTTGGCCTTGGCGACCGAGGTCATCAATTCGGCGCTCTCGGCGCCTTCGTCGAGCAATTGCTGGGCCTTGATCGTGACCGCGCGCGCGGTTTCGACTTCGGAGTAAAGGTGGGCTGCCCGGTGCTGGAGCGCCTGGAATTCGCCGATCAGCTTGCCGAACTGCTTGCGCTGTTTGAGATAGTCGACCGTCATGTCCATCGCCCCGCTGGCAACGCCCACGCCTTCGGCCGCTGCGCCAACGCGCCCGGCGCGCAGCATGGCGTTGAGGATGGCGCGCCCGCCATCGACCTCCCCGATAACGGCATCGCCGTCGAGCTCGGTGCCCTCGAAACTGATATGCGAGGCGACCGAGCTATCGACCAGTCGGACCGGGTCCTGTTTCATGTTGGCCGCGTCCTTGGGCACCGCGAACAGGGTGATGCCGTCCTCGTCGTCATCCGCCCCGCTGGTGCGCGCGGCGACCACGAGCATGTCCGCGCTCGCCCCCTGGATCACGAAGCTCTTCGTCCCCGACAGCTTGAAGCCATTGCCCGACCGCTCGGCGCGGGTGGTGATGCGCTGCGGACGATGCTTCGCGGTCTCGTCCACCGCGACGGCAAATACGCTCTCGCCCGAGATAAGCCCGGGAAGATAGCGGCCCTTCACATCGCTTCCGCCATGCTTGAGCGCGGTCGCCGCAAGCACGGCGGAGGTGAGGAACGGGGACGGGGTGAGGTTGCGCCCGATCTCTTCGAGCACGATGCCCGCCTCGACATGGCCCATGCCCATCCCGCCATCATCCTCGTCGACGAGAATGCCGGTGAAACCCATTTCGGCAAACTGTTTCCACAGCGCGTGGCCAAACCCGTCTGGACAATCGCGATCGCGCCAGTGGCGCAACTGCTTGGCGATATTGCCTTCATCGGCCAGAAAGCCGCGCGCGGTGTCGGCCAGCATCGCCTGGTCGTCGTCGTGGTAAAGCGGCATCGATCAGCCTCCGGGAAGTTCGAGAATGCGTTTGGAAATGACGTTGAGCATGACTTCGGACGTGCCACCCTCGATCGAATTCGCCTTGGTGCGCAGCCAGTTGCGCGACGGCTTGCCGCCGCTGGTCTGATCGCTGTCCCATTCGAGGCTGCGCGATCCGCCCGCGCTCATCATCAGTTCGTGGCGACGCTTGTTCAGTTCGGTGCCGACATATTTCATCATGTTGGGCTGCGCGGGATGCCCCTTGCCCGCTTTCATCTCGTCCATGAACTTCTCGCTCATCGCGGTGAAGGCGAGCGCGTCGACATCGAACATCGCGAGCTCGGCGCGCAGCACCGGGTCGAGTTGGTCGCCGGTTCTGGCAGCATGGCGCTTCATCGCCGCGCCGATCGCCGCGGTGCGTTCGCCGCCGCCCATGCCGGAAATCATCTCGCGCTCGTGGCCGAGCAGATACTTGGCGACGTCCCAGCCGCGATTGACCTCGCCGACATGCGCCGGGCAGTCCTCGCCATAGCTCTTGGGCACCGCGACATTGTCCATGAAGGTCTCGCAGAACGGGCTGTTGCCGCTGATCAGCAGGATCGGCTTGGTCGAGACGCCCTCGCTCGCCATGTCGAACAGCATGAAGGTGATGCCTCGATACTTGTCGTTCTTGTCCGTGCGAACGAGGCAGAAGATCCAGTCGGCCTTGTCGGCATAGGAGGTCCAGATCTTCTGGCCGTTGACGACCCAGTGGTCGCCCTTGTCCTCGCCAAAGGTCTGCATCGAGACGAGGTCAGAGCCGCTGCCAGGCTCGCTATAGCCCTGGCACCAGCGAATTTCGCCGCGCGCGATCTCGTTGAGAAAACGCTGCTTCTGCCCCTCGGTCCCGAATTGAAGCAGCGCCGGGCCGAGCATCCAGATGCCGAACGAGGACAGTGGCGGGCGGGCGCCGATGCGCGCCATTTCCTGGCGCAGGATCTTGGCCTCGGCCGCGGAAAGCCCGGCCCCGCCATATTCCTTGGGCCAGCTGGGCACGGTGTAACCCTTGTCGCGCGCGGCTTCGAACCAGGCCTTCTGGGCGTCGTTTTTGAAGCTCGCAGAGCGGCCGCCCCAATAGACATCGTCATCATCGCGCACAGGTTTGCGCATTTCGGGCGGACAATTCGCCTCGAGCCAACGCTGCGTTTCTTCCCGAAATTTCTCCAGATCGGACATCGTGCCGACTCCTCTGCAACAGGTCCCGTTTGACGCTGACGTTAACGTGCTTTGCCACGGCGCCGCAAGCGCGCTCGCCCCTTCCCGCAATGCCGTAGCGTCAGCGCCGAGAGCGTTGACGCGGGCCGCCTGACCTCTAGGGTCTTGGATCTTCGGGGAGAGCCGACAAATGACCAGATTCGCGCCAGTTTCACGCGCCGGAGACGCCAGCCGATGGGCCTGATCCGTGGCGAGCTGCCGATGCGTTTCAAGCTGATCCACGGCTTTGGCGCGGTCGCATTCGGGGTCAAGGATGGCGGCTTCCTGTTCTTCCTGCTGTTCTATTACAGCCAGGTCCTGGGCATGGATGCAGGGCTGGTCGGCCTCATCCTGCTTCTCGCGCTGGTGATCGATGCCTTTGTCGATCCGATCATCGGCTATCTGTCCGACCGCACTTACACGCGTTGGGGCAGGCGGCTGCCTTGGCTCTATATCGCGCCGATCCCGCTGGCTTTCGTCTGGGTATTGCTGTGGTCGCCGCCCGGGGGTGAAGCGCCCGGCGCGCTCGGCCTGCTGGCGATCATGGTCGGGGTGCGGATCCTGCTGTCGGCCTGCGAGGTTCCCTCGGTCAGCCTCGTGCCCGAGATTACCTCGGACTATCACGAGCGCACCACATTGTTCCGCTACCGCTACCTGTCGGGCTGGATGGGCGGGATCATGATGATGATCCTCGCATACACCGTGTTCATGCCAGGGGAAAACGGGCTGCTGACGCAGGACGGCTATGCCGAGTTCGGCATGTTCGGCGCGGCGGTCATGGCGATCGCGGTGCTCGGTTCGGCCATAGGCCAGCACGCCATTGTCGCCAAGCTGCCTGAAACTCGCCCTGCCCCGTTCAATCTGAAAGAAGCCTTTGGCGAGATTTTCGAGGCTTTCAGCGAAAAGGCGTTCCTGGTGTTCGCGGTGGGCGGGCTTGCCGCCTATATCAGCCAGGGGATGACGTTCTCGATCTCGAACTATCTCAACATCTATGTCTGGCAGCTCGACCGGGTCAGCTTCAGCTGGGGGCCGGAATGGTTAAACGGGCTGACCGCATACCCAATCATCCTGGGCATCTCGATCATCGGCATGTTCGTGCTTGTGGGACCGATGCACGCCCGTTTCGGCAAGCCAAAGAGCGCGGCTGTCAGCGCGATCATCGCGCTGGTCCTCGCCATCATTCCCTATGCGCTGTTCCTGATCGGCTGGTGGCCGCAGGTCACAAGCCTGTCGTCGACCGCGCTCTATTTCGCCTTCGTGATCTTTGCCAACATGTTTGGAGTGGTCGTGATGATCTCGGCATCCTCGATGGTCGCCGAGATCGTCGAGGCCTTCGAGGAACGCACTGGCAGGCGCGCCGAGGGATCGTTCTACTCAGGCAATTGGCTGGTGCAGAAATGCGCGACCGGACTTGGCGCGGCGCTGACCGGGCAGATCATCGGATTCTCGCAGCTCGAACAGGGCGCGGATCCGGGCAATGTGCCCATGAGCGTGCTTGCCACGATGATCATCACCTTCGCGGTGGCGACCACGGTGCTGGCGCTGCTTGCCGCGTTCTGGCTCGGCCGGTTCCCGATCACCCGCGAAGAGCACGAGGCGCGGGTCGAGCGGCGCGATGCGGCACTCGCGGCAAAGGCGCACAATCCCGGTCTCAGCTGACCGGCGAGCGCAAATGAGCCCTTGGCGCGCCTCTTGCGCTCTGCCACGGTCGCGGCCAACAGATTCGATTGCATTTCAGGACTTGAGAGGAAGACAGCCATGGATTTCCAGCCCACCGAACGCCAGGTCTACTGGCGCGACCGCGTGCGCGATTTCATCGAGCAGCACGTTCGCCCCAACATGGACACCTATGCCCAGCAGGACGCCGAAGGCGATCGGTGGAAGGTCATCCAGATCATCGAGGACAAGAAGAAGATCGCCAAGGAACAGGGCATCTGGAACCTGTTCATGCCGCCGCGCAATGACAGCCACCACCATGTCGACGACACGTTCGAATTCGACGGCCCCGGCCTCACCAATCTCGAATATGCGCTTTGCGCCGAGGAGATGGGCCGGATCGGATGGGCATCGGAAGTGTTCAACTGCTCCGCGCCCGACACCGGGAACATGGAAGTGTTCCACCGCTATGGCACGCGCGAACAGAAGGAGGAGTGGCTGCGTCCGCTGATGAACGGCGAGATCCGTTCCGCCTTCCTGATGACCGAGCCCTATACCGCCTCTTCGGACGCCACCAATATCGAGACCCGGATCGAACGCGACGGCGATGAATATGTCATCAACGGGCGCAAGTGGTGGTCCTCGGGCCTCGGCGATCCGCGCTGCAAGGTCGCGATCGTCATGGGCAAGACCGATTTCGAGGCCCAGCGCCACGCGCAGCAATCGATGATCCTGATGCCGATCGACACGCCCGGCGTGAACGTGATCCGTCACTTGCCCGTCTTTGGCTATGACGATGCCCCGCACGGCCACATGGAAGTCGAGATGAAGGACGTGCGCGTGCCTGCGACCAACATGCTCCTTGGCGAAGGCCGCGGTTTCGAGATCGCGCAGGGTCGCCTCGGCCCGGGCCGCATCCACCATTGCATGCGAACGATCGGCGTTGCCGAGGAGGCGCTCGCCAAGATGTGCCGCCGGCTGCAGGAACGCGAGGCGTTCGGCAAGCCGATCTACAAGCACTCGGTCTGGGAAGAACGCGTTGCGCGCGCCCGCATCGATATCGACATGACACGTCTCCTGTGCCTCAAGGCCGCCGACATGATGGACAAGGTCGGCAACAAGTCCGCCAAGCAGGAAATCGCGATGATCAAGGTGCAGGCCCCCAACATGGCGCTGCGGATCATCGACGATGCGATCCAGGCGCATGGTGGCGGCGGCGTGTCGAACGATTACGGTTTGGCAAGCGCCTATGCCCACCAGCGCACGCTGCGGCTCGCCGATGGGCCGGACGAGGTTCATGCCCGCTCGATTGCGCGGATGGAATTCGGCAAGCATCAGCCCAGCGAAGGACCGAGCGCCAACGCCCTGCGTGGCAGCAATGCCCGCACGGCAAGCGCGGGAAGTGCCGCGGCGTTTTCGTCGGGCGATGTCGGCGCAACGCGCTGAAGCGACAGGGCTGAAGGAGAAAGCCTGACATGGCGAAAGCGGCCATTCTCGAGACGCCCGGACAGGGCCTGGTCATCGGCGACGTGGAAATGGGCGAACCGCTCGCCCATGAAGTGCTGATCGACACCAAGGCCTGCGGGCTGTGCCATTCGGACCTCCATTTCATCGACGGCGCCTATCCGCACGCGGTCCCCTGCATCCCGGGGCACGAAGCGGCAGGTGTGGTGCGCGCGGTCGGCTCGGAGGTGAAGACGGTGAAGCCGGGCGACCATGTCGTCACCTGTCTCAGCGCCTTTTGCGGCCAGTGCGAGTTCTGCGTCACGGGCCGTATGGCGCTGTGCCTTGGCGCAGGCACGCGGCGCGCCAAGGGCGATGCCCCGCGCATCACCCGCGCCGATGCATCGGGCGGGGTCGAACCGGTCAGCCAGATGCTCAACCTGTCAGCGCTCAGCGAACAGATGCTGATCCACGAGAATGCCTGTGTCGCGATCGACAAGGACATGCCGTTGGACCGCGCGGCGGTCATCGGCTGCGCGGTGACGACGGGCGCTGGCACGATCTTCAACGCCTGCAAGGTGACGCCCGGCGAAACCGTGCTGGTGGTCGGCTGCGGCGGGGTTGGCCTTGCGACGATCAATGCGGCAAGGATCGCCGGAGCCGGCAAGGTCATCGCCGCCGACCCGATTCCCGAAAAGCGCGAACTCGCCAAGGTTCTGGGCGCGACCGACACGGTCGATGCGCTGGCAGAGGACGCCGTGGCCCAGATCCACGCGCTGTCCGGTGGCGGCGTTCACTGGGGGATCGAGGCGGTGGGCCGGCAGGCTTCTGCGGACCTGGCGGTCGCTTCGCTCAGGCGCGGCGGAACCGCAGTGATCCTCGGCATGATGCCGCTGGACTGCAAAGTCGGGCTCGGAGCGATGGACCTGCTCGGCGGCAAGAAGCTGATGGGCGCGATCATGGGGATGAACCACTTCCCGGTCGACCTCCCGCGCCTCGTCGATTTCTACATGCGCGGCCTGCTCGACCTCGACACGATCATTGCCGAGCGCATTTCGCTCGACCAGGTCAATGAAGGTTTCGACAGGATGCGCGAAGGGAGCCATGCGCGCAGCGTGGTGGTGTTCGACTGATGGCTGACGACAGGACCGGCATGCCCGATATCGATTTCGACAAGGAGATGGTCGGCACCGTCGCGGTCGAGGAACGCGACAAGCTCGATCTCGAAGCGCTCACCGCGTGGTTCGATGCCAATGTCGAAGGCTTTGCCGGGCCGATCCACTACACCAAGTTCAAGGGCGGTCAGTCGAACCCGACCTACAAGATCGATACGCCCGGCCAGAGCTATGTCCTGCGCCGCCAGCCTTTTGGCAAGCTGCTGCCGAGCGCGCATGCGGTCGACCGCGAATATGCTGCGATGACGGGGCTGTATCCCACCGGTTTCCCGGTCCCAAAAACCTATGGCCTTTGCGAAGACCCGCAAGTGATCGGCTCCAAGTTCTTCGTGATGAGCCTTGCCGATGGGCGGTCGCTCTGGAACGGCGCGCTGCCGGGCATGGAGCCTGATCAACGCCGCGAACTCTACAACGCGCTGATCGACACCATGGCCGAACTGCACCTCAACAAGCCGGAGGAAATCGGGCTTGGCGATTACGGCAAGCCGACCGATTACTGCGCGCGCCAGATCGCCCGCTGGTCGAAGCAGTACAAGCTGTCCGAGACCGAGCACATGCCGCAGATGGAGCGGCTGATCGAATGGTTGCCCGAGACCATTCCGCCGCAGCACGAATCCAGCGTGGTCCACGGCGATTACCGGCTCGACAACGTCATCTTCCATGCCGAGGAAAACCGTGTGATCGCGGTGCTCGACTGGGAATTGTCGACGCTGGGCGATCCGATCGCCGATTTCAGCTACCTGATGCTCAACTGGTTCCAGCCCGCCGACGGGCGCGCAGGGCTTCTCGGGCTCGACCTGGCCGAACTTGGCATTCCCACGGTCGAGGAAGCGGTCGAACGCTATGTCGCGGCAACCGGCTATCCGGTGCCGCCGATGGACTGGTATTTCGCTTACAACCTGTTTCGGCTCGCGGGGATCATGCAGGGCATCAAGAAGCGCGTGATCGACGGCACCGCCTCTTCGGCCCATGCCAAGGCGATGAGCGAACGCGTCGCCCCGCTGGTCGAACGCGCCTATGCCTTCGCGCGCGATGCCGGGATGCCCGAATAGGCGCGACTGCCCGATGGCGTTTGCGAGCCTTGCCGCACCACGCGCGGCTCGCTAGCAGCACTGGCAATCAACCAAGGGGGGCGCGCCCCCCCGCAACCGGAGCAGACATGACCGACACACTGGTGAGCCAGATCGAGGAAGCCTGGGAAAACCGCGCTGACATCACGCCCGGCAGCGATGTTCGCCACGCGGTGAGCGAGGCGCTGCAATTGCTCGACAGCGGCGAGGCGCGCGTCGCCCAGCCCGGGCCCGATGGCAGCTGGACGGTCAACCAGTGGCTGAAAAAGGCAGTGCTGCTCTCCTTCCGCCTCAATGACAACCGCGTGATGGAAGGCGCGGCGGCGGGCGATGCGGCTTATGACAAGGTGCCGATCAAGTTCGCTGGCTGGGGTGACAACCGTTTCAAGGAAGCCGGTTTCCGCGTCGTTCCCGGAGCGATCGTCCGGCGCGGCAGCTTTATCGGCAAGGGCGCGGTGCTGATGCCGAGCTTCGTCAATATCGGCGCCTATGTCGGTGAAGGCACGATGATCGACACCTGGGCGACGGTCGGCTCGTGCGCGCAGATCGGCGCCAATGTCCACATCTCGGGCGGCGCCGGAATCGGCGGTGTGCTCGAACCCTTGCAGGCCGAACCGGTGATCATCGGCGACGGCGCCTTTATCGGCGCGCGCAGCGAGGTTGCCGAGGGCGTGCGCGTGGGCGAAGGCGCGGTGCTTTCGATGGGTGTCTATCTCGGCGCGTCGACCAAGATCATCGACCGTGCCACCGGCGAAGTGCACATGGGCGAGGTGCCGCCCTACGCGGTGGTGGCTCCCGGCACCCTGCCCGGCAAGCCGCTCGCCGACGGATCGCCCGGCCCCGCGCTCTATTGCGCGGTGATCGTCAAGACGGTCGATGCGCAGACGCGTTCGAAAACCGGGATCAACGATCTGCTGCGCGATTGAGATTTCGTCAGGCTCGGCAGGTGCTGATCGGGCTTTTCAGCCGGGGCCGGCTGGGTGTATAAGAGATCGAACGGAGAATTTATGTCCTACGAAAAGAACAACGAAGTCCACATCGAAGACGAAGAAGCGCGCGGCGCGGAATCCAGCGGCGTGATGCGCTACGTCCTCGGCATCAGCGTGCTGCTCGCGATCATCGCGATGTCGGTCGCCTGGATGACCGGCGCGCTTACCCAGGGCGAGGTCGAAAGCGCGGCGACCGTTACCGGCACCGAGGAAGCGGTCGAGGCGGTCGAGGCGAACGACGCCGATGAGGACACGGACGGTGTCGTCGGGCTCGAGGAAGAGGCCGAGTAAGCCTGACCTACGCGGAACCCGTTTGCGGTTGAACCCGTTGGCTTCCTGAACAATCCAGGAGCCGATAATGAGCAATGCGAACAGTTTCCAGACCGACCAATACGTCAAGTGGTCGTGGGGCGATGGCTATGGCAAGGGCCGGGTCACCGAGCGTTTCGAGCGCGAGGTGACTCGCACCTTGCAGGGCAACGAAGTCACCAAGGACGGCGACAGCGACAATCCCGCTTACCTGATCAAGCAGGAAGACGGCGACGAGGTGCTCAAGCGCGGCAGCGAGCTTGAGAACTGGGACAAGGACTGATGGCCAAGGCAACCAGCAAGGCACAGCAAAAGGCCGCCGGCGCGGCATTGTCGGCCAAGCGTGGCGAAACCGACAAGTCCGACCTCAAGGGCGCGTCAAAGGACATGGTCGAAAGCATGAGCGAGGACGAGCTCGAGGAGATGGCCTCGACCTCACGCGACGACCTGCCCGAGAAGAAGGGCGACGACTAACGCTTTTGCGCGTCAGTCCTCGCTGGGCAGCAACGTCTCGATCGGGTCGCTGCCCATCACCTGTCCGGCATATTGTTCGGCCTCGCGCAGCACGCGGAGCGCGTTGCGGCTGGCGATCATTTCCATCTCGACCTCCGAATAGCCGCGACGCGCCAGTTCGGCGAACAGCGCCGGATAGCCGCCGACATCCTCGAAACCGACCGGGCCGGTCGGCATGCCGTCGAAATCGGCACCGATGCCGATATATTCGACCCCGATTTTCTCGCGGATGTGGTCGATATGGTCCGCCATGTGAGCGATCGTGGTTGCAGGTTCGGGATTGGCGGCGTCCCATTCGGCCATGGCCGCCTCGACCATGCTCGGCTGGCCCTGGTGGAGCGATGCGAGGCGCGCCTGCTCGGCCTCTCGCAAGGCATACCAATGGCGGCGCTCCTCGTTGAGGAAGCCGGGCAGCGCAACGACCATCACGATGCCCCCGTTGCCAGGCAGGCGTTCAAGGACACTGTCAGGCACGTTGCGCGCATGGCCGTTGACCGCACGCACGCCCGAATGGCTGAAAATGACCGGCGCGCGCGCCACGTCGAGCGCGTCGTGCATCGCTTCCTCGCTGACGTGGCTGAGATCGACCAGCATGCCGATCCGGTTCATCTCGCGCACCACGTCGCGCCCGAATTCGGTCAGCCCGCCATGTTCGGGATCGTCAGTCGCGCTGTCGGCCCAGGGCGTGTTGCGGCCGTGGGTGAGCGTCATGTAGCGCGCGCCCAGAGCATACATCTGGCGCAGCACCGCAAGGCTCGACCCGATTGAATGACCGCCCTCCATTCCGAGCAGCGAAGCCACGCGGCCCTCGGCCATCGCGGTTTCCACCTCGTCGGCGGTGGTCGCGAATTGCAGGGCCTGGGGATAGCGATCAATCAGCCGCTTGGTCACGTCGATCTGTTCGATCGTCATCTGCACCGCTTCGGGTTCGTCGAGGCTGGCAGGCACGTAGACCGACCAATATTGCGCGCCCACCCGGCCGCGTTCGAGCCGCGCGAGATCGGTGTGCATCGCCCGTCCCGCGGCATGGGTCTCGCCGGTATCGCTGGTATCGGCGAAGTCGAAATCGTTGATCTGGTTGTCGAAACGTGCCCGCAACTGGATCGGCACATCGTTGTGCCCGTCAAAGACCGGCGCGTTGGCAAGCGCCGCCTCGGCAGCGACCATCGCGGGGTCGCTCGCGCCGGGCGCCTCGTCTTCCGGCAGCGGTTCGGCCTGCTGCGCGGCGAGCGGCGCTGCGACCAGAGCGACAAGGGCCGCAAGTGCAGCGGAGCGGTGCGGGCGATATTGCATGAGGCGGAAAACTCCCTGTAGGAACGCGGTGCACGAGGGGAAACGGATATGAACCAACCGATTAGCGCGCAAGTGCCCGGCCGACAAATCGCCTCGCCGCGCGGATCTCGCCGGGGCATGGCGCGATGATCAAGCTGGTGCTGCGCATCGTGCTCGCGGCCTTTTATGGCTATGCGGGATATCTCCACCTCGTGCGGCCCGAACCGTTCCTCGCGATCATGCCGGGTGCGCTTCCCTTCCCCGAGGAGATCGTCCTTGCGACCGGCATTGCGGAAATATTCGGAGCGATCGGGCTGCTCCAGCCCTTTGATATCCGGTTGCGTCGCGCGGCGGGGATCGGCCTTGCGCTCTACGCGCTGTGCGTGTGGCCGGCCAATATCAACCATTTCGCGATGGACATGGCGCGCGAGGATGGCGGACTGGGGCTCGGTTATCACGTGCCGCGCATGTTCGCGCAGCCGGTCCTGATTGCCTGGGCCTTGTGGGTGGGCGAGGTTCGCCTGCCCTGGCGCAAGAAGCGGTCGTGACCGTATCGGCGGCGAAAACGGCAATACTCGCCCTGCTCGACGCGCGCGCGGCGCGAGCCACGATCTGCCCGAGCGAGGCTGCGCGCCGTGTCGCGGGCGTTGACGGCGACTGGCGGCATCACATGGAAGATGTCCACGCAGCGGTCGACGGCCTGCTCGAAAGCGGCGTCATCGCTCTGTCGTGGAAAGGAAAACGGCTCAGCCGGCGACGCGGTGCCTATCGCATCGCGCGCCGCCAGCCTGCCGCGCCGGACGCCTGACAGCGCCCGGGCTTGCCAGCCGGTTTAGCTGAGGTGCTTCGAGACCGCTGCGGTCATCTTGAACATCGAGATCTGGTCCTTGCCGATCACCGCGCCGAGCTTGGCATCGGGATTGATCTGGCGCTTGTCCTGCGAATCCTGCAGGCCGTTGGCCTTGATGTATTCCCAGACCTTCGAGGTCACCTGAGCGCGGGTCATCGGACCCTTGCCGACAACGTTTTCGAGCTCGCTCGAAAGGTTCACCGGCTTCTGCAGTGCGTTGGTCTTTCCAGCCATGATTAGTCTCCCTTTTGAAATGGCAGGTTATTCGAAATCATCGCCGCCCCAGGCACCGTCATCGGCATCGGTGCCGGTGAACGGGGCGTAAAGGACGTCGCATCCGGTCACGAAGCCCTTGATCGCAGCGATCAGGTCTTCGCGGCTTGCCCCCGGCATCAGCGTCAGCGGAAGGTCGGTGGCAAATATCTGAAATACGTAGTGGCGCGTCTCGCCGACCGGCGGGTCGGGGAGCAGCCATTCGGAATTGCCATGCGCGTTCTTGCCCGCGCGCGGCGGCACTTCGCCTTCGAGCAGCTTGCCCAATTGCCCGGGCAGCCCCCAGACCAGCCAGTGGCAGGCCGGGTCGGCGGATGGATCGGTCGCATCCTCGACGATGATGACCAGTTCTTGCGAACCGGGCGGCGGCGAGGTCCATTCCAGCGGAGGCGCGACCGCGTCCTCTTCCTTGGCGGTGAAACACGGGTCGAGTTCCTCGCCCGCGGCAAAGGCCGGGCTCGACAGCTTGAAGCCGCCGCGCTCGAGGCTGCGGGCATCGCCGAGCTGGGCGACGGCAAGGCCCGGATGCTGCGCGGCAGAAGGCAGCTTGGCGGCAATCCAATCGGGCAAGTCAGGCATGATTCTGTCGTTCCATCCCCTCGTAGCTAGTCCGAACGCGGACCCAAAACGAGGGAGCAGCGCCCAATTTGCCCGGCTTTGTGGGGAAAACTCTCCAAAAACCGAAGGTTTTCAGCCGATCGGGCGTCCGGGCGGCGGTGGACAAGATGCACGCGCTTGCCGTTTGCCGGGCGTCGAGGCATGGTTCGTGTCCGCCAGATGGCCCCAATTCACCCACTTGAACCGCCCGGAGTCGCACCATCCGCACCAACACCAAGCTTTCAATCGCCGGGCGCACCGCGCTCAGTGCGACCCTCGCTCTGGCGCTCGCGGCTTGCGGCGGAGGCGGATCGAACCCGGGCGGAGGCGGCGGCAACCCGCCCACCGGCGGCGGGGCCTGTTCGCTCGCCAACCAGATTGCCTTTGCCGGCGACGTGCTCGACGAATGGTATCTGTTCCCCGACCTGCTCAACAATTCGGTAAACCCTGCCAATTTCACTTCGGTCCAGGCTTATCTCGACGCGCGTGTCGCGCCCGCGCGCGCGCAATCGCGTGACAAGGGCTTTACCTTCGCGACCTCGATCGCGGCAGAGAACGCGCTGATCAATTCGGGGTCGAGCGCAGGCTTCGGCATTCGCCTGTCCTACGACACCGCGAACGACCGGGTCTTCCTGCTCGAGGCCTTCGAGAACGCGCCGGGCTTTGCCGCGGGAATGGATCGCGGCACCGAGATCACCGCGATCGGGACCGATTCATCCAATCTGCAAAGCGTCGCCTCGCTGATGGCCACCGGAGGTCCGCAAGCCGTGATCGAAGCGCTCGGCCCCTCCGATCCGGGCGTAACCCGCGTCCTGCGCTTCACCACGGTCGACGGGACGGTGATCGAGGTGGCGATCACCAAGTCGGAATTCTCACTCGACCCGATCTCGGATCGTTACGGCGCGCTCATCATCACCGATAATGGCCGCAATGTCGGCTATCTCAATTTCCGAACCTTCTTCCCGAGCAGCGCCGATGCGCAATTGCGCGACGCCTGGCAACTGTTCAACGCCAACGGGGTTGACGAGCTGGTGATCGATTTCCGCTACAATGGCGGCGGGCTGGTCTCCCTGGCAGAGAAAATCGGCGACCTGCTGGGTGAAAACCGGGGCGGCCAGGTCTTCAGCCAGACCGTGCTGCGCGAATCCAAGTCCTCGGAAAACCGCACCGAGCTGTTCGAACCCGAGGCGCAGTCGCTGCAGCCGAGCAAGATCGCATTCGTGACCACCGGCGCGACGGCTTCGGCGAGCGAACTGGTGATCAATGCCATGCTCCCCTATCTCGACGCGGATTCGATCGCGATCGTGGGCAGCGACACGTCGGGCAAGCCAGTCGGCCAGTTCGCCTTCGATCTCGATGCCTGCGATCTCAGGATCCGGGCGGTGACCTTCCAGACGCTCAACGCGAACGGCAATGGCGACTATTTCACCGGCCTTGCAAGCGTGATGCCCAACACCTGCCGTGCCGCCGACGAAATCGCGGTCCAACTCGGCGAACCCAATGAGGCATCGATCGCGACCGCTCTCGACTTTCTCAACGGCCAGAGCTGCACGGCGATTTCCAAGGGATCTGGCGACAGCATTGCGCAAGCTCGCCCCCGGCTCGAAGCGCTGCGGCCCGAACAGCCCACTGCAGCCCAGCACGAAATTCCCGGCTTGTTCTGACCGGCCTCAGCCTGCGGCGTAGCGCATGCGGTCGTCGCCCTTGTCGCCGTCCTTGCACAGCGCGATTGCCGCAGCGATCACGGCATCGGATGCAGCAGGCTTGGGTACGATCGGGGCGTTGAGATTGCGGACCCGTTCCTGATGCCGGTTGAGATCGCCGGTGTGAAGCAGGAAGGGGATGCCCTGATTGGTGAGTTCGCGGGCGACCGGCACGCAGGTCTCCCCCTTGCCGAGCGACACATCGAGAATCGCGACATCGAAGTCGATGTCCTCGGAAAGCCTGGCAAGCGCATCGCTGCAATTGCGCGTTGAGACGATGCGGCAATCGCGATCCTCGCCGGCGAACTCGAGGTCGAGCAGGATCAGCGGCTCGTCCTCGAGGATCAGCACGGTCAGGTTTTCGTTCATGCCATCCCTCGCGCCGGCACGACGATCTTCGCCTTCAGTCCATCATCGCTCCATTCGCGCTCGATATGGCCTTCGGAACTCGCCAGAAGGCGGTCGACGATCGCGGTGCCCGCGCCCTTGCCGATCGCATCGGGGTCGACCTTGGGGCCGCCCTTCTCGTTCCATTCGATCACCAGGTTCTCGTATTCCGGCTCCATTCGCCAATCGACCGTTACGACGCCTTCCTCGGTCGTCCAGGCACCGTATTTGCCGGCATTGGCCGCCAGCTCGTGCAGCACCAGCCCCACCACAGAGATGACCGGAAACGGCATGCGCACCCCATTGCCGAGCAATTCGAGGCGCGAGCCGTCGCGGTCATAGGGTTCGAGAACGCCGCGGATCGAATCCGCAACGCTGATATTCCCGCTCGATGCATCGTCGAGCGTGGTCTCGTAGGCCCTGCCAAGCGCCTGGATCCGCGAATTAATCTCGGCCGCTTCGTCCTTCATCCCGCGCATCCGGCCGGTGACGTTCACGATACCCGAAATGACCGAGAACATGTTCTTCATCCGGTGCGACAATTCGCGCGACATTTCGCGAGCATATTGTTCTTCGGCACGCGCTGCGCGAACATCGGACACGTCCCACTGGCTTCCGAAGAAATAAACCAGCTCGCCCTCGGTGTTGTAGATCGGCCCGACATGCAGCGCGTTCCAGAAGGCGGTGCCGTTCTTGCGGTAATTGACCATCTCTACCACCACCACTTCTTCGTTGGCGATGGCATCGCGCAGCCGCGCGATCGCGTCGGGATCGGTGCGCGGCCCCTGGAGAAAGCGGCAATTGCGCCCGATGATCTCGTCTTCGGAATATCCGGTCAGCCGTCGAAATGCGCGGTTGGCGAAGATGATCGGAAGGTCTTCGCCATGCGGATCGACGAGGCAGATCGCCATCCGGGTCTGCGCCATGGCCTGTTCGAACAGGACGCCCGATGCGCCGGCAAAATGGTCAGCCGAATTCCCGGCACGGAAACGTTCAGGAGCATCGTCAAACCGCAAGGCGGCCTGTTGCGAGCGTGCGTTTTCCCTCTCGTCGTCGGTGTTCATCGATCTTCGTGCCTTCTTGCCGCTCCGGGTCCTAAAAGGGCGGCCACATCGTTTGCAGGGGTCGGGTTTTCATCGGAAACGCCTCGGACAGCCTCAGGTTCCGATGCGAAGTGCCCCTTGTCACGGCGCCTCCTCGCCTGAGAACGGTTGCTCGTCGGTATAGCCGCAACCGAGCAGGAGATCGGGCCCGATCGCAACAGTCGCGGTGTAGGGATAGGTGCGATCGCTCATGCCGTCGCTGCATTGGCCTGGAGTGAGTGCAACCTGCACGTCCTCCTCGCCCAGTTTTCCGCCAAATCCCAGGCCGTTATTGCCAGCAAATCGCGAGAGCGCGAACCGCACGCCATCAGGATTGTCGGGCACCTTGTAGTGCGCTTCGTAGCCCTGTTCGAGAGGACGAATCGCGAGATTCCAGAACGGCTCGGTCCCGATCATCACGATCCGTTCGTGTGCCGCTATGTCGTCGAACGGTTCGGCATCGCGGCTGATTTTGCCGGTCGGCTGCGAACAGGCCGAAAGCGCGCCGGAGATCAGCAGCGTGGACATCGTGGCGTGCAACTTCGCCGTAGGCATCGCGCTTCTCCTCAAACGAACACGTGGCCACGCCGAACGGGGCTGACGCGGCACTGCGAACGAGCCCTTCCCAAAGCGCTTAACGTGTCGTCAAGACGCGATCAACGGTGTGGACGAGGCCATTCCCGGCGGCGATATCGGCCGCGGTGACGGTCGCTTCGGTGCCGTATTCATCGATCAGGACCAGCGCCCCATCGTCCATCCGAGCGCGCAAGGACGCGCCCGACACGGTGGTTATCACGTGCCCGTCGGCGCCTGCGCTGGCGATGGCTTGCATCAGCGCGGCGGCATCGAGGCGGCCTTCGACCAGGTGCGAGCCAAGAATGCGCGCGATCGCAGAGCTGTCCGCTTCCAGATCCGACATCTGCCCGTCGCCGAGCATAGCAAAGGCATCATCGGTCGGTGCGAACAGCGTGACCGGACCGGCGCCGGTCAGGAGATCGCGCGCCTCGCCTGTCTCGATCGCGGTTCTCAGTCGTGCAAGGTCGCTATCGCCCTCGACGATGGCGAGCAGCGTTTTCGGAGCCTCGATCGCCGCGGGTATCGCTTCGCCTGACCGGTCAGCGCCGCCCCCGGTCTGATCGGGTCCGCAGGCGACCAGCGTCAGCGCGAGCGATCCCGCCAGCACCGCGCCAAGCGGAGGCGAGGCCGACTTCACCTGCATTGCCAGACGCGCGATGGCTTCCTCAAAGCGCCTTTTCGGGGCGCGGATCGTGCTTGTGCTTTTCGCTCTTGCCGAAATGGCGTTCGAGCCGCTGGGCGAGCGTATTCGCGGCCTTGCGCGCCGCATCGTCGACCTTGTCGGCCTTGCCCGTCACCCCGATCGGCTTGCCCGAACGCGGGCGTGCCTCGATCGTGCAATGCTTGTCATCCGCGCCGTGCTTGGCACCGTTGACGTCGGACACGTGCACTTCCAGCCGGGTCAACCGTTCCTCGAAGCGGGCGAGCTTCTCGCGCATCATTGCCTCGATCCGTTCTGCGACATTTTCGGTGCCCATAACGGTATGGTCTGAGTTGAACTGGAACTGCATTGGCGAGGTCTCCTTTTATCGTTCTCTCATGCTCCAATCTGGGAGCATCCACGCGGTTCCGCAAGATACGAAAAGGTCCGTTCCGCTTACCCTTCGATCAGGACGATGTCCCAGCTGTAGCGGTGATCGCCCAGCGCGCTTGCCACCGTGGTCGGCGCGCTGTCGCCCAGCGCGCCAAGAGCTGGTCACGCGCATTGGCTTCGGCGTTCTCTGGGAAATACATCTGGGTGACGATACGCGAATCCACCCCGGTCACGTCGAGATGGATGTGAGGCGGGCGATTGCCGATCGGCGAATCGTAAGCGCCCGGCTTGATCGTCCGGATCTTCCAGCTACCGTCATTGCCGGTCGAAATCTTGGCAAAGCCCTGGAATCCCGGATCGAGCGGCATCACCGCCGGGTCTTGCGGATGGTCGTATCGGCCATGCGTGTTCGCCTGCCACAGGTCGAGCACCGCGCCGCGAATGGGTTTCCCATGCCGGTCGAGAACGCGTCCCATCAGCTCGATCACCTGCCCTTCCGCAGGCCGGGACGCGCCGGCGACCCGGGTAAGATCGGCATCCAACTCGCCGCGATAGCCCGACGGATAGAATGGCCCGAGTTCGGATGTCGCGGTGAGCGATTGTGCCAGCGCGGCCTTGCCGAAGCCTGCGCCGATCGCCGTGCCGGCCAATGCGCCAGCGGCGAACCGCCGCCGCGAAACAAAATGCTTGTCCATAATGCCCCCCCGTTCCCCCGCCAGGTGGCAGAGAAGCTCGACCCTGCAACGAAGCTACACAGGCAACAGCTTCAAGTCGAGCGGAGGGCGTGGCGCGCTCCAAGCGCGTCATTTACCGTTTGCGCAGATTGATCTGGTATCCCGGCGGCATGACCGAAACCGCCATTGCATGGACCGCCGCGATCATCGCGAGCGTGATAGGCTGGGGTAGCCTGTTCCATTTTGCCTGGATCGTGCGCCATTGGCCGCACGCGCAGGGCCGGGTGATCGACAATATTGCCGAATGGTCGCATGGCGATGCCGGCATGGCGCGTAGCGCCGCCTATTTCCCGGTCATCGCCTTCTTGGCCGGCAACCAGCCGCACCAGGCGCGAGGCGGCGTCGGCAAGCGCAAGCCCTGGGCCATCGGCACCGAGGTGAATCTCCATTACAACCCGGCCAATCCCGATCATCTGCTTGACCTCAACGCCTGGCAGCGGGCGGTGTTTTCAGGCGCCTTCATCGCTTTCGGAGCGGCAGCCTTTGCCGCTGCGATGGGCTGGGTGACCTGACCCCAAGGCAGGCTCGCCCAAGGAACACCCGGCCGCCTTCGGACATTGATGGAGCAACGCCCACCACCGAAAGTCCCTGCCCCATGGCCCCTGCCGCCCAAGCTTCGCCTTACCGTATCGGCATCATGACGATGGATGTCGAAGGCAAGGACAGCGATGCCTTTCATCGCATGGTGAAAGGTGCGGTCGAGAGGCTGCGACAGGTGCTCGGCCGGGAGGAGCGACTCGACCTCGATGTCGTCAATTTCGAAGGCCCGCATCTCCTGCCCTCGGCAGGCGGCTATGCGCCGCTCGACTTTTTCGAGATCGGCTTTGCCGAAAAGGCCGAGCGCGACATCCCGTTCCTGTTGATGGTGACCGAGGTCGATCTGAGCGGGCCGGGTGCGAACTACACGCTCGCTCTGCCCAGCCAGCTGACCAATATGGCGGTGATCTCGACCAAGCGGCTCGACCCCGAATTCTGGGGGGAGACGCGCGACAACGGAACGACCGAGCACCGCCTTGCAGCCCTGATGCTGCATTGCTTTGGCGCGCTGGTGAACCTCAAGCCGTCGAGCGACCCGCGCAATTTCATGTATCTGTATGGCAGTGTCGATGATCTCGACGCGATGGAACGCTGGGACGAGGCGCAATGGGACCGTGTGTCGGGCACCCTTCCCGCCGAGGCGCAAGAACGCCGCACAGAGACCGGGCGAGCGGGCTTTGTCGCATCGGTGCTGGTGTCAGACATTCCGCAGATCGCGCGCGCCGTCGCCCGTGCCAACCCGTTCCGCCTCGTGCCCAAGCTGCCGACCCTGATCGCCGCCGCGCTGTCAGTCATCATCGTCCTGCTTTTCGGCGCAGAGACATGGGATGTCGCGCACGAGGTGACCATGGCGCAGGTGGGCCTGTTCTCGGCGGTCAGCCTGCTCGCCGCGTTGTATCTGCTCTACCGCGCCTTCACGCTCGACGCGATGCTGGGCCGCGACCGGGTGCTGACCGAGACCAGCGTGGTGACCGCCGCCGCGACATTCCTCGCGCTGCTCCTGACATTGCTGATCCTTTACGCAGCCTTCGCGCTGCTGATGTATGGCGCGATCGCCACGGTCTTTCCCGAAAGCTTGATGGATGCCTGGGTCAGCGACGGAGCCGCGACACAGCCTGCCGACCATCTACGGCTGTCGCTGTTCCTTGCCGCGATGGGCGTGCTTGCCGGATCGCTCGGCGGGCGCAGCGACAGCCGAAACCTGGTGCGCGGCGTGTTGTTCACCGGGCACGCGCATTGATACGGGCGCCCGGCGCACAAGGTCAGTCGCGATTGCGGCGGCCGTCGGGCTCCTTGGCGACACCCTTGAACGGTTCGCCATCGGATTTGACATCGATGAACTCGCCCGCCTTGTCGCCGTCGGAGCGGTCGCGCTTGGTCCACTTGCCCGTCGCCGGGTTCTTGACCTGCGTGCGGTCATCGACCGAGCCGTCGCGGTGATTGTTTCCGGTGTTTGTCGCCATGGGAAATCTCCTTGTTTCCCAAGCGAATCCGCCAATCCCGCCATTCGTTCCCGAAAGCCTAGTCTTGAGCTGGTGTGACGCGCGCAGTCACCTTGATCTCGACCAGGCCTTCGGGCGAATAGAGCCGGTCGATGTCGATGGCTGTCCAGGCCGGGAAAGGCGCGTTGACATAGCGGCTCTTGACTGCGGCAAGCGCGGGCATCGAGGCGTCGATATCGACGTGGTAGGTGGTGATGTCGATCACATCGTCCCAACTCGACCCGGCACGGGCAAGAACGCTGCCGATATAGCGGAACCCGCGATCGAAGGCCTCCTCCTGTGTTTCGCCTTCACGCGGACCGCCAAGGATCACGCCGGAGAGATAGACCGTGTCGCCGTGGATCACCGCCTCGGAGAACCCGAACTGCTCCATGAAAGCGCGCGCGCCCTCGCCTTCGGGCATGATGGTCTGCTTCTCGTGTGCGGCGCCATGGTCGCCGTGTTCGCCATGCGCTTCCATGTGCGCATCGGCGAGCGCCGGGCTCACGCCGAACATGGCGATGGCGAGAGCACCGGTGGCTGCAACGGTCCTGATCATTGAATATTCCCCCATTCCAATGATCGAACACTAGGCGCTAATCCCCGGAAGGCCAATGGAGCGTTTCGCGAAGGTCCGCGCGCGGAACGCGGCGTCCAGCGAAGTTTACCGCCCCTGCCCCATCGGCTAGCGAGCGGGCATGAGCGCACCCATGATCCTCGTCGATGCCGATGCCTGTCCGGTGAAGGACGAGATTTATCGCGTGGCGGAGCGCTACAAGGCGCAAGTTCGCATCGTCAGCAACAGCCCCTTCCGCGTGCCCGTGAGCGAGCGGGTAAAGCGCGTGGTGGTGAGCGACAGCTTTGACGCCGCCGACGACTGGATCGCGGAGAATGCCGACGAGCGCAGCGTGGTCATCACCGCCGACATATTGCTCGCCGAGCGCTGCCTCAAAGCAGGCGCGCGCGTGCTGAAACACGACGGCCGCGAATTCGACGCCGCCAGCATCGGCAGCGCGATTGCGACGCGCGCAATCATGGAAGACCTGCGCGCCGGGATGGACGGTGTGGGTGGCGGTCCGCCACCGTTTAGCAAAGCGGACCGTTCGCGGTTCTTGCAGGCGCTTGATCGGGTGCTGGTGGGGATGGGATAGCAAGCGCTTTCTTTCATCCTGCGCTAGAATGCGCTCAATCGATGAGTGACCTCACTCTCGCAGCGATTTCATTAATCGAGCAAGGCTCGACAAGAGCGGCCACCCGCGATAGCGCGATGGACTTCTGTTCAGGGAGGTCGACAGCCTTTACGGCATGAAATTGCCATTGAGAGGGGTCGCGATGATCCGCCCGCAGTGGATCGGTGATGCCATGCCAAGCAAACACGTAGATTTGTGCTGCTCGTCCCGGTGCCTCGATCCAACGCGCACCCTCATATCGACCTGTCCTCGCCTTGATATCAAAGCGACCGCGATTGGGGCGGAGGCCGGGTTCGTGCCAGCTTTGCAAGGCAGTCGATTGCTTGACTTCAAGCTTCAAGCCATCCGCATTCTCGAAGTCATGTGAAGCCCAATCGGCGGAGCACCACTGCCATTCCAGTTCCAAGACCTGCGCCAGCATCGCTTCAACGAGCGTCCCGCGAAAAGCATTATTCACAAGAGGCGCGTCGAACAACGCCGACATTAAACGAGATTTCAGAGCTGCATCCATAAGCGATGCCTAGCCGCCGCGCGCCGCGGTGAAGAAGGAAGCGCTGCGCAAGGCGGGCATCGGCTATCACGAGATCGTCGCCGGCCACACCACGCCGAGCGAACTCAGGGCGCTGGCGAAGAAGTTAGTTCCGGCGGGCTGAGCCTAAAGTACGAGCCGATACGGCAAGCGGTCCAAAAATTTTACGCTGGTACAGCGATACCCTTTTCCAACCTGAACCGCTCTGCAAGCGCCTCAAGGTCAAGGCTTGAGTACTTTTCAGATACGAGGATCGGGAATGTTGAATATACAAATGTTATGAAATCATCCCAATACAGGCCCTTAGTCCTCTCAATCATTTTTGAGATACTCGTTTTCTCAGACTGTGCCAAATCGATCTCGTCAGAGAAATCGCCCTTCAACTCAATGATAGTTTTCCGAGAGCCGTACATGTTTGTGGTGTCTACAATGCGAAACCAATCTCGCTCTTCAGATGCCTTATTCTTTATGTCCCATACGAACGGTCCATGATTATCGAAATACCAACTAATATCGGTCATTCGTGCATTTGCATAAACCGTATGATGCCAGTCTGAAAGATAGACCATCTTAGTGAGGCGCGCATTGGATAGCTCACGTTCGTGAGGATAATTTTGGATTATCCATGCCATAACATTTTTGAGAGCAGCCATCTTATAGTTCCTCCTCACCCTCAGCTTCAGCCAAGGGCTTTGGCAAATGCGGCGCAAGCGTTTTTAATGTTCCTGTCAAATATCCTGAGAAGGCGATCATTTCCTTTTTGATCTTGGGCTCGTTGAACCTGTTTGGCTGGGCCGATTCAAAAACTAATACGGCAAGCGATTCAGGACCATCATCTATGCGCAACGCGGCCAGACACCGCGGCTGAAGCGACAAGCCGTTCACAATTGCCTCTGGCATCCCAAAATGGCTCGCATGTGTTGCATAATCTGCGCCACCGAACTCACCTTCGTAGACCCAAGCTTCTGCCCATGCTTGGCCCACACATCCTTGATCCTTAGGCAAGACCTTCCGCCCTACGGCCCTGTGATTAGGACTTGTGGCAACGCGGCCAATGCTGACAAGCCCCTCGGCACCATTGTCCACGTAAAGGCTCAGCCTTGAATTTTCATTCGGGGCCCAACCCAGTTGTTGGCCAAAACCAGCGATAATGCCGTTCATGATCTCACTGATGTTCTCGGCAATCGTATCCTCAAGTTCCTGAGCTCGATCAGCACGTGATTGCAACTCTCGATAACTCTATTCGGTCTGGGTTCGACCCCACTGCACAGCAATCAGACCCACGACCCCAATTAGGAACGCCGTCCAAACCAGTAGCGGCAGAAGTTCGATCGGCCCTGCCCAGCTCGGGTAAGAAGCAGCTAAAGTCGAGGCGTCGCGGAGCAGGAACGGACCGGACGCGATCGCTGAAACATTGAATGGCCATAATGGCTTCGAGGCAAGCCAAGTAGCAGATGACCTTTTATCCATATTCTAGGTATCTCTACATCGGCCTGGAACAAAAAGCAAACATTGAGTCCACCCTCACCCCTCCGGTAAATACAACTTCTCGCCCTTCTCCCGGTAAACCTCGCTCATCTTCTCCATCCCCTCACGCGCTTCCTCGGCCTCTTCGACTGAGGTCTCGGCGGCCACGTTCTCGCTCGCGAGATAGCTGTCCGAGTTCTGCTTTGCGGCAAACTCGCGCACTTCCTGGCTGATCTTCATCGAGCAAAACTTTGGCCCGCACATCGAGCAGAAATGCGCGGTCTTGGCGCCTTCTGCGGGCAGGGTCTGGTCGTGATATTGCTCGGCCGTTTCGGGATCGAGGCTGAGGTTGAACTGGTCGCGCCAGCGGAATTCGAAGCGCGCCTTGCTCAATGCGTCGTCGCGGACCTTGGCGGCCGGGTGGCCCTTGGCGAGGTCGGCGGCGTGGGCGGCGAGCTTGTAGGTCACGACGCCGACTTTTACGTCGTCCCTGTCGGGCAGGCCGAGGTGTTCCTTGGGCGTGACGTAGCAGAGCATCGCGGTGCCGTACCAGCCGATCTGCGCTGCGCCGATGCCGCTGGTGATGTGGTCGTAACCCGGCGCGATGTCGGTAACGAGCGGCCCGAGCGTGTAGAACGGCGCTTCACCGCACGCTTCGAGCTGCTTTTCCATGTTCTCCTTGATCTTGTGCATGGGCACGTGGCCCGGCCCTTCGATCATGACCTGAACATCCTGTGCCCAGGCGCGCTTGGTCAGCTCGCCCAGCGTGTAGAGCTCGGCAAACTGCGCCTCGTCATTGGCATCGGCAATCGAGCCGGGACGCAGGCCGTCGCCGAGCGAATAGGCGATGTCGTAAGCGGCGCAAATCTCCGAAATTTCGTCGAAATGCTCGTAGAGGAAGCTCTCCTTGTGGTGGGCCAAACACCATTTCGCCATGATCGAGCCGCCGCGCGACACGATGCCAGTGACGCGCTTGGCCGCCATCGGCACGAAGGGCAGGCGCACGCCTGCGTGGATGGTGAAATAGTCGACGCCCTGTTCTGCCTGTTCGATCAGCGTGTCGCGGAAAATGTCCCAGGTGAGGTCTTCGGCGACCCCGCCCACCTTCTCGAGCGCCTGGTAGATCGGCACGGTGCCGACCGGCACGGCGGAATTTCGGATGATCCATTCGCGCGTGTCGTGGATGTTGCGGCCCGTCGACAGGTCCATGATCGTGTCCGCGCCCCAGCGGGTTGCCCAGACCATCTTGTCGACCTCGGTCGCGACATCGGAGGCGACTGCGGAATTGCCAATATTGGCGTTGATCTTGACCAGGAAATTGCGCCCGATCGCCATCGGTTCGCTTTCGGGATGGTTGATGTTCGAGGGGATGATCGCCCGCCCGCGCGCAACCTCGTCGCGAACGAATTCGGGGGTGATGACATCGGGGATCTCGGCCCCCCAGCTCTCCCCGTCGCGCACGAAATCGGCGGCAAGCTCGCGGCCCAGGTTCTCGCGCTCGGCGACATATTCCATTTCCGGCGTGATGATGCCCTGCCGCGCATAGTGCATCTGGGTGACATTCATCCCCGGCTTGCCGCGAAGGGGACGCTTTACCGTGTTGGGAAATTGCGGAACGCCGCCCGAGCGGTCGGGGCCGAGCTGGCCGTTGTCTTCAGGTTTGACTTCGCGCCCGTCATATTGCTCGACATCGCCGCGCGCGCTGATCCATTCGGCGCGCAAGGGGGCAAGCCCTGCATTGATGTCGATCGCGACATCGGGATCGGTATAGGGTCCGGACGTGTCATAGACGCGCACCGGCGCCTCTCCGCCTTCAAGGTCGATCTCGCGCATTGCGACGCGCACGCCCGAACCGGTGCGCGCTCCGACATGGATCTTGCGGCTGCCACGAATAGGGCCGGTGGTGACGCCGATTTCTACCGGCGAATTGATGTCTGCCATGAGGGGTTCAAGTCCTTCGTACGATTAGATTAAATTCAGAAACGGGGAATGGCGACGATGATCGCGCCGATGCCGATCAGCCCGGCGATGATCGCCCAGAGCTTCGGCGCTGCGCCCATCATGGCGCGCGAGAGAGCGAGAAACTTGTCACCGATCGCGAGGAACAGCGCGCCTTCAACGATCATCCACCCGCCGATCACCTTGACCGCGATCACCATCCAGTCATCGCTGTCCCAGCCGCCGACGAGGTAGATCGCCCCGCCAAGTCCAAGGCACACGATTCCTGTCAGGAACAAGAGCGCAGGCGAGCCGGCGATATCGTCGACCATCCGCACCCAGGTGCCGGGCACGCGCCATTCGACGATGCCAGCGGCGATCGAATAGATCCCCATGATGAGAAAAATCCAGGCTGCAATGTCATTCGTTTCCATGCTCGCGCCTTTCGTCGTCGCAGCAGCGCAGCGGGAAACGGATCGTCCAGGGCCGTTGATGAGGCCATCGGCCACGGCCGCCCGCTCCCTCCGCCGATGCTAATCGGTTCAGGTTCTACGGGTCGGACGGCGCTTATCCCGCCCCTCTCAGGCTTTCCGCCGTATGGCCATTGCGGCCACGGCGCGGATGCTGCCTCCCCGGGGATGGTTCCGGTCTAGAACCGCGATGCCGCTTCGTCCAGTCAATGTCTCGCTCTTGCCCGAGTGATCGGCGATGCCACGCGACCGGCCCCGGGTTTCTGCGGTCGATTGCCACCAATCTGGAAGCGTCGGGAAAGCGCCGCGCGTGTCGGCGTGACGGGGAATGGGCGTGCGAAACCAGCCGAACGAAGCACCGAATTGACGGTTTCTTGACGCGCGTAGCGGGCAAGGCTCGGGCACAAGCGGCCCTCATGAGCGTGTCTGAACCCTTTGCGACCCGCACCGCCCGTGATGCGCAAACCGCTTTTCTTGCGCTGGCTTGCGGCCTGTGCGTGCTCGGCGCCGGATTGCAAAGTGCACCGGCACAGGCGCGGGAACCGGTGTCGTGCCGCATCGAGGACGGGGCGGATTCGCTCGCCAACACCGATGATGACAGCTTTGCATGCGGGGAGGAGTCCACCGCGGAAGGTGCCAATTCCACCGCTTACGGCAATCTTGCGCGCGCGATCGGCGATTTCAGCCTCGCTGTCGGCGACAGGGCCAGCGCTGCCGCGTCGGGCAGCACCGCGATCGGGCAGTTCGCGCAGGCCGGCGATGATCCAGGCGATGTCAACGCATCGGCTTTCGGCCGGTCGGCACGTGCCAGCGCCTTCGGGGCGACCGCGCTCGGCGCTGCGGCCGATGCCTCGGGAAGCCATGCGATCGCGCTCGGGTTCATCGCGATGGCGGGGGCGAGCGACTCGATAGCCATGGGCCGCCTGTCGCAAGCGGACGCGGCGCGGGCCATCGCATTGGGCCGCGCGGCAGGGGCAAGAGGCGATGACGCCATCGCGCTTGGTGCAGGCGCCGATGCCGACGGTGCGCAGGCCATCGCCATCGGCGCCTCCGCGCAAGCCGGTCGCGCAGCGACCGCGATCGGCCACGATGCGCGCGCGATTTCGAACAGTTCGATCGCAATCGGGCAAAGCGCCCTTGCCGAGGGCATCGGGGCGAGCGCGTTCGGCGCCGGGGCCCATGCCGTACGCGACGATGCGCTGGCAATCGGCCGCGGGGCCTTCGCCTTCGACTTCAACAATGTCGCGATCGGGTCCTTCGCCCGCTCGACCGCTCTCAACTCGACCGCGTTCGGCAACCGGGCAAGCGCGAGCGGCACCAATTCCTCCGCGATCGGCCAGCAGGCCATGGCAAGCGCGGCCAATGCCACCGCCACCGGCACCGCCTCGCTCGCCAGCGGGTCGGCGGGGAGCGCCTATGGCTTCATGAGCGTGGCGAGCGATACCGACACCACCGCGATTGGCGGCTTTGCCGCGGCCTCGGCCGAAAATGCCACCGCTATCGGTGCGAATGCCAGCGCGGCCCACGCCGGATCGACCGCGATCGGAGCCGATGCCGAGACCCGCGCTGAAAACGAGGTCGCGCTCGGAGGCAATGGGAGCACGGTGCGGATTGGCGATATCGACGCGAGCACTTCGGCCCAGCAAGGCCCGGTCGAAATCCTGACGGTCCAATGGCGTCCTGGGCCGGCAGTCGATCCAGTCGGCATTGCCCGCACTGCCCGGCGAAGCGGCGCTCAGGCGGCTCCGGGCCATGACGGATGCGCGGTTCGAAGGCATCGCGCGCGATATGGCGCTTGTCGACCAGCGGTTGGAAGGCGTCGAGTTCAGGCTCGAGGAACTTGACAGCATGGCTCGCGGCGGGATCGCTGCTGCCATCGCGATAGGGGGCACCATGGTGATCCCCGACAGCACGGTCTCGTTCAGCCTCAACGCCTCGACCTATCAGGGCGAGCAGGGCTTTTCGGGTGCGCTTTCGGCGCGGCTCGATGAACGGCTCTATCTCTCGGCGAGCATTGGCGGATCGACTGCCAGGGACAGCACCGGTGCGCGCGTGGGACTGGCCTTCGGGTTTTGACGAGGGGATTCAGAGGGCCGCCTGCGCCCGCTCGCGGATGAGTGGGTGCGGCATCTGCCTTGCTTGGGGTCGCAGCTTGCTGTCGCCCTCCTGCTGGAGGCTGCGAAATGATCCCGATCGCAGCCTCCATGCAGGAAAATACCGGCTCGAAGCGGTCAGGCCGCGCCCGCGCCACTGTGATGGACGCGGGTCCTGTCGCTCACTTTATTACCCGGCCGCGCACCATCACCCAGTCCACCGCTTCGAGCACGGTCACATCGGCGATCGGATTGCCGCTGACCGCGATGATATCGGCCGAATAGCCCGGCGCGAGACGGCCGATCGTGTCTTCCATCCCGACGATCTCGGCAGCCACCGTGGTCGCGCTTGCGAGCGCTTCGCGGTGCGACATGCCGCCATTGACGAGGAGCGCGAATTCGCCCGCGTTCTGTCCGTGCGGAAAAACGCCTGCATCGGTGCCGAATGCGATCCGCACGCCATTGGCTCGGGCGCGCTGGACGATCGTGCCCGCGACCTCGCTGACGGCGCGGATCTTGTCCTCGACCACCGGGGTGTAGAATCCCTGCCCGAGATTGCGGCGGATGCCCTCGAACGCCATCAGCGTCGGCACCAAGGTCGTGCCCGCTTCGTTCATCGCGCGCGCCGCGTCATCGTCGATATAGGTGCCATGCTCGATCGTGTGCACGCCCGCGCGCGCCGCGGCCTCGATCCCGCGCGCGCCGTGCGCATGCGCCGCGACCTTGAGGCCAAGCGAATCGGCGGTCTCGACGATGGCGCGCATCTCGTCATCGGTGAAATGCGCCTCGAGCCCGCGGCCCTGCTGCGACAGGACCCCGCCGGTCGCGGTGATCTTGATGAGGTCGGCGCCATATTGCGATGCGAGCCGGACCTTTGACGCGCATTCGACCGGACCGGTGCAGGTAAAACCGGAATCGAGCGCATCGTTGACGTGTTCGACGAAGCCGTTGACGTCGCCGTGTCCGCCGATGATCGCGATCGTTCGCGCGCTGGTGATGACGCGCGGCCCGGGCACGATTCCTTCGCGCGTGGCGCGAGCCAGCATCTGGGTGACCTGATCGGTGCGGCTGCCGAGGTCGCGCACCGTGGTGAACCCGGCAAGCGCGGTAATCCGCGCATTCTTGGCCGCTATAAGAGTGAAATACTCGCTCGGCGTAGTGGCAGCGCGCCAGAACTCGCCGCTGGGATCGCCTGACAGGTGCGTGTGCAGGTCGATCAGGCCGGGGAGCACTGTCTTGTCGGACAGGTCGATCCGCTCGGCGCCCTGCGCCGCGTACGCCCCGAGCGCGGCGGCATCGGGGGCGTAGATTCCTTCGATCGTGCCGTCGACCACCACCAACACCATGGATCCGGTCGGGTCGCTGGCCGCATCGGTGATGACGCTGCCCGCTTCGATCAGGACTGTGTCGGCGGCGGCGGGCGAAGCCATCAACGCGGCCAATCCAGCAAGCGCACCGGCACAATTCTTGAGCAATTTCACCTGTTTTCTCCCCTGTTCCTTTGACTGGGCGGTGATGGAGACGTGCAGGCGCGCTGGCAAGCCCTTGGCTTCGCGCAGGCCGACCCATTTGCCATTCAGACGCTGGCCGCTAAGGAGGCACGCACCAACTTCCATGAGAGAGGAATCGTCGACGTCATGAACCGTCTCACCCTTACCGCAGCCACGCTGCTCGCGACCGTATCGGTTGCCGCGACCGCACAGGCGCGCCCGATGACCGCCGAAGATGTCGCCAAGCTCGAATCGGTCGGCGCGATCGCGGTCTCGCCCGATGGCAACCGGATCGCCTATACCACCACCCGCCTTCCCGACGTGACCGAAGGCGAAGACAACGGCGGGTTCGAGAGCGAACTGAAAATCGCCACCGCGCCCGATTATGCGCGCGAATACCTGCCCGACGACATCAGCCCTTCGGCGGTCGCCTTCTCGCCCGATGGCCGCATGGTCACCTTCCTGTGGGCGAAGGACGACGATGACCGCGCGGTCTGGGGCATTCCCGTCGATGGCGGCACCTATACCAAGCTCGCCGGGGTCGAGGATGCCGCAGTGCGTTCCTACCGTTTCAGCCCCGATGGACGCACCGTCTACATGCTGGTCGGCGGCGAGACCGACGAACAGCGCGAGGCGCAGGCCAAGGGCGGCTTCATCGCCCGGGTCTATGAAGAGGAATTCAAGCCCGCACGCCTTTTCGCTGCGGGCCTTGGCGACGAGCTAGACGATGATCCGCGCCAGATCGAACTGCCCGGCTATGTCAGCAGCTTCGACGTTTCTTCCGACGGGCGCACGGGGATCGTCGAGACCGCGCCCAGCCCGTTGGTCGATGACAGCTACACCGCCAAGCGCGTCAACATCATTGACCTCGACAGCGGCGAGGTCCGCAGCGTGGTCGAAACGCCGGGCAAGATCGGCGATGTCGAAATCTCGCCAGACGGATCGCAATTGTCGCTGATCGCAGGCGTCGACATGAACGATCCGGCGGCGACAACGCTCCACCTCGTCGACACCGCGACCGGCCAGTACCGCCCGCTCAATGCCGGCGCTGCCGAGGCCGCGGTCGATGCCGAGTGGCTGTCCGACGGCCGCCTTGCCGCGGTGGTGCATGTGGGCGTGCAATCGCGCCTTCGCATATACAATGCCGACGGCACCGTTGCCGAGGAACAGGATCCGGGCGACCTGATCCTCACCCGCATCGAGGCGGCAGGCAACCGCATCGCCTTTGCCGCCAATTCGCCGCAGCACCCGACCGAACTGTTCGTGTGGAACGATGGCGCTTTCGAGCGCTGGACCAACCACAATGAATGGCTCTCGGACATCACCTTAGGCGAACAGCGCGCTTACACTTTCACCGCGACCGACGGGCAAGAGGTCGAAGGCGTGTTGATCCTGCCGGTGGGCGGCGTTCCCGAAGGCGGCGCACCGACGATCATGAACGTCCATGGCGGACCCGAGGCGCATGACAGCAATGGCTGGCAGACCGCCTATTCGAAACCCGGCCAGGTGGCCGCTGGACAGGGCTATGCGGTGTTCCTCCCGAACTATCGCGGCTCGACCGGTTACGGGGTCGATTTCTCCAAGCAGCACCAGGGCAATTACACCGACCCCGAATTCCGCGACATCGTCGATGCCAAGCGCGCGCTTGCCGCCGATGGCATCACCGATGCGGATCGCACCGGGATCACCGGCGGGTCCTATGGCGGCTATGCCAGCGCCTGGGGCGCGACCTATTACTCGGACGAATTCGCAGCGAGCGTGATGTTCGTCGGCATCTCGAACCAGGTGTCCAAGTTCGGCACCGGCGACATTCCTTACGAGATGTACAACGTCCACAGCCGCGCCTGGCCGTGGGACGACTGGACCAAGATGCTCGAAATCTCGCCGGTCTATCACGTCGACAAGGCGCGCACGCCGATCCTGATCATGCACGGGGAGGAAGACACCCGCGTCGATCCGGGCCAGAGCCTCGAACTGTATCGCTCGATCAAAATCCGCCAGCCCGATACCCCGGCGCGACTGGTGTTCTATCCGGGCGAAGGGCACGGCAACCGAAAGGCTGCGAGCCGATATGATTACAACCTGCGCATGATGCGCTGGTTCGACACCTACCTCATGACCGGCGACCGCGATGCCCCGCTGCCGCCGGCCCGCCCGCAGCTTGCCGAAGGCGCGCAAGGCGCCATGGCGGACGAGGACAGCGAGGACTGATCCTCAAACTCAGAACGAAACGAGAAAGGGCCGCCCACGCCGTGCGGCCCTTTTTTCAATGCGGCCAGCCTTTGCGGGGCCTTAAAAGGTGTAGCCCACTCCGACACCGCCGAAATACTGGTCGGCGCTGCCACGGATCGACGTATAGGGCGTGTCCTTGCCATCGCCCATCAGCCGCGAATAGCCGCCGATTGCGAAGATGCCGAACCCGCCATTGGCAATATCGCCGTCGAGATCGATAGCGACCAGCAGGTTGGCGCCAATGGAATTGAGACCGCCCTCGGCTGCAAATTCCGGCAGGCCGGTCGCCGCCGATTGCGCTGGCGAGACCGTGTAGTAGTAATCGGCATAATCGTCGTCGATGACCTGCGCGCTGATCCCAAGCATGACCGCCGCGCCGCGGCTGACCGGGGTGAAGTAATTGACGCCCGACTCGATCACCATGCCTTCGTGGGCTCCGGCAACATCCCAGCGCGCATCGACGCCGAAGCTGAGCGAATCGTAAGGGTTGAGCACGCCTGCGACCGAAATCCCGCTCGCCACGCCCAGTTCGACTGCGGTGTCGAGTTCGCCGGCAAGCTTGACCACCTCGTCCTCGATCTGGGTGGCGCGGTCATTGCGCAGTCGCACCACCGGGCCGAGCTCGAAATTGACTCCATCGCGCGACTTGGGGAGAAAGTCGAGTGCAAGCCCGCCCGGTCTCGGGGCAAGCCGCACCGGTCCCAGCCGGCCGCGCACCAGCGGCAGCGGATTGACGACGTAATCGTCCGAGCCGCTATAGCTTGCGCCCAGCCCCACGCCGACGCCCACGGTCACCCAGTTTTCATCGAAAACGGTATCGTCGAGGTCGATCGGCGGCGACCCCTCGGCGGGCAGCGCCTGCGGGTCGATATCGGCCTGCGATTGCGCGATTGTGTCGACGGTGCTGTCGGTATCTGCGCTCTCGCCGTCTTCGGCAAAGGCTGGCGCTGTGCCAAGGGCGATAGCGGCGATGGCGGCGCCGTTGGCCCATTTGCGGGCGGCGCGTTGAATTGTGACGGTCACGTGTTTCCCTTCGTCTTTTGCCTACAACCCGTGCGCGCGGCTTTGGTTTCCCCGGGGTTTCCCCGGCCCACCGTCCATGGTCGCGATTGCCCCTGCCCGCGCCCTCGCCTACGGCAAAACACGGATGACTGAATCGCAATATGACGTGGTGATTGCCGGCGGGGGGCTGGCAGGGGGCCTGATCGCCCTGGCGCTCCACCGCGCCCGGCCTTCATTCCGCATCGCGCTGGTCGAGGCGGGCAAGACCATCGGCGGCAATCACCGCTGGAGCTGGTTCGACAGCGATCTCGACGACGAAGGCCGCGCGCTCCTTTCCAGCTTTCGCCAGACCGGCTGGGACAAGGGATACGAGGTTCGCTTCCCCGCATTTCGCCGCCACCTGTCCACCCCCTATCGCTCGCTCGCCTCGGCCGATTTCCACGAGGGGTTGGTGCGCGCCTTGCCCGAAGGCACGCTGATGACCGGGCGCGCTGTCGCCGCGCTCGATGCGCGAGGGGCCGACCTTGCCGATGGCACGCGGCTCGATGCGCGCGCGGTGATCGATTGCCGCGGCTTTGGCCAAGCCCCGCAGCTTTGCGGCGGCTGGCAGGTCTTTCTCGGGCGGCATATCCGGCTTGCCGAGCCGCACGGGATTGCATGCCCTGTCATCATGGATGCCCATGTCGAACAGCACGCCCCGCACGGCAATGGCGGGGCCTACCGCTTCGTCTATGTCCTGCCGATCGGCGCGCACGATCTCTTCATCGAGGACACCTATTACGCTGACGACCCCGCGCTCGACCGGTCGGCGCTGTCGGCACGTATCGATGGCTATGCCCGCGCGCATGGCTGGGGCGAACACGAAATCGTCGGAGGCGAGACGGGAGTGCTTCCGGTGCTCACCGGAGGGGACTTTCGCGCCTTTCAGCGCGCGGCAAGCACTGACGGCGTCGCGCTTGCCGGTGCGCGCGGCGGATTTGTCCACCCGCTCACCAGCTATACCTTGCCGATCGCGGTGGAAAACGCACTAGCGATCGCGCGCGATGCCGATCTCACCGGCCCGCAACTGGCGGCCCTGTTCGAAGCGCGCGCGCGGCGACACTGGCGCCGGACGCGCTTTTACCGCCTGCTTGCGCGCATGCTGTTCCTCGCCGCGCGGCCCGAACGCCGGGTCGCCGTTTTCGAGCGGTTCTACCGGCTGCGCCGCGGGCTGATCGAACGCTTTTACGCGCTTCGCTCCAGCCCCGCCGACAAGCTGCGCATCCTCGCCGGAAAACCGCCCGTAGCTGTCTCGCGCGCTATTCCCGCCCTGTTCAAAAACGCTGCGCCGCTTACAAGCGAGAACGCCAAGACAAGGACACCCGATTGACCACTTCCAGCCCCGAGACCGCCAGGCTAGACCTCGAACCGGCAATCGCCCGCGAGCGCGGCATCAATCCTGCCGTGGCCGAGAGATATGCCGGCAAGAGCGCCTGCGTGATCGGCGCGGGCTTTGGCGGGTTGGCGCTCGCGATCCGGCTTCAATCGCACGGCATCGCGACCACCGTGATCGAGGGCCGCGACAAGCCCGGAGGGCGGGCCTATTACTGGCAGAAGGACGGGTTTACCTTCGATGCCGGGCCGACGGTCATCACCGATCCGCCCTGTCTGGAAGAATTGTGGAAGCTGACCGGCCACGACATCGCCGAGGATGTCGAACTGATGAAGGTCATGCCTTTCTACCGGCTCAACTGGCCCGACGGGACCAATTTCGACTATTCGAACGACGAGGCCGATCTCAATGCCGAGATTGCCAAGCTCAATCCCGATGACGTGGTCGGCTACCAGCGCTTCCTGCAATATGCCTCGGAAGTGCACGAGGAAGGCTATGTGAAGCTGGGGACGGTGCCGTTTCTCGACTTCAAGAGCATGATCAAGGCCGCGCCAGCCCTGGTGAAGAAACAGGCCTGGCGCAGCGTCTACGACATGGTTTCAAGCTTCGTCGAAAGCGAGAAGCTGCGCGAGGCGCTGTCCTTCCACACGCTGCTCGTCGGCGGCTCGCCGATGAAGACCTCCTCGATCTACGCGCTCATTCACAAGCTGGAGAAGGACGGCGGCGTGTGGTGGGCGCGCGGCGGCACCAACCGGCTGATCGCAGGCATGGTGCGCCATTTCGAGCGATTGGGCGGCACGATACGCACCGGCGATGCGGTCAAGCAGGTGCACACCGTGGGCACGCGCGCGACCGAGGTCGAGACCGAGAGCGGCCATCGCCAGCGCTTCGACGCGGTCGCATCAAACGCGGATATCATGCATTCCTACAAGCAATTGCTGGGCGAAAGCGTGCGCGGGCAGAAATATGCCAAGTCGCTGTCAAGAAAGAGCTTTTCGCCCTCGCTTTTCGTCGTCCATTTCGGGCTGGAAGGGACATGGCCCGGAATCCCGCACCACATGATCCTGTTCGGCCCACGCTACAAGGGGCTGGTCGAGGACATCTACAAGCACGGCGTTCTGCCGCAGGACTTCTCGATCTATCTGCATCATCCGACCGTCACCGACCCGGGGATGGCGCCAGCGGGCAAGAGCACTTTCTACGCGCTCGTTCCGGTCGCGCATCTGGGCAAGCTCGCGCTCGACTGGGACGAAGTCGGCCCGCAGCTCGAAAAGACGGTGCTCGACGAGGTCGGCCGCCGCCTGATCCCCGATATCCACGACCGGATCGTGACCAAGTTCCACTACACGCCCAAGGATTTCCGCGAGGATCTTAACGCGCATCTGGGCAGCGCATTCAGCCTCGAGCCGGTCTTGTGGCAAAGCGCCTATATGCGCGGGCACAATCGCGACGACGTGATCGAGAATTTCTATCTCGTGGGCGCAGGCACCCATCCGGGCGCGGGGATTCCCGGAGTTGTCGGCAGCGCCAAGGCGACGGCAGGGATTGTGCTGGAGGATTTGGCAGCTAAAGCGACCGCATGAGTGCGATGAAAAGACTTGCCGTCTATTGCGGCTCCGCCACCCCTGATGACCCGCGCTACATGCAGCTTGCAAGCGAAGTGGGCGCCGGGCTCGCATCACGCGGGATCGGGGTGGTCTATGGCGGCGGCCGGCTTGGCCTGATGGGCGCGGTCGCCAAGGGCGCGCTCGATGCAGGCGGAGAGGTGATCGGCGTCATCCCCGAAGCGCTCGCCAATAGCGAGGTCGCCAATCACGACTGCACCGAGCTTCACACCGTCTCGGGAATGCACGAGCGCAAACAGCGCTTTACCGACCTGTCCGACGGCTTCGTCACCATCCCCGGCGGGGTGGGGACGATGGACGAATTGTGGGAGGCGATGAGCTGGGCACAGCTTGGCTATCATTCCGACCCGGTGGGCCTGCTCAATGCCTTCGGCTTCTATGACGATCTGATCGCCTTCAACCGCAAGATGATCGATGTCGGTTTCGTGCGCCCGGCGCACCAGAACATCCTGATCCACGCCGAGACCCTGCCCGACCTGATCGACAAGATGGCCGCCTACGAGCCGCACACGCCGATCTTCCGGATGAAAGCCGAGGATCTGTGAACCCGCCGCGCCGCCCTCGCCCGCCGGTGAAGGTCGGCCCCCGGATGCTGGCGCCCTCGCGCATCCTCAAGCCCGCGGTCAAGCGCGCGGGCGGCGGGCGCGATCGCGACAAGCTCGTGGCCAAAAGCTACGAGATGATCGCAGAGGGATCGAAGAGCTTCGCCTCGGCCAGCCGCCTGTTCGACCTCGACACGCGCGAACGGGTATGGATGCTCTATGCCTGGTGCCGCCGCTGCGACGACATCACCGACGGGCAGCAACTGGGCGGCGCGCTGGCCAAGCAGGACGGCCCGGTTGACAGGACCAAGGCGATCCGCGTGCTCACCCGCCGCGCGATCGATGGCGAACCCACAGCCGATATCGCGTTCGATGCCTTCGGGCAGGTCGCCTCGGAATGCCGCCTGACCATGAGCATGGCCGACGACGTGATCGCCGGCTTCGCGCTCGATGCCAAGGGCTGGCGGCCGCGCAATTCGGCCGGTCTTGCTCGCTATTGCTTCCATGTCGCGGGCGCGGTCGGAGTGATGATGGCGCGGGTCATGGGCGTTCCGGCGGACGATGATTACACCCTCGCGCGCGCCTGCGACCTCGGGATCGCCTTCCAGCTCGCCAATATCGCGCGCGACATGGCCGAGGACGATGCCGCCGGGCGTTGCTACATCCCCGCCGAATGGCTGGCCGAGGAGGATATCGAGCCTGGCCAGCTGATGAAGCCGCATCACCGCGGCGAGGCTTCCGACATCGCCCGCAGGCTCGCCCTGACGATGGACCGCCACCTGCGCGCCGCGAAACTCGGCACGGTGCACCTGCCCTTTCGCAGCCGCTGGGCGATCCTGTCGGCTGCCAATATCTACGGCGCAATCGGTTACGAGGTCGACCGGCTTGACCACAAGGCCTGGGACCACCGCGTGGTGATCTCGCGCCCGCGCAAGCTGTGGCTGATTGTCCAGAGCTTCTTCGAGGCGCTGTGGAACCGGCCCATGCCGCCCGACCACATGCCCGAATGGACCTATGCCGATATCTTGCTCGAAGTGCGCATGAGCGGCGACATTCCGCCTCCGCCGATGACCCCGCTGCCCGACGAGGATTGATCGCGGCGGCAGAGCGGGATAGCGAGCGGGCATGAAGAAACTTCTCATTGCCAATCGCGGCGAAATCGCCTGCCGCATCATCCGCACTGCCCGCGAAATGGGAATCGCGACCGTCGCGGTCTATTCGGATGCCGATGCCCGCGCGCTGCACACCCGCAGCGCCGACGAGGCGGTGCATATCGGCCCCTCGCCTGCTGCCGAAAGCTATCTGAAGGGCGAGAAAATCATCGCTGCCGCCAGGGAAACTGGCGCCGAGGCGATCCACCCGGGCTATGGCTTTCTTTCCGAAAACGCGGCCTTTGCGCAGGCGGTGATCGATGCAGGGCTGATCTGGGTCGGCCCGAAACCTTCCAGCATCGAGGCGATGGGGTTGAAAGATGCCGCCAAGAAGCTGATGCGCGAGGCAGGCGTGCCCGTGACGCCCGGTTACGAGGGCGAGGACCAGAGCGTCGAGCGCCTCAAGAAAGAAGCCGATGCGATCGGCTATCCCGTGCTGATCAAGGCGGTCGCGGGCGGCGGCGGCAAGGGCATGCGCAAGGTCGATGCGCCCGGGGATTTCGAGGCCGCGCTCCAAAGCTGCCAGCGCGAGGCCAGCGCGAGCTTTTCCAATGACGAGGTTCTGCTCGAAAAGTGGATCACCTCGCCCCGCCATATCGAGGTGCAGGTCTTCGGCGATACCCACGGCAATGTCGTCCACCTGTTCGAGCGCGATTGCTCGCTCCAACGCCGCCACCAGAAGGTGATCGAGGAGGCGCCCGCTCCCGGAATGGACGCAGCCACCCGCGAGGAAATCTGCGCCGCTGCCGTGCGCGCCGCCAAGGCAGTCGATTACGAGGGCGCGGGCACGATCGAATTCATCGCCGATGCGAGCGAGGGCCTGCGCGCCGACCGCATCTTCTTCATGGAGATGAACACCCGCCTCCAGGTCGAGCACCCGGTGACCGAGGAAATCACCGGGGTGGACCTCGTCGAATGGCAGCTGCGCGTCGCGAGCGGTGAGCCGATCCCGGTCAGCCAGGACGAGCTTGCCATCAACGGCCACGCAATCGAGGCGCGGCTCTATGCCGAGGACACGGCGGGCGGCTTCCTGCCTTCGACCGGGCGGCTCGACCATTTCGACCTCGGCGTCGAAGGGAGGATCGAGACCGGGGTCGAGGAAGGCGACATGATCTCGCCCTTCTACGACCCGATGGTAGCCAAGCTCGTCGTCTGGGACGAAACCCGCGAAGAGGCGATCGAACAGCTCGCCGAGATCGCCGAAAGCGTCGAGATCTGGCCGGTGAAAACCAATGCCGCCTTCATCGCCAATTGCCTGCGCGACGAGGATTTTCGCGATGCGCGGCTCGACACCGGCTTCATCGCCGACAAGCTCGACACGCTCGTTCCCTCGGACGAGGCGGACGAGGATATCTGGCAGACGGCTGCAGATTTCATCGCACTCGCCGAGACGCAGGACCACGAAGACCTGCCCATCGGGCTGAGGCTCAACGCGCCGGGTGCCTTGCGCGCGACGCTCAGCCACAAGGGCGAGGCGCGCACGATCGCTGCGGCGATATCGGGCGGCGACATCAATGCCACCGGCTTCGTCGATCCCGAGCGCGCGGTGGTGTTTGCCGATGGGCAGAGCTTCGTTTTCGAACGCCAGTCGCGCGGTTCGGGTGCTGGCGCGGCGGGCGATGGCGCAATTCTCGCGCCCATGCCTGGCAAGGTGATTGCGCTCGACGTGGCAGATGGCGACAAGGTCAAGGCCGGTCAGCGGCTGATGGTGCTCGAAGCGATGAAAATGGAACACGCGCTCACCGCGCCGTTCGACGGGACCGTCGCCGGGCTCGAAGCCGCCGAAGGCGCGCAGGTCCAGGTCGAAGAGGTGCTGTGCGTGGTCGAGCCTGCTGACGAGTGACCTGGGCGAAGGAACTCGAGGAGCTGCGCCACCGCGAGGCTCTCGCCGAGAAAATGGGCGGCGAAGACAAGGTCGCGCGTCAGCATTCGCGCGGCAAGATGGACGCGCGGGCACGGCTCGCTGCCCTGTGCGACGAAGGCTCCTTCCGCGAAATCGGCAAGGTCGCGGGCAAGGGCCAATATGACTCAAATGGCGACCTGACCGGCGTCACCCCCGCCCCCTTCCTGTTCGGCAAGGCCACGGTGAACGGCCGCCCGGTGGTCGCCACCGCCGACGATTTCACCATTCGCGGCGGCGCGGCTGACGCGGGCATCGCGCGCAAGATGGTGCAGGCCGAGCGCATGGCGCACGAGCTCAAGCTGCCGATCATCCGCATGATCGACGGCACCGGCGGCGGCGGCAGCGTCAAGACCCTCGAACAGATCGGCGCGACCTATATCCCCGCCGTGCCCGGCTGGAGCGACGTGGTCGAAAACCTCGACACGGTGCCGGTGGTGGCGCTTGCATTGGGGCCCACGGCAGGCCTTGGCGCAGCGCGCACGGTGGCGAGCCATTATTCGATCATGGTGCGCGGCCTCAGCCAGCTCTTCGCCGCCGGCCCCGCAGTGGTCGATGCGATGGGAGCGAAATACGAGCAGGACAAGGACCATGCCCGCGCCAAGGAAGAGCTTGGCGGCGCACAAATTCACGCCCGCAATGGCGTCGTCGATGACGAGGTGGCAAGCGAGGCGGAAGCCTTCGCGCGTGCAAGGCACTTCCTTTCCTTCATGCCTGAATATGCAGGCCAGCACGCCCGCCGCTCCGAGCCGACCGACCCGGTCGATCGCCGCGATGAGGCGCTGGTCAACCTCGTGCCAAGGGACCCCAGGCAGGTCTATTCGATGCGCCGCGCGCTTGCGATGGTGTTCGACACGGGCACCGTGTTCGAGATCGGCAAGGACTGGGGGCGCGCCGCAATCACCGCATTTGCGCGGCTCGACGGCTGGCCGGTTGCCGTCGTCGCGTCCGACCCGAGCTTCCTGGGTGGATCGTGGGAAGCCAAGACGTCTGAAAAGGTCGAACGCTTTGTCAGGCTCGCCGACCAGTTCCGCCTGCCGATCGTCCACCTCGTCGACAATCCCGGCTTCATGATCGGGCGCGAGGCGGAAATGGCGGGAACGATCCGCTACGGGGTCCAGGCGATGAATGCGATCTACAAGGCAAGCGTGCCGCTGGCGAGCGTGGTGCTGCGCCGCGCCTATGGCATTGCCGGAAGCGCGATGAGCAATGCCGATCGCTACCAGTATCGTTTCTGCTGGCCGAGCGGAGACTGGGGCAGCCTGCCGATCGCGGGCGGGCTCGAAGTTGCCTACAAGTCCGAGCTTGAAGCTGCCGAGAACCCCGAAGCCGAACTCGAAGCGATCCGCGAACGGCTCGCCAAGGTCACCTCGCCTTTCCGCAGCGCCGAGCGCTTCAATGTCGAGGACATCATCGACCCGCGCGACACGCGCCCGCTCCTGTGCGAATTTGCAGGGCTCGCCTGGCGCAGGCTCGGCGCCGATTGATCAGTCGGCAAGCGCGCTCTGTTTGCGCCGGAACAGTCTTCCGCCCTCGCTGAACAGGACCACGGCCAGCGCCGCCAGGCCGCACAGCAGCATGGCAAGCGCCAGCGGCTGCGCGGTGCCATCATAGAGATAGCCGATGAAGCTCCCCAGGACCGCTCCCGTGCTCATGCGCAGCGCGGTATGCGCGCTGCTCGCCGCACCGGCGATCTGGTAGAAAGGCTGCATTGCGATCGACGAGAAATTGGCACCGACAAAGCCGAGCATCGCCATGGCAAGCCCGATCAGGACCATGAACTCCCACAATCTCTGCGGTTGCTGGCTGGCCGAAAGGTAGAGCAGACCAGCAACGAGGATGAAGCCGAACAAGGCCGTGTGACTGACCCGGCGCGCGCCGAAGCGTTCGACGATGCGCGAATTGGTGAAATTGGCCGCGACCATTCCGAGCACCGCGCCTCCGAAGACCAGCGCGAAATAATCGCCCATGCCGAAAGCCTCGCCGATCAGCTGCTGCGAGGAATTGAGAAACCCGAACAGGGAGCCGAAAACCAGCGCGCTGCCGATCACGTAGCCGATCGCCCCACGGTTCGCGAGCGCGCGGCCCATGTTTCGCAGGATCGTGGCAATGTTGATTTCCTGCCGGTTTTCCTCCGCCAGGCTTTCGGGAAGGCGCAGCCATGCCCAGCTTCCGACCAGCACCGCCATCACCGCCATGGCGACGAAGATAGCCCGCCAGCCCGCAACCATCATGATCCCCTGCCCCACGGCAGGCGCGAGGATCGGCACGAGCAGGAAGATCATCATGATAAGGCTCATCAGGCGAGCCATCCGGTCGCCGCCGACATGGTCGCGAACGATCGCGGCGGGCACCACCGAAAGGCCCGCACAAGCGATTCCCTGCACCAGCCTGATGCCGACCAGCAGCCAGAAATCACTGACCAGCGCGCAGGCGAGCGAAAGCACGAAATAGGCGACCAGCCCGAAGGCGAGAACCGGCCTTCGCCCGAAACGATCGGCAAAGGCCCCGGGGAAGAACGCCCCTATCCCTGCGCCGAGGAAATAGGCCCCGATCACCAGCTGGCGATCGTTTCCGCCCGCGCCCATCTCGCCTGCCATCTGGCCTAGCGCAGGAAGCATTGCATCGATGCCGAAGGCCTGGAGGCTCATCAGAAGCGCCATGAGTGTGATCAGTTCGCGCTCGCCCAGCGGGCTGATCGTCCTTGCTCGGGGCGTGTCCATCGACGGTCCTTGCCGCCTCGGCGCGGATAAGGAAAGCGCCAAGTGGTTTTGCTTCGCGTGCGGGCGGCTTACATGGGGGGCATGGACGATCCGGCGAGCAGCAAGGAAGGCGAGAGCGAGGCAGCGGGCCTGCGCAAGATCATCCATGTCGACATGGATGCCTTTTTCGCCAGCGTCGAGCAGCGCGACAATCCCGAGCTGCGCGGGAAACCCGTCGCGGTGGGCGGGTCAGGCGGGCGCGGCGTGGTCGCGGCGGCAAGTTACGAGGCACGGCGCTTCGGGGTGAAAAGCGCCATGCCGTCTGTCACCGCGCGGCGGCTGTGTCCCGATCTCGTCTTCGTCAAAAGCCGGTTCGACGCCTATCGCGAAGCGAGCCAGCAGATCCGCGCGATCTTCCGCCATCATACAGAACTGGTCGAACCGCTGAGCCTCGACGAGGCCTATCTCGACGTGACCGAGGACCGGCTGGGCATTGGCAGCGCCACCCGCATCGCCGAACTGATCCGGCAGGAGATCCGCGCCAAGACCAGGCTCACCGCGAGCGCGGGGGTGTCCTACAACAAGTTCCTCGCCAAGATCGCCAGCGACCAGAACAAGCCCGACGGGATTTGCGTCATCCGTCCGGGGCAAGGCGCCGATTTCGTCGCGGGTCTGCCGATCCGCCGGTTTCACGGTGTCGGTCCGAAAGCCGAGGAAAAGATGAAACGGCTGGGCATCGAGACCGGCGCCGATCTGGCAGCCAGGGACATCGCGTTCCTGCGCGCCAATTTCGGCAGCTTTGCCGATTACCTCTATCGCGCCGCGCGCGGCATCGACCTCAGACCCGTGCGGTCGCACAGATTGCGCAAGTCGGTCGGCGGGGAGCGCACGTTCAGCGATGACATTTCGAGCGGGGCGGCGCTGCGCGACACGCTCGAGACCATCATAGATATCGTCTGGGAGCGGATCGAAAACGCGTCAAAGGGCGGGCGAGCGGTGCGTGGCCGCACGATCACCCTGAAGCTCAAATACACCGATTTCCAGATCATGTCGCGCGCGCGCTCGATTGCCACGCGCCAGGGTGAATGGATCGAGGACAAGCAGCATTTCGCCCGGCTCGCGCGCGAATTGCTCGAAGAGGTGCTGCCCTTGCCTATGCCGATCCGGCTGATGGGGCTGACCCTGTCCAATCTCGACCATGGCGAAGGCGAGACCGGTTCCGGCCAGAAAAGCGCCGAGGCAGCGCAGCTCTCGCTGCTCTAGACCGGGTTCATCGCGGCGGCATCACGCCAGGCCGCGATCCGGCGCCGCATGGTGGGGCCTAGTTCCTCGGGCAGACGGTCGGGCGGGAAAAAGCGCGCCGCGATCACCTCGCGCATGTCCGGTCGCGGCTCAGCGTCGCTCCTCGCGGCAAAGACATGGGCAGTGTGCGGCGCTCCTGAAATCACCTCTGCGAAATGGCTGACGAGGGTGAGTTGTCCGAGCGCAATGCCGACTTCTTCGAGCACTTCGCGCCGCGCGCACTGCGCCGGGTCCTCGCCCTCTTTGAGCCCCCCGCCCGGCAATCCCCAGACCGGAGGCCCGTAGGAATGGCGCAGCAAGAGGATCTCGCCCTCGCTGTTGGCGATGATGACGCTGACCCCCGCGATCGGCGGCTTGCGCCAGCACCGCCAGTAATGGCGCATCAGGTGGGCAAGCGGCATCAGCGCACGGTGAAGCCGGGCAGGCAGGACGCGCTCGATCACCGCGGGTCCATCAGGTGAAGCAGGTCACCGGGCGATGATGCCCGATATCGCGCGCCGCGAGCAGCCGCGCGACCGGCAGGTCGTTTTCGCCGCGCAAGGCCGCCTCGAAGAGTGCGCTCTTGTCCTCGCCGCGAATGACGAACAGCAATTCGTCGGTGCTGAGCAAAGCGGGCAATGTCAGTGTGACCCGGTCGAACGGCGCTTCGGGCGGAAGCGGGTCGGGCGTGATCCGGCGCAGCCACCGCTCGTCATCGACGCGTGGATCGGTATTGGGAAACAGCGAGGCGATATGCCCGTCGGTCCCCATGCCGAGCCAGACCAGCCGGTATCCGCCCGAGGGAAGCTGGCCGCTCGCTTCCATTTCGACCAGCGAGGCGAGTCTGGCTCCGACTGGCTCGAACAGTGCACGCAGCTTGCCGGCATTGCTCGCCGGGTGATCCTCGCTCACCACGCGGTCATCGGTCGGCTCGATCACCACGCGGCTCCAGTCGAGATCGCGCGTCACCAGGATCTCGCAGATCGGGAAAGGGGTCGAACCGCCCGGGAGCGCGATCGGCACGGTGCCGTCGGTCGTCTCCAGCGCGCGGGCGATCCGGATCGCGATCCAGTCGGCGATTGCGGCGTCATCGGCGCCGGGGCGCATGTCTACTCGGTCCATGGCCTCACCCTTAGCAAAGGGGCCGCTCCCGGCTACCCGGAAACGACCCCTCATGCCTGCGCTCGATTTGGTTATTTCAGCAGCGAGGACAGGAACCACACGCGTTCTTCGGCCATGTCGGTCCAGTCGTCGATCATGCCGTCGGTCGCATTGTCGCCCGCGGCCTCGGCGGTTTCCTTCATCGCCTTGAGCTTGTCGACCAGCTTCTGGTTGTCGTCACGCAGTTCGGCGATCATGTCCTCGGCGCTGAGCGATGCGTTGTCCTGATCTGCGATCTGGGTATTCTTCGCGATTGATCCGAGCGAGGTCAGCGTGTTGCCACCCAGCTTGCGCGCCCGTTCGCCGATCGCGTCGATCTGGTCGCGCACCTCGATCGCCTGATCGTCGAACAGCAGGTGGAGATCGCGAAAGCGCGGGCCGGTGACATGCCAGTGAAAATTCTTGGTCTTGATGTAGAGCGCGAAATGATCGGCCAGGAGTTCGTTGATCTCGCCGATCATCTGGGTGCGGGCATTGTCGTTTTGTGCGGGCATGTGTGATCCTCTTGATTTCGTGGGTCGAGGGCGCATGCGCACGGGCGCGCGCCCCTCTTCGTTCATTCAACCAACGGATGGCGGCGCAGGTTGTTTCAGGACATTTGCCATTCGCACTGATCGAGACAATCGATCACAGGAACACGTAGCGCGCGTTCAATCCGATCAGCAACGCGGCGAGGAACAGGCAGGTGGCCAGCGCCAGCCGCACCGCGCGCACCGGGAGTTGCTGGAGCTTGTGGAGGCCGAGCCACCATCCCAGCCAGGCCGCCCCCACCCCGCCCGCAGCGCCTCCGATCAGTGCGAAGCCGGGATAATGGGCGGCGGCGGCAAGCGCGAAGATCACGAAGCGCGGCGCATCCATCAACTGCCTCACGAACAGGACCGCACCGATCGCGACGAAGGACCGCGTGGGCTCCTTCATCGGCTTGACCGACACCTTCCACGCCAGCTCGATCGCCGAGAATCCGAGCGCGAAGGCGATCAGCATCTCGGCCGCACGCTGCGGCAGGAGACCGGCGACATAGGCACCGCCATAGGCCATGATCGCTGCGCTCAGCACGGCGGTGAAGGCGCCGGTGAACAGCAGCGGGGCCGAGCGTTCGAGCGCATCGGCAAACTGGGCAATGATCAATTGCTCCTTGCCGCCCAGCGCGATCGCGAAGGTGAGCAAAAGGCACAGGAGAAAGCTGTCCATGGCTCAGGTACCTAGCACGCGCGGCTCCACGGGCCATGGCCCGAAATGTCTTTTGGCGACGATGACTTGGAATGGAGCGGGTGAAGGGAATCGAACCCTCGTCTTAAGCTTGGGAAGCTTCTGCTCTACCATTGAGCTACACCCGCGACCGGCGGCGGCATCTGCATCGGCTTTCCGCCGAGGTCAACCGGTTTTGCGCCGTGTCCGCATTGCCTGATGCTCAGCCGCGCACGGATCTGGCAATGGCGATCGCCTCGCGCGCGAGCCTGGTGACCGTGTCGTAATCGCTGCTGGCAATCGCCTCCTTGGGTGTCAGCCAGCTCCCGCCGCAAGCGATCACGCTGGGAAGAGCGAGGAAATCGGCCAGATTGCCCGGCGAAACGCCTCCGGTCGGCATGAAACGCATTTCGCGAAACACGCTCGAAAACGCCTTGAGCATCGGCACCCCGCCGGCAAGGCTTGCGGGAAAGAACTTCACTTCGCGAAGGCCCAGCGCATAGGCGCGCTGCACTTCGCCCGCGGTCATGGTGCCAGGAAAGAAGGGGACGCCTTCATCGAGGCAAAAGCGCGCAATGTCATCGACAAGGCCGGGCGAGACGATGAACTGGGCGCCGCTATCGACCACGCGCCTCGCCTGGTCGAGCGTCAGCACCGTGCCCGCGCCCACGATCAGCCCCTCGGTCTCTGCGAGAATGGCTTCCATGCCTTTGAGCGCATTGTCGCTGCGCAGCACCACCTCGATCACACTAAGCCCGCCGTCCTTCAGCGCGTTCGCGGTTTTCACCGCCCTGCCGGCATCGTCTTCTCCAATCAACGGGACGACTGGTGCGGCGGCGAGACGCTGCGACAGATCGGTGCTCAAGATACTCTCCTGCGTGTTACGATATTGCGTTGTTTAGGCGATTGGCGCGCGGCTTCAATCGAAACCCGCAATCCGTCGCACTCGATGGCCAAAAAGGCGCGCGCTGCCCCTTGCCACGCGCGCGCCGTAGCGTCATTTGGGGCGCAACGAAATTCCCAGGAGTAACCCCTTCATGCGCCAGATCGATCACTTCCTCGTCGGCGATAGCCCCGCCCCCACCCGCAAGCACCAGGTCTGGAACCCCTCGACCGGCGAAGTCCAGGCCGAGGTCGCGCTCGGCGATGCCGCGCTGCTCGACCGTGCGGTTGAAACTGCCAAACAGGTCCAGCCCGGCTGGGCGGCGACCAATCCGCAAAAACGCGCGCGCGTGATGTTCCGCTTCAAGGAGCTGATCGAGGCGAACATGCAATCGCTCGCCGAACTGCTTGCCTCCGAACACGGCAAGGTTGTCGACGATGCCAAGGGCGACGTGCAGCGCGGGCTCGAAGTGATCGAATATGCCTGCGGGATCCCGCAGGTGATGAAAGGCGAATACACGCAGGGCGCAGGCCCGGGCATCGATGTCTACTCGATGCGCCAGCCGCTCGGCATCGGGGCGGGGATCACCCCGTTCAACTTCCCCGCAATGATCCCGATGTGGATGTTCGGCATGGCGTGTGCTGCGGGCAATGCCTTCATCCTCAAGCCCTCCGAGCGCGATCCCAGCGTCCCGGTCCGGCTCGCCGAACTGTTTGTCGAGGCCGGCGCGCCCGAGGGATTGCTCCAGGTCGTCCACGGCGACAAGGAGATGGTCGATGCGATCATCGATCACCCCGATATCCCCGCGATCAGCTTTGTCGGCTCGTCCGATATCGCGCATTACATCTACCATCGCGGCGCAGAGAACGGAAAGCGCGTCCAGGCCTTTGGCGGGGCGAAGAACCACGGCATCGTCATGCCCGATGCCGATCTCGACCAGGTGGTGAACGACCTTGCCGGCGCCGCATTCGGTTCGGCGGGCGAACGCTGCATGGCGCTGCCCGTGGTGGTGCCCGTGGGCGAGGACACTGCTGACCGGCTGCGCGAAAAGCTGATCCCGGCGATCAACGCGCTGCGCATCGGCGTCTCGACCGATCCGGACGCGCATTACGGCCCGGTGGTCACGCCCGAGCACAAGGCGCGGATCGAGCAATGGATCACCACCGCCGAGGAAGAGGGCGCCGAGATCGTCGTCGACGGTCGCGGCTTCACCTTGCAGGGACACGAGGACGGCTTCTTTGTCGGCCCGACCCTGATCGACCGCGTCACCCCGCAGATGAAGAGCTACCAGGAAGAGATTTTCGGCCCCGTCCTCCAGATTGTGCGCGCCGACGATTTCGAGGACGCGGTGCGCCTTCCCAGCGAACACCAATATGGCAACGGTGTCGCGATCTTCACCCGCAACGGCCACGCCGCGCGCGAATTTGCCGCGCGCGTCAACGTCGGCATGGTCGGGATCAACGTGCCGATCCCGGTACCGGTGAGCTATCACAGCTTCGGCGGGTGGAAGCGTTCGGGCTTTGGCGATATCGACCAGTACGGGACCGAGGGGCTCAAGTTCTGGACCAAGAACAAGAAGGTCACCCAGCGCTGGCCCGATGGCGGCGGCGACGGCTCGAACGCCTTCGTCATCCCGACCATGGGGTGATGACGATGCGCGGCGCCTTTCCCCTGCTGGCGGCTTTCGCGCTTGCGGCCTGCGGCAGCGAGCCTGCGACCAATGCGCCCGAGCCGGCTCCGGTCGAAACCGCGATCCCCGTCGAGCCCGATGGCGGCATCGGCGATGGCGCGGGGCCGCCGGACAGGCTCGACACCGCGCTCGCCAACCGCATCCCCACCCGCTTTCACGGCGTGTGGGACCATGTCGAGGGAAGCTGCGATGCGGCATCCGACCTGCGCATGGAGATCAGCGGGAACGAGATCCTGTTCTACGAATCGATCGGCACCGTGACCGGTGCTGCGCCAGACGGCGATGCCGTGATCGTGACTCTCGCCATGGAAGGCGAAGGCGAGACCTGGGAGCAGAAGACTCGTCTCGCACTGGTCGGCGAAGGCGAGAGCCAGCGGCTCGAGACGTCCGATGGCGATCTGCCGCGCACGCCCGACGACTATCCGAGCAAGAGGTGCCCTGCGTGAAATTCCTCCTCCTCTCCGCGACCAGCACCGCGATGACGCTCCTTGCAAGCTGCGCTCCCGCCGACCTTCCCAAGGGTGGCCTGAGCGTCAGCCATCCCGAGGGTGATGGCACCTGCGATGCCGAACCGGCGCAGACCTTCATCGGGACGCGGGCGAATGACGCGCTAGCCAGCGAGATTCTCGCGGAAACCGGGTCGCGCACCTTGCGCTGGGCCGGACCGGACACCGCGCTGACCATGGATTATCGCACGGACCGCGTGACCGTGTCCTATGACGAGCACGGCAAGATCACCCGGATCGCCTGCGGATGAGCGCGGCGCCCGACACCCGGCAGCGCGCCAGTTCGGGCAGCCCTTTCGAGAAAAAATTCGGGTTTTGCCGTGCGGTGCGCGTCGAGAATGCGGGGAATAACCGCATCATCGTTGCCGGCACCGGCCCGATCGAGTCCGACGGAACCACCACCCCCGGCGATGCCGCGGCGCAGGCTGAGCGGTGCTGCGCGCTGATCCTCGCGGCGATAACCGAACTCGGCGGGAGCGCGCGGGACGTGGTTCGCACCCGGATGCTGCTGACCGACCCGGCTGACCAGGACGCGGTCGGCGCGGTCCATGCGCGCTGGTTCGGACAAGCTCGTCCCGCGGCAACCATGTGCGGCGTTGCCTGGCTTTGCCGGCCCGAATGGAAAGTCGAGATCGAAGCCGAGGCGGTCCTAGCAAGCTGACTGCCTCGCAAGCCTTCCCCTAGCCAGAATCACGGGCTAATGGCCTCCTCATGAACGGACAATTTCAACTCACCGAAGACCAGCTCGCGATCCAGGAAATGGCGCGGCGGTTCACAGCAGACAACATCACGCCGCATGCCGGAGAATGGGACGAGACAGCGCATTTCCCGCGCGACGTGATCCAGTCCACCGGCGAGCTCGGCTTTGGCGCGATCTACGTTTCGGAAGAATCTGGAGGCATCGCATTGGGCCGGCTCGAAGCGGCGCTGATCATGGAAGCCATGGCCTATGGCTGCCCTGCGACATCGGCCTATATCTCGATCCACAACATGGCCGCCTGGATGATCGACCGTTTCGGCGGCGACACGGTAAAGCAGAAATTCCTTCCCGACCTCGTCACGCTCGACAAGATCGCCAGCTATGCGCTGACCGAGCCGGGTTCGGGTTCGGACGCGGCGGGCCTCAAGACCACCGCGAAAAGGGACGGCGACCATTACGTCCTCAACGGCACCAAGCAGTTCATTTCGGGCAGCGGTTTCAACGATGTCTATGTCACCATGGTCCGCACCGGCGAGCACAAGTCGAAAGGCATTTCGTGCCTCGTTGTCGAAAAGGACACGCCCGGCGTCAGCTTCGGCAAGCCCGAAAAGAAGCTCGGCTGGAATGCCAGCCCCACCGCGCAGCTGATCTTCGAGGATGCGCGTGTCCCGGCGGAAAACCTCGTCGGCGCGGAAGGCGATGGCTTCCGCTTTGCGATGATGGGACTCGATGGCGGGCGGCTTAATATCGGGGCGTGCTCGCTCGGCGGCGCTCAGCGCTGCCTCGACGAGGCGGTCGCCTACACCAAGGAGCGCAAGCAGTTCGGGCAACCGATCGCCGATTTCCAGAACACCCAGTTCATGCTCGCCGACATGGCGACCGAGCTCGAGGCGGCGCGCGCACTGCTCTATCTCGCCGCGGCCAAGGTGACCGAAAACGCGCCAGACAAGTCGCGTTTTTCTGCCATGGCCAAACGGCTCGCCACCGATAGCGGTTCGAACGTCGTCAACAACGCGCTGCAATTGTTCGGCGGCTATGGCTATCTCAAGGAATATCCGATCGAACGCTTCTGGCGCGATCTGCGCGTCCATTCGATCCTCGAAGGCACCAACCAGGTCATGCGCATGATCGTTGGCCGCGACCTGTTGCGCCAGTAAGGAGCCAGAGTGATGAACCGCGACACCGCCGCTCCGCCGCAAGACGCTCCCAGCGAAAGCCCCGCCATGACCGAAGATGTCATCATCCGCACCGACGGCCCCGTCGGCCGCATCTCGCTCAACCGCCCCAAGGCGCTTCACGCGCTCACGCTCGACATGTGCCACGCGATGAGCGCGGCCCTGAGCCAGTGGGCGAAAGACGATACAATCGAGGCGGTGATCATCGACCACCACGAAGGCCGCGGCTTTTGCGCTGGCGGCGACATCGCCTTCCTGCGCAATTCGGCGCTCAACGACAACGGCATTTCGGGCCGCAAATTCTTCCACGACGAATACCAGCTCAACCACCAGCTGTTCACTTTCGAAAAGCCGATCGTCGCCTTCATGGACGGGGTGACAATGGGCGGCGGCGTGGGCATTTCGCAGCCGTGCAAGTATCGCGTCGCAACCGAGAACACGCGCTTTGCCATGCCCGAGACCGGGATCGGCCTGTTCCCCGATGTCGGCGGCGGCTGGTATCTCTCGCGGCTCGGCGGCAGGCTGGGGCAATTCCTGGCGCTGACCGGGGCGCGGCTCGACGGGGCAGAGGCGCTGTGGGCGGGCCTTGCCACCCATTACGTGCCGCACGACCTGCTCGAGGATATCAAGGCGCGCATCATCGAGCGTCCGGGCCGGATTTCGGGCATCCTGTCCGAACCCGTAGGCACGCCTCCGCCCGCGCGGATCGAGGCCAACGCGCTCAAGATCGCCAAGCATTTTGCCTCCGACCGGTTCGAAGACATTCTCGCCAGCCTCGAAAAGGCCGCCGATGACGGCGATGACTGGGCGGCCAAGGAACGCGACACGCTCGGCACCAAGAGCCCGCAGACCTGCAAGGTCGCGCTTCGCCAGCTGGCAATTTCCAGCGACCTGCCGACCTTTGCCGAGAACATGCGCATGGAATATCGCATCGCCAGCCGCGTGCTGACCCGCCCCGATTTTGCCGAGGGCGTGCGCGCTGTGATTGTCGACAAGACCGGCGATCCCAAATGGAATCCGCCGACCCCCGAAGAGGTGAGCGATGAGCTGATCGATCAGATATTCGCCCCGCTGCCCGAAAACGAGGAATGGACCCCGCTCCCATGAATTACGAGACCATCACCGCCGAAAAGAACGCCTCGGGCAACAACGGCGTCACCCTGATTACGCTTGACCGTCCCAAGGCGCTCAACGCGCTGAATTCCAAGGTGCTCGAGGAGCTGATCGACGCCTTTGCCGATTACAGCAGCGATGACAGCCAGCTTTGCGCGGTGCTAACCGGTTCGGGCGAGAAAGCCTTTGCCGCGGGCGCCGACATCAAGGAAATGAGCGAGAAGGCCGCGGCCGATTTCTATCTCGACGATTTCTTTTCGCCGTGGACCAGCGAGATCGTCAAGAAGACCCGCAAGCCGTGGATCGCCGCGGTCAACGGCTTTGCGCTGGGCGGCGGATGCGAGCTTGCGATGATGGCCGATTTCATCATCGCCAGCGACAATGCCAAGTTCGGCCAGCCCGAAATCAAGCTCGGCGTTGCGCCGGGCATGGGCGGGTCGCAGCGGCTCACCCGCGCGATCGGCAAGTCAAAGGCCATGGAAATGTGCCTGACCGGCCGGATGATGGACGCCGAGGAAGCCGAACGCGCCAATCTGGTGGTGCGCGTTGTGCCGCAGGCCGACCTGCTCGCCGACGCCCTCAAGACCGCCGCGACCATCGCCAGCATGCCGCCCATGGCCGCGATCGCGAACAAGGAAATGGTCAATGCGGCCTTCGAAAGCACGCTCGACCAGGGGCTGGTGATGGAACGCCGCATCTTCCAGATCCTCGCCGCGTCCGAGGACAAGGCCGAGGGCATGGCAGCCTTCATCGAGAAGCGCGAGGGCCAGTGGAAGGGGAGATAATCCTCAAGGGCGGTGGAGTGATCGGGTTCGGGGCGCTGTTCCTCTGGCTCGGCTTCACCGGCTGGAAGGCGCGCCGCGAGGAGCGCATAAACTTGATCGAAAAGGCAATCCTCGAGGTTGCGGGCGAGGATGAACCGCTGCCCCTCTCGCGCCTCGATCGGGCGATGGCTTATATACAGCCGATTTTGATGCTAATTTTCGGGCCCTTGATGATCCTGACCGGGATCGCGATCCTCGGCCTGTTGGGAGACTGAAATGAAAATCGCCTTCATCGGCCTCGGAAACATGGGCGGCGGGATGGCCGCCAACCTCGCCAAGGCGGGTCACGAGGTGCGCGCCTTCGACCTCAGCCGCGCCGCGCTCGATACCGCGCGCGAGAATGGCTGCGAGGCGTTCGACGATGCCAAGCAAGCGGTCGACGGGGTCAAGGCGGTGGTCTCGATGTTGCCCAATGGCCAGATCGTCAAGGCGGTCTATGAGAACGACGTGATCGGGCACGCGCCCAAGGGCGCGGTGCTGCTCGACTGCTCGACCATCGATGTCGCCACCGCGCGCGAGGTCATCGGCCTTGCCGAGGAGGCGGGCTACGACATGGTCGATGCGCCGGTCTCGGGCGGGATCGCGGCGGCCAATGGCGGCACGCTCACCTTCATGGTCGGCGGAACCGGCACCGCGTTCACTCGCGCCGAACCGATCCTCGATTGCATGGGCAAGGCGGTGATCCATGCCGGCGATGCGGGCAACGGCCAGGCCGCCAAGATCTGCAACAACATGCTGCTCGCGATCCACATGATCGGCACCTGCGAAGCCTTCAGGATGGCCGAAAAGCTCGGCCTCGATGCGCAGACCTTCTACGACATCTCGAGCGTTTCGAGCGGGCAGAACTGGTCGATGACGAGCTATTGCCCGGTCCCGGGCGTGGGCCCGCAAAGCCCGTCGGACAACGATTACCAGGGCGGCTTTGCCTCGGCACTGATGCTCAAGGACCTGAAGCTCGCAATGGAAGCCGCCGGAACGGCGGGCGCATCGACGCCTCTCGGCAAGCACGCCCAGGAAATCTACGAAGCCTTTGCCAAGGACAATGGCGGGCTCGATTTCTCGGGGATCATCAAGACGCTCTGATCGTGGCGATCACCTGGTCGAGCCATTGGCGCGGGGCCTTGCGCCGGCCTATGTCGGCGACGAATTCTTGTCCGCGCGCGACCGAGCGCAGCCTGCCTCCCGGCAGCCACCTGTCCTCGCGGTCGTGATAGGACAACCCGCCGCGCTTCAGCCATGGCGGGCGTCGCCACAGGCTAGGCGGCCCCCCGGAAACGGTCAGCCGCAATCCCGGGACCGCGCGGCTTGCTGCCCGTCCCTCGCCGCGCCAGATCACGTCATTGGCGCTATGCATGCCGAGCGCGTGCGGGTGCTTGAGCGCGACGAGTTCTCCCGGAATGCCGTCTGACAACGCGCATGTCTCTGCCACTTCGAGATAGCCGAAGATGCGGTGATGCGGTTCGCCCGTTTCTTCCTCTGCAAACAGGCCGAAGAACACGAAGACATCGCCCACGGTGACGCCCTGGCGCTCTAAATGTGTTTGCGCGGCGGCGTGCTGGCCGAAGACGCAGGTGCCATCCTCGCAGAACATGGGGTCGTGGTGGCAGGCATCGCCTCCCGACAACCTGCCCCGGCTCGCCTTCGCCGCGTGTTCGCCGAGGCCGAGATCGCCATAGGTCGTCGCGCTCGCGGTTCCTGCGGGGATTGGCAGGCTGATCGGCCGCCCGCCGACGATCGGCGATGGTCCGCCGCCCGCACTGCTGTCGAACCCCTTGCGTGAAAAGACAATTCGCATGGCCGCCCGTCTGGACCGCGCGTGCGCCGCGCACAAGGCCGGCGTGCCAATCGCTTTGCGCGGGGGACGGAATGCGGCTAAGGCCGCGCCCATGGCTCAGGAAAACAAGGTCACCGCGCTGATCATGGCCGGCAAGAGGTCGGGCGCGCTCGACCCGCTCGCCGCGCGCGCGGGCGTTTCGCAGAAAAGCGTGGTCCCTGTCCTTGGCATCCCGATGATCGAGAGGGTCGCGGCCGCCGTCGCCGCCTGCGAGCGGGTCGGCACCATTCGCATCGTCGCGCATGACAGCGGCGAAATCGCGATCCTGCCCACGATTTCCCGGCTTATCGATGAAGGCCGACTGACCTTCGCAGACGGCGCCTTCAACATCGTCGACAGCGTGTTTTCAGGGGCCGAGGGAGCCGAGTTCCCGCTGCTCATCACCACCGCCGACAATTGCCTCGTGACCCCGGAAGGCTACACCGAGTTCATCGACAAGTGCATCGCGGCAGGCGCTGGCGGTGCCGCCGGCCTCGCGCGCAAGGAAGACGTGATCGCCGCCGACCCGGTCGGGCAAAAGCGTTTCTACGAATTCGCCGATGGCGGATATTCGAACTGCAACATGTACTGGATCGCAAACCGCAAGGCGCTCGGCGCGGCCGAGATCATGCGCGGTGGCGGGCAGTTCATGAAATTCCCCATGCGGATCGTGAAGGCGTTCGGGCTCATGAACCTGATCCGCTTCCGGCTCGGCAACGGGTCCAAGGACAAACTGTTCGAAAAGGTTTCCCGACGCTTCGGCTTCAGCCTCGTCCCGATCGAATTGTCGAACGGCGAATTTGCCATCGATGTCGATGAGGAACGCTCCTTCGGCGTGACCGAGAAGCTGCTGCGGCAGCGCGAGGCCGCCTGACGGCACGCCGCGCATGAAGCGCCTCTTCACCAATATGGGCTGGCTGCTCGGCGGACGCGGATTCAACGCGGTGATGAGCCTCGTCTATCTCTATCTCGCCACCCACACCCTGGGGATCGAGCACTTCGGCTACTTCGCGCTGATCGTGGCGCTCGGCCAGGCGATCACGGGGCTGGCCAATTTCCAGACCTGGCAGTTCATCGTGCGCTGGGGCGCGGCCGGCGAGGCCGGGCTCGGTCGCAATTTGCGCGATGCCACCGGGTTCGCGATCGCGCTCGACCTCTTGTCGGTGGTGATGGGCACGATCGTCGCCGCGCTGGTGACATGGACAGCGCAGTCGTGGCTGCCGCTGCCCGACGATCTGCTGTGGCTGACCTTCGGCTATTGCGTGGTCTCGTTGCTCTCGATCCGCACCACGCCTACCGGCCTCCTGCGCCTGCGGTTCAAGTTTGCGACTGCCACCGCCGCCGAAGCGGTGCAGCCCGCGATCCGGGTGACCGGCGCGGTGCTCGCGGTCCTGTTCATGCCAAATGTCACCGGCTTCATCCTGGCCTGGGCGGCATCGGAGATCGCGGTTGCCGCCGCCTTGTGGGTGGCGGCGGCGCGGCTCCACCCTATCGACCTGTCGCATACCAGTCTTCGCCGGATACCCGCGCAGCACCCCGATGCCTGGCGTTTCGTGTGGTCGACCAACATGTCGGGCAGCCTGACAATCGCGGGCAAGCAGGTGATGATCCTCCTGGTGGGCACTTTCGGGGGCGCGGCTCTCGCCGGTGGCTTCCGTGTCGCCGCACAGCTCGGCCAGGCGCTGGTGAGCCTTGCCCAGACGGTCTCAAAGGCGATCTTCCCAGAACTCGTCCACGCCAAGGACAACGCGCTGGTGATGGCGCGGCGAATGGCCAATATCGCGCTGCTGGCAGGCGTGATCGCAGTGCTGGTTGCGCTGCTTTTCGGCCGCTGGGCGCTCGAGATGATCGCGCAGGAAGATTTCAGCGCCTATTACTGGGCGATGGTGATCCTCTCGATCGCCGGCGCGATCGAACTTATCGGGGCGAGCCTGGAATCGCTGCTGGTGTCAGCGGGACGCGCCCTCACCGCCTTCACCGTGCGCGCGATCCCGACCGTGCTTGCGCTCGTACTGCTCGACACCGCGATCGACTGGAACGGTGCCAAGGGCGCGGCCTTCGCCGTGCTCGGATCGAGCGCGCTGGCGGTGATCGGTTTCTACGTCGCGATCCTCAACCTCCAGCAGATCCGCCTCGATATCTCCGAGGAAGACCGCGCCAGGGCGCCCGAACCCGACCCCAGCGAACGCTGAGGCGCGGCGGGCCTATTCCTCGGTCCAGTTCAGCCGCGGCTTGCGCGCCGCAGCGGTTTCATCGAGCCGGCGGCGCGGGGCGTAATAGGGCGCTTTCTTGAGGCTCTCGTCACCCGCCCGCGCGCGCTCGGCAAGGCTGCGGAAGGCGGTGATGAATTCGTCGATGGCCGCCTTGCTCTCGGTCTCGGTCGGCTCGACCAGCATCGCGCCGTGGACCACCAGCGGAAAATAGACCGTCATCGGGTGATAGCCTTCATCGATCAGCCCCTTGGCAAGATCGAGCGTCGAGAGCCCGTTCTCGAACTGCCTGTCGCCGAACAGCGCCTCGTGCATGCACGGCCCGCTTTCGGCGAAGGGGGCGTGGAGCACGTCTTCCATGCAGCGCAGGATGTAATTGGCGTTGAGCACCGCGTCCTCGGCGACCTGTTTCAGCCCGTCGGCGCCGTGGCTGAGCATGTAGGTCAGCGCGCGGGTGAACATGCCCATTTGGCCGTGAAACGCGGTCATCCGGCCAAAGCTCTCGCCCCGGCTTTCCTCGCGCTCCTCTTCCTCGACCAGGGTGAAACTGCCATCCTCCTCGGCGCGCACGAAGGGCAGCGGGGCGAACGGCGCGAGCGCTTCGGAAAAGACCACCGGGCCGGAACCCGGGCCGCCGCCGCCATGCGGGGTGGAAAAGGTCTTGTGCAGGTTGATGTGCATCGCATCGACGCCGAGATCGCCCGGGCGCACCTTGCCCACGATGGCGTTGAAATTGGCCCCGTCGCAATAGACATAGCCGCCCGCTTCGTGGACCGCGTCTGCGATCTCGCGGAAGTCCTTCTCGAACAGTCCGCAGGTATTGGGGTTGGTGATCATGACGCCCGCGACATCGGGCCCGAGCCGCGCCTTGAGCGCTTCGAGATCGACCCGGCCCTCGGGCGTGGCGGGAATGTCCTCGACCCGGTAATTGGCAAAGGCGGCGGTGGCCGGATTGGTGCCATGCGCGCTTTCGGGCACCAGCACCACTTCGCGCGCATCGCCGCGTGCCTCGTGCGCAGCGCGAATTGCGAGGATGCCGCACAATTCGCCGTGCGCGCCCGCCTTGGGGCTCATCGCGACCGCGGGCATGCCGGTAAGCTTGCACAGCCAGTTGCCCAGCTGGTCGATCACCTCGAGCGCGCCCTGAACGCTCTGTTGCGGGGCGAGCGGGTGGATATCGGCAAAGCCGGGAAGCCGCGCGACCTTTTCGTTGAGGCGCGGATTGTGCTTCATCGTGCAGCTGCCGAGCGGGAAGAAGCCGAGATCGATCCCGTAATTCTGGCGGCTGAGCCGCGTGTAATGGCGCACGGTTTCCGGTTCGGTGAGGCCGACCAGCCCGATCGGTTCGCTGCGCTCGAGACCGCCGAGACGCGTGAGGGCACCGGCATCCACTTCGGGCAGGTCGACGCCGGTGACATCTGAATGGCCGATCTCGAACAACAAAGGTTCCTCGAGCATCAGCGCGCGGTTGCCGGTGGTGGTCTCGGGACCGTTGTGCATGCCGTCATCGGGCTGCATCTCGGGCTTCCATCCTGACTTGTTGGGGGCGTTCATTGCACGGCCTCCTTCACGAGAGCCTCGAGCTCGGTTGCGAGCGTCTCGATATCGGCATCGGTGGTTGTCTCGGTCACCGCGACCAGCAGCGCCTGCTGAAGCGCCTCGACCCCCGGATAGAGCCGCCCGAGCGACACTCCGCCGAGCACGCCGCGATCTGCAAGAGCGCGCACCACGTCGCGCGCGGGCCTGCCGTCTAACATCAGCGTGAACTCGTTGAAGAAGGCGTTGTTGAGCACCGTCACACCCGGGACCTGCGCCAGCCGGTCGGCCGCCTTGCAGGCCAGGCGGTGGTTTTCGGCTGCCAGCTCGCGCAGCCCCTTTTCGCCCAGCAGCGTCATGTGAACGCTGAAGGCGAGCGCGCACAGCCCGGAATTGGTGCAGATGTTGCTCGTCGCCTTTTCGCGGCGGATATGCTGTTCGCGGGTCGAGAGCGTGAGGACGAAGCCGCGCTTGCCCTCGGCATCGGTGGTCTCGCCGCACAGCCGCCCGGGCATCTGGCGCACATGCTTGGGATCGCGGACCGCGAACAGGCCGAGATAAGGCCCGCCGAAATTGAGCCCGACTCCGATCGACTGTCCCTCGCCCACGACTATATCTGCGCCCATGTCGCCCGGCGCGCGGATTGCGCCCAGAGCCACCGGCTCGGTGTTGACCACCACCAGCAACGCGCCCTTTTCGTGCGCGGCATCGGCGATGGCCGACAGGTCGCTGACCCGGCCGAGAATGTCGGGATATTGGACCACCACGCAGGCGGTGTCCTCGTCGATCCGGCTGGTGAGCCCGGCGATGTCGGGTTCGGCCTGGATCGCGGGCCGCGCATCGGCGATGATGTCGCCGGTGAACTTGGCCATGGTCCGCACCACCTCGCTGTAATGCGGGTGAAGCGCGCCCGACAGCACCGCGCGCTTCTTCTTGGTCACGCGGGTCGCCATCGCCACCGCTTCCCAGCACGCGGTCGAGCCATCGTAGAGCGAAGCGTTCGCCACCGCGCAGCCATAAAGCCGCGCGACCTGGGTCTGGAACTCGAACAGCATCTGCAAAGTGCCCTGCGCGATCTCGGGCTGGTAGGGGGTGTAGGCGGTCAGGAACTCGCCGCGCTGGATGATGTGATCGACGCTGGCCGGGATGTGGTGGCGATAGGCCCCGGCGCCGAGAAAGAACGGACGGCCCTCTGCCGCCAGGTTCTTCGCCGCCAGCGCCTTCATGTGCCGCTCGACCGCCATTTCGGATGCGTGCATCGGCAGATCGCGGATCGGCCCGTCGAGCCGCGCGATCTCGGGCACGTCGACGAACAGGTCGTCGATGCTGTCAGCGCCGATCCTGGCGAGCATTTCGCTGCGATCGGTGTCGGTCAGGGGGAGGTAACGCATCGATTTGTCTCCAGCAGCCCGCTTTTTCGACTAACGGGTCAGGGTCTTGCGCCAGTTACGCAGCCGGTCGCGGCCGGGATGAACGGTTCAGAGATTCTCGACGAAGGCCTTGTAGGCCTTGTCGTCCATCAGGCCTTCGAGTTCGGACTTGTCGCCGATGGTCATGCGGAAGAACCAGCCGTCTTCCTCCGGCGAGGAATTGACCAGCGCCGGTTCGTCTTCGAGCGCGGAATTGCCCTCGGTCACTTCGCCGCTGATCGGCGCGTAAACATCGCTTGCCGCCTTGACGCTCTCGACCACCGCAGCATCGCCGCCCTTGTCGAGCATGGCCCCGACATCGGGCAGTTCGACGAAGACGATGTCGCCCAATTGCTCCTGCGCGTAGTCGGTGATGCCGACCGTGGCGCTGTCGCCCTCGACGTCGATCCATTCGTGTTCATCGGTGAAATAACGCGGCATTGATCAATTCCCCCTGAAATAGCGGTGCGGGACAAACGGCATGGGTGTGACTTTGGCGGGGAGCCGCTTCTTGCGGACCTCGCAATTGAGCTCGGTGCCCTCGTCGGCATGGGCAATATCGACATAGGCCATCGCGATCGGGCAGCCGAGCGTGGGCGAAAAGCCGCCCGAAGTGACGGTGCCGACCTTTTCGTCGCCGGCATAGACTTCGGCGCCTTCGCGTGCGGGCATGCGGCCATCGAGCGTGAGGCCTACGCGCTTTTGCACGGGGCCATCATCAAGCACGCGCATGACCGGACCATGGCCCATGTAACCGCCGGCTTCGCGGCGCTTTTTCGAAAGCGCGAAGGTGAGGTCGGCGCTGACCGGGTCGGTTTCGGTCGAGATATCGTGGCCGTGCAGGGGCAGGCCGGCTTCGAGGCGCAGGCTGTCGCGCGCTCCAAGTCCCGCAGGGCGCACGCGTGCATCGGCAACCAGCGCCGCGGCGAGCTTTTCGGCGTGTTCGCCGGGCACCGCGATCTCGAACCCGTCCTCTCCGGTATAACCCGCGCGCGCGATCCACAGCGGCACCCCGTCCCAATCGTGATAGAACGCGGTCATGAAGGTCAGTTCGGCGCTTTCGGGCACGAGGTCGGCGAGCACTTCTCCCGCCTTGGGTCCCTGGAGCGCGACCAGCGCGTTCTCGGCATGGTGCGTCAGCGTGATCTCGTCGGGCAGGTGTTCGCGCAGATGGGCGATATCGTCCCACTTGCACGCGCCATTGACGACGAGACCATAGGCCTGGCCGGCATTGGTCACCATCAGGTCGTCGATGATCCCGCCGTGCTCGTCGAGCAGGAAGGAATAGCGCATCCGCCCCGGCTTGAGGCTGGCAATCGCGCCCGGAAGCACCGCCTCAAGCGCCTGTGCGGCGGCCTCCATATCGCCATCGGGACCGCTGACAGAGAGCTGGCCCATGTGGCTGACATCGAACAGGCTTGCGCTGTTGCGGGTCCATTCGTGCTCGGCAACGATGCCGCCGCCTTCGCCGGTATACTGGATCGGCATCTCATAGCCCGCGAAAGGCACCATGCGCGCGCCATGTTCGCGGTGCCACGCATCGAGCGGCAGCTTTTCGAGCGGCAGGTCTTCAAGGATGTCTTCGTCGCTCACGTCTCGTTCCCCGAACAGGTGTCGTACGCCTCGGTCAAGAAGCGTGGTTCCTGCCCCCTCTGTCGGGAAAACCTGAGAGCTTAGCGACGGGCTGCCCTGACATGCAGCGGCCCGCGCCTTCCCCTTCGGTGGCGACACGCACAAGTGGCGGGCCGCTCTTTCCAGAGTGCCTGTTCTCGCGCGGTCCTTCTGCCTGAGAGTTTCCGGGGCGGTTGCTCCTTCGGCGCCGTATTGCATGGCTGCAATCCAGTCTCTCCCGCAAGAGACGCCGGAATCGCTCCCGGCAGGCACACCCCGTCTTGCCGAAGCGCGAAGGCGCGTCAATCGGGCGCGGACGCGCGATACAAGATTCTGGAGAAAAAAGCGCCGCCGCCTGGCCACGCGCGCAATTTTAGCAGTCGCCGGCTTTCAACATGTAATGCGCCCCGTCACCCTCGGTCACGTGAACCGTGGCGCACCAGCCATCGCCGACATTGGTGCGCAAGGTCGAAAGCACGTGCCGTTCGCCCGCGGCGATGCTGGTATTGCCGGCATGGCGCGCGCGCGATGCGCCCACCAGTTCGATCTCGTAGCGGACCTGCTGAGTGACCTGCGAATGGGCGACGAGCTCGATCTCCACCCTCTCGCCCGCCTCGTTGACTTCGAGCGAAAGCGCCCGCGCGGCCTGCGAGGCCGAGCCCGAAGCAGCCGATGCGCTCACCAGGGCGACCGAAGCAAGTCCGGCAATTCGACCAATTTTCTTGCGCATGGCATCGGCTCCCTAATTGCCGCCCAGTTGCTGGACGATTGCGGCGACGAGCGCCTGGGTTTCCTGCGACAGGTCCTCGGCACCGTCGCCCTCTTCATCGGTCGCCGCGGCTTCGCCGAGCGAGGGATTGGAGAGCGCGACCGAGGCGATCACTTGGTTCGAGAAATTGCTGCTGTCGCGATCATTGCCGGCCAGCCGGTTGATCGCCGCCTCGAGCGTGGCGACCCGGTCGCTGTCGAGGCCGCCGCCGAGGATCCGGTCCTCGGCCGATGCGCCGCGCGGACGGGCAAATTCTGCCGAACGGGTCTCGATCCGGCCATCGCACAGCGCCTTGATCGCGGGAATGTTGCTCGCCTGGTCGCAGATATCGGTCCCCTCCACCGCTTCGAGCAGGACCTGGCGCTCGCCTTCGGAAAGCTGGGCCAGCGCCCGGGCCGAATCGCCGTCGGAAAGCTGATCGACCACGCGCGCCCCTTCGCCTTGCGAGACCTGCGCCACTGCGTTTTCACGCGCGTTTTCGCGCACGAGCTGGTCCTGGCGCGCGGCTGCGGCACGGGCGCGTGCCACGCTTTCGGGCGTGATTTCGTCGGGAAAATAGACTTTCGAGGACGCATCGCGGACCTGTTCGGCCCCGCTCTCGGGCCGGGCCTGGGTGCGGGGAGCCTGTTCGACGAAGACCGCTCCGCTCTCGGCGCGATCGTCCAGGTTTGCCTGGGCAATGGCAGGACCGGGCGCCTGGACAAGACCGAGCGTGGCCAGGGCCAGAACCGGTGCCGATATGCGCATGGACCAGATCATCGCCGCCCGCTGCCCGTCAGTTGCTTTGAGTGATGATAAGCGGCGGCCCGGCGCCATTCTGCGTGATCCCGAGATCGGGCAGACCGGTGCCGTTCTGCGACCAGACCAGCCGGTTGCCGTTTCCGGTCTGGATCGCGGTCATCGTGTTGTCATCACCGTTCTGCGACAGCAGGGCCTGGTTGTCCGACCCGTCCTGCATCAGCGTCGCGCTGTTGTTGAGGCCGTTCTGCGCCACGGCGCCGATCGTACCTGCCCCGCCAAGATCGTTCTGCTGGATGAGAGCCTGGTTGTCCGTGCCCAGCTGGTCGAGCGTGAGCGAGGTCGATCCGCTGCCGGACTGGGTGATCGAGGCGCTGTTGTCATCGCCGTCCTGATCGATCTCGGCCGAGTGCAGGCCGCCATCGTCCTGGTCTACGGAAACCGAGTTGCGATCCCCGTCCTGATCGATCCGGGCAGTCTGGCCGTTATCGGTCTGGTTGATCTGGGCCTGGTTGTCCACGCCGACCTGGTCGACGAAGACCCCGGTGGTCTGCGCCGCGGCCGGCCCCGCGAGGAGCACGGCGGCGATCACGCCGGTCGTGATATGAGCAAATGTGCGCATCAGAACAAATTCTCCAGTCTCTTGCCCGTCTTATAGCCTGTTTCGGGCGGGCAGGCGAGGATTTGCATCCGAACCCGCCCGAATGGTCGTTCGCGTCGCCTACGTCCCCTGTGTCACGGTCACCGTATTGCCGGTGCCGCTCTGAGTCACGGACGACGTGCTGTCGTCGAACTGGGTGACGGTGGCGGTGTTCAAGCTGCCTTCCTGGTCGATCGTGCTGGTGGCACCGTCACCGTCCTGGAGGACGGTTGCGGTGTTGAGACCGCCTGCTGCGAGCAGGTTCTGCGTGATCTCGCTCGAATTGCCGGAGCCGTTCTGGGTGACGCTGGCGATATTGCCGTCCGCCCCGGCCCCGGCCATACCTACGAAGCCCTGGTCGATCGCGCTGAAATTGTCATCGCCAGCGCCCTGGATCACATCGGCGTCGCTGTTGTCGCTGTTCTGGAAGACCAGCGACTGGCTGTTCGTGCCGCTCTGCGAGACGTTGGCATCGCTGTTCGATCCGCCGAAATCGCCCTGGATGACATCGCTGCCATTGCCGTTGCCGACCTGGTCGACGAAGGCGGTCTGAGTAGCGCCGCCCTGCACGATCAACGAGTTCATCGAGCCGCCATCCTGCAAGGAGGTCGCGCTGGAATCGTTCGCGCCTCCCACCGTGCCGCCGAAAGCCGACGTGTCGCCCTGGACGATGAAGGAGAAATTGCCGGAACTACCCGACTGGGTGATGGATGCGACATTGGCGGTGGCGGGCGGGCCGTCGACGGTGTCGCCGGTCTGGACGATCCCCGCATTGGCGCCGGTCGTCCCCGCATTCTGCGTGATGGTGGCATTGTCCCCGCGCGCCTGGTCAACCTGTTCGACCGTGGCGAAGCCGCCCGCGCCGTCCTGGGTGACGGTGGCTAAGTTGTTGCCGTCATTGGCCCCGGCATTGCGGCCATCTTGGAAGATCAGGGTGTCGTTGTCGGTGCCAGTCTGGGAAATCGTGGCGGTCTGGCCGTTCGGCCCAACATCGTCCTGGAACACGTCGGAGAAGTTGTCCGAACCCGATTGGTCGAGCGTGGTCAAATTGCTCCGGCCGCGCTGGTCGATGAACGAAAATCCGCCATCCCCGCTCTGAGTGACGATCGCGGTCTGGTCGCGATTGCGCTGGACGATGTCGGAAGAATTGTCCGATCCGGTCTGCATCACGTCGGCATCGAGATTGCCGTCATTGGTGCCGCCGCCCGTGTCGAACTGGGTGATGATCGAGCTGTGACCATCGCCCGTCTGCATCACGTCGGCGGTGAAATTGCTCGCGGTGACATTGGAAGTCGTTTGCGAAATGTCCGAGGCGCTGGCCCCGGCTTGCAGCACATTGGCTGCCAGCATCCCCGAATTGTCTCCGCCCGCGCTCTGGCTGATCACCGAATCGCCGCCGCCCGACTGGCTGACATCGGCGGTCAGGTCGCCCGCGCCCACGCCCGGGGTTTCCTGACTGATGTTCGAGATGTTGTTGTCGGGATCCTGGTCGACAATCGCGGTCTGGTCGTCGCCGTCCTGATCGACATCAGACACGTTCCCGGTGCCGGTCTGGTCGACAGTGACCGTGTTGTTAGTGCCGCTCGATGAGACGACCGAGCAATTTCCGGTGACGCCGACACATTCAGGAGGAACGGTGGCCTGTCCAAGAACCGGGCTTGCTGCGGTAAGCGCCAGTACAGAAGCGCTCGCGAAAATCGTCTTGTTCATCATCTTTACCTCGCTTTGCGTCCGAGCGACCTGGCGGACGAGATAATCGGGGGGACCTGGCTGATAAAAACCGCCGGGCGAGCCCCCCGCTCGCCCGGCAGCCTTTAGGTTGCCTCAGGGCGTGCCCTGGGTGACCGTGACAGTGTTGCTCGTGCCCGACTGGGTCACCGTCGACGTGCTGCCGTCATACTGGTTGACGGTCGCGATGTGCATGCTGCCTTCCTGGGTGATCAAGCTGGTATTGTCGCCGTTCTCTTGGAGATTGTCGGCCTGGTTGCTTCCGCCCGCGGTGAGCTCATTCTGGCGGGTTGCGCTGAAATTGCCCGATCCGCTCTGGTTGGTCTGAGCGCGATTGAGGTCCGCGCCCGATCCGGTCCCGTTATTGAAGCCCTGGTCGATCAGGGCGAAACTGCCCGCACCGCTGCCGTTCTGGATGATATCGGCATCGCCGTTGCTGGAGCTCTGCGCGATCTCGGCGGTATCGCTATCGCCAAGCTGTTCAATAAAGGCGTTGTTGCTCGCCCCGCCGAACGCGCCTTGCGTGATCTCCGCAATATTGTTGCTGCCCACGCCAAACTGATTGACCTGACCTATTTGAAAATCACCGGTCTGGACGATCGTCGACGAATTGAAATCGCCCTCCTGGTTGACGAATGCCTGCGCATTCAGCGCGCCGGTAACAGTGCCGGCCGCGCTCGAACTGTCACCCTGGACGATCGTCGAGGAATTCATCAGGCCATTTGCGCCGCCGCCCTGGAAGACATTGGCGAAGCCATTGAGCGAATCGGTCTGCGTCACGCTCGAGCTGGCCTGGTTCGCCGAAAACTGGCCGACACTTGCCGTGTTGTTGTCCGAAGTCCCGTCCTGAAGGACAGTCGAACTGGAGTTGCTGGCTCCGGCGGTCTGGGTCACGGTTGCCGTGTTGCTTCCGGTCGCGATCTGGTCGATGTCGCTGTCATTGCCGGCGTTGGTCTGGACGACGTCGGCATCGTTGTTGTCGCCGACCTGGTTGATGTCCGAACTGCTCGAGCCGGGCGTTCCGAAATAGTCGGATTGGGAAACATCGGCGGTGTTGCCGCTGCCGTCCTGCGTGACGGTCGATGAGTTCTGCGCGAAGGCAGACGAAGCTGCCGCCAGCGCGACAAGCGAAATTCCTGCGGTAAGTCCCTTGATCATTTTTCAAACCTTTCGATGTCCGAACGAGCGCTCGGATGGTTTGGGGATTTTTCTTGTTGAAAGGATCCCCGGGCGAGCCCCCCGCTCGCCCGGCGATATCGGGCTATGCGATCAGGGTGCCGGAGGCGTGCCCTGGTTGACCGTTACAGTGTTGCTCGTGCCAGACTGGTTCACCGTCGACGTGCTGCCGTCATACTGGTTGACAGTCGCCATGTTCATGCTGCCTTCCTGAAGGACGAAGCTGGTATTGTCGGTCCCCTCCTGCAGCACGTCAGCATTGTTCATACCGCCAGTGGTGGTCTGGTTCTGCGAGATCGCGCTGAAATTGCCCGATCCGTCCTGCGCGGAGACAGCAACGTTGCTATCGCCGCCAAGTCCGGTTCCGTTGGCAAAACCCTGGTCGATCGCGGAGAAGTTTCCGCTACCGCCGCCCTGGCCGATCTCTGCGTGGTTGTTGTCGCTGTTCTGCGCGATTTCTGCGGTGTCGCCATCTCCGATCTGGAGGATATAGGCATTGCTCGTAGCGCCGCCATAAGTGCCTTGGCTGACCGAACTCGTGTTTCCCGTACCTGGGATCATCTGGTCGACATCAGCGAACTGGTCCGAGCCGACTTGCGTGACAGTCGCGGTGTGGTCGCTGCCGTGCTGTGTGACAAACACTCGCGCATTGGTAGCGCCCGTGCCTCCACCGCCGCTCGCCAGGAAGTTGCCCTGATCGACATTGATGACACTGTTTGAACCTGCAGCCTGGCTTGTCCGCGCTTCGCCATCGGTAGAATCGCTCTGAAAGATTGTGGCCGAGTTGCTGATCGTGGTCTGCGACTGGCTAATCGTAGCGACATTGCTGAAGGATGCTCCGGTCTGGTTGATGGTTCCCACACTGTCTTCGCCATGTTGCACGATGAGACCGAATTCTTCGCCGCCCGAACTATCCTGCGAGATGTTAGCCGCGTTGTTAAGATCCTGCTGCTGGACTTCCGCGCGATTGAGATCGCCAATCTGGTCGATATCGCTCGAATTGCCCGCGCCTTCCTGGGTGACGGTGGCCTCGTTGGACGCGCCTTCTTGGTTCACGTCCGAATTGTTTTGAGCATAGGCCGGAGCGGCCATGCCGAGAGCAATGATTGATGCTCCAGCGAAGATCTTTTTCATGATTGTCGTACCCTTTGTTTGAACCGTGCGATTACGCCGCAATTCTGGTTTCCGTTACTGCGTTGAGAAGCGCTCGGATGGTTTGGGGATTCTTCTTGTGGAAAGGATCCCCGGGCGAGCCCCCCGCTCGCCCGGCGATGAAGAGTTTTCAATCAGGGGAACGGCGTGCCCTGAACCACGTTCGCGGTGTTGCTCGTACCGTTCTGCGTCACGGTCGAGGAGTGAGCATCGAGATATTGCCCGACCGTGGCCACATTCGAGCCGCCACCACTTTGCGTGATAGTGCTGGTCGCCCCGTCTGCAAGCTGGTCGAGATCGATCGAATTGCTGCTCGCGTTCTGGCTGATCGTGCTCGTATTGTTATCGCCATCCTGCAGAACGTCGATCGACCCGCTATCCGTGAGCGAAGTATCGCCCTGCAGGATCGAACTGGTGTTGCCATTGCCGCCTTGGGTCAGGACGATATTGTTGTTGACCGAAGATCCGTTGAGCCCCTGCGAACCGGTGCTGACATTCCCGGTCCCAGTCTGGTTGATGTCGGTCTGGTTCGGTCCGTCACCACTTTGTGAAAACGTCGAACTGTTGCTGGTGCCGACCTGGTCGACAAAGACGTTTCCGATTCCCGAGATGAAGGTATCGGTGGCCGACTGGGTGAGCACGGACGTGTTGGTGTCACCCGACTGGGTAATCGCGGCGTTGTTCGTCACACCGCTCTGGGTCAGCGTCGAACTGTTGCCGGCCCCGGTATTCTGATCGATGGTCGCCGTGTTGGTGAGGCCAGACTGGATAACGGCCGAAATGTTGGTGTCACTTGACTGGGTCACCTGAACAGAACCGCTATTCCCATCCTGTTGGCTGGTGCTTGTGTTGCCATTCCCCGTCTGATCGGTGGTGATGGTGTTGCCGTCGGCAAGCGCACCGAAACTCTGCCCGACGAGGCTCAGATTGTTGTTGCCGCTCTGATTGGTCGTCGCGGTGTTGTTCGAACCGCCGGCGAAGCCCTGGTCGATCTCGCTTTCGTTGCCGTCGCCCGTCTGGTTCAGCGTCGCCGCGTTGGCATCGCCGTCCTGGAACATGCGTGACTGGCCATTGGTGCCGTCCTGGTTGACGTCGGCATTGTTGTTGGTGCCGGCCTGGCCGACGAGGCTGTCATTGCCCGAACCGTTCTGGTCCACCGTGGTCAACAAATTGCCATCCGAAACATTCACCCCGGTCTGCGACACGGTCGAGCTGTTGGCGCCGTCCTGGGTGACGAACACGTCGTAATTGGTCGCCGAATCCCCGGACACGTTCTGCGTCACCGTCGAGGTCCCGCCATTGGTCTGGTTGATGATCGCGCTGATGTCGCCGCTGGCATTGCCCGAACTGGTCTGGCTGACATCCGATGTCGATCCGCCCGACTGGGTTACCGTCGCGGTCAGGAACGGCGTGGTGTTGGCGAATGCCGCCTGGTTGATCGTCGAGGTCGATGCATCCGAGTCGACCGTTGCGGTCAGGCCACGCGCATTGGCGTTGTCGCCGCTCTGGTTGACGGTCGAATTTGATCCGTTGCTCTGGATGACATTGGCGCGGAACGAGCCGGTGAAGCCCGGGCCGTTCGCAGACTGGGTCACCGACCCGATATTGTCGTCGCCCGACTGGTCGACATCGGCGACCAGGTTGAAACTGCCCGACACATTGGTCTGCGACACGGTCGAATCGTTGTTGTTGCCGTTCTGGTTGACGAAGGCCTCGGGGTCTTCGGGAACAGCTCCGATCGAGCCGCCCGCATCGGCATCGTCCTGGGTCACGCTTGAGGTGTTGCCTGCGCCGTTCTGATCGACATCGACCAGTGCGGAAATGCCCGTCTGATCGACCGTGGAATCGTTGTTCGAACCCGTCTGGTCGACAGTGACCACGAGATCGGTGCCGTCCTGGGTCACGGTGCTCGTGTTGTTCTGGGCCAGCAGCGGGGCTGAGGCGCTGAGAGCGATGATCGAAGCGCCTGCTAGAATAACATTTTTCATCGGATTCTATTCCTTGTCGAAAAACTAACGCGACCGGGTTGCTTGACGCGGGATCTGGCGCCCCGCTCTGCAAAGAAACCGGGCGGACCCTTTTTCAAGGGCCCGCCCGGCTGTGGTCCTACTGGTTGACCGTGGTCATGTTGCCGGCACCCGATTGGCTGACCGACGAGAAGTTGCCGTCGGTCGACTGGGTCACGCTGGCATTGTGGTTGTCGCCCTCCTGGAAGACCAGGCTGGTGTTGTTGTTCCCGCTTTGCAGGACAGTGGCGAGGTTGTTGTTGCTGTCGGAGTTGAAGCCCTGCTCGACGCCGCTGAAATTGCCATTGCCGGTCTGCTGAATGTCAGCATCGTTGCCGGTGCCGGTGCCGAACGCCGACTGGTCGATAGCGCTGTCATTGTTGTCGCCGCTCTGAATCAAGCTCGCGGTGTTCGATATGCCGGCCTGGAAGATATTCGATCCACCGCCAGTGCCGTCTTGATCGACATCGGCGCTGTTGGTCACGCCGTTCTGCAACGCAAAACTGGTGTTCGAATCGCCGACCTGGTCGACAAAGACAAGCTCGTTGTCGCCCGTCTGGCTGACAGTGCTGCCATTACCATTGCCCGACTGCACGATCTGGGCGTTGTTGTCGACCAAATCCTGGGTCACATCGCTGGTGTTTGCGTCGCCCGATTGCGTGACAGAACTTTCTTGAAAGTCGCCCGTTTGCGTAATGGTGCTTGTGTTGTCTGCGCCGCTTTGGTTGCTCGTCGCATTGTGCCTGGTGAAGAAACCGGCCACTCCATCACCCTGATTGATGGTCGAGATGTTGGTCGATCCGGTTTGCGTACTTGTCGCGTTGTTGAAAAGCGTCAACTGGGTGATGGTCGCAGTGTGTGCGCCTGCCCCGCCCTGGTCGATCGTCGCGAAATTGTTGCCCGCCGCAAAGCCACCTCCGTTGGTACGAAAATCCTGCGTCACCGTCGCGGAGTTGTTATCGCTCGACTGGGTGATCGTCGATTGTTCGGCAATACCCTCTTGGGTGACATTGGCCGTGTTGTTGCTGCCTGATTGGCTGATGGTCGAAGACATGCCGGGCGTCGTGTTTGCCGAGCTATCCTGAAGAACGTTCGCGGTATTACTGTTCCCGCTCTGAAAAATGTCGGAATCGTTGCCGGTGGTGGCCGTCCCCGTATCAGTCTGCGAGACGGTCGCAGTGTTGTCCGAACCGGACTGGTCGATAAAGGAATCATCGCCGACCGATCCGCTTTGAGTCACGGTGGCGCTGTTGCCCGCCAGGATCTGCTGCGTGGTTGCAACCGCGTTCTGGCCGGTTTGCGTCACGTTCGAGGTGTTGTCGTCGCCATCCTGCGAGACTGTGATCTGGTTGAATGACCCGCCCTGGGTCATGCCCGAGGCATTGCCAAGCCCGCCCTGGGAGAGATCGGAATTGTTGTCGCCACCCGACTGATCCATCGTCGAGGTGTTCTCGTCACCCTGCTGGAACGAGGTTATGACCTGGTTCGATCCCGATTGGGTGATGTTTGAATCATTGCGGTTGGCGGTGGCGCCGGTGATCAGCACACCGAGCTGTTCGACCGTGACCGAACTGTCATCGGCGCTCTGGTCGACGACCGAATTGTTCCCGCCATCGGGACCGCCCTGAGTGACGCCAACGGTGGAATTGGTCCCGCTTTGTGTGACAGTGCTTGAATTGCTCTGCGCGAAAGCCGGACCCGAGATAGCGAGCGCTGCGATCGATGCCCCTGCGAGGATAGTCTTTTTCATACGAATTTTCCTTCGTTGGTATCCTGGTGATTTCGATGGTTGCGGTATCGGTCAGTTGCGGTTCACCGTGGCGGTGTCGTTCGTGGTGCACCGACGCCCGAGGGATGATTAAGCGCGCCGCGGGCGAGATCAGCCGCGTCGAGCGCCAGCGTCGAAACGGCCGTGACTACGTAGTGACGCATATTGAACTCTCTCCCCAATCCGGCGATCAGGACACAGAGCCTTGACACTCGTGGTCAGGGTCTGAAGCGCTGTCCGCCAGCAATCTTGCCCGCGTAAGGAGCATTGCCCCTTGCGCGCAAAACAGTTTTGCGACCTCGAATCCACCTGCGGCGATGGTGATGCGCAAGCCCTCTTGTCGGGGCCTGGTGCGCGCATCGCGCCGCTTGTCTTCGACTACGACCCCTCGTCGTTGTCCTCTTCGCTTTCGACCACCGACAGGGCGGTCAGAGAGCCGGCGCGGCGGACGGCATCCTGCACGTCGCCCGCGGCGTAAATTCCATCGCGTTCGGCGCGATAGGTGCTCATCAGCGCCTCGGCCGAGGCCATGTCGGCAAACCGCCACAGCCCCAGGTCAACCCCTTCGAGCACGAGGCCATAGACCGCTTTCTCGATCGCCTGCTGGAGCGCGACCTGGTCGGGTTCGTTGGCGGTGATGCCCCACTCGGCTTCGAGCAATTCGCGGAACGCCACGAAGCGATAGGCATTGGCACCGATCGCCTGGCTGGCGATGGTCTTGGATGTCTGGATATTGGTAAGCACCTCGCCGGTGCGCACCGAGACCGCGCGAAGATAGACGGTCACCGTGTCCTGGCGGTATTCGGTGCGCGCGCCGATGCCCAGGAACGCCGCGCCGGCCCCGCCGGTGACGGTGTTGGTGTCATATCCGATGATCCCGCCTTCGAGCAGCACGCCGGCAAACAGCAGAGCGGGCAGCGCGTTGGGATCGGTCTGCTCCTCGCCCAGATAGCGCCGGCGCATCTCGCCGATGATCTGGCGCTCCTTGAGGAGGTTATCTAGCCGCTCGCGCTCGACCACGGTGAACCACTGGCGGTTGCCGGCATCCTGCAGCGCCTTGACCAGGATCGAACCCGCGCCTTGCGTCACCGCGCGCGACAGGGTCTGTCCGGTATTGGTCGGACGGAACTGGCCGGTCTGGTCGGTGAAGCCATAAACTGCGATCGCGACCTGGCGTTGCGGCGCGGGAAGCTGGTTGAGCAGGTTCTGCGTCTGCGTCTTCTTCGGGAAATAGGCGAGACTGGTGTCTTCGGGCAGCAGGTCGCGCCCGTCATCGCCAAGGCTCATGCAGCCCCCAAGGCCAAGCGCAAGCGCCGCCAGGAGCGAAATCTTTGCCGCGATCCGCATCAGTTCACCTCGATGAAGAGAGGAATGACGATGCGGGTTTCATCGCCGGTGTCGTCATTGCGGATGATCAGCGTCACCGAATCGAGCGAACGGAAGAATTCGATCGTCTGCCCGCCAAACGTGATGGTGCCCGATTCCTGCGGATTTTCGCCGAAAATCGCGTCGACGATCTGCGACGACAGCGCCGAGAGCAGCCGCGATTCGAGTTGCCGGGCAAAGATGCTCGACTGGTTGTTGCGATCGACCGCATTGGGATCGGTGGTGTTGTTCTGGGCGTTGGCGATGCCAAGTATGTGATTGGAGTTGAACGGATTTCCGCCAAAGGTCGGACTAAGCGGTTCGTGCACGAGATCCTGCGCTGACGCGGGGATCGCGACGAGCACCCCCAGGCCTGCAGCCAATACGTATTTTCCCAGATTCAGCAATTTTCCCCCCTGCCCCCGTGGACAGCCAAAACAAAGTTAACGACCACGAACAGTGATCATGCCTATAAATTTCAATCCTGTCGAGCCAATTGATCACATCTGCGCCCGGTTTGGCTAGTGATTTTAAACTTTTGTCGGTTCCATCCAACTCTGCGCAGGCCGTCCTGCCAGCGGCTTCGCCACCCGCAAAAAAGGTTAACGCAGCGCTACGTGATTGTCCGGGAGGACGGCTGCCGCCACCCCTGGCGAAGCCATCGGATCAGCCAAGATTGGGGCGCAGCCAGCGGGTCGCGGTTTCGATATCGACCCCGCGCCGAGCGGCGTAGTCTTCGAGCTGGTCCTGCCCGATCGTCGCGACCCCGAAATACTGCGCTTCCGGGTGCCCGAAATAGAGGCCCGAAACCGCCGCGGTCGGCCACATGGCAAAGCTCTCGGTCAGGGTCAGCCCGGCATTGGCCGGCGCATCGAGCAGGTCGAAAAGGATGGGCTTGAGCGAGTGGTCGGGGCAGGCCGGATAGCCGGGCGCAGGGCGAATGCCGCGATATTGCTCCTTGATCAGACCCTCATTGGTCAGCTGCTCGCCCGGCGCATAACCCCACAGGGTCGTGCGCACATGGCGGTGCAACGCCTCGGCAAAGGCCTCGGCCAGGCGGTCGGCGAGCGCCTTGAGGAGGATGTCGGAATAATCGTCCTTGTCCGCCTGGAAACGCGCGACATGCGGTTCGATCCCGTGAATGCCGACTGCAAAGCCGCCGATCCAATCGCCGTGGGGGTCGATGAAATCGGCCAGGCACATATTGGCGCGCTCGCGGCTCTTGCGGACCTGCTGGCGCAGCATCGGCAGGACGACGTGGCGCTCTTTCTCGGCAAGGTGGATGGTGATGTCATCGCCATCGCGGGCGCAAGGCCACAGGCCGCACACGCCCTTTGCCACCAGCCATTTCTCGGCGATGATCCTGTCCAGCATGGCGTCGGCATCAGCCTTGAGGCTGCGCGCGCTCTCGCCGACGACGGGATCGTCGAGGATCGCGGGATAGGTGCCGTGCAATTCCCAGGCTCGGAAGAACGGGGTCCAGTCGATCACGTCGCGCAAATCGGCAAGCGGCCAGTCCGCAAATGCGTGGACGCCCGGCTGGAGCGGGGGCGCAGGCTTGTCGGAGAGGTAGGCGTCGTAGAAATTTGCGCGCGCCTCCTCGATCGTGAGCAGCTTCCTTTCCGCCTTGCCCGCGCGCGCGGCGCGCACGTGCTCGTAAGCCTCGGCGGTTTCGGCGACGAAGCCATCGCGCTGGGTGTCGGACAGCAATTTCGAGGCGACCCCGACCGCACGGCTGGCATCGAGCACGTGGATCACGGGCCCGTCATAGGCCGGGTCGATACGCAGCGCGGTGTGGACCTTGCTGGTGGTTGCGCCGCCGATCAGCAGCGGCATGGCCATGCCCGCGCGCTGCATTTCCTCGGCGACGGTGACCATCTCGTCGAGCGAGGGGGTGATGAGACCCGACAAGCCGATCATGTCGGCATCGTGTTCGCGCGCGGCGGCGAGGATATCCTGCCACGGCACCATGACGCCGAGATCGATGACCTCGTAGCCATTGCATTGCAGCACCACCCCGACGATGTTCTTGCCGATATCGTGGACATCGCCCTTTACCGTCGCCATCACGATCGTGCCCTTGGCGCGGGCGCCCTGCTCCTTTTCCTCCTCGATGAAAGGGATGAGATGGGCGACCGCCTTCTTCATGACCCGCGCCGACTTGACCACTTGCGGCAGGAACATCTTGCCGCTGCCGAACAGGTCGCCGACCACGTTCATGCCGTCCATCAGCGGACCTTCGATCACCTCGATCGGCTTGCCGCCCGCCTCGGCAATCGCGAGCCGCGCTTCCTCGGTATCGGCGACGACATGCGCGTCGATCCCCTTGACCAGCGCGTGTTCGAGCCGCTTGGTCACTTCCCAGCCGCGCCATTCCTCGGCGGCCTTTTCCTCGGCGGCCGTCTTGCCGCGATAGCTTTCGGCCAGAGCGATCAGCCGCTCGGTCGCGCTCGCATGTCCGCTGTCCTCGGGCGGGGGCCGCATCAGGATCACGTCCTCGCACGCCTCGCGCAAGGCGGGGTCGATCGCATCATAGACATCGAGCTGCCCGGCATTGACGATCGCCATGTCGAGCCCGGCGGGTATCGCGTGGAAGAGAAAGACCGAGTGCATCGCGCGGCGCACGGTCTCGTTGCCGCGGAAGGAAAAGGACAGGTTCGACAACCCGCCGCTGGTCTTCGCATGGGGACAGACCTGCTTGATTTCGCGCACCGCCTCGAGGAAGTCGAGCGCGTAGCGATCGTGCTCCTCTATTCCGGTCGCGACCGCGAAGATGTTGGGATCGAAGATGATGTCTTCGGGCGGAAAGCCAATCGCGGTGAGTAGATCGTAGGCGCGCTTGCAGATTTCGACCTTGCGCTCTTTCGTGTCGGCCTGTCCGACCTCGTCGAAGGCCATGACCACGATGGCCGCGCCGTAATCCATGCATTTGCGCGCATGGTCGAGAAACTCCGCCTCGCCTTCCTTCATGCTGATCGAGTTGACGATCGGCTTGCCCGAGACGCATTTCAGCCCCGCCTCGATCACCGACCATTTCGAGCTGTCGATCATCACCGGCACGCGCGCGATGTCGGGTTCGGCAGCGATCAGCTTGAGAAAGGTGACCATTGCCGCCTCGGCATCGAGCAGGCCCTCGTCCATGTTGACGTCGATGACCTGCGCGCCATTCTCGACCTGGCTGCGCGCTACCTCGACCGCGCTCGCATAATCGCCTGCCATGATCAGCTTCTTGAACCGGGCCGACCCGGTGACATTGGTGCGCTCGCCGATATTGATGAAGCGCGCGGTGCTGGCTGTGTCGTTCATCGCGTTCAGCCCGCCGCCACGAAGGCATCGAGCCCGGCGAGCCGCATGGCAGGCTCGCTCGCGGGGACGCGCCGGGGCGCCTTGCCTTCGACAGCGCGCGCTATTCCGGCGATATGGGCAGGCGTCGATCCGCAGCACCCGCCGATGATATTGGCCTGTCCGTTCGCCGCCCATTGCTCGACGAGGCCGGCCGTGGTCTCGGGCAATTCGTCATATTCGCCCAGCTCGTTGGGAAGCCCGGCATTGGGATAGGCCATCAGCAGCGTGTCAGCGATGCCCGAAAGCGCCTGGACATGGGGCCGCAACTGGTCGGCACCGAAACTGCAATTGAGGCCGATCGTCACGGGGTTCGCATGGCGGACCGAATACCAGAATGCTTCGACCGTGTGGCCCGACAGGTTACGGCCCGACAGGTCGGTGAGCGTCATCGAGATCATGAGCGGGATTGCGCGATCGAGCTTGGCTTCGAGCTGCTTGACCGCCATGATCGCGGCCTTGCAATTAAGCGTGTCGAACACCGTCTCGACCAGGATGGTATCGACCCCGCCTTCGACCAGGGCGGCGCATTGTTCGCGGTAGACATCGACGATCTCATCGAACGTGACCTCGCGATAGCCAGGATCATCGACATCGGGCGAGAGCGACAATGTCTTGTTGGTCGGGCCGATTGCCCCGCACACGAAACGCTTGCGCCCGTCAGCGGCGCTGGCTTCATCGCAGGCCTCGCGGATGACCCGGGCGGCGGCGACATTGATCTCGCGGACGAGCCCTTCGGCGCCGTAATCGGCCTGGCTGATGCGATTGGCGTTGAAGGTGTTGGTGGCGAGCACGGTCGCACCGGCAGCGATATAGTCGTCACAAATGCTGCGGATGAGATCGGGCCGGGTCAGGTTGATGAGGTCATTATTGCCCTTCTGGTCGCGCTCCAGCCCGGTATCGCCGGCATAATCGGCCGCATCGAGCTTCGCGTCCTGGATCGCGGTGCCATAGGGCCCGTCCTTGACCAGGATCGCCTCTTGCGCGGCCGCGAACAGAGCCTCGCGCACGCTCATTTCGCCGTTCCTGTCGGCCGCTTGCCGAGCATGTGGCAGATTGCATAGCTCAGCTCTGCACGGTTGAGCGTGTAGAAGTGAAATTCGCGCACCCCTCCTGCGTAAAGCCGGCGACACAGTTCGGCCGCGATGGTGGCAGAGACCAGCTGGCGCGCGGCGGGGCGTTCGTCGAGCCCTTCGAACAGGCCCTCCATCCACGAAGGGATCGCGGTGCCGCACAGGTCGGACATGCGCTGGACCGCGGCAAAGCTCATCACCGGCATGATGCCGGGAACGATCTCGCCCTCGATCCCGGCGGCGGCAGCTTTGTCGCGGAAGCGGAAGAAGCATTCGGGATCGAAGAAGAACTGCGTGATTGCGCGGGTCGCGCCGGCATCGAACTTGGCTTTCAGGTTGTCGATATCGGCCTGCGCATCGGGGCTGTCGGGATGGACCTCCGGGTAGGCGGCGACCGAGATCTCGAAATCGGCGACGCGCTTCAGCCCGGCGATGAGATCGGCGGCGTTTTCATAGCCGCCCGGATGCGGGGCATAGCCGCTTGCCCCCTCGGGCGGATCGCCACGCAGGGCGACGATGTGGCGGATGCCTTCTTCCCAGTAATGACGCGCGACCGCATCGACCTCTTCGCGGGTGGCATTGACACAGGTCAGGTGCGCCGCGGCCGGAATGCCCGCCTCGTTCTGGATGCGCACCACCTGTTCGTGGGTGCGTGTGCGAGTCGAACCGCCAGCGCCATAGGTGACCGAGACAAAGCGCGGAGCGAGCGGCGCGAGCGTTGCGACGCTGTTCCAGAGCGTTTCGGCCATCCGGTCCGACTTGGGCGGAAAGAATTCGAAACTGACGGCGATGTCGCCGGGCAGGTCGGAAAACAGCGGCGCTCCGAGCGCGGTGCGCGCATCGAGCATCTGGTCGAGCGTGGGTGTCGTCATCACACTTCCTTGCGGCGGGGCGTTGCAGCGCGCGCGGTTTGGGAGCCGGGGCGTGCGGCGGGTTCGGGCCTGGCCCGGGACCGCGCCGCCTTGATGGGGCGGCGGGCGGCGAGCCAGATCTTGACCACCAGCTCGCCGCCTTCGAGCGCGATCGGCGCCTCGGCCTCGAAACCGGCAGCGCCGAGCAGCCCGCTCATCTGGTCGTCGGAAAAGCCGAGCCGGGCGTGCTGGTGGCGGCTGCGCAATTCCTCGCGGTCATGCGCGGCAAAATCAACGATCGCGATCCGTCCGCATTCGCGCAGCACCCGCGCCGCCTCGGCGAGTGCGAGCGCGGGGTCCTGCGCGAAATGGAGCACCTGGTGGAGCAGCACGGTGTCGAAGCTCGCCGGCGCGAACGGCAGGTCGGCGAAATCGCCCTGGACCAGTTCGACCTGGCTTGCGGGCAGGTGCTGGAGCTTGGCGCGCGCCACGCGCAGCATTTCGAGGTTCTTGTCGAGCGCCACGACCCGGTCGGCGCGGCCTGCAAACAGTTCGGCCATGCGCCCGGTGCCGGTCCCGATATCGAGCACGCAGCCCAGCTCGTCATCGCCGAAGGCGCGGGCCAAGGCGGCCTCGACCTCGGCATCGGGGGTGTGAAGCGCGCGCAATTCGTCCCATTCGCCGGCATGGCGGGCGAAATAATGCTCGGCATTGCTTTCGCGGGCATTGCGGATCGCGGCGAGCTTGCGGCGATCGTCCTCGCACAGCGCGGCGAATTCCGGGTTCGCCTTTTCCGCTGCGGCAAGCAGCGCCTCGAGCGCGGTGAGCACCGGGTCGCTGTCCTCTCCGGCCAGCCCGCTTGCCGCGCGCAGGAATACCCAGCTGCCTTCGCGGCGGCGTTCGGCAAGACCGGCATCGCACAGGATCCCGACATGGCGCGAGACCCGCGGCTGGCTCTGGCCGAGCACCTGCGCCAGCTCGCCCACCGCCAGCTCCATCGCCGACAGCAGCCGGGCGATGCGAAGCCGGGTGGGATCGGCAAGCGCCTTGAAGATCGCGTCGATAGCCATCACCAGTCACACATAAAGATATTTTTATATGTGTAAACGCTCGAGTGTTGGCACTTTCCGTCGCTTGTGCTTAGGCAGACGGGCAACATTCGAAAAGGTCGCACGATTGAAACTCGGCTCTTGTTACTATCCCGAACACTGGCCCGAAAATCTGTGGGCGCGCGATGCCGAGCGGATGCGCGCCATGGGGCTTTCGCTGGTGCGGGTCGGCGAGTTTGCCTGGTCGCGGATCGAACCCGAAGCCGGGCGCCTCGACTGGGACTGGCTCGACCGCGCGATCGATTTGCTCGGTGATGCCGGGTTGGAGATCATCCTCGGCACCCCGACCGCGACCCCGCCCAAATGGCTGGTCGATAGCATGCCCGACATGGTGGCGGTCGACGCCGAAGGCCGCCCGCGCAGGTTCGGGTCGCGCCGGCACTATTGCTTTTCGCACAGGGGCTACCGCGCCGAGTGCCGCAGGATCGTGACCGCCATGGCCGAGCGATATGGCGACCACCCGGCGGTCACCATGTGGCAGACCGACAACGAATATGGCTGCCATGACAGCGTGCTGAGCTTTTCGGACGCGGCCGCGGCGGCTTTTCGCGCCTGGCTCGAAGCGCGCTATGGCACCATCGATGCGCTCAACGCGGTTTGGGGCAACGTTTTCTGGAGCATGGAATACCGCGCCTTTGCGCAAGTCGACCCGCCCCACCTCACCGTGACCGAGGCGAACCCTGCCCACTGGCTCGCTTACCGGCGCTTCGCTTCGGACGAGGTGCGCAGCTTCAATGCCGAGCAGGTGGAAATCCTGCGCGCGCACTCGCCCGGACGCGCGAACACGCACAATTTCATGGGCTTCTTCACCGAGTTCGATCACCACGCGCTCGGGCGCGACATCGATATTGCGAGCTGGGACAGCTACCCGCTCGGCTTTCTCGAACAGTTCTGGTTTTCCGAGGATCAAAAGCGCGCGTTCCTGCGGCAGGGCCACCCCGATATCGCGGGCTTTCACCACGACCTGTATCGCGGCTGCGCGGGCGGGCGCTGGGGCGTGATGGAACAGCAGCCGGGCCCGGTGAACTGGGCGCGGTTCAACCCCGCCCCCTTGCCCGGAATGGTGGCGCTGTGGACTCTCGAAGCCTTCGCCCATGGCGCCGAGTTCGTGAACTATTTCCGCTGGCGACAGGCGCCTTTCGCGCAGGAGCAGATGCATGCCGGGCTGCTGCGTCCCGACGATACCGAAGCCGAGGCCGCACACGAGGCGCGCGAGGCGGCGCGGGTGATCGCGCAGCTGGGCACCCGGCAGCCTGCCGCGGCTCAGGTCGCGCTTGTCTTCGATTACGAGGCGGCGTGGGTGTGCGGCATCCAGCCGCAGGGCGAGAGCTTTCGCCATGACGAGCTAACCTTCGCCTTCTATTCGGCGCTGCGCAGACAAGGCCTCGATATCGATATCGTGCCACCCGATGCCGATCTTGCCGTTTACCAAGCAGTGATCGTCCCCTCGCTCCCGACCGCCAGCGAGGCATTTGCCCAGCGGCTCGCCGCGCTCGATTGCCCGGTGATGATCGGCCCGCGCAGCGGCAGCAAGACCGCCGATTTCGCCATTCCCGAAGGCCTCGCCCCCGGCTCCCTGCGCACGCTCGTGCCGGTCAAGATCACCCGCGCCGAGAGCCTGCGCCCCGGTGCGGGCGAGGCAGGCGATGGCTGGGGGATCGAACGCTGGCGCGAAGATGTCGAGACCGCTTGCGACGGCGAATTCGTCACCGACAATGGCAGCGTGGCGGTCGTGAGGAATGGGCGCTTTCGCTATTGCGCGGCCTGGCCCGATAATCGCCTGCTCGACCTGCTCGTCAAGCGCATCGCCGCCGAGGCGGGACTGGAATGCACGCGCCTCCCCGAAGGGTTGCGCCTGCGCCGAACCGCAGGCCATGTCTTCGCCTTCAACTATTCCGACCACGCGATCGACACCGCGCCGCTCGACCTCGGCGATCCGGATATCGGGGCGCGGACATTGCCCCCCGCCGGTGTCGCCATCTGGCCGACCCGCTGAGGCGCGCGCAGGAGACAGACATGGCAATTCACCCGCGAACGCCCGTCATCGTCGGGGTCGGACAATGCGTCGATCACTGGAACGGCGAAGACCCCGCACGCGCGCCCTCGCCGCGCGGATTGCTGGGCGAAGCGGCGCGGCGTGCGGTGCGCGACACCGGGGCGCAGGCAGAGATGCTTGCCGGGATCGACCAGGTTCACGTCGTGCGCTGGTTCGCCGATTCCATGCCCTGCACCCCGCCCTTCGGAAACTGCGGGAACCCGCCTGCCTCGCTGGCTGCCGATATCGGGATTATCGACGCAGAGCATTTCTATTCGCATGTCGGAGGCGACCAGCCGCAGAAACTGGTGAACGAGGCGGCCGAGGCCATCTTCGCAGGCGATGCGAAAGCCGTGCTCCTCGCCGGAAGCGAAGCCATCGCCGCGATGAAGACAGCATTGCGCAAGGGCATCACGCTCGACTGGTCGGACAGCGCCGCGGGCAATCTGACCGATCGCGGCAGAGGCATGGCGCTGCTGAGCGAATACGAGATCCGCAACGGGCTGGGCCGCCCGACCAGCACCTATCCGCTGTTCGAGAACGCGCTGCGTCATCGCTGGCAGATCAGCGAGCGCGAGCATGAAAGCCTGATGGCCGAACTGCTCGCCGGTTTTTCCGAGATCGCCGCGAACAATCCCCATGCCCAGTATCCGCAGGCGCGCAGTCCCGATTTCCTCATGACCGAAAGCGATGAAAACTACCGGATCGCATCGCCCTATCTGAAGTGGCATGTCGCGCAGGACGCGGTCAATCAGGGCGCGGCGATCGTCCTTACCAGCGTCGAAGAGGCCGAGCGGATGGGCATCGCTCCGGCGAAGTGGATCTATCTCCACGGCTATGCCGCGGCACACGACAACAATGTCTGCGAGCGCCCCGATCTGTCGCGTTCGCCGGCGATCGAAGGAGTGACGAGGCTCGCTCTGGAAAGCGCCGGCAAGTCCGCCGCGCAGATCGCCCATTTCGACCTTTACAGCTGCTTTCCCTGCGCGGTGTTCCTCGCCGCCGAAGCGATTGGCCTCGACTGGCGCACAGTGCCCGCGACGGTGACCGGCGGCCTGCAGTTCGCGGGCGGTGCGGGCAACAATTATTCCATGCACGCCATCGCCGCGATGGCCGAGAAGCTGCGCGCAGACCCGTCCGCATTCGGCTTCGTCCTCGCCAATGGCGGCTACCTGTCGAAAGAGGCCGCCGGCGTCTATTCCGCACGGCCAAAGGAGGACTGGCAGCCCGTCTCGAGCGAGGCCGTGCAGAGCGAGATCGACGCGAGCGGGGTGCCATACGCCCTGTCCGAGGACACGACGGCGCGTATCGAGACGCTCTCGGTATCCTACAGGCGCGGCACTCCGAGCCACGCAGTGGTGATCGCGAAAAGCAAAAAGGGGCGGATCCTCGCCCGGGCGCGGAGCGGCGATTACGCCACGATGACGGCGCTGGACCAGCCCGGCGCCATCGGACGCCCGATCGCCATTGTGCAGGAGGACGCAAGCAATGTCATCGCGTCCGCCTCACCAGCACGCATGGACTGAAGCCGGCCAGCCACACGCGGCCTGGCCCGGTCGCCAAGGCACGGCATCAGCAAGACAATCAAGACGGGGAATGGTGCCGCTTAGAGGATTCGAACCTCTGCCCCCATCATTACGAATTTAGAGGAGTGGTTTCGAGTAATCCATATTCACCAGTACTTTAGACGCACTCTGACTCGCATCTGAGCGCACGACCCACAGAGAACCCAAAGTGCGATAAATCTAAAGTGAGAGCATTTCCTACCGAAAGCGCTTTGCTTCAGTCCGGCTTCGTAACTCGACCTCAGCCAGACCCATTTGGACCGCTGGTATTGTGGCTGTGGGGCGGAGCCATGAATGACCGCAATTGGGGTGGAAGCGGACTGTCTGCTTAGCAGATGCAACACTAGCCACCTGCATCCATCGTGCGTGCGATCAGCTCCTTCATGACTTCATTCGCGCCGCCGTAGATTTTCTGCGCACGCGCATCGGTGTAGAGCTTGGCAATCGGATATTCGCTCATAAAGCCATATCCGCCGTGTAATTGCAGGCACTCGTCGATGACTTCGCACTGGACCTGTGTGGCCCACCATTTGGCTTTGGATGCGTCAGATGCCGTCAACTCGCCGAGATTGACCTGTTCCATGCCGCGATCGAGGAAGGCGCGGGTCACGTCCGCCTTTGTTTGGCACTCGGCAAGCTTGAAGCGGGTGTTCTGCAAATCCATCAGGCGTCCGCCAAAAGCCTTGCGGTTTTGCACATAGGTAAGTGTTTCATCGATTGCCCGGTCTATCGCGCCCAAGGCCCAAAAACCAATTCCAAGCCGCTCCCACGGCAATTGCTGCATCAGCTGATAGAAGCCTTTGCCCTCCTCCATGCCAAGCACATTGGTCATGGGGACACGGACGTCTTCGAAGAACAGTTCCGAGGTGTCCTGCCCCTTCATGCCAATTTTATCGAGATTGGTGCCGCGCTTGAACCCTTCGAGGCCATCGGTTTCGAGAGCGATAAGCGAGATTCCCGATGAGCCTTTCTCAGGATCGGTTTTCGCAACGACGATCACGAAGTTTGCTTGCTGGCCGTTGGTGATGAATATCTTCGAGCCGTTGAGGACATATTCGTTGCCATCCTGAACGGCCTTTGTCCGCACAGCCTGCAAGTCAGAGCCAGTGCCGGGTTCCGTCATAGCAATCGCGGGGATCAGCTCTCCGCTGATCATGCCGGGCAACCATTTCCGCTTTTGCTCCTCGGTGCCAAAAGCGGAAACATAGTGTTTGAGGATGGATTGCAGCAGCACGCCCCAGCTCAGCGTGTTGGTGTACCCTTGTTGATAGGCGATGATCGCATCGAAGCCATAGTCCCCGCCAAAGCCGCCATATTCCTCGTCGATACCAGCGCCCATCAGGCCAGCTTCGCCAGCTTTGGTCCAAAGCTCCTTGTCGACTTCGCCTTCCTGCGCCCAGCGCGCTTCGTGAGGCACGCATTCCTCGTCGATAAAGCGTGCGACGCTGTCTGCGAAGAGCTTGTGCTCGTCGCTCATCCAGGGGGCATTGAGAGTGCGCATTGTGTGTCCTTGTGAGTGGTCGCCGTGTCAGTTGACTTGGCGATCTGTGTCTTTCCAATAGGGTTCGCGAAGCTCGCGTTTCAGCACCTTGCCTGCGCCGGAGAGCGGCAAGGGTTCGCTGCGAAACTCAACGCTTCGGGGCAATTTGTAATTGGCGATAGCTGCGCGGCAGTGCTCGATCAGGTCGGCTTCGCTTGTCGATGCGCCTTCTTTCAAGACGATCACCGCATGAACGGCCTCTCCCCACTGCTGGGCTGGGATGCCGATCACGGCGGCTTCTGCAACGGCAGGATGTGTTGAGAGCGCGCTTTCTACCTCGGCTGAGAAGACGTTCTCTCCGCCGGTCACGATCATGTCCTTCATCCGGTCGACGATGTAGAGAAATCCGTCATCGTCGCGGTATCCGCCGTCGCCTGTGTGAACCCAGCCATCCACCAGCGTTTCCGCCGTCTGGTCCGGCATGTTCCAATAGCCAGTCATCGCGCCAAGGCTGCGAACGGCAATTTCGCCGACTTCGCCAGGGACAACATCGGCGCGTTGATCATCAAGCAGCCTTATCTCTGCGCCCGGTATCGTACGGCCAGCCGACCGGAGACGATGCGCATGCTCTCCATCGAGCTCATGGCATGAAGCGGGCAATATGGTCGCCAGGGGGCCAAGCTCGGTTTGTCCATAAGCTTGCACGAACGATACGTTTGGCAGCATCTCCATCGCCTTGCGTAGCACCCCTTCGGGCATGGGTGATGCGCCATAGATGATCGTGCGCAGGCTGCTGAACTTGGCTGGATCAAACTCAGGATGCTGCAAGACCATGGCCAGCATGGTCGGCACCAGAACGGCATGGGTTACGCCATATTGTGCCATCGCATTTTGCGTCGCAACCGGATCAAAGGCTGGGATGTAGACATGGCTCGCGCCTGCCAATGTGACACCCGCTGACAATGCGCCATCGGCCAGATGAAACATCGGGGCCGCGTGCAGATAGGTGTGTCCAGCCTCTAACGAGCACATTCCTGCCGCCGCCATTGCGTTGTACCAAAGCGCCCTGTGCGAGAGCATTACGCCTTTGGGAAAGCCTGTGGTTCCGCCGGTGTAGTATAGCCCCGCAAGGTCTTCGCCTGAGCGGTTGGTATCCGGCGCAGGTTCGTGCTGGGCCAGTAATTTGGAGTAATTCAACATGTCGCGGGGCGGGGCGCTGTCTCCAAGGAAGATCACATGCTTGATGCTTGGAGCCTCGGCTTTGATCGCCTCGAACATGGGAGCAAAGATCGCATCAACGAAAAGAATTTCCGCGCCAGAATCTCTCAATGAGTAAGCGTTTTCAGCCGCCGACCAGCGCACATTCATCGGCACAACGCAGCCGCCCGCCCACCATGTCGCAAGGAGGTATTCGGTGTAGCGATCCGAATTGAGAGCGAGGATTGCGGTGCGATCACCCTCTTTCAGGCCAAGGCTTTTGAGAGCGGCGGCCATACGAGCGACATTGGATTGAACCTCAGCCCAGGTCTGGTCCTTGTCGCCCATCCTTGTGGCGATTTTTGTGGGCGTGGCGGACGCAGCGGCGCGGAGCGGCTGCGTCATTGCCATCATTTCGAGACCCGCTGATCCGTTCCTTGCTGTGTCCGTCAATGCGCCTCTCCCAAAGCTTTCGGTGTGTCCCGCGCCAATCACTGTTTCGACAATGACAGGTCCACTCCGATCAGCTCGCCTACGACCTTGAGCGTGTTCATCATGTCCTTCGGGTGGCCAGCGCCTTCGAAGGATTGAACCGTGTCCCACTCATCCGCCAATTGCTCGGCAGAGAACCCTTGCGCCGGATTGAAGCGTGCCCCTTGCGTCTGCTCCCAGCGTAGGCGCGAGACCCAGCCGCCGCCGACTTCGAACAATTGTCCGGTATCGGTGTTGCTCTCATGGCAAAGCTTGATCGCAAGCGGTGTGACCAGTTCGGGCTTCAACCCTTCGAGCATGGCAGGTGGCATGACGCTCTCGGTCAGTCGCGAGGCTGCAATCGGTGCGATCGTGTTCACAAAGATACCTTTGCCTGCCCCTTCAATGGCGAGCGTTTGCGCAAGACCGTGCAGGCCAAGCTTGGCCGCCGAGTAGTTCGCTTGTCCAAAATTGCCATAAACGCCCGCGCCCGATGCGGTCATGATGACGCGGCCATATCCAGCTTCGCGCATATGCGGCCAAGCGGCGCGCGTAACCGCGAAGCTGCCGCCCAGATGGACTTTCTGGATAAGCTCCCAGTCTTCCTGCGTCATCTTATGGAAGGTCGCATCGCGCAAGATGCCAGCGTTGTTCACCACCACATCGACCTGTCCGAAAGTGTCGAGGGCGCACTGGACGATTTTCTCGCCGTCCTCGACGCTATCGCCATTGGCCACGGCTTCGCCGCCAGCCGCCTTGATCTCGTCGACGACCTTCTGGGCAACCGCGCTATCGCGCCCGCCGCCACTGGTCGCGCCGCCAAGGTCGTTGATGACCACTTTCGCACCGCGCCGCGCAAATTCGAGCGCGTGCGATTTGCCAAGGCCATTGCCAGCGCCGGTTACGATTACAACGCGACCTTCGAAATTGAGTGTATCTGTCATTGGATTATCCCTCACCAAGCTTCACGACAGCCTGACCGCCCAGTTTAACGTCGCCTGCCTGATTGGCAGCTTGCAGTTCGATCCGAGCGCATTTCTCGCCATCCTGTTCGAAGATTTCAGCGACCTTGCCCGTGCAGGTGATTTCGTCGCCCAGATGCGTGATCGCGCCAAAGCGAACACCGTATTGCTTGATCGCCTTTTGCGGGACCCAGCCGGTGAGAACCTGCGCGAGATAAGCCATCGACAACATGCCATGCGCAAAGACATCCGGCATGCCCGCCTTCTTCGCAAAGTCGATGTCGATGTGCATGGGGTTGTGATCGCCCGATGCGCCTGCAAACAGCGCGAGCGTGGTGCGGTTGATCGGCGGTTTTGTGATCGTAGGAAGCTCGGTTCCAACCTCGATATTTTCCAGAGATGTTACCATCGAATGTCCCCTATCCGTGCCGCACGACAGTGGTGGTCACCGATTTGGAGACCACTTTGCCGTCTTGATTGGTTGCGCTTGTCTCGATCACGAGAAATTCCAGTGCGCCGCCCTTCTTGTCGAAGATGTCGGTAATTTTGTCTTCGAGCGTGATGGTATCGCCTGCGCAAATCGGCTCGAAATATTCAAAGTTCTGCTCGCCGTGCAGAACCTTGCCAAGGTCGATGCCAAGATCCGTGTATTTGGCAAAAGGATCAGGCGCGGCGAGGCCCAGCGAGAAACCGAAGGTGGGCGGGGCTGGAAGCGAACGATAGCCCGCAGCCTTGGCCGCTTCCTCGTCGGTGTAGACAGGATTTTTCTCACCCGTCGCCTTGGCAAAGAAACGCAATTGCCCCTTTTCAACGTCAACCGTGAGAATGCCCAAAGAGCTGCCGATTTTGCTGCGATCAATCATACGAAAACTCCTCAAGCTGCCTGATACAGGGTGACAACGCATGCGCCGCCAAGCCCGAGATTGTGTTGGAGGGCGTTGCGAGCGCCTTCGACCTGCCTTGCGCCAGCCGTGCCGCGCAATTGATGGGTCAGCTCGTAGCATTGGGCGAGGCCCGTTGCGCCCAGCGGATGCCCCTTGGAAAGAAGCCCACCCGATGGGTTCGTGACGACCTTGCCGCCGAATGTGTTGTCCCCGTCGGCGATGAATTTCTGCGCTTCGCCTTCACCGCAAAGGCCAAGGCCCTCGTAAGTGATCAGCTCATTATGCGCAAAGCAGTCATGTAGCTCGACAACGTCCACGTCTTCGGCGCCAATTCCTGCGTCTTCATAGACGCTTTTAGTGGCCGCGGCCGTCATGTCGTATCCGACAAGCTGCATCATGTCCTTCGCATCAAACGTGGAGGGAAAATCGGTCCGCATCGCTTGCGCAGCGATGACCACATCAGTGTTGAGGCCATGCTTCTTGGCAAAGCTCTCCGAAACCAGCACCGCTGCCGCACCGCCGCATGTGGGCGGGCACGCCATTAGCCGCGTCATCACGCCAGGCCAAAATGCCTTGGCTTCAAGCACCTCCTCGGGTGTTACCACATTGCGGAAGACCGCGAGTTCGTTGTTCGCCGCATGGCGACTGGCCTTCGCTCTGATCTTGGCGAAATCCTCTAGCGTGGTGCCGTACTTATCCATATGGCTTTTGCCCGCGCCGCCAAAATATTTGAGCGCAAGCGGAACTTCGGATTTGCCCATGATGTCTTCGCAGGTTTCATCGAAGCTTTCAAAAGCGCTGGGGCGATCTTCATAGACACTGCCTAGTGCGCCCGGTGCCATCTGCTCAAACCCCACGGCGAGAACGCAGTCGAGCATGCCGGATTCGATGGCCTGCCGCGCCAAGAACAGCGCTGAGGAACCGGTTGAGCAATTGTTGTTCACATTGACGACGGGAATGCCCGTCATGCCGACGCGGTAAAGCGCTTTTTGCCCGCAAGTGGAATCGCCATAGACATAACCTGCATAGGCTTGCTCGACATGGGCGTAGTCGACGCCTGCATCGTCCAATGCGGCCCTCGCAGCCGCTGCCCCCATTTCATCATAGGAAGGCGAAGCGCCGGGCTTGGTGAAGGGGATCATCCCCACACCTGCAACGATCACTTTTTCTGCAGCGGCTTTTGGCATTCGGCTTGCTCCCATCGTGTTTTTGATTGGAGTGCAGAATGCCTGATTGACCCATTAAGTCTAATGCGAATTGCGCCTTCACTATTCCAAATTGGAATACAGGCGTTAACTGGGCGGATGGGCCTTAAGCGAGCGCAAGAATGCTGCGAGGTTCCCTGCAATCTGTCGGTCCGCTGAAAACCCGCAACTCAGCTCCATCGGACTGAACACGTCCAGATCAACAATCGCAAAACGCGAACGGAACGCAGCGCTATCGGAATAGGCTTCACTAACAATGGCAAGCAGGTCTGTGCTTGCCACCATATCCGCAAGAGTGGCGAAGTTCTCAACGTGGTGGAGAAAACGCTCTGGGTGCTTTCCCGCCTTTGTATAGAGCTCACGCAACGCATCGGTGTTATCGCTCGACACATCAGGGGTGACGATCGAATATGCGATTACGTCTCGCGGTGTGACTTTGCGATGCTTGGTCAACGGATGACCTTTGCGGCAAAAGAGCCTCGCCTTGATTGAGCTTACCGGCTCGATCGCGATGCTGCTCTCTCCTGACATGAAATCGGTCGGACCAATAAGAGCGTCCAAATCACCGCGTCTCAAGCTGCGAAGTGCCTGTTCAACGGGGGCTGATGAAACCTGAAGCCTCATAGAAGGGCGATCTTTCACCAACTGGCACAAAGCACGGTTGAGCAAGCCCTCAATCGAAGGCGGGCTGACACCCAACCGGAAGATGGCCTCACGCGCCTTCGCTTCATCCTGCGTGTCGGTAAGAAGCAGATCAAGGTCGGTGACAATCCGGGCAGCGCGATCCAAGAACTCGCGCCCCTCAGCCGTCGCAATCACACCGCGAGATTTGCGTTCGAACAGCGCATGGCCAACCTCACGCTCAATCTCCGCAACGCTCTTTGTGACCGAGGACTGTGTGACGTGCAGGGCCTTGGCCGCAGCTGTAATTGAACCCGCGCGGTCAACAGCAACGATATGCCTCAATTTGGTATGACTGATCATGACATTCCAAATATGAATGCCATGGTCGCCAAGTGCAAACGTTTCCACTTGCGAATGGCAGTGTCCGCTTTCTTTCGCTGGCCCGGCCTGACCAAAGTTCGCAAATTGCGTCGTTAGCGGAAAGACAGGAATAGCAGTGCAAGAACCGCAAACCGGAATGGCCGCTAACGGCCCAGTTCCAGCCGACCCAAGCAGCACCCAAGTAAGACCCAACCGCCCGAGAAGCCTAATGGCCTTTCGACAGACGAATTAGTGCCCCGAACCCTAAGGCGCGTTCGCCTCAAGGTCCAAGAAAACAAAGCTGAAAGGTGTGGTGCCGCTTAGAGGATTCGAACCTCTGACCCCATCATTACGAATTCAGGAGAGTCGCTTGGCAATGTCTGTATTATTCATTGGCTTAGAAATCAGGAAAACGCTGCCTGAACGCCGCCCCACACACGACCCAAAGTTCGTTCACGTTGTTTCACCTTCGGTTCCTAGCGAAAGCGCTTTGCTTCAATTGGGATCCATAACTCGACCTCAGCCTGACCCATTTGAGCGGCTGGTCTCGTATCTGCTAGGCAGAACTATCGATGGCCGCTTCTGGGGTGGGAAGTAGACGTTTACAGAACCGGACCTTTGGATTGCTCGTGGGTCGTTTACGGTTAAGCAGCCGTTCGAAGCTTGCGTAATGCAAATAGGCTGCGCCCGAACGACCTAATGCCATTTTGTCTCAAAGTGACGATGATCGCGAAAAATGCGTTGCGTGCTTACCGACCGACGCCCGCTAACTGAGCTTGCTTGGCTGCTTGGTTCGTATCAAGATTGCAGCGCTCTGCTTGCTAGGCCGTTCCATAGCGAGAATGTAAATCTCATTCGCTAGTTGCACGGTGATTGGCCACTTAATTGATTTCAGGTCAGAATTTTCAGTCCGCAATGAATGTGATCATCAAGGAATCGTTGTATTGACCAGCCGCCGCACCCGGATTCCCGTTAACCGTAATATCCAGTGTTACCGGCTGCAACAGCGATCCAGTATCCCTTAGCCGTATCGTCTGCGCTGAATTTTGAAGGTTCATTTGATTATCTCCGAGCGACAAAGTGTAAGGAATGCTTGGGCCACCAGCAAAGTGCGCAAGCATGCCGTTGTTTTGCGATGATACGCTAGCGGTAATGGCTGCATTGCTACGGACTTCGAAGACGACGGTTTTGTTTACGTCTCTCCCCAAATTGCCAAGGTCGACATCCATTGATCTAAGCCCAGGCGCAGCCTCGGCAATTTCGACGCTCAACACTGACGGAACGGGCACTGTCACGTCGACTACGACTTCATCCATTAGGTCGGGACCGGTTGGATCATCGCGAAACAGTCGCAGGATCGGTTGGCCGTTATATGCCCCCCCTCCGATCGCCTGTCCTGAGGGGATCGTGAGATACAATTCAACGGTCGTACTATTTGGCCCAGGACCGAAACGACCAGCAAGTCGACTGAACTGATCGCCGATAAAGTCGGGTGAGAATATTGATGGTCCTGAAGGTTGTCTGCGTAGGTCATAAGCGAGCTGGCCGCCAGATCCATTCAAGCTCGGTCTAACCGAACCGCCAAGGTCAGTCGCTGTGATAAAGAATTCGCATGGCGGACCAATATGCCGCACCTCAACCATGATCACTTCAAAATCTTCGGAAGGTTCAAAAACTTCGTAACCACGGCCATAAAGGCCGCGCCAATCAATCGCGCTATCTGATGCAATAGAAAGTTCGCACGTCTCCGGTTCGATAAAGTCTTGAGCAGAAATCGGCGCGGAGTAATTCGATACGACGGCGATCAAAAACGTCACGCTTAATAGCTTAAAGGCAGACATCACTCTTCTCCCACGGGTTGCGCTCCAGACGCCGCGCCGAGTGGAGCATTAAGTGTGACCGGTTGCTCTTCGCGGTAAAGTCCGACGGTGCCATCCGGTACGGTTATAAGTGCGGTTGCGGGTCCATCTGGCCCTGCAACAGTCACTTCATATGTCGAACCTTCTTTGAGTCCTTCCAATAGGAATCTACCGGACGCATTGGTAAACACGGAGATCGGATCGACTTCGGTATTGAGTTGGTTGTCGGACGAAAGCTCCCGCGCCTCTCCCGAAACAAGATTGGCTGGACTTCCGTTGCTGTCCAAGAGAATCCCGAGCAGCGTGACGTTACGGTCGCTTCCAACTTTCAGGCGAAACCCTGACATGAACCCCGGTTTGATTGAAAAGACCTGATTGCCAACCGAGGTCCCAACCGGCGCATCTGGCGCGACAACTTCAATGGTCCGATCGAAATATGCTGGAAGGTTGGGGATTACAGCAGGCCCAAGGGCGCCGCTGTTCGCAGTGAAGCGTGTTTCAGTAGAGCCGAAACCAGTCCGAGGCTCGACAGCTATTTGGAAGTCGGCTGCACCTGCGTTTACTTCAAAAATTGCAAAGCTGTTGGTCACCGGCCTGGACAATGCAACGGCACCGTCTGCCATAACCAAAGCCGTGCCGAACGTTGCGCCAGTACGCACATCGCTTCGTCCGTTTCCGGATTGCCGAGTTTGTATTAACGCAGAGTCAAACCGATTGCTGAGATAGCTAATTTGAGCGCGTTGCCTATCGAAATCATCGCGCCGTTCAAACGATGCACTGTAGCCGAACGAATTCACACCGACCGCTGGCGGCCGATTGAAATCAAACGAAACTGCATTGCGTTCGCTGATATAGTTTCCGCTCACCGTACCACGTCGGCCCAACGGGACTGTAAACGATGCCCGCACCGTCAGCTCATTTTCAAACTCAGACCAGCGATATTCTCCGCCCAAAGAAACCGTTCCCCAATGGAATCCTCGCGAAACTAGTGCTCCAACGACTGCTGTCCTGCCAAAGCCCCTCAAGTCCTCGTAGCTCGCAAACATCTGCGCCCGGGTTCGCGGCGCGATGACTTGGCCAGCGCGGACGTTTGCCGTCAATTTTGAGAGGTTGCCTCCGAAAATCTGGTTGAGTGTCTGGTAGTCGCGGCCTGTCAAAGTGACCTCAGCGTCGACCGCTCTTCCTCTTTCGGTGTCTGTATCCCGCCATGCATAGCGAGCAGAAACACGGCCGCTGTTTATGGATGGATCGTTTATATTGACACCGGCATTAACGAGAAGCGAGCCGATTGGAGACGCCCACACAACTTCACCGCCTACGGTGTTGAAGTTGCTGTTTCCTTCCCAATTCACACCCAGAGTGAGAACTTGTGAAACGCCCAATCGAGCAAATCCCAGCACATTGTATTCACCATCGTCGTAAACACGCCCCCTATCATCATCTAAGAACGGCACGCCGACATTAAATGCAAAATCAAGCAGGCCCGGTTCCAGCAGTTCAATATCGTAAAATGCAGGATAGGCGAGAATTTCGGTTTCGCCCGTCGCGTAAGTTATTCTGAGTTCGACATCATTGGCTGCCGAAGGGATGAGCGGGAACTGACTTAAATTGAAGCGCCCTGCTGGAAGATCGAAGGATCTGACGGGCGCGCCATTGAGGAACACTTCAACGCGCGCTGGCTGATCAAGAGCGAAGCCTTGCTCACTGCGCGGGCGGACATTCAGGTAAGGGTCAATCGGGTATTCGCGGAATGCGGAGATACCTGCAATACGCGGCGCTATCTGAAATGGTCGCCGCCCTACGCTTAAGTCGCCAAGTTCATAGCGGATTAGACGGTCAGTGTCGTCATAGGTAAGCCTGAAATCACCTCTGCTCCACTTTCTGGTTCGCCGTTCATTATATCGTACACGACCTTGCGCAGCGATTCCTCCGATATTCACACCAAAATCAAAAGCGCTGACTAAGCCGCTGAAGCCACTGGGATCGATGTCAGACGACGCCACAAAGTCTAAGCCAGCACGCACCGACACAAACGCGGAGACATCTGCCTGTTCTGCGTATTGAATGTTGCCGCGCCGCCGCGCCCGCCGCAGAGAAATATCACGCACCCGGCGCAAGTCAGCAGGAACATCAACGCGGACGACCAGTTGTGAAAGGTCAAAACGAACGTCTATTCCCACTGCGCGAAGGCTCTCGAACGCTACCGTCTCATCAGCGATCAGTGGTTCAAGCCGCTCGACCAATTCGGGCTCTGCTATCGGTATGAGAATATTTGTAATGAAGCTGGTGTCGACCAATCCATCATCGCCATCGAGAGGGCGCACAAAAAACTCACCGACGTTGATACTATCGACGAGTATAAAATAATTATCGGCGCGTAGCGTTGGGCGCTCCGTTCCGAAAACGTCACGAAAAATCGCATCCGGGTCTGTCGTTATTGGCCTGCGCGCCGGCGGTGGAGGCGGGTCGTCGACGCCTGTATCCAATTGCTCCCCGCTCTCAACCTGCCGATCGGAAACCGCAATTTCGGCTGAGTCCACCTCAACCTTAGGTGCCGGTTGCGCGACAACTCGAGCTTGAACAAACGATGCCGAAATCAGCAGCAGCACCGCCAAACTCGGCTTCTGAACGAACGTGAGTGAAAGGCGAACCATCGCTCACCCCTCTAACGTAACTGAATATAAGTGTTGTCCAAGGTGGCTGTTATGGGGCCATCTCCGATCGCATCAGGGGCAGCGATGCGTACGATCCTTGTGTTGCCCGGGAGAATATTGAGCCCAACAAGTGGCAAAACCGCGTCTCCGTCAAGGGTGAACGACTGCCCCGAAGACGTTGTAATCTCTAGTGAGGGTTGCTCAATGATAGCACGCATCGAACCAATCGAAGCAATTTCCAATTCGATCTGCTTCGCACCATCTTCAGCCACGACTGTCCGCGCCGAAATTAATTCAGCTACCGGCTCGACACCGGGCGGCATGATGTAAAGGGCAGCTTCGTACCTGTAATTAACCGCTAGATCAGCCCGGCGGCCGTTGACCTCTGGCGTATCAAATCTGATCGGAAGCTGTGTTGTTACGATCCTGTAAGCGAGTTCACGTGCTGGCGCGCTATCACCCACCCATTGCACTTTAAATGATTGGCTCTGCCCTGGTGGAATAACCATTTGCGGAGGGAAGATAATCAAATCTTCTTCATCAAGCGTGAGCTCGTCGGTGCCATCAGGTCTCTGCTCACGCTTAAAAGCCTCAACTTCGATAGCGATCGGAACCTGGTGGGTGTTTGTAATAGTCATTGTCTGACTTGAACCATTGCCGGCAGGAGACAATTGGATAACTATCGGCTGCAAGTCATAGGCTGACACCGGGAATGACACGAGAGCACATGTTGGCGCCATCAGCAGCAACAACCGAAAAATAAATTTGATCATTTCACCCCCCAAAAACAACTTTGGACCGGAAGTCTACGCTCCCGGTCCAAAATCACAAGTCTATCAAGAGACTTAGTAGTTTGCAGCGAGTGTGATAGTCAGTTCATCCTGATATGTACCGGCCACTGCGAACTCGGCAATGCTATCGAATTGAAGGTCGAGATCGCCTGAACGAGTGCCACCGTTGGTCAGAATGTTCTGCCAATCGTTATCGGTCACGATAACCACCGGTGCTGCTTCCATATCAGCCGAATTCGTGGTGGTCACGCCGAAGGGAAGCCCCAGAAAGCTAGATTCGATGTCGTAGTCGATGTTGACTGCGCCGCCGCTTTCTTGGTGCTCCATACCGCCATTGAGCGACTGCAGAGATACCGTGTAAGGCGAGTTGCATGAGTAAACGATTGTCAGCGCGCCTTGATCGCCAGTTTCAAGCATATCGACGTTGAAAGAGCCGCTGCCTTCAGGAATAAGTTCACAGTTACTGTCTACCGAACCCGACAATGCGAGTACGAAGGATTCGGAATCCTGAGCTGCTGCTGGGCTGGCGAAGATGAGAGCCGAAACTGAAGCGGCCGCTAGATATTTGATGCCATTGTGCATGATTTAGTCCTTTCACAGACACGGCAACCGAACGAGAAAGGAATATCTCGTCCCCCCATGCCGTCACAATCAAATTAACTCTTTGGAAACCATTATCTATTGGCAGGAATCGGCATGGGAATTTACCTAAGTAAATTTACGAATAGAATTTGCACAATTTAAACTTTGTTGCGCAGAATGTCATGAATTGCCGAAAGATTACGGAGGGTTAGAGATGTCCCGATTTAGTACATTCGAAGCTACGCGTTAGTTAACAAACTTGAACTGAAGCAACTTTCGGACCATAAACCTATTGATAAACAGCCGATTCGGGTTGCGTTTTTCACCTTGTGGCTTTCGGCTTTTGCTGCGCTGCCACTATTCGTTGGGAGGACGCAATGGACCACCATAGATTCCGATTAACGGAACGAGAAATATCGATAATCGAGCTTACCGCCTCTGGCCTCTCCGCTAAGGAAGCCGCGATCAAATTACGTATCGCGCCAAGGACGGTTGAAAAGCACTTGGACAACTCTCGGCTTAAATTGCATGCGCGGAACAGCGCACACCTCGTTGCGCTTTGTTGCGGCATGGGGGTGCTTAAGACCACGATGGATTTTGTCGCTTGATCAAGCGGTTGAAATTGACAAATTGAGTCGATGCGGCAGCACAGTACTGGCATTGACCCACGTATTTGCAAGTGGGCCGATCACTGAGTGTCTGCAATGCATCGTTAATAAGCCGGAAGCGGACATTCCGCAATTGGCCCAGCTTCAGACCCAAGCAGCACCCAAAAGCAACCCAGTCGCCCACTGAGCGCAAAGGCCTATCAGTAGGCAAAATCCCCCTCCAAGGCCCAAAGCGCTGTCGCTTCAAAGCCGAAGAAAACTAAGCTGAAAGAGGTGGTGCCGCTTAGAGGATTCGAACCTCTGATCCCATCATTACGAATTTATCGGAAGCTTTAGAAGTTATCCTTATTTTTCAGAGGTTTAATTCCATCGAGTGAGCCAGGATTCACTCTGTCCCACGCAGAACCCAAAGTGTGTTCCTTAGAAATGGTCACCGTTTCCTAGTGAAAGCGCCGCGCTTCAGTGCGGCTTCACAAGTCGACCTCAGCGAGACCCACTTGAGCGGCTGGTTTTGCCAGAAGAGCTAGGGACGCCAGATGTCTGAAAGTGGGTGGCAAGCGGACAGGTCGATCACGGAACTGAGGGTATAGGAAGGCCTTCGACGATGTCGCGCAGTTCGCCATTTCTATCTGCCAGTCGCTCGTGGTCGCAGCCGAAATCGGCAAGATAATGGACGTCGTCGTCAGCTGACTGCCAGCGCACATAGAATGCGCCTGCGTCCGTAACATTGGGCACGCCTTTAGGGCAGGCTCGCATGATGAACCTCATCGCACTCTCTTCAGAGAATGACACCGCTTGTTCGTGATATGGCTGTAGTTTGGCAAGCAGTTCAAGCAGTTCGGCTCGAGCGAGTTTGAAACCACCCCTCGTCCCGTCGGGATATGGTTCGCTATCCTTGTAGGTTCCATTACCTCCTGCATCGATCACAACGTCGAGAGAAGACCAGCCAGACAGCCGCATTTCGAGCCGCTCGATTTCCTCGCCGCCGCTGTCGGGCGCGCAGCTTGTAGCAATAAGCAAGACGAGTGAGGCGAACAAGGCACGCATGCAATTGATCTACATCGATAAGCGAATGGCCGCTACCGGGTCGTTAGCCGTCAGACCGCTTTTATCAGAAACGCTCGCATAGCCGCCTGTCCGGTTTCGGGTGATCGAGCACCGTCACCGAATGCCTAGAATTGGTGGGAAGCGGTCATCTAGAGTCGTGGCGTTGATCTCCTTCAGCCGCTAGCGTGCTTCGATGATCAAGTACTTCCCAATACATAGCCCTGCCCCTTGGTCAGATGCAGACCGAGCAGACTTGCTGTCATTCGATTGGCAACGACAAACCGCTGCATTTGCGACATCAGATGATGACCGCATTCTAGAAGTAAGCTTTCTTGGATGGGGAGTTATCGTGCGAATGCTGAATGAGTTTCCATTGAGCACAGAGAGTGATCCAAAGGAGTGGGTCGGATTGGTTCCGCACCACTTCGCCTACCGAGTTGAAGGCGACCCCTTCTTCGCGCTACAATCAGAGGCTTGGCGCAGCGTTGAAAGCTCACCTAAACACTATCGCTTCCAAACGGGCTTCGGTTGTCTTGACGTCATCTCAAGTGGAGAACCTACGTTTGCTCTGCGGCGCTGAACGTCCACAATTGGCCCAACTTCAGACATAAATCAAATGGGTTTAGCTTAGGTCGAGCCCTTTATTCTACTCAATGTGCCCCACGTTGGACCCAAAGCCGCGACCAGCCGAACGGCCTTTGCGCTTAGCTGCCCGATTTTTCCTATTAGAAGGGGTGGTGCCGCTTAGAGGATTCGAACCTCTGACCCCATCATTACGAATGATGTGCTCTACCAACTGAGCTAAAGCGGCACTGGATGACCGCGCGATTGCTGCGGTCGGAAGTGGAGGCCCGAGCCGGAATCGAACCGGCGTGCAAGGATTTGCAGTCCTCTGCGTAACCACTCCGCCATCGGGCCGAGCCGCCCCTTTTTCGGGCGGAAGCGGCGCACTAACGATTCGCGGGGAGAAACGCAATCACGCTTTCGCTCTGGCGCGCCTGGGCTCTGGACCTCGATCGCGGCAATTGGCAAGAGACCGGCCATGTCGATCGCGAGCCTCATCGAGCCTGTCACCGCCACGCCCCGCCAGATCACGCTTGGCGATGCCGAGAAATGGATGCAGGGGCGCACGCTCTATGGCGGGGCTTCGGCGCTGGTTGCCTATACCGCCGCGATCCGCGCCTTTCCCGATTTGCCGCCGCTGCGCTCGGCCCAGATCGGGTTTGTCGCGCCGCTCGGCGCGCAGCTCGAATACACGGCCGAAATCGTGCGCGAGGGGCGCAATGTCACCCAGGTCCGCAGCGAGCTTCGCAGCGAGAAGGGCGTCGCGCTCACCGCCTTCTGGCTGTTTGCGAGCGCACGCGAGGCCAATGCCAGCCGCGCAGCCGACCGGCCCGAAGACTGGCCCGGCGCGCCGCTGGACTGCCCGAGCGCGATGGCGCAGCAATGGCCGAGCTTTGTCGCCAACAATTTCGAGCTGCGTTACGGCCAGTCGCGCGATGGCGATCACGGCGCGGTGATCCGGCGCTGGGCGCGGCTGACCGAGGACCACGATCTCGACCCGGTCAGCACGCTGGTGCTGATGGGCGATGTCATGCCGCCCGGCGCGATGCGGATCATGCAGCGCAAGGGCCCCATCAGTTCGATCAATTGGTCGTTCAACCTTCTCGACCCGCAATCACGATCGCCCGGCGGCTGGTATCTCGCCGAGAATGCGAGCGCGCATGCCGATGCCGGCTATTCGTCCGAGCGGCTCAGGATGTGGGATGCCGAGGGGCGGCAGGCGCTCGACGGGCTGCAATGCGTGGCGGTGTTCGGCTAGGACGAAGCCGCGCGCAGCGTCAGATATCCTCGAATTTGGGCGCGCGGTTCTGCATGCCCGCCATCACCGCCTCGATCTGGTTCTTGGTCCGCATAACCGAATGCTGCTCGATGCTTTCCTCGACCAGGATCGCGTCGGTGTCGCGGTCGACCATCGCCGCGTGAAGCCGCTTGGCCGCGCGGATGGCCTGCGGGTTGCGGTTGGCGATCTCGGTCGCGATCGCGGTCGCGCGGGCATGGGGATCGGCATCGACATGGGTCACAAGGCCGAGCGCCTGCGCCTCCTCGCCGGAAAACTCGCGATTGGTATAGACCAGTTCGCGCAGCACGTCGTCGCGCACCAGTCCGCGCCACAGCGCATAGCCGGCCATGTCGGGGACAAGGCCCCATTTCATTTCCATGATCGCCATGCGGGTCTGGGAATGCGCGATGCGGATATCGGCACCGCTGGCGATCTGCAGTCCGCCTCCAAAGCACACGCCATGCACCGCCGCGATCACCGGCACCGGCAGCTTGCGCCATTGCATCGCGACCTGCTGGAACTTGTTGGCATTGCCATAGGTGCGCTCGGTCAGCGCGGGTTCGTCGGGATCGGGCGAGCGGCCAAAGCTCGAGGTGTCGAGGCCGGCGCAAAAGGCTCGCCCCTCACCTGACAGCACGACTGCGCGAAGTCCCTTCATCTTGCCCAGCACATGGCCCGCCTCGATGATGCGCGCGAACATTTCCGGATCGAGCGCGTTCATCTTGTCGCCGCGCGTCAGGCGGACCTGCGCCACGCCGTCATCGCCAAGATCGATCGCGACCCGGTCATTGGCTGGCATCTGGATGGTGTGCGACATGGTGATCCCCGGCTGCAAATGCGTGATGGCGGCGGCGAAACTGGCCGATTGCGCGGACGCTGTCCAGTCGGTTGCATCGCGCAACCGGCCTTGGCTGGCCTAGCCCCTGGTCTCGAGCCCGAAGTCTCCCGGAGATGGCGGGGCATCGAGGTAATAGCCGCCCTCGGGATGGGTTGCGAGCATGGCAGCAAGCCCGAACGGATCGAGCTTGGAGCGCACCCGAGCGACATGGACCGCGACGCTGTTGGTCTCGGGTTCGAAATGGATCCGCCACACATCGGCGAGCAGCTCGCGCCGCGTCATGCGCTGGCCGGGCTGTTCGGCCAGCCGCCAGAGCAATTCGAACTCGCGCGGGTGAAACCCCAGCCACCGGTCATCGACCCGTCCGTCGCGATGGAACAGGTCAAGCGTCAGCTCGCCCGCCTCGCGAAAGCGCGGGATGAGCGTGTCGTCCGCGGGAAAGAGATTGGTTACAGCTGTCGAGTTCACAAATTCCCCCCTGCGCGCATCGAATACACCGAATGCCGCGTCACGATGAGGTGGTCTATCACCTCGATATCGAGCGATTGCGCGATCGCTTTAAGTCTCCTGGTCGCGGTGATGTCGCAGGCGCTCGGCCGGCAATCCCCCGATGGATGGTTGTGAGCGACGATGAGGCCGTGCGCATCGAGCGCGAGCGCCTTGCCGAAAAGATCGCGCAACCGCAGAGCGAGCTGGCGCTCGCTCCCCCGGCCGAGTTGCGCATCGCCGAGAACGGCATGGTCACGGTCGAGGAAGATCGCGTGCATCCGCTCTTCCAGGCCCGCCCCGTCGATCACCATTGCGCGCAGGAAGTCGACCACGGCGTCCCGGTGCCGGGCGCTGCGCGCACGCCTCGGGGCATGGGTCCGGGCGAGGTCGATCACCTGGTCGATCACTCAGCCGATCTGCGCCAATTGTCCGCGCCCGGCGCGCGGATTGCCGACATCGCATCGTCCCGGGCGCGCTGCGCCCTGTCGGTGATGGCCTTGCGGCTGATCCGCCAGTCGCGATATTCGCCGTGGCGCCGCTTGCGAAGCACGTGGCGGGTCAGCCCGACACCCAGCAGGAACAGCTGGATCCACCCCGGAGCGATGATCATGACCGCATAGGCGATCGGCGAGACCACCTCGGTTATCCCGCGCGAGACATGCGCGACCACCGCGAGCAATTGCAGCGCGGCGATCCACAAGGTGTAATTGCGGTTGGCGTTGAGCGCGACGCCGATGAAGACCGCTCCGGCGAAGATATCGGCGCCGGCGAAATACCAGTCGATCGTCTCGAGCTGCCGGGTCAATCCGAACACCGAGCCATGCAGCACGGTCCCGATCTCGAAAACCACGATCCAGGTCGCGGCCACCAGGCGTTCGGGCGCCCCTCCCCAGGCCAGCGCCGCCAGGCACAGGGCCCAGGCGACGATGTCCTGGAGATAGGGGCGCGTTTCAGAGAAGACGAATTCGAGCATGGTGCGCGTCGGTTCAGGCGTCCTCGAGCTTGGCGGTCGCGTCTTCGGTTTCGAAAATCGCCGCGGGAACTTCGGTCGGGATGTGGTCGTCGCCGCCCATCTTTTCGCGGGCGATCTTGCTCAGCTCGTCATGGACGCGCAGCAGGCTGGTCGACATCGTCATCGCCTGGCTTTCGGCCTGGGTGAGACGCATCAGCGCCTTCTGGCCTTCGACGACTTCGACTTCGGGGTTCTGGCGCGCGGCGAGCATGGCCTGCTTGAGCCGGGCGATGGCGATCATCGATTCATCGGCAAGCGCTTCTGCTTCGCGGACCAGTTTCTTGATGTTGTATGCGTCCTTGATCATGCGTTCGGTCATGGGAAGTCTCCGTTCGAGCCTCCCCCCGGCCCGTCAGGAGAAGCCTTGTTCATTGACCCGGACGGTCGCGCGTCCTTCCAATGCCTCGCTGATGGCCATCGCGGCTGTCACGGTGAGAACCACCGCCGCCAGGAAGCCGAACGCGATCGCGATGATCGCGCCGAGGCGGAACCAGACGGCATATTCACCGTCGAGCACCCGGGGCACGACCCGCGGCTCACCGGGGCGCAGCCAGGGCGCCTGGTCAGCGATGGGCATCACGTCGTTCATCACGAGTTCGCCCGGGTCGTTGCCCGATCCTGTCTGTGCGATAAGCCCGCCGATCGGGACCTGACTTTTGCTGTATGCAGCTTCGCTCAAGGGTTGCGAGGCGTCGGTGACCGGCTCGTGAGACGCTGCAGAGGCCGGGCGTTCGGGATCGGCTTGCAGCCTGCGTTGCGCGCGGTAGCACTCGACCAGCTCGCCGAGACTTTCAGCCTCGTAAATGTCCTTGAGAGCGCGGATATGCTGGTTGATGCGGGTCTCGGAAACGCCGAGTTCGGTTGCGATGACCTTGATCGGCACACGCCGATCGATGCGCTCCATCACTGCGCGCTGACGCTCGGTCAGCCGGCGTGACGTTGCGGAAGTCATGGCACCCTCCTTGAACCTGGTGTTGCCCATTTATGTCGTGTGGAACGGAATTGTTCCCGTAATTTGTTAAGTGCGACCACCGGTTTTAATCTGCGACTCTTATTCTGCTGCCGCGCTCACACCCATCGACGAAAGGAAACGCTTGATATTTCTTGCAGCCTGCCGAAGTCTTTGTTCGTTCTCGACCATCGCGATCCGAACATAACCTTCTCCCTTTTCGCCGTAGCCGACGCCGGGAGCGACGGCAACTTGCGCTTCGGTCAGCAATTGCTTTGAAAACTCCAGGCTTCCCATCCCGGCAAGCGCGGGCGGCAATGGCGCCCAGGCGAACATCGAGGCGGGCGGAGACGGGATTTCCCAGCCCGCGCGGCCGAACGCCTCGACCATCACGTCGCGGCGCTTGCGGTAAAGCGCGCGGTTGCTTTCGACGATGTCCTGCGGTCCGTTTAGCGCGGCGCAGGCCGCCGCCTGGATCGGGGTGAAGGCGCCGTAATCGAGATAGGACTTCACCCTCGTCAGAGCGGCGATCAGCCGCTTGTTGCCGACCGCAAAGCCCATCCGCCAGCCCGCCATGGAATAGGTCTTGCTCATGCTGGTGAATTCGACCGCGACATCCTTTGCGCCATCGACCTGCATGATCGAAGGCGTCGGATTGTCGTCGTAATAGAGCTCGGAATAGGCGAGGTCGGACAGGACCCAGACCTCGTTCTCGCGCGCCCAGGCGACGAGCCTTTCGTAAAAGGCGAGATCGACCGTTTCGGCGGTGGGGTTCGAAGGATAGTTCACCACCAGCACGCTGGGCCGCGGCACGGTGTGGTTCATCGCGCTTTCGAGCGAGCGCCAATATTCCTCGTCCGGCGTCGTGGGCACTGCGCGGATCGTGGCACCGGCGATCATGAACCCGAAGGTGTGGATCGGATAGGAGGGGTTGGGCGCGAGCACCACGTCGCCAGGCGCGGTGATCGCGGTGGCAAGGCTGCCCAGCCCTTCCTTCGATCCCATGGTCACCACCACCTCGGTCTCGGGATCGAGGTCGACCCCGAAGCGGCGGCCGTAATAATTGGCCTGGGCACGGCGCAGCCCGGGGATGCCGCGCGATTGCGAATAGCCGTGCGCGCTGGGCTTGGCGGCGACTTCGCACAATTTGTCGATGACGTGCTGCGGCGGCGGCTGGTCGGGATTGCCCATGCCAAGGTCGATGATGTCCTCGCCCGCCTGGCGCGCGGCATGGCGCATCGCGTTGACTTCCGCGATCACATAAGGAGGCAACCGCTTCATGCGGTAAAACTGGTCGTCCATTGCGATCCTCGGCCTTGCTTGCGACCCGCAACCGGGCGGCATGGGTTCGCTCAGGCCCAAGTGTAGGCCAATAGAGGTCGAATTGAAAAGCGCTTTGGTCTAGATCGCCGGCGAGGCTGGCAATAGAATGGGCGGCCATCGCGCACGAGGCAATTCGCCGCCGGGCGCGACCAAGGCGCAATGGAGATCCGGGCAGATGGCCAAGGACAAGACCGACAAGACCGATACCGAATCCGCCAGCGCGAAAGAAGGCGCAAAAGAGCACGGGGCCGGTTCTCCCTTTGCCGGGTTCGAATCGGTCGCGGCCCTGTTCGAGCAGCAGGGCAAGGCGATGCAGGACATGTTCGCCGGCGCCTTTGCATCTCCGGGCGCGGCCGCTCCGGGCGATCCGTCCGGCGGCATGGCGCACGCCTTTGCAGCGCGCGGGGCCGGGATGGCGCCAGCGATGGATCCGGGCGAACTGGCCGAATGGGCGCAGACCAGCGCGCAATTGCAGCAGATGTGGTTCGGGTTTCTCGCCGAACAGGCGGGCGAGATTGCGCAGAAGGCGATGGCGGGCCAGGCGTTGGCGGGCAAGGCGGGGGGCGAGCAGGCCGGACCGAAGGACCTCGCCAACAAAGCAGCCCGGATAGGCGAAAGCGCCAAGGCGATAGTCGATCCGGCGCAATGGCTGGTGATGTCGCAGGCCATGCTCAGCCAGTTTCCGGCCAGGTCGCTCGAGGCTTCATCGCGGCTCGCCAAGGACACGATGGAAATGTGGCAAAGCGTGCTCGGCCAGTTTGCAGGCGGCGCGCAGACCGGCGAAGGCGATGAGCCCGCGCTCCCGCGCAAGGATCGCCGTTTTGCCGACCCCGCCTGGCGCCAGCACCCGGCCTATGCGCTGCTCCACCAGGCCTATCTGATGCTGTCCTCGTGGTTTCGCGAAACCGCCGCGTCGGTCGAAGGCCTCGATGCGCCGCAAAAGCAGCAGCTCCGCTTCGCAGTCGATGCGCTTGCCGATGCGATGAGCCCTGCCAATTTCCTTGCCACCAACCCGGTCGTGCTCGAACGCACGGTCGAGACCCGCGGCCAGAATCTGGTGCGCGGGATGCGCCACCTGATCAACGATCTGAAGCGCGGCCAGCTCACCCACACCGATCCCGATGCCTTCAGGCTGGGCGAAAACCTCGCCGCGACCCCGGGCAAGGTCGTGCACGAGACCGACCTGTTTCAGCTGATCCAGTACAGCCCCGCGACCGGCGAGGTCTACGAGGTGCCGCTGGTGATCTTCCCGCCGTGGATCAACCGCTTCTACATTCTCGACCTCACGCCGAAGAAGAGCTTCATCAAGTGGGCGGTCGACCAGGGGCTTTCGGTGTTCGTGGTCAGCTGGAAATCGGCTGACGAGAGCATGGCGGATATCGTGTGGGACGATTACATCCGCGCCCAGATCGGGGCGATCGACCACGTGCGCGAACGGCTCGGCGTGCCCCATGTCCACACGATCGGCTATTGCGTTGCTGGAACGACGCTCGCGGCGACGCTGGCGGTGCTCGCCCGGCGCGGCGAGGCCGACAAGGTGAAGAGCGCGACCTTCTTCACCGCGCAGGTCGATTTCGAACGCAGCGGCGATCTCAAGCATTTCATTTCCGATGCGCAGCTCGACATGATCGGGCAATTGTCGTCCGAGGGCTATCTCGATGGGCGCTATCTCGCCGCGACCTTCAACGCGCTGCGCGGCAAGGACCTGATCTGGAACTATGTCGTCAACAATTACCTTCTGGGCGAGGACTACCCCGCCTTCGACCTGCTGCACTGGAACGGCGATGTCACCAACCTGCCGGCCAAGTGGCACAACGAATATCTGCGCGACCTCTACCGCGACAACCGGCTGGTCGAACGCGATGCGCTGAGCGCCGACGGCACGCCGATCGACCTCACCCGGGTCGAGACGCCCACCTATGTGCAGGCGGGCCGCGAGGATCATATCGCCCCTGCCGAAAGCGTGTGGCGGATCACCGATCACTTTGCCGGACCGCTCGAATTCGTGCTTGCAGGCTCGGGTCACATTGCCGGCGTGGTCAACCCGCCTGCTGCGGGCAAGTACCAGTACTGGACCGGCGATGCCGCCGCGCCCTCGCTCGACGCTTTTGTCGAGGGCGCCGAGGGGCATCCGGGGAGCTGGTGGCCGCACTGGCTCGACTGGATCGAGACGCAGGACAAGGCCCGCGTGCCGGCAACCGGCAAGCGCAAGCCCGGCGGGCGCGGCGACACCGTGATCGAGAACGCGCCGGGGCGCTATGTGAAGACCCGCTGATCGGCAAGAAATTTCGCGTTCCGTAACGGCGATCGGCGAATAAGCGCGTTTTTCCAATCGCTTGCGCGATTATTGTGCAGCGCACAAAAATCCTTGACTTCGCAGCTGCAATGCTTATTTTGTGCACTGCAACATGAAGCGAGGATTTTATGGCTGACACTGCCAAGACATCGAAGATCGACGCGGCTGCCGAGAAGGCCTACGCCGAAGCGGCTGCCCGGACTGCCCCGGCCAAGACCGACGCGTCCAAGACCGATACGGTGAGCGCCAAGACCGTCGCCAAGGCTGTCGAAGCCGGCGCCGACAAGGCCGAGCCGAGCGTCAAGGCGGTCAAGAAGGCCGTCGCCGCGCCTGCCAAGAAGAAGGCCGCGCCCAAGAAGAAGGCTGCGCCCAAGAAGAAGGCCGCTGCGAAGAAGGCCCCGGCCAAGAAGGTCGCGAAGAAGACCGCTGCCCGGAAGGCTCCGGTCAAGAAGGCTCCCGCCAAGAAGGCGCCCGCAAAGGTCGCTGCCAAGAAGGCAGCGCCTCAGCCGGCCCGCACCAATCCCGTTTCCAAGATCAAGGACACCATCATGGCCACCACCCAGAACAACGAATTCACCGCCAAGGCGATGGAAATGGCTGCCGAAGCCCAGACCCGCGCCAAGACCGCTTACACCACCGCCTATGCCAAGGCCGGCGAATTCGCCGCTGAAGCCGGCGAGTTCAACAAGGCCAATCTCGACGCGGTCGTCGAAAGCGGCAAGATCTTCTTCGACGGCGCCCAGTCGCTCGTTCGCGAGAACGTCGAGACCGGCAAGACCGTCGTCGAAACCGTCACCGAAGACGCCAAGAAGGTCGCATCGGTCAAGTCGCCGACCGAGCTGTTCCAGCTCCAGGGCGAGATCGCCCGTCGCAATTTCGACGCTGTCATGGCTTTCGGCTCGCAGCGCACCGAAGCCTGGGTCAAGCTCACCAACGAAGCGATCGCCCCGATTTCGAACCGCGTGAGCGTGGCTGCCGAAAAGCTGACCAAGGCCGCCTGAGCGGACTGAAAACAAGTTCCTGGACCGGGCCTCTCCTCTCCCCCCCAATCCCGGTCCTCGAAAGCGCGCGAAAGCGCATCGGGCCGGGCGGATCCTGCAACAGGGTTCGTCCGGCCCTTTTTCGTGCCCGCTGTCCACGCAGGCACCCGCATCGCCCCCCTGCCCCGCTCTTGGCGATCCGTTAACGCTGGACCGGTAACGCTGAGCCGTTATCGCTGGTCCGTTATCGTCGGGCGTGCCAACGCGCATCTTGCGAAGCCGTCAACATATCCCATAATGAAAGCCGCAATGTCCAAGACCTGCTCCATCACCGGCGAACACGGCGCCCGCGAAACGCTGGCGGCGCCTGATCCGCGCGTGATCGCGGGGACGTGGGGTGCAGGCGGAAAGGACGCGGACGAGGATACCGACAGCGAAACCGGTGTCGCGACCAAGACCCGTTCCAAGCCCAAGAAGCCGAGCCAGTACAAGGTGCTGATGCTCAACGACGATTACACCCCGATGGAATTCGTGGTGATGGTGCTCAAGCGCTTTTTCGGAATGGACCTCGAACAGGCGACGCGGGTGATGCTCCACGTCCACCAGCGCGGCGTGGGCGTGTGCGGCATCTTTCCCTACGAGGTGGCCGAGACCAAGGTGAACCAGGTGATGGATTTCGCCCGGCAGAACCAGCACCCGCTGCAATGCACGCTCGAAAAGGCCTGATCGCGCCCGCTCGCGCTTCGGCACGATCGCCCTTCCCGTCTCGCCGCAATTGAGGCATGACGCGCGCGGCTTTTCGGGCTAGGGCGCGCTGGTAAAGCGGTATCGCCATGGCGATGCGCTGCCCCATAGCGACCGGACGAGACGTGCTGAACTTCCTTCCCGCCATCGACCGCTATATCTTCCGGCTGGTGATCGTGCCAATGCTCGGCGTGTTCGCGCTCGCCGCCTCGCTGCTGCTGCTCGACAAGATGCTGCGCCTGTTCGATTTCGTCGCGGTCGAAGGCGGCCCGATCGGGGTCGTGTTCAAGATGCTCGGCGCACTGATCCCCGAATATGCCAGCCTCGCCATCCCGCTCGGCCTGTTGCTCGGCATCCTGCTCGCTTTCCGAAAGCTCGCCACGTCATCCGAGCTCGACACCATGCGCGCGGTGGGCCTGTCCTACTGGCGGCTGCTGCGGGTGCCCTATGCGATCACCCTGGTGCTGGTGGCGGTCAATATCGCGCTGGTATTCTACATCCAGCCGGTCAGCCGCTATTATTACGAGCAAATGGAATACGAGCTGCGTTCAGGCGCGCTGGGTGCCTCGATCAAGGTGGGCGAGTTCACCACGCTCGCCGACCGCATGGCCCTCAGGATCGAGCAGAGCGAGGATGACGGCCAGCGATTGATGGGGATCTACGCCCGGGTCTCGAACAGTCGCGACCAGGTGCTCACCATCAGCGCGCGCGAAGGCACTTTCATGGCGACGACGGACGATCCCGACACGATCATCCTGCGCCTGACCGAAGGGTCGATCATCCAGGACACCGGCAGCGAGACCCCGCGCGTGCTGTCCTTCAGCCGCCACGATCTGCCGATTGACCTGCCTGCGATCGAGGAGTTCCGATCGCGCGGCGAGGCGGCGCGCGAATACATATTGCCCGAGCTCTTGCGCATCGGCTGGTCCGATAACACCGCCGAAGCCGAGCGCGATGCCAGCCAGGCGACCTTCAATTACCGGCTGGTCGAAGTGGTGATGATGCTGCTGATGCCGCTTCTCGCGGTGGCGCTGGCGATCCCGCCGAAACGCTCGACCAGCGCGCTCGGCGTGTTCGTGTCGATCATTCTCGTGGTCGCCTATCACAAGGTCAACCAGTATGGAGAGGACATCGCCGCGCTCGGGCGGATCGACCCGGTGATCGCACTGTGGGGGCCGTTCGCGGTGTTCGCCGCGCTGATCGTGTGGATGTATTACCGCACCGCCCATGTGCCCGGCGCGCTGGCGCTGGGCGCGCTGGAGACGGTGTTCGCCAAGCTCTCCAAGCGCATCGCCGCGATCTTCAAACGCAAGCAACCCGCATCGCTTCTTGCCGACCATTCGGCCGATAGCGACATGCAATCAGCGCCCGCGCAATAGGACCGGCCCGACCCGACATGCAGCTCGACTTCTTCCCTTCGCGCACGCTCACGATCTACCTCGCCAAGCTGTTCATCGTCCGCATTTTCGCGGTGCTGGTGATGCTGGTGCTGGTGCTGATGGCGCTCGACCTGCTGGGATCGACCGGCGAAATCCTCGCTCCCGAAGGCAATGGCCAGGCCGAGATCCTGCGCTATGCGGGCCTGCGCATACCGCAGCTGATCGCGCGCTTCCTGCCCTATTCGGTGCTTCTGGCGACCCTTATCACCCTGGTCACGCTCAACCAGAACAGCGAGGTGGTGGCGATGAAGGCAGCCGGGCTTTCCGCACACCAGGTGCTCGCCCCGCTGCTGCTCACCGCCGCCGTGATCGCGGTGTTCAGCTTTGCCTTCAACGAACGCGTCGTCACCCGCGCCAATGCCGCGCTCAAGGCGTGGGAAGCGGTCGAATACGGGCCCGTGCCGCAGGAAACGGGCGTGCGCGCCAATCTCTATCTCACCGACGGGCAGAACATCCTGTCGGCCGAGACACTGACCGGATCGGGCAGTGATATCGTGCTCACCAATGTCACCTGGGACGCGCGCACGCCGGGCGGGATCGTGACAGAGCAATTGCGCAGCCCGCGCGCGACCTATGCCGCGCCCGGCTGGCGGCTCGAAAATCCGCGCCGCTTCGATGTCGGCAATGCCGAGATCGCCGAACCGGGAGAGGTCGTGGTCGCAGAAGCGCTGACGCCCGACCGGATCGATCTGCAATCGGTCGATCCCGATGGGCAGAGTTTCCTTGAATTGAGGGACACCATCGATGCCTACGAGGCGATCGGTCGTCGCACTTCGGAAATGCGCGCCAATTGGTGGCACCGATTGTCGGGGCCGCTATCGGCGGTGCTGATGCCGCTCCTGGGTTCGATCGCGGCCTTCGGGCTCGCGCGTTCGGGCCAGCTCTTCGTGCGCGCGATCATCGGCATGGCGCTGGGCTTTGCCTATTTCGTTGTCGACAATGCCGCGCTCGCAATGGGCAGTTTCGGCGGCTACCCGCCCTTCCTCGCCGCCTGGGCGCCCTTCCTGCTGTTCGCGCTGCTCGGCGAGACCGTGCTGATCCGGACCGAGGAATGAGCGCCGAGCGGGGCGATTGGTCGCTGCGCCTCGCCCGCGCCGGAGACGCCAGCGCCATGCCCGCGATCGAGCGCGCGGCTGCGGTGGCCTTTGCCGACGATCCCGATTGCGCCGCAATCGACCCCGCCGATGGCTGGACCCAGCCCGAGCTCGTCCGGCTGATCCGCAAGGGACATTGCCTCGTCGCCCATGTCGGCGAGCGGATGGCGGGGTTTCTCGCCAGCGAGCCCTTTGGCCGGGAGCTGCATGTCTGGGAAATGGATGTCCATCCCGATTTCCAGCGCCGCGGGATCGGGTCGGGCCTGGTGCGCGCGGCGCAGGTCGATGCGCGCAATTCGGGCTTTCGCGCGCTGACCCTCACCACGTTTCGCGATCTTGCCTGGAACGCGCCGTTCTACGCCGCGCTCGGCTTCGAGGAAGTCACCGCGCTCGATGCGCATCCGCGGCTTGCGGGCGAATTGGCCAACGAGGCCGATGACGGCCTGCCCGCCGAACGACGCTGCGCGATGATCGCCTTTCTCGATTGAGCGTTCATGGCCTATGATGCGCCACCCGACACGCGAAAGGCCGTTTTTCTCATGAGACTTACCATCACCGCTCTTGCCGTCACCGCCGCGCTCGGCCTCGCTGGATGCGACACGTCGCCCTCGCAGGACGAGGCCGGGAGCCAGGCCATCGCGCTCGACGAAGCGGTCGATGTCGCCGGCGACGAGGTCGCGGGTCCGGGCCCGGATGACGAAGTGCGCGGCGATGGCGAAAGCGCGCCTGGCGCTGACGGGGCACAAGCCCGCCCTGCGCGCAGCGGCACCTCCGGCTCTACGATGGAAAGCGGGTCGAACGCCGATGGCGGGCGCACAGGCGACCCGGCACGCTCGAAACTGCAACCTGCCGATTGACGGCTAGCGCGCCACCATGGTGCTGCGCGCGATCCGGGCGACCAGGGTGAACATGCCCGGATGGTTCGCGCCCTCATAGGTCGAGCCATCGCCCAGCTCGCGGTTGAGCCGGCGGTGCGCTTCGGGCAAATCGTGATAGGGCATCGAGGGCATCAGGTGGTGCAGCGCGTGATAGCGCAGGCCCACCGGCGCCCAGATCTCCGCGATCATCCCGGGAGGCGGCACGTTGACGCTGTCGAGGAACTGCGCGGTCACCGTCATCGGCTCGCCCTCGTTCTCCCACAGGTGAGCGACCAACGTGCGCAGCTGGTTGAGCAATGCGGTGATGCTGACGATGGCGAGCGCGATTGCGAGCGGGCGCCAGCCGACGATGAAGGGGCTGGCGACAACGAGCATCGCCCACAGGCTCGCCAGCGCCTCCTGCCAGCGCACGCGCTTGGCAAAATCGCCCTTGGGCGGCTTGCGGCGGAAATCGGGATTGATCGAAAGCGAGGAGAACCGCTCCCAGGTGAAGCGCCGCACGGCCGGGATCAGCGCGCCCAGCGGCACCAGCACGGCGAAGCGCACGACCAGCGCGATCGGCGCAAGCAGCGCGACGATCACGAACAGTGGCAGGCTCCAAGGCTTCATCAGCGCGAGCGGGAGGTATTCGGGGTCCTCGACGGTGCCGTATTGCGTGCGCTTGTGATGGATCACGTGCACGCCTTCATACATGAAGCTGGGGGTCAGAAGCGGGATGCCGACCGCGAGGTTCCAGCCAAGGCGGAAACCGGGCAGCGCGTTCTTGTGAATATGGGTGAGCTCGTGGATGAACATCAGCGCGCGATAGAGCGCGAGCGAGGCGATCACGCCCGCGGCCACGGCGATCCAGCCATTGTCCACGAGAATTGCCGCGGCAATCCCGCCATAGCCGATCGCGGCGGAAACCAGCATGTCGGTCCAGTAGATGCGCCCGCGCGCTTCGCCCAGATCGCTGGTCAGGTCGCGCGCGGCGCGCAGCATGTCCTTGTCGTCCGCGCTCAGGAAATCGGCCCGCGTCGCGCGCTTTGGCACGGCGGGCGCCGCTTGTGCGTCGGGCGCGGTGGAGATGGTCGGCTGGTGCATGGATTTGTCTGGTCGTGGGCTCTTGGCTCGCCGTGCCTTTACCCCAAGTGAAGCGTGATGGGCAAACCGGCTTTCTTGGCAAGTGTGATCGACTGGCTTGCACAGCGCGCATTCAGGCGACACAGACAGCGCCGCAGCTGAAACGGAATGGGCAGGCCGAAATGGTTTCAAATGATACCAATTGCGAGATAGTGATCGAACCCGTCGATGGCAAGAAGGGACGCGCGCGCTTCGTCGATTGCGGGCGGGCCTTTGCCGCGCGGCTCGAACACGCGGTCCCGCAATTGCGCTCCGAACAGCTCGAAATGGTCGATCCGGCCAAGAACCCCTTTTTCGGCCATGCTCGCGCGCAATTGTTCATCGCCCGGCGCGGCGAGGAGGCGGTGGGGCGGATCTCGGCGCATATCGACGAGCTTGCTCTCGAAATGCCGGCCGAACAGGGGTTCGGCCCGGGCACCGGCATGTTCGGCTATTTCGATGCCGAGGACGAGGCGGTGGCCCATGCGCTGCTGGATGCGGCGGAAAGCTGGCTGCGCGGCGAAGGGATGACCCGGGTTCTCGGCCCGATCTCGATGTCGGTGTGGGAAGAACCCGGCCTGCTGGTCAAGGGGCAGGACCATGCGCCGGTCATCATGATGGGCCATCACCCCGCGCATTACGCGGGCTGGATCGAGGCCGCCGGCTATGAACGGGCAAAGACGCTCTACACCTACGACCTCGATGTCAGGGGCGAGTTTCCCCCGCTGGTCCAGCGGATCGAGAAATCGGGGCAGCGCAGCGGCAGGATCACCGTGCGCCAGGTGCGCAAGAAGGACTGGGACGCCGAAGCCGCGATCATTCTCGATATTCTCAACGATGCCTGGTCCGACAATTGGGGCTTTGTCCCGCTCACCAAGCAGGAAGTTGCCTATACCGGGGTCAAGCTGAAGCCGATCATCCACGAAGAGCTCAACATGATCGCCGAAATCGACGGGCGTCCGGTGGCCTTCATGCTGACCTTCCCGGACGTCAACCACGTGCTCGCCAGGACCGGCGGCAAGCTGCTGCCCTTCGGCTGGTTCCACCTGCTGCGCTGGCTGCGCAACCCGACCGGGTCGGACATGCGGGTGCCTCTGATGGGCGTACTCAAGGAATACCAGAATTCGCGCGTGGCGAGCCAGCTGGCCTTCATGATGATCAGCCAGATCCGCCGCAACGCGGCTGCCGCCTATGGTTCGAAACGCGGCGAGATCGGCTGGATTCTCGAAGACAACCAGGGAATGGTCGCGATCGCAGACGCGATCAATGCCCGGATCAACCGCGAATATGCGATCTACCGCAAGCCGCTGAGCTGATTGCGACGATCGCGGGGAACCGCCGGGCGCGAGCGCGGTTCCCCCTACATGGCGGTTTTTTCATCGAACATGGCAGGCAAGACCAGGCGCCCGATGCGGGTGATGGTGGTCGAGGACGATGCCGTGCTCGGCCTCGCGCTCGAAGACGCGCTGACCCGTGAAGAATTTGCCGAGGTCACTGTTTGCGCGACCGCTGCAAGCTCGCTCCAGAAGCTGCGCGAGGAAAGCTATGACGCGGTCGTGCTCGACGTGCATCTCGCCGACGATCACGAAGGCTGGGAAATCGCCGAGCTCGTCGATGCACTGGGAGACAAGGAAATACGGATCGTGTTCCAGACCGGCGCCCCGCGCGACATTCCCGAGCACATCCGTTCGCTCGGTCCGGTGCTGTCCAAGCCCTATGACCCGCAGGAACTGATCGCCGCGCTCAAGCAATCGGCAAAACCCGGGCTCCTGTCGCGCCTGCGGCGTTCCTGACCTGGCATCCGGTATTTGGCGAACAGGACCTCGCGGCTTTCCCCATGACGATCGACCCCAGCAAAACGAGGCTGCGACCGCTTTCGCGCCGCCCGGCAAGTGTGAGCCACCACGAAAAAAAGGCCTCCACTCGTTGGAGTGGAGGCCTTTCGGGATCGTATCACCAGCCGCTTGGACGGGAGGGGGGTCTCGGCGGTGACATAGAGACAATGCGCCGCTGCGAGGAGCGTTCCCCGCCCGTGAAAATTTTTTTCGCAACCCCGGACAGGCCCACAGGCCATGTCCACACCATCGCAATCCAATGCGGGGGCGACGGACGGCTTCGGGGACGCTATGTCCCCGATTCGCGCTTTCCCGGAATCCCGCAAAGCCCAGGAGAATATTGATGTCACTCGGTCAGCAAATCGCGGAAAACCTGCCCTTTCTTCGCCGCTATGCGCGCGCTCTCACCGGCTCACAGGCGACCGGCGATGCCTTCGTGCGCGCCACGCTCGAAGCCGCGCTCGCCGACGAGGAGCTCAAGCGGTCGCTCGATGGCGGCCGGATCCCGCTCTACCGCGCCTTCAACAAGCTGTGGACCAGCGCCCATGAGGAAGAGAAGGACAGCGGCGACGTGACCGGCGAACACGAGGCCGGGGCGCAGAGCAAGCTCGGGGCGATCACCCCGCTCAGCCGCCAGGCGCTGCTGCTCACCACGCTCGAGGATTTCACTGCCGCCCAGGCCGCACAGGTCATGGATCTCGAGACCTCCGAGGTCGAGGCGCTGGTGAGCGAGGCGCTCGCCGATATCGACCGCGAACAGTCCACCTCGGTCCTGATCATCGAGGACGAGCCGCTGATCTCGATGCAGCTCGAAGACCTCGTCACCAGCATCGGCCACGAGATCTGCGGCACCGCGGCAACGCGCACCCAGGCGGTCGAGGCGGTGGCCGAGAAGACCCCGGGCCTGGTGCTCGCCGACATCCAGCTCGCCGATGGCTCCTCGGGCCTCGATGCGGTCGACGATATCCTCGCGATCGATTCGGTCCCGGTGATCTTCATCACCGCCTATCCCGAACGCCTGCTCACCGGCGACCGGCCCGAGCCGACCTATCTGGTCACCAAGCCGTTCCAGGAAGAAACCGTGCGCGCCGCGATCAGCCAGGCACTGTTCTTCGGATCGAGCAAGCCGCTCGACTGAACGCGTTCATCCCACAGGGCTTTTTCAAGGGGGCCGGATTGACCCGAAAGGGCTCAGTCCGGCCCCTTTGCCGTGTGGCGGATCTTGAAGTCGCCGCGCTGGCGGACAGGCACGCCGATCACGCAGCGCACGCCCTGAGGGCGGAAGTCGAGTTCGACCCGGTGGCGCAATTCGTGGGCGACGATCTTTTCGAGCAGCTCGGTGCCGAAGCCGCGCTTGCGCTCTGGCGAGACCGGGGGGCCGTCGCTCTCGCACCATTCGACCCGGGCAATGTTGTCCGATGACAGGTGCCAACGCACGCTGACCCGACCCCCGGGCACGCTCAGCGCGCCATATTTGGCGGCATTGGTCGCCAGTTCGTGGATCGCCAGCCCGAAGGACAGCGCATCGTTGGGCGCCAGCTCGACATGCGGCCCGTCGATGATGACCGCGTTCGAATCGGCGCCGACGACATGGCCAAGCTCGGCCTCGACTACCGAGCGGATCGGCGTGGTGGCCCAGTCGCTCCCGGTCAGGAGGTCGTGGGTCGCCGAAAGCGCGCGGATGCGCCCTTCGAGGCTGTTGGCAAAATCGTGCAGCCCGCTCGCCCGGCGGCGGGTCAGCGAGAGGATCGAGAGGACATTGGCAAGCGTGTTCTTGACCCGGTGGTTGAGCTCGCGGGTGAGCGAATTGCGGATCGAGTGCTGCTCTTCGTAGAAATGCAGCCGCGCCTCGTCTTCCTTGGCCTGGACGGCGAGCAGGCGGACCACCAGCGACATCAGGCTGGCAAGCGCCAGGCCGAAGATCAAGGTCACCATCGAGAGCACTTCGAGCGGATTGCTGGCACCGAACTCGACCACCAGTTGCAGGCGGCGATTGGCGATCGAGACAGGCTGTTCGAGCGTCGCTGCCCCCTCGGCCCGCGGGGTGCGCGCCACCAGCAGGTTCGCCTCTTCGGGCGCGCCGTCATAAAGCCGGACCCCGAACTGGCTCGAATCGGTCTGGGCAATCGCGGCGTCGAGGAATTGCGAGGCGTTGAACGAGCTGAAGACATAGCCTGCCAGCCGGCGCGCTTCGCCCGCGCCTTCGGGCTCGACCTTGTAGACCGGCATGAAGATCGCAAAGCCCGGCGCTTCGCCCGCACCTTCCTGCGCCAGCACGATCCGCCCCGAAGCGGTCGGCTGGACGGTGCGCCTCGCCTCGTCCATCGCCGCCGCGCGCACCGGCTCTGCATACATGTCTAGCCCGAGCGTACGCCGGTTGCGGGTGGTGTCGGGCGAGAAATAGGTGACCGGCGCAAGAAGGTTGGCGGCGGGATCGACAGCGGGGCGGATGCCGGGAAAGCCGCGGCGCTGCGCGCGCATCCGGGAAACGAAACCGCCCGCCTGCGACGGCGTGATCACCGATATCCAGCCGATCCCCTCGGCCCCGCGGAACTCGCGGTCGAGCCGCAATTCGGCAGCGAACTGGCGGAAGGTGCTCGGAGACACCTCGTCGACGGTCGCGAACAATGCGGCTCCCGCGCGCAGGTAGGAGGAAAAGCTGTTGCCGCGGCGGTCGAGCGCAGAGGCGACTTCCTGCGCGAACACCCGCGCCTCGGCCCGGTCGCGTTCGCGGTCATTGGTCTCGATGACATAGACGGCAAGCGCGGTGATCGCGGCAATCGCGATGAAGATCACCGCCGGGATCGTGCGCGGATATTCGATCAATAGCCAGCGCACCCGGCTGTGCTTGCGCTTGGGCGCCTTTGCGAGCCGGCTCGCGCTCGGCATCGTATGCGCTTCGCGAAGGCCGCGCGGACCGCGCTTTTCGCCCGCTCTTGCGGTTGGCGGCTGCGCGTCGGGATGGCTTGCGGAATTGATTTTGCGTGCCTCCGGGTGGACGCAGGAAACATATCGGCTCGTAGGCACGGAACCAAATTGCGGACGCTTCGTTCCCGTCTCATTGCATCATCGCTGGCCCGGACACCACCCGGGGCAGCGATCTAACGCGTTTACAACCGCTGCATTAGCGGCGATGACCTACCGGACAATTCGACGGGAGCCGACCGGACAGACGATGGGATCGAAGAAAACACCCGATCAAGCACAGCCCAGCGCGGCTGAAGAATCACCCGCCTGGGCCGACGGACTGAAACAACTCTACGATTCGGTCGTCGATGAACCCCTGCCCGACACCTTCAAGGACCTGCTCGCCCAGCTTGACGATGGCGACAAGGCAGAAGGCACCAGCAAGGGCGGGGAAGCGAAGGCATGAGCCAGGCAAAGAAGGCACCGCCCAAGCGCAGCGCGGCGGAAAAGGCCGATTTCAAGCGCGAACTGACCGAGGTTGTTCCTCACCTGCGCGCCTTTGCGCGCGGTTTGTGCGGCCGGCCCGACATGGCCGACGATCTCGTCCAGGAAACCATGCTCAAGGCCTGGGCCGCGCAGGACCGGTTCGAACCGGGCACATCGATGCGCGCCTGGACCTTCGTGATCCTGCGCAATGCCTATCTCACCGACATGCGGCGCAATCGCTTTCGCGGCGAATATGACGAGGGCGTGGCCGAACGCATCCTCACCGCGCCCGCCGGACAGGAGGAGCCGATCCACCTGTCCGACATGCACCGCGCGCTGCTCACGCTCCCGCCCGAACGGCGCGAGGCGCTGCTGCTGGTGGGCGCGGGCGGCTTTTCCTACGAGGAAGCGGCAACGATCTGCGGCTGCGCGGTCGGGACGATCAAGAGCCGCGTGGGCCGGGCGCGCGCCGCGCTCAATTCGATGCTCGCCGATGGCGACATTCCGCAACGCTCGCTCGAGGATGAAGGCGCGCACCGCGCGATCCTCGAAGAGCTCGACGATGTCGCCGCGGGCAAGGGGATCGCGGCTGCGAAAAGCTGAGCCTTGGCGCGCCGCTTACGCGCTGTAAGGTGAGCGTGGGGGAAAGAGAAGCGGCGATATGACCAGCCATCAACCTGATACCGCCAAGCCGCGCAGCGAGGGCGTGCGGAGCCGCAACATGCGCCGGCTGATGCTGGCCGAACAGGAATTGCGGCTGATGAGCGCGCTGGTCCTGCTGATCGGCCTCGGCCTGTTCTTTGCCCTGCCTTTCGTCCTGTCGATCGGATCGGTGGTGTTCCTGCCGCTGGTGAGCGCGATCCTGCTCACCATCCTCCTGTCCCCGCTCGCCGACCGGCTGGCAAAACTTGGCCTTCCCAATGTCCTGGCCTCGCTCGGCGCGCTGCTGTTCTTCCTTGCCATCCTGCTGTTTGGCCTCGCCCTGATCCTCCAGCCCGCGCTGGCCTTGTTCGACGCGCTGCCGGAGATCGCGGGCACGGTGGGCGAACGGCTCGGCACCGTTCGCGACGAATTTGCCTGGGTGGCGCTCGCCAACCAGCAGCTCGCCGACCTGATGGGCGATAGCGGCGCGCGCGAGGTGGTGCTCGCCACGCCCAGCCTGCTCGAGGAGATCGCCTTTGCTACCCCGGTCGTGCTGGTCGAGGTGCTGATCATGTTCCTGATGGCGTTCTTCATGATCGAGGCGCGCGTGCGCCTGCGCCGTCACCTGCTTTTCGACCGGGCGAGCTTCGGTTCGAGCGTCAAGGCCGCGCGGGTCATGCGCGAGGTGCAGGACCGCGTCGCCTCCTACATCCTCACCGTCGGGCTCATCAATGCCAGCGTCGGAGTGATCGTGGCGCTGGGCGCATGGGCGCTGGGCGTGGATGCGCCGATCATGTGGGGCGGGCTGGCCGCATTGCTCAACTTCATCCCCTATATCGGCCCGCTGGCGATGACCGCGCTGCTCGCATTGTTCGGGGTGGGAACGGCCGAGACGGTGTTTCTGGGGCTGATCCCTGCTGCCGCCTATGTCGCGCTCCACACGGTCGAGGCCAATGTCATCACGCCCTCGATCCTGGGTGCGCGCTTTACCATGAGCCCGGTGATGATCCTGATCGCGCTGTCCTATTTCACCTGGATCTGGGGCGTTCCGGGCGCCCTGCTGTCGGTCCCGATCCTGCTCACCCTCACCGCCCTGTTCGACCATATCGGCAGGCCCAATCTCGTCGGCTTCATCTTCGGCGAGCCCTTGTTCAAGAGCGCGCTGCTCGAACGCGGGCTCGAGGACGAGCAGGCGGGCCCCGCCGCAAGGCTGGGCGGAACGGGCTGACGCTTCAGCCCGCGTCGCGGCTGCGATCGACCGCGCTCGCGACCGAGACGTTCATCGTCACATTGGCAAGCGTCCTCACGATGTCGGGCAGCATCTCGACCGCGACCAGCAGTGCGAGCGGCTCGATCGGCACGCCCATTGCAAGCGCGACCGGGCCGATTGACACCACGAAGCTGATCGATCCGGGAAGGCTGACCGACCCGATCGAGATGATCACCGCCACCGCGATCCCGAACAGCATCAGGGTGAACGGCACCGCGATCCCCGCCAGCTCGGCCACGTAGAGCGCGACCGCGAGGTTCATCGCGACGCTGGTGGCGCGGAAGATTGCGACCGCAAGCGGGAGCACGAACTCCGCCGTGCTTGGCCGCAGCCCCAGCCGCGAGGCGCTGTCGAGCATGGCCGGAAGGCTGGCAAGCGAGCTCTGGGTCGAGACCGCCACGGCCTGGGCGGGCAGCACCGCCCTGGCAAAGGCGGGCAGGCTCACCCGCCCGAGCACCACCGCCATCACATAGGCGAGCACCAGGATGAACAGCCCCATGGCCGAGACCACGAGGATGTAATGGCCAAGCACGGCAAACGCCCCGCCCCCGCTCCTCAGCCCCACGCCAAAGGCAAGCGCGGCCACCCCGGCAGGCGCGACCCACAGCACCCAGCCGATGATCATCAGCATGGCATTGGCGAGCGCGTGGAAGAACCCCAGCAAGGTTCGCCCCTGTCCGCCCGAAAGCCGGGTGATCGCCACCGCGAACAGCGCGAAGAAGATCGTCAGGGGCAGCATGTTGGTCTCTGCCGCGGCAGCGATGATATTGGGCGCGATCAGCGAGCGCAGGAAGTCGAGAATGCCGGGCACCTGCTGTTCGCCCACTTCCCCTTCGGCGAGGAAGAAGGCGGCGTTTTCGGGGACCGGGAACCAGTCGAGCAGCGCCGGGAGCGCCAATGCGGTGAACAGCCCGCCGGTCACCGCGACCCCGATGACGAGCGCGAGGAACCAGCGCGCCGCGCGCCCGGCGCTGGCCGCCTCGACCATTTGCGACAGGCCAAGGACCAGCAGCGCGGCGACCAACGGGATGATCGTCATCTGCAAGGCGCGAAGCCACAAGGTGCCGATCAACGCCGCGGCATCGACCAGCCAGTCGGCGAGCCCCGCATCCGACAAAGCCACCCCCAGCCCCAGCCCGATCACCAGCGCGGCAAAGGTCGCGACCACCGGCAGCCGGATGGTGACCAGTTCGAAACCGCCCTCGCCCGCTCGCGGCTGGTGGTCACGCGGATCGGCCTCGTGCGCCGGGTGTTGGCCTGTTTCGCTCACTAAAACGGTTCCTTCTGCGGCGCGCTGCCCTTCCCTTTGCGCGATAACCGCGCCAAAGCATCCTGACAAATGATCGCGGCAACGGGCGCCGCGGCGCAATGCCAAGTCGGGGGAACACCACAGGAATGGCACGCAAGTTCTTTGGAACAGACGGCATCAGGGGCCGCACCAATGCCGATGTCATGACCGCCAAGACCGCGATGCGGGTCGGCCAGGCGGCGGGCAATTACTTCGTGCGCGGCGGCCACCGCCACCGCGTCGTGATCGGCAAGGACACGCGGCTTTCGGGCTACATGATGGAAAGCGCGCTGGTCGCAGGCTTCACCAGCGTGGGCATGGACGTGATCATGACCGGCCCGCTTCCCACCCCGGCGATCGCGCTGCTCACCCGCGAAATGCGCGCCGATCTCGGCGTGATGATCTCCGCCAGTCACAACCCCTATGCCGACAACGGCATCAAGCTGTTCGGTCCCGACGGCTTCAAGCTCTCCGACGAGGCCGAAGCCGAGATCGAGGCGCTGCTCGATACCGAACCCAAGCTGGCCGAGGCCGAACATATCGGCCGCGCCCGCCGGATCGAGGATGCGCGCGGGCGCTATATCCACGCGGTCAAGGATTCGGTCGGCAGCGCGGTGCGTTTCGACGGGCTGAAGGTGGTGGTCGATTGCGCGCATGGTGCGGCCTACCAGGTCGCCCCCAGCGCGATCTGGGAACTGGGCGCGGACGTGATCACCATCGGGGTCGAACCCAACGGCACCAATATCAATGACGGGGTCGGGTCCACCGCGATCGAGACCCTGCAGGCCAAGGTGGTGGCCGAAGGCGCCGATATCGGGATCGCGCTCGACGGCGATGCCGACCGGCTGATCGTGGTCGATGAAAAGGGTCGCGCGGTCGATGGCGACCAGATCATGGCGCTGATCGCCACCCGGATGCACGAAAAAGGCGCCCTGACCGGCGGCGGCGTGGTCGCCACGGTGATGAGCAATCTTGGCCTCGAACGCTATCTCGGCTCGCTCGGTCTCACGCTCGAACGCACCAAGGTGGGCGACCGCTACGTGCTCGAACGGATGCAATCGGGCGGCTTCAATGTCGGCGGCGAACAATCGGGGCACATGATCCTGCTCGATCACGCGACCACCGGCGATGGCACCGTCGCGGCGCTGCGGGTGCTGTCCAGCCTGGTGCGCTCGGGCAAGCCTGCAAGCGAGATCCTGCACCTGTTCGACCCGGTCCCGCAATTGCTCAAGAACGTGCGCTATGACGGCGGCGCGCCGCTCGAAAATGCCGATGTGAAGGCGGCGATTGCCGCGGCCGAGGCCGAGCTTGAAGGCAAGGGCCGGCTGGTGATCCGTCCCTCGGGGACCGAGCCGGTGATCCGCGTCATGGCCGAGGGCGACGACGCCGGCCAGGTCAACCGCGTGGTCGATGCGGTGTGCGACGCGGTTCGTTCGGCACGCTAGGGAGACGACGAAATGCTGGAAATGCGCCCCGATTGCGAACGCTGCGGCACCGATCTTCCCGCCGAAGCGCCCGGTGCTTTCATCTGCAGCTTCGAATGCACCTTTTGCGCCCCTTGCGCAGAAGAGCTCGATGATGCCTGCCCCAATTGCGGCGGCGAGCTGATGGATCGCCCCACCCGCGCCAAGAAGCTGCACGACAAATATCCGCCCTCTGCGACCCGCAAGCACAAGCCATGAGCGAGAAGCAGAAGCGCACGCCGCCACGCGTGCTCGCCATCGCCGGTTCGGACAGCTCGGGCGGGGCGGGGATCCAGGCCGATATCAAGACCATCGCCATGCTCGGCGGCTATGCGATGACTGCCGTCACCACGGTCACCGCGCAGAACACCACCGGGGTCAGCGCGATCGCGCCGATGTCGGGCGAAGTGGTGGCGAAACAGATCGCGGCCTGCATCGAGGATATCGGGGTCGATGCGATCAAGATCGGGATGCTCCACGATGAGGAGATCATCTGCGCTACCGCAGAGGCGCTGGTCGGATTGAAAGCGCCGATCGTGCTCGACCCGGTCATGGTGGCGACCAGCGGGGCCGCGCTGATCGACCCGGCAGCGGTCAGCGCCTTGCGCGACAAGCTTTTCCCCATGGCGAGCCTCGTCACCCCCAACCTGCCCGAACTCGGCCACCTGCTTGGACGCAATCTCACCGATTCAGAGCAAATGGCGGAAGCCGCCGAACAGCTTGCGCACCAGACCGGCGCGGCGGTGCTCGCCAAGGGCGGGCACACCGATGACGAGCGGATCATCGACATTCTCTACGATCCAGCCGATGGCGCGCGCGCGGTGCAGTTCAACCATGCGCGGATAGACACGCCGCACACCCACGGCACCGGGTGCACGCTGTCATCGGCGATCGCGACCCTGCTCGGCCACGGGCAGAGCCTCGAACACGCGGTGCGGCTGGGGCGCAATTTCGTGCTGCACGCGATCGAGGCGGCGCCCGGTTTCGGCGCAGGCAACGGGCCGCTCGGTCACCACGCGGTGCGCAGGCTCGACTAGGGCCGGTGGCCGCGCCGCGGCTTTCCTACCGTGCGTGCCTTGCGGCACAATGCGCGCACCATGACGACGCCTCGCCTGCCCCGCTCTGATCGCTTTTCCCGATCAATCGGCGCGCCTGTGATCGATTGGAATTTTGCGCCAGGACACTGTTCCATGTGTTCCAGCCGTGCCGCAGGCACGACGAACCGATGGCCGCATGGCCCCGGATGCAAGCGTGCGCGAATCAGTCGACGAGATCGTAGAACGCGGCGATATGCTCCCATGCCTCGTCAGCGGTCTCGCACCAGTGGAACAGGTCGAGGTCCTTTTTCGAGATCGTGCCTTCTTCGGCAATCGCCTCGAAATTCACCACCCGGGTCCAGAAATCCTTGCCGAACAGGAGGATCGGGATCGGTTTCATCTTGCCGGTCTGGATCAGGGTCAGGAGCTCGAAGAATTCATCGAAGGTGCCAAACCCGCCCGGGAACACCGCGACCGCGCGCGCACGCAGCAGGAAGTGCATCTTGCGCAGGGCAAAGTAATGGAAATTGAGGCTCAGATAGGGCGTGACATAGGCGTTGGGTGCCTGTTCGTGCGGCAGGATGATGTTGAGGCCGATCGATTCGCTCCCCGCATCGCTCGCCCCGCGATTGGCGGCTTCCATGATCGAGGGGCCGCCGCCCGAACACACGACGAACTGGCGCTTGCCGTCCTCGATGATCGCCTTTTCGCTGATGAGCTTGGCGAGCTTGTAGGCCTCGTCGTAATATTTCGCCTTGGCCGCGAGGTTTTCAGCGACCTTCTGTTCGTATTCGTCGCGCTCTTTCGCCGCCTCGACCAGCGCGTCGGCCTCTTCGGGAGCGGGAATGCGCGCCGATCCGTACATCACCATGGTCGAGCCCACGCGCGCCTCGTCGAGCAGCATTTCGGGCTTGAGCAATTCGAGCTGGAAACGCACCGGGCGCAATTCGTCGCGCAGAAGGAATTCGGTGTCGCGGAAGGCGAGCTTGTAGGCCGGGTGCTCGGTCTGCGGCGTGCGCTCGGGCGCCTCGTCGGCAAAGCGGCTTTCCTGGTCGGCGTGGTAGAACTTGTGATCGGAGAGGTTCTTGTCTGTCATCCCCCTGCCCTAAGGGCGCGGCGATTGGCGGGCAAGACTGCAAATCGAAGGCAGGAGACGCGCTAGAACCAGAAACGCAAGCCAGCGACGAGAACCAGTGCGTCGGTCTCCTCGCCCGATGCGCGCGCCAGCTCGGCGGTGCGCCCCGTCTTCGCCTCGTATTCGGCGCCGACATAGGGCGCGAATTCGGGAACGATCTCGTAGCGCAGCCGCAGGCCCGGCGCGACATGGGTGAGCCCGGCGCCGGTTTCGCGCTCGGGTATGGCCTGGGCGGATAACTCGGCCTCGATCCGCGGTTGCAGGATCAGGCGCTGGGTTATGCGCTGGTCGTATTCGGCCTCGACCCGGGCGGTCACATCGCCCTTGTCGGAGACGAACAGGGCGGCATCGAGGTGGATCATATAGGGCGCAAGGCCCTGCACGCCGAGCGCCAGATGGGGCCGGGTCTCGGGTTCGATATCGAGCCTGAGGCCGGCCTGGAGATCGAAGAACGGCCCGATCGCCCGGCTGTAGAGCGCCTGGATCTCGGCATCCTCGATCGCGCCGGCGAACGCGCCTTCGCCCTCGGTCTTGACGACCAGCCGGTCGATGTCGCCGCCGAAGAATGCCTGGCCGTCCCACACGAAGCCGTCCTCGCCGCGGTCGGCGGGAATGCGCGCCTCGAGGCGTTCGGCCATGACCATGCCGGTACGCATCCCGCCATTCTCGCGAGCAAGCTGGCGGCGGCTCGGCGCCATCGCCTCGGTGCCCCAGACGGCATCGGCAGCGTGGCGCGGACCTGCAAAGGCTCGCGGAGGGATCGCGCTTTCGGGCGCGGCGCCGGGGGCGGACTTATCAGCCGGCGCGGCGTGGCCGGAATGCGCGCCGTGGCCGGAATGGCTTGCGGGCAGAGCGGGCGGCGCCTGTCGGTTCGCATCGTGGCCGGGATGCCCGGTCTCGTCCGGTTCGCGCGACGGACATTGCTCGGGCGGTAGATGCCCCATGGCGCAATGGTCGATCGCCGTGTCGGGCCCGACCTGCGCCTGCCCGGCATGGCCCGAATGGGCGCCGTGGCCTGCATGGTCCTGCGCCGAAAGCGGGGCCGCGATCAGCATCGCGCCGGCAAGAACCGCCGCGCGCATCAAGAACCCTCCCCTTCGGGGAAGGGCCGGACGGTGACCACCTGCATCATCCCGGCATGCATGTGATAGAGGAGATGACAATGAAACGCCCAGTCGCCCGGCTCGTCGGCGGTCAGATCGAAGGTCGCGCTCCCGCCCGGCTGGACCACCAGCGTGTGCTTGAGCGGCTGGTGCATGTGGTCTGCGCCATTGACCAGTTCGAAGAAATGGCCGTGCAGGTGGATCGGGTGCGCCATCATGGTCTGGTTGACCAGCTTCACCCGCACCCGCTCGTCATAGCCGAAACGGATCGGGTCATCGGTGACGGCAGAAAACTTCTTGCCGTCGAACGACCACATGTACCGCTCCATATTGCCGGTGAGATGGATCTCCATCTCGCGCTCGACAGTGCGGTGCGGATTGCTCCGGGCCGCCTTGAGATCGGTGTAGCGCAGCACGCGGTGGCTGACCTTGTCGAGCCCGAGCCCGGGGAAGTCCATTCGATCCATCGGCGCGGGCGCGATCATGTCGAGCCCCGGTCCGACCGCGACATCGGCTGGCAGTTTCGAGGTATCGCGCATGTCGTGGTCCATCGCCATCTCGCCCGAACCGTGGCCCATAGCGCCGTGGTCCATCATTCCCATGTCGGCCATCGTGAGCGTGGGGATCTCGCGCAGCGGCGGCGGGATGGCAATGTGGCCCGGATGCGAGGTCAGGCTGGCGACCGCCATGCCCGACCGGTCCATCGCCTCGGCCGTGATCGCGTGGCTGCCTGCGGACGGTGTGACGATGACGTCATAGGTCTCGGCCACTCCGATCTGGAATTCGTCGATTTCGACCGGGTCGACGTCCTGCCCGTCGGCCTGGATCACCGTCATGGGAACGCCGGGCACACGGACATTGAAGAACGTCATCGCCGAGCCATTGATGACCCGCAGCCGAACTCGCTCACCCGGCTGGAAGGCAAGCTGGAGGTTGTCGGCCGGGCCGTGACCGTTGACGAGATAGGTATAGGTCGACCCCGTCACATCCGAGATGTCGCGCGGATTCATCCGCATTGCGCCCCACATGCGCCGCTCTGCACCCGGCATGTCGCCTTCGGTCGCGGTTTGCATCTGGCGGTTGAAGTAATGCTCGCCGACCTTGAGCTTGCGCATGATCTCATGCGGGTGCATCGGCGAGAATTCGCTCAGGAGCACGACATAGTCGCGGTCATAGCGCGGATCGGGCTCGGCGCTTTCGATCACGATCGGCCCGTAATGGCCGGCCTGTTCCTGAAGGCCCGAATGCGAGTGCCACCAATAGGTGCCGGTCTGGCGCACCGGAAATTCGTAGGTGAAGGTCTCGCCCGGCCTGATTCCGGGAAAGCTCACGCCGGGCACGCCGTCGAACTGGAACGGCAGCAGCAGGCCGTGCCAGTGGATCGAGCTGTCCTCGTCGAGATTGTTGGTGACGTGGAGCCGGACATCCTGCCCTTCGCGCAGCCGGATCAGCGGCCCCGGTACCGTGCCATTGACCGCAAAGGCATGACCCGAACGCCCCCCGGTGGTGAAATGCGCATCGCCGATTGTCAGCGAGAGGTCCTCGCCGGCGAGCTCTCCGAACCCGTTGCGCGCATGAGGCAAGGACTGTCCGCGCGCCCATGCCGGCATGGGCAGCGAGGCAGCGGCGGCAAGCCCTGCGGTCGAGGCGATGAAGGAGCGGCGGTTGACGACGGGGCTCATGGCGAGGGAGGACCTTGCGTGATGGACACGGTATTCGGTTGCCCTATATACCCCCCAAGGGTATTTTCAACGGGTCTGACGATATGAACGACAAGAACACCGCAAAAATCAATCGGCTCAGCCGGATTGCCGGGCAAGTGCGCGGGATCGCGCAGATGGTCGAGGACGATCGCTATTGCATCGATATCCTCACCCAGATCCAGGCGGTCAAGGCGGCGCTCGCCAAGGTCGAGAGCGAGGTCTTGAAGGACCACGCCGCGTGCTGTGTGGCCGAGGCAATCGCCAGCGGCGACAAGGACGAACAGCGCGCCAAGTTCGAAGAGCTGATCGACCTGTTCGAGAAACGCCGGTGATCCGGCCTCGCTTGCGCCAGATGGTTGCGCTCTTGGCAATGGCCTGCGCGGCCTTCGCATTGTCGCCCGCAATCGCGCATGGCGACAGGCCGCATGGCGAGGCCGAAGCGGCCCTTGTTGCAGGGCAGCAAGAGCAAGAGATCCCGACAAGCGATCATGCCGCGGTGCTCGCCGCTTCGCCCGAACCTGCGGAAACTTCAGACTGGTCCGTCGTTTTCGAGAATCTTCATCCCGCCGCGGTGCATTTCCCAATCGCGCTCCTGGTTGCAGCGGCGTTCACCGAAGCTCTCTTCGCTGCAAAGCCTGACTGGCACTTGCAACAAAGTGTACGCGTGATGCTCTGGCTGGCTGCGGGCGGCGCTGCGGTCGCCGCAATACTTGGCTGGGTTCATACCGGACTGTGGACCGGGGGCGACGACGTGATGCAGCGTCATCGCTGGGTCGGTACCGCGCTTCCGTTTTTCATGCTCGCGCTGGCATGGATAGCGTCGCACCCTCCTTCGTCATCGCGCAGGATGTTGCGGGCCGGACTGGCAATCACTGCCGTTCTAGTGGTCCTGCAGGCGTTCTGGGGCGGCGAACTTGGTCATGGCAGCGGCCACCTGTTTGCCGGCATTCAAGCGACCTGACGTGCAAGACCTGCCGCCCCGGATTGTCAGCTTCCCAACTCGACCGTATCGCGGATTTCGCCGGTCACTTCGCGCCCATTTTTGCGGATTCGCTGCTTGGCTTCCTCGAGCAGTTCGGGAGTCAGGACTGCGGGAACCGGCTCGATCGGTTCGCCGGTGCCGAGTTCGCCGTTGTTCTCGATATCCTCGAGCAGCATTTCCATCTCGGCGATCTCACGAAGCTGCGCCTCGATGATCTCGTCTGCCAGCTCGCGGACGCGCGGGTCGCTGATCTCGGCATAGGAGGATGTCTGGATCGCGATCGAATGGTGCGGGATCATCGCCTTCATCCACGCCTCGTCACCGACCGATTCCTGGCTGCGGGCCAGGAACAGGAACAGCGCGAAGCCGATGACAGCACCGACCATCACCAGCACCTTTGTCACCACGGATTTGTACATGCCCCACATGAAGCCGAGCATGATCACGATCATCGCCATGCCCATCATCAATGCCATCCACATGCGCGTCTGGCTGAAGAAGGCATGGTCAGCTTCGTAGATGTTCGAATATTTCAGGACAAACATCGTCACGATCGAGGTCGCGATCATGGCGAAGAAGGTCGCCCACTTTCCCTTGTGACCGGAATGGCTCTGATTGTTCATCGGATGAATCCCCTTTCATCGAAGTAATACCCCGGGGAGGTATATGTTCCCAGAGCAAAAAACGCCGTCCGAAAGCGGTCGCCAACCGGAAGAAATTTTCGCAGTTTGAGGAGAGTTGGATGCCCCGTGAGGATTCGAACCTCAATTGACGGAGTCAGAGTCCGTAGTCTTACCATTAGACGACGGGGCATCATCTGGGCCGCGAAGAATCGCGTGTCGCGCCAGCGAGAGGCGCATCTAGGTTTACCGGCGCGTGCGGTCAAGGCCGGTTCTGCCTTGCGGCCTGCTTGCCCTGCGCTGCGGCATGGTTTAGCCTTGCGGGCAGGTGCTGGCACTGCATTTCGTGCCAGTGAGACGAAAGACGATTTTTGTATGGCGGACAGCCTTCCGCCGGACGCGAACAGGAGAGCTGGTAACAAACGGGGCAGCAAGTCCGGCAAGGTAGCCGATTTCCGCTACAAGCGCTCCCGCCAGCCAAACGGATCGACAGGCCACAGCCGCAGCGCCCATGCGCGCAATGGCGATGGCAAAGCCAATCAATCGCACAGCCGCCCCGGCGGGGTCGCGCTCAATGGCAAGCCATCGGGCGGGCCCCCGGTGACACGCCGGACCGAGGCCTATGCCGCACTCGACCTCGGCACCAACAATTGCCGGTTGCTGATCGCCCGGCCCTCGGGCCGCGACTTCACCGTGATCGATGCCTTCAGCCGGGTGGTCAAGCTGGGCGAGGACCTCGCCTCGACCGGCCGCCTGTCCGACGCAGCGATGGACCGAGCTCTCGGCGCGCTTTCGATCTGCGCCGACAAGCTGCGCCGCCGCAATGTCCGGCTCGCCCGCTCGGTAGCCACCGAGGCCTGCCGCCGCGCGGCCAATGGTCCCGCATTCATCGAACGGGTCCGCCGCGAGACCGGAATCGTGCTCGACATCATCAGCGCCGAGGAGGAAGCCAGGCTCGCCGTGCTCGGCTGCCACATCCTGCTCGAGGAAGGCCACTGCCCGGCGGTGATCTTCGATATCGGTGGCGGTTCGACCGAACTGGTCCTGCTCGAACCGGGCGAGAAAATCCCGCATATCATCGATTGGCAGAGCGTGCCCTGGGGCGTGGTGTCGCTGACCGATACGGTCGGCCGTTCGGGGACTGGTCGCGAAGCGCGGCTCGACCGCTACGAACGTATGCGCAAGACCGTGTCAGACAGTTTCGCCCCCTTTGCCGAACGGGTCGCCAAGGCCGCAAGCAGCACCGATATCCATTTGCTCGGGACTAGCGGCACCGTGACGACGCTCGCCAGCCTCCATCTCGAACTGCCGCACTACGATCGCAAGGCGGTCGATGGCCTGATCGTGCCGAGCCGCGCCATGCGCGAGATCAGCACGCGGCTTTCGGCGATGTCGCCGGCAGAGCGCAGCCAGCTGCCCTGTATCGGTCAGGACCGCGCCGACCTCGTCGTGGCGGGCTGCGCGATCCTCGAATCGATCCTCGACCTGTGGCCGGCAAAGACGCTGGGAGTCGCCGATCGCGGTATTCGCGAAGGCATTCTGCGCAGCCTTATGGCCGCCGAGCGCCAGAGCGAGCGCAGCCTGAAAGCCCTGAACGCGCTGCGCGGCGACAAGAAGGACTGAAGCGATGTCACGATCAGGCCGCAATCCCGACCGGCGGGTCAAGACCGCCAAGAAACGCTCGGAAAGCTCGACCCGCTGGCTCCAGCGCCAGCTCAACGACCCTTACGTCAAGCAGGCCAAGGCCGACGGCTATCGCAGCCGCGCCGCCTACAAGCTGATCGAGCTAGACGATCGCTTCGGCCTGATCAGGCGCGCCAGGAGGGTGGTCGATCTCGGCATTGCACCGGGCGGGTGGAGCCAGGTCGTGCGCGCCCGCTCACCCAAGGCCGAAGTGGTGGGCATCGACCTGTTGCCGACCGAGGCGATCGAGGGCGTGACGATCTTCGAGATGGATTTCATGGACGATGCCGCGCCTGCAAGGCTCGAGGAAGCCCTTGGCGGGCTACCGGACCTCGTCCTGTCCGACATGGCGGCGAACACGGTCGGCCACAAGCAGACCGATCACCTGCGCACCATGGCGCTGGTCGAGGCAGGGGCGTGGTTCGCGACCGAAACGCTGGAAGAAGGCGGCGCCTTCGTCGCCAAGGTGCTGGCCGGCGGGACCGACACCGAATTGCTCGGCCTGCTCAAGAAGCACTTCAAGAGCGTCAAGCACGCCAAGCCCCCGGCGAGCCGCAAGGGCTCCTCCGAGTGGTATGTCGTGGCTCAGGGTTTCAAGGGACGCGGCTGACGCGCCCGCTTGCACGGGTTTACGCGCCGGCTTCTTCGAGTTCGGCAGCCTCGGTGGCTTCGGCCTCGGCCTCGGCAGCACCCTCTTCGAGCGCTTCGTCTTCTGCCTCGGCGCCTGCCTCGTCCGTTTCGTCAGCGGTGAAATCGGGGATCGGCAGGTTCGAACCGAAGCTGTTCATGTAAGCTGCGACAGCGGCGCGGTCCTCGATGCTCGACAGGCCGGCAAAGCCCATCTTGGTGCCATCGATATAGCGGCGCGGATTGGCCAGCCAGGGGTTCATCTCGTCCCAGCCCCAGCTGCCACCGAAGCTCGCCATCGCGCTCGAATAGCTGTAACCGGCAACACCGCCGATCGGAGCGCCCATGATGCCATAGAGGTTCGGGCCGACGCCATTGGCACCGCCCTGCTCGATGGTGTGGCACGCCGAACACTTGGCAAAGACACGTTCACCGGCAGCGACCAGCTCTTCCTGCGGCATCAGGTTGAGCGCTTCTGCCATGGTCATCTCGGCTTCGCCGCCTTCGGCCACGACACCCGCAATGGGATAGCCCATGGTTTCGGGGCGCTGCGGATCGTCGCCGTGAAACATCTTGCCGGCGATGATCGACAGGCCCAGCCCGAGGCCGGCTGCAAACAGCACCCAGCCCGCGGCAGTGTTGAACAGATCGCCCGTGCCCTTTTCGGTCTCAGGCGTCGCTTCGCTGTGATTTTCTTCGGTCATTACGGCGCCCCCTTAATGCCGCCACCCTGCCCGCGCAAGACGAAACGCATCGCTATTGGAGTGCTGGCCCGAGAGAGCTGTTGATTGCCCCCTTGCCGCTGGGCCGGAGCCTATATAGCAACCGCTCCCCATGCGCAGCTTTCCCGGTCCGGCCCTGGCTATCGTTAACGCGCTGCGCGAGACCGCTGCAGCCGATCCATCCCGCGCGATCGCGTTCCAGGGTTCGCCCGGCGCCAATTCGCACCGGGCGGCGAACGAGGCCCGGCCCGATGCGCACCCGCTGCCCTGCTTCAGCTTCGAGGACGCGCTCGACGCGGTGAAGGACAAGCGCGCCGGCGAAGCGATCATCCCGATCGAAAACTCGCAGCACGGGCGCGTTGCCGATATCCACTTCCTGCTTCCCGAGAGCGGCCTGTCGATCGTGGGCGAATATTTCATGCCAATCCACCACGCGCTGATGGGAATTGGCAAGGGGCCCTACGAAGCGGTCTACAGCCACCCGCAGGCGCTCGGCCAGTCGCGCCATTTCCTGCGCGAACGCGGGATCGTGCCGCTTGCCTATGCCGATACCGCCGGTGCTGCCGCCTATGTCGCGGAAAATGGCGACCCGTCGCTCGCGGCGATTGCGCCTGCGATTGCCGCCGAACTCTACGGCCTCGAAATCGCCGAGAGACATGTCGAGGACAGCGCCGACAACATGACGCGCTTCGTGATCCTTGCACAAAAGCCCCTGCCGCCTGAAAGCCACGCCGGAAAGCCGGCGATGACGACCTTCGTGTTCGAGGTGAAGAACATTCCCGCCGCACTCTACAAGGTGCTCGGCGGGTTCGCGACCAATGGGGTCAACATGACCAAGCTCGAAAGCTACCAGCAAGGCACGAGCTTTTCCGCGACCCGCTTCTATGCCGATATCATCGGCGTGCCGGGTGATCCGGCGGTCGATCGCGCGCTCGAGGAATGCGCGTTCCATTCCAAGGAATTGCGCGTGCTCGGATCGTACGAACAGGCGCGCAAGCGCGGCTGATGGGCACGGCTCCAACTGCTGCCGGCCTCCCCGATGGCTGGAGCGAACTGCGCGCCAACCCGGATATCCAGTTCGAACCGATCCCGCCCGCCCCGGCCCCCGAACCGCGCGAACCCTCGTGGTGGGAGGACATTCTCGAGGCGGTGTTCGGGCTGCTTGGTGACCTGTTCATGCCGGTAGGACGGGTCATCGGCGCATCCTGGCCGGTGCTCCAATGGATCCTGCTGGCTCTTGCGGTTGCGTTCGCACTCTACACACTCGCACGCCTGGCGCTTCCGCTGACGCGGCGAGGGACCAGAGCCCGGACCGCATCAAAAGACGAGAACGAATGGCAGCCCGAGCGCGAAGAAAGCCTGGCACTGCTCGAAGATGCCGACCGGCTCGCCGACGAAGGCCGCTTCGACGAGGCCGTCCACCTCCTGTTGCACCGATCCATCGCCCAGATCGCCGCGGCCCGCCCCGACTGCGTCGAACCATCCAGCACCGCGCGAGAGCTGGCAGCGCTTCGCGCCTTGCCCGCAAAAGCGCGCGCGGCCTTTGCCGTCATCGCCGAACGGGTCGAGAGGAGCCTCTTCGCCCTGCGCGCGCTCGATCGAAACGACTGGATTGCCGCGCGCGCGGCCTATTCGGATTTTGCGCTGGCGCGAATTGACGCCTCCGAAGGCGCGCAAGAGCCGTCTGGAGCGATTGTCGCTGCATGAGTGCGGCGATCGCCCCTTCCGGCACGGTCAGTGCATCTCCGTTCAGCCGGGGCGGCATGTTTGCCGTGCTCGTGGTCGGCTTCGTCTCGTTCTTCGCCATGCTCTATTTCCTCGCCGTGGGCGATACCGGCGAGCGTCAGAGCGGCGGCCCGGCCCATGCCGCGGCCGATGGCCTCAACGGATATTCGGCGCTTTCGCTGTTGCTCGAGGAAGCGGGCTATCCGGTCGCGCTCTCGCGTGCCGAGAGCGGGTTGGAGACGTCTGGCCTGCTGATTATCACTCCGCCGCCCTATGCTGACAGCGAAGAGCTTGCCGGCCTGCTCGAGGCCCGGCAGCGCTTCGGCCCGACCATTGTGATCTTTCCGAAATGGAGCGCTTCGCGTCCTTCCGCCGTGCCGGACGAAGCCCGCGAGAATGTGCGAAACGACTGGGTTCGCTTGACGGGCGCATATGCGCTCGACTGGACTGGCGAGATGGCCGCACCCTTTGCTTTCGAACACAAGGTAGAAGAGCTTGAAGATAACGGGTCGATCGCCGTTCGCGGGCTCGGGCACGAAATCGGGCTGCCGACCGCCACGGTCGCGCATGCCCTTGGCGTCGAGGCGCACGATATGGTCATGCGCGATGATGCGGGCCGGGTCCTGGCCTTTCACATCGCGCATGATCGAGAGCGCGAAGGCAGTCGCCACCGCGTCACCTTCGTCGCCGAGCCTGACCTCTTGAACAACTATGCACTCTCGGACGAAGCGCGCGCTGCCGCAGCGCTCTCGCTGATGCGCGAAGCGGGTCTTGGCGTCATGGAGCGCGTCACATTTGACCTGACGCTCAATGGGCTGGGAGACACCACCAATCTGCTCACGCTTGCCTTGCGCCCGCCATTCCTCGCGGCGACGCTCTGCCTTATCCTGGCGATGGTGATCGTAGGCTGGCGCGCTTTGGTGCGCTTCGGCCCACCAGCGACCGGCGAAAAAGACCTCGCTTTTGGCAAAAGTCTGCTCGTGCGCAACGGAGCGGGGCTGATCGTGCGCGCGCGGAGGCTTGGCCTGCTCAAGGAGCCCTATATCGCCATGAGCGCGAGGCGGCTCGCGCACGCCACGGGTCTTGCGCGGTCAGACCCCGACGCGATCGATGCGATACTCGCCAAAAGATTTCCCGGCGAAGACGGGTTTTCCGCCCGCGCCGAGCGACTGCAATCTGCCGAAAGGCCGATAGAAATCCTGCGCGCAGCCCGCGCGCTCCACGAACTGACAGGGAAACTCGCCCCATGACCGACAACACCGCCAGCGCGCCGCAACCAGAGGCGATGAGCCTTGAGGACGTGCGCGCCCTCGCCGATGCGATCCGCGCCGAAATGGCCAAGGCCATTGTCGGGCAGGACGAGGTTATCGAACTGATGCTGGTCGCGCTGATAAGCCAGGGCCATGTCCTGCTCGAAGGGCCGCCTGGAACCGCCAAGACGTTGATGGCACAGGCATTTGCAGGTGCGCTTGGCCTCGATTTCGGACGGATCCAGTTCACGCCGGACCTCCTTCCGGGAGACATCCTTGGCTCCAATCTGTTCAATTTCCAGACCAGCCAGTTCACGCTCACGCGCGGGCCGATTTTCTGCGACCTCCTGCTCGCCGACGAGATCAATCGCACCCCTCCCAAGACACAGGCAGCCCTGCTCGAAGCGATGCAGGAGCGGCGGGTCACGCTCGACGGGGAGACCCATCAGCTGGGCGAACGCTTCATGGTGGTCGCGACACAGAACCCGATCGAGAACCAGGGCGTCTATCCGCTTCCCGAAGCCCAACTCGACCGGTTCCTGTTCAAGCTGCTCGTCCCCTATCCGGACGAAGGCGAAGAGACACGGATCGTTGCCGAACATGGTGCCCGGCGTGGACCGCAGCGGCCCGGGGATCTCGGAGTGCGCTCTATCGCCGATGCGCGCGCACTCGAAGCGGCCTCGGCGGCGATTGATACTGTCACCGTGGCCGACGAGATCACCCGCTATGTCGTCCAGCTGGTGCGCGCCACGCGCGACCACGGTGAACTTTCGGTCGGAGCCAGCCCGCGCGCAGCGGTAATGCTCGCCAACGCATCGCGCGCACGAGCCGCGCTGCACGGACGCGACTATGTCATCCCTGACGATGTGAAGGCGCTCGCTTTGCCCGTCCTGCGGCACCGCCTCACGCTCAGCCCCGCGGCCGAGATCGAAGGCCGCGAGCTCGAAACGCTGGTCGCAGAACTGATCGACGCCACGCAGGCACCGCGCTGAACTCGTGGTCGGAGCACACGCCTTCCTCCCATTGCTACCGACCGCGCGGGCGGCCTGGATCCTTGCCGGCTTTGCCCCGGTCGCTCTGGTCATCGCCGCAGCACAACCGCGCCTTTGGGTGATCGCCCCGATCGCAGCTTTGGCGCTGATCGCGCTGATCATCTGTGACGCCTTGCTGGCCGCCCGTCTGGAGAGTTGGCAGGTCAGCGTGCCCGAGGACAGCGAAGTGGGCCGGAAAACCGCGATCGCGGTGCACGCTCAGCTGGCTCGCGGCGCCGTGAACGGCGCACGCGCGTCCTTGGCTTTAGACCCGCGCCTCGGCGCAAGCGGACGCGCCGTTGTGCACCTCGAGAGCATTCACGAGAACGATCGATTCAGGGCAGATTTTGCCGTGCGCCCCCTGCGCCGCGGCACCGCGCAAGTCACCCGGGCATGGCTGCGCTGGGCCGGACCGCTGGGACTTGGCGCGCGCCAGGCGCAGCGCGAACTTGGCGGGGCGGCAATGCGGATATGGCCCGATCTGACGCCCACCCGATCGCCCGAATTGCAGACCTTCCTTCGCGACGCCGCAGCAGGTCTGATCGCGCGCCGGATTCGCGGCGAGGGAACCCAGTTCGAGGCGCTCAGGGAATACCAGCCCGGAATGGACCGGCGCCAGATCGACTGGAAAGCCAGCGCGCGCCACACCCACCTCTATGCCCGCGAGAACGAGAGCGAGCGCAACAACCAGATCGTCTTCGCCTTCGATTGCGGGCCGGCAATGTGTGAGACGGTTGACGGCCTGCCGCGGATCGACCGTGCGGTGACCGCCGCGCTCACCTGCGCCTATGTCGCGCTCAAGGGTGGCGACAAGGTCGCGCTGTTCGGCTTTGCCCAGCGCCCGCGAATGCTCACGCCCTTTGCGCAGAACGTGCGCGCTTTTCACCGCTTGCAAAGCGCTGCCGCAAGTCTGGATTACGAGGCCGCGGAAAGCAATTTCACGCTCGCGCTCGCCACTTTGACGGCGAAACTCCGCCGGCGTTCGTTGATCGTGCTGTTTTCCGATTTCACCGATCCCACCGCGGCCGAGCTGATGATCGAATCGATCGGGCGGCTGGTTGAGCGGCACCTGGTGCTGTTCGTCACGATCGCCGACAGCGAGCTCGAAGCATTCACCCGCGCGCCGCCCGGAGATGTCGCCACTCTCGCGCGTGCGGTCACCGCCGATAGCCTGCTGCACCAGCGGCAGGTCGTGCTCCAGCGGTTGCGTCATCTCGGCGTCGCGGTGGTCGAGGCCCCGCACGAGCGGATCGGTTACGAGCTGATCGATCGCTATTTCGCGATCCGCAACCACGAGGCGATCGGATGATGCGGCCTGTGGGACGATCGTGGTTCAGGCGTGCGGCGGCCAGCGCACCGACCGATATCGAGAGCGCGGCGCTGCGCTCGGACCGGTTTCGGCTCGAACGCGAGGACGACTGGAAGCGACTCGAAGCCATCGTCCGGCGGATGGAGAGCGGCGGACTGCGCGGGATCGACGATGCTGACCTGCTCGCGCTGCCCGCGCTCTATCGCACCGCCGCATCGAGCCTGTCGGTCGCACGCGAAACCTCGCTTGATGCCGCGATGCTCGCCTATCTCGAAAGCCTAGTCCAGCGCGCCTGGTTCCAGGTGTACGGACCGCGCAAGGGTTTTTTCGTTTGGTTTCGCGAATTCATCTTCGGCGGGTGGAGCCGCGCGGTTCGGGCGATCTGGCTCGACCTGTCGATCGCGCTGTTCGTGATGGTTGCCGGCGCGGTCGTCGGCTGGCTGCTCGTCGATGGCGACGAGGGATGGTTCTACCGGCTGGTTCCGGGCGCACTCGCTGATAGCCGCGCCCCGGGAGCGAGCCGCGAAGTGCTGCGCGAGACATTGGGAGTGGAACAGGAAACCGGCGGCTTATCGACCTTTGCCGCCTTTCTTTTCGCCAACAATGCGGCGGTGTGTATCCTTGCCTTCGCGCTGGGGTTTGCCTTTGCGGTGCCTTCGCTCATGCTGCTCATCTACAACATGGCCTTGCTGGGTGCGATGCTATGGCTGTTCGACGATGCCGGCCTGCTGGTCGAATTCGCTGCCTGGTTGAGCGTGCACGGGACGACCGAATTGTTCGGCATATTGCTGGCAGGCGCGGCCGGGCTGCATATCGGGCGATCGATGGCTTTTCCGGGCAGCCGCACCTTGCTCGACGCGGCCTCCGAAAGCGGGCGTCGCGGCGCGGTCGTAATGGTCGGCGTGGTCATCATGATGATCATTGCCGGCTTGCTCGAGGCCTTTCCGCGCCAGCTTGTCGCCGATACCCAAGGCCGGTTCGTTATTGGCGGCGCGTTTCTCGTCTTCTGGCTCAGCTATTTCTTCCTTTACCGCCCCCAGGCGCTCGACGCCGCCACTCCGGCCGCCGGGGAAGTCCGAACGTGAACGCGCCGGTCCGATCGCACGCACCGGGCGATAAGCGCAAGCGGGTGCTCGTCACGCCAGAGGGTATCGCCCTTCCGGTCAACATCGCGACGCGCGGCTCTCGGCTGGGCGCGCTGATACTCGATTTCCTTATCCTGATCATCGCGATCAACCTCATCGAACTGGCTATCATGCTGGTCGCAGGCGGGCTGATCGAGAAGGCTGTCGAGGCTGCCGATGACGCGGTTTCGGGCGCAGCCGAATTCCTCATCGTCCTGCGCATCATCGCCGGGTTTGCGATCTGGTATGGCTATTTCCTGATCCAGGAACTGGGACCGCGCAGCGCCACCTTGGGCAAGCGAATTGTCGGGATCAGGGTCGCCGCGCGCGGGGGCGGCCGGCTCACGCCGGAGGCAATCATTGCCCGCAATCTCATGCGCGACATCGAGATTTTCTATCCGCTGGTGTTCTTCTTCGTGACCCTGTTTTCGAGAGTGGCAGGCATGGACATGGGCGGGTTCATCTTTGCAGCACTGATCTGGTTCCTGATCTTCCTCGCCTTCCCGTTCTTCAACAAGGACGCCATGCGCGCAGGCGATGTGATCGCCGGGACCTGGGTTGTCGATGCGCCGCGCACCCGGCTCGCACGAGCGCTTTCGGCGCAAGGCGCGGCTGCGAGCGAGGGAACGAGCTCGGTCACCGGCGCGCGGTACGAATTTGGCGAGGAGGAACTGGCGGTTTACGGCGAGCACGAATTGCAGACGCTCGAAAAGCTGTTGCGAGACGGCCAGGAGGAAGCGCTGGCTGCGGTGCACGAGGCGATTTGCAGGAAGATCGGCTGGGACCCGGGCGCAGGCGATGAACGCGCATTCCTCGAGGCGTTCTACGCCCAGCTGCGCGCGCGGCTCGAAGGCGGGATGCGTTTCGGAGTGCGCAAGCCCGACAAGTTCTCGTGAGCGTGGATCGCCGCCACTTCGTTGCAACAGCGCTGGCAGACGCGGGTTGGCCAGGTGGTGGCGCAGTTCGGGGGGTTGGCGGCTTGACCCGGCGCCCGGGTTTGCGCCCTTAGCGCGCTTCGCCCGAAAAGATCGCCACCTCATTCACCCCTTCGCTGGTGGCGCGACCGCGATACATGCCGGTGGTGTTGAAGCTGAAGATTGCGTGGCCAGCAGGGGTGACGAGAATGACCCCGCCATCGCCGCCCAGCTGCGCCACTTCGTCCATCACCGCGTCGGCGGTGTCCTGCGCGACCTCGGCATCGGGCAATTGGACCGAAACGCAATAGCTCCCGCCGATCGCATCGTCGGGGCATGGTTCCTCGCGAAAAGTGGTCTGGATCCTGAGCCGCGTGCAAATTTCCTGCGCCACCCCGACACGGATGAAATACTCGCCCCAACCCGTTGCCGATACGGCGCAGGACTGGTTGTCGGCATAGGTGCCCGCGCCGATCACAGGCGCATCGCCGATCCGGCCCCATCGCTTGCCCGTCATCCCCCCGGTCGAGGTCCCGGCAGCCACATTGCCATGCGTGTCCAGCGCCACCGCCCCGACCGTTCCGAACTTGTGATCGACATCGAGCGAGGAGAGGGCATTGGCGCGCATCCGATCGAGCGATTCGCGCCGGGCTTCGGTCGCGAACCATTCGGGCGGAGTGACGGCAAACCCCTGTTCGCGCGCGAATTGCTCGGCGCCCTGCCCCATCAGGAATACGTGCGGGCTGTCCGTGCGAACGCGGTCGGCGAGCTGGATCGGGTTGCGCACCGTAGTGACCCCGGTGACCGCTCCCGCGCTGCGGTCGCGCCCGTCCATGATCGATGCGTCGAGTTCGTTGGTCCCTTCCCAGGTGAAAACCGAACCGCGCCCGGCATTGAACAGCGGATCATCCTCGAGCGGGACGATCGCGGCCTGCACCGCGTCCATCGCGCTCCCGCCATCGGCCAGCACTCTTGCCCCGGCATCGAGCGCAGCCTGCAACGATGCCTCGTATGCCGCGCGGCGTTCTGGCGTCATGCGATCGGGATCGAGCGTCCCTGCCCCGCCATGGATCGCGATCGACCACCCGGCTTCGGCGCGGTGTGTGTCATCGCTTTGCCCGTGAGCATAGGCAGCGGCAGGAGCGATGAACTGCGCAAGGCCGATCAGCCCCGCGCCAATGGCAGCGATGATTGCATGTTTCATGACAGCAATGGCTAACCCAAAGCCGGGCCGGGTGCCAAGCGGCATTCGTGCAGGGCGGGTTTACGGACGCGCCTCGGCCTGCGCCTAGCCGCTCAGGAAATCCTTGAGCAGCGCGAAGGTGTCGCGCGCCTCGCGCGTGGGCGTTATCGCCATGAAAACATGGGGTGCGCCGGCATATTCATAGAGCCTGACGTCAACTCCGGCCTCGGCGAGCCGAGTGGCAAAGCTGCGCGAATCGACGATGAACAGGTCGTGGCGGCCGGTCCAGATGCGCGTGGGCGGCAGACCGGCCAGCGCGCTTGACGAGGCGTAGAGCGGGCTCACTTCGTGCGAGGCCGGGTCGCTTGCACCCGCTACCATTTCGCCGCAGGCACGCAGCGTTCCGATCTTGAGCATGATGTCATCGGGCTCGACGCCTTCCATTTCCGGATCGGCCATTGTCAGATCGAGCCAGGGCGCGAACAAGGCCAGCTTGCCCGGTTGCGGGCCGCCCGCCTCGGAAAGCCGCAGAGCGAGGCGCAGTGCCATGTGACCGCCCGCGCTGTCGCCGCCAAGTGCGATCCGCGCCGGGTCGTGCCGGGATGCAAGCGTTTCGAAGGCTGCCATGGCAAGCTCTTCCTGCGCTTCGTGCGATGCATAGGGGACGCAAGGATAGAGCGGCAGGCTGATGCTGATCCCGCAGGTCTCGACCATCGCGGCTGCAAGCGGCCAGTGTTCCTTGAACATCGGCAGCACGAACCCGCCGCCGTGGAAATAGAGCATGTGCCATTCGCCTGGCCCGGCACGCGGATGCAGCGTGACCATCTCGTGCCCGGCGATCCGCTGTTCCTCGACCGCGAAACGATCGCGAAATCGCTCGGGCATGGGCGCGTCATCCGGCTTGCGGCGCGAAGCCATGTGCTCGCGAAACCCATCGGCGGTATGCGGGAAAACAGGCTTGCGCTTGGCGGCCAGCCACTTGACCGCGCGCATCAGCAGGCTTGGCCTGGCAAATCGCAGTTCGCTCAACTCCTGGTCCATCGCTCGCTCTTCCCCCTTGCCCGCTGCAATGCGCACGGAGACTGGACGAGCGGCGCGCCAAGTCAAGCTGGACGACGAGCCAGGCCTTTCGGGCGCGGCTCAACCCTCGATGGCGATGACCAGCGCTTCCTTCAGCCACCAGCCTAACATTTCGCCTGCCCGCATGGCCGCCTGTTCCGCCGTCATTTTCGATTCATCCGACAGCCTTTCGATGATTGCGCCGTAGCACGCGCCCTCATGCACTGCCGCGAGCGCGATGGCGTGATCGGCCTCGGCCAGCCTGAAGGTCGGCCGCTCGTCTTCGCGCCAGGCAATGCATGTGCGCGGCTGCGCAAGCCGCGTCGCAGACACCGGGGAACCATCGCCCTCTTCGCCGAGCTTTCTCCAGAGCGCATCGAGGTCATGCCGAACGAGGCGAAAAGCGGCACGAGGCTGGATCGTGATTTTCAAACCGAGCCAGCGCGCATCGTCGAACCCGGCAGACCGGCGGGCGAATTCGCGCGCCGAAATGGGCTGCGTGTCGCGTGCACCGGCAAGCAGGCGCATGGCATCCTCGAGCCAGGCTAGCTCTGCAATGGCGGGGCGCAAGGCGAACATCTCCTCGCAGGTCCCGCCAAAACCGCTGCCAGCCTCGTCGATAGTCCAGCCCGAAGGAGGGCAGGCGATGGCATGATTGATGCTCGCCCGAATGAATTGCTTGTCGCCGAGCAAGCGCGCCGTTTGCGGATAGCTCGCCCTGAGCGCGGCGAGCACCGCGGCCCGGTAATTGTCCCTGTAAACTGCGAGCCCCGCGGCTGCGGACGGGCGCCAGCCATCGGGCAAGGGCGCATTCTCATCGAGGATCGCTTGCATCATCGCAGCCTGGCGGTCGGCAAGCCGGGCCATCACTCAGCCTGCGCCGCATGATCGCAAAGGGCGCGCGCACGATCCAGTTCATCGAGAAGTTCGCCGAGCGGCGGGACCGCCTCGTCGCGCTCGATCATGGTCGCGACCTCCTGCGCAATCATGGCGCGCGCCCTGCGATAGAGGTCCCAGACTTCATCGCAGACCGGCCGATCATGCGTGTCGATCGCGATCTCGCGCTCGGGCGTTGCCGGGTCGTGCCCTGCAAGGTGGATCTGGCGCACGCGGTCGAGCGGCAGTCCTGCGAGATAATCGAGAGGATCAAAGCCGTGATTGCCCGCCGTGACGTGGACATTGTTGATATCGAGCAGCAAGGCGCAGCCACTTCGATAACACAAAGCCGAAAGGAATTCCCATTCGCGCATCTCGTCCTCTGGAAAGGTGCAATAGCTCGAAGGGTTCTCGATCAGGATCGCGCGGCCTAGCGCCGTTTGCGCGCGATCGACATTGCGGCAGGTGATGTCGAGCGCTTCGCGGGTGAGTGGCAAGGGCAGGAGGTCATGAGCGTTGTGCGCGCTGGTACGGGTCCAGCACAGGTGATCGGAGACGAACAGCGGATCGACCGCATCGACAAGCCGCGCCAGGCGCTCGAGATGGTCTTCGCACAATCCGTGTGCCGACCCGACTGACAGCGAGACGCCATGAAGCGCGACCGGGTAGTGCGCGCGCACTTCGCGCAGGATACGTCGCTGGCGGCCGCCATCGACCATGAAATTCTCGCTGATAACCTCGACGAAATCGACCGGCACCGCGCCGCGAGCGAACTCGGCAAAATGTTCGCGCCGCATTCCGAGGCCGAAGCCTGCAAAGGGTGTCGGATCATCTGGGAAAGCCGGCATCGCGCACGTCCATACTATATTCCAATCCCCGCATGTGGGCTTTTTCGCGGGTTTGCAGCGCACGGTTACATGCCGGAAGGCGGCCACCTCACTGACAGCGACTTGTGGTGCGCTGTAACTGGGCGCATCCTTGGCGCGAATTAGTCCGCACGGGGCGCGATGACGAAAGGAGAGCCATGCCGCAGATCAATGCCATGTGGTCAGGACTGGTCCGAAACCTGTCGAACCGGTTTTTCGAAGGAATCGCTCTACTTCTGGCGCGCACGGCGTTGGGGCTAATCTTCTTCCGCAGCTATCAGACCAAGGTCACCGACGAGGGGTGGTTCGCGATCGACCAGACGCAATATCTGCTGTTCGCAAACGAGTTTACCGGCCTCCCGCTTTCACCCGAAATCGCCGTCCCGCTCACGACCTATTCCGAATTCCTGTTTCCGATCCTGTTGTTTGCCGGCCTCGCCAGCCGGATCTCGGCGAGCGCCCTGGCCGTGATGGCGCTGGTGATCCAGGCCTTCGTGTTCCCGAGCCTCGATCATTTCTTCGGCTGGGCGATCACCGTGTTCGCTCTGGCCGCAATTGTCATCAGCCGAGGCGCTGGTGTGTTCAGTATCGACGCCCTGCTCGCGCGGGGATGGACAATGCGTGCCCGATGATCGCCGACGAGCCCACTCTTGCCCGGCTCATGAAAGCGGCGCAGGCAGGCGACAAGGCGGCCGCAAATGTGCTGCTGACCGAAGTGGCGGTGTGGCTCGAACGCTATTTCCGCCGCAGGGCTGCAAGCGATGCGATCGAGGACCTGGTCCAGGAGGTGCTGATCGCGGTGCACGCCAAGCGCGCAAGCTGGGACCCGCAGCGACCCTTCCTGCCCTGGCTCGCCGCGATCGCGCGCTATCGCTGGATCGATCATCTTCGCAAGGCTTACAGGCACCAGACCCGCGAGGTCGCCGACAACGATGCGATAGCGGCGAGCGAGGAAGACGTCGTGCTCGCCCGGGTCAGCCTCGACCGCCTCTTTGTGGCACTGCCATCCAAGCAGGCCGAGGCGATCGAGCTGGTCAAGATCGGCGGCCTGACGATCCGCGAAGCCTCCGAGAAAACCGGACAGAGCGAAAGCCTGGTCAAGGTCAACATCCACCGCGGGCTCAAAAAGCTCGCCGCCATGGTCGAGAAGGCCGAGTGACATGAACGACAATCTGCCCCGCGCGACATTGATCGCGACCCTTTCCGACAATCTTGCGCCGGTCGCTCCGGTGCGCCCTCAATGGGGGTTGGCGCTGGTATTGGGCGCGACGCTTGTCGCCGCCTTCGCCTCGGTCGCGGGTTTCGGCTTCTGGACGGGCATCCTGTATGGCGATGCCTCCGGTTTTTTCTGGATTACCAATGGCATGTTGCTCGTCCTTGGCATGTCGAGCAGCGCAGCGCTGGTAGCAGGAGCCTTGCCCCGCGTGGGTGCGCGCAGCGGTGCGCCCTTGTGGAGCGCACTCATGCTCGCGGTGATCCCTGCCGCTGCGCTGATCACGGTGTTCGCCGCAAGAGATCGCGATCCTGCTTCAAGCCTGGGCGAACCGGCGCTTGCCTATTGGCCCTGTATCGCCGCGGCGCTCGCAGCGGCGCTGCTGATCGGCGCTGCTGCAACCGCTTTTCTCCGCCGCGGCGCACCGGTCTCGCCCGAACGCTCCGGCTGGCTCACCGGCCTTGCCGGCGGCGCGCTTGGCACGCTTGCCTACGGGATTACCTGCCCGCTCGACTCGATCGGCCATGTCGGCCTCCTGCACACCGCCCCGGTGGCATTGGCCGCTATCGCCGGACGACTGGCGGTGCCACCGCTGATCCGCTGGTAGGCCTTTCACCGATCCGAGAAAATGCGCGCGCGTTCCCGCATTGCCCCTCTTGCGGCGCGCGCCTATATGGTGCCCATGTCTTCCATCAGACCCTGGCGCGATATCGAGCGGCGGCAATGCCGCCAGATCATGGTCGGCAATGTCCCGGTCGGCGGCGATGCGCCGATCAGCGTCCAGACCATGACCAACACCCCCACCGAAGATGCCGCGGCAACGATCGACCAGATCCGCCGCTGCGAGGAAGTGGGCGCCGATATCATCCGTGTTTCCTGCCCCACCGAGGAAGCCACCGCGGCGATGCCGCTGATCACCCGCGCGGCCAATATCCCGGTCGTCGCCGACATCCATTTCCACTACAAGCGCGCGCTCGAAGCTGCTGATGCGGGCGCGGCCTGCCTGCGGATCAATCCCGGCAATATCGGCGGCGATGACCGCGTGGCCGAAGTCGTGCGCGCCGCCAAGGCCAATGGCTGCGCGATCCGGATCGGGGTCAATGCCGGCAGCCTCGAACGCGACCTGCTAGAGAAATATGGCGAGCCCTGCCCCGAGGCGCTGATCGAAAGCGCGCTCGACCATATCAAGCTGCTGCAGGACCACGATTTTCACGAATTCAAGGTGGCGGTGAAAGCCTCCGACGTTTTCCTCGCTGTCGCTGCCTATCACGGCCTAGCCGAGGCGGTGGATTGCCCCTTGCATCTCGGCATTACCGAAGCGGGAGGTCTGATCGGCGGCACGGTCAAATCGAGCATCGGCATGGGTTCGCTGCTCTGGGCAGGTATCGGTGACACGATCCGCGTCTCGCTCTCGGCCGAGCCAGAGGAAGAGGTCAAGGTCGGCTACGAGATGCTGAAAGCCCTCGGCCTTCGCACTCGCGGCGTGCGCGTGGTCTCTTGTCCGTCCTGTTCGCGGCAGGGCTTCGACGTCATTCGCACCGTCGAAACGCTCGAAAAGCGGCTCGAACATATCAAGACCCCGATGAGCCTCAGTGTGCTGGGCTGCGTGGTCAATGGCCCGGGCGAGGCGCGAGAGACCGATATCGGCCTCACCGGCGGTGGCAATGGCAAGCACATGGTCTACCTCTCGGGGCTCAAGGCGCACACGATCGATAACGAGGACATGCTCGATCACATCGTACGTCTCGTCGAGGAAAAGGCCGCGAAGATCGAGGCCGGCGAAGAAACCGCCTTCGACCCCCACGCAAAAGAAGCCGCCGAATGATCAGGCCCATCCTTGCAGGGCTCGCCGCGGGCCTGCTGGTCGCAGGCTGCGCCACCTTGGCCGGCGGTGCGGACACCGCGCACGATTACCCTGAGGCGGAAAGCTATGCGGCCAGCGAAGACGCCATGGGCGATGTCGACGCGGCCCTCGCGCGTGCGGCCGCAGCCGACATGCGCGTGCTGCTGGTGATGGGCGCGAACTGGTGCCACGACAGCCGGGCGCTAGCCGGATGGCTCGGCACCGACCGCTTCGCCCGCTTGATCGATGCGCATTACGAACTGGTCTTCATCAATGTCGGCATGCCCCAATCGGGCGATGGGCATAATCTCGATATCGCGCGGCGTTTCGGCCTCGACGACTTGCCCGGAACGCCCAATCTGCTGGTGCTGACCGGCGACGGCACGCTGGTCAATCCGGACACCGCGACGAGCTGGCGCAACGCCGCGAGCCGCGAAGAGGACGCGATCTTCGAAGAGCTGGAAATGCTTGCGGACAAGGCGGCCTGACGCTGCTTCACGTCGTCCACCATCCCGATTACCGCGCCCCGCGCCCGACGCGCGGCACTTTCAGTTTCGACAAGTACTGGCTGGTGATGGAAGCGCTGCGCGAGCTCGCCCCCCAGCATGGCATCGAAATGGTCGAACACCGCCCCGATCCGTGCCCGCGCGAATGGCTCGAAGCGGTCCACGACCACGATTATGTCGACGAGGTTTTCCGTGCCGAGGTCCCGCGCGAAAAGGAGCGGCGGATCGGATTTCCCGTCACGAGCCGCATCCGCGACCGCGTGCGCCATACCAATGGTGGCACATGGCTCGCGGCCCGGCTCGCGATCGAGCATGGCTATGCCGCCAATAGCGCGGCGGGAAGCCACCATGCGCTCAGCCAGACGGGCGCCGGTTATTGCGTGTTCAATGACCTCGCGGTTGCGGCCAACCGCCTGATTGCCGAGGGCGATGCGCGCCAGGTGTTGATCGTCGATTGCGACGTCCACCAAGGCGATGGCACCGCCAGCCTCACCGCGGGACGCACGGATATCTTCACGCTCTCGCTCCATGCCGAGAAGAATTTCCCGGCCCGCAAGGCACGATCGAGCCTCGACGTGCCGCTCGCCGATGGCGTGGACGACGATGGTTACATGGAAGCGCTCGGACGCCATCTGCCCGCCTGCATCGCCGATTTCGCGCCCGATCTCGTCCTTTATCAGGCGGGCGTCGATCCGCATGCACAAGACAGGCTCGGCCGGCTCGCGCTGAGCGATGAGGGGCTGGCCCGCCGGGACCGTTTCGTCGTGGCCGAGGCTCGGGCGCGCGCCATCCCCATCGCTTCGGCGCTTGGGGGCGGCTATGGCAACGACCAGCGCGCGGTGGCGCAGCGCCATGCGCGCTCGATGCTGGTCATGGCCGATGAAAATGCGAAAACCGCCTGTGTGCGGGCGGATGCGGGAGTGAGCGAGTGACACCCAAGAATACCGATTACCTCGTTATTGGCGCAGGCGCGGTGGGGCTCGCTTTTGTTGACACGCTGCTCGACAAAGATCCCGATTGCCACATCACGATCCTCGACAAGCACGCGCGCCCCGGGGGGCATTGGAACGACGCCTATTCCTTCGTCGCATTGCACCAGCCCAGCGCGACCTACGGCGTCAACTCGATGGAGCTGTGCCCCGACCGCGTCGACGAGCACGGGCACAATGCTGGCATGTTCCCGCTCGCCAAGCATGCCGACATCCTCGCCTATTATTCGCGCGTGATGAGCGAGCGGCTGATCCCGAGCGGGCGGGTCGCTTACCACCCGCTCACCGAATATACGGGCGCCGAAGACGGCGAGCACCGCGCAAGGGCGATCCTTTCAGGCGAAGAGTTGGCCTTTAGCGTGCGCCGCAAGATCGTCGATGCGACGTGGTTCCAGACCTCGGTTCCCTCGACCCACAGGCCCGGCTTCGAGATCGCGCAAGGCACGCCGTTCGCGGTTCCAGGTGACCTCCCTCATCTGTGGCGCGATCCCGGCAATCTGCCTGAGCACTACTGCATCATCGGAGGCGGGAAGACCGCGATGGACACCGCGGTCTGGCTGCTCGAGGCGGGCGTTCCGGCCGACAGGATCGACTGGGTCCGCCCGCGCGACAGCTGGATGTTCAACCGCAAGCTGCTCCAGCCCGCACGCCACCGGATCGAAGGGCTTATCAGGTTTCAGCTCGATCTGGTCGAATGCGCCGCCGGATCGCAAGACGGCGACGCGATGTTCGCCAAGCTCGGCGAACGCGGCACGATGCTGCGGATCGATCCCGAAGTGACCCCGCAAATGTTTCATTTCGCGGTGATTTCCGAAGGCGAGATCGCCTTGCTGCGCCAGATCACCCGCGTCCATCGCGGCCAGCGGGTCGCGAAAATCGAACCAGGGGCCATGACGCTGGGCGACGAGCGCGTCGCTCTGCCCGAGGGCACCATGTTCGTCGATTGCACTGCCAGCGCGGTCCCGTTCGAGCAGCGATTGAACACCCAGCCTTTCTTCGATGGTGGGAGGATCACGCTCCAGCTCGCCCAGACCCCCTTCGTGCCCTATTCTGCTGCGCTCGCCGCTTTCGTAGAGGCGAATTTCGAGACCGATGCGGAGAAGAACAATCTCCTGCCGCCAGCGCCCCTGACCGATTCGACGCTCACTTACCCATACGCGGTGATGGCGAACCTGATGAGCACGGCGATCCTGTCCGCTAATGAAAAGACCAATGAATTCAATGCGAAAAGCCGCCTTCACCCGACCGGACCGGCAGTCGCGCAGATGATCAGTGAGGGCGACGAACGACTGACCGCGCTTGCCGAAGTGGGCCCGAAGATACAGGCGCTCATGCCCGATGTGATCCGGCTCGGCATGGCCGCCAAGGCTATCCATGAAGGTGCGTGAGAACCCTGTTCACGGGAACGCCACACATTTGCTATTAGTTGAAGCGATATGAAACGCCGCGATCTCCTCAAAGGCAGCGTCATTGCCGGGGCTGCGCTGGCGGCATCGGCCGCCATTCCCGCCTTGCCTACGAGGCTCGCCGCGCAGCCGCGAGCCGGCTCGGCGCGCGACCGGGTGCTGTTCGACCTCGCCAAGCGCGAGCTTGACCGGGCGGGCGATGCGATCTGGCGCAAGGACATCGTCGGCATCGCCGATTTCGGTGTGCATTCTGCCAATCGCCGGTTCTACTTCGTCAATCTCGAACGCGAGGAAGTGCGTCCCTTTCATGTCAGCCACGGGACCGGTTCGGATCCCGAACACGATGGCTGGCTCAACCATTACTCGAACGAGGAAGGCTCCAATGCCACCTCGCGCGGGGCCTATGTCACATGGGAATGGTACCAGGGGCGCTATGGCACCTCGGTCCGGCTCGGCGGGCTCGATTCGACCAACAACAATGCGCTGCGCCGCTACATTGTCATGCACCGCGCCAAATATGCCGAGCCTTCACATATCGAACGCTGGGGCAGGCTTGGCCGGTCGAACGGCTGCTTCGCGCTGGGCGAAGAGCAGTTCCGCATTGCTCTCCTCAACCTGTCCGGCGGGCGGCTGCTCTATGCTGACAGCCTTGGCCTGCAGGACGATGGCGCAATGCTGACGCGCGAGCAGCAACTGGCGGCGCTGGTGCCAGACGAACCGACCGCTGCGCAGCGCTACAATCCGGGCGTGTTTTAACCACGCGTCATCCCGGTCGCCCCGCGCATTTTCTTAAGCTCTCGGTTGAATGGCGTCGTTGGCGCCAACACACCAGGGGCTGAAGGTCAGGCCTCGCCCCGCGGATCATTCTCAATCACGATCACCTCGTCATCGGATTCGCTCGAGCGGTTTTCAACGCGCGGCTGGTCGAGACTGGCAAGGACCGGCGCGTCGCGTCCGTAGATATCGTTGAATGTGCGCAGCTTGCCATCGATATCCACCCCCATCGTGAAATAGGTGATGTAGGCGGGCATTTCGCGCTCGATCGGGACCTTGGTGTATTCGCCCGATGTTGCGATCGCTACCGCTTCGTCGCGGCTCGCGCCCTTGCCGAGAATTGCCATGGTGATTGCCAGCTCAAGAGCGCGTTCGGTGCGGATGCAGCCGTGCGACAGCGCGCGGTTCTGGTTCGCGAACAGGTTGCGCGACGGTGTGTCGTGGAAGAAGATCGCGTGCGGGTTCGGCATTTCCAGCTTCATGCGTCCCAGCGAGTTGCCCGGACCGGGCTGCTGGACCACGGTGATGAAGCCGTTGGCGCCGCGTGTCGCGGTATAGCCGTTGCGCCGCGCCCAGGCCGGATTGCCGAGCACCCGCTCGCCCAGCCCTTCGCCGACCACGATCGACTGCGGGACGGTCCAGGTCGGGTTGAACACCACGCCTTCGACCGTCTCGGCCAATTGCGGAGTCGCCGTGCGGCCCGGCTTGCCGACGATCGTCCGATAGGTCTTGATGATCTTGTCACCCACGGTCAGCCTCAGCTGGAATTCGGGGACATTGGTGATCAGGTAGACCTGCCCCAGATCACGCGCGAGCCAGCGCCAGCGGTCCATGTTGGCACGGATCAGCTTGCGCCTTTCGACTTCGCCTTCGGGCGTGTTGGCAAGCTCTTCGCGCAGGCGCGCATAATCGGAATGAGTCGGGTGGAGCGTTGCCAGCGTGCCTGCGACATCGCCGCTTTCAAGCGCTTTTTCCAAAAGGTCGGACGTGCGGAACCGGTCGCGGTCGGGATCGGCCACGAACCATTGTTCGCGCGCCGACATCGGCGTGCGCCCGTCGCGCAGATCCTCGACCAGCCAGACGAAAATCTTTGTCGCAAGCGCGTTGACCGCCTCGCCCGGCCCTTCGCTCGCCAGCAGGCCGGCCAATTCCTCGCCGCGATAATCGGCCTTGTTCAGTCCTTCGGCCTCGATCGTGTCGATCACGCCAAGCAATTGTTCGACCTGACCGGCATCCCATTCGCCCTCGAGCGGTCCGGGAGGCGCAAGGTCGCCCTGGACCATCGGGTCCGAGACCATCTGCGGGAAAGCCTCGTCGAAACTGGCCTCGGCCTCGACCGTCGGATCGCCGGTGGCCTGTCTCGCTGCATCCTGAGCGAAGGCAGTTCCCGCGATGAAAGCGGCGCCGGCGATGCCGGTTGCCAGATTGCTGACCCATTTGCGCATTGCGTGTTGTCCCTTGTGCGGCATCCCGCCGTCGAGCGGCGCCGGGCGTTTCGCCCGTGAATATACCCGAGTTCGCCGATCGCTATCAAGCATTGCTGATTTCGCTGGGCTGAATTTGCTAACGTTTCGCCTGTCACGATCGCGTGACCTTTGCCCGGGCGCGCATTATTGCAGCCGCGAATGTCCGATCCCGCCTCCCCGAAGCTCCGTCGCCTTGCTCCCTTCGCCGCTGCCGCGCTGGGGATCGGTTTCCTGTCGCTCATGGACGCCTTCATGAAACAGGCCGCGCTCGCGACCGGAGCCTACACTGCTACCGTTCTGCGCAGTTTCGTCGGCGCGGCACTCATCGCGCCGTTCTGGCTGTGGCGCTGGCCTGGCTGGCCCAAGCGCGCCGTGCTCAACCTGCATGTCGAGCGCGGCATCATCTCGGCCTTCATGGCGCTGAGTTTCTTCTTCGCGCTCACGAAGCTGCCTCTTGCCGAGGCAATCGCGATCAGCTTCGTCGCCCCGCTCATCGCGCTTTATTTCGCGCACCTGTTCCTGGGTGAGGAAATCCGCCGCGAGGCGATCCTTGCGAGCATCCTTGGGCTAGCGGGAACGCTGGTCATCGTGGGTGGGCGGATCGGCCAGGGCGCGCTCGACCGCGATGCCGCGCTCGGGCTTGCATCGCTCATGTTCTCGGCCCTGCTCTATGCCTACAATTTCATCGTCATCCGTCGCCAGAGCCAGCGCGCCGGACCGGTCGAGATCGCCACGTTCCATAGCGGGATCGGCGGGCTGGTCCTTCTGCTTTTCGCACCGTTCCTGGGCACGGTGCCCGAGCCTGCATCGCTGATGCCGATTGCTGCCGCGGGCGCACTGACCGTTGCCGGCGCGCTGGCGATCGCCTGGGCCTATGCCCGGGCCGAGGCACAGGCGCTGGTACCGATCGAATATTCGGGCTTCCTGTGGGCGAGCCTGTTTGGCTGGGCGTTCTTTCGCGAACCGGTCGCGCTGCCAACCATAGCTGGCGCTGTGCTCATAGTATCGGGCTGCTGGCTCGCGACGCGCAAGTAAGCGGGTCCGGTCCGGCGGTTCAGGCGCCAAAAATATGCCGGGACGCCAGGCACGAAGACCTGCCGTCCCGGCACCGGCCGCTTCGTACAGCGATCAGGGGGGCACCTGGGTCACCGCCGCAGAGGTAAGCAGCCATTTGCCGGAACGCCTGAACGGAGGCGCCCGGCAATGGGAACCGGTCTTGCTGCCGGCTTATGTCGAAAACACGAACGCCGCGCCGAAACAGGCGAATACGGCCATTATCGCGCCGAGCACTCCCGCGCCGAGACTGGCCCGATTGTCCTCGAAATCTCCGCCCTCGTTCATGACGCTTCGTCCCCTCGCGTGCCGTCAGCCTGTTTTTCGTATGTGCAAGTCAGGCTGTGGCACAGGGCGAGCAGGCTGCTAAGTAAACACTTGTAAAGCGCTCGCCTGCGCCCCTCCCGCTCCACGCCCGGGCGCGCCGGTCAGGCGCGCAGGTGACGTGGCCCTTGACCAATGCGGCTCAGTCTAGCACTTGCCGCAGCAAGTTTACCCGCACGCGCGCGCGACGCCTCTCCCCCGCGCCGCCAGAACACGAAGGAACCCATCTGCATGACCGCAACCGGCAAGGATACGCTCGGCACCCGCTCGACCCTCGAAGTCTCGGGCAAGACATACGCCTATTACTCGCTTTCCAAGGCGGCTGAGAAGCTGGGTGACGTGTCGAGGCTGCCGATTTCGCTCAAGGTGCTGCTCGAAAACATGCTGCGCTTCGAAGACGAGGGCTTCACCGTCGGACAAGAGCACGCGCAGGCGCTCGTCGACTGGCAGAACGATCCCAAGACCGGCAACGAGATCCAGTATCGCCCGGCGCGCGTGCTTCTCCAGGATTTCACCGGCGTGCCGTGCGTGGTCGATCTCGCGGCGATGCGCGATGCGATCAAGCAGCTCGGCGGCGACACCGCCAAGATCAATCCGCAGGTCCCCGTGAACCTCGTGATCGATCACTCGGTCATGGTCGATGAATTCGGCCACCCCAAGGCGATGGAAGCCAACATGGCGCTCGAATATGAGCGCAATGCCGAACGCTACGATTTCCTCAAATGGGGATCGAAGAGCTTCAAAAACTTCTCCGCAGTGCCTCCGGGCACCGGAATCTGCCATCAGGTCAATCTCGAACACATCGCCAAGGGCGTGTGGGCAAGCGAAGGACCAGACGGCGAGATGGTGGCCTATCCCGACACCTGCGTCGGCACCGACAGCCACACCACCATGATCAATGGCCTCGGCGTGCTGGGCTGGGGCGTCGGCGGGATCGAGGCCGAAGCGGCCATGCTTGGCCAGCCCATCTCGATGCTGATCCCCGAAGTCGTCGGCTTCAAGCTGACCGGCAAGATGGCCGAAGGCGTCACCGCGACCGACCTCGTGCTGACCTGCGTGCAGATGCTGCGCGAGGTGGGCGTGGTGGGCCGCTTTGTCGAATTCTACGGCGAAGGCGTTGCCAATCTCACCCTTGCCGACCGCGCGACCATCGCCAATATGGCTCCGGAATATGGCGCGACCTGCGGCTTCTTCGGCATCGACGACAAGACCATCGACTATTTGCGGCTTACCGGTCGCAGCGAAGACGAGATCGCTTTGGTCGAAGCCTATTCAAAGGAACAGGGCATGTGGTTCGATCCGGCCCACGAGCCGGTCTTCACCAACACGCTCGAACTCGACGTATCGTCGGTCGTGCCCAGCCTTGCCGGACCCAAGCGCCCGCAGGACCGCGTCACGCTCCCGCAGGTCGACGAGCTGTTCAACACCGATCTCAAGACCGTTTACGGCAAGGACGAGCCGCACCGCACCGCTGTCGAAGGCGTGGACCACGATATCGGCGATGGCGATGTCGTGATCGCGGCGATCACCAGCTGCACCAACACCTCGAACCCCGACGTGCTGATCGCTGCCGGCCTGGTGGCCAAGAAGGCGAACGAGCTGGGCCTGAAACCCAAGCCCTGGGTCAAGACCAGCCTCGCACCGGGCAGTCAGGTGGTTACCGATTACCTCGTGAAATCGGGCCTCCAGGACGATCTCGACGCCATCGGATTCGACCTGGTCGGTTATGGCTGCACCACCTGTATCGGCAATTCCGGGCCGCTCGCCCCGCCGATTTCCGCGGCGATCAACAACGAGGATATCGTGGCCGCGAGCGTGCTGTCGGGCAACCGCAATTTCGAGGGCCGCGTCTCGCCAGACGTGCGCGCCAATTTCCTCGCCTCGCCCCCGCTGGTCGTGGCCTATGCGCTCAAGGGCACAGTGACCGAGGACATCACCACCACGCCGATCGGGCAGGACCAGAACGGCAATGACGTTATGCTCGCCGATCTTTGGCCGACCAATGCCGAGATCGCCGAACACCGCGCAGCCAATATCGACCGCTCGATGTTCGAGACGCGCTACGCCAATGTCTATGACGGCGACGAACACTGGCAGGCGATCACGGTCGAACCGTCGGACACCTATCAGTGGCGCGCGGGTTCGACCTATGTCGCCAATCCGCCCTATTTCGAAGGCATGGACATGACGCCCGCGCCGATCACCGACATCGAGAACGCCAAGCCGCTCGCGATCCTCGGCGATTCGGTCACCACCGACCACATCTCGCCCGCCGGTGCGATCAAGGAAGACTCGCCCGCCGGCAGTTATCTCAAGTCCAACCAGGTCGCGAAGAAGGATTTCAACTCCTACGGCTCGCGCCGCGGCAATCACGAAGTGATGATGCGCGGCACCTTCGCCAATATCCGCATCCGCAACGAGATGGTCCCCGGCGTCGAAGGCGGCGTGACCACCTATAATGGCGAAGAGATGCCGATCTATGATGCCGCGATGAAGCACCAGGCCGACGGCACGCCGCTGATCGTCGTGGGCGGCAAGGAATACGGCACCGGCTCCAGCCGCGATTGGGCGGCCAAGGGCACGATCCTGCTCGGAGTGCGGGCAGTGATCGTCGAAAGCTTCGAACGTATCCACCGCTCGAACCTCGTCGGAATGGGCGTGCTGCCCTTGCAGTTCAAGGACGGCGACACCCGCAAGACGCTTGGTCTTGGCGCTAACGACACCTTCTCGATCAAGGGTCTCGCCGGGCTTACCCCGGGCCAGGACGTCGAAATCGAGGTCACGCACGAGGATGGCACGAAAAAGACCTTCACCGCCCAGTGCCGGATCGATACCGCGAACGAGATGGAGTATTACCGCAATGGCGGCATTCTCCATTACGTGCTGCGCAAGCTCGCGGCCTGATCAACGCCGTGCGCCGCGTTTACGCTCTTCTGCTTCCCGCCGCAGCGCTTGCAGCCTGCGCGCCGGGCGGCAGTGAGAGCGAACGCGGCGGCAGCCTCGTGCCTTTCGAGGTCGCGCGCGCACAGCCGGGCGACGACGTGGCCGGATTGCAAGGCGTCGTCACAGAGGTCTCGCCCGAGGAATTGCGCGCGATGATGGACCGCGAGGACTTGCGGCTGATCGACGTCAGGACCGCCGAAGAAGTGGCCGAGGGCATGATCGAAGGCGCCGAGCACATTCCACTCGACCGGTTCGATCCTGCTGCACTCGATTATTCGGATGGCCGCCGGATCGTGCTCTATTGCCGCTCGGGAAGGCGTTCGGGGATCGCGGGCAGCGCGCTCGCGCTCCACCTTGCCAAGCCGGCCATGCACCTTGCAGGCGGAATCAAGGCCTGGCGACAGGCAGGCTACCCGGTCTCGGCGCGTTAACCGCCGGGTCACGGTTCGAGACTGACAATGCTTCCCGGAGAAAGGGAGGCCATGATGCGATATTCGATGTTCATTTTGCCGCTGCTTGCAGCGCTCGCCGCGTCGAGTGCCGCAAGGGCCGAGGACAGGCTGCCGCCATCATCGGTCGATTATGCCGGTTTTCAGGCCCTGGTCGTTGAACTCGCCGAGATCCGCGACACCCGGTTGCTTGCTCGCGAGGAATTCTTCGCCCGAGCTCGGAGTGACGATGCGCTGATCCTCGACACGCGCTCTGCCGAGGCTTTTGCCGCAGGCCATGTCGAAGGCGCGGTCAACCTACCCTTCTCGGACTTCACCCAGGACAAGCTGCTGGCGGTGATAGGGCCCGACCGAGATCGGCCGATATTCATTTACTGCAACAACAATTTTACCGAAGACGCCTTCCCGGTGCGGCTGAAGCGAGCGCCGCTTGCGCTCAACATCCCGACTTTCGTCAACCTTTTTGGCTATGGCTACACCAATGTCTGGGAGCTCGAAGGGACCATGACGACCGATGAGGTGCCCTGGGTGCGCGCGCCCGTATTGCAGGATTAGTCTCGGCCAACTTGCCGGATACAAAAAGGGCGGCATCCCATCGCGGGAGCCGCCCATTCTGCATTAATTTTCCAGAGAATTTCAGGCGTCGGCCTTGGCGTCCCCGAACTTCCGGCGGCCGAGGATCGCGGCGGCTGCGAGGCCGAACAGGATCATCATCGGCGGTGCGGGAACTTCGGTGCCGCCGCTCGAGGACGAGGACGACGAAGACGATGAGGAACTGCTCGAAGAGGAGCTCGTGGTGCCTCCGAAGCTCGACGTGCTGCCGCCCGAACTCGAACCCGAGCTCGACGATGAAGACGAGCTGCTGCCCGAGGACGACCCCGATGACGAGCTGCCCGAAGACGAAGAGGACGACGAGGAAGACGACGACGAGGACGAGCTGGTAGAGCTGGTCATGTCACCCGAAGTGCTGCCGCCCGAAGACGAGGAAGACGAGGACGAGGAGGACGATGACGAGCTAGAGGACCCCGACGAGCCGCTGCTGGTGGAGCCGGGATGGCCGCTCGAACCGCCCGAGCTCGAACCGCTCGAAGAGCTGCTCGAAGAGGAGGAACTGCTGCTCGAACCCGAGGAGCTGCCACCCGAGCTCGAACCGCTCGACGATCCGCTCGAAGAGGACGAGCCGCTGCTCGAACCTGACGAGCCGCTGCCACCCGAGCTCATGCCGCCGCTCGAAGAGGACGAACTCGACGAGGACGAACTCGACGAACTCGAAGACGAGCTGGACGATGAACTGGAGACATTGCCCGAGCTGCTCGACACATTGCCCGACGAACTCGAAACATTGCCCGAGGAACTCGAGACATTGCCAGACGAGCTCGAGACTGCACCCGTGCTCGAGGACACCGCGCCGGTGCTCGAAGAAACAGCACCCGTGCTCGAGGACACAGCGCCCGTGCTCGACGAAACCGCGCCGGTCGAACTCGAGACATTGCCCGAAGTGGTCGAACTGGTGCTGCTGATCGCCCCGGTGCTCGACGACACGGCCCCGGTGGTCGACGAAGTCGAGACCTCGCCGGTCGAAGAGGTGATCGAGCCTGTGGACGAGGTCGAGGTCACTCCACCGGTGGTCGAAGTCACGGTGCCCGAAGTGGTCGAATTGTCGATGTCGATATCGACATTGATGTCACCCGACGAACCGCCAGGCTCGCCGCCGGTCGTGGTGGTGCTGACCACCGAGACATCGCCAGACGACGACCCGCCGCCGCCGAAGAATCCGCCGAAGAACCCGCCACCGAATCCTCCGCCAAAGCCGCCGCTGCCGCCAACGACGACCGGACCGCCACCAAAGCCGCCACCGCCGCGGATCGGCGGGAGCGGGGGAAGCGGAGCCGGCGCATAGGCGACCTGCGCGATCGGCGGGCACTCGGCATTGTCGATATAGGCGCTGGTCGCACCGGCGGGCAGCGGTGCGTTGCCGGCGACGGTTCCGTAGGCGCCCTGGCCCGGCGCGCCGGCGCCGTAACCGGGAAGAGGCTGGCACTCGAGCGTGCGCTCGACGATGCGGCGACGGCGCGGCTCAGGCTCGGGAAGCGGCGGCACCTCGCGGATGCGCTCGGTCTTCACGTAACGCGGCTCGGACACCGGGACCGCCTGCGGCGCGGTCTCGACCAGCTTGCCATCGGCATCGGTCGTGAAGCGCGGCTCGTCCGTGTTCATCGGCTCCGCTACGCGCACCGCACCGCCCTGGAGAAGAGCGATGCCGGCGGCGGTGGCCGCGAGTTTGGCTGTTACCATCTTGATCGACATGAGTACCGAACCTTGTTGCCTGGCCTGGCTTGATGCGGCCCACCCGCAACTTCACCAATTCCAGACCCTTCATGCGATCAGTCCTTCCCCTACGGCAATGCGGTTAACCATGAAACGCGCCGGCTAACGGCTCCAAACCCGACGAATCCGTGGTCTTTCAGGGGCCTTGTCCCGTTTTGACACCGAATAACCGGTTCGCGTTATCCGTTTTCGTCGAACATGGTGCGCTGGCCACCGCCGCGCGGGACCGGACGGTCGAGGCCGAGATGTTCCCACCCGGCATCGTTGAGCACCCGTCCGCGCTCGGTCCGGGCGAGCAGGCCGAGCTGGATGAGATAGGGCTCGATCACTTCCTCGACCGTGTCGCGCTGCTCGGCGAGCCCGGCTGCAAGCGCGGCGACGCCGACCGGCCCGCCCTTGTAGGTCTGCGCGATCATCGTGAGGTAGCGCCGGTCCATCGCGTCGAGGCCGAGCCGGTCGATTTCTAGCCTAGTCAGCGCGTCGTCAGCGACAGAGCGGGTGACCTTTTCGCCGCCCGCGACATGGGCGAAATCGCGCACCCTTCGCAGCAAGCGCCCGGCCACGCGAGGCGTCCCGCGCGAGCGCCGCGCGATCTCGCGCGCGCCCTCGGCATCGATGTCGAGCCCGAGCAGCCGCGCCCCGCGCTTCACCACCTGGTCGAGCTCGTCATGGCCGTAGAACTGCAATCGCACAGGGATGCCGAACCGGTCACGTAGGGGCGTGGTGAGCAGCCCTTGCCGTGTGGTCGCGCCAACCAGCGTGAACGGCGGAAGATCGATCCGCACGCTGCGCGCCGAAGGCCCCTCGCCAATCATGATGTCGAGCGCGCGGTCCTCCATTGCGGGATAGAGCACTTCCTCGACCACCGGGTTCAATCGGTGGATCTCGTCGATGAAGAGAACGTCATGCGGTTCGAGATTGGTGAGCAGCGCGGCAAGGTCGCCCGCCTTGGCGATCACCGGGCCGGAAGTGGCGCGAAAGCCCACGCCGAGCTCGGCCGCGACAATCTGCGCGAGCGTGGTCTTGCCGAGGCCCGGAGGACCATGGAAGAGCGTGTGGTCCATCGCCTCGCCGCGCGACCGCGCCGCCTCGATGAAAACCCGCAGATTTGCGCGCGCCGATTCCTGACCGATGAATTCGCCGAGCGATTTCGGACGCAGCGCGGCATCGGGATCGTCGGCCTGGCGATCGGGCGAATGGAGGGGGACGGGATCGGTCAAAACGGGTTCAACGTATAGCCCTGTTGCTGCAACAGCGCATGGGCCGTCATCGCGGACAGATCCATTTCCACTCCCTCGATCAGCGCGTCATTGGTCACGCCATGGGCCGCAGCGCTCTGGCCGCAGACGATGAAGCGCACGCCGGCATCGATCATGGCACGCACCATTTCAGCCGAGCCATTGCCTTCGCGCGCGACAAGATCGTGCACCGCCGAGCCGTGGACGACGACCGCGAGCTCGATCCGGTCTTCGAGCACCCCTGCCCCGACATGCATGTTGAGGAACCGTGCTGCGCTTTCGAAGCCGCGATTGCGCGTGCCGTCCTCTGCCTTGCGAGCGACATCGAAAGCGATGGCGAAGCGTTCGAACTGCGCGAGCGGGCGGGTCATCTCGACTGGCGCATGCGGTCCGAAATCGTCAAAAACCGGGCCGGTCTCGAACGCCGAGAGGTCGGCCTGCGCATTGGCGGGACTTGCCAAGAGCATTGCAAGAAAGGCGGCGAATATCGGTTTGTTCATCACGCTCATCACCCTGCCGCCTTTTTCAATGCCACGCGGATCAGGTCGCCCTCGCCCGCATCCTCGCCCAGTTCGGATTGCGCGCGCGCCACCGCTTGCGCGGCGACAGCGGGCTTGAACCCGAGATTTTCGAGCGCCGAGACCGCGTCCGCGCTAGCCGATCCCGACGCGCTCACCGCCGCGATCCCCGCGCTGGTCGTTCCGCCGCCGGGAAGCGCACCTGCCTTTTCGGCCAGCTCGTTGACGATCCGGCCTGCAAGCTTCGGCCCCACGCCGTTGGCGCGCGCCACGCTTGCTGCATCGCCGGCCGCGCAGGCATCGCGCAATTCGCCGGTCGACAGCGCGGACAGGATCGCCAGCGCGACCTTGCTTCCCACGCCCTGCACCTGTGTCAGCATCCGGAACCAGTCACGCTCGGCGCTGGTGGCAAATCCGAGCAGGCGCATGTCGTTCTCGCTCACCTGCAAATCGGTGTGGACGCTGCACGCCTCGCCGATTGCGCCCAGCGCACTCAGAGTGCGCGCCGAGCAATGGACCAGATAGCCGACGCCCGCGACATCGACGATCGCCCAGTCTTCGCCCGTTTCATCGAGGCGGCCCGATAGCTTTGCAATCATGGTTTGTTCCTGCCTCAAGCGGGTTTCGAAAGCCAGCCCCGTGCGCGGTCTTATCGCCAGCAGCGGATAAAGCACCCCAGCGGGCTCGATTGGATACGCTCGCCAAGCGCAGTTCGTCATGGATGCGCACCGCATCGCCGCGTGCCGGGGCAGGAAATTGCTTCACCGCGTTCAGACCGGCTCGACACCGCGCGCGCGGGCGCTAAGCAGGAGCCATGAGCTTCAACACCTTCGGACGAATGCTGCGCTTCACGACCTGGGGCGAAAGCCACGGGCCGGGCCTAGGCGTGGTGATCGATGGTTGCCCCCCGGGGCTGCGACTGCGCGAACAGGACATCCAGCCCTTCCTCGATGCGCGCAAGCCCGGGCAGAGCAAGTTCACCACCCAGCGGCGCGAGGCCGACCAGGTGCAGATCCTTTCGGGCGTGTTCGAGGACGGCAAAGGCCAGCAGGTCACCACCGGCACTCCGATCCACCTGATGATCGCCAATACCGACCAGCGATCGAAGGATTATTCGCAGATCGCCAAGAGCTATCGCCCCGGCCATGCCGATTACGCCTATGACGCCAAATACGGTATTCGCGACTATCGCGGCGGCGGCAGGTCGAGCGCGCGCGAGACCGCCGCGCGAGTGGCGGCAGGCGCCGTGGCGCGGCTGATCATCCCCGAGGTCAGCCTTATCTCCTATGTCTGCGAGCTGGGAGGCGACGGGATCGAGCGGGACGCGATCAACCGCGAGGAAATCGCGCGCAATCCCTTCTTTTGCCCCGACAGCTGGGCAGCGAGGCGCTGGGAGGAAAAGGTCGAGGCCGCGCGCAAGTCAGGCTCCTCGCTCGGCGCCGTGGTCGAATGCGTGGCCGAAGGCGTGCCCGCGGGCTGGGGCGCGCCGGTCTATGCCAAGCTCGACAGCGAGCTTGCGAGCGCGATGATGAGCATCAACGCCGCCAAGGGCATCGAGATCGGCGATGGTTTTGCCGCCGCCCGGCTGACGGGCGAGCAAAACGCCGACGAGATGCGCCCGGGCGATGACGGCAAGCCGGTCTTTGCCAGCAATCACGCGGGCGGCACGGCGGGCGGCATCTCGACAGGGCAGCCGGTGGTGTGCCGGGTGGCGTTCAAGCCGACCAGCTCGATCCTGACCCCGGTCAAGTCGATCAATTCCGACGGCGAGGCGACCGAGGTCGTGACCAAGGGTCGCCACGATCCGTGCGTCGGCATACGCGGCACTCCAGTGGTCGAAGCGATGATGGCGCTGGTTCTGGCCGATGCGAAACTGATGCACCGCGCACAGTGCGGGTGACGATCGCGGCGCTCCACCGGACACCGAGCGCACGCCCCGCCTGAACGCATCATTGGGAACCGGCTGCGCCCTGATCGTTTCCACTTATTGAAATTTCCGATCTCGACAATCGGCAGAAACTGCTTTTGTGCGGCGCGGCAATGCCCATATGCGGCACTGACAGTTTCACCCTCAACCAGACACAAGGACAAGCACCCATGGGTATCATCGGATCGACCATCAAACCGTTCAAGGCGACCGCCTTCAAGGCCGGCGAAGACTTCTACGAAGTCACCAATGAGGACATCGCCGGCAAGTGGGCGGTGTTCTTCTTCTACCCGGCTGACTTCACCTTCGTGTGCCCGACCGAGCTCGAGGACATGGGCGAGAAGTATGAAATGCTTCAGCAGATGGGCGTCGAGGTGTTCGGCGTTTCGACCGACACCCATTTCAGCCACAAGGCCTGGCACGACACTTCCGACAAGATCGGCAAGCTCAAGTTCCCGTTCCTCGGCGACCAGATGCACGCGCTTGCCAACAATTTCGGCGTGCTGCGTGAAGACAGCGGCCTTGCGGACCGCGCAACCTTCGTCGTCGATCCCGACGGCGTGATCCAGATCATGGAAATCACCTGCGAAGGCGTCGGCCGCAATGCCAACGAACTGACCCGCAAGATCAAGGCTGCGCAATATGTCCGCGACAATCCGGGCCAGGTCTGCCCGGCAGCTTGGGAAGAAGGCAGCGACACGCTCGCGCCCTCGCTCGACCTCGTCGGCAAGATCTAAACGATCCTTACAGGAACGCGGCACTCTCCCCCTCCCCCCCCCGCCGCGTTTCGAACCCCGCCTGGGCCAGCAATGGCCCGGGATCAGGGAGGGCCGGGAGCCCCTGCACCCCCCCGCAGGAGGTTCCCGGTCCGACCCTTGCGGGAACGATGGGAGGGGTTCGATTTTCCCAATATCGCCAGCCTTGCGGAGACGGCCGATGCTCGATGCGAACATGACAGCACAGCTCAAGCAATACCTTGCCAATCTGCGCGAGGACGTGGAGCTTGTCGCCTCGCTTGATGACAGCGAGAAGAGCGCGCAAACGCGCGAATTGCTGACGGAGATCGCCGCGCTTCACGACGATGTCAGCGCGTCCTTCGACGGCACCGATGATCGCAAGCCCAGCTTTACCATTCGCCGCGCGTCGGATGCGGACAGGTGGGTGCGCTTTGCAGGGCTGCCCATGGGGCACGAATTCACCTCGCTGGTGCTCGCCTTGCTGTGGGCCGGTGGCCACCCGCCCAAGGTCGATGCCGACCTGATCGAACAGGTCCGCGGCCTCGAAGACGATCTCGAGTTCGAGATGTTCTTCTCACTCTCGTGCCACAACTGCCCCGACGTGGTGCAGGCGCTGACCCTGATGGCACTCGAGAACCCGCGCATTCAGGCGACGTTGATCGAAGGCGGTGCCTTCCAGACGGAAGTCGAGGAGCGCGGCGTGCTCGCGGTTCCGGCGACCTTCCTTAACGGCGAGCCCTTCTTTAACGGCAAGATGGAACTGGGCGAGATCCTCGCCAAGCTCGACAGCGGCGCCGATGCGAAGGCGGCCGAAAAGCTGTCGGCAAAGGATCCGTTCGAAGTGCTTATCATCGGCGGTGGCCCGGCGGGCGCTGCAGCGGGCGTCTATACCGCGCGCAAGGGCTTTCGAACCGGCATCGCGGCCGAACGGTTCGGCGGGCAATTGCAGGACACGCTCGGGATCGAGAACCTGCCCGGCACCGCCTATACCGAGGGACCCAAGCTGTCCGACAATCTCAAGAGCCAGGTGCTCGACAACCAGATTGACCTTATCGACCTGGCGCGCGCGACCGAGCTTCGCCCCGCGAGCGAGGCCGGCGGACTGCACGAAATCGCCTTTGCCAACGGCGCGGTGCTGAAATCGCGCAGCCTCGTCATTGCGACCGGGGCGCGCTGGCGCAATCTCGGCGTTCTCGGCGAAGCCGAATACCGCAACAAGGGCGTGGCCTACTGCCCGCATTGCGACGGACCGCTGTTCAAGGGCAAGCGTATCGCGGTGATCGGCGGCGGCAATTCGGGCGTCGAGGCGGCGATCGACCTTGCCAAGATTGTCGGCCACGTCACGCTGATCGAATATGACAGCAAGCTGCGCGCCGACGAGGTGCTCCAACGCAAGCTCAAGAGCCTTGCCAATGTCGACATCGTCACCAACGGCCAGACCACCGAGGTCACCGGAGACGGCAAGCGGGTGAACGGCCTCGTCCTCAAGGATCGCGAAAGCGGCGAGGAACGGCGCATCGATCTCGAAGGCGTTTTCGTGCAGATCGGGCTCGTGCCCAATACCGAATGGCTCGCCGAAAGCGGCCTCGAACTGTCCAGGTTCGGCGAGATCATCACTGACGAGCACGGCGCGACGAACAAACCCGGCATCTTTGCCGCGGGCGATGCGACCATCGTTCCCGACAAGCAGATCGTCATCGCCATGGGCGAAGGCGCAAAGGCAGGGCTTGGCGCGTTCGATTACTTGATCCGCAACGAACCGGCAGGCGAGATCGCGCAGGCCGCGTGACTTGCCGCAAGGGGCTGTCGGAAAAGCCAATCCGGCGGGCCTTCGCTGATCGCTTCAATCAATCAATAATCGCGCATTAATCGATTGGACTGATTAAAGGAAACGGCGCATTCTTCTCTCATCCGTGCGGGCCATCCCTCGAGTCCGCCGTCAGTCAGGAGGAGAAGACCATGGATGCCAAGACAGGCGAGATGAGCGGCTGCCCGTTCAGCGGCAATGGCGCGGCGCGCACGCTGCTGGGCCGAACCAATAAGGATTGGTGGCCCGAGGCGAGCGCGCTCGAGATCCTGACCGAGGACGGGCGTTCGGCCAATCCCTATGGCGAGGACTTCGATTACCCGGCGGCTTTCAATGCCATCGATTACGATGCTCTCAAGGCCGACCTGGCCGCGCTCATGACCGATAGCCAAGACTGGTGGCCTGCCGATTATGGCCATTACGGTCCCTTCTTCATCCGCATGGCGTGGCACGCGGCGGGCACCTATCGCACCGGCGACGGGCGCGGCGGCGCATCGTCCGGCCAGCAGCGCTTTGCCCCGCTCAACTCCTGGCCAGACAACGGCAATCTCGACAAGGCGCGCCGCCTGCTCTGGCCGATCAAGCAGAAATACGGGAAAGGCATCAGCTGGGCCGACCTGTTTATCCTCACCGGCAATGTCGCGATCGAATCGATGGGCGGCCCGGTCTTCGGCTTTGGCGGCGGCCGCGCCGACGTGTTCGAACCCGAGCTGGTCTATTGGGGCAGCGAGGAGAAATGGGTCGATGAAGGCGTCGAGACGCGCATCATTCCCGACGAGGGCAAGGCGCTCGAAAACCCGCTGGCAGCAATCCAGATGGGCCTCATCTACGTCAATCCCGAAGGACCCGGCGGCAATCCGCACGACGCAGAAGGCATGGCGCGCGACATGCGCGAGACCTTTTCAAGGATGGCGATGAACGATGAGGAAACCGTCGCCCTGACCGCTGGCGGTCATGCTTTCGGCAAGGCGCACGGGGCCAAGCCATCCGACACGTTCGGCGGCGCGCCCGAAAGCGAGGCGCTCGAACTGATGGGCTTTGGCTGGCTCAACGACGAGGAAGAGATAGGCAAGGGCCACATCACGACCTCGGGCATCGAGGGCGCGTGGACCCCGAACCCGACCGAATGGGGCAATGACTATTTCCGGCTGCTGTTCAAATACGAATACGAGCTGGTCCAGTCGCCCGCCGGCGCGAACCAGTGGCAGCCGATCGATCCCGACCCCGAGGACATGGCGCCCGATGCGCGCGATCCTTCGAAGAAAGTCCCGACCATGATGACCACCGCCGACATGGCGCTCAAACGCGACCCGGAATATCGCAAGATTTCCGAGCGTTTCCGGGACGACCAGGCCGCGCTCGACGATGCGTTCGCGCGCGCATGGTTCAAGCTGTGCCACCGCGACATGGGCCCCAAGGTCCGTTACATGGGTCCCGAGGTTCCGGGCGAAGACCTGATCTGGCAGGACCCGGTTCCCGCCGGCGCCAAGCCTTCCGACAGCGACGTGTCGTCCTTCAAGCAGGCGGTGCTCGATAGCGGGCTCGGCGTCAGCGAGCTGGTGAAGGCGGCCTGGGCCTCGGCCTCGACCTATCGTCGCAGCGATCATCGCGGCGGAGCGAATGGCGCGCGCGTCCGGCTTTCCCCGCAAAAGGACTGGGCGGTCAACGATCCCGACGAGCTGGGCAAGGTGCTTTCCAGGCTCGACGATCTGCGCGGCTCGCTCTCGATGGCCGATGCCATCGTGCTGGCGGGCGCGGCAGCGGTCGAGAAGGCGGCCGAGGATGCTGGGTTCGATATCAGCGTCAATGTCACCACCGGTCGCGGCGATGCGGGCGAGGAGCACACCGATGCCGAAAGCTTCGAGCCGCTCGAACCGTTCGCCGACGGTTTCCGCAACTATCTCAGGACCAAGGCCAACGTGAAGACCGAGGACATGCTGATTGACCGGGCGCATCTGCTCGGCCTGTCGATCCCCGAAATGACCGTGCTGGTCGGCGGGATGCGGGCGCTGGGTGCGGTTAGCCGCCATGCCGATCACGGCGACCGGATCGGCGTGCTGACTGACCGCGTCGGCCAGCTCACGCCCGACTTCTTCCGCAACCTGCTCGACATGGGCACCAAGTGGGAAGTGGTCGATGAGAGCGGCGACGAGGAATATGTCGGGCGCGATCGCAAGAGCGGCGACGAAAAATTCCGCGCCACTCGCACCGATCTCGTCTTCGGTTCCAACTCGCAGCTGCGCGCTCAGGCCGAGGTCTATGCCGAAAGCGGCAACGAGGAAAAGTTCGTGCGCGATTTCGTCGCCGCGTGGACCAAGGTGATGGACGCCGACCGGTTCGACCTCGCCTACGCCAGATACAAGTGACGCAGCATTCCCTCGCCCTGATCGGATGACATCAGGGCCAGGGTCGCAATTGCCCCCGGTCACGCCCCTGCGCGGTCGGGGGCTTTTGCGTGGGCAGGTCGCGTGTCAGTGCTGCGCAATCATCGTCTCGGCGACGATCAGCGCCGAATAGGCCACCGCGCCGAGGATGAAGGGCACCGGCTTGCTCTCGCGCTCTTCGGGCAATTCCTCGCGCAAGGTGTTGAGGATGACCCCTCCTCCGAGGATTGCGAAAAACCCGCCGATAATGAGGTCGGGCGCGGCCACGAACTGGCCTGCAATCCATCCGCCGATCATGCCCGAGGCCAGCAGCCACCGGCCCCGGCTGTCGAACCGCTCGGGCGCGGCGCGACGAACCGCGTGGCCCGTGACGAGGATATGCACCGCGATCGCCGCGGCGAAGGTCGCGAGCGCCCAGCCAGTCCCCGGCTCGCCGCGCGCGAGCAGGTAGCCGATCATCGCGCTGTAGGCGGTGAAACTCGCGGTGTGGATCTGAGCGATCCGGCGCTCGGCGGCATGCTCATCGCCGCCCTCGGCCTTCGCGGCATGCTCGATCGCCCAGCGGTCGAGCAGGTAGAAGGCGAGCAATCCGGTGAGCGCCAGCGCGAAGACGAACAGTTCGTGGCCAATGAATGCGGTGCCGATGTTCTCGACGAAGGCGCGCTGGTGGTGGCTGAGCTCGGGCAGGATATGGAGGAACACATAAGCGACCGCAATTCCCCCGCCGAGCGATAGCCAGATATTGCGCGGGCGGTGTTCGAGCATATGAAACCGCCCGATCGACAGCTGGATCGCCGCGAAGCCCAGCGCGACCGCGAGCGTCAGGATCGCGTTCAGATCCACCCGGCCGCCTTGAGCTCGGAAACCTGCGTACGCGCCACCGGCGCTTCGAGCCCTCCTGCCAGCACCAGCCGGATATTGCGCCCCTCGCGCCGGATATCCTCGACCGCACCGCGCGCGACCCACCAGCTGCGATGGACCTGCCGCCCCTCGACACCGGACAGTTCGGCCACTGCATCGCGCATCCGCATCAGCACCAGATCGGTGCCAAGAGCGGTGTGAGCGCGGACATAGTGATCTTCCATCTCGAGCGCGATCAGATCAGTGCCCAGTTCCGCCGGAAGCCGGTCGAGGAAAGGTGCCGTGCGCGTGGTCGCCGTGGGTTGGTCCGCGTTCGGCTCCCGCGCGTTCTCCATCGCCGGCGATGCCAGCGAAAAGCGCCCTTCGAGTAGATGAAAAACCACCGTCACCATCGCGCCGATAATGAGAACATGGCCGTACATCTCTGCCGCCACGGGGAAATCGGGGACCGGCACACCGCCAAGAACGTGTGCCACGCTCCACACGATCGCCGTCATCGGTACGGTCGCGATCAGCACCGCGAAAACCCATGCGAGCGGAGTGGGGAACTGGATTTCGCGCGCCTTGCGCACCACCAGGCCTGCAATGGGAAAATAGCAGAAATAACCCGCAATGCTCAAAGTCATCCAATAGACCAGCCGGCGCGGGAAACTCTCGGCATAGCTACCGAAGGGGCCAAGCAAAGCGAGCCCCAGCCCGATCGCCACCATAACCGACAGGTCGATCAGCAGGCCGCGGATCCTGACCGCTCGGTGGTGGGACGCTGGATCGGACATGGCCTGAAAGACTAGCGCCCGTTCGCGCTTCGTAAAGTGGCAATACCCGCAGATGTCCCGGTTTCACGCAAGCCTCGCGCCTTTGCCGTAATCGCGATTGCTCTGGCCTCACTCGTTGTCATCAAAGGGACGCGACCACAAACGGAGCCAGACGATGACAACGATAACCATGCCTTTCGCCGCCCGCGAAAATGCGAGGCCGCAATTCGACAACGGCCCTGTGACACGGGGCGTGATCGGGCTCGGCGGCTCGCTAGTGACGCTGGCGGCGGGAATCGCGCTGTTCAAATGGCTCACCGGCCTGGCGCCCGACCTTGCCCATTATCGCAACCTCGCGATCGTCATTCACGTGGCGACGGTGCTGCCCTGCGTGCCGCTCGGAGCCTATCTGTTGCTGAGCACCAAGGGCACCGGGCGGCACAAGCGGCTCGGCAAGCTGTGGGTCGCCCTGATGGTCACCAGCGCGATCGCGATCACCTTCGTGCGCGGCGGCACCGATTTCAGCTGGATCCACATCTTCGTGCCATACACATTGCTGGGGGCGGTGCAGGTGATCCGGACCGCGCGGACCGGCAATATCGCGGGCCACCGCATGCATATCACCGGCATGTACCTGTTCGCGCTCGTCCTGCCCGGCCTGATCTCGTTCCATCCCGAACGGTTGATGGGCCTGTGGCTGATGGCCTGATCGCAGCGGCTAGCCGCTCCGCGACAGGATCAGGTACAGCGCGCCCTCGCCGCCGTGCCTGACATGGGCGCGGCGGATTGCGGCAATCGCGTCGGCATGGCGGCTCGCCGCGAGCCAATCGAGCAATTTTGCGCGGATCGCACCGCGCCTGTGCCCGCGATCGGCGGGGTCAACGGGCCGTTCGCGCCCGGCGATCACCAGCACCACTCGCGCCTCCATTGCGCGCGCCTGGTCGAGTCCGCTCATCACCCGCTCATAGGCGCCGTCGAGCGTGTGGCCGTGCAGGTCGAGCGTGTAATCGGGCGCGACCTGGCCGGATTTCAGCTTGCGGTTCCAGTGCCCGTCGAGCTGCGATGATCCGACGCGGCGCGGCGGCGGCGCTGCGGTCGCGGGCGCGAGCGCGGGCGAAGCGGCTCGGCTAGCCGTTGGGCGCTTGGCGGCGGGCCTCGGCTGCAGCTTGGGCGGCTTGGGTGGTTCGGCTTCGGGTTCGGCCATGCGCGGCCGCTTGCGCCCTGCGATCGGGGTCACGCTCTGGGCCAGTTTCGCCCAGGCCGCCTGCTCTTCGGCACTGAGGCCGCGCGGGACGCTCATCGCGCCGCGTCGAGGCGATCAAGCGTGCCCTTGGGCAGCAGCACCAGGGCCGTGCCGCGCGCGCTCATGCCGCCCGCGATCCGGCGCGCCTGTGCGCCCGCGCCCCAGAACGTGTCGAAGCGGTTCGCGCCCTTGATCGCGCCGCCGGTATCCTGCGCAATCCACAGCCCGTCGGCCTCGTCGCGGTCGAGATCGAGCCAGACCGGCGCTCCGAGCGGGACGAAGGCAGGGTCGGCCGCGACCGAGGCGTGGCTGCGGACTGGCACCCCGAGTGCTCCGAGCGGGCCGTCGCCGGTCAGTTCGCGGAAGAACACCCAGCTCTTGTTCATCCGCATCAGTTCGCGTCCTTCCGCCGGGTTCTCGCGGATATAGGCCATGATGCCCTGCATCGAACCGGGATATTGCCCCGGCCCATCGCCCAGCAGGCCGCGTTCGCGCATCACCCCGCCGATACCGGTATACCCGCGCCCGTTCTGGCCGGCATAGCCGATGCGGATGACGTCACCCTCGGGCGTGCGCAAGCGGCCCGAACCCTGGATTTGCAGGAAGAAGAACTCGACCGGGTCGGCAACCCAGGCGATCACCGGCGCCCTCCCCGCAAGAGCGCCGTCTTCGATCTCGGCGCGCTCGTAATAGGGAACGTGATTTCCGTTCTCGTCATAACGACCCAGCGGCGCGCGCCCGGTGCGCTCGGCGGGTGGCGTTTCAGCCGGCCAGCCGCGCACGAGGTCGCCCGGCATCCCGTAGACTGGCACCTCGATGCCGGGGCGGCGGGTGCGGCTGCCCATGATCTCGGGTTCGAAATAGCCGGTCGCAAAGGCGCTCCCATCGCTGACCCGCGCGGTTTCGAAACGAGTGCGGAAGAAGCGCAAGGCATCGGCCGACGGCCAGCTTGCCGCGGCCTCGCAGACCCCGCGCCAATCGGCGGCAGAGGCGAGACCGCTCTTATCTTCGCGGCGCAGCAAGCGCGGACAGGATTCGATGAAGCTGGCAAGCGCGGCGCGGGCATCCTCGGGCGCGATCGGCAGCGCGCCTACATCGGGTCCGGCGGCGATACCCGCCATGACCGCGCTGGTGGCGGCAATGGGTGGGGGGACACTCACCCCAGGTGTGGGCGCGCGGGATTCGGGCACCAGCCGGACGCAGGCCGCGAGCAGCAGCATCGCTGCAAGACCCAGGCCCGGCGCCGCGAAAGAACGCAATCGGCGGCGAGCGCTGCGCGGCCCGCCAAGCCAGATCACGTCGCCAGCCGCGCGGCGCTGCACCTTGAAAATCAGCCTTCGTCGGTTTCGTCGAGCACCCAGTTGGGATCGCTCGAGGAGATATTGCGGGTGAAGGTCCAGATATCGCGGCTCTCGACAGCGTCGTCGAGCGAACCGGCAATCACATTGCCGTCCTTGTCGCGGGTGACCGCGGCAATATCGGCAACGAACAGCACCGCGATGCGCGCGGTGCGCCGGTCGAGCGATGCGGAATGGATGCGCGCTTCCTCGATCCGGATAAGCTTGTTGTCGAGCACGTGGCCGGCCTCGTTGCGCGCGTCGATTGCGGCGCTGAACCCTTCATATACATCATCGTCGCACAAGTCTCGAAGCGCGTCCTTGTCGCCTTCCCAGAACGCTTCGAGCACCATTTCGTAAGCGCCCTTGGCGCCGTTCATGAACCCGGCGAGATCGAAGCTGCGATCGGCAGCGGCGATATCGCGGATCCCTCGTTCGACCGCGGGCATCACCCCTTCGAGTTCGGGTGCGGGCGCGGCTGCGGGCTGTGCCGCCTGGACACCGGGCGCGACCTGGCCCTTGCCGGGCACGGCATCGTCGCCGGCATCGAAACGCTGCGGAATCGATTCCTCCTCGTGTTCGGCCCGCCGGCCGAGCACCGAATAGAGGCGCAGGCCCAGAAAGGCGGCGATCATGGCGAGGATGACGATTTCTAAGATCACGATAAAGTCCTGGTATTGCAGTGGCACCCCGGGGGTGGGCGCTGGTCCATTGTGGCCCCCTCAGCGCCGGGAAACAAGCGATCCCGGGCAGGGTTGCGAAGGCCACGGTGAGCCATGATGCGCCATTGGTCCCATAAATAGGCATCAATTTCAATTCGCCAACGTCCGATAGCACGGCTTTGATCCAGACGAGACACCTGCCAATGGGGCGAGGCGGTTCCGGCTCCGGTTGCCTGACTGGGGCGCTGCTGCTAGGCGCGCGCGGTTGAACACCAGCCTTGCTGGGCGAGGCCAAAGCACGATTGGCACGCCGCGCCCGCATCGCCCTATTCAGAAAGACAAAGAGCACCATGGCCGACGAAGGCGACATTCTCACCGATCTCGACAACCAGAACCCCGACCCCAATGCCGGGGCCAATGGCGCGGACAACCAGCCTGCCGCCGGGATCATCACGCAATATGTGAAGGATCTGTCGGTCGAGAATCCCAATTCGCCCGAGGTTTTCCAGTGGGCCGACCAGCCCAAGGTCGACGTTCAGTTCAATATCGGCGCGCATCCCAAGGGCGAGCAGGTCACCGAGGTCGAACTCAAGGTCAACATCACCGCGACCGGCGAAAAGGGCACCGCCTATATCGTCGAGCTGTCCTATTGTGGCCTCGTCGGGCTTCGCAATATCGGCGAGGAACAGGCGCATGCCTTCCTTTTCGCCGAAGCGCCGCGTATCCTGTTTCCCTTCGCCCGCCGCGTCGTCGCGGACGCGGTCCGTGATGCTGGTTTCCCGCCGCTCATGGTCGATCCGATCGATTTCAACGGTCTTTATGTCCAGCAGCTCCAGGCACGCCGCGCACAGGAAGCGGCAACGGGTGGCAACGACACCCCGGCGCCCTCGGGCGACGCCTGAGCGCTTGATCCGGCGGGCCTGACGCGATGAGCCTGCTCAAACATGTCGGAACGATCGGCTCGCTCACCATGGTGAGCCGGGTGGCCGGGATGGCGCGCGAGATGATATTCTCGCGCGTCCTCGGTGCCAATGGCGTGACCGATGCCTGGTTCCAGGCCTTCATCATCCCCAATGTCTTCCGCCGGCTGTTCGCCGAGGGCGCGTTTTCGGCCGCCTTCGTGCCGATGTTCTCCAAGCGCCTGCACGGGCATGATAACCCCGACAAGGGGCTCGAAGAAGCGCGCAGCTTCTCGAACGCGGTGCTCAGCGTGTTCCTGCCGGTGCTGATCGCTCTGGTGGCGGTGTTCGAGATCGCCATGCCCGGCGTGATCTGGCTGCTGAGCGAAAAGCCGGTCGATCCGCAGACCTATCCGCTCGCGGTCGATTTTGCGCGGATCATGTTTCCCTACATCATCCTCGTCAGCCTGGTGACGCTCTTCACCGGCATGCTCAATTCGGTCTCGCGCTTTGCGCCCGGGGCCAGCTTTCCGATCATTCTGAACCTCGTTCTCATCGCGGCGCTTCTGGCTGGCGAATGGTTTGCGGAGACGAGCGGCGCGAGCATCGAGGAAATCGCCTATGGCATCGCCTGGGCGGTGACGGGTGCAGGCGTGATGCAGCTAGGCTGGCTCTATTACTGGAGCCGGGTCGAAGGCTTTCGCCCGAAACTGATGTGGCCGCGCATCACTCCCGAGGTGAAGCGGCTCGCGATCATCGCGCTTCCCGCGGCGATCGGCGGCGGCGCCTACCAGATCAACACGCTGGTGCAGCTCTATTTCCTCAACCAGATCGAGGACGGCGCGGTCAGTTTCATGAACTATGCCGATCGCCTCAACCAATTGCCGCTCGGCATAATCGGCATCGCGCTGTCGACCGCGATCCTGCCGACGCTTTCGAAATTCGTCGGCGGCGACAACAAGGAAGGCGCAGACCGCATTCAGTCCGACGCGATCGAGCTGGCGATGCTGCTCACCATTCCCGCCGCGGTCGCCCTGGCGATCTGCGCACAAGCCTTTGTTACCATGATCTTCCAGGGCGGGCGCTTCGACATGGCCGATGCCGCCGCCACCGGGGACGTGCTGGCAGCGCTCGTGCTTGGCCTTCCCGCTTACGTGCTGGTCAAGGTGCTGGTGCCCAATTTCTACGCACGCGCCGATACCCGCACCCCCGTGGTCGCGGCCTTCATCTCGCTTGCCGTGTTCATCACCACCTGCATTCTCGTGCTCGATAGCTACGGGGTGGTCGGGGTCGCCTTTGCCAGCGTGGTCGGCGCCTGGATCAATGTCGGCTTCCTGCTCACCGTGCTCGCCCTGCGCGGCCATTACCGCGTGCCGGGCGTGCTGCTGCTGCGGATTACGCGCCAGGCGATCGCCGCTGCAGCCATGGGTGCTGCCCTGTTCTACACCCGCGACCACCTCGCCGGATGGTTCTCCGCTGGCCTGTTCGAACGGCTGGGGGCCTTGCTGGCCCTCGTCGGAGCGGCCGTCATCGTTTATTTCACCATCGCCTTTGCCATCGGCGCGATCGACCGCCAGCGGATCGTCCAACTAACCCGCAAGCAGGCCGCCCCTGGCAGCGAGTAGTCGGCGCGTTGCTTGCCCCCGGGCAATGCTGTGCTATGCATCGCCCGCGATGACTGCAATGACCCTCTCGACACGTTCAGCCCCGGCACGGTTCGTGCTGCGCGGGCGGGCGGCCTGGCGATGGTTGGTCTCGGCCTGAATCCGAAAATTGCAAGTTCTGGCGCTCCTCGCCAGCCCATCATCTTTTCGAGAGATTGAGAATTCCCATGAGAGTAGTCTCGGGCATCCAGCCCACAGGAAAGCCGCATCTCGGCAACTATCTTGGCGCGATCGTGAATTACGTGAAGCTTCAGGACGAGGCCGTGGCCGCGGGCGGCGAATGCTTCATCTTCCTTGCCGATCTTCACGCGATCTCGCAGCCGCACGACCCGGCGGAACTGACGCGCAACACCCGCGAAATGGTCGCGACCCTGGTCGCCTGCGGGGTGGACCCGGCCAAGACCGTCCTGTTCAACCAGGCGCAGGTTCCCGCCCATGCCGAACTGCAATGGCTGTTGAACGGCACCGCGCGGATGGGGTGGCTGAACCGCATGACCCAGTGGAAGGACAAGGCTGGCAAGAACCGCGAAGGGCAGTCGGTCGCGCTGTTCACTTACCCCGTGCTCCAGGCCGCCGACGTGCTGCTCTACCAGGCGACCCATGTGCCTGTGGGCGAGGACCAAAAGCAGCATCTCGAGCTTGCCCGCGACATCGCGCAAAAGTTCAACAACGATTTCTGTGCCGAGGACGCGCCGCTCTTCACACTGCCCGAACCCTATATCCCGCCCACCGCCGCGCGGATCATGAGCTTGCGCGACGGCAGCGCCAAGATGAGCAAGTCGGACCCGTCGGAAATGAGCCGGATTAGTCTTTCCGATGACCCCGATACGGTGATGAAGAAGATCAGAAAGGCCAGGACCGATCCCGAACCGCTCCCGAGCGAGGAAAAGGGGCTCAACGGGCGCGCCGAGGCGATCAATCTCATAGGCATCTACACGGCGCTGACCGGCAAGAGCACCGCCGAAGTGCTCGGCGAATATGGCGGACAGGGCTTCGGCGCGTTCAAGCCGGCGCTTGGAGAGGTGCTGGTCGAGACCTTGCGCCCGATCAATGCCCGCTTCACTGAGCTCAAGGACGATAGCGAGGCGCTCGACGCGATCCTCGCCCGCGGGGCGGCGCAAGCGCGCGAGAGCGGCGGGGCAACGCTCGATGCCGCCTATCGCGCGCTGGGCCTGGTTCGCCACTGACCCATCCGCCGACGGATCCGCCTACGACGCATTCGAGCGCCTCGGTCGCCGTTAAAGCACGGTTCAGCGCGGCTGAGGCATACAGGCTATCCAGCAGTGACAGGTCGCACAACATAGGTCACCTGCCGATCAGCAGCATTTGCGCTTTGGAGGGCGCGCTGCGGCGGTATTGAAAACGGGGTAAGGCAAGCCGTCGCTGATTCATCACATGTCAGCGCGTCCGCCGGGCGTTGCTGGAGAATTATCGAAGGATGTGCCATGATTACTGACGTTATGAACACGCGAAACAAAGCGCTGAGTCGCGCCGCGCGCCTCGTCCTGACTGCCGGCATGGCAGCGGGCCTCGCCGCCTGCGCTCCTGGTTTCAAGGCCGATGTCTCGCGCTTCGCCACCTCGCTTCCCGCGCCGCAGGGCCAGACCTTCGCGGTCGTGGCCGACGATCCGGCGCTTGCAGGCGGGCTCGAATTTTCGCTCTATTCCGATTATGTCGCGGCCGAACTGGCCGAGCTCGGCTATGTCGAGACCGAGAACCCGGAAGCCGCCAACCTGCTCGTGCGCTTCGATTACGGTGTCGATAATGGGCGCGAACGCGTGCGCACCACCGGCTATGGCCGCGATCCGTTCTTCGATCCCTGGGGCCGCTTTGGCGGGTTTGGCTATCGCCGCGCCTATGCTTTCGGCTTCTACGACCCGTTCCTCGCGGGCCCCGAAGTGCGCAGCTACACGGTCTATACCTCGGACATCGACCTGAAGATCGACAACACCACCACTGGCGAACGCCTGTTTGAAGGCCAGGCGCAGGCGGTTTCGCGCACCAATCGCCTCCAGGTGCTCGTTCCCAACCTGGTCGACGCGATCTTTACCGATTTCCCCGGGCGGTCGGGAGAGACCTTGCGGATCACGATCCGCGAGGATGGCAAGAGCGTGCGTCCGATCGACTGAGGCGCGCTTTTCGCAATGCAACCAGTCTACCCTGGACGGGAAGAATTCGGCGCCGAGCGATCGGCGCCGTTTTTTTCCGTGTTTTCAGGGGTTGAACCCGAGGCGATGCGAGCCAAGTTGATAATCCGATGATCGTTTCCCCGGCTATTCTGTCCCGTCTGCGCGGCGCCATGCCTTCGGGCGCGCTGGCGCTGGTCGCGGCGGCAAGCGCGGCGATCGCGGTCTTGCCTTCCCCCCTGTCGGCACAGCCGCGCGAAGAGGTGTTCGTCGACCTCGGGCGCTGGACGATCTTCCAGCGACCCGAAGAAAGGCGCTGCGAATTGCGGCTCGCTCCCGGCAACGGCGCGGGTGTCGTCTTCTCGCTCGGCGCTCGCGGCGAGGCAGCGCTCGCGGTGCGAACCGCAGGCGGCAGCAACCGCTTCGGCGAAGCGGTGACTTTCGCTTTCGATGACGACGCTTTTGCCGCGCGCGAAATCGCCGCGGGAAGCTATGGCGCGGTCTCGGTGGACCAGTCGCTGATCAACGCCTTTCGCCAGGCCCGCATGCTCGAAGTCAGGCGCGGACCGGTGAGCACTGCGCGCATATCGCTCCAGACCAGTTCTGCTGGATACCGCCTGCTTGACCAATGCGCCGATCAATGGCGTCCGGGCTTCCACGCACTGGGCAGCGACTGGCGCCCGCAATTCGCATCGGCCGCGGCGGAACGTTCGGCCAGCGCCCGGCCCGCCGCCCGCGAACCGCGGACCTCTTCGGCACCTTCTGCCGATCAGGCGACCGCTTCGGCGCCGCGCAGCCGACCCGACAGCCGCGCCGGCGAGCGACAGGAGCGGTCGGTGGCGCGTTACACCACGCCCTCGCCGCTCAATCCCGGCAATTGGATAAGGAACAGCGATTTCCGTCGCTTTTCCGACGATCGCTGGGACGGCGGAGTGATGCGCTACACGCTGCTCGTCGCGCGCTCGGGCCGGGCGGAGGAATGTGTTGTCGATGCCAGCAGCGGCTCGCGCGAATTTGATGAACTCGCCTGCCGCGCGCTGATGCGCCGCGCCCGCTTCGACCCGGCGCGCGATCCGAACGGGCGGGCGGTGGCCGGGCGTTATTCCTCGGCGGTACGGTTCCAGTTGTCCGAGTAACCCGGCGTCAGAGCCGGGCGTGTCCGCCTGTCGACCCGAAACCGCCCGAGCCGCGGCCCGTCGCATCGAGCTCTTCGACCTCGTCCCATGAAGCCCGGGTCACCGGGGCAAGCACCAATTGCGCGACCCGGTCGCCGCGCGCGATCGCGAAGCTTTCGTTGCCGTGATTGATGAGCAGCACCTTCAATTCGCCGCGATAGTCTGAATCGATCGTTCCCGGCGTGTTGGGAACGGTGATGCCATGCTTGAACGCCAGCCCCGAACGCGGTCGGACCTGTATCTCGTAGCCTGCTGGGATCGCGACGCTGAGCCCTGTCGCGACCGCGTGGCGAGCCCCCGCTTCAATCGTCACGTTCTCGGCGCTGACCACGTCCATGCCCGCCGCACCATCGGTCGCATAGGAGGGCAGGTCGAGCCCTTCGCCATGCGCCAGGCGCCGCACGGCGACCCTTACCGGTGCGCCGCTCATTTCTTCGCCTGCCCTTGGAGTGCCGTCGCAATCCTGTCGGCGAGCGCGAGCGCGACCTCCGTCTTGGGCATTTCATCGAGGCTTTCCACGCCCTCGGCGCTGACAATGTGGATGCGGTTGGCATCGCCGCCCATCACGTCGCCCGAAACGTCATTGGCCACGATCCAGTCGCAGGCCTTGCGCTTGCGCTTCTTCTTGGCGTTGTCGATCACGTCTTCGGTTTCTGCGGCAAAGCCGACCACCAGCGCCGGGCGGTTGTCGCTAGCCGCGAGATTGGTGAGGATGTCGGGGTTTTCGGTCAGCATCAGCGCCGGCGGTGCCGAACCGCGCTTCTTGATCTTCTCGTCGCGATATTCCTTGGGCCGCCAGTCGGCGACCGCAGCGACCATGACCGCCGCATCGGCTGGCAGGGCCCGCTTGACTGCGCTCGCCATTTCCTCCGCGCTCTCGACATCGATGCGCTTGCAGCCCGCCGGGGTCTTGAGCGCGACCGGCCCTGCCACCAGCGTCACCTCTGCCCCCAGGGCGGCTGCCGCAGCAGCGATGGCAAAGCCCTGCTTGCCGCTCGAACGGTTGGCGACATAGCGCACCGGATCGATCGATTCCCAGGTCGGACCGGCTGTCACCAGCACACGCTTACCCTTGAGCGGCTGGTGCGCGGGATCGGCAGTGATGCCCGCCGAGACATCGCCCTGCTCGGCCTCGATTGCTTCGCCCACAGCAGGGGCGGCCTGCTTGGCGCGGGAGCGAGCGGGCGCCTCCTCCTCGACCGGTTCGGGAGCGAGCCGGCGTTCGTCGACCTCGTGATTGATGGCATCGGCGTCGATCGGCGGTGCGGCCTTGCCCTTGCCCTTGGTCGCGAGCGGCGACCCGGCAAGATCGGGATTGAACTCGATCTCCTCCTCGGGCTCGAGCTCGGCTATTTCGGCGTCCTCGGGGATCTCCGTCTCGAACTCCTGCTCGATCTCCTCGGCGCTGCGCTGTTCGGTCGAGCGCGGGATGATCCGCGAAAGCAATCCGCTCAACCCGCCCACCGAAGCGCCGTCCTCGGCATCCTCGTTATCGGGTTCGAGCGCTTCGACAGCTTCGCCATCATTGGCGGGCATCGGCACGGGCGCCTCGTCCTCGACCTCGATCCCGAAATGTGCGGCGATCGCGCGCCAGATCGTGTGCGGCTCGGGCAGCCGGCCATAGCCGAACTCGCCGCAGGCCATCGCGCCTTCATCGGGGTGCAGCACCGTCACGCCCGCATCGCCTAGCGCGGCGACATTGCGCTGGGTCGATTCGTGCTCCCACATCTTCACGTTCATCGCGGGGACCGCCATGACCGGCTTGTTGGTGGCGAGGATCAGCGTGGTGGCAAGGTCGTCTGCGATGCCGGCGGCCATCTTGGCCATGAGGTCGGCGGTGGCCGGGCAGACCACCACGAGGTCAGCCTCGCGCGACAATTCGATATGCCCCATCTCGACCTCGTTCTTGAGATCGAAGAGCGAGGTATAGACCTGGTTCTCGCTGAGCGCTGCGAGCGACATCGGGGTGACGAATTGCTGGCCACCCTTGGTGACCACGCAGGTTACCTCGCCGCCGCCCTTGCGGATCAGGCGCACGAGCTCGCACGACTTGTAGGCCGCGATCCCGCCGCCCACGACCAAAAGCACCTTTGGTCCCGCTGAAGCCATGATTGCTACGTCTCCCATATCGCGCAGCGCCCGCGGGGGCGGCTGTCGCCACGTGTCTAGCGGCCCCGATTATCCGCGCCAAGTGCACCTGCTGCTGTGCGTGGGGATGGTTAAGATTGCGTTGCCGGGCGCGCGCAGGTCATAAGGGGCAGAAGAGGGGGAAACTGACAATGGATCTGGTACTAAAAATCGTGCTCACCCTGGGGGGACTGCTGCTGGTATTCATGGGGACGGGCTTCATGATCGATCCGAACGGCTCGGCACTCGATTTCGGGCTGATGACCGTCGGCGCACATGGCAACACTTCGGCGCGCGCCGATTTCACCGCCTTTTTCGTGGTGAGCGGAGCAAGTTTCATCTGGGGCGCATGGGCAAAGCGCCGCGATCCGCTGGTGATCGGCGCGGCGTTGATGCTCATCGCACTTGCCGCAAGGCTGGTCTCGCTGGTGGTCGACGGTCCCTTCGAAGGCCACATCGTCCCGATGGCGGTCGAAGCGGTGCTGGGCATCGCCGCGCTCGTCATGGCGCGGCGGGTTCACCGGGCAAGCTAGAGCAGCCCCGCCATCCCTGCACCCAAGACCGCGCCCGCACCCACCAGGCCGGCGACGAAATAACCCAGCCAGCCGCCGCTGCGGCGCGGTTCGCGCGGATCGGTCATCAGGCGAATCTCGGGAAGCGGCGGGGGTTCGGGCGCGCCGCCGCGCGGCGGGTATTTCTCCTCCATCCGGCGGATCAGGCCGGGCAGGCGGAACAGGGTTTCGGTGTCTTCCCTGATCCGGTCTGCAAGAGCCGCTTCGGGGCCGAGCTCGTCGCGGATCCAGCTACGGACATAAGGCGCGGACACGTCCCACATGTTGATGTCAGGGTCGAGCTGGGTGGCGATGCCTTCGACCATAACCATGGTCTTTTGCAGCAGCAGCAGGTGCGGCTGGGTCTGCATGTCGAAATCGCGAGTGATCGCGAACAGCCCGTCGAGCATCTGCCCGACCGACAATTCCTTGACCGGCTTGCCGCGCATCGGCTCGCCCACGGCACGCAGCGCGGTCGCGAATTCGCCGACCGAGTGATAGCTCGGCACGTATTGCGCCTCGAAATGGATCTCGGCGACGCGCTGGTAATTGCCGGTCGTGAGGCCGTAGAGAATTTCCGCCAGCCAGGCGCGCGCGCGGCGATCGATCCTTCCCATGATTCCAAAATCGATCGCGGCGATCGTGCCATCGGGTTCGATGAACAAGTTGCCCTGGTGCATGTCGGCGTGGAAGAAACCCGCGCTGATCGCCTGGTTGAGAAAGCTGAGCACCAGCCGTTCGGCAAGCAGCTTGGGATCGTGGCCGGCCGCGATCAGTTCGTCGCGCTTGGAAATCTTGATCCCGTCGACCCATTCGATCGTCATCACCCGGCCATTGGTCCGGTCCCAGTCGATCGCGGGGACGCGGTATCCGTCGACACCGGCCATGACCTCGGCAAGCTCACTCGCCGCCGCCGCCTCTCGCCTGAGATCGAGCTCGGCATTGGTCCAGCGCTTGAAATTGGCGATGGTGAGACGCGGGCGCAGGCGCTGTGCCTCGCCGCCCATCGCCTCGACATGGGCGGCGGCCCATTCATAGGTCTGGATGTCCTCGGCAAAGCGTTCGCGGATGCCGGGGCGCAGGACCTTGATCGCGACCTGGCGGCCATCGGTGGTCACCGCGCGGTGAACCTGGGCGATCGACGCCGCGCCGATGGGCGCAGGGTCGATGCTGGCGAACAGCTCCGTGATCGGCCGATCGAATGTCCCCGCGATCTGCTCCTCGATCCGGGCAAAGGGCACAGGCGGCAGATCGTCTTGCAGGCTGAGCAGGTTGTGCGCGGCCTCCTCGCCGACGAGGTCGGGCCGGGTCGCAAGCGATTGCCCCAGCTTGATCGCCGCAGGGCCGATCGCGCGGAACGCACCGGCATAATCGCGCGGGCCTTTCCTGCCGGTCAGCGTCGCCAGCCGCGCGAGCCGGGCAAAGCGCTTGACCGTAGCGGGCGCGTTGGGATCCTGCTCGATACCGAGCAGCGCGCGGTGCCGGGCAAGCGTGATGCCCCACCGCGCAAGGCGGGCAAGGTGGATGGCAGGAGCGGTCACCGGGTCAGACCTTCCAGCCCGAATGGATCGCGACCGCACCGCCCAGGATCGCCTCGTAGCGGGTATTCACGAATCCAGCAGCGGCGATCATTCGTTCGAACTCGGGCATCGAAGGGAACTTGCGGATCGATTCGACCAGGTAGCGATAGGAATCGGCATCGCCCGCGATCGCCTGCCCCATGCGCGGGAGGAAGAGGTCCGAATAAAGGTCATAGACATCGCGGAAACCCGCCCATTCGCTGGTCGAGAATTCCATGCAAAAGAATCGCCCGCCCGGGCGCAGAACGCGAAAGGCCTCGGCCAGCGCGCGGTCCTTGTATGTGACGTTGCGGATGCCGAAGACGATCGTGTAGGCATCGAAGCTGTTGCTTGCGAAGCTGACTTGCTCGGCATTTTGGTGGGTGAATACAAGGCTGCCGCTTTCGGGACCGGCTTCGCGCTCCATCGCCCGCTCCGCCCCCACATCGAGCATGTCCTGGTTGATATCGGCGACGGTCACATTGGCGCCGCGATCGGCCATCCGAAAGGCGATGTCGCCGGTGCCGCCCGCCATGTCGAGCACCGCTTCGCCCGGCTGCGGTTTGACCCGGCGCACGAAGCGATCCTTCCACGCGCGGTGCATGCCGAAGCTCATCGCATCGTTCATGATGTCGTATTTCTTCGCCACGCTGGAAAACACCGCTCCCACGCGGCGCGTCTTCTCCTCGGGAGAGACGGTTTCGTAGCCGAAGGATACCTTATCGTCTTGCGCGCCGTGTTTCGGGGTCTCTTGCGTCATGCGATGCGCCCTAGAAGGAATTGCCGGACAGGCAAAGGGTGATAAAGCGCGGCTCGCCATGCCCGAATTGCCTGAAGTCGAAACAACGGTCCGCGGACTAGCCCGGTTCCTCGAGGGGGCACAGATCACCCGCGTGGTGCTCAACCGGCCCGATCTGCGCCGCCCCTTCCCGCCCGAACTCGTCCAGGTGATGACCGGGGCGCAGGTGACCGGGCTGTCGCGTCGCGCCAAATACGGGCTGATCCATCTCGACCGCGCGCACACGATGATCTTCCATCTCGGCATGAGCGGACGCTGGCGAATCGATCCCGAGGATCCCGACCGGCACGACCACCTGGTGATCGAGACCGCGCATAACCGCTTTGCCCTGTGCGATCCGCGCCGCTTCGGATCGGTCGATCTGGTTTCCAGCGACACCCTCGATGAATGGCCGCCTTTCGTCCGGCTCGGCCCCGAACCGCTCGGACCGGGCTTCAGCGCGGCGCATCTCAAGGCGGCGCTGGCGGGCAAGACGCAGCCGATCAAGCTGTGCCTGCTCGACCAGGCGATCGTCGCCGGGCTCGGCAATATCTATGTCTGCGAAGCGCTGTGGCGCGCGCGCATCCACCCGCGCAAGGCCGCTGGCAAGGTCACCCGCGCGCAGCTCGAACGGCTCGTGCCGGCCATTCGCGAAGTGCTCGAAGCTTCGATCCGCGACGGCGGCTCGACCCTGCGCGATTATGCCGCGCCCGATGGCGAACTCGGCTATTTCGCCACGCGATTCGACGTCTATGGCCGCACCGGCGAATCTTGCCGGCGCGATGATGGCGGGAAAATCCGCCGGATCGCGCAAGGCGGGCGCAGCACGTGGTATTGCGCGCGCTGCCAGAGATAGCGGGCGACGGGCGAGGGAATTCTTGACGATTCGCCCTTGCGCTACTATGTGCGCGCCTTTCCGGCGGTGAATCGCCGTTCTTCGTTATTTTTTCGAGATTCTTCCGGTCGCTCGCTAAGCGGCCAGCACACAAGGCGAGACAGACACAAATATGGCCAACACGCCACAAGCCCGCAAGCGCATCCGTCGCAACAACAATCGTGCCGAAATCAACGGCGCGCGCATGAGCCGCATCCGCAGCTTCGTGAAGAAGGTCGAGACCGCTCTGGAAGCCGGCGACAAGGACGCCGCTGCCAAGGCGCTCAAGGAAGCCCAGCCCGAACTGGCTCGCGGCGTTGCCCGCGGCGTGATGCACAAGAACACCGTTGCGCGGAAGATGTCGCGGCTGACCAAGCGGGTCGCCGCGCTCTGATTCGCGCGAATGCGGGGTGCGATTCGCAGCCCCGCACGCGTTAGCCAACGGGTTAACACCCATTGCAGATATGGATAGGGGTCGCACCGGATGGCGCGGCCCCTTTCGTTTGCGCGCAATCGCGTCAATGGGCGTTCGAAAAATGGAGGAATCTCCGCGATTCGCGCACCCTGCCTTACGAAACTCCAACAAATTCAAACTCTTGAACGCAAGTCTGCGGCTTAGCAGCGAGTCAACAAGATTATTTGAGATTTATTACAATTCCGCGCTTGCGATCTGCCCGTCAGAGGTCATTATCGGCTTCTCACCCGGGTCGGGACAACCCGGGAGCCAACAGACTGGATCGATGGGTTACGCCGGCAGATATAACTTGTCGGTGAGAACAGTAATGCCTGTCGGAATTACAAGTACC